>CANRDI010000006.1 GCA_947629335.1 uncultured Clostridia bacterium | reverse complement strand
TCGGCTGATTTCAATCTTAGTTATTAACATTATAATTTTTTTGAGAATAGTGTAACATATCATTGACAAATGAACATCAGACTTGAAAATAATTTATGGAAATCTCTTGACAATTTTTTTAGAATATGCTATACTTTAAGTGAGCAGAAATGCTCGCGTATGGAAACGGTTTCCGTTTCTGTAAAGAGCGGTGAGTCCTACCGTAAGTGGAAGTCATAAGAGCAGTGAGTCCTACTGTGAGTGGAAGTCATAAGAGCGGTGAGTCCTACCGTAAGTGGAAGTTATTCTAAAGGCTACGGGTTTCCGTAGCCTTTCTTTGTTTAGGAGGTTTACAAGCCGAAACACTGATTGTGCTACATATAGCACCATTTTTCTTTTCAATCTTGAAATATTTTAAATATTTTTCAAAAAAGTGTTGACAAATGAAGATAAATCGCGTATAATAATACTAGAAACAGTGATAATACTGTTTGACAGACGGCAGGAGCTGTCGAGCGGACAACGAAGCGAAAGCGGGAGTGTTGCGCTGAGTGATGAAGCGGGTGGTCGCGCCAATATGCGGTGATCCGTGGAGCTCCCAGGGGGGTTTGCATATCAAACCACAAATTGGCTAGATTTTATATCGAAAAAGAAAATATGCAAAAAAGCTCTGTTTAATACAGAGCTTTTTTATTGTGAGGTAATTTGATGGATACATTATACGATGCGGCTTTACAGTTTCAAAAACTTAAGAATTATGAATATACCATTGTTTTGGGCTATAAAAATAAAAGTAGCAGTATTAACTTACGTTTTTTTGAAGATAACTTTTTTCATTTATGTGGATTTCAATATCTTAGAGATGTTTCAAAGATAAATGAGCTTTCCAATTCCTCCAAAGCACTAAATAGTGTGTTAAACGGAGAGATTACTCAAAAAGATATAGAAACAAGCGAAAATTATAAACTACACGGTATTGCAGATAGAATAAGTGCAGTTGCAAATCTAAGTAGCTTGTTAAATGATTTTTTGAAAAAATCTAATATTAACATTTTCAAATATAATAATAACGCAAATCCCTTTTCAAAAATTAAGGGAGATTATCTTTTAAAAATACAAGCACCTGATAATAAAACAATATATTTTGTCCTGAAAAAACATAGAAATGCTGATAATAAATATTTTGGGTTATCTATTTTTTCAAGAAATTTGGAAATAGAAAACGATTTTGCAAAAGGTCATACACCCAATACCCTATTATATGCAGCCATAACACCATTGAGCAAAGAGAGGGAGCAACAACAAATATTGTATAAACACCCAAAATATGATCCACCGGAGGTAAATGTAGGCAATATAAAAATTATCAGATTTAAATCATTAAATAGACAAAATGAATTTGTTGATGTTCTAACTAAACCCCATTATACGTTTGGACAAGCTGTTTCGGACTTTTTTGGAAGAATAAAAGACCATTTATACAATTCTAAAATACACAAAAAATTTTACAAGGCTCTTGTTAGTTACGACAAACAACTCCCTAATAATAAAACAATTATTGTAAATGAAAAGGAAAATGCCGAGCTCAAGCCTAAGGTTGAAAATAAGTCAATATTTGATGTAACGCAAAATGAACTTGTTAAAAATACAGTTGCAAATATAAAATCAAGTCAGATACATACCGAAACATCTTCTTCCAAATCATTTTCTCAAGGTCTTGAAGATCTTAAAGAACGCGCTCGGAAAATAAACGAAGCTCGCAAAAACGGCATAGACCAGACGCAGAACCATAAACCAAACAAGCCGAAACACTGATTGTGCTACATATAGCACATTTTCTTTTCAATTTTGAGAAATTTATGGAAAACACTTGACAAAACCTTTAGATTATGCTATACTATGAGTGAGCAGAAATGCTCGTGTATGGAAACGGTTTTCGTTTTTGTTAAAAGCAGTGGACCCTACTGTGAGTGGGAGTTTTAAAAGGAAGGGGCTATGAACAATCATAGCCCTTTCAAATTTGAAAGGAATAAAATTTAATGCAAAAAAGTGGTCTAAAGTTTTATACAGTTGATATTAAATAAATAAGAGATTTGGCTAAAGTCGATGATAAGGTTATGTCTGTTTCACCTCAAGAGCATAAAGAAACCAGACCTTTTGTAGGTATTATTGTTATGACTAATAATAAGGAATACTGCATACCGCCTACATCGACAAAAATAAAAGCATAAATATATGAAAAATGATGTTGATTTTTCTAAAATTGTTGATAAAAATGGTAACTTGATTGGCGCACTCAATTTTAATAATATGATACCAGTACACAAAAGTGTAATTGAACAAATTTACGTAAATCCAAACAAAAATGAAAATAAAGCTGAAATGCTCCGTAAAAACTTACTCAACAATCAATTGTACTGGTGCAATGACAATATAGAAATCATTACACGAAAAGCAAACAAATTATATAAAATGATTACAGAAACTCCCGAAAAAAGTAAAAGACTCACCCATCGCTGCTGTGATTTCAAAAAACTTGAACAAGTTCTCGAAAAAAGGCTTTCGTATTAGCAGCCTATGAAAAAGAGCCTTATCCAAGGTTTGGACGAACTAAAATAATGCGCTCGGAAAACAAACAAAGCTCGTTGAAACGGCGCAGATTAGACACAGTTTTATAAGCCCAATAAGCTGAAGCACTGTATATTACAAATTTTATCAAATGATAAAAAAACCGTCGGCAGGACGGTCTTTTAATTATAACTTATTTTAGTCACAGGTAATTTTGTTGATATGTTAGTCAGCGTCATGAATAGCGCCGAGTATTTTTCCTTCCAACTCAGATTTAAGCGCATTCAACTTGTTCTCATTTTTTAACGCTTCTTTAATAGCTTCATTTGTCATGCAGTTGTCATAGCTGACATTTACAGCTTTAAATGATAATTTCTTAAATTCATCATTACTTCGCAGCTTTTTATTTTTGCAGTCAAAATTCTCCTGACCGAAAAGTTCAATTGCAATCAGCAGAGTTAGAGTTTTGTGTTGGAGCAATAATAAAATGATGCAGACATTTTTCATGAAATATTGCAAGAGAAACTTTTGGCGAGCGCTAAAAGTTAATTAGAAAATTTTCCATTTTTAAACCATGTCTATTGACAACACAGACGAATATGAGCGAATTGAAACGCTTGACAAAGAGCTGTAAAATCTCCTGATTGACAAGGTTGTTGTGAATGATAGGGTCAAAGGCAGAAAGTTGTTTACCCAAACTATCACCGTGTATTACAGCTTTGTGGATTGTATGTGAACAAAGTTTCACTGCCTCACGTATGCAAACGAACGTATACCATATTTAAGGATACCAAGCTGAACCCGCATTTTAACAGCATTGCTTATAACAAAGAGAAGATCACGAAAAAACTCTCGTGGTCTTTTCTTTGTATTTAAACCGACTTCCGTGAAAGTTTCGGTAAATGGTAGCATCTGCGCGGTGAACGGTATATCCGCGCTATTGCATTTTAGCCAGAAATGCTATATAATAGAAATATAGACGATAGGGGGACTGAATATGACATACAAAATAGCAGTATGCGACGACGAGCAGATCTTTGTCGATGATGTGGTAAAGAAGCTCAAGGAACAAAGCGAGCAGTGTGAGATATCCGAATACATCTCCGGTGAGGATCTTTTAAACTCCCCACTGGAATTCGATATGATTTTTTTGGATATCGAGATGACAGGGATCAACGGAATAAACGCGGCTTTCACTTTGCGCGAGCGCGGGTTTGACGGAATGATCATCTTTCTTACAAGCCACACTGAATTCATGCCGGACGCTTTTAAGGTGAAGGCGTTTCGATTCCTTGACAAGCCTCTTGACAGCGAAAAATTTAACGAAGCGTTTTCCGAAGCCAAAAAGGAAATAATGAATACGGAACATATCCTGTTGTCCGATAGAAACGGGAAAACTGTCTACCTTAAATTAACCGATATTGTTTATCTTGAAGCATACGGCGATGGAACTTATATCTATGGCAAAACGGGAATAGTTTATGATACGGATAAGCCGCTTAAATATTGGAAGGAACAGATCGGCTCCGAGCATTTTTATCAAATACATAAATCATTTATTGTATCATACCTGTATGTTTCGGATATTTCAAAGGATGGACAAGTTGTCATGAAAGGGTTTAAACAGCCTTTGGACATATCGCGGAGAAATGTTGTTCCGTTCAGAAACGGATTTTTTGACTATATCAGAAAGTATGCGAGGATAATGTAATGGACGTTATGAATAAATTGCTTCAAGCGTTTCTCGGATATGCGGTCGAACTGATGAAACTTATTCCGATAATGCTGTTTGCGTTTAAATTTGAAATACAACCTATAAAGAGAACCGTGATTATAAGCGTTTGCTCTGCTGCGGTTCTGGTGCTGGCGGTCGTTAGTGGAATTGAGGATTATGTGCCGATCTATTCATACCTCGGAATCGTTCTCACCATTCTCATAGTGAAAGGTGAAAACAGAATATTATATACCCTTACCGGATTTTTTGGAATAAGTTTGCTTGATATGCTGACAGCGACCGTATTCCTTGCGATTAGCGGAGATACATATGAACGAGTGATCGATGATACCTTCGGACGGTTATCTATAAACGCGTTAAATATAGCAGTAATTGCGGTAATCTGCTTGGCAGCGAGAAAACTTTCATCAAAGAAAAACGACATTATTCCGATAAAGGTTGGTAAGCCATATCTGATACTTATTATTCTTGGGGAGATATCCCTGTTGTCGTTCATGACAATTTTTCAGCTTAATGATAACACAATCGAAGGAGCTGATAAAGCTATGGCTATTGCGCTTGGTGTGGGAAGCGCGGTGTTCATTTTGACAGCATTTATTATGGTGACAAATTATTTTTCAAAGAATTACTATAAAGGGATTTCGGAAATAAACGAGAAGCTTGTCAAAAGTCAGGAGCAATATTACACGATGTTACTTCAAAAAGAGGAGGAAACACGAAAATTCCGTCACGATATAAACAATCATTTGAATTGTATGAGGCTTCTTCTCAAGAAGAAAAAGTTTGACGAATTGGAGAACTATTTTAATAGGATCGGAGCTTCGATATTGGAATTACGTTCGGAATTGCAAATCGGGCATGACCTTATAAGCGCGATTTTAAAGGACGTTGCGGATAAGCATTCCGAAGTTTCGGTTGACATCATAGGTAAGCTGCCTTCTTCGATACGCTTGGATAACACAGATGTTTGCACAATATTTTACAACCTGTTTGACAACGCCTTCACTGCTGCGCAGAGTTCTGAAAAGAAATCCGTGGAGATCTCCGTTAAGCTGCTCGGCGAGAACTTGTTCTTCATAATAAAGAACACAGTCTTGCGCAAGGTAGAGATTGAAAATAATATTTTGAAAACCGATAAGCAAGATAAAGAACAACATGGTTTCGGTTCGGGAAACGCTATAATATGTGCCGAAAAAAACGGCGGTACATTGACTTACAAGTGCTCGGACACACATTTTGAGGCTGAATTGATTATTCCAAACATAATATAAACGAATTACATTATTTTTAGCAAATAATTTCCATAAAATGGGATTTATTTACCGAAAACCGCCAAATAGCTACCGTTCACCGGAAACACCTTGAAAAATTTTATTGCCTATGCTATAACAAAAGCATAGGCAATTTCCATTTTATAACGGGAGGTGACTTGAATGATACTCTGTGATTTCGATATCTTCTGGTTCTGGAAGCGTCGCAGGTAATTCGCGGGTACTTATTACAACGGCATGGAGCGATCGAGATGATCGATCGCTCCAAATCAAAAAACGTGGAGGAAATATCATGAACGAAAAATTTAAAGGAAAGGCAAAAAGACTTATATCCGGCTTTGTAGCCGCGGCAACGGCAATAACCATGCTTCCCGCAATTCCCGCTATGGCAGAGGAACTAGGGCGCTACCCCTACACCCTGTTTGCGGGTTCATCTTCCGAGGGTGCGATAACTACTACCGCGTCTAACTTCGGCGTGAACGGAAACGTAGCAACAAACGGTACGATCTCAGCAGCCGGAAATATGAATATTAACGGCACTAAGACCGAAAACGCAGGTCTTGACATGATTTATATTTTTGACAAGATCGATTCCAAGTACTTCTCTGGAAATAATGTTGAGGAGCATACCGAGGACTATGTTCTTGACGAGCTTAACATAAACATCAGCGAGCCTACCGAGATTCTCGGTGAAGCGGAGCTTACGGGAAATATAAACATAAACACCGCTCTGAAAGCGTTCAAAGACGTTACGCTGAACGGCGAGGTTAAGAATACAAACGACTCCGTGATTTACTCAAAGTACGGAGATATTGTCATTGACAGCACCAATGTTAATCTGAACGGCTTGGTGTACGCTCCGTTCGGCAGTGTTGAGGTCAAGGCGATGAACCTCAATCTCAATAATGTTGTCATCATCGCTGACAGCATTGTTTTCGACTGCCCGAATGTTAACGCAAATTACAGCACAAATGTGGCGGATTTTGTCGGGACTGTTGCCGAGCCGCTTAATATTCCCAAGGACGAATGGCAGTACATGAAAGATGAAAACGAGAACGGGCTGCCAGATTTATATGAAGATATTGATAATTGGGAAAAACTACCTGATTCAGACGGTGATGGATTGTTAGATTTTCTTGAGGAGTATATCGGCACTGATCCTAATAACGTGGATACAGATCACGATGGATTAAGTGATAGCTTTGAAATCTCAGACACAAATACCGATCCCATAAATGTCGATACTGACGACAATGGGATTAACGATGGTGACGAGGATTTTGACCAAGACGGTTTATCTAATATTAAAGAATTTGAAAACAAAACAAATCCCCATATAGCGGATACGGATGGTGATGGTCTGTCAGATGGCGATGAAGTTAATATATATGGGACAGATCCTCTGATTGTTGATACGGACGGCGATGGCTTGGACGATGGCGACGAGATAGTTCTTGGCACAAATCCGTTGGTACAGGATACAGACGGTGATGGTATTATCGACAGCAAGGAGAAAATTCAGCAGACATTTACCCATAAGGTAAAGAACGAGGACTGCGCCGTAACCGAGGTTATTGTTGATATGGAATGTACAGGCAACATTAACAGAACCACCTCTGTCGAAAGCGTTATGAATACGGACATTCTCTGCACTGACGTTGTAGGGCTTGTCGGCGAGCCATTTGAGATCGAAACAACCTCCGAGTTTGACAAGGCTACCCTTACTTTCAAAATCGATAAGGATAAGCTCGGTGAAATTCCATTTGACAATCTGCTCTTTTTGTGGTATAATGAGGAAGAAAATAGGTTTGATGAACTTGACACCGTATATGACACAGATAATGGGACAGTAAGTGTTGTAACTACCCATTTTAGCAAGTATATGGTAGTGAATAGGCAAGCGTGGTTTGATAATTGGCGTAAAATTTACGAAAGATTTGAAAATTTATCGAGTAAACTGCCATCCATTACATCCATATGTGTTGATTGTTCGGGAAGTATGAGCAGCAATGATCCTCACTTCAATATTCTTGATTATATAACCACATGTTATCGAGATATGGCGGTTCAACAATTTGCGCATGCGATGTTTGATACGGATAAAACAAGTATCATTACTTTTGACTATTCCGCAAGGGAAATATGTGCACTGACCAGTGATAAAAATCTTCTGATAAAAAAAGCAAAATTCTACAGCAATGGTGGTACAAATGCAAATGCTGCAATCAGCATAGCACTAGCCGAGCTTAAAGAAGCCGTAGGCAATAAAAGTATTATTTTAATGTCTGATGGTGATGTCAATGTTTCAAGCTCCAATATTAAGATAGCAAAAGACAATGATATTAAGATACATACTGTTGCTTTGGGCGCGGGTGCGGATAGTGATGCGTTAGCGGGATATGCTACAGAAACTGGCGGTGAATTTTTTATTGTAAAAACATCTGCTGGGTTAGAGCAGATTTATGATAAACTTTCAGCAAATAATCAACTCAATTTTGATTATTTCTCTGATTCGGATCATGATGGTGTTCCGGATGACATTGAGATATCGGGCGTACCTATGCCCAATGGTACGTTAGTTTTCCTTGATCCAAACGACCGTGATACAGATAAAGATGGACTATCTGATGGCGATGAAGTTGGAAAACTTTACAGAGATACATCAATTCCTCTTTCAACACCTATTCAAGATATGGTTTTTAAATTCCGATTTGATGTTACCAGTAATCCAACTAAGGGAGACAGTGACGAAGATGGAATTATGGATAAGTATGATCCACACAAGTTCTTAAAGATAGATGTTGAAACGCCATGCTTGTATGGAGAATACGATCCCGATGATGTAAATATCCATCATATGGTAAAACAAAAATCAGAAGGCGAATCATTAGTAGTTAGTTATCGTTGTTCCAATTGTGGCTATATCCGTAATGTAAATGCGTATTATCAAAACCATGAATATATGGGTTATGCTTCAATATCGGAAAACCCAACGAAATTGGATAAAGATGATTTTATCTTAAGAAAAGCGGGAACATATAATCCGTTAGGGTCTGTTGTATATGATGAAAAAATTTACCCTATATCCTATTTGGATGTTACAGATGGGCGTCAGTGGCTTATAGGAAGCTATAAAACCGTTGCTATATTTAAAAAAAGCAAATACAATTTCGATTGGGTTAATGCAATGACAGGTAACTTAAATACAACTGATGTGCCTGTAAATGAATTTATCCAATATGACGCTGCTGGTAACAAGATACACGATATAAAAAGCGACATCGTAAATAAAGGTTATAACAAAGCTAATGGGTTTTTGTTTACCTCTCTTATATTGGACTTGCTTCAGCAGGGTTCTGAAACGTACAATTTAAGCATAGCTTTAAAAGAGAGTTCTTCAGGAGAATGTGTCGCCAGCGCAAGCTTTTATATTACATATCCTCCAAGGAACGGGAACGACAGTTCGTACACGCAAAGTTGGTATTTGGGAATCAACGAGGAAGGTGATCTCTTCTTCCTCAATGCATGGAATAAGATTTTGGATATGGAGGCTGGCAAAGTTCGTGAGCGATAATACAAATGTTCAACTCGCCAACGATACGTTGACTGAATGTATAGGTTGGGTTTTTCTCGGGGTTGTGATTCTGGTTATTTTCATCCCCCTTATTTCCAGCAAATTCTATAAGGGGCATGTCCGACGTGTAAAAATTGTAAACAAAAGAACAACTTCGAGGGAAATGCTGAACTTTAGTTACACACGATTTAACAATAGTAATTATGCAACATTTGAGCATAAGACGGTTGATTTCGTGTACAATGGCAAGAAGGTTACACACACCTTAAATTGCACTGACGAAGTGTTCTCCAAGTTGCATAAGGGCATGGTGTATGATGTTGTTATACGCTATAATACAATTGTTAAGATCAAAAATATATATTAACTTATCACTTAAGTTGTTTTTAAGCTATAGCAATATTATAATTTGTGAAGTAAATTATGTCGATGCCGTATGGCATCGACATTTTTTTCAAAAAAGCCTCTCAAAGCAAGATTGGTTTAGGGAGTATTGTATTTATGCGCCACTGTTGATCTTCAATGATCTGTCAAGTTTAAGATGTTTCAATAACCTTTCTTTTCAGGATTTGAAAGACTCTTAAACCGCTCTAAAATAAGAAAGTCAATTTCAGCCGGATTTTTGATCGTATCGACGCGGTCGTCGAATCGCTTTGTTATGTAATCTAGCGTTACCCCGAACACATCTGCAATGGTGGCAGGATTAGGTAAATCACAGTTACCGTTCTTGATAAAGCTAACCGAGCGCTGGTCAATACCTTCCCAAGAAGTTTCTTAAGTGAACTGACAATGTGCACAAAAACAATATATCCGTTTTAAGCAATTTGCACTATTGACATATAAAAAGAAATATGGCTATCCCTTTAAATCATCTTTACAAAACCTATTTAAATCATCTTTACAAAACCTATTTAAATCATCTTTACAAAACCTATTTAAATCATCTTTACAAAACCTATCAAAAATAGTATAATAAAGAAAAAAAGGGGAAGAGAAAATGGCAAAAAAGAGAAAAATCTCACTACAAGAATTTCTTGAGAGATTTGGAACAGAAGAAAAATGCAGAGAGTATTTATTTCAAATGCGTTGGCCGCAAGGTTTTGTATGTCCAAAATGTGGATGTAAACATGCGTATACTATGTCAAACGGTCGTTATCAATGTACAAACTGCCGATATCAAGCAAGTGTGACGGCGGGAACCATTATGCACCGCACACATGCTCCATTGACAAAATGGTTTATGGCAATGTACTTAGTTTCTAATGACAAAAGAGGAATTTCAGCATTGCAGTTACAATACCAGATTAGTGTCACCTACAAAACAGCATGGTATATGCTTTCACGCATCAGAAAAGCTATGGAAAATCGAGATGATACTCATCAGCTGAAGGGTATTATTGAGTTTGATGATGCTTTTTTCGGAGGACCAACGGTAGGTAAGAAGCGCGGAAGGGGAACCGAAAAAGCAAAGGTTTTTGTCGCTTTATCGTTGGATAACAAAGGAAGTCCCCTATATTTGAAAATGAAAACAACAAAAGATATCAAACAAAAGTCAGTGAAAGAATTTGCGGTTAAACACATTGCAAAAGGCAGTACGATTAAAAGTGATGGCTATCGTAGTTTTGGACCTGCACTGACTGATTTTGTTCACGAGCCTGTAAAATATACTCCAAAAGGTGAAGCTCTGCATTGGCTGCATATTATGATTAGTAATGCGAAAGCATTTATTCTTGGAACTTATCATGGGCTTCCTCAAAAAAATCTTTCCTCTTATCTTGCAGAATTTTGCTTTCGTTTTAGCAGACGTAACTTTACTTCTTTATTTGACCGTCTTATAATTTCTATGATGGCGTTTACGGTTGATGATTAAAAGGGATAGCCATAAAAAGAAATATGTTAGAATAAAAATCCATCTATCAAATAAATATAAATGTCCGGAATGAAACTTTGCGAAAAATGCCGAGTTTCATTCCATATTTATTTTTGGCAAAACTATGTTAATATATTTTTATTAACCACCAATTAACATCTAAAAGGAGGGCAAGTTATTGAACGAACTCAAAACAGTAAACTGCGAACAACTTATGACCACACCGCTCAAGCCGATTGAATTCTGTGTTGACGGAATGATCTCAACGGGACTGTTCATCTTGGCGGGATCGCCAAAAGTCGGAAAGTCGTGGCTTGCGCTGGATATGGCTCTCAGCATTGCGAAAGGAGAAAAGGTACTCGGACGGGAAACCAAACGCGGCACCGCGCTCTACCTTTGCTTGGAGGACAGCTACACTCGAATACAGAACAGACTGTTCGAACTCACAAGCGAGCCGAGTGAGAATCTTCACTTTGCTATTATGGCAGGAACGCTCGGTGGTGTTCTCGAAAAGCAGATCGAGAACTTCAAGTTACAGCACCCGGATCTGAAAATAATCATCATCGATACTTTGCAGAAAATCCGTTCGGGCGATGATACAAGTTACGCTTCCGACTATAAAGAACTTTCCGTGCTGAAAAATCTCGCGGACAAACTGCGAATCGCGATCTTGTTGGTTCATCATACCCGCAAGTGCCGCGACAGCGATCCGTTCAACATGATATCCGGAACGACAGGAATTAGCGGCTGCGTTGACGGGAGTATGGTGATGATTGAAAAGCAGCGAGGCAGCGGCGAAGTTATTCTGTATTGCGTAGGTCGCGATATCGAAAATCTGGAACTGCACTTGAAACGCGAAGGCTCTCGTTGGATTGCCGAGGAAAAAATAATGCCTAAGCCGCGCGATAATTTTTCTTTCATGATACACGATTTCATGTTGGAGAAAAAACATTTCAAAGGCTCGGCTACAATGCTTGTCGGCGAGTTGAAAATGCAATTCGGCGTTGAGATTCCGTCAAATAAGATCACTCAAAATCTGGTTCAGCACGGAATCGAACTGAAATCATTCGGCGTGACCTTTGAAATAAAAAGATCGTGCGGACAGCGGTTTATAATTCTTAAATATGACCGTGAAAGTGACAGCAGTGACAGCTGTCAACTGTGGGTAGAAATAGCCGTCACTGCCGTCACTCCGCACCTTACAAACGCTTTACCTATGCGAATTACAGATAGTGACGGCTGTTGCGAGAGTGACGGCACTGCCCCAAAATAGTGACGGCTGTTTGGGCGGATTTCCGCCGATTTGAGAGAGGGTTTCAGCAGAGTAGAATAACTCCTCGCCGAGCAGATTCGGAGCAAAATTTGAGCCGTTTCTGCGCGAGTTTGAGCATGGCGGTTCTCAGAGCAAATTGCAAGCAGATAGCGCAGATATTTCACGGCAAATTCGGGCAAATTGGTGCGCATTATTCTGATGCAGGTTAAAGCAGCGGTGCTGCAATCACAGCGGACGGCAAAGCCGACCGCATTGTAGAGCCATTCGCAGGAGGTGAAGTTTGATGTCAAGAAAAGCAAAAGTATGAAACATAGGTGTCACTTCGAAAGAAAAAACACCGTAAACGCGACAACAATAGGAAATGCGGTGACACAAAAAGGTCATACCGCAGGAAATGGAGGTTCAATGGCAGAAAAAATAGGTATCAGTCTGGACAAGGAAACATTGCAGCTATGCGACAAGTATGCAGCGGAACATTCAAGGTCACGTTCTGAATTTATCGCGACAGCAATTCAGAAATATGTCTCCGATCTTGAACTTGGCAAGCAGAAAAATATCATCGCAAAGGAGCTTGCCGGAGAGATTGTCAAGGGCAGCGAAGCGGGCGTTACAAAAATCTCAAAGGGGCTTTTCCGTTACGCTGTCGAAGTCGAGATGATCATCATGATACTATCGGAGCTGGCAAATATTCCTCCCGAAATCATGGAGGAATATCGAAAAGAAGCGATCCGAAATGTCCGCAGAACGCGCGGAAAAATAAATCTTGATGACTTGATCGCGAGAAATAATCGGGAGTTCACGGAGCAAAAATTATCCGCAACGGGCAGCACGGATGATACAATTGTTGACAAATATACAGTAGACGATTATGATTTTATGGAGGATGATATATGACCCAATTTAACAGAATGAAAATATTTTTTAAGTCCTGTCTGCTATTTTTCAGCAGACGAGCCGAGGCAAGAATCGAAAATTCGACACCCGTGAAAGACGGATTTTCAGTGATAGATAACGTGTTATATTACATCAGCGGCAAGACGAGGATCAAAATCAAGGAACACTTTGCCGAAACAAAGGTGACGGCTCTTGACCTTGTGGAAAGCGCGATCAGGTACGAGAAACGCACCCAAGCAGCGGGATAATTTTCTCAAAAAACCGCTGGACATTACGCCCGCATTATGGTATAGTGTTGTTGAAAGCAATGTGTTGTAATGCGGGTTGTTTCGGAACGAGGAGGTTAATTTAATGAAACAACAATATAACACGGCACTTTATCTGAGGCTTAGCCGCGACGACGAACTGAAAGGCGAGAGCGGCAGCATATCCACACAGCGTGATATGCTTACTCAATATTGCAGAGAACAAAATCTCAACATTATCGGAGAGTATGTTGACGACGGCTGGAGCGGCACAAATTTCGACAGACCGAGCTTTCAGCGCATGATCGATGATATCGAGGACGGAAAAATCAACTGCGTTATCACAAAAGACCTGTCAAGGCTCGGCAGAAATTATGTTCTCACGGGGCAATATACCGACATTTACTTCCCGTCAAAGGGCGTGAGATATATCGCGGTCAGCGACGGCGTGGACAGCGAGAAAGGCGAAAGCGAGATCGCGCCGTTCCTGAACATACTCAACGAAATGCACGCACGGCAGACGAGCAAAAAGGTCAAAGCGGCAATGAAAACGCGTTTTTTGAACGGAGCGTATTATAGTCCATGCGCTCCGATAGGCTACAAATGGCATCCCGAAATCAAGGGAAAAATCATTCCCGATGAGGACGCGCGGTGGATAGTTGAAAAGATATTCGATCTCGCCGCGCACGGGGTTGGAGCATCCAAAATCCGCCATACGCTTGACGATGAGCATATCCCGACTCCCGCGTGGCTGAACTATCAAAAGTACGGAACGTTCGCTCACGTTTTCGAGGGTCAGCCGGAAAACAAACGGCATCAATGGTCAACGGCTATTGTCAAAGCGATCCTCTCAAGCGAAGTGTACATCGGGAACAGCGTTCACAACAAGCAGACCGCTATATCATTCAGGAATAAGAAAAAGGTACTCAGACCAAAAGACGAGTGGTATACCGTAGAAAATACTCACGAGCCTATTATTTCAAAGGATGTCTGGGATCGGGCTCACGCTCATATTGAAAGCCGAAAACGTCCTAAAAAAAGCGGTGAAACGCAAATTTTCGCGGGACTTCTGAAGTGCGCCGACTGCGGTCGGGTATTGCGGTATATGCGCAGAAATGCAACCGCAAGGTCAAGGGAAAGACAATATTATATGTGTACGAACTATAGCGAATACGGCAAGGATAAATGCTCGAGCCACTATATTCGGTATGATGTGATATACGCCGTTGTACTCGGCAGACTGCAATATTGGATATCTCAAGCGCACGAAAAGAACGATGGCGAGCTTCTTCAACGGTTGCTGAAATGCGGCGATAAGCAGTGGGCAAAGGAAAACGCAAGCGCCAAAAAGGAACTGTTGAAAATCGAAAAGCGTCTGCAGGAGTTGGATAACTTGTTCGCTAAGATGTACGAGGACAGAGCAAAGGAAGCCATAACCGAACGCAACTTCGCAATGCTCTCGGCGAAGTACCAAGAGGAACAAACGCAGCTTGAAAACAAAACGCAGGAACTTCAAGCCAAGCTTGATAAATCGGCGCAGGATGCCGACGGAGCAGAAAAATGGCTGTCGCTTATCCGCAAGTACACCGAACTGACGGAGCTCACCGCGCCGCTGCTGAACGAGTTGATCGACAAGATCGTGGTTCATCAAGCGGAGAACGATGAGAACGGCAGTAGAACACAGGAAATCGAGATCTTCTACCGATTTGTCGGGAAAATCGATTAAGTAACTTTGTGGTATCCTTAAGTATAGGAAAAGAAGTTATAGTACACAGTAAACAGTAATAGGTATCCGCTTTGCGGATTTTATCAGATTGTTTCGGAATTAGAACGCATAGGCTTGAACTCACTTGGGTTCAAGCCTAATTCTATTAACTTAAAACAATTAAATATTATCCGCGCAACGGATACCTTAACTTTGCACTATACACTGTAAACTGTACACTGACAGCTATGCTATCTGAACTGTAAATGTAAGGGTATCGGAATAATTTCCTGCAAATCTTATGTTTTCATTTGAAAGATTTGTGCTGAAGTTTAGTACAGCCCAGCCTGATTTTTCTCCTGCGGCAACAGAAAGTATTTTTATACTTTCCTGACCCGACATTTTCTGTCCGTTTACTTTCATATCATATTCTATAAAACCGCTTTCGTTTACCATTTTAAAACCGTTCATACTTTCGACATAAATATTGAGATATTCTCCTTCATTCAGCACAACGTCGCTTGCCTGTAAGGCTCTTTCAGCCGTCATTTCTTCTTTTGAAAAAATAACGCTTGCGGGAATAGTCACTTTATATGAAACTTCCGCGTTATAATCTATGCTGACGGTGCGGCTGCCTTCAGTAGTAATTTCTGCTGCCGAAAATACGGCGAAATGAGCGGTAATAAACATAAGCACGGCGGCGATCAAAAATATTGTCCATTTTATTTTTTTCATAAGGATCGTCATAGCCCTCCTTTTTATTCTGCAATTATTACCACTATAATATCCGCGTTGTTAGTCGGAGTACGTTCTTTGTCCATGCGATATGGCTGTATATGCACAACGGCATTATAAGTTCCTTTTTCAAATGTTTTGTTCAGCTTTATTTCATAGATACCGTTTCCCGGTTCTACAAGTCCCGAAGAGTATAAAAGCTCGCTTTTCCCGTCAATAATTGCACTCAGCTCAAATGTAAGGTAATATAACCCGCTGTTTTCAACAGGATTGTAAAGTCCCGTAACTAATCTGTCTTCTCCCGATTTTATATGCATGGCAGTTATTCCGGGTATAGTGACATTTTGCTCATTGACGTCATTTTTGTCCTTATTTACGGAATCTATCGTAAAACCTATGCCTCCGGGATAATCGGACAGTTTTCTTATGCTGAGATATCCAACGGTAATTCCGAGCAGAATTACCGCTGCTATAAGAAATATGATTATCGGCAGTTTGCGGTCGCTTTTATTTTTGTTTTCATTGTTGTTCATTTTTCCTCTGCCTTTCATGGTTATTCGGATATTGCTATCCTCACCATAATATGAAAAAGTTGTCTGAAATGTGCGAAAAATCAGGAAATTGCGCCGCTATAGTTCCGATATTGACCGCATTAAAACAGACATAATGCCGCGGAATATTATAAAATCTGAGGTTCGCGCTTGACATATCCTGTCAGATGTGCTACAATATTATAAGAATTTATTCTGATATTTTAAAAGCGGATTGTCCGTAATTTTCGACGGATCATTGTTTTTTATATTTTACGGAAAAATCAAGGTGACTAAAAAATGAAAAATGATTTCTCACAGGGTGCTGTGTGGAAAAATATCTTGGCACAGTCTGTGCCGCTTCTGTTCGCCCAGCTTGTACAGTTACTTTATAATGTTGTAGACAGGATCTATATAGGACATCTTCCCGAAATAGGAAATATGGCGCTTACAGGGATAGGACTTGCTTTCCCGCTGACAAGTCTTATTGCGGCGTTTACAAACCTTTTCGGTCAAGGCGGAACTCCCTTGTTTTCAATAGCGCGCGGCGCACGCGACCAAAAAAAAGCCGAGCATATTCTCGGACAGTCGTTTATGCTTCTTACGGTAAGTTCGTTTATTATCTGCGCTTTTTGTATGATATTCCGAAAACCCGTTCTGTATCTTTTCGGAGCGAGCGACGGTTCTTATGTTTTTGCTGACCGCTATCTTAAAATATATCTGCTCGGAACGACTTTTTCAATGCTTTCTACAGGACTGAATGGTTTTATAAATGCTCAGGGATTTCCGCGCACGGGAATGTTGACTATTTTTATCGGCGCAGCAATGAACCTTGTACTTGACCCGCTTTTCATCTTTGTCTTCGGACTTGGGATCGAGGGCGCGGCGCTTGCTACTGTCATAAGTCAGGCGGCGTCTGCAATTTGGGCGGTATCTTTCTTTTTCGGAAAAAGAACGCTCTATCATATCAAAAAGCAAAATCTCATACCAAATGCTGCGACGATAGGGAAAATTACATCGCTCGGACTTTCGGGATTTATCGTTCAGGGAACGAACTGTATGGTACAGGCGGTATGTACAGCCACTCTGCATGAGTTTGGCGGAGACCTTTATGTAGGGATAATGACGGTAATAAATTCTGTCCGCGACATTTTCACACTTCCGATACAGTCGCTCACGGGCGGTTCACAGCCTGTTATAAGCTATAATTACGGCGCGAAAAAGTTTACGCGCGTAAGAAAGGGCATATTTTTTATGGCATGTGTGGGAGTAATTTATACGGTCGCGGCATGGATACTTGTGCTGACGCTGCCGCATGTTATTGTTTCGATATTCACCTCGGATAAGGAGATGATAGACGCGGCTTCTCATGCACTCGGAATATATTTCTTCGGATTTTGCTTTATGGCATTGCAGTTCACGGGACAGTCATCATTTACCGCTTTGGGTTGTACAAAACGAGCGATATTTTTCTCTCTTCTCCGAAAGGCAATTATTGTAGTTCCTCTTACCATAATACTTCCGAGACTTGGAATGGGCGAGGACGGAGTATTTACCGCCGAGCCTGTTTCAAATGTTATCGGGGGACTTGCATGTTTCCTAACAATGTGGTTTACGCTTTACCGAAGACTTCCGAAAACCGACGCGGAGCTTGATAAAAATTGACGTCAGTTGACATCAGATTTAGCAGAATTTCGTCAGAAGAACTTGAGTTTTTTGTGTTAAAAAATTTTTCGTGTCAAAAAATTAGAAATAAATAATTGAGGAAAAAAATGCGGCAGTTTTATAGCTTAAAATAGAACGGGTAGAATTATTTGCGGAGCATTTTTTGAAATATATGAGAATGACTTTGTTTAAGAATACAGCCGTTTGTGTGGGAAAAGATAAAGCCGAGAAAAATATTTCTCAGATAAGAATAATTTTCAATAACGGCAAACGCCGTATTTTTAAAGGTGATAATATGTCGATAAGTGTTGATAATGAAAATTTTGACAGCGAAGTACTCAAAGCAAAGGGAATAGTTCTCGCGGATTTTTATTCGGATACCTGCGGACCTTGTAAAAGGGTATCGCCGGTTCTTGCGGAGATCGAGGAGGATTACGGCGACAAGATAAAGCTCGCTAAAATAAATGTAAATCTTGACGCAAAACTTGCGAGGAAATATGTTGTCGGGGCAGTTCCCACAATTGTTTTTTTCAAGAACGGCGAAGAGACAGGAAGAATTGTCGGAGCGGCAAATAAGTCAGAGTATTCTTCGGCAATTGAAAATATGATGTGAAATTTTGGCGTTCGCGTGATATTTGAGGGGAAAACTTTTTTGAAAAAAAGTTTTCCCCTCAAGCTCCCTTTTCAAAAAACTTAAATAACGCATAGGCGGAAGTACAAAAGTTTTTAAAGGGGAGGCTTGGAGGGGAAACTTTTTTCAAAAAGTTTCCCCTCCAATGTCGGCAGTTCGCGTAATATTTGAGGGGAAAACTTTTTTGAAAAAAAGTTTTCCCCTCAAACTCCCCTTTCAAAAAACTTTTGTGCCGCGCCTTTTGGCGCGGTGTGGAGGAAAATAATGAACGAAAATAAAATTTATGATACGGTTATTGTCGGAAGCGGTCCTGCGGGACTTTCGGCAGCTGTTTATGCGAAAAGAGCCACACTTGATTTCATTGTTGTAGAAAAGGAATATCAAGGTACAGGTCAGATCTCCGAAAGCGAATGTGTGGATAATTATCTCGGACTTTACGGAGAAAACGGTTTTGACCTCGGCGAGAAGTTTAGAAACCATGCCGTTGAGCTTGGAACTGAGTTCTATAACGGCGAGCTTAAAGAGATAATTCCTGATACGAACGGATATAGGCTTGTCGTTTCGGATAAGGAAATTTTATCTAAAACAATAATTTATGCCGCAGGCGCAAAACATAAAATGCTTAATGTAAAAGGTGAGACCGAGTTTTCGGGAAAGGGCGTTTCATATTGCGCAATATGCGACGGCGCATTTTATAAGGACAGGACAGTCGCCGTAATAGGCGGGGGAGATACGGCGCTTGGCGAGGCGGAGTATCTTTCTGATGTTGCAAAAAAAGTATTTCTTGTCCACAGGAGGGACAGCTTCAGAGCCAACAAGGCTTTGCAGGAGCGCATAAGGTCAAAGAATAATATAACTGTCGTGCTGAATGCTGAGATATTGGAAATAATCGGCGGCGACAGGGCGGAACAGATAAAGATCGCTCATGACGGAAAAACTGAACTTATAAGAACAGACGGAATTTTCATTGCCGTCGGAACAACTCCTGAAAGTTCGCTATTAAAGGGCATTGCCCAGCTTTCGCCAGGCGGATATGTCGCTGCGAAAGAGGACTGTATTACGTCTGCAAGAGGTATCTTCGCGGCAGGCGACGTCCGCACAAAACCCTTGCGTCAGGTAATAACCGCGGCAGCCGACGGCGCAAGCGCAGTTTATTCGGTCGAAAAATATCTTTTCGGAGATTATTCATAAAATGTATAATATCCCCATTTTTGATAACACAGGTATATAGACGGGTCGTTGTTTTTAAACAACCGATTTCTTACAAATTTGTGACAAATTATCACATTGTCTTGACTAAAAAAATAAATTGCGCTATAATAAAATCAGCATAATAAAAATTACTTTACAAAAAAATGGGGAAAATATATGACAGAAGAGAAAAAACCGCCGAAAATTCTTGTGGTTGATGATGAAAAAGAGATTGCCGATCTTATAGCGCTTTATCTTGAAAACGACGGCTGTGAAGTAAGAAAATTCTATAACGGCAGCAACGCGATAAAATGCGTGGAAAACGAGCAGATAGACCTTGCGGTCTTAGATGTTATGCTTCCAGATACAGACGGATTTTCACTTGTTAAAACTATCCGCGAAAAGCATTTCTTTCCGATAATTATGCTCACCGCAAAAGTTGAGGACAGCGATAAAATACTCGGTCTTACTATCGGTGCGGACGATTATATAACAAAACCTTTTAATCCTCTCGAAGTGACTGCCCGCGTAAGAACACAGCTTCGCAGGTACAAGCGCTATAACTCCGCAGAGCCTGAGCCTGTTTCGGACGAAATAGATATACGCGGGCTTGTGATAAGCAAATCCGCGCATAAATGTACTCTTTTCGGCGAGCAGATTTCTCTTACTCCTATTGAATTTTCGCTTCTGCTTTATCTGTGTCTTAACAGGGGAGCGGTCGTTTCTTCCGAGGAGCTTTTTGAAAACGTATGGGGCGAAAAGTTTATAAATGCAAACAACACCGTTATGGCGCATATAGCGCGGCTTCGTGAAAAACTTCACGAACCGCCGAGAAACCCGAAATTTATTAAAACCGTGTGGGGAGTTGGCTATACGATTGAATAAGAAAAAACTGAAATACAGCTCTATTGCGCGAAAACTTATGACTACGAGCGCGCTTTTAATGATAGCGTGGGCGGTCGCCGTTATAATTCTTCTGCAATTATCTTACGCTGTTTGCAGAAGCTTTATATGGCATGGTAATGAACCTCTGTACAAACCTCTTCAATTTGTTGAAAACAATATAAATTGGATAATTCCTACCGTTATCTTAGCAGGATGGATAGTGATTTTTTACATCATTTTAAGGCGCGCGCTGAAATATCTTAATGAAATAACGTTTGAGGCTGAAAAGCTTGCCGACCCAGACTCAAAACCCGTTCATCTTTCGGACGAACTTAAAGGAATACAGGACGAGCTTAATTCTGTCCGTGAACGTTCAATAAAAAGCGCCGCTCAGGCAAAAGACGCCGAACAGCGCAAAAACGACCTTGTTGTTTATCTTGCCCATGACCTTAAAACACCGCTTACAAGCGTTATAGGATATCTTTCGCTTTTAAAGGACGAAACGGACATTTCTCCCCAAACGCGCGAAAAATATACACAGATCGCACTTGAAAAAGCGGAAAGGTTAGAAGAGCTTGTAAATGAGTTTTTTGAGATAACGCGGTTCAACCTGTCAAAACTGACGCTTGAGTTTCAAACGATAAATCTTAATCTTATGCTCGAACAGCTTTTAAATGAGTTTGAACCTGTATTTGCAAAAAAAGAACTCACCGCAAAGCTGTATACTGAAAAAAAGATAATGCTCAGATGCGACCCCGACAAGCTCTCGCGGGTGTTTGACAACATTCTGAGAAACGCGGTAAATTACGGCTATGAAAATTCCGAGATAGAAATACGCGTCATTACGGACGACAATTTTGTCTACATATTCTTTTCAAACAGCGGCGCGACAATTCCTTCCGACAAACTTGACAGAATTTTCGAGCAGTTTTTCAGGCTTGACAGCTCCCGCGCGACACAAAGCGGCGGCGCGGGTTTGGGACTTGCAATTGCAAAGCAGATAACCGAGCTTCACGGCGGAAAAATTATTGCTCAAAGCGAAAATGAAATAACGAGGTTTTGCGTAAAGCTGCCCCAAAGCCCCGACCTCGCCGTTTAATTCCGCATAAAACAACAGTGCGCTTTTTGGCGCACTGTTTTGCTTGTGTTCGGGATTTACTTATACACCCAGTCTCTCTGAATAGAAAAGCTGAAAAAGAACAAAATAGTATCGATAACCGCTTTAATAAGCGTCTGCCAGCCGCTGCTCTCCACGCCGAACAGCATTGAGACCCCGTTTACCAGCAAGAACGATACGACAAGCTGAATGACCGCGAGTATATAATACTTTACAATGCTTTTCTTTACGGACTGTTTTGACTGGAAAACGCCGCGCTGGTTTACAAAATAATTTGTAAGCGAAGAAACAACTCTTGCCGTAGCTGTCGCCACGAAAACCCTCAGCGACTCGTTTTCGCCGAAAAACGAGATCGTAAGCAGGTTTACAAGCGTGAATATCCCCACGTCGATAAGCGAGCAGATAAGTGAGCTTAACGCATATTTTAAAATTATCGCATAAATTTTTATCGAGTCCGTGAGGGGATTAAAGTGCGTTCCGGAGTTGTTGTCCGAATAAATTGTCGAGATCGTTTCTTCTTTAAATTCAAGCCCCTGCTTTTTCATTTCAAGAAGCATATTCGTTTCGTATTCAAACCGTTCTCCGCTTATCTTGCACAGCTGTTCAAGATAGCCGAGCGGAATAGCTCTCAGCCCCGTCTGGGTGTCTGTAATCTTTATTCCGCAGACAATTCTGAAAACGATACGGGTCATATTGTTTCCGAATTTGCTTTTCGGAGGAACGTTATCCTGAGAGAAATCTCTTGCGCCGAGAACCGCTACCTTGTCCCGCGCCATAATTTCCGCGCACCGCATAATATCGTCGGGCGTGTGCTGTCCGTCGTCATCGGTCGTCACAACGCCGTCACAGTCGGGAAAGTTTTTAATGACATATTCAAATCCCGTTTTAAGCCCGCGCCCTTTTCCGCGGTTTACTTCGTGCCGCAGCAGCGTACAACAGCTTTTTTTCTCAATCTCGCTGAAAATATTCGCACATTCGGGCTTGCTTCCGTCGTCAATTATGATTATGTTTTTAAAGCCTTTGTTATTAAGACCGTCTATAACTTCAATGATCTTTTCTTTCGGATTGAATGTAGGAATTATTACGGGAACGTTCATTTCAATATGTCCTTTGCTTTCTGTATCTTTTGTCGGTTTCGGAGACTTTGCGCCAAGAGTTATGAACTGATATGTGCTTGTATTCAGTTCTGTTCAAGATACTTCATCATACCTTCTGCGGCTCTCTTTGCTTCTTCTACGGCATGAACGACCGTATGCGCGCCCTGAACAACGTCGCCCGCCGCGAATACTCCCGGAACAGTCGTCATACAGTTTTCGTCAGTAACAAGCAGACCGTGTTCATTTGCCTGAAGTCCCTCGGTCGTAAGGATTAGCTTGTTTTTCGGACCGTTACTGATGGAAATTACCGTCGAATCGACCTCAACCTGATCGAGACCGTCCTCATAACCGATAACTTTGTTGTTTTCGTCAAGAATTGCCGTTTTAAACACAGGACCCTTTTCCGTAATTTCAACTATCTCTTTTCCGAAAATCATCTCCGCGCCTTCCATTGTCGCGTATTCAACTTCGCGCGGACTTGCGGTAATGCGTTTGCTTCTTGCATAAAGCGTAACGCTCGTCGAGCCGTGCCTCAGCGCAACTCTCGCCACGTCCATTGCCGCGTTTCCGACGCCGATTATCGCCACTCTTTCTCCGAGGTTATATCCGTTCGGATTTACGAGATAATCCATGCTGTAGTGAACGTTCGGAAGGCTCTCTCCCTTTATTCCGAGCGTTTTTGAACGCCAAACGCCCGTACCCGCGAAGACTGCCGAATATCCGTCTCTGAACAAATCGCTTATTTCAAGCGCGCCGCCGATAGTTGTATTCGGGCGGATCTTTACACCCGTTTCAAGCAGTTTCTTTGTATAACGGTCGCATATCGAGCGGGGAAGACGGAAGTCGGGGATACCATAGCGCAATACTCCGCCAATTCCGTCGCGCGCCTCGAAAATAGTCACGTCATATCCTTCCGCTATCATTTTAAACGCCACGGTAATGCCCGCGGGACCGCCTCCGATAACGGCAATCTTTTTGCCTTTGGGCGGCTTTTTATCAATAGTCATGCTGTCGAAATAAGCGTCAGAAACGAACTTTTCGATAGCATTGAAGTTTACAGGAACTCCCTTTTTGCCCAGAACGCAGTTTCCTCTGCACTGTTGGTCATAATCGCATACGATCGAGCAGACGAGGGACATGGGGTTGTTATCAAATAATATTTTGCCTGCCTCACGGAGCCTGTTTTCTTTAAAAAGGCTGATTACCTGCGGAATAGCGGTATGCACGGGACAGCCCTTTGAACACATCGGTACCTTACATCCGAGACAGCGATCGGCAGTTTCTTTTACATAGACAGACATTTTAAAACACTCCTTCATTAAAATCGGTTCAATTATATTCTATCATAAAATCATAAAATAGTCAAGAGCATTTTTTTAAAGAGGTTTGTAATTTAATTTTTACCGTACATTGTATATTTTCAGCAAATGTTCAACATTCGAGCCGAGGATTGTTGAAAAGATGAAGATTATTATACAATCTATTTGTTATGAATTTGTAATATTTTACAAAAAAACAAATATGGCTATGTGTTTTATTGACAAAAAATATTTTTTGAGATATAATAATCACAGGGTGATTATTATATGATTTCAATGCCTCGCACATTCGTTCGCTTCGCTCACTCCGTGCGTATCGGCAAATTATATCATATCCTGCGGATATGATATAATAATCACAGGGTGATTATTATATGATTTCAATGCCTCGCACATTCGTTCTCTTCGTTCACTCCGTGCGTATCGGCAAATTATAAAATGCTTTTAAATATGGGCTTTTATGCCGTTTGCTGACATTGATCTTTTTCAAAGGTCTGCTGTGCGGATATTGACGATTTATATAAATGGGGGTTAGTATGGAAAAAGCTTTTTTAGGGGAAATAACAGTAACAGAACATCTTTATCTTAAAGCCGCCGATTATGGCTTTTTGAAATTTACGGGTCTTGATATGAACGCGTCTATAGAGGACGCAATAAATAAAGACGATTTGCCTCTGCTTGTAAATTCAAAAGAGAGGCTTCAAAAAGGTCCGTTTTCCGTTGTGCTGAGAGTGCGCGACGATAACGGGACATATAAGCCGTTTCTCGCCGAGATGAAAGCGCTCGCGGGCAAAGATACGGGAGAGATATATATACACATTGCGTTTACGGATGTAAACTGCCTTCTCGACAACGAGCGGCTGATAAAAGAGATGAAAAATATTACCGCCGCTATTTTCGACATTTTGGGGGATATCCTTTTGGAATACGACCGCGCAGACGATCTGCTTGAGGTGTATTATGTAAACGATTCCCGAAAACATTATCTCACCGCCGGAAAGCACGAAGAATGTATACGCAGGATAAGAGAACATATCGCAAGCGAATATCTCGACGAGTTTGACGAGTTTACGAAAAATATACAGACAGCCGAAAAAAGTTTCAGAGTAAAGCTCAAAATTGAAAAAACAGACGAGCTTAAAGGCGGGCTTTGCATAATCGAATGCAAGGTCGTGGGCAAAAAGGTCATCGGCTGTATAAAAACAGAAAATAAAAATAAGATGAAGGACGTAAACATCGACCTCATAAACGATAAAGACGCGTTTTTGGATATGCTCAATAAGCGCGCTGTCAAAGAACAGGCGGAGAGGATAATGTCGCGCGGTCTTAAAAACAACTATTTTATCCTGCTTGATCTCGATAATTTCAAGAACGTAAACGATACGTTCGGTCATATTGTCGGAGACGAAGTTCTTACGATGTTTACAAAGATAATAAACGAAAAGGTCGCGGGACGGGGAATTGTCGGGAGAATGGGCGGAGACGAGATACTTATCGTTACCGAGTCCATAAGAAATCAGACGGAACTCAGAAATATGCTCAGAAGTATCAGAGCGACCGTCGAGTGGAGATTTAAGAATGACCCTCGCGCTTTGAACGTGACGTGTTCTATGGGCGTATGCGCTTTTCCCGATTATGGAAACGATTTTCAGACAGTCTATTCGATCTGCGACAAAATGTTGTATATTGCAAAAGAAAAGGGAAAGAACCGCTATATAATCTATACTCCCGAACTTCACCGCAGATATATCGGCGACGCGTCAGATGTTCCCGAAAGCGCTCCGTCAAGTGATTTCGTAAACGACAAGATTGCCGTTATGCACAGACTTGTGGACAACTATCTTACGCTTCATTCCTGTAATAACGAGATAATCTTTTCCGAGATAGGAAAGGCGTTTGAACTGAGCGAGATATTAGTGGTGTTCGAGAATTTCACGACGGCGTTTCAGTGGACGCCCGAATGTGTGAAGTCCGATATAGAAAAGATCGCTTACTTTAAGCCGGAAGAGGATTTCGGCAAGCTTTTCAATAAGGACAATCTTCTTGTCCTTGACGGACTTTATAAACTTGACGGGAAATGCGCCGATGTTTCGGCGTGCCTGAAGAAAAAGGACGTAAATTCCGCAATATTCTACCGCATAAACCGCGGAGGAGCTTTCTGGGGCTATGTTATGTTCGCAAAATCCGCTTCGCGCAGGCAGAGCTGGTCTGAATATGAGATAATGGCTCTGTCGATAACGGCAAAGGTCTTTGATGTTTCTGTCTACGGTTGATATTGAAAAGCCGCCATGCTGGGCATGGCGGTAAATTTTTTTAAAAATCCCGAAATATTGTTTAATTTTGCTTGACTTTATTGCAATTTCGTTGTATAATAAAAATAGCTTGATTATTTTAATACATTTGAAAAGGAGAGTTTTAAAATGGGTTTACTTCAAGCAGGAATAGGCGCTCTTTCGGGAGTTTTGGCGGACAGCTGGAGAGATTATTTCTATTGCGACGCGATAGACGGCTCTACGCTCGCTGTGCGCGGCTATAAAAAGGTCGGAGGAAAAAGCTCGAACAAAAAAGGTTCGGACAACGTTATCTCAAACGGCTCGATAATAAACGTAAACGAGGGACAGTGCGTTCTTATCGTTGAAAGCGGAAAGGTAGCAGAGGTCTGCGCAGAGCCTGGAGAGTTTGTTTATGATTCTTCGACTCAGCCGAGCATTTTTTACGGAAATCTCGGAGACTCCATTGCCGCGACATTTAAAGAAATCGGAAAGCGTTTTTCGTTTGGCGGTCAGCAGTCTACCGACCAGAGAGTTTACTATATAAATACAAAGGAAATAATGAACAATCTTTACGGAACGGCGACGCCCATTCCTTTCAGAGTGGTGGATACGAAAGCAAACCTCGATATCGATATTTCGCTTCGCTGCAACGGCGAATATTCCTACAGAATTTCAAACCCCATTTTGTTTTATACAAACGTCTGCGGAAACTTTTCCGACAGATATGACAAGAAAAACCTCGACAGTATGCTTAAAAGCGAAATTGTCACCGCGCTTCAGCCCGCTCTCGGCAAAATTTCAGACACCGGCGTAAGACCGAGCCAGCTTCCGACGCACACGCTTGAAATATGCGACGCGCTGAACGAAATTTTAAGCAAGAAGTGGGGCGACCTTCGCGGTATAACCGTAAGCTCATTCAGTATGAACTCGCCGTCCATGTCTGAGGAGGACAAGGATCTGCTTCAGCAGTTCCAGAAAACCGCAGCTATGCGCGATCCGGGTATGATGGCAGCGAATTATGCTATGTCGCAAAGCGAAGCTATGAAAATTGCCGCGGGCAATTCGGGCGGAGCAATGATGGGCTTTATGGGAATGAATATGGCACAGCAGGCAAACGGTATTACCCCGCAGAATATGGTCGCTATGGCTGCTCAGCAGCAGAACCAACAGTCAAATGCTCAGCAGCAGAACAATAACGCGGGCTGGACTTGCTCGTGCGGAGCAACGGGGAACACTGGAAAATTCTGCGCGTCCTGCGGAAAGCCGAAGCCTGCTGACGGAAACTTCTGGACTTGTTCCTGCGGAGCGCAGAACAAAGGAAAGTTCTGTATGGACTGTGGAAAGCCGAAGCCTGCGGGAGTTCCGCTGTTCAAGTGCGATAAGTGCGGCTGGGAGCCGCAAGACCCCGCAAATCCGCCGAAATTCTGCCCCGAATGCGGTGACCCGTTCGATTCAAACGACATCGTATAAGGAGCAAAAATGCTTATCGTTCTGCATTTAAACGAAAAACTCCAGCCGAAACATCGTTTCCCGCTTGAAGATATGATTGACAAGGCTTTGAAGGAGCACAATCTCGGCGAAATCACGGGCGGCGGGACTTTAATGGAGAAAAACGGCGAGATAAAGTCCTGTGATATCGACATAGAGTTTTCGGGCGATGATGACGCATTCGAGCGATTCAAAGGCTATATCAACCACCTTAATATTGCGAAAGGCTCCGAGCTTGAAGTTGACGGCGGTAAAAAAATCCCTGTGGGAAGTTACAAGGGAATGGGGATTTATCTTAGCGTTGATTTGCCTGAAGAAGTCTATGAAAACAACGACATAAACGACCTTATAGAAAAGCTTGAAAACGCTTTAGGTGAAAACGGTGTGCTCAGAAGCTGGCGCGAGCATAACGAATTTACCGCGCTTTACTTCTACGGAGATTCATTTAAAAAGATGGAAAAACTTGTCAAACCCGTTCTTGAAACTCATCCGTTGGCTAAAGACTGTAAAATCATCCGCATTGCCTGATAAAATCTGATAATATTCGGCAAAATAACTACCCCCGCTCGGAGCAATTCGGGCGGGTTTAGTCGTGAGGAAAAGGAGAAAATATGTCGATATTCGATATTTTCAATAAACTCGAAAGCGAAAAAAAAGAGCCTCAGGGCGCGGTGGAATATATAATCTGCGGACTTGGAAATCCCGGAACGGAGTATGAAAACACCCGCCATAACATAGGTTTTATGACAATAGACGCGCTTTGCGAGAAGTACAAGCTGAGCTGCAAAAAAGTGCGGTTTAAGTCGCTGACCTGCGACGCGGTAATTTCGGGCAGGCGCTGCCTTATAATGAAGCCGCACACTTTTATGAACAATAGCGGCGAAGCCGTTACAGAGGCAATGCAGTTTTACAAGATCCCGCCGGAACGGGTTATAATCGTGTTTGACGACATTTCGCTCGAACCGGGTCATTTGAGGATACGCCGAAAGGGAAGCGACGGCGGTCATAACGGCATAAAGAGCATAATTTACCTTTCGGGAAGCGATATGTTTCCGCGAATAAAAATGGGAGTAGGCGCAAAGCCGCACCCCGACTATAATCTTGCGGATTGGGTGTTGGGGCGTTTTAAGAAAGAGGACGGCGAAGCTCTCGAAAAGTGCTTTGAAAACGCCGTTTCGTCAATTGAACTTATGGTAAACGGAAAAATTGACGAGGCAATGAATAAATTCAACTCCTGAAGAAACACGAGGCTTATATGAACTTTTTTGTAAATGCGGCTGAACAAAATAAGGATTTCGAGCGGCTGTTGAGCTATATACAGGGTGAAAATGCTCTGCCCGCGCTGGTTACGGGCGTTTCACATATCCATAAGGCATATTTTATAGCGGCAATCTTAAAGCGCTCGGCTGCGTTGCCCGCGCTTATAATAACCGAGAGCGAGAGCGACGCGGTAAAGCTGATCTCAGATGTCAATATGATGCTCGGAGAAGAAGCGGCTTTTTTATATCCCGAAAAAGACTTAAATCTTACGGGAGCTGACGCGGCTTCGCTCGAATACGAGCACAAGCGCATAGAAACGCTTTGTGCAATGCAGAGCGGAAAATGCCTTGCGGCAGTATGTTCCTCGTCTGCCGCCGCGCAGTTCACTATTCCTCAGGACGAGCTTAAAAAACATACAATAACGCTTTCATCAGGCGGTGAGATCGAAAAAAATGAACTTGTTTCGCTGCTTTACTCCGCAGGATATTCAAAGTGCGACCAGATCGAAGGCAGCGGACAGTTTTCAGTGCGCGGCGGTATAGTTGACGTATTTTCACCGAACAGTAAATTACCTATAAGAATAGAGTTTTTCGGTGATGAAATTGACAGCCTCTGCGAGTTCGAGGTTGAAAGTCAGCGCCGAACGAATACTTTGGAAAGCATTGAAATATCTCCCGCAAAAGAAACGCTTTTCGACAGCAGCGAGGCGCTTGCCGATAAGATCGAAGCAATAATGAAAAAACTGCGTTCTAAAAATGCCGCAGAGCTAAAGAAAAATCTCGAAAATGACGTTGACCGCCTTCGCGGGGGAGCGGACCTTTTGTGTCAGGACAAATATTTTCCGCTTTGCTACAGCAATGAAACGACAGTTTTCGACTATGCAAAGAGCGTATTTGTCTGTGAAAACAGCGCTGTCCGCGAGAGCTTTCGCGCGGCTTTTGTCCAGCATACGGAAGATTTGAAAATACTTGTTGAAGACGGAAAGCTCTGTAAGGGCATAGATCGCTTTATGCTGTCCAAAAACGAATTTACTGAGATGATAAAGTCGATGACAAGAATATATTTTGATAGTTTTCTGAGCGGCGGGGGATTGGAGCTTGGGGTTTCTGTAAACATAATAAACGCTGTCCAGACTTCGCCTTGGGGCGGAGAATATAAAATACTTGAGGACGGACTGAGGCATTATATTGATGGGGAAAAATGCTGTTTCATCTTTGCAGGAACTCAAAAGGGCGCGCAGAACCTTGCCGCAGATCTTCGTGAGGACGGCTTTGACGCGGAATATTACACCGCTCCCGAAAATGTTGTCAAAAAAAAGATAATCATTACGCAAGGAACGCTTTCCGCAGGCTTTGAGTACGGAAACCTCGCGGTATTTACACATACGCCCGTTCACGCGGCAAGACGAAAGCTCCCGAAAAAGAAAAAAGGAGAGGAGATACGTTCGCTCGAAGATATTTCAGTCGGAGATCTTGTCGTGCATTATGCTCACGGTATCGGCATTTTCGACGGAGTTCATAAGGTAGAAGCGGGCGGCGTTTCAAAGGATTATATCCGCATAAAATACGCGGGAACGGATGTTCTTCACGTTCCCGTAACCCAGCTCGACCTTGTTTCGAGATATATCGGAGCGGGGGATAATTCTTCGGTAAAGCTGAATAAATTAGGCGGGGAACAGTGGCAGAAATCAAAGGCAAAGGCGAAAGCCGCCGTAAAAGAAATGGCGGCGGAGCTTATAGAGCTTTATTCCGCAAGAATGAAGTGCAAAGGATTTGCGTTTCCTGAGGACGACGAAATGCAGGAAGATTTTGAACAGCATTTCCCGTATATTGAAACTAATTCACAACTCAGGTGCATTGATGAAATAAAATCCGATATGCAGCGCGAACAGCCTATGGAGCGGCTTTTGTGCGGAGACGTAGGTTTCGGAAAGACAGAAGTTGCTTTAAGAGCGGCATTTAAGTGCATTGAAGGCGGAAAACAGTGCGCTCTCTTAGCTCCGACGACAGTTCTCGCGTGGCAGCATTATCAGACCGCAACCTCCCGAATGGAAGGATTTCCTATAAATATCGCATTATTGTCCCGTTATAAAACTCCGAAAGAGCAAAAGGAGATACTGAAAGGACTTGCGTCGGGGAGAATTGATTTTGTTATCGGAACGAACCGTATCGTTCAGAACGACGTGAAATTTAAAGATCTGGGACTTGTAATTATCGACGAAGAACAGCGCTTTGGCGTTGCTCATAAAGATAAATTCAAGGAGAGCTTTACAGGGGTCGATATTCTTTCCCTTTCCGCAACTCCCATTCCGCGCACGCTTAATATGGCTATGAGCGGAATACGCGATATGAGCGTTCTTGACGAGCCGCCTCAGGACAGACAGCCTGTTTCAAGCTACGTTATTGAACACGATATGGGCGTTATCTGCGCGGCAATTCAAAAAGAGCTTCGGCGCGGCGGTCAGGTCTACTATATCCATAATCGCATTGACAGTATTTACGGCTGTGCCGATAAATTGCAGACAATGCTTCCCGAAGCGAAGATTGGAGTTGCACACGGAAGAATGCCCGAAAACGAGCTTCTTGAAGTCTGGCGCAGGCTTTTGGACGGGGAAATTGACGTGCTTGTATGTACGACAATAATTGAAACGGGCGTTGATGTGCCGAATGTCAACACGCTTGTTATTGAGGACGCGGACTATATGGGTCTGGCGCAGCTTCATCAGCTTCGCGGTCGTGTAGGACGCACAAACAAGCGCGCTTATGCTTATTTCACCTATAAGCCCGGAAAGATACTCACTGAAATATCTCACCGCCGTCTGGAAGCAATACGCGAGTTTACCCAGTTCGGAAGCGGTTTCAGAATTGCTCTGCGCGACCTCGAAATACGCGGAGCGGGAAACATTCTCGGTTCATCTCAGAGCGGACATCTTTTAAATATCGGCTATGATATGTACCTACAGCTTCTTGATGAAGCAGTGCGCGAAGAGCGCGGCGAAAAGAATGTTCATAAGGCGGAGTGTCTTGTAGATGTCCGTATAAACGCTTTCATTCCCGAAGATTATATATCCAATCAGTCACAGCGGGTAGATTGTTACAGGAAAATAGCAAGAGTAAAAACCGAAGAGGACGCGCTCGATATGACAGACGAGCTTATCGACCGTTATGGCGAGCCGCCCGAAAGCGTAGTGGGGCTTATCGAAGTGGCAAGGCTGAGAAATCTTGCGGCTGACTGTAAGATAAGCGAGATAACACAGGTCGGCGAGGAGCTTACGTTTTTCCTTTCCGAGATAGACGCAAATTGCCTTGCAGCGGCGGGGAGCGTTCTCGGAAAAAGAATGCGCGTAGAAACTGTAGGAAAACCGCGTTTTACGGTGCTTCCTGATAAGGATCAGCCGCCGCTTGAGGTAATGAAAACGACAATTTCGGCGATGAGCGCGGTTATAGGCGGCAAGTGAGCGGATGTAAGTGAAAAACCAAGTTGTTTCAGTCTAATAAAGTTATTGAACGTGAGTTAATATCTGCGAGGGGATCGCACATAAACTGCATACTTTAAGCAAACGGCGAAGCAATAACGCTCCGCCGTTTGTTCTATCAATATCATATTGTTATCAGAATTAAAAAGTCAAATCTCAGGCTGTTGAGAAAACCTGATTGTTATTTCATCTTTCCATGCGAAAAATCAATCGTTTTCGTAAAAGGATTATAAATTATTCCCGAAATCTCTTCATAGGTGAAAAAATATTGGTTCTTATAGTAGAGCGGTATAAATGCAATGTTATTTATAAGGATCTGTTCAGCCGTAAAATATGCCTGAGATCTTCCGCTTTCCGAAGAATTTGAATAGTCAAGAATTGAGATCACTTCTTCGTCCAAAAGCGCCGTAGAGATCTGTTCAAGATATGCTTCGGGACTGTCGTATCCTCCGGTGAGTTCAGATACGGCTATTTCATATGTCCCCGCAGAGAGCCTGCGTATAAATTCGCTTTCGGTGAGCTGTTCGAGCTGACAGTAAAATCCGAGCCGCTGCCATTCCTGAATAATATATTGAGCGGCATTATATGCGTCCGTACTTTTTGTGATAATTCTTGCGCCGCGCAAAAGCGTCGTGTCTATAGAGTTTTTTGCATTTTTGAAATATTCCGAAGCAGCGCCCGCGTCATAATCTAATGTCTTGCACGATCCGACATTTTCGCGGTAGTTTTCCCCCGAAACAGTCGTCCTTTTGGGGACGATTCCGTCTGCCGCTTCAAAATCTTTCAAGTTTTGCAGTATTTTATCTGTAGGAATTGAAAACGCAAGAGCCTTTCTGAAATCAGCATTTTTGAACAGCGAATAATTTTCGTTGAACATAAGTCCTACAGTAATACTCGAAAATTCCTCGCAGTTATAAGCTCCCGAAAACTTAGATCTCTCTTCGTTTGAGGCAGCTATACAGTTTGTATCGCCGCTGAGAAAATCCCCGATAAAATCTTCTTTGTCCTCGATAAAGAATTTAACGGCGGAGGGCGATACGTCAAATGCCTCGGCATTTTTTGAGTTTCTCGCCAGAATGACGTTATTTACGTCGGTATAGGCGTACGGGTCAAAATGCCATTGTCTTACATAAAACGCGCCGTTCGAGGGGGTACATTCCGCAGAAAGTCCGTATTTTCCGCGGGTCTCGCCGAAAAACTCTTCGTTACAGGGCATTGCGGGAGCTTCGCATAAAAGCTGTAAAAATCTCGGATTATCAACGCTGAGTGTTATTTCAAGCTCAAAATCGCTTAATGCTTTAACGCCGAATGATTTTTCACTTACCGTTTTCCCGTTTAAAAGCTGTTCAGCGTTTTTAATGCACAAATATTCGTTTGCGCGTGGAGCTTTTGTATTTGGAGAAAAAAGCCTGCGAAATCCGAATACATAGTCTTTTGCCGTGCATTGACTGCTGAACCCCTCACAGTTCGTCCAGTAGACGTCTTCGCGCAGCTTGAAATTATATATCAAACCGTCGTCTGATTTGGTATAGTTTTCGACTGTTCCGTATTCTATAGAACCGTCCGCGCCGTATCTCATAAGTCCCATAAATACGTTCAGTACTATCTGCGCCGAGTTTGAATCGCCGACTTGCTGGGGGTCGAGCGTTTTAGGGTTTTCGGGAATGTCACACGCAAAAACCGCGTCAAGTCCGTCGTCCGAACAGCCGCTCAGTGAAACAAGACACATAAAAACCGCCAAAATTATGCTGAATATTTTTTTCACGTTATACTCCGAATAGATTTAACTGATATTTATCTCAATTGCTTTTCCGTTTTCAAGACTTTTTGGTACATCAATAAGCCGCTGGTTTTCGCTGCCTCTGAATTTAAGAGAAAGCGAGCGCTTTTCTATTTCAAATCTTCCGTCGACAAGAATGTCGGTTATCGCCATCAGCTTTCCGACATATTCCTCATTTTCGGCTTTTTTCATCAATTCTTCAAATGTCCACCCGCTGTAACACATAAGATGAAGTCCGTGTTTTTTCAGTTTCAAACCGAGCTGATACAGCGCCTCAGCCTGACAGAACGGTTCGCCGCCGGAAAACGTAACGCCGTCATGAAGAGGGTCGTCTGTACATTCTTTGTACAAATCGTCTGTATCAACAACCCTGCCGCCCGAAAAATCGTGCGTTTCGGGATTTTGACAACCCTCGCAGTTATGCGGGCAGCCCTGTGTAAACACAACATATCTTAGTCCCGGTCCGTCAACTATCGACTCGCTCACTGTACCCGCGATCCTAATTTCCATAGTTTTTTTACTAATTCCCTTCAACATTCAACACCGCGCTTATGCTGAAGGTCGTAAATCCTCGCTAAGCGCGGCAGTGAATTGTTATTTTTAAGTTCGGCAGATATTATTCCCAAGATCCTGCTTACTTATCGATATTTTTAATTATGCTGATCGGTTATTTCGCCTTTTCGAGCCTTCTTTCAATTGTCTTAAAAAAACAACATCAGAATTTACACCATAAATCTCTTCGGACGCTCAACTCTGTCGATAACGACTTCGCTGTCCTTTCTGTGACAGTGCGGACATTCGTCGTCGATAATTCCCGTAAATCCGCAGCATGGGTCGCGGTCGATAGGGTGGTTTATCGCGCCGTAGCCGATACCTTGTTCTTTCATAAAGCGTACAATTTTTTCAAATGCGTCAAGGTTTTTGAGCGGATCTCCGTCAAGCTCGATATAGCTTATGTGACCACCGTTTGTGAGCGCATGATACGGCGCTTCGAGTTTTATTTTCTTAAACGCGCTTATGTTGTAGTAAACGGGGATATGGAACGAGTTTGTATAGAAATCCTTGTCTGTAATTCCGGGGATAATGCCGTAGCGCTTTTTGTCAATAGCGATAAAGCGTCCCGAAAGTCCCTCAGCAGGCGTAGCTAAGAGCGTGAAATTAAGTCCCGTTTCCTTGCCCTTCCTGTCGCATTTTTCGCGCATATGCGTTATTATTTCCATACCGAGCTTCTGCGCTTCTTCGCTCTCGCCGTGATGTTTGCCTATAAGCGCCACAAGCGTTTCCGCAAGTCCTATAAATCCTGTCGAAAGGCTTCCGTGTTTAAGTATCTCGCCTACCTCGTCAGTTTCGGAAAGCGTTTCGCTGTCGATCCACACGCCCTGACCCATAAGGAAAGGATAGTTTTTAACGCGCTTTTTGGACTGAATACTAAGTCTGTCCAAAAGCTGTTGGAAAACCATATCCATTTTCTCGTCAAGGCTCTTGTAGAACTTGTTTATATCGCCGTGCGCCTCAATTCCGAGCCTCGGAAGATTTATGGTCGTAAACGACAGGTTTCCGCGCCCCGTAACGATCTCACGGGATTTATCGTGATTGTTTGCGATAACTCTCGTTCTGCATCCCATATATGCGATCTCAGTATTACAGTCGCCCTCTTTATAGTACTGGAGGTTAAACGGCGCGTCAATAAAGCTGAAATTCGGGAACATTCTCTTAGCTGAAACGCGCATAGCGAGTTTAAACAGATCGTAGTTAGGTTCTCCCTCGTTAAAGTTTACTCCGTCCTTTACCTTAAAGATATGGATAGGGAATATGGGGGTCTCGCCGTTTCCAAGTCCCGCTTCTTCCGCAAGAAGAACATTTTTTGTGATCATTCTGCCTTCGGGAGAGGTGTCTGTTCCGTAGTTTATTGACGAGAACGGGTTTTGAGCGCCCGCGCGCGAGTTCATTGTATTGAGGTTATGTATGAGCGCCTCCATAGCCTGGAAAGTCGCGCGGTCAGTCTCTTTTTCCGCGAGACATTCTGCCTCGTCCTGAAGTTTAGAAAACTTGTCGCCGTATTCGGACGCGATAAGTTCCCATTCCTTCGATTTGTATTCATCATTGTTCTGAAGTTTGGGGCAAAGACCATATTCTTCATAAATTTTTTTCGTGACAGCTTTAAACTTATCGCTTATTTCGTTATAATCTCCGCCGAATGAATACCACACGCCCTTTATAAGATTTGCGGTATACAGTCTGCGAAAAGTCTTTCTCACGCCGTCCGCCATGGCATAGTCGAAATTCGGAACGCTCTGACCGCCATGCTGGTCGTTCTGGTTGGACTGGATAGCTATACACGCGAGAGCCGCATAGCTCGAAATATCGTTCGGTTCGCGCAAAAAGCCGTGACCCGTAGAAAAGCCGTTATGAAACAGCTTTTGCAGGTCTATCTGACAGCACGTTGTCGTCAGCGTCAAAAAATCAAGGTCATGTATATGAATATCACCGTTTATATGAGCTTCGGAATGTTGAGCGTCAAGAACATAAAGCTCGTTAAACTGTTTTGCGCCCTCGCTTCCGTATTTAAGCATCGTTCCCATAGCGGTATCGCCGTCAATATTGGCGTTTTCGCGCTTGAGGTCGAAATCTCCCGCCGATTTGAACGTAAGATTTTCATAGGTTTTCATAAGCTGTGTGTTCATTTCGCGCGCTCTTGTACGCTCGGCGCGGTAGAGAATAAACGCCTTTGCAGTCTTTGCGTGCCCTGTTTCAATAAGCACCTTTTCGACCATATCCTGAACTTCTTCTACCGAGGGATTTCTGCCGATAATTGACTCGGAAAGCTGCTGGCAGACTTTATCAGCCAGTTCCATTGCCTCGGCATAGTCGCGTCCTCCGACAGACTGTGCGGCTTTGTAAATTGCTTTTGCGATCTTTTCGATGTTAAACGGCGCTTCGCGTCCGTCGCGCTTTTTTATCATGGTAATCATTGACATTTCCTTATGTTCTCCTATCCGTTTGCTTATTTAGCTTGGCACACAATATCTTGTAAAAAAATCGTGCGTAAGTTTATTATATAGTATTTTATCTCTTTTGTCAATAGCTTTTTATAATTTTTACAAACCGACCGGACAATAAATTCCTACTTGATTTTTACATATAAATATTGTATAATGGGGATTAGAATGTATTAAAAGGTTTCCAAAAAAATTTTTTTGGTAAAGTAGAAAAATGACGAGAAAAATTATACATATTGACGAAGGAAAATGTAACGGCTGTTGGGATATGTGAAAATGCCCGCATGAGGGTGCTGTTGAAATAATAAGCGGAAAATCAAGGCTTATGCGCGAAGATCGCCCTTTATCCTGTCGATAAATCATCTGCGTCGTCAGCGACTTATAATATTGTAATAATGAATAGAGGAGAGACTATGGTTTTCTTTACAAGCGACCTGCATTTTGGTCATGCAAATATAATAAAGCACTGTAACCGTCCTTTTTCAAGTGTTGAAGAAATGGACAGAACGCTTATTGAAAACTGGAATGCCCGCGTAAGCGAAGGCGATAATATTTACATACTCGGCGACCTTATATTCAAAAATACAAATTCTCCCGAATATTATTTAAAGCGGCTTAAAGGAAGAAAGCACCTTATTATCGGAAATCACGATCTTTCGTGGATAAATGACGAACTTCTGAAAAAGTATTTTGTGAGCGTCGATAATCTTCTGTATATGACTACGGGAAAGGTTCAGTGTACGCTTTGTCATTATCCCATGCTTTTATGGCCTCACCATAAGAAATGTTATATGGTTTTCGGACATATCCATAACGACACGAAAACGGATTGCTGGGATTATATTGCAAAAAGCGAAGTTATGTTTAATGCGGGAGTAGATGTAAATAACTATTTTCCCGTGACATTTGACGAAATGGTCGCAAACAATATCGAATTTAAAAAGAAGGCGTTAAACAGTGAAAATGACGAAGAAATATGACGACATCATAAAATGTTCCCGCCCGAAAACGGAGAAAAGAATGCCCGTTCTCGATCGGGCGGCACAATTTCTGTCGTTCGCGGCATTAACGGGACTTGACGACGCCATAGATGAGACCGAGAAAGCAAATGAAAAAGAAATTTCCGAGGATGATAAATATTATCTTGATTAAGGCTTATTTTTAAGCTCACGGCTTATAAAACTGCCGAGATCCGACGTACCGATTATCCCGCACAGAACGTCAAGATAACTGAAAACAGGCGTTGCGCCGTCTCTGCCGAGAGAAGCTACGCCCATAAAGCGCGGCGAAAGTATATCGTGCGGCGGAACGAAAAACACCTCTCTGCCTTGTTCACAGGCATGGTTGGCGGTGATGAGCGCTCCGCTTTTTTCGTCTGCTTCAAGAACGAGCGTCCCTTTGGACAGCCCCGAAATTATTCGGTTTCGGTGTTGGAAATAATCCGCCGAAGGTTTTGTGAACGGAAGAAGTTCGCTTATTATTGCGCCGCCGCTTTTGATAATATCCCGTTTAAGCTGTGCATTGTCTGCGGGATAGTTTACTAAGATACCGCAGCCTAAAACTCCGAAAGTTTGTCCGCCGCTGTCTATACAGGCTCTGTGTACCGCGGCGTCTATCCCTAAGGCGAGACCGCTCGTTATAACTGTTCCCGCTTGTGAAAGCTGTGAAATAAGCCGCTTTGTAACGGCTATGCCGTAGTTCGAGGGTTTTCGCGTTCCTACTGCCGAAAGGGTCAGCGCGCCGCTTAGACCTTTAAGGCTTCCTGCGCAGAAAAGAACTATCGGCGGATTGTAAATTTCCTTTAAAAGCGGGGGATATTCTTCGTCGTCAAATGTTATGATCCGAACGCCACTGTTAAAGCAGGTTTTCATAACTTTATGCACAGCTTCGTTTCGAGTATCTTTTGCGCGCTTTTTCTCATCTTCGGTAAGCATAACTTTTCCGTCGCGGATAGCTGCGGCGGCTTTTTCGGCGTTAAAACCGTATTGTTCGAGAATTTCGACCGTTCTGTAATTGTACGGCTGCATAACGAGCAGCAGCCATATCCATACTTCAGCAGAGCTTGCCGTAAAATCACCCCGCTTTGTCACAGTTGTTCCCATTCTATGCAGGAGGGAAGAACGGCATTATTTATAAACTCATTTGCACAGGGAAAGACTTTTTCAAACGGAATTATCTGACAGCGCTCTATCTGATACACTTCTCCGTCAATATTTGCCTCAATCGAGCCGCCAAGCGTTCTGTCGCCGACAGAAGCGTACATATCCCCGCCCTCGCTTGCAAAATAGTTTAAAGACGCTCCCTCTTCACAGCATAATATCGCAATGCACGGATAGCTGTCCTCGCTCTCGCCGAGCCACATCTCACCACAGGCGGCGTTCAGAGCAACTCTTAGCTCTTCGGAGTTGTTTGCGGGAAAATTCCCATTATTAGCGCATAAAATCATAATATCTCCGTTCAGGTATCCTCAAGCGTCTGCTGGTCGCTTTCGTTATACGCAATTCCGAGGTGCTTGTACGCAAGCGCCGTGGCAATTCTCCCTCTCGGAGTTTTCGCCACAAATCCGAGCTGCATAAGATACGGCTCGCAGACGTCTTCGAGCGTTACCGCTTCTTCATTCAGCGCCGAAGCGAGTGTTGAAAGCCCCACAGGTCCGCCGTTATAGCCTTTGATTATCATTTCGAGAAAATTTCTGTCCAAGCTGTCAAGTCCCAGCTCGTCAACCTCCAACTTTTTCAGGGCTGTATCTGCGATATCTCGCGTTATTTTTCCGTTTCCGATAACTTCCGCAAAGTCGCGGACGCGTTTCAGCAGGCGGTTTGCTATTCGCGGAGTTCCTCTTGAACGCCTCGCTATTTCAAACGCGCCGTCTTTCATACACGGTATTCCCAAAATTACCGCCGATCGCTGTACAATGTCGCAAAGCTGTTCGGGAGTATAGAGTTCCAGCCTCTGCACAACTCCAAACCTGTCACGAAGCGGCGCGGAGAGCTGTCCCGAACGGGTCGTCGCTCCGATAAGCGTAAAATGCGGCAGGTCAATTCTTATCGAGCGCGCCGCAGGTCCGTTTCCCATAACAATATCGAGCGCATAATCTTCCATAGCGGGGTAGAGGACTTCTTCTACCTGCCGCGACAGGCGGTGTATTTCGTCGATAAACAGAACGTCGTTCGGCTGTAAATTAGTCAAAAGCGCCGCAAGATCTCCCGCTTTTTCGATCGCAGGACCCGACGTTATGCGGATATTTACCCCCATTTCGTTTGCGATAATGCAAGAAAGCGTTGTCTTTCCAAGCCCCGGCGGTCCGTACAGCAAAACATGGTCAAGACATTCACCGCGCTTTTTTGCCGCTTCGATATAAACCGCCATATTTTCCTTTACTTTGTCCTGACCTATATATTCCGCGAGCGATTTCGGGCGGAGAGTAAGCTCTGTGTCGCTGTCAAGCTCAACGGCTCTCGGCTCTACTACACGCTCTTTAAAATCAAATTCCTCATCTGACATTTCAAGCATTTTTTTCACCGCTTTCCGTTCTTTTTTCAATTTTCCGGTAGTAAAGCTGAGGAAGATCGTCCGCGCTGAATTTTGTTTCCTCGAAATTCAGCATTGCGTTTATCCTGCGGTTAAGCTCGTCGGGGTCTTTATATCCGCAAAGCTGAGCTCTTTTACATTCTTCCTGTGCCTTTTCGCGTTCTCCCGTCATGGCGTAATAGTTTGCATACTCCGCATGGGCGAGCGGATGGTTTGCATTTATTTTCATAAGCGTTTCAAGAGTTTCGCGCGCTTTTTCATACTCTCCCCGCATAAGATGTATTTTTACGAGATTATAGTACGAATAGCCGTTGTTCGGGTTGTATTTTATCGCCTGACCGAGACAGTATTCCGCCCTGTCCAGATCTCCATCCATAAAATACGCGAAACCAAGTCTCGATTGAGCCTCTGCATCATCGGGAGAATATTCTACCGCTTTTCTGAAACACCACATAAGTTTAGGATTGTCTTTTGTCGTTTCATAAAGTTTTACGAGCCACTCTATGCAGAATTTTTGATTTTGCCTTACTTCCGAATTTGCTAAAGCCTGATACAGATTATCCTCCGCTTCGGGATAATTTCCGTTTATTATTGCGTAGATCCCTTTATATGCAAGCCGCGCGGTCTTGTCGTGCCGAAGTATCCTCATTCCGTCCTTTCCGAGCGCTTTTATCGCCGCTTTTCTTCGGCTGAGATACGGTTGAATAAATTCTCTTATGATCACTGTCAAAAGGCAGGCGACTGCTCCAATCGCCGCAAATATTGTTGTTTTAAGCATTATGTCGCCGAACTTTCCGTCAACGCCATACATTGAAATTATAAACAATATTCCCATAAAAATACCGGCGAAAAACGACGCCAAGTGAGCGGCAGGCTGTTTGTTATTGTTGTTTTTATTGTTCAAGGAGAACCTCCTTTGCATGTTTGTGAGTATTTTATTCAGGCGAGGTTTTTCAGTCCGAGCTTTATCAGTTCTTCAACCGAAGCATTCGGGTCTGCTCCCGTAAGCGCCGAGTTTATCTGCGCGGGCGCAAATCCGAGTACGGCGAGCGCTTCCATTGCTTCCGAGACATTGTTCCCGCTCATATTCGGAACACTTATAAGCTCGGCGGAGGAAAAATGCTGTTCCTTTGCGATCTTGTCTTTAAGTTCCAGCACAATTCTCTGCGCAATCTTCGTGCCGATACCCGGAGCTTTTGTAAGCGTCTTGCTGTCGCCTGTCGCAATACAAAGCGCAAGTTTCGACGGAGTAATGTCCGAAAGTATCGAAAGCGCAGCCTTCGGACCTACCCCCGAAACGGAGATAAGCTGTTTGAAACACGAAAGCTCCGCGCTGTCCGCAAAACCGAACAGATCAACCGCGTTTTCGGTTATGTGCAGATATGTATATAAGAACACCTCGTCAAGCTCACGTATCTTTGCGAGCGTGTTCGAAGTCGTCCTGCACGCATACCCCACCCCCGCGCACTCTACAACTGCAAGGTTTTGTCCTGTTTCGATAAGTTTTCCGCGTAAGCTGTATATCATATGTTACTCCTTGTTTTTTCTAATGATCTCCGAAAGTCTTGAGCCGCCCGTATGCCCGTGGCAAATCGCTATTGCAAGCGCGTCGGCGGTGTCGTCGGGCTTAGGTATGCTTTCAAGATGAAGTATATTTTTCGTCATTTCCTGCATTTGGTGTTTTTCGGCGCGCCCGTATCCCGTCACCGCGACTTTAACCTGAAGCGGCGTATACTCAAAAACAGGAATGCTCTTTTTCGCCGCCGCAAGCAGTATTACCCCTCTCGCTTGTGCAACGTCAATAGCAGTAGTCGTGTTGGTGTTAAAATACAGTTTTTCTACGCTCATACAGTCGGGCTTGAATTTATCGAGCAGTGTATTCATATCGCCGAATATCTCACAAAGCCGCCTGTCAAAAGGCATATCTGCGGGAGTAGTTATCGCGCCGTAGTTCACAACTCTGAACTGTACATTGTCATAATCCAGAACCCCATATCCGACAATTGCATATCCGGGGTCAATTCCCAAAATTCTCATCAGGTATAGCTCTCGTTGTCAGTTACATAATGCCTTACGCGAAGGGGTATTCCCATGCTTTCGGCAATATCACGGCATTTTTTTATTTCGTCCGCCGTAATGACGTCAACTACCGTAAATCCCGTTTTAATGCCGAGGTCTTTCATTTCCCTCGCAAATCTGAGCATTTCGTCAAATGCGGATATTCCGAACGACGGACGCGTTATCTCGTTATAACGCTTTGCGTTGTCTGCATTCAGACTTATCGAAACGCTGTCAATAAGTCCCTTAAAGCGCGAAATGTCAAAGTCCTTGTGTATCAGCCTTACGAGCCCGTTTGTGTTCAATCGGATTTTAAAGTCCGAATTTGCCTTTATATACTCGGCAGTTTTCAAAAGCATATCCGCTCTCACGGTCGGCTCACCGTATCCGCAGAAAACCGCCTCTGACATTCCCGCCTTGTCAAATTTGTCAAAAGCCGCGGTTATTTCCTCAAAATCAGGCTCGTGTTCAAGCCAGAGGCTGTCGTTGTCGGTTATGCTGTCGGCATTTTTCCTTATGCAGAAAACACAGTCGCACGGACAGCCGTTAGTGATGTTGATATACATTTTTCCTTCAAATTTATAAAATATCGTCATTTTTTATTCCTCGTCAATTATTTTATTCGGTTTTAAAGTGAGCAGCGAAACCGCAGTTTTGTAAGGCGCGATATCCGATTGCTGCAAAAAAATCCGAAATGCACCCGCAGTCTGCGCCGAAATTATAAAGCCGACTACTTTTATTATAGCATGATATGTGATTTTTGTCAATAAAAAAAGCGACCGCCGATATTGCTCCTTGCGTTCCCGCCGTTCTGCGAAAGCAAAAACGGCTGTTCGAGCGGCTGTCAGAGCATTTCCGACGGTATTTTTTATAATAAAAAGATGTTCTGGCTATTGATAAAGCCTGAAATTCGGCTTTATCGACAGTATGACTGTTTATATTATTTCTCGTTATGGTATTTTGATCTTATAATGTTCAAAAAAAGGTGCTGAATGGTTTTGCTGTAGTCAGTGCCTATCCTGCTGAGTTTTTCTTCTGAGGCATAACCGCCCGCCATTGATTTATGACCGCCGCCCGAACCAATACCGATAAGAGCGTCCGAAACAATTCGTCCTGCGTCAAGCTCGTCAAACTCCGAGCGCACCGAAAATTTAAAGCCGTTATCTCTGTGCGTGAAAACGACCGAGAAGTAAACAACATCTATCTGCATAAGAAAATCCGAGATCATCGCTATAAAAGCGTCGGGGCAGGGAAAATCAAGAAATGCAAACGCAACTCCGTCGACTATCTCTACCCTTTTAAGGCTGTCCGCCAGAGCGTTTACTTCCGAATAGAGAATTTCGCCCGATTGAAAGCGCCTTATAAGCTGGTGATTTGCATAGGGAAACAGATAGGAAAATATTTCCACATCAAGCGACTTCACGCCGCGCGTAAAATTATGCGTATCGCATTTGAGACCATAAAGCAGAGCCGTCGCTACCGATTCGGTCATTTCGACATTATTTTGTCTGAAATAATCCGCAATTATTGTCGAACAGCTTCCCACCATGCGTATATCTTTGAATTTATAGTCGTCAATTTCGGTGAAAACGGGGTGGTGATCTATGACTGCGACTTCTTTTCCGATAAGGTCGCGGATATTTGCGTTTCCTTTCTGGCTGTCAACATTTACGATATAATCATTTGCGGACATATATATAAGATCGTTGTCGGTGGTCATATCAATTTTAAATTCAAAAACCATATCCATTGTCGCAGCGCGCTCTACAACTCCGTGGTGGCAGATAATGGTAATTACCCCGAAATGTTCAAGCAGAACTTGAAGTCCATACGCGCTTGCGATTGCGTCGGGGTCGGGGAAATTATGAGTTTGTATATAAACACGATGACCTTTGAGAACAGATATAAGCTCCTGTAATTCCTGCGTCATAAGCGGCTCCTTATTTTTGGACTTTAGAATATGCCCACATATTAACTTCATTGTAACATATTTGCAAAAATTATTCAAGTGGTAAAATGAATATTTTAAAATTTTTTTCCCGATTTTAAGTTTCAGCAGTATCGCTTCTGAAATTTTTTGCACTGCACAAAAAAAGATCCTCGGCTTTAAGCCGAGGGTCTTAATATTCAATATCAATAAGCTCCGGGTATTTGACCGCCGCCAAATCCTGGTGCAGCTTCGTGACTTACATCAGGTTCCGTACCATCTATATACCAATCAGTTACGGCAGAATATACCCATTTGACACCGTTCTTATCTACAAATACTTCATTTTGTACGGCATTTGGATAAGGAAATCCATTTTCCTTGAAAGCTTCAGGCGGTAAATTAGATACATCAGTGGGCGTATATGTACCTTGTTTGGGGTCGTTTGTTCTTATTCCGTAAACAATTGCCCCTTTTGCATCGGGATCTTCTATATATTTATAATCGGGGAGCGGATTATTTTCCGGCGCTAATTTTCCCGTTGAAACAGCAGGCTTGCTTTCCGTGGCAGATGACGAAGCAGGCTTGCTCGACGAACTCTGAACAGGCTTTTGACTGCTTGACTGCGCGGGCTTGGAAGATGAAGCCTTGCTGCTTGATTGAGCGGGTTTGCTGCTCGAACTGCTTTTAGCGCCTGACGAGCTTTGCGAACTTTCGGTACTCTGAGCAGCGCCTGAACTTACCGCAGCCGATGAGCTGCTCAGACTTGACGAGCTTGAAGAAGTTTTCGTGCTGCTTGAACTGCTTTCAGCGCCTGACGTGCTTTGCGAACTTTCAGTACTCTGAACAGCGCTTGAACTTCCCTCAGCCGCCGAGCTGCTTTGCGAACTTTCAGCCGAGCTGTTCTCGCTCTGCGCGCACCCTGCCAATAAAATCACCGCGAGGGCGGCTGAAAAAACTGATTTTTTCATAATAACTCCTAAATTATGTAACAATTCATATTCAAAATTATATCATAAATTGCCAAAAAATGCAACAAAAAATATGCGGCAAACTGCACAAAAATTCCCAAAATAAATCGCGCAATTAAAAGCAAAATAACTATCGGACTTTAAAAAAGGAGGAGCAAAATTGAAGAAATTATTTACGGCAATTCTTGCCGCAGCACTTATATCACAAACTTCTGCGGCGCACGCGGACATTTCGGGATACCGAAACGAAAAAATCGCTTATGGAATGGGCGTTGAAACAGACAGCGAAAACCGTCCGCTCGGCGCAATTCAGGCGCAGGCGCAATACGGCGACATGGGCGCGCTTTTCATTGGAGAAGCCGAAAACAAGCGCCTTTGGCTGACGTTTGACGAGGGCTATGAAAACGGCTGTACGGCGCGGATACTTGACACTCTAAAAAAAGAAAACGTAAAGGCGGTTTTTTTCGTGACATATGATTATGCTGAGAAAAATCCCGAACTTGTGAAAAGAATGATAGACGAGGGACATACAGTCGGAAATCACACCTACACCCACCCGTCGCTTCCCGAATGTACCGACGAGGAGATTTTTGACGAGCTTTCAAAGCTGCACGAATATATAAGCGAGAATTTCGGCTATGATATGTACGTTATGCGTCCACCGAAGGGCGAGTTTTCCGAAAAAGTGCTTGCCGCGGCGAGAGAGCTTGGTTATACGACTGTACTCTGGAGCTTTGCCTATGAGGATTGGCTCACCGACAAACAGCCGTCAGAACAATCCGCGTTTGACAAAATCACATCAAAAACGCATAACGGCGCGGTTTATCTGCTTCACGCCGTTTCCGAAACGAATACAAAGGTGTTGCCGAAGGTCATAGAATATTGGAAGAATAACGGATATCTCATTACACCGATGTGAATGTTAGAGGTAAGAGGTAAGAATTGCAAATCGAACGGCACTTTTGCTATCCGACAGCACCGCAAGGCGCGGCACGCGCCCCTGTGCCCTGTCTTTATGTGCTGAAGCGACAATGGAAATGCACTTTATTTGTCTTCTTAATACAAAAAGATCCGCCCTCTTTTGAGAGCGGATTAGTTTTGTTAAAGCAACAAAATTACTTGAGCTCAACCTTTGCGCCTGCTTCTTCGAGCTTCTTCTTAAGCTCTTCAGCCTCAGCCTTGGGAGCGCCTTCCTTGATAGCCTTAGGAGCAGCCTCAACAAGCTCTTTAGCCTCTTTAAGTCCGAGCCCGCAAGCCTCCTTAACAGCCTTGATAACAGCCATCTTCGCGTCGCCGAACGATGTAAGAACTACATCAAACTCGGTCTTTTCCTCAGCAGCAGGAGCAGCCGCGCCGCCCGCAGCAGGAGCAGCCGCAACAGCCGCCGCGCTAACGCCGAATTCCTCTTCAAGAGCCTTTACAAGCTCATTAAGTTCAAGAACAGAAAGCTCTTTTACTTCGTCAATAATTTTTGTGATCTTCTCAGAAGCCATTTTAATTTACCTCCATTATGTTTTGTCTTAAAATTCGTAAAAGTTTAAAAAGCCGCGCATTTATGCGGACTCTCCGCCCTGTTTCTTCTCGATCTCGCTTATTGCGATAGCAAGACGCTGCATAGGCGACTGCAGCATAAATACAAGCTGAGAAAGCAGAGTTTCCTTGGACGGGAGCTTTGCATAAGCCTCTACCTCTTCCTTGGAAATGACTTTGCCCTCTACAAAGCCGAGCTTTATAGCAAACTGACCCTTAGAATCCTCAACCTTTTTGTTAAGAATTTTCGGACCCGCTATAATGTCCTCGGCAGAAAGCGCGATAGCCGTAGTGCCTTCGAGAGCAGGCTCAAGCCCCTCAAGACCGACCATATCGCACGCGCGCTTGAGCAGCGTGTTCTTGACTACAAAATAGTCTACGCCGCTTTCACGAAGCTCTTTTCTGAGCTTCGTGTCGTCCTCAACCGTAATGCCCTTGTAATCAAACAGAACGCCGCAAACCGAGTTTTTAAGCTTTTCTGCAAGCTCGTTTACGAATTCCTGCTTTTTAGAGAGAACGATTTGACTTGGCATTAAATTCACTCCTTCTGTAGAATTTTGCTGTCAAAAAAACAAAATCTTCTTGTTTTAAGACAAGAAGAGAGAACAATTCTATTAACCGCATAACAGCCTTTAATATACATATTCCCATTCTTCGGCAGGCGCATAACGCATTATAGACCCATTCGTCAACCTGCTGTCTTTAGAACAGCAATGATATTATAGCACATAGGAAATAAATTGTCAAGGGGTTTTAAAAAAATTATTGACAAAATTTTTTAATTATGTTATCATAAAGCATAAATGACTGTAAAAATAGTCGGATCTGAGTCTGACGACACGATGCGGCTTTATCGACAGCATGAATAAAATTTTCGGGAGCAAATTTGTGAAACGTTTTATACCTTTATTATTGATAATAATGAGCCTTGTTCTTTCGTCATGCAAATCCGAGGACAAGAAAACATCTGTTTCATTCTTCGCTATGGATACATATATGACCATAGAAGCATACGGCGGAGATGAGGGAGCTGCGCAAAAAGCAAAAGAACGTGTGACGGAACTTGAAAAGCTGTTTTCCGTGACAGATGAAAATAGCGAGATATTTAAGCTGAACAGCGCGGGAACTGCCGAACTCAGCCCCGAATCCGCCGAACTTATAGGTTTCGCGCTCGAAATGTCGGAAAAGACAGGCGGCGCGCTTGACCCTACTATTTACCCGATACTTCGTGAATGGGGATTTACAACGGGCGAATACCGCATTCCGAATGATGAAGAAATTGCAGAACTTTTGAAAAATATAGGCGCAGATAAAGTGCATAAAAATGAAAATAAAATTTCCCTCGAAAGCGGCGTTATGCTTGATCTTGGCGCGGTCGCAAAGGGCTATGCAGGCGAGGAATGTTCGAAAATACTCAGAGAAAACTGCGTAAATTCCGCTCTGATAAACCTCGGCGGAAATATTCAGCTTGTCGGAAACAAACCCGACGGCACTCCCTGGAAAATCGGCGTAGCCGACCCTCTTGACCCAAATAACAATATAGGCGTTCTTTCGGTCTCGGACTGCGCGGCGGTGACTTCGGGAAATTATCAGCGGTATTTTATTGAAGATGATGTGGTTTACGGACATATAATTGACCCCGAAACGGGATATCCCGTAAACAACGACCTGCTTTCGGTGACGATAATCGCAGATAACGGAGAGCTGTGCGACGCGCTTTCGACAGCTCTGTTCGTTATGGGATACGAAAAAGCGGAGCGCTTTTGGAGGGAATACGGTAATTTTGAGGCAGTTTTTGTCGTCAATGACAATACCGTCCGAGTTACGGACGGTATATTTGAAAAATTTGAGATAAACGAAAACTCCGAATTTAAGGTCGCAAGGATAAGCTGAAAAATTTCCGCGAAAACCTCACTGTCCGCCTGAATAAGAAATATCTCTTATCATCAAGCGTTTTTGCTGTCCGCAGGCTTTTTGTTGGCAGCCGCTGCGGCGCTTTTCATTGTATAGCTTTCGACATTCGAGATAGTTTCGCCGTCAACCTGGAGCGGCGTCGGACGGTCAAATCTTACCTCAACGTCGTATCCTTCAATCATTTCAAACATTTCTTTATATTTTATATGCTCGCCCTTGAATATCGAAGAAAAACGCATAAGGGTTTTCAGTTTGCCTGCGCCGTGCCATACGGCAAACGTTATCTTTCGGTCTTTGTTCAGTCTGTCCTGATTTGGCGTTACGCACATTCCTCCGCCGTAATATCTGCCGTTCATTGTCGGTGCAAGCCACACTTTTTTATACTCGTATTTCTTCCCATCCACAGTAACAACGGCATTTGCGGGTTTAAAGTTTATAAGCACGCCCTTTATCGCAATGGCGGTGTAATTTACGGGCTTGTCCGATTTTGCGCGCTGTTTGTCGCCTTGTTCGCAGCAGTATCCGTCGATCCCGTATCCTATACCGTTCAGGACTTTATATGTCCTTCCTTTTATCTCTGCTGTCGGAAGGTCTTTTATGTAGGGATTTAAAAGTATAAGTCCGTCTTTTTCTATATCTCTGGTAAAATCGTTTCCCGTTCCTGCGGGGAAATAGTATATTTCCCGCTCGTCGGGGATTTCGCCGACGCTGTTTACAAAGCTGCTTATTGTTCCGTCGCCACCGCATAAAACTATCTTTTCTTCGGATTTGAGTATCTCTTTGAAGTCAATTCCCCGAATATCCTTGAATTTAAGCTCGGCGTCGGTATATTCCTTTATTTTTTCGGCATTTTCAAGACCTTTTCCGTTTGCCGCAAGCGGATTGTAATAAACTACCATTTTTACTCCTTTTCATTATCATTCACATATTTTTGAATTATTTCATGTATCTCCTCGGAAAGCTCTACCGATTTTCTGCCATTTGGGTCGATTACGTCGATAATGTCAAAATAAACGTCTGTTTTTCTAAACGGAAAGCGTTTGTGGACTTTTTCTGTTCCCATGACCGCCGAAACAACGATAGGACAGCCCGTGTCAATGGCAATTTTAAAGCTCCCCGCATGAAATTTCAGCATCTGTCGGTCTTTCGAGCGGTGTCCTTCGGGATATACGCCAATTGACAAAACATTTCTGTTTATATAGTCCTCTGCTGTTTCAACGGCGCTTCGGTCTCCCTTTGTGCTTTTCCTGCCGAGCGACAGATAACAGCAGCGCGTTATCATTCCTCTTACGATAGGGATTTTAAACAGCTCGGCTTTTGCAATAAACGCTATCTTTCTCGGTCTTAAAACAAGGCTCTGAACCATATTGTCAAGCTGCGAGCGGTGGTTTGAAACGAGCAGGAACGGTTTTTCGGGCAGTTTTTCAAGTCCTTTTGCATTTATTCTTGCTCTTGCGCCTTCGCATACGAACGCATACGCAAGGTTCAGCAGTCTTAAATACAGCTTCGACGGTTCGCGGTAAATTTTCCCGTGAGGCACGACCGCGGAAAATGCCAGAAGTATCAGCCAGAACAACAATCCCAATCCCGCCGCCGCTCCGCAGAAAATCGGCAATATCAGCCATGAATTTCCTATAATAACGGACAGCGCGACTGAGCATATCAAACTCAGTATCAAAATAATCAAAATCGGGTGCATAGATTTTCCTCTGTTTTTAAATTCATTGAAGAACTAAGAGTTTTCGACCAGCGCCTTTACTATGCTGTCATTTCTCCAACTGTTTGAAGCTCTGTCAAGCAGTCCGAAGTTCTCGCCGTCGGTATCAAAGGCGTTGTTGTCCCACCAAAAGCAGGTCATTCCTCGTTCGCGGGCGGCTTTGACATAAAATGCCGCAAATTCTGTCCGCGTATCAAGATTTCCGTATTTGTCGAGAGCGCCGAATTCGTCGATTATGACGGCTGTGCCGTTGCTGATAAACTTATTGTAAAGATTATCCATAAAGACGGTAACTCCGTCCGCGTCGCTCTGATTTGACGCTGACCAAGAGTTTGTTCCCCATTTATTAAGCGCAAATTCATAGGGAACATATGCATGAACGGTTACAATTATGCGGTTTTCGTTTTCGGAAACAGGGTCTGTCGGCAGAATAAATCCGCTGTTCAGCGCTCCGTCAGCCGACGCGTCATATCCGGGACACATAAGAAAGCGCGTCGCGTTGTTGCCGCCGGAGGCTCTGACGGTGTTTACAAAGGCCTGATTTATCTCGTTTATGCAGGATATTGAATCTTTACAGTCGGCATTGTTCGGGTCTATCCACCATTCGTTGTTATGTCCGACAAGACGCGGCTCGTTCATGCTCTCGAATATCAGTTTATGACTGTAGTTCTTAAAGCGTTCTGAAAGCTGCTCCCAGATTTTAGTGACATAATTTACCGATTGCGTAAGATATTGACTGTTGGGATACATAAACTGCGTGCTGTTGTCGTGATGAATGTTAAGTATAACGTACATACCGCAGTTCAGACACCAATTTATGACTTCTTCAACTCTGTCGAGCCAAGGCTCGCTTATGTTATAATTTCCGTCGACATGGTTGTGCCATGAAACGGGTATTCTTATCGCGTTAAATCCCGCGTTTTTAAGCGTCAGTATATGCTCTTCGCGGGTCATTACTCCGTTCCATGCGCTTTCATATTGCATCTCGTCCGAAAGCCATGTACAATCGCTCGCGTCAAATGTGTTTCCTAAATTCCAGCCTATTTTCATATCCTCGACCATTTCAAACACATTCATTTCGTCGTCATCAACGTTTTCAAAGCTGTTATCCGAGCTGTCGGGGTCGGAAATGTTTTCCGAATTTTCGCTGCTGTATGACGACTCGTCTGAGGTATCTTTCCTTTTAAATCTTGTCCTCTCACAGCCTGCCGCCGATATGCAGATCGAAGCGCACAGAATAACGCTGATGATGTTCTTTAATTTCTTCAAAATATCACTCCTTATAGTTTAAGATAGTCGGATATCGGTTTTGTTTTTGCAAAACTGTTGTATAACAGCGGTCGGCGGATAAAACCACATATAAACTTGCGGCAAATGATCTGTGATGTATACCGCCGACAGCATAAGAAAAAAATTTCGTAAAAAAATTACGATCTGATTTTATTATATATCATTCGCAAATTTTTTTCAAGTCAGTTTTTTACTAATTCGCAAACAATTCCCTTTAATATTTTTGATACGGGAGAAAATAATAATACAGCAAAGGCGAACAAATCATTTATTGATTTATTCTTAAAACTTTGCAGTAATGATTTGATCAAGGAGAATAACTATGTCTAATAAACAGTCTAAAGCAAGTCTCGAAAACCTCAAGATGCAGTCTGCAAATGAAGTAGGCGTAAATCTTACAAACGGTTATAACGGCGACATCACCGCAAGACAGGCAGGTTCTGTAGGCGGAATGATGGTAAAAAAGATGGTAGAAAGTTACGAGAAGGGTTCTAACAAGTAATTTTTACCTTAATTCTTGAATAACCAAAAGAAGATCCCTCGGACAATAGTCTGAGGGATCATTTCAGTTTGCCGATAAAGCCGAGTCCGAGTTGTCAGCGTGGCTGCGGATTTCTCTACAGCCCGATTTTGTGGTTTTTACACAAACTGATACTTCGGACAACAGCCTGATTTTTTAAATTGTAAAAAATTTCAATTCAAGCGCAGAAATGTAAAATGAAAATTACTTTTGTTTTTGGACAAAGAAACTTGATTTTTTTCCATATCGCCTTTTATTGACAAATAAAAACTATAATTGTCCGATAATAAATAAAACCTCTTGATTTTTCCTGATTTTTGTGATACAATATAATGTGTTCTTGTGCGATTTTGTTTCAAAGCATGATACATAATGCAAAAACGAATAATCCTGTCCATTTTGAGCATAATATGGAAAAGGGGTGGGATTATGAGTAAAAAACACGTTAAATCAAGCTTTAAAGCAGAAAAAGAAAATACCGAAGAAAACGAAGCTCCGCTTTCGGAACAGCAAAGCAATGTCCTGAGCGATTTCGGCATAACAAAAGCCGAAAACGCGCCGCATAATATCCAGTGCCTGTCAATAATCGGACAGATCGAGGGACATTACGAGCTTCCGCAAAACACAAAATCCACGAAATACGAGCATATTATCCCCGCGCTCGCCATGTTTGAGCAGGATACGACAGTCGAAGGACTTCTTATCGTGCTGAATACGGTCGGGGGAGACGTTGAGGCGGGACTTGCCATAGCCGAGCTTATTTCGGGAATGAGCAAGCCGACGGTTTCGATAGTGCTTGGCGGAGGACACTCGATAGGCGTTCCGCTTGCGGTATCTGCAAAGGAGAGTTTTATAGTGCCGAGCGCGACTATGACCATTCATCCCGTAAGAATGAACGGAATGATGCTCGGAGTACCACAGACAATGCGCTATTTTGAGAAAATGCAGGAGCGAATAACGGATTTTGTTGCAAAAAACAGCAATATCAAGCCCGAACGGTTTACCGAGCTTATGATGGAGCGCGACGAGCTTGTACTCGACATAGGAACGGTGCTTGACGGAAAAGCGGCTGTGGCAGAGGGGCTTATAGATAAGCTTGGCTCGCTTTCGGACGCGATAAACAGCCTCTATTCCCAAATAGAACGAAAGAAAAAACAGTAAATCAGCAAAAACAGAACTTCAGACTGCCGAAAAGCCGCGCCTGTGGGAGATCGCGGCTTTTGGCGGAGGAAAATTGACGGAGGAAAAATGGATTACATAACTGTAATAATTCAGGCGGTAGTGCAGGGACTGACGGAGTTTCTGCCTGTTTCAAGCTCAGGGCATCTTTCTGTTATCCAGCATTTGACGGGAGTTGACGGAGAAGCCGCGCTTATTTTGTCTATTGCGCTCCACCTCGGAACGCTTCTTGCGGTATTTATCGCGTTTCGGAGTACAATCTGGGGAATGATAAAAGAGTTTTTCCTTACAATAAAGGATATTTTCACGGGAAAATTCTCGTGGAAGAAAATGAACTCCGACCGCAGAATGATGTTTATGGTGATATTTGCGACGCTTATGCTTGTACCGTGCTATCTCGTAAAGGATTTCTTTACCTCGCGTCAGGGCGACGGCGACATAATTTTCGAGGGAGCGGCGTTTTTGTTTACCTCGATCATACTGTTTATGTCCGACAGATGCACGGGTCAAAAACTCGGAAAGGATATGAAGATAAGTGACGCGCTTGTTGTGGGAGCATTTCAGTGCGTAGCGCTGTTTCCGGGAGTTTCGAGGTCGGGCTCTACGACAGCCGCGGGGCTGTTCTGCGGACTGTCAAAGCAAACGGCTGTAACATTCGCGTTTATACTCGGCATTCCCGCGATTTTGGGCGGAAGCGTTTTAGAGCTTGGGGACGCAGTGCATAGCGAAACCGATATAGATTGGGTAATGCTCGGAATAGGCTTTGTCATCTCGGCGATTGTGGGATTTTTGGCAATAAAGCTCGTCGATTGGCTGCTGAAAAAGAACAGATTTAAAATATTCGGGATCTATACGGCGGTTTTAGGCGTTCTGTGCATTGCCGCAGGCGTGTATGAGATTGTTTCGCAAACGCCCATAAGAGAGCTTATTACAGGCTGAACAGCAATTAAAACCAATTGAGAAAAGGACTTAAAAAATGGCGGAAAGAAAAAATGTAAAAACAGGCAAAACAAAGACTTCTTCGTCGGCGTCGCGCTCGAAAAAAGCGCTTGAAGAAAAGCGCCGCCGCGAAGAAGCACTAAGAAAAAGTCAGGCCCGCCGCAGGGTCGTTTCCGTAGTTCTTTTTGCCGTCGGACTTTTGCTTGTGCTTCTGACGCTGATACCCGGAAGCGAGGGCTGGCTTGCTTTACATAATGTTGTATACGGATTGTTCGGAATACCGTCGCTGACTGTCGGCATTTTTACGGCAGCCTCGGCGATAATGATATCGACCGATCTTACTAAAGCACAACTAAGGTCGAATATTATTTTTTTCGTTATCATCCAGTTGGTAGCGTGCGCGGCTTTTGAGATATTTACACGCGACAAACTTTCGGGAGAAAATTTCGGCGAGATAATTTCAAATTTATATCAGAACGGTTCGGCTGTTAACGGCGGAGGCGTTTTTGCGCTTGTATTGGGAGTACCGCTTTTGCTGCTTGGAAAAGTGGGAGCTGTCATAGCGATAATAATCGTTATGCTTGTGCTTGTGCTGCTTTTGATAAAGATACCGCTCGGCGAAATGTTTTCGCGTATAGGCAGCGGCGCACAGAATGTCGGGCGTAAAACAGCCGATAAAATAAAAACTCACCGCGAGGAAAGCGCCGCCGCAGACGAAGAATACAGGCGCATCAGAGCCGAGCGCCGCGCCGAAAAGGAGATACGCAAACAGGTCGAGCTTAATGAAAAGAAGCGCCGCATAGAAGATCTGAAAAATATAAAGGATTCGGTAGGGAAAGACGAAGCGCCTTCGGAGAAAAAGGAAAAGACCGTTCCGCCCGTAAAAATGCCGCCGAACCGCGATAATACAAGATTTGTGGAAGCTCAGTCGGAGGACAGCCGTAATTTCCGCAGGATATTGGACAAGTATCACGGAAAAGAAAACGAAAATGCCGACGAAAAGAATGTGCCGAATGTACCGAGCGTACAGGACGTCGGCGAATTTTCACAGAATGATGCTGAAAACGAGCAGATTAGAGATTATCGAGAGCCTTTGAAGAAATATATGGAGAAAAAGCACCCTATCCTGAGAAAGCCCGTGCCAACAGATCCCAACAGTTTTGTGGACAACGACGCGGATCTTGTTCCGCTTGCAGACGCGCTGGATAAGCTGAATGCTGAAAAATCTCCCGCGCGTGTTTCAAAGATAGTGGACGCGCCGGTTTCAAAGCGTACAAATTCCGACGAAAATCAAAGCGCAGTTTCCGAAAGTGATGAAGCGGAGCTTGAGCTTGACTTCGAGGATATTGTAAACGAGGGAACGCAGGAAAATGAGCCTCAGACATCTGATAATGCCGTAAAACATCAAAGAGCTGCCGAAACCCCTCGCCAAAGTTCCGAACATCACCGCCCCACGCTTTCTGAGGTATATACTATACCTCCTGTAACGCTGCTTGACGAGGCGAAAAAGGCGGTAAAGCCCGCAGATGTAGAACAGGAGATACGTCAGAATGCGGACAAGCTTGTAAATACTCTTAAAAGCTTCGGCGTTTCGGCTTCATATATGGGAGCTGCCCGCGGACCGTCCGTAACGCGCTATGAGCTTCAGCCCGCTCCGGGCGTAAAGCTCAGCAAGATTTCGGGACTTGCTGATGATCTTGCGCTTAATTTAGCTGTTTCGGGCATAAGAATTGCGCCCGTTCCGGATAAGGCGGCTGTCGGAATTGAAATTCCTAACAAGATACGCGACACGGTGTTCTTCCGTGAGCTTGTAGACACGGAGAGCTTTAAAAAGACGTTTTCAAACAAGCTCGATACTGTTCTCGGAAAAGATATAAGCGGCGAAGCGGTGCGCTGCAACGTGTCGAAAATGCCGCACCTGCTTATTGCGGGAACAACGGGTTCGGGAAAATCCGTCTGCGTAAACTCTATTATAATGAGTATACTTATGAAATCAACGCCGTCTGACGTAAGACTGATAATGGTAGACCCGAAACAAGTCGAGTTTATGATGTACAACGGCATACCTCACTTGCTCATTCCTGTTGTAACAGACCCGAAAAAGGCTGCGGGAGCGCTGGCTTGGGCAGTTACCGAAATGGACAACCGTTATACGCTTTTCAGTGAGAATAATGTCCGAAATATAGACGGATATAATGAGCTTGTCGAAAAAGGCTTTACAGACGGCGAGCTTATGCCGAGGATAGTGATATTCATTGACGAGCTGGCGGATCTTATGATGGCGTCTCCAAAGGACGTTGAGGACAGCATTGTCCGCCTTGCTCAAAAGGCGAGAGCCGCAGGAATGCACCTCGTTATCGCAACACAAAAGCCTACCGTTCAGGTCGTTACGGGACTTATAAAGGGCAATATCCCCAGCCGCATTGCGCTTATGGTAGCTTCGCAGATAGACAGTCGCGTTATACTTGACGCTTCGGGAGCGGAAAAGCTGCTCGGAAACGGCGATATGCTGTATATGCCTGTGGGAGTTCCAAAGCCGATAAGACTTCAGGGCTGTTATGTTTCGGACGAAGAAGTCGAGCGGGTAGTTGATTTCATAAAACAGACGTTTGCCGCGGAATATGACGAGAATATAATCGCCGAGATAGAGCGGAGAGTTGAACAGGCTGAACAGCAGTCAAAGAGCGGAGATGAAGAATTTGACGACGGCGAGACCGACGAAAAGCTCGAAGAAGCAATAGAGTTTGTCGTGACCGCCGGACAAGCAAGCACCTCGGCTTTGCAAAGACGGCTGAAACTTGGCTACGGACGCGCCGCGCGGCTTATAGACACAATGGAGAAAATGGGCATTGTGGGAGCGTTTGAAGGCTCAAAACCCCGTCAGGTACTTATGACAAAGCAGGAATGGTACGAGCGAAAGCTCAGAAATGAGTAATAAAGGAAACCGTAATGTACAGAAACAAAGAAACCCTTCAAAAGCTCGAAAGCTTTCTCCTTGAAGTTGAAAAGCCCGCGCGCTATATCGGAGGAGAGCCGGGCAGTATCTGTAAGGATAAGGAAAACGTTGATATACGCTTTGCGTTTGCGTTTCCCGATACATATGAAATAGGAATGTCGCATTTAGGAATGAAAATTCTGTATGCGCTGAAAAATTCCGTGCCGAATTATTGGTGTGAGAGGTGCTTTTTGCCGCTTCCCGATATGCGTGAAAAAATGCGCGAAAACGGTATGGAATTGTATGGACTTGAAAGTCTCGACCCTGTAAAAGAGTTCGATTTTTTGGGCTTTACAATACAGTACGAGATGTGCTATACAAACATTCTCGAAATGCTCGACCTTGCGGGGATTCCCGTGCTTGCGAGCGAAAGAACGGGGCTTACTCCGATAGTTATGGGCGGCGGTCCGTGCGTATGTAACGCCGAGCCGCTCGCGGATTTTTTCGATCTGTTTGCAATAGGCGAAGGAGAAGAATTGAACCTCGAAATAATGCGCCTTATGGAACAATGCAAGCGCGAAAAAACCACCAAAGCCGAGTTCCTGCGCCGAGCGGCACAGATAGAGGGAGTTTATGTTCCGAGCCTTTATGACGTTTCGTACAATGCCGACGGAACAATCGCTTCGATAACGCCTAAAAACGGCGCTCCTCAAAAGGTAAAAAAGCGTTTTATACGCGACCTTGACAAGTCGTTTTATCCCGATAACTTTGTAGTTCCGTTTGTGGATATTGTGCATAACAGAGCGGTAGAAGAAGTTATGCGCGGGTGCATACGCGGGTGCAGGTTCTGCCAGGCAGGATTTATCTACAGACCGCTGCGCGAAAAATCCCGTGAAACGGTCGTCGAGCAGACAATTGCCATCTGCAAAAATACGGGATATGACGAGGTGTCGCTGTCGAGCCTTTCCACAAGCGATTTTACGGATATAGAGGGGCTTTTGTGCGACCTAAACAAATGGACAAAGGAAAACCGCGTAAATCTGTCGCTTCCGTCGCTTAGAATTGACCGTTTCAGCGAGCAAATACTTACGGAAATTTCAAGCGTGAAGAAAAGCGGACTTACGTTTGCTCCCGAAGCGGGAACTCAGCGCCTTCGTGATGTGATAAACAAAAACATAACCGAGGAGGATGTCATAAACGGCGTTAAGACAGCGTTTGAGGGCGGCTATTGTGCGATAAAGCTCTATTTTATGTTCGGACTTCCGACGGAAACAGATGAGGATATCGTCGGAATTTACGATCTTGCCAAGGCAATTGTAGAGCAGTTTTATCAAAATCCCAACCGTCCGAAAGGGAAAGCGCCGAGCGTTTCAATATCGCTTTCGATGTTTATACCGAAACCGTTTACGCCGTTCGAGTTTGAACCGCAGATAAGCGGCGATGAAATGAACAGGCGTGTAAAGCTGCTTCTTGACGCAAGAAAGGACAGAAAGATCTCAATTTCGTATTCCGACAGCAAGCTCGCGCTTTTAGAGGCGGTTTTCGCACGCGGAGACAGGCGCGTCGGAAAGGCGCTTTTAACCGCATGGAAAAGCGGGTGTGTAATGGACGGCTGGAACGATCATTTCAGCTTTGAAAAGTGGAAATTGGCGTTTGAAGAATGCGGACTTTCAATGGAGTTCTACGCAAATCGCCGCAGAAGCTATGATGAGATTTCCCCGTGGAGCATGCTCGATATGCTTGTTTCAAAGGAATTTCTGATAAAGGAAAACGAGCGCGCTCATAATTTTGAGCCTACGCCGAATTGTCGGGAGAAATGTTCGGGCTGCGGAGTAAAAGATTGTCCGGTGCATAAAGCCGGCTGAAAAAGGAGTTGACGGACTTGGCGACAGTAAATACCCGCGTGTTTTTCAGCAAGACCGACCGCGCAAAGTTTATTTCACATCTCGATCTGTACGGCGTTTTTCAGCGCGCGGTGAGAAGATCGGGACTGAACGTTTGGTATACCGAGGGATTAAGTCCGAGATTATACCTACAGTTTATGCTTCCGCTTTCTCTCGGACAAGAAGGACTTCACGAAGCGGTCGATTTTCGGCTTTTGGAGGATATCCCGCATAATGAAACAGCAAAACGGCTGTCCGAAGCGCTTCCGTTTGACATTCGCGTAATTGAAGTTGCAGAGCCGAAAATGAAAAACACGGATATAGCATTTGCCGAGTATGAAATTACAGGAAATTTTGATTATGACAAATTCGGTAATTTTTGTGAAAGGACTTCGATAATTACCGAAAAAAAGACAAAAAAAGGTGTCTCACAGATAGACTTAAAGCCGTATATATATGCTTTAGACGTTAAAGATAAAATAATGCTCAGACTGCCTGCGGGAAACGATTTCAACATAAATCCCGCGCTTCTGATAGGAGCATTTGAACGTGAGTACGGGAAAATTTTCGGAACAAGAATTGTGAGAACAAGGATACTTGACAGAACGGAAAATGATTTCAGATAGTTATTCAGACTGTATAAAAATCAAATCTGAGGCTTTATAGACAGGTTGAGTTACTGTCGGTTTTAATTATTCTTTTTTATTTGTCAATTGATGATAGTAACAAAATTGTAATAAATTTTTTGGGTAAAACTGCTTGAAATTTTTATATGATTATGATAAAATATAAAAAGGATTTTTATAAGGAGTGTAGAATTTGAACAGAAAATATCCCGCCAGAAGGAAGAAAAGAAAAGTTCCTGCGGCAACTGTCGCGCTTTACATAGGAATGGTAGTAATAATTCTCGGTTTGGTCGCGGTCGTGTTTATCGTAACATATAATACTTTGGGCGGCGGTAATGACAGCAAAAGCGCCGACGGCGCGTCATCAAGCAGCGGCTTTATCCTCCCGAATGATGAGTCTGTAAGCTCGGTGCAAAGCGAAAACAGCGTTCCCGAAAGCTCGTCTGAAACAGAATTTTCTTCATCGTCGCAGAGCAGCAGTTCTTCGTCAAAGCAAAGCAGCTCTTCAAAAACGCAAAGCTCGTCCAAAGCCGAAAGCCATTCTTCAACTCCGCAGAGCAGTTCTTCTTCGGATGGCGATGGTCAGACGCTTCCGACGAATTATAACAAAGAGTTTTTCGAGGACGATTTATTTATCGGCGACAGCATTTTTACGGGACTTTATCTGTACAGCTATATCGATAAGGCAAATGTCGCCGCGAAAGTTGGTTATACGCCAAACGGCGCGCTGACGACAGCGTTTGACGAAAAAAATCTGTCCGCTGTTGATTATGCTAAACAGCGTCAACCCAAGCGTATTTTCATTCTTATCGGGAGCAACGCTATAGGAAACGGTCTGGATTCTCTTAAAAACAGCTATTCAAACCTTCTTTCGACGCTTATAAGCGAGCTTCCCGATACAACTATCTGCTGTATCTCGCTCACCCCAACGGCAAGAGTGACCGATTATACCAATATTAAAAACTCAGACATTGTGGCTATGAATGATTACCTGAAACAACAGTGCAAGGCGCTGGGGCTTGGTTTTTACGATCTGTATTCTTCCGTGAGCGATTCGCAGGGGTATTTCCTCACAGAATATGCTGAAGTCGACGGAATGCACTTCAAACCGATCACCTACAAAGTGCTTTTATCCGCGCTCCAGAAGAAATATTCATAAATTTAAGATCATTAAAAAAGAAAGGAACTGAAAAAAATGAAAAAGATGATTTGCGCCGCTCTTTGCGCTTTGTTCTGCATATCGCTTTGCGGCTGTGACAAAGAAAACGGCGAAAGCTCGCAAGGCTCACAGAATTCTCAAAGCTCTCAAAGCTCACAGACGGCTGAAAAGACTGTTTCCGAAAAAACAGCTCAGCTTTTAGACGAGGTAGAGTTTCCGAGTATGGTAGAGATAACCTCGGAAAATTTTGACACGTTTTTCAGCAATATAGAACCGGAAGATGTTGCGGAATTTTCGGCTTATTGCTGCGGAACGGGCGCTGCTCCCGATGAGTTCGGCATTTTTATCGCAAAGGACGCTGATGCTGCCGCAAGAATTAAAGCGGGAATTGAAAAGCGCGTTCAGTCGCAGTACGATACTTTTAAGGATTACACACCCGACGCTATGTACCGCTTTGACGACGATTTTGTTGATGTAAACGGAACAACAGTCATCTATGCTATTTGTGACAACAACGAAAAGGCTAAAGAAATTCTGAAATAAGAAAATAATTCAGGGAATAAGTTTTTATGGTTATAGAATGTATCGTGATAATTGGCGTGTTTTTGCTCATGGGACTTGTTTTTCTGCGGACAAACCATAAATCGTGGTTCTTAGCGATACTTCCGCTCGGAATACTTCCGCTTACAAACGTTTTGCTTGAATTGGTCGTAAAAAGACTTTTCCATGCCCAGATAACGGTGTTGGGAGAAATTCTGATACTGGTGGGGGCGGTTGCGGTTGAGGCGGCGCTTCTCGGTTTTTGTTCGTCAATTATTGAGAGCAAACGTTCTAAAGCGTCGTATATATCGATCTCAAATGCTTTTAATGTTGCGCTTGCTTGTATTCTCATACTTGATTTACTTTTCCGCGCCAATGTCCTTTCGGCAATTACTATCTGAAAATCAAACAGTATATGTTTTATTCTCTAAGGCATTACCGTACAAAGACCGTCTTATGTCTTTGCGCAGTATTATAAATTTACGCTCTCCGCGCTGTTTCGGAGAGTGTGTTTTTGTTTAAAGGAAGCATAATAATTCTGTTCATATCTTGACAAATTAAAAAATATGATGTATAATATATGTTGTGGTTCTATAATTTGGCAAATACAATTCTGATGAGGTATATATGGCAAAAAAATCAGGTTATAACGATTTAAAAGCGCTTAAAGGTCCGGATCAAGTGCGGCTGAAGCCTGCGGTCATTTTTGGCTCGGACAGTATAGAAGGCTGTAGGCATTCCGTTTTTGAAATTATTTCCAACTCAATCGACGAGGCAAGAGAGGGCTTCGGAAACCGCATTATAATAACTCTCCATGCCGACAAGTCCGTTACGGTCGAGGATTTCGGGCGCGGAATACCGATAGATTACAACAAAGGTGAGGAAAAATACAACTGGGAGCTTGCGTTCTGCACTCTTTACGCGGGCGGTAAATACAACAACAACGCGGGCGAGAACTATTCTTTCGCGCTCGGACTTAACGGATTGGGACTGTGCGCAACGCAGTTTGCCTCCGAGTTTATGGAAGTCGAGAGCAAAAACGGCGAGTATAAGTATACTCTGCGCTTTGAAAAAGGCTTTAACGTTACGGAAAATGAAAAAGGATTTACCCGCGAAAAATGTTCAGAAACAGGTACGAAGATACACTGGAAGCCCGATTTAGAGGTCTTTACGGATATTGACATCGGCACGGAATATGTTGATGATATGCTCAGACGGCAGTCTGTCGTAAACGGCGGGGTCGAGTTTTTGAGAATTGTCGAAAACGAGGACGGAACTAAAGACGAAAAGATTTTCTGCTATAAAGAGGGAATTTTTGATTATCTCAAAGAGGCTGTCGGCGAAAATCCGCTTACAACGCCGCAGTATTGGCACGCCGAGCGCGTCGGAAAAGACCGCGAGGACAAAGAGGAATATAAGCTGAAAATGAATGTCGCGTTTGTTTTCAGTAAGGAAATAAATTTTGTCGAGCATTATCACAATTCAAGTTTTCTTGAGCACGGCGGTTCTCCCGACGAGGCGATGAAAAAGGCGTTTTTGTCGCAGATCGACGCATATTTAAAGAACAATAACAAGTACAACAAGGGCGAAAAAGCGGTAAAATGGGAAGATATTTCCGACTGCCTTGTGTTTATTTCGTCAAATTTTTCTACACAGGCGAGCTATGCCAATCAGACCAAAAAGGCTGTTACAAACGTTTTCATAAAGGAAGCAATGACCGATTGGCTCAAACATTCGCTTGAGGTATATTTCCTTGAAAATCCCGACGAGGCAGTTAAAATCGCAGAGCGTGTGCTTGTAAACAAGCGTTCGAGAGAGAATGCCGAAAAGGTCAGGTCTTCGTCAATTGCGAGCCTGTCGCAGAAGATAGACCTTACAAACCGTATCGACAAGTTTGTCGATTGCAGAAGCCGAGATGTTTCAAGACGCGAGGTCTATATTGTCGAGGGAGATTCGGCGCTCGGTTCTGTAAAACTTGCGCGCGACGCAGATTTTCAGGCGGTAATTCCCGTGCGCGGAAAGATATTGAATTGTCTTAAAGCAAGCCCCGACAAGATATTCAAAAGCGAGATAATCACAAATCTGATAAAGGTTCTCGGCTGCGGAGTTGAAGTCAAATCAAAGGCTAACAAGAATTTAAGCACGTTCAATATTGACAATCTTCGTTGGAATAAGGTCATAATCTGTACAGATGCCGACGTAGACGGATTTCAGATAAGAACTCTTATTCTCACGATGATCGAAGAACTTTGCCCGACGCTTATCGAAAAAGGATATGTTTATATCGCAGAGTCTCCGCTTTATGAGATCAGCACAAAGGATAAGACCTATTTTGCATATACAGAGCCTGAAAAGTCAAAAATTCTCGGAATGATAGGAGAGAAAAAATACACTATCCAGCGCTCGAAAGGTCTCGGCGAAAACGATCCGGATATGATGTCGCTTACGACAATGAACCCTTCTACGCGCCGTCTTATAAAGGTAAAACCCGCCGACGCCGAAATGACGAGGAAAATGTTTGACGTTCTTTTGGGCGACGACCTTACGGGAAGAAAAGATTTTATACGCGAAAACGGAAGCCGTTATCTTGACGCGGCGGATCTGAGCTGAACAGGAGCGTAAATGAAAACTTATACTGTAATAGGCGGCGTAAACGGAACAGGCAAAAGCAGTTTTATCGGCTGCCTTACCGAACAGCGGGACGATTTGGGCATAATAGTTGATGCGGACAAGATAAATCTACAGTTTGGCGGAGATAAAGTAAAAGGCGGAAAAGCCGCCGTTAAAATGATTTCGGATTGTCTTGAAAAGGAAATAAATTTTTCACAGGAAACAACGCTTTCGGGAAATAAAACTTTAAGGACAATAAAGGCTGCCGCTCAGAAAAACTATTTTGTGCGTCTGTATTATATTGCCGTAAGCTCTGCGGAAGAAAGCCTTGCGAGAATTGCAAACCGCGTGAAAAAGGGAGGACACGATATTCCCGCCGCGGATGTTTACAGACGCTTTGAAAACAGGTTTTCGGACGTGGTGAAGGTTCTGCCTTATTGCAACGAAGCTCATTTTTATGACAACGAAAACGGATATATCAAAGTTGCAGAGTACAAAAACGGGTATTTACGGACAGTCGGCGAGCATAAGCCTGAATGGCTGACAAAATTAATTGAGGTTATGAAAAATTGAAGAAAAAAGAAACTAAAAAACCGCAGAAGCAAACGGTTTCGGCATATATAGAAGGTTCGGGCAAGGTTGTTGAAACAGATATTGTGACCACGCTCGAAGAAAATTATATGCCATATGCAATGAGCGTTATCGTGTCGAGGGCATTGCCCGAAATTGACGGATTTAAGCCCTCTCACAGAAAGCTCCTCTACACGATGTACCAGATGGGACTTCTAAACGGCGCGAGAACAAAATCCGCCAATATCGTCGGGCAGACCATGCACCTTAATCCTCACGGCGACGCGGCAATTTACGAAACAATGGTAAGACTGGCGCGCTCAAACGAGGCGCTTTTACACCCGTATGTCGACAGCAAGGGAAACTTCGGCAAGGCGTATTCACGCGATATGGCATACGCCGCGTCCCGTTACACCGAGGCGAAGTTAGAGCCGATAAGCGCCGAACTTTTCGCCGAAATAGACAAGGACGCCGTGGATATGGTGCCGAATTACGACAACTCCACCACCGAGCCGACACTTTTCCCCGTGAGATTTCCGTCTGTTCTTGTAAACTCTAACTTCGGACTTGCGGTTTCAATGGCGAGCAATATCTGCTCTTTCAATTTGAAAGAAGTCTGTGAAACAACGATAGCTCTTATAAAAAATCCTCAGCATGACGCTCTTTCAACGCTGAAAGGACCCGATTTCCCAGGCGGCGGGCTTATAGTTTATGATGAAGACGAAATGCGCAGGATCTATAACACGGGCATCGGGGCAGTAAAAGTCCGCGCGGTTTATAATTTCGATAAGGAAAACCGCTGTATAGAAGTAACTCAGATCCCTCCGACAACAACGGTAGAAGCGATAATCGACAAGGTAGTCGAGCTTGTAAAAGAAGGAAAGATACGGGAGATCTCCGACGCAAGAGATGAAATAGATCTTAACGGATTAAGACTTACATTCGATCTGAAAAAGGGCTGTGAGCCTGAGGCAGTCATGCAGAAGCTGTTCAGACTTACGCCGCTTCAGGAGAATTTCAATTGTAACTTTAATGTGCTTATCGCGGGAACGCCGAAGGTCATGGGCGTTTACGAGATAATAAGCGAATGGACAGAGTTCAGAAGACAGTGCGTAAAGCGGAGAATATATTTTGATGTTGCGAAAAAGAAGGAAAAGCTGCATCTGCTTTTGGGATTAAAGAAAATCTTGCTCGACATTGATTATGCAATTAAACTTATCCGCGAAACCGAGGAAGAAGCAGAGGTCGTTCCAAATCTGATGATAGGCTTCGGGATCGACGAGTTACAGGCGGAATATGTCGCGGAAATAAAGTTAAGGCACATAAACCGCGAGTATATTCTGAAACGAACCGAGGAAACCGAGTCGCTTCAAAATGAGATAGCCGAAATGGAGGACATTTTAAACAGCCCGAAGAAAATCGACAAGGTGATAATCGAAGAACTTGAGGATATTATAAAAAAATATTCACAGCCTCGCAGAACGATGTTCCTTTATGATGTTTCGGAAGAAGAGGAGATAGTCGAGGAAAAGCCTGAGGGTTATCCGTTAAACGTGTTCTTTACGCGCGAGGGATATTTCAAGCAGATAACACCGAAGTCCCTAAGAATGAGCAGCGAGCAGAAGCTGAAAGAAAACGACGAGGTAGTTATAAGCGCCGAGGTTTCGAGCAATTCCGATCTGCTGTTTTTTACAAACAAGTTTCAGTGCTACAAGTCGCGGTGTGCGGATTTTCCCGAAACAAAAGCGAGCGTAATGGGCGATTATATTCCCGCAAAGCTCGGAATGGACGAGGGCGAAACGCCGATATTTATGGCGGTCACGGAAAATTACAGCGAAACGCTCGTGATATTCTTTAAAAACGGAAAATGCGCGAAAATCCCGCTTTCGAGCTATGAAACGAAAACGAAGCGCAAAAAACTTTCAAATGCTTTTTCGGGACTGAGCGAGGTCGCGGCAATGTTTGTTATAAACGGCGACGCGGACTTTATTCTACAGTCAACGGCGGGCAAGACCATTCTGTTCAACACTGCGCTTGTCCTCGCCAAAACGACCCGCGACACACAGGGCGTACAGGTAATGCGGCTTACGAAAGCGGAGCTTTCGGGAGCGTACAGAGCAGACAGTATTGAGCTTGAAAATGCAGAAAATTATAGGATAAAAACTATTCCACAAGCGGGCATTTTGGGCGGTTTTGAGCAGATGAAACTTGAATGAAAACTGAGTTTCGGGCTGGATTAAATGTGGTTTTATAAGATTGACAAGAAAGAAGGAGACAATTTTATGTTAAGCGATATTGAAATTGCACAGGGCGCGAAGATGCTGAAGATAAGCGAGATAGCGAAAAAGCTCGGAATAACCGAAGAAGAGCTTGAGCCCTACGGACACTACAAGGCAAAACTCTCTCAAAAACTTTTCGACCGCGTTTCGGCAAATCTCGACGGAAAGCTGATACTTGTTACGGCGATAAACCCAACTCCTGCGGGAGAGGGCAAAACTACAACTTCTGTCGGACTTTGCGAGGGAATGAATAAGATAGGAAAGAGGGCTTGTCTTGCGCTGAGAGAGCCGTCGCTCGGACCTGTTTTCGGCGTTAAGGGAGGCGCTGCGGGAGGCGGTTATTCACAGGTCGTTCCTATGGACGACATAAACCTGCATTTTACGGGAGATATGCACGCCATAACCGCCGCGAACAACCTTCTCTGCGCAATGATCGACAATCATATCCAGCAGGGAAACGAGCTTAATATCGACCCGCGCAGGATACTTTTAAAGCGCTGTCTTGATATGAACGACCGTGCGCTGAGAAACTGCATTGTCGGTCTTGGAGGAAAGACGAACGGCGTTCCAAGAGAAGATCATTTCCAGATAACCGTTGCGAGTGAGATTATGGCAATTCTTTGTCTTGCGGCGGACTTGACCGACCTTAAAAAGCGCCTCGGAAATATACTTGTCGCGTATACTTATGACAACAAGCCTGTTTTCGCGCGCGATTTAAAGGCAGTCGGAGCAATGACGGTTCTTTTAAAGGACGCGATAAATCCGAACCTTGTGCAGACGCTCGAAAACAATCCTGCGATAATTCACGGCGGACCGTTTGCAAATATCGCACACGGCTGCAATTCAATTAGAGCAACAAAATTAGCTCTTAAACTCTCTGATTATACGATAACCGAAGCAGGTTTCGGTTCTGACCTCGGCGCGGAAAAATTCCTTGATATAAAATGCAGATTTGCGGGGTTAAAGCCTGATTGTATCGTGCTTGTGGCAACTATCCGCGCGCTTAAATACAACGGCGGCGTTTTAAAGCCCGACCTCACAAAAGAAAATCTCGAAGCTCTTGAAAAGGGAATTGTAAACCTCGGCGTCCACATCGAAAATATGGGAAAATACGGCGTTCCCGTAGTTGTTGCAATAAATCACTTTTCAACAGATACCGACGCGGAAATTGCGTTTGTGCGCGATTATTGCGCGAAGAAAGGTGCTAAATGTGCGTTTTCGGATGTATTCTTAAAAGGCGGCGAAGGAGCGATTGAGCTTGCGAATGCTGTCGTAAGTGCTATTGAAACTCAAAAGAGCAATTTTGCTCCGCTTTATGATGAAAAACTGTCGATAAAGGAAAAACTTGATATTATTGCGCGCGAGATTTACCGCGCAGATGGAGTTGTTTACACGGCAGCGGCTGAAAAGGCTATTGCGCAGATAGAGAGCCTCGGACTTGACAAAGTTCCTGTTTGCGTAGCAAAAACGCAGTATTCGCTTTCGGACGACCCGACAAAGCTCGGAAAACCCGAAAACTTCAAGATAACCGTAAGCGATGTCCGTTCAAGCAACGGCGCAGGATTTGTCGTAGCATACACGGGCGATATTATGACAATGCCGGGACTTCCGAAAATCCCTGCGGCAAATAATATTGATATTGACGAAAACGGCGTTATTACGGGACTTTTCTGATGAACGAGTTTATTTCTCACAGCGCCGAGGAAACCGAAAAATTTGCGCAAAAGCTTGCAAAAACGCTTAAAGCGGGAGATATACTTCTCTACGAGGGCGATTTGGGAGCAGGGAAGACCACCTTTACAAAGGGCATAGCAAGCGCGCTCGGCATAACAGAAACTGTTACAAGCCCGACGTTTGCGCTTGTAAATGAATACAGCGGCAGTATTCCGCTGTTCCATTTCGATCTGTACAGGATAAACAGCGTGGACGATTTATACGCGATAGGTTTTTTTGATTATCTTGACCGAGGCGGGATAATAGCCGCAGAATGGAGCGAGAATATCCCTGAGCTTGAAAACGAACTTGAAAATGTCGTAAAGGTGCGGATTGAAAAGCTATCGGAAAACGAGCGGAGGATATTATATGATTTTAGGAATTGACAGCTCTGCGATAACAGCCGGGTGCGCGCTTTATGACGGTGAAAAGATAATAGCTGAGCAGTTTTTGAACACGCGCCATACACATTCGGAAACTCTCCTGCCTATGATAGAAGATATGCTTAAAGACGCGGAGCTTTCGTTGGCTGATGTTGACAGGATAGCCGTGACAAACGGTCCGGGGTCGTTTACGGGACTGAGGATAAGTATTTCCTGCGTAAAGGGAATGGCTTTCGGCGCGAAGATATCCGTTGTGCCTATTTCAACTCTTGAGGCAATTGCGTACAATTTTATCGGAGTTGACGGCATTATCTGCTCATGTATGGACGCTCGGCTAAGTCAGGTGTACAACGCGCTCTTTAAGTCGGAAAACGGCGTTATAACGCGGCTTTGCGAGGACAGGGCGATAAAGCTCGCCGATTTATCAGAGAAACTTAAAGATATAAGCGGACGCATAATTTTCGCGGGCGACGGCGCGGTTCTGGCGTATGAATTTACCGAGAAAAAATATGAGCTTTCGCCGCTTGTTTTACGTTATCAGCGGGGAATCGGCGTATGTCTTGCGGCATGGGATAAAGCGGCGATAGATCCTGCGGCGCTTATGCCGAGTTATCTGAGATTGTCACAGGCAGAGCGAGAAAAACTAAACAGAGAACGGGAGGAAAAGATATGATAGCTATAGGCTGTGACCACGGAGGCTATGACTTGAAGCTCGCAATTATCGAGCATTTAAGGGAAAGAAACGTTGAATTTATCGATTGCGGCTGCAACGGCGAGAAGGTCGATTATCCCGACGTTGCCGAAGCGACCTGCAAAAAGCTGACGAGCGGCGAATGCGACAAGGGGATTTTAGTCTGCGGAACGGGAATAGGAATGTCAATTGCCGCAAACAAAATTAAAGGCATACGCGCGGCGGTCTGCTCGGACTGGTATTCGGCGAAATACACCCGCCTGCACAACGACGCAAACGTGCTTTGCCTTGGCGGCAGGGTATTGGGCGCGGGACTTGCGCTTGAACTTGTCGATATTTTCCTTGACACGGATTTTGAAGGCGGAAGACATTCGGCGAGAGTTGAAAAAATAATGAAATTGGAGGATAAATAAATGGAAAACAATCTTGTACTCTGCGACCACCCGCTTGTTCAGCATAAGCTCTCGCTTTTGCGTGACAAAAACACAGGCTCAAAGGAGTTCCGCGAGCTTGTAAATGAAATTTCGATGTTTATCTGCTATGAAGCGACGCGCGATCTTCCGCTGAAGGATGTTAGGATAGAAACGCCCCTCGCGCTTGCTGACGCAAAGATAATAAGCGGAAGAAAGGTTGCGTTTGTTCCTATTATGAGAGCGGGTCTGGGAATGGTAGACGGTGCTTTGGCGCTTGTTCCTGCGGCAAAGGTAGGACACGTCGGAATTTACCGCGACAAAATGCATAACAATACCGCGACCGAGTATTACTGCAAATTGCCGTTTGACATTGCGAACCGCGAGGTCATTATAATGGATCTTATGCTTGCGACAGGCGTTTCAGCTATCAAGACTGTCGAAATAGTAAAGGAAGCGGGTGCGCAGAACATAAAGTTTATGTGCCTTTTGGCTTGTCCTGAGGGAATAAGCGCTTTCCACGAAAAGTTCCCTGATATTGAAATATTTACGGGCGCTATAGACAAGGGGCTTAACGAAGAATTGTACATTATCCCCGGCATTGGCGACGGTTCTGACAGACTTTTCGGAACAAAGTAAAAAAATTAAACGGAGCTTTTAGAAAGCTCGTTTGTTTAAAACCCCCTTTTCCGTTCAGAAAAGGGGGTAAAAATTCAGCTGCAAGTAATTCTTTGAGTTCTTGTTACAATATCCACGCCTGAATATCAATTCCCAAAAACTTTTTATCTCTGAAACCGATACAAATTCCTTGGTCGCCGTTTGCTTTACAGTCGCCGTAAAATCCGATTTCGGGATAAACAAAGCCGTCCTTCGACTGAGTTATTTTGCTGATATTGACGGCGATAGCGAAGATTTTGATTTCCTTTTCAACCTGCTCCTCAGTGACATGTTTATTTCTGCCTACATTGTCGTATGCGTCATTGACATATTCGGCAATCTGCTTTCTGTAATCCTCGATTTTCACATTCTCAATAAACCAGTTAAGGCAGGCAATTTCTTTTTCGGACAGCGCGAAATTGCGAGGTTTATAATGTCCTGTCTCGTCAAACTGGTTGTCGCCCGTGGAAAAAACTTCAACCTTTTTCCGCTTTCCGAAAAGTTCGATGTAAATAGATTCCTCGTTGTTAAGCTGTTCAATCGGTTTCATTTTTTACCTCCTAAAATACTGTATACTGTTATAATATCCACGCCTGAATATCAATTCCCAAAAACTTTTTATTCCTGAAACCAATACAAATTCCTTGGTCGCCGTTTGCTTTACAGTCGCCGTAAAATCCGATTTCGGGATAAACAAAGCCGTCCTTCGACTTGGTTATTTTGCTGATATTAACGGCAATAGCGTGGATTTTGATTTCCTTTTCCACTTGGTCTTCGGTGACGTGTTTATTTCTGCCGATATTGTCATACTCGTCGTTGACATATTCAGCAATCTGCTTTCGATAATCCTCAATCTTAACATTTTCGATAAACCAGTTAAGACAGGCAATTTCCTTTTCGGACAGCGCGAAATTGCGAGGTTTATAATGTCCTGTGTCGTCAAACCGGTTGTCGCCCGTGGAAAAAACCTCAACCTTTTTCCGCTTTCCGAAAAGCTCGATGTAAATAGAGTCATAATTGTTCAGTTGTTCAATAGGTTTCATTTTTTACCTCCTAAATCTCATCTTGATAATACCTTGTGATAAGCTCTGTTATGCTTGCGGCGATGGGTTTCAGGCGAAATTCTTCATGCTCCCAGATATAAATTACGTTATCATCAATTTCGGTGTTGTAGCAATAATAGTCGCCGCAGCCGTTTGTGGCAAAGAAAATCAGCTTGTCCAAATCTTTTGCAAATTCTTCGTTCTCTTCTTTTATTTGTCTGTTCAACTTTGCGTTTTCGACAATCTCTTTTGCTGACAGCAACAGCCATTTATCGCCGTTTAATTCGCGCAGAAGATTTTTCAGCTCACTTGGAAACTCATATCCCGTTTCTTTTTCGACATTTTTGATTTCAGTTTCAGAGCATGGCGGCTGTATTTTCACAAACCGATTTTCCTTTGATAACTCCGCAATCAATTCCCGATACATAAGTTATCCTCTGCAAATCACTTGATGTCAGCGTGATGCGCCTGAAGCGACTTCACTCCGAAATGCGTGTTTTCCTTTATCGCGCGTATGCCCTCCGCGCTTGCTTTTGCAGCAGCCATAGTCGTGATATAGGGAATACGGTGCTTTATCGCCGCTTTGCGGATATAGCTGTCGTCGTGGGCGCTGGTTTTGCCTGCGGGAGTGTTTATGATAAGCTGGATCTGCCCGTTTGCAATTTCATCTGCAATATTCGGTCTGCCCTCGTATATCTTAAAGATTTTCTCAACAGGAATACCCGCGTCCTTTATCATTGAATAACTGCCGCCTGTTGCAATTATCTTAAACCCAAGGTCACTGAATGCCTTTGCTATCTCGATAAGTTCGGGCTTGTCGCGGTCGCATACGCTGAGCAATACCGTGCCTTCGCTCGGAAGCCTTGTTTGAGTAGCCTCCTGAGCTTTGTAGTAAGCCTCGCTGAACGACGGAGAAATTCCGAGTACCTCGCCTGTAGAGCGCATTTCAGGACCCAACAGCGGGTCAACTTCCGGAAACATATTGAACGGGAACACCGCTTCTTTAACTCCATAGTGACCGATAACGCGGTCATGAAGCTCAGGAACGGGCGATTTTCTTCCCGTTATCGGAGAAGTTATGATGTCGGTCGCTATTCTCACCATATTTATATCGCAGACTTTTGAAACGAGCGGAACAGTGCGCGACGCGCGCGGATTTGCTTCAAGAACATACACTGTGTTGTCTTCAATTGCGTACTGCATATTCATAAGTCCCTTTACGCCCATTTCCACGGCAATTTTTCTCGTATAGTCCTTAATGGTTTCAATATGCTTCTGCGAGAGATTTTTCGCGGGAAGAATGCAAGCCGAGTCGCCCGAATGTATTCCCGCAAGCTCTATATGCTCCATTACTGCGGGAACAAAACAGTGTTCTCCGTCGGAAATCGCGTCAGCTTCACATTCTGTCGCGTGATTTAAGAAACGGTCTATAAGTATCGGTCTGTCGGGAGTAACTCCAACCGCCGCCGACATATAAACTCTCATCATCTCGTCGTCGTGTACGACTTCCATTCCTCTGCCGCCTAAAACGTATGACGGACGAACCATAACGGGATAACCTATTTTGTTTGCAATTTCAAGCGCTTCTTCGACATTGACTGCCATTCCGCTTTCGGGCATCGGAATGCCGAGCTTGTTCATCATTGCCCTGAACAGATCTCTGTCCTCTGCTTCGTCAATGGTTTCGGGAGAAGTTCCGAGAATATTCACGCCGTATTTTTTCAGGTCGCTTGCGAGATTGAGCGGTGTTTGACCGCCAAACTGCGCGATAACTCCGACGGGCTTTTCCTTTTCGTGTATCGCCAGCACGTCCTCAAGCGTCAGCGGCTCGAAATAGAGCTTGTCCGAGGTGTCATAGTCGGTGGAAACGGTTTCGGGGTTGCAGTTTACGATAATCGACTCAAACCCTAACTTTTTCAGCGCGAGCGCCGCGTGAACGCAGCAGTAGTCAAACTCAATGCCCTGTCCTATTCTGTTCGGACCGCCGCCCAAAATCATAATTTTCGGCTTGTCGGTATTAACGGGGCTTTTATCTTCATCAAGATTATATGTTGAATAATAGTAAGCGCTGTCCTGTGTTCCGCTTACATGAACGCCCTCCCAAGCCTCGCATATTCCCGCGTTAAGGTGCGCGTTTCTGACAGCCTCTTCGCTGACGTCTAAGAGCTGACTTAAATAGCGGTCTGAAAATCCGTCCTGTTTCGCTTTTTTAAGAACGTCCTGCGGGGGAATAGTTCCTTTAAGCTGTAAAAGCGCGTTTTCCTCGTCCACAAGCTCTTTCATCTGCTGTAAAAACCAGTGTTTTATTTTGGTGAGCTTATAAATTTCTTCGATAGTCGCGCCCTTGCGGAGAGCTTCGTAGATTATAAACTGACGCTCGCTTGAAATGATGCGGAGCTTATCAAGCAGCTCGTCCTTTGAAAGCTCGTTGAAATTCTTTGCAAATCCCAGACCGTATCTTCCTGTTTCAAGGCTGCGTATAGCTTTCTGGAAAGCCTCTTTATAAGTCTTTCCTATGCTCATAACTTCTCCGACAGCCTTCATTTGCGTGCCGATTTTGTCCTCGGCATTTTTGAACTTTTCAAATGCCCACCTTGCGAATTTTATAACAACATAATCGCCGTCGGGGGTGTATTTATCGAGTGTGCCGTATTTTCCGCAGGGAATTTCGTCAAGCGTAAGCCCGCACGCAAGCATAGCCGAAACAAGAGCTATCGGAAATCCCGTAGCCTTTGACGCAAGCGCCGAAGAGCGCGATGTTCTCGGATTTATCTCTATAACGACAACTCTGCCCGTTTCGGGGTCGCGCGCGAATTGGCAGTTACAGCCGCCGATTACCTGAATAGCCTCAACTATCTTATAAGCCTGACGCTGAAGGTCAAGCTGAACTTCTTCGGGAATTGTCAGCATAGGCGCTGAACAGAATGAATCGCCCGTGTGAACGCCCACGGGGTCGATATTTTCGATAAAGCAGACGGTGATGATGTTATTGTTTGCGTCGCGTACAACTTCAAGCTCTAACTCTTCCCAGCCGCTTATGCACTCTTCAACAAGAACCTGCCCCACAAGGCTCGCCTGAAGTCCCCTTTCGCATACGACTTTAAGCTCCTCAACGTTGTACACCATACCGCCGCCTGCACCGCCCATTGTGTATGCGGGACGAAGCACAACGGGATAACGCAGCTTTTCCGCAATTTTCACCGCTTCGTCAACCGAATAAGCAACCTCGCTTCTCGCCATTTCAATGCCGAGCTTTTCCATTGTGTGCTTAAATTCAATTCTGTCCTCGCCGCGCTGTATTGCATCAAGCTGTACGCCGATGACTTTTACGCCGTATTTTTCGAGAACGCCCGCTGCTCCAAGCTCAGAGCAGAGGTTAAGACCCGACTGACCGCCGAGGTTCGGCAAAAGCGCGTCAGGGCGTTCTTTTTCAATTATCTGTGTGAGCCTGTCAAGGTTCAGCGGTTCGATATAGGTAATGTCCGCAACGTCGGGGTCAGTCATTATCGTCGCAGGATTTGAATTTACGAGGACAATTTCATATCCTAACTTTTTCAGCGCTTTGCAAGCCTGTGTTCCCGAATAGTCAAATTCGCACGCCTGACCTATAATTATAGGTCCCGAACCTATAATAAGAATTTTGCTGATATCTTGTTTCTTTGGCATCAATAACTCCGTTCCCGTACCGTAAGTACGCAAAAAATTTATATATAAAAGATTATATGCTACTTAATATAATACCATAATTAACGGAAAATTTCAATAGCATATCTGTAAATTTACAAAGTTTTAAAAAATTTTATAATTTGTTTAACATTATTTAAAAAATATATGTTACAATAAAAAGGTTGAAAAAAATATCAGACTGTCGATAGAGCGTCGTCTGCGTAGCCTTCTTTTCCCGCCGAAGGCGGATAATGCGCGCATACTGCGGCTTTCTCAACAGCCTGATATATGACTTTTTATACAATCTGAAAAATATTTTGGAAGTAATAAATAAAAGAGAATTGAAAAACGGAGGGACGTTTATGAGAAAAAAGCTTTTGCTGGTATATAATCCCGTTTCCGGCTCAGGCGGGATAGTCGCGTCTTTGGGAGAGGTCGTTTCTATTTTTACCGAAGCGGGCTATGATGTGACTGTACATCCTACCTCTGAGCAGGGCGACGGAATGAGGTTTATCTCAAATTGTGCAGACAGTTTCGATCTTGTCTGTACCTGCGGCGGCGACGGAATGCTGCACGAGCTTATTTGCGGAATAAAAGACCACGATGTAAAATGCGGATTTATTCCTACGGGAACGGTAAACGATTTTGCTACGTCAATGCAGCTCCCGAAAAAGATCCCCGATGCCGCAAAAATGATAGTCGAAGATAATTTCAGACAAATCGACGCGGGAGAAATAAACGGCGTACGATTTGCGTACATAGCGGCATTCGGAGTATTTACCGAGGTGAGCTATTCTACGAGCCACACTCTAAAAAGTGCGCTCGGCTCATTTGCATATTTCCTTGAGGGATTAAAACGGTTCGATCCGAAATATTTTATAGAAAAATCCGCACATTTGGAAATAACATGCGAAGACCAAACATACGAGGGAGATTTTTCTTTCGGAATGGCAGGGAACACGTTGTCCGTCGGCGGTTCGAAATTAGCCGTTCCTATCGGAGCGTCAATGGACGATGGGCTGCTCGATTTTATGTTTGTAAAAACGCCGACGTCTATCGCCGACTACGACGGGATAAGAAAGGCGCTTTCCGATGAAAATAATGATAAAATTCTGCGGTTTAGGGCGGAAAAAATTTCGATAAGATCCGATATCCCTCTTGATTGGGATCTTGACGGAGAATTTGGCGGAAGCTATGAAAAAGCGGATTTTTCGGTCTGCAAACATTCCGTTATGATCGCCGCGCCGTCCGAAGAACAGTGACGACAGCTCGCGCCATATTTCTCAAAAATGCCTTACATACTCTTTGAGAAACTTTCAGATTTTCATATCCCGCTTGATTTATATATCCTAAGTTCAAATACCGCACCGCCGTTTCGCGCATTTTTGACGGAAAGCGTTCCGTTTTGCGAAACGGCGATTTTATTTGCAAAAGCAAGCCCTATGCCGTATCCTTTGTTTGAAAAACTTTTTCCGCGGTAAAATCTCTCGAAAACATGCGAAAGCTCTTCTTCGGGTATTCCCGCGCCTGTGTCGGAAATAATTATCTCGGTAAAGATGTTGTTTTCCTGAGAGAAAATTTTTATCTCTCCGCCTTCGGGAGTATGATCCATACAGTTTTTCAAAATGTTTTCTACTGCCTCGATCATGTATTGCTTGTCGGCATAAAGCGTCCCTTCGGTTTCGATGCGGACGGTTATGTTTTTAAGCTCAATGGATATTGAAAGCGGCTCGTATGCCGATCTTACAATATCCGAAACGCATATCTTTTCGGGATTGAAAACTGCCGCTCCCGCGTCAAGCCGCGAAATACTGAGCATTGTCTCTAAAAGCCACTGCATTTTGGACAGGAGCGAAAACATCTCGGAAATGTGCTTTGTGCGTTCTTCGGGCGAAATATCCTGACGCATCATTCCGAGTATCACGAGAATTGTCGTGAGCGGTGTTCTGAGCTGATGTGAAATATCTTCAAGCTGTTCTTTGAGAAATTGTTTTTCATTTTTTAGAGAAGAATTTTGCTCTCTTAAACGTATTGTCATCTTATGGATCTCGGCGGACAAGACCCCCAGCTCGCCTTCACGAAAGTTGTTAAATGAAACGCTTTCGTTGCCGTGGAGTATTTTGTCTATCTCGTCGCACAGCGTTGAAATTTTTTTGGAACGTTTGATGAGAACTATCGTCTCCGAAGTAATATAAATTACTGCAATTATGAGCAGTATGACCGCCGACCACACGTTTAAAAACAAACATACCGCAAAGCCTATTACCGCCGCAGCCGTTTGTATCAGAAGCACTGTTTTCATATCCGAATTTATCCTGATCATTCGTCCACCGCCTTATATCCAAGTCCCCGCACTGTTTTCAAAATTCTCGGATTTGCGGGATCGTCCTCAATCTTGTCGCGCAGACGTTTTATATAGACATTAAGAGTGCTGTCTCCGACAAATTCTCCCGAAAATGTCCAAAGCTCGTCCATAAGTCTGTCGCGCGACAAGAGTATTCCCTTATTGGAAAAAAACATCATAAGAAGTCGGTATTCGAGCGCGGACAGAAATATCTCATTATTATCCTTTGTGACAAGTCCCCGCGATATGTCTATCACAACATTTCCGCATTTCAAAAGCTGCTGTTGTGAGCCGTGTTTTCTCAGAGCATTTTTTATGCGCGCGACAAGCTCCCTCGGTCTGAAAGGCTTTCCGATATAATCATCTGCGCCGACCTCAAATCCCATAACAGTACAGGTTTCATCTGCCGAAGCCGTCAGAAATATGACCGGCACATCGCTTTGCTCTTTTATTTTTGCGCAGACAGTAAGCCCGTTTCCGTCCTCAAGAGAAATATCGAGCAGAACACAGTCAAATCTCCCTTTTCCGAACAGTTCCAGACCGTCCGTCATTCCGCGCGCATGAGTTATCGAAAACCCCTCTCCTGTCAGAAATCCCGACAGATTTTTTGCGAGGGCAATGTCGTCTTCTACAAGCAGAATATTTCGCATATCCCGATCTCCTTTCTGTACTATAATTATATCAGAAACTTTTTTGTTTTTCAATAAATTTTTCTTATATTACAAAATTGTAATAAAAAAGTAATGCAGTTGTTATATTTGTGTGTTATGATATAGAAAAAAGGAGGAATAAAATGTTTGCACGAAAATTAGCTTGGCGCTATATAAAAGAACAAAAGCGCCATTCTGTTCTTACAATATGCAGTATAACTGCCGCCGTGGGGCTTGTCGTAATGCTGTTTACGCTTTTAGGAACGACTCTTAGGTGCTGTTATGAGATACAGTATAATTCTACGCCTTTTCATGCGACAGTTACAGCAATTATCGATAATAAAGAGCAAAGAGAGTATATAAACAACTTTGTTGAGGACTTCCGCGAAAATTACGGAACGGCAGATCTATATATTGAAGAAGCAGAAGACGATATATCGAGAATAGATATATACTGCTTTTTTGACAAACCGCTCCCCATAAGCACAGGCAGCAGGTTAGACCTGTTTATTGCCGATATGCTTGCAAAAAGCGGCTTTGACAGAAACGAGATAGCTGTCGAATCCGACAGGGATATTGCTCGGAGAATATTTATAATTAAATCAAATCTAAGCCTCTATAATCCTATTGACAACGTTGACAGAGCTCAGTGGATAGTAATAATAGCGGTTGCTATGGTATTTGTGGCGTTTATAATAATAGCGTTGAGAATGCTTATAGATACTGCGTTTGAAATATCTTCAAAGGAACGCGAAAGGCAGTTCGGAGTATTACAGTCTATAGGCGCAACTCCAAAGCAGATAACGCAGATAATGACCGTTGAGGGACTTTTTCTGTCCGTTGTGGGAATACTGCTCGGAATTGCCTTGGGAATAGCGGCGGCATATCTGGTATTTGTTCTTGTTATAAAAAGCGGTGTTGCCGAAGCGTTTTTCACTACGGAACTTGCTGAAAAAGCGCTGAATTTTCATATTGAGCCTATAATGCTCGTAATTGCGGTGGTCGTGGGCTTCTTGTGGGTAATGCTGTCGGCATACGGTACGGGACTTCGCGTCATAAAGAAAATGCCTGTTGAAGCGATAAGCGCACGTAGCAATACCGTAAAGAAAATAAAAAATAACACTGTTTTCGGAAAGCTGTTCGGCTGGGAAGGTATGCTCGCCTCACGAAACAATTTCAGGCAGAAAAAGAGATTTACCATATCCGTTGTATCGCTTACGGCATCTATAACGCTGTTTGCGTCAGCGACAACGGCGATAACTGCCGTAAAAGACGTGATACTTAAAAGAGGGGATAATACATCGGGAATCTTATCCGAATTTAGGTTCAATTATTACCGCCCTTATGATAATTCTAAACTTAAACAAGACATAGGCTATCAGAAATACGGAATGTTTATGTATCACGAGCGGGAAGACAGAATAAAGAAAAGCGGCATTTTCACAGAGCCTATGTATATGATATCAACATTTTTAGAATGTGCGGACAAGTCGGAAACAGTTGATGAAAACACTTATTATAAAATTGTTTACTTTAACTTTTTGAACAGAGAGATGTATGAAAAGATTTTTGAAGGGAAACCGCCTGTTTCATATGACGAGCTTTCAAAAAACAATTCTTACATTATGTATGATAATAACGGAGAATATACCGGTTTCAGTTCGGATACATTTGTCTTTAACGCTTTGGAAAATGTTCGGATCGAAGAAGAATACAAAGATGATATAAGGTCCGAGTATGCGGACAAATTCATCTATGACGGGATAAATGACTATGTTTTCAGCGAAGAAACGGAACAGTCCGTAAATGTCGCAGCGTATGTCGATACGCAAGAATTAAGCAAGTATCTGCATTTAAGTATAGGAAGCGAAGTTACGTTTATCGGAACAGCGGACAGCTTTGAAAGCGGAGAATATATGCGCGAACCCGATTTGATGATGTTATCGAACAGCGCTCCGCATGATGTATATTTTTACTGTGATCTGCTTGACGCAGACGACTATCAGCTTGCGGCAGACTTTTACGATAAAAATAAGGACGCATTCATTGACTATTCTGACGAGTTTGAAAGTATGCGAAGAACAGTGGCGTTTGTGTCGGCTGTAAATATTATTGCGACGGCGCTTAATATAATATTTGCGCTGATAGCCGTAATAAATATGATAAATATTCTCTCAACAGGAATTATCAACAGGCGCAGAGAAATAGCGGCGTATCAGTGCATCGGAATGTCTGAAAAACAACTGAACAAGATGACGATTTTAGAGAGCCTGCAATATGTTTTCGTTTCGGGAATTGTGTCGATGATACTTTGCGAAGTGATAATGGTATTAACGGTGGTGTTGATGAATATTGTCGCGGGCGGCGCGGAGAACGCTGTTGATTATCTGTTCGGAAATATGTTCAACGCTTTTGTAATGCCTGTTTTAAGGGTAATAACCGCACTTGTTCCTGCATTTTTGGCTGCATTGCTTGCGTCATTCATTCCGCTCAGAAAACTTAAAAAACAGCCTCTCGTCGAGAGATAAGAAGCGTTGAATAGTAAAACAAAAATTTATTTAAGGAGAGATCATTATGGAACTGCTTACAATTGAAAATCTTTGCAAAACATACGGAAAAGGCGAAAACGAAGTAAAGGCGCTCGACGGCATTTCATTTTCCGTGCCGAAAGGGCAGATGTTAGCAATTGTCGGAGCGTCAGGCTCAGGAAAATCTACGCTTCTGCATATAATCGGCGCGGTTGACCGTCCGACTTCGGGAAAGGTATACCTCGACGGTCAGGACGTTTTTAAACAGAACAACTCGAACCTTGCCATATTCCGCAGACGGCAGGTCGGACTTATCTATCAGTTTTACAATCTAATTCCCGTGTTGAATGCGGAGGAAAATATGACCCTGCCGATGATAATGGACGGAAGAAAGCCCGACCCCGCTCATGTCAATAAAATGCTCGAAGATCTCGGCATTGCTTCGCGGCGCTATCATCTTCCGTCACAGCTTTCGGGCGGACAGCAGCAGCGCGTTTCTATAGGCAGAGCGCTTTTCAATTCTCCGTCTGTAGTTCTTGCGGACGAGCCTACGGGAAATCTCGACAGCAAAAACAGCGCGGAAATTGTCGGGCTTCTCCGTAAGTCAAATAAGGAACTAAACCAAACAATGATAATTATAACTCATGATGAAAAGATAGCGCTTCAGTGCGACAGGATAATTACTCTTTCTGACGGGAAGATAATAAGCGACAGTAATAACTAAAGGGGGCGGAAAAATGTTTACGACAAAACTTGCTTTTCGCTATATCAAATCGCAAAAGCGACATTCCGCGCTTATTATTTGCAGCATAACTGCGGCGCTTATGCTTATAACGTTTCTTATGACGGCGCTTTCGACGTTTATGAAATGTATGTATCAGACGAGCTATAAAGACAGCCCTTATCATGTAATGGTGAATTACAGAGTCCGCGACAAGTCTGAGCTCAGCCGCATAGAGCCGTTTATAAATGCTTTTGAAAGCACATACGGAAAAGTCAATTACACAGAAGGCGAAAACGGTATCTATGAATATGACCGACCCGATGAATACGGCTATATAGCGGAGAAAAATGTTCCGCTTCTGTTTGAAAAATTTATGCCGCTCAACTCGGGAAAAACCATAATAGAAGCGGTCAAAGAGCTTCTTGTGGAAAACGGTTTTTTCTCGGGCGATCTTTCAAATGAAAATTCGCTTGATGATTATTTCTCAAAGCCCTTGATGGTTTATTACGGAAATCTTGCAAATGTAGACCCCAAGGACAGCAGCAGTCTTCTCCCGTGGACGATAATTTTAGGCGGGGTATTCGTGCTTATGCTGTTTATAATATTCGCGCTCAGACTGCTTATAGACACGGCGTTTGAAATATCCTCGAAAGAGCGCGAACGTCAGTTCGGAGTTTTACAGTCTATCGGCGCTTCTCCAAAACAAATCGTCAAAATCATAACCTTTGAGGCGCTTTTTCTTTCGGTAATAGGAATACCGCTCGGGATTGCCTTCGGCATAGGCGCGGCATATATTGTCTATCTGCTTCTCTGGCAAAGCGGTTTTCCCGAGGCATTTTTCACTCCCGAGGACGCAAAATTCTGCATTGTTTTTGACGTGAAGCCCGTGCTTATCATAATCGGCGCGGTCATAGGACTTATGTGGATGTTTTTTTCGGCATACGGCACGGGACTTCGCATAGTTAAAAAGCCGCCTATCGAATCCATTTATGCGCGCACCAAGAAAATCGAAAAAGCGCGGACAAAAAATCTCTCGGGAAAAGGACTTAACAAGCTTTTCGCAAAGATTTTCGGCTGGGAAGGAGAGCTTGCCGCGCGCAACAACCGCCGAAATCCAAAGCGCTTTGCGGTGTCGGTCGTGTCGCTTACCGTTTCCATAACGCTTTTCGCGGTAACGTCCGTTGCGGTGTCATTTGCGGAGAATATCATAAGCGGCAGTTACAAAGCTTCAATGCCCGCCGCAGAATTTGAGTTTGACGCGGGAGCTAATAGTCCGGCAACAAGTGCCGAAGGAAATCAGAAATACGGGATTTTCTCATATAAAAACGGAATTGATAAAATAAACCAGAGCGATCTGTTCAAAGAGCCGATGATGTATGTCATCAACAGTGAAATGAAACGCTCGGAGGACGGTTTCGGATATGTCGCCAACGTGATGTATGTAAACAAGGAAATGTACAGTTATATTTTTAAAAATTCTCCGCCCGTTTCTTATGAACAGCTTACGAAAAACAATTCGTATGTTCTTTTGGATTTTGACGGGCAGTACTCAAACTCTCCGATAAATAAGCTTGACATTCCCGTGACCGAAGTATCAGCTTCGGTCAGCGCCGACCTGATAAAGTCCGAATATCTCGACGAGTTTCAGCCCGTCGATGGCGACAATGATAATGACAGCACATATTACTTCTATGAAAAGGAAGTTGTAAAATCTTACAACATAGAAAAATGCACACAGGATTTTATCGAAAGTGTATTTACCGTGCAGGATGACGTCCTTCGGACGGGAGAAAACTTCATTGTCGGGACGATGGATTCGTATGAAAACGGCGAGTATTTGCGCGACCCGCGGCTTAGAATGTTTAAAGACGAATTTGCCGAATCTACAATTTATGTTGACCTTAAAAATCCCGATAATTTTAATAAGGTTGAGGAATTTTACAACAAAAACAGAGATTGTTTCTTCCGCTTCAGCGACCATTTTGAAGTCGCCAGAAAGCTTCGCGCGACAATCACGCTGATAAACATAGGCGCAAACGCTTTAAATATAATGTTCGCGCTTATTGCGGTGATAAATATGATAAACATTCTTTCCACAGGCATTATAAACCGCAAAGGCGAGTTTGCGTCGCTTTGCTGTATAGGTATGTCCGAAAAACAGCTCAATAAAATGATGATCTTAGAGTGCCTTCAGTATGTATTTGTCGCGGGAATTTCCGCGGTTATCTGCTGTGAGCTTATTTCGGGCGCGACAGTCGGTTTTGTTTCAATGTTAAGTCAGAATGCGGGCGGCGGATTTTCTGAGATTTTTGAAAACGTTGTGATATTGTTTACAGAGCCGCTTTTAAAAGTTGTCATTGCATTGATACCGACGTATGTGCTTGCGCTTTTAGCGTCGTTCATACCGCATTACAGACTTAAAAAACAGTCGCTTGTCGAACAGATAAGAAGCGAAGAGTAGCAGTCAGAGGCGAGAAGTCAACAACATCAAGATTTAATAATGTTTGTAATTCGGACTTGCGTGAGAGCGATTTTATACTTGTTTTGCTCAGCATTTATCGGAAATTTATATCAAGAAAAGTTACGGATAAAAAGTTACAAGTAAAGCATCTTAAAGTACTAATGCATTATACAGCATAATTTAATGTGCATTTACCGACAGAATAAAATAATCTTTCAGCATAAGCAAAAGCGGCTAAGATCTTTCTCAGCCGCTTTATATTTTTCATTGATTATCTTAGTTTTTGAGAACGGGTAAAAATGACAGTCCTTCATATCACGGATTGCAGTTCTTACATGGGCTGTAACCTTGTGCGATTGCGCTGTCTCTGCTGTCAATTGTAGCATAATTTTCAGGTTTGATTTTCTTGACGGAACTGCAAGTAGGCAAATGAAATTTTTTGGTCGAAGTGTTAAGCACATATTGGGTCACATCTTGTTTATTTGTACTGCTTGAGAGCATGGAACTGCTTTGAACGTTCGAGGATTGCGTTTGAGCGGGTGAGCTTTTGTTGCTCTGAGATGAGGAATTTGAAGAAGCAGAGGCTTTTGAACTGCCGACAACAGAGCTTGAAGACTCAAATGAAGACGGCAGGGAAGAGGAGCTTTCGATCATAACAGACGAAGATCCGTCCGTTTTGGGAACATCATTCGGCAAGTTCTTGTCAATGCTGTCAGATATCGCATGATCTGCCGATATCAGGACACAATTCTGTAATATAATTCCGCTCGTAGATGCAGAAAACAGATTTCCGCTTATTATAACGGCGTCACCCGCTTTAAGTTCCTCAATAATGCTTTTATCGGCAAACTTACAGGAGAGTTTGTAGTATTTGCCCCAATTTTTTGAAATAAAGCTGCTTGTAAGATTGACGCTTTCTGTATCAATATCGCTGTTGTTTTTTATAATGCCTAAGACAGCAAAAATTTTTCCGTTGTTATTTAATGAGAAATCCTTATCAGCTTCAAATAATCTGCAAAAATCGTCTATAGAATAGATCGTATTGTTTTCAATATCTGCAAGCGAAAACGGCGCGTCTGCTCCTGCATTTGAAAAACATCCGCCAAGCAGGCAGGCACACAAAAGCACCGCTAAAATATTCTTCATTTTCATTTTGTCATAGTCCCTTGATAGTCAGATAAAAAGCTGTATTATCATAATTCCCGCATGGTATAAAACCAAAATTCATGTTATTTCGGCATTTGCTACAATAAATTATACCACAAATTCGGATAAATGTCAATTATAATTTGTAAAGTTTGAATATTATTTTAATAATATAACTAAAATCAGGGGAAGTCTCTCTGCAATGTGACATTACACAAGGGAATCGGTTATTTCGGACTTTTTTTGTGCGTCGGGTTTGATTTACTCAACGCCGTTGAAATAAACGTCGATCTTCTATTGGCGTTTGTCGTCCACCTTTTCGGCTTGGAGAACGGTTACTTTGTCGATAAACTCATTAGGGATTTGCGGTGTAAGCTCGCCGATGTGCGAATATTTCCTCACGAGCGTGACAAACCTCGTTCCATCGGTTTGTCAGCAGTCGACAGTTTACAGTTAATAGTGAACAGTAAGCGGTGCGTTCGCGTGTGCGAACGAATTTAGATTGTCATAAAGAGGATAAGTTGCCAATAAATTTGCAGACAATCTAAATAATCCGTCACAGACGGATACTACTATTCACTGCACACTGTAAATTGCCAACAGGCAGCGTTTTGCCGTGTCAGCAGTCTTTTTTAAGGAGCTTGTCAGCTTTTGCTGTTCAGCGTTTCCGCATTCCATTGCCTGCCTTGTGAATTCCTCCTCAAACTCCGAAACATAGTTCATTACGCGGTTTATCTGCACTAACAACAATTGCTCAACCACATCAGCGCGGATATGATGTCCCGTACACGCCTCGTGCTTTTGGTAACCCGAACAACAGTAGTATTCGGCTTGTTTAGGCGGTTGAATATAGTAGAGTTTTTGCCCGCAGTCCGCTCAGAACAAATGCCCCGACAAAATCGGTATCTGATAATTGTGCCGAATGTTGCGCCGCCTGCCATTCCGAATTTTCTTAACCAACTCAAACGTGTCCCTGTCATTTATCGGCTCGTGCATGTTGGGGATAATTTGCGGTTGACTTTTTGATGCTGATGATGTATAATTACAGATATAGTAGGCAGGCATTAGTAAAGTATTTGGAGGTAATTTTATGATATGTTCAAGTTTGGAAAAGGTTCATTCTAAAATCGACAGAATAGATATTGAAATCATTAAACTGATAGCGGAGAGAACAGATTATGTAAAAAAGGCTTCGTCTTTTAAAAAGAGCGAAAACGGTGTAAAAGCACCTAATCGTGTTGAAATCGTTATCAAAAGAGTGAGAGAAAAAGCAATGGGATATGGCGCAAATTCCGATATGGTTGAATTTCTTTATAGAGAAATGATTTCAAGTTTTGTTAGCATGGAAATGGACGAATTTAAGAAAAATCAAAAATAACCATAAGAATACCACGAGCCAGACTACTCTTTCGGTACGCATCTATTTTAACAATGCAAAAGTTAAGAATTTCTTTAGCAGACAAAGGGTTCGTTTTCAGTAGAATTGATACATATCAACTTTGTATTCTTTTGTGTAAATAATTATATTAAAACAGGTCGGACGGATTTTTTCGCAGTCCGACCCGTTTAATTCCGTTATCTTCTCAAAGCAAACAGCGGGTAGTGTCGCAGAGTGTTCCAACGGAACATTCGCCCGCACATAGGACTTTCACCTCTGCTCATTCTTATGGGTCAGCCGTCACCGGAAGTATCATTATATTGCAAGCCGCCTATCGCTCGTTCCTTTACTACTTACCGACTGCGTTCGGCTTTCGGCTAACTGTCAAATTCGCTCACGCAAACTCACGCCCAAAAAGTCATTCTCGACTGCATTATTTCACAACGGGTATATGCGTTCCTCTTGGAATTTGACAGCAGAAACATCTTCGCGCGGCTACGGGTTCAGTAAACCCCGACTTGCAACTTTTGTATTTGCTTTGCTATTCAATTGTCAAAGAACGTAAGTTCAGGATAGCCGCCCTTTTAGGAAAGTCCGTTGCTTTAGCTTGTAAGACCCAACATAGTCCTAGGCGGCTTGTCCCTCACTAACATCATTATACCATTATTTCCCAGAAGTGTCTATGTCCAATTTCTGGTAAAAAGCCTGTCCATTTTCCACGATTTATTCCAAAAGTTACTTTTTGCGCCCTTTTGCGACAAATTGTTGAAAATGCTACAAAATTTCGACAATGCTGAAAAGAAAAGCACCCGAAATTTCTTCCGAGTGCTGTCAGTATTCTGCTATGTCTTATTTTGTCCTTGAAATCATAGCGAGTTTATTCCTCATCGCTTTTAGTCCCAAAGCAGGGTCGTCAATTTCCTGCACCGCCTTTTCCATTGGGCAAATTCCGTCGCCGTTTCGGTTGATGATGTTCTCGGTAAGCTCGCCGTATTCGCAGGCAATTTTGTATTTTGAGAAAACTTCCGCTCCTGCACGACTTAAAACCTGCGCGTAAACCTCTTTCACGCCCAACAAAACGTAAAGCAATGCCGCCGCTTTTCCGACTATTTTATCGGCAGCCGAAAATCCGTTCAGATTTTCAGAGCTGTCAACGAGCTCCACAAGCGGCTTTACACCGCGCTTTGTGCTTGTAATTATTTTATCGTTCTTGCACAAAACGCAGGTGTAGTTGTTATCAGAAAGCAAGGTTTTCGCGCGCTCAAAATCAGTTGTCATTTTTCTTCAAATTCTCCACGCGATAAACGATAAGCGGCAACAACGCCCATTGTAACGCAAGTCCGAACAATCCAGTTCCTATGCTCGTCCAAATTGTCGAAATGTTTACTTTGCTGCCGAAAACGAAAACTCCAAGCAGAATTGCGCCCGCGCGCACCGCACGTCCTGCGACTTGCGCTATAACGACCTTAACGATTGTCGGCAGTTTTACATTCCGCAAAATGCCCGCTGTTAAGCCGTAAATGCACAACTCAATCATCATAAACGGCAGCATCATCACTCCGGGCATTCCCGAAAGTGCAAAGCTGCAAAGCGGCCCTAAAAGTCCCGCGATCGCTCCCGCATACGGTCCTGCAAGCAGTCCGACTAAAATTATCGGAAGGTGCATAGGTAAAAATGTTTCTCCGAGCGATGTCCCCACACCAGATACCGCGCCTAAAACGTGGAAAATCTGCGGTACTGCCACCGCTCCGACAATTGCCACGAGCGTTGCAATCGCCTGCACTTTGATGGACAACTGCGGCTTTGCCGCGCTTTTCAAAATTGTTGTGTTTGCCATAATAAAAACTCCTTTTTTCTTATTTTATATGATCAGATTGACAAGCAATCCCGTCACCAGAGAAAATGCCATTACAAAGGCGAGATAAAGCAAAAACCGTTTTATTCCGAGGACGATTTTCAGCGCGCCGAGGTTGGTGATCTTTGTCGCAGGACCCGTTATCATAAACGCCGAGGCGCTGCCCATGCTCATGCCCATTGACAGCCATTCGCGGATAAGCGGAATTGTTCCTCCGCCGCAGGCGTACAGCGGAACGCCGATTGTCGCCGCCATAAGTACGCCGAAACCCTCGTTTGCTTTACCGAATAAAGCGGCGAATTTGTCTGCGGGAACATATCGCTGAAACAATGCAGACAACAATACTCCCACTAAAAACCACAATCCCGTTGCCTTGATGTTTCTGCCTAAATTGAACAGAAACCGCAGGAACGGGTTCGGGTGAGTGTCGTGGCTGGCTCTCGGCTCAAAGCCTTTGAAATTGAAAAACGGCTTATCCTTGTAGAAAAAATGCACCACAATTCCCGCGACAATGCCGCATAACGCACAAGATACAATGCGAATTACGAGCGCAGTTGCTCCAAAAGCGGAGGAGTACATAATAAGCTGAGGGTTCAGCAAAACGCTTGACATCATAAATGCCGCAAGCCAATCGTGCCGCATTCCGTGTTTTGAAAATGATGCGGCAATGGGTATCGTGCCGTACATACAAAGCGGCGAAGCTATCCCCAAAAGGCTTGCAGGAACGACTCCCCACAAACCCCACTTTTTATCCCGAATACGGTCAAAGGCGTTGTGGATAGCGTCCTTTGCGAACACCGAAACCAGCGAGCCGACGACCATTCCGAGAACCCAGTAAACAAAAATCTGCCGGAGCTGAACAGTGAAGTAATACCACACATAGACGAACTCTCGTTGCAGTACCTCAACCACTTCATTCATCAATCTTCACCAAACTGTAATGACGAATGCCAAGACCGATTTCCTCGGCGTGTTCAAGCGTATGCAGACCGTTGCGGGATTCTATTCGCTGAACAAGCGATTTCCCGTCGCCGTCTTTTTGCTCGTGGATAAGGTCAATGCACGCCTGGTCGAGCGCCACGGGGTCTGTTGACGCTAAAATTCCGATGTCGTGCATATCGGGTTCAGCGGGGTTTCCGTCACAGTCGCAGTCCACCGACAGGCGGTTCATCACGTTGACATAAACTATGCGTTCGCCTTTGCCGAGATAATCGGAAACGGATTTTCCCGCTTCTGCCATTGCCTCTAAGAAAGCGTCCTGCTTGCCGCCCCAGGCGTTGGTTTTGCTCGTGCCGCCGCTGTGGATCCAGCATTTTCCCATTGACGAACCAAGACCTATCGAAATATTCTTGACAGCACCGCCGTAACCTGCCATAGCGTGACCCTTGAAATGCGACAGCACAAGATACGAATTGTAATCGCCGAACGCCGCGCCGACATAGTTTTCTTTGAGAACCGAACCGTCGTTTACGGGCAAAGTCATAGAGCCGTTTTCGTCCAGTATCTGAAAGTCTGCGATTTCGGTAAACCCGTGATCCTTTGCGACCTGATAGTGCATTGCGGTTTCGGAACGCGAACCGCCGTAAGCCGTGTTACATTCAACGATAGTGCCATCAACCGACTGAACAAGGTCTTTTATCAGTTCGGGACGAAGATAGTTGCTTGCAGGCGGTTCGCCCGTGGACAATTTGACGGCAACTTTCCCCGTAGGCTGCCAGCCGAGCGCATTATATACTGCCATCATTCCTTGCGGGGAGATGTCAGTCGTCATATAAACGGTAGGAACGTCCGAGTTTGTCGGAACATCAGACGGGGTGCTGCTGTTCAAACTATCGGTTGAATTAACGCTATTTTCGGAATTTGACGAGTTTACATTAAACGATATGTGGTTATCGGAACCGCTTGTCGGCGTGTTCTGTGTGCAGCCTGTGAATGTCATTATCATCAGCAATGCGAAAAAAGGCAAAACCCGTTTTCTCATGCTCTAACCTCCTTTTTTACAATTTTTTACCAAGTTCATACGCCTTTTGAAGATATTTTGAACGCCCTGTCATTGACGGCGTGCCACAGCCTTTGCCGAGAACCGTCCCCATATCGTTGAAGTTCAGATACCGCACAAGCGTTTTATAATGCGCCTCCAGCGTTTCAAACGTCCAACTGTCGCTGTTCCAAGCCGCAGAGATAAGCGCGGACTTCATGCGTTTTCGCTGAATACTGCCGTTGAACGCGCAAAAGCGGTCTATCATCGTTTTTAATTGCGCGCTCATGCCGTAGTAGTAAAGCGGCGTTACGAAAACTATCATATCCGCCGCCAGAATTTGCTGACGTATTTTGTCAACATCATCATGCTGACTGCACGGTCCTTCATAACCGCAATTTACGCAGCCCGTACACGGGTGAATATCCGCGTGCGCGGTGTCAATAACCGTGACCTCGTGACCCGCCTCTTTTGCGCCGCGGATAAATTCCTCCGCGAGCATATTCGACGAGCCGTGAATGTTCGGACTGCCCTCCAATACTATGATTTTCATAAGCTGTCCACCCACTTTTTAAGCTCGGTTTCCGACAACTTGCCGTTCAGCAATTTCCCCTCGACAATCTGCGTATCTGCGGCAACAGAGCCTTTCAGGCTGTCGACAGTCTTTCCGAAACCACTTCCGCCCGAAGTTGCGAACAACACGATTTTCTTTCCCGAAAAATCATAGCTTTCAAGAAAACTGTTGATGATAGTCGGCGCGACATACCACCAAATCGGAAATCCGAGAAGTATCGTGTCATACCCCGCAATATCCGCGTTTTTGTCGGCAAGCGCTGGGCGGCTCGACTTGTCGCTCATCTCAACCGAACTGCGCGACTTCTTGTTCATCCAGTTGAGGTCAGACTGCGTGTAAGAAACGGCGGGTTTTATCTCGTAAATATCCGCATTTGCCGACTTTGCAAGCGTTTGGGCAACTTTTGCTGTTCTCCCGCTTGCTGAAAAATAGGCTACTAAAATTTTGCTCATGTGTATCACCTTTTCCTTTCTTATTCGATCTTACTGTATATTATTTTCACCGAGCCATTCTGCAATATCCTCCGACAGCCCGCTCCCGCCCGAATAATGCACCGACAGCGGCTCTCCCATAACGGCGTTCGGCGCGAGTTTAGCTATCGCCGTAAGGCTCTGCCCGAAACGCCCGCCGCCGTGAGGAAAGAATGCAATCAGTACAATTTTCTTGCCGAAAAAATCATAGCTTTGGCAGATTTTCATCTCCCCAAGCCTTCATGTGATCGAGAACAGATAAAAAACTCTCTCCCAGTTCTGTCAATGAATACTCTACTCGTTTTGGGATCTCACAAAAATCGTGACGAAAGATAAACCCATCTGATTCCAATTCCCGAAGTTGTTTTGTAAGAGAACTTTCCGTTATTTCTCCGATTTGGCGGCGCAGCTGTCCAAATCTCCTCACATCACATTTTCCAATGTACCAAAGAATTTCAATTTTATATTTTCCCCCTAACAGCTTCTGTATAGTTGAAATTGTTTTGCATCGCCCGACAGCAAAATCTGATTTTCTCATGTAACCATCTCCTATTTAATATTATACTTTATTCCAAACAAAAAATCAATCGTACTTCAAAAAAGTACAGTACTTGTTTTTCTTACTTTGCAGCGATATAATATTATTAAACGGGACGGTCATATGCAGTTTTGTCCGCGTTGTATGCAAATGATCATTGAATAGGAGATGTTTACTATGCACTATACAGGAACTATCTGGCGACCTCCTTATGAGGTCAATTCTCTGCTTTTGGAAGTGACTGCAGGCTGCACACATCACAGGTGCAAATTCTGCACCCTATATGGAGATTTGCCATTCGGATTTAAGAAATCTTCCATAGCGGATATTGAAAGTGATTTATTGGAAACGCAAGTCTTGCGATATAATCCTTATTCCATAATGATAAGCAGATTACAAGGATTGCCGCGTCCAAAGTCAATACAAAGAGTATTCTTAACAGGAGCAAATCCATTTGTTCTTAAAACGGAGAAACTCCTTGAAATTGCAGAACTGATCCGAAAATATCTGCCATCTGTTGAATCAATTGGCTGTTTTGCACGCATTACGGATTCAACGAATAAAAAAGATGAAGAATTGTTTCAACTTCGGCGAGCGGGATATAATGGACTTACTATCGGAGTAGAAACCGGAGATAATGAGGCGTTGTCATTCATGCGAAAAGGGTACACCTCGCAAGACATCTTAACACAATGCAAAAGACTGGAACAAGCGGACATTAAATACGGCTTCTTCTATCTTACCGGCATTTCAGGTAAAGGGAAAGGAGAAATTGGCGCAAAAATCTCCGCAGGAATTTTCAATCAGCTGCATCCATTTATGATTGGACCAAATATGCTGACGATCTATCCGGAATCAGATTTGTATCGGGAAATACAAAACGGAAACTGGGAAGAAGAAAGTGAGATTGAAAAATATCGGGAACTTCGCACCCTTGTAGAGAATTTAGATATTTCAACTTATTTTGCTGCAATGGGTGCTTCCAATGCCTTCCAACTCCAAGGGCATTTACCGGAGAAAAAAAAGGAACTACTGGAGACGCTTGACAGAATTATTTTAGAGGTCGATGAAGAAAAACTGTCACACTACAGAAAAAACCTTCCACATTTATAAGACAGCTTGTTCATGGATACATCTCATATGAAGATGGTTATGGCGAGGCGGAACGGTTTCCGAAGAATTCTATATATTTTGTTGTGTTTTCGGTGTGGCAAAAGAATTACCATTGCAAGGTCAACAATACGTTTTACAGTTTGTTTCATTAGTTCACACCCAGACCGTTCGCCCACTTCATCACGTCAGCAGCGGACGCTCCCGCCGAAAAACGCTGTCCTTTAAGCCACGTCGCGCCGCTTGCCGCAGAACGCAATGAGCTGTCGCTGTTTCCGAAACCACTGCTTGCCGAGGTGCAGAAAGCCGCGAGCGTCTTTCCCGAAAAATCGTAGCTTTCGATAAACGTATTCATGATCCGCGGCGCTTCTCCCCACCAAATGGGGTAGCCTATCAGCACTACATCATACTGTTCCATATTCTTCACAGAACCCGAAATCGCGGGGCGCGCGGAGGGGTCGTTCATCTCCACCGACGAACGGCTTTTAGAGTTGCCGTAATTAAGGTCGTCACTTGTATAGGGTTGCTGCGGGGTGATTTCGTAGAGGTCAGCGCCAAGTCCGTCCGCAAGTTTTTGAGCAATACCCTCGGTGTTGTTGGTCGCGGAGAAGTACGCGACGAGTATCTTCACGCCGTCCTCAGTCGGCTCGGAAACAGGAGCGTCGGCGGTGCTTGACGATGTTGAAGAAGTCACAGAGGACGTTTCACTTTCCGTTGTCGTTGAAGATGACGGCGCGGAAACCTCGGATTTTTCCGTGCTGCTCCCCGTTGTTGCGGAAGAAGTTTCGGAATTTTCCGTACTGCTCACGCTTTCTGTTGACATAGTTGAAGAAGTTTGAGAAACCTCCGAACTGCTCTCTGTTTTCGTTGTTGAAGAACTTTGAGAAATTTCCGTGCCTTGCGAGAATTCAATGTTCCCGCCGCTTGAATTGCCCTCTCCCGCGCAGGCGGTAAGGCACAGCGACATAACTGCCGCCGATATGATCATTAAAAACTTTTTCATTTCAAACCTCCATATTGCTTATCGTTATACTACGTTACCCGCTTTTTGCTTGCCGTTCTGCGCCATAACTCCGACCAGCGCGTGCGGGACATACAGTTCTTCGAGATAGTTGATCTCGTCCTGCGAAAGCTGCAAATCGACAGCCTTTGCCGCGCCGTCAATGTGCGAAAACTTCGTTGCTCCGACCACGGGCGCGGTCACTTTTGTAAGCAGCCATGCAAGCGCGATTTCCGTCATTGAAACGCCGCGCTTATCCGCGAGTTCTTCCACACGTTGAATTATTTTTCCGTCAATTTCGGCGGTTTTATCATACTTGAATTTCGCGTAATCGTCCTGTTCAAGCCGTTTTGAGGTTTCCCCCGAACGCTTGGAAAGCCGTCCGCCCGCGAGTGCACTGTACGGTGTAAGCGCGATATTTTGGTCAGCGCAGAACGGTTTCATCTCGCGTTCTTCCTCGCGGAAAATCAAGTTGTAATGCCCCTGCACGGAGATAATTTCCGTCAAGCCGTTTTCCCGCGCGAAGAAATTCGCCTTTGCTAATTGCCATGCAAAGCAGTTGGAAATGCCGATATACCGTGCCTTACCCGCTTTCACGGCGTTGTGCAGTCCCTCCATGATTTCCTCCATGGGCGTGTGATAATCCCACATATGGTAAATGTACAAGTCTACATAATCCATGCCGAGATTTTTCAAACTTTGATTTAAATAATTTTCAATGTGCTTTTGACCGCTGATTTTCGCGTCAATTTCTTCCTGCGTGCGCGGCGTGAATTTTGTTGCTATAACAAAATCCCCGCGTTTTGCAAAATCGCGCAAAGCCTTGCCGACGAACTGCTCGCTCGTTCCGTTCTGATAGACAATTGCGGTGTCGAAAAAATTTATTCCGAGGTCGAGAGCGTGCTTGACGATTTCCCTCGTCTGCGTTTCGTCAATCGTCCACGAATGTTGCCCCGTCAATGGATTTCCAAATCCCATACAGCCCAAACAAATCCGCGAAACTTTCAGATCCGACTTGCCTAAATTTGTGTATTTCAAAAAAACACCCCCTGTTTAATTTTTGAACGTAAGGCATTTTCCGATAACATTGCCTGTTCTTAAATACTGATAAGTCGGAAACTCAAACAGCACAGGCTTCAAAGTGTTGTAGTTGATTTTCCCGTCATTGTCAAGATGCTTTTCGTCAACATAGGTGTTGTCTATTGTGCAGATGAAACTTTCAAAATTCGGCGTTTCGTAAATGTCAACAACACTGCACTCCAGTGTCAGCGGAGAATTGCTTATCACGGGCGCGCCCGCCTTGCCGATTTCATAGGAAAACACCTGCGACTTGTCGGTCTTATTTCCGCTGACCGAACCAACATAATCGGCTTGCGGCAGCAGATTTTCATTGACCAGATTTATCGAAAGCTTTTTCGTTTCCTTGATTTTCCCGTTAATGAAATGCAGCGCGGCAAGGCTCACCATAACGCGGTCATGACCGATTATTCCGAGATGTCCGACCAGAGTCCATGTGGGCTTGTCACCGTTCATTGCGCCGATAACCGTTATAGGCATGGGATAAAGTGCCAACTTTGAACCGATATTTTTCTTCATAAGATCCTACCTCCAAATTTCTATTCTGACATTGTGTCAACATTAGTCTTTGGGTCGGCAACATCGTGTTGCTGACTATATTGGCTCACGTTCTGACATCTGTCAGCGTTAGCCTTTGTGTGTCGGCATTCGTGCCAATGTTTAGCCGACTTATATTCTGACGTTATGTCAACTTACAAGCCTTTGAATATCGGCGTTTGCTCGCCGACTTTTTAGCTGTTATTCTGACACTGTGTCACTATGGATAGTATATCACCATTCTGACATGATGTCAATATATTTTAAAAAATTTCACCAAATTTTCACATTTTATTGTTAGCGTTTTGCGCGGATAATGCGTACCCTGTCAATCGTAAACTGCTAACATTGCGGCGTTTTACTTGACAAACGGCACGCCCGTCTTTCAAGTTCAGACGCGAAAAATTGTAATTTCTTCTCGAAAAAGATTTTAAGCGGCATGAATTTCGCGCCGACTTTTTGAGAAAGTGCGGCAAGCATGTAAATCTCCATTTACTTTTTTACACCTTTTCGTGGAGGAAATCGTTCTGGTTATTAAGCTGTTAAATCTCGTTCACCGCAAAAATCCTCCTTAAAAAGTTTACGAAAATTTTAACCGAAAGACCGATTTAAAAAATTTTTCTGCTTTCCGAAATTCGTGGTTCAGTTAGTTTCCCTATACTCAATAGTATAAATGACAAGCTCTGCTCATCATTTTTACATTTCGGCAGGGGAACGCCCCTACAACCCCTCTCACAAATTTTATGGAAACCAAAAATTTCATCCCAAAACCCGAAACGGAATTTTTGTGCTTCCTTCAAAATTCGGAGAAATTTCCGAACAAGTTTTTTAACCAACCGCGAAATTTTTCCTGCCAAGTTGAAAAAGAAAAAACTGCGCAGTCGTCAAAAATCCGTTACCGCTGTCCGCGCTTTTTTCATACCTCACCTAAATTCTTTTCATCATCTCGTCAACGTCAAATGACGAGGTTTGCGTTTCAAACGTTCCGCTTGTCGCATTGCTTTTCGGCTTAAAATCGCAAACCGTAACGGGCACATTGTAAAGCAAAGTTATCAGATAGGTGCGAAGATTTCGGACTTTTGCGGAGTTGCTTTCAAGCGTGGTCAGCACTTGCTCAATGTGCTTTCTCCAAAGTTCCAAGAAACGCTGTTTAACCTGTTCTAAAGGCATATCACCGCCATTCACGCGAACAGTTCCCCTTGTCGAACACACCACATCAGCCGTAACTTCCACCAACTCACTGATTTTTTCTTTTTCAGCGATGTTGTCAAAATCAATGTTCTCACGAATTAAAGAAAAATATTTTTCCCTGTCCTCCGTCCTCTACGCCGAACCGCGCGGAGCGCGGGATTGAGTGGTGGAGCACCTTATTGCATCGTTTCCAAATGTTCCAATGCTTGGACTTTCCGCGACAAATATCCGCTATCTTGACAA
>CANRDI010000005.1 GCA_947629335.1 uncultured Clostridia bacterium | reverse complement strand
CGTTTTCCTCTACAGCAAGTTACATAAAAGTTTTAGAAGGGGGCGTGGGGGAAACCTTTTTCAAAAGGTTTCCCCCAAACGTGTGCCGTTTCCAATAACGTTTTCCGCAGCTAAACGCCCGCACCCCTGTTGAGGGAAAACTTTTTTGAAAAAAAGTTTTCCCTCAAACTCCTTTTCAAAAAACTTTTGTACCGCGCCTTGCGGCGCGGTCGGAAAGCGGAAACGTTTTCCTCTACAGCAAGTTACATAAAAGTTTTAGAAGGGGGCGTGGGGGAAACCTTTTTCAAAAGGTTTCCCCCACATAAAACTCCCAAAAATCGTTATCTCAAAAATCCTTCGATTATTTTTTCTTCCGCCTGTTCCCGTGTAAGCCCCAAGGAACAGAGCTTTAAGAGCTGTTCTCCTGCTATCTTTCCGATCGCAGCTTCGTGGATAAGCTCTGCGTCAACGTTTGACGCGTTCAGCGCAGGCTGTGCGTCAACTTTTCCGTTTTCGGCAATTATCGCGTCGCACGCCGAATGTCCCGTACAGCGAGCGTTTCCCTCAACAACACTGTAGAACGCCTGATGAGAATTACCTCTTGCGACCGAGCGTGAAACCAAGTCTGCGCCGCTGTCCTCGCCGTTAAGTTTGACGCTGAATTTCGTTACAGCTTCTTCAGCATTGTCGGTCATTATCCTTTCGCGCACGATTATCTTCGCGCCTGCCGAAAGTTCGGCAGAGGTCGTGCGTGTTGAGCGGTCAACTCCGCCGAGCTGGATCGTGTCCATTTCGAGCCGCGAGTTGTCCTTTAAAAAACACTCCGTCACGGGGTCTATTTTCTTCAAGCCCTTTCCGTTTCCCGTGCCGATGTGTTTTTCTTTGTACACCACGCTTGCTCCCTCGTCAAGGAAAAACCTGTGGATACCGTTGTGGCGGGCGTCCTCTTCGCCCTCGTTATGCACTCCGCAGCCCGCTACTATAACCACGTCTGCGTTTTTTCCAATATAGAAATCGTTATAAACAAGGTCGTCAACGTCGCTGTGCGTAACGCACGCGGGAATGTACACAGTCTCGCCCTTCGTGTTCGGCTTTACGATTATGTCAATTCCGGGCTTGTCGGATTTGGAATTTATGGTTATGTTCTTTGAGGACTGACGTCCTGCGCATGAGCTGTCCTCGCGGATATTGAACGCCCCCTTGAAGCCCGTCGTTTCATCATAGTCGGAAATGATCTTGAGCATTCCCGCAGTTATATCGTTAAAATTTGTTTCCATAATATTCCCTCATTCAGTTAGCAATAGTCAGCTTTTCGGACATTTGAGAAAGTTTCGTCATACTCGCGCCGCTGCTGTAGGCAAAACGCCCTGATAACTTTCCGATAACGCGCTCGCGGCGCAGGCAGGGCTTTTTTGCCGGCAGCCTTTCAGCATCTTTTAGGACAAGAACAGGTATATTCTCCCTGCAAAAGCTGTGGAAGTATCTCGTCTCTTGCTCCCGCAACGCGAATTTTTCCGTCGGCTATAACTATTATCGTGTCGGCAATCTTCAGAATACGCTCTTGATGTGAAATAACTATAAGCTCGCCCGAATTGTCCGAGCGAATTTCCTCAAATGTTTCCACAAGGCGCGAAAAGCTCCAGAGGTCAATTCCCGCCTCAGGCTCGTCAAAAACCGAGAGCCTTGCTTTTCTCGCTAATACCGTCGCTATTTCTATGCGTTTTGCTTCGCCGCCCGAAAGCGCGGTATTCATTTCGCGGTCAATATATTCTTCCGCGCAAAGTCCGACTTTTCCGAGCAGATCGCAGTAACCCTCATAGCTCTTGCTGCCCTTTGCGGCAAGCTCTAACAGATCGCGCACGGTTATTCCTTTAAACCTTACGGGTTGTTGAAATGCGTAAGCAATACCCTTGTTCGCGCGTTCTGTAACGGAAAGCGGCGTGATGTCCTCGCCGTCAAGCAGTATCTGTCCCGACGTCGGCAGTTCAACTCCCGCAATAAGTTTTGCAAGCGAGGTCTTTCCGCCTCCGTTCGGACCTGTTATTACCGTAAGCGCGCCGTTTGTTTTAAATGAAACGCCTTTTAAAATCTCGTTTTTGTCGGGCGTTTCCCAGCGCAGATCTTTTATTTCAAGCAAAAAAAATCAGCTCCTTTTAGAGGTAAGAGGTAAGAATTTAGAGATTAGAAGTTAGAGGTAAGAAATAAGAGATAAGAGGTAAGATTTAGAGTTAAAAAATTACTAATACATTATAGCACAAATTTACATAATTGTCAAGGCTTATACCCTCTTTGTGATAAATTCAAGAATGTCGTTCATGACCTCGTTTTTGTTCAGTTCAAACAACAGCTCATGTCTTGCCTCGCGGTATATCCTTAAATTTGCCTCGCAGCCATGTTCAAGATACTTTATCACGGCTTTTCTTACGCCGCTTCCGTATTCGCCGACGGGGTCCATTCCTCCGCTTAAAAACAGCATAGGTATATCGGTCGGAGTATTTTCAACGACAGCCGCAGAGTTGCAGCACAAAAGTGCATTGAGCATATCGCGGTAGCCCGCGACGGTAAACGTGAAATTGCATTTCGGATTTTCTATAAAATAATCAACGTCCTTATCGTCGCGCGAAAGCCAGTCATAGACCGTGCGTCGGTTTGCCGTGCGGAGATTTAATACTCCGTAAACCATTTTGGTTATGTTGTTGTGACGGTAGAGGTCGCCGTTTTTCTTTACTGCCGCGTCGAGTATTTTCCTAAGCGGCGCTTGACCTGTAATTCCGCCTGCTGTTCCCATAATTATCGCGCCGTTAAATTTGTCGTCGTATTTTGAGAGGTAAATCCTCGAAAGAAAACTACCCATACTGTGTCCCATTAGGAAAAGGGGAATATCGTGAAATGTGCTTTGTATAACAGCGTTCATTCTGTGAAGGTCGCGCACCATATTCTTGTACCCGTCGTGACCTCCGAAATAGCCGAGAAGGTCATTGTGCGCGATAGAATTTCCGTGTCCGATATGGTCGTTTCCGCAGAAAGCGATATTGTTTTCGCATAAAAACCGCGCAAATTCCTCATAGCGCTCGACAAACTCACACATTCCGTGTGAAAACTGAACGACCGCTTTCGGTCTTTCGGGAGTGTAAATGTAAAAATGAATGTCGCAAAGTTCAGTCGTGCTTGGAAATCTTCCTGTTATTTTCTTCATAAAGCCTCTCCATTATTTAATAAACGCTTTATCTCAAAAATGCTTCAAGCCTGTAAATAGGCTGACCGAGGTCGGTAAAACGTTTTTCATATTCGGTCATAATATTCCCCGTAAAGGGGCTGTTATGTAAATCGAGGGAAACGTTTTTAAGACCGAAGCCGTTTTGCGAGAACTGCTCAAGAGAAAACTCGAAGAAGCGCATATTGTCGGTTTTCTGATGAATTTCGGCGGTTTTCGTCATAACTTTGCGGTATATCTTCAAAAATCTTTCATGCGTCAGGCGGTGCGCGGCATATTGTTTTTTTGGAAACGGACAGCTGAAGTTCAGAAAAATTCGGTCAACTGTGTTTTCGTGAAACAGGTGGTCGAGATATTCCGCCTGACCCATACAAAATTTAAGGTTTGGGAGCTTTAATTTCATCTGCTCTTCCATTCCCGTTATGAGAACATTGGGCGTTTTTTCAACTGCAATAAGATTTATATTCGGATTTTGCCTCGCAAATTCTATTGCAAATCCTCCTTTTCCGCAGCCTATTTCAAGATAAAGCGGATTATCATTTCCAAAGGTCTTTTTGCTGTCGGCAAAAAATTCCTCGCTTAAAGGGTCGTTTGCGTGTTCGTTCTGAGCCTGCATATAAAGCATTATCTCGCGGCAGTTTAAAAGCCTTTCGTCAAGGTTTTTCTTTCTTCTCATTCGCATTTTTATCATCTCCGTTAAAAAATTGTAAAAGAAAGCGATATATGTATTATAGCATAAATTTTGTAAGGTGGGGATTATTTTCCGAAAATATTTGCGGCGGTGTTGAAATTTAGCGCGAAATGTGCTACAATAATAAAAAAGGCAGGAGGAAAAAATGGACAAAATAAGTATACTTACAGCGCCGATACAGTTTGACAAAAGCGATTTTTTAAGTCTGCTGTCGCTGTCGGCAGGCAATGCAATACTGCATCAGGAGAGAATGGGCGAGCTTGTTATAGGGGAAAACGGGTGGAACGTTGATGTAAAGAACAGGCTGATAAAATTCGGGAGCAGAACGTTTGACTGCGGGATAATCGGAACTGAAAACTATTATTCGCAGACATGGCTTTGGGGCTGGGCGAATACCGAGAGCGGGCTGTCTGAGGCAGCATATGCGCCTGCGCGGCGCTTAAAGCGCAATATCCCCGAATGTGAAGAGATAACGACCGCGAAATTTTCACTTGACGAACTTCACAGCGGACACAATCTTTCAATGGTCACAGTAGGTGCGGCGGAGAAGAATGTTTGTTATTATCGCTGTCCGTATGAGGGAGGAGCGCTTTTTGTGCAGATAAGCGGTCTGCCTGAGGAGATATTTGAGAGGGCGGGACTTTCTGAAATAGCGAACCGAATTGTAAATATCATAAGCTCGTTATATTGCGACCACAGGCTTTTGTGTGCGGGAATATTACATCAAAACGGATATGCTCCGACTATTACGGAAACAGACATAACGGCTTCAGACGGCGAAAAGATCCTTTCTATAAGTCTTGAAAACATCGGCGGGCTTTATCGGATAACAGGGATATCTTTTAGAGATAAGAATTAAGAGGTAAGGAAAAAGACGGACAGCGTTTCCACACTCCGATCGCCGCGCAAGCGGCGGCACATAAGTTTTTTTAAAAAGTAAGTTCAGAGGGGAAAACTTTTTTATAAAAAAGTTTTCCCCTCAATTATCACATGAACTGCCGATATTGTAGGTGAAACTTTTTGAAAAAAGTTTCACCTACAAACCACCCTTTTAAAAACTTTAGTACTGCTGCTTGCGCGGCAGTTTTAAATCGAACGTTATTTTTTCCACTCCGAGCCTTGCGGCGCGGTGAGCAAAGATTGTTCGCTGCCTAAACGCTCTCCAAGCGGACGGCGCCGTGCTGCTCGCTTGCGCTGCGCAGCTACTCACTCCGCTGCGCTCCGTTCGTGTTTTCGCTGCGCGAAAACACGGCGCCGACTGCTTCAAAGTTCGCTTGCTACTCATTGTAGGTAAACCAAACCGAAAGAAACCCTACACTTTCAATGTTTTACTTTACGTTGCTTTGGTTTATAAGCACCATAACTACTGCTTTTTCCGTTTGCACCTCACTGTGGAAAAACCAAACCGGGGACACCTGCCTGTTTCCTCGCTCCCACTCCGGCAGATTGAGATTTTCAAAATGAAATTTTAAAAATCTTAATGCGGGGAACACTCTTGTTTTCCCCGTACCCAAGATTAAAAGCCGCAGGCTTTTAATCTGATGTGCTTTGTCTTTTTTCTTACCTCTTACCTCTAAAAAACATCAATGCCCTAAGGTTTCCCTTAGGGCATTGATGCTGGTTGGTAATTTATGAAAAGGGTGGTTGGCAGAATAATGAAAAGTACTTAGAAAATATATTTCCTTGACTTTGAATATAGTATAACCTCATAATGTGAAAATTAAAAGCACTATATGTGAAAATTTTATGAAAAATATTGTACAAAATGTGTTATAGGACAACCCTCGTTAAAATTCTTTCACATATTTCTAAAAAACTGTAAAAAAATTCTTTTTCGCGGACGAATAACGTCAAAATACGCACGAAACATATGCTACAATAAAATCAATCCGCTAACCGCGCGCCAATGTTATCGGGAAACAGAAGAGTAAGGACGGCGGAACAGTTTGAGCTTGTTTACATAAAAATCGTTCGGGTCATGTAAACAAGCTCTTTAGAAAAAACGATCTGCTTTTCAAGGAGGAATGATTTTGCTCAAAATTTATAATGACGGGCGGCGCATAACCGCTTCGATCTCAGGCGATATTGACCACCATTCCGCCAGAGAGCTGAGAATAACTATTGATGACGTCATAGCGCGTTCGCGTCCGGAACTTCTGATAATTGATATGGAAAACGTCGGTTTTATGGACAGTTCGGGCGTGGGACTTATTCTCGGAAGATTAAAGGCGGTAAAAGCGGTAGGAGGAGAGCTTTTAGTGAAAAATGCCGCAAAGGAGATCGCAGATGTCCTGAGCTTTGCGGGGCTGTCATATATTATTGCCTCCGTTTCCGACAGCCTCAGCGAAAAGCGCGATTATTCAACTCTTTAAGGAGCGTCAAAATGAAACGAAAACTTTTAAATGAATGTGTTCTGCGGTTTCCCGCGCTTTCGAGAAACGAAAGCATTTCGCGCTCTGCCGCGGCAGCTTTCGCGGCACAGTGCGACCCTGCGGCGGCGGATATTGCCGCAGTAAAAATAGCTGTGTCCGAAGCAGTTACAAATGCAGTCGTACACGCCTATCGGGATAAACCCGCAGAAGAAAAAGGCATAGTCGAAATGACAATGCGGTTGTATGAGGGCGCGCTTTTGAAAATAATCATAAAGGACAAAGGACGCGGCATTTCCGATATTGACAGGGCAATGAAACCCGAATTTACTACCGCTCCCGAAAATGAAGAACGTTCGGGGCTGGGCTTTACTGTTATGCAGAGCTTTATGGACAGCGTAAAGGTGCGCTCGACAGAGGGAAAAGGAACTTCCGTAACTCTTGAAAAACAGCTTTCTACATACGAAGATGAAAAATAATGACGAGTTTGTAAAGTCAAATCTGCCGCTTGTGCATTCACTCGCAAACCGCTTTCGCGGGCGCGGGATAGAATATGAAGAACTGTATTCGGCGGGCTGTGTGGGACTTGTAAAGGCGTGCGCGAATTTTGACGAGAGCAGAGGTCTGTGCTTTTCGACATACGCCGTTCCCGTTATCTTAGGCGAGATAAAACGGCTTTTCCGCGACAACGGTTCGGTAAAGATAAGCCGCTCTATAAAAGAACTTTCGCTTAAAATAGCCCGCGTCCGCGAAGAACTTTCAAAAGACGGCAGAGAGCCGACAATAAGCGAGATAGCAGAAAAACTCGGCGCGGACGAATGTGATGTTGCCGAGGCAATTTCCGCGTCGCTGCCAGCTGTTTCGCTTACCTGCGGCGAGGACGGAAGCGAGATCTCCGTTCCCGATGAAAGCGCGGAGGAAAGCCTTATTGACCGACTTGCGCTCGAACAGTGCATTTCCTCACTCGAAAAAGACGATCGGGCGCTGATAGTCCTTCGGTATTTCCGCGGGAAGTCTCAGAGCGAGACCGCGCAGATACTCGGCGTTTCTCAGGTCAGCGTATCAAGAAGAGAAAGGAAGATACTCGAAAAAATGCGCGCTCGTCTTTCTTGAGTTCATTTGACAAATTAGTACAAACCCCTTGCTTTTTTTTAACAATTATGGTACAATATTTATATATTTCAGGTATTTCAGATTATCCGAAAAAACAAGAGGTTGTTAAGAATGGATGAAAAATTAAGCGTATGCCTTATGAACGATTCGTTCCCTCCGACAATTGACGGAGTGGCGAACGCTGTCTTAAATTATGCAAATATCATCTCAAACGGGCTTGGTCGGGCTACGGTCGTTACTCCCGGTTATCCCGGAGTTGTGGACGATTATCCGTTTGACGTGATACGATACCGAAGCATAAATACTCAGAAGATATGGGGATACAGAATGGGTTATCCCTTTTCAAGCAGCAAGCTCGACGCTCTTACATTGTGCGAACATAATATTATCCACAGTCACTGTCCGTTTGCTTCTACAGTTATGGCGAGAGTTCTGCGCGAAAAGAACAATATTCCGATCGTTTTTACATATCACACAAAGTTTGATATAGACATCTATCACGCCATTCCGAACAAAATTATGGCAGATCAGGTGATAAAATTTGTAGTAAACAATATTTCCGCTTGCGACGAGGTATGGACGGTAAGTAAGGGCGCGGGCGAAAATCTCCGCTCTATAGGCTATGAAGGGGAAATTTTCGTCATGGAAAACGGCGTTGATTTTCCGCGGGGGAGAGCCGACGAGGACGACGCGGCTGCTCTGAGGAAAACGTTTGAAATTCCCGACGAGGCGGTCTTGTTCTTATTTGTCGGAAGGCTTATGTGGTATAAGGGCATAAGGCTCGTACTTGACGCGCTGAAGATAATTAACGAAAAGAAAATTGACTTTAGAATGATTTTTGTCGGAGACGGTCAGGAACGCGATGAAATGGAAAAATATGCCGAAAGTTCGGGACTTGGAGATAAATGTATTTTTACGGGAGCAATAAGCGACCGCGAAGAACTAAGGGTATTCTATACGGCGGGAGAGCTTTTTCTGTTCCCGTCGGAATATGACACAAACGGCATAGTCGTGCGCGAGGCGGCGGCGTGCGGAGTGGGTTCGCTCTTGCTTGAGGGAAGCTGCGCGGCTGAGGGTATAGTTGACGGAAAGACGGGTATTATCTGTAAAGCTGACCCGGAGGACATTGCGAAAAAGCTCATATTTGCGGCGGAAAACCGTGCGAAGCTGCGTGAGATCGGTGAGAACGCCATGAATGAGGTCTATATTTCGTGGGATACGGCTGTAAAGCGCGCGTTCGACCGTTATCCAGCGGTGATAGAGCGCTGTATGAGCGGAAAGTCGCAGCGCCGCGAGGGCGTTATACAAGAGGAGTTCTTTTCAGCTATCGACAACATTACCGACAGTATCCAGCGCTTTAGAAGTATCCCTGCCGGCATACGCAGGACAAATGAAAAAACGCGCGAAAAGCTGAGCAAATTAAAGGACAGGCTTAAAAAGAAGAAAAAATCAGAATAATTATAAAGTTTTATCTGCTGATCTTGCTTATCGGCAAAGCGTATTGCCGACAAGCAATGCAATAAATCAGACTGTATAAAAAATCAAAACTCAGGCTGTTGAAAAAGCTCCGGTATGCACGCATTATACGCCTACGGCGGAAAACGCTGAAGCGGTAATACAAATAGCCTTTGTGACTGTTGCATTGTCGCTGACGATGCAGATGGAGATTTATTGACAGCCTGAATAAATTTCGGCATACAGAGCTTTTCCTATAGTCGGAAAACCGATTTTTTCTGCGGTCTTAAAATTACACATATTATTTTCACGGGAAAGACGGGATATTTTTTGCTTTAAAATGTCGAAAAAGGGCGAAAGAGAGTATATTTTGAAAGGCGGGTTTTATCTATGACAGTAAAAACGTTTTCTATAAACGCGGAGAAAACCGCGTTTGTAAAGGCTTATCTACCGGACGTTATTTCGGGAGTGGAGTATACGGAAAGGCGTCCGTCGGTCGTTATTTTTCCTGGCGGCGGATATAATCACGTTTCCGAGCGCGAGGGCGAGCCTGTGGCGTTTCAATATCTTGCGGCGGGATACACGGCTTTTGTAGTGACATATTCGGTGAACGCAAGATTTCCTGCGCCTCTTTTGGACGCGGCATATACGTTTTTGAAAATACGCATGAGGGCGGAGGAGTTCGGGATAGATCCCGAAAAGATAGCTGTCCTCGGTTTTTCTGCGGGAGGACATTTGGCGGGCTGTCTTGCGACAATGTGGAACGACAATTTCGTGGTCAAAACGCTCGATTGTTCGCCTGAGGATATGCGGCCGAATGCCGCAGTTCTGTGCTATCCCGTGATAAGCGGAGTTACCGCGCCGCACGAGGGCAGTTTTAAAACCCTGCTCGGAGAAGAAATGAACCGTTCGGATTTATCGAGATTGTCGCTCGAAAACCGAGTTACTCCGAAAACTCCGCCCGTATTTATCTGGTGTACGGCAACAGACGAGAGCGTTTCGGCGCACAACTCGCTTGTTATGGCGAAGGCGTGCATATCAAACAAAGTTCCCGTGGAGCTTCATATGTTCGACGAAGGACCTCACGGAATTTCTACCTGTGATAAAGTTGTAGGAAATGAAAACTATCAGCGCCCGAACGTAAGGCGCTGGATACCGCTTTCAATTGAGTTTTTGAATAAGTATATGGACGTGTGAAAGGACTGGCTATGACCGGACTAAAGCGCTTCCTTCACGGGATACGCTCGGACAACGAGAAAATTCCCGTGTGGAAATTCCTGCTTTGCTGCGCGGGATTTCCGGCACTCGGCGCGGCGCTTGGAGTTTTCTCGAAATACGTTGACGCGGCAAACTTTCGCGGGTGGGGTATGCCGGGAATGTTCCTTGCCGAAACGTTTTCGATAATAACTTCGGGGATAACATTCTGGATATTTCTGGGAGTAGTTATTTGCAGGCTCACGAAAAACCCGTTTCGGGCGGCGGCGTATGTGCTGCTGATGTGCGCGGGAATGATACCCGCATATTACCTTTTCGCGGAACTTGGGGGACTGTATTACAGCAAGGCTTATATACGGTACTGGAGCGTTTTCGCGGCGTTTACTCCGATAATGTCGGTGCTTTCGTGGTATGCGTGCGGTCGCGGGAAAGCGGCGTGGGCGCTGAGGATAGGGCTGCTGATAATTTCCGTTTTGGGCGGGTTTTTCGTTTCGGGGAGTTTTGTCAATATTTTCATAGGAATTGCTGCGTTTTTTATGACTTTTATAGGTCGGAAAGGAACGGACAATGCCTGAATATGACAACAAAACAGACGACCGAAAATATGTGATTGAAAACATCAAAGCGGTTATGTCCTCTTTCCCGACAATAAAAAGCGCATTTATTTTCGGCTCGTATGCTAAAGGGAATTACAACCGTTTCAGCGATATTGACATTATGATAGACTGTGGGATAGAATTGACTTGCTGTAATAACAAGCTGTGCGGCTTAACTGCAAAGACGAAAGGAGAACCGTGATGAACGCTAATGAAAAGCTAATTTACAGTAAAGGCGAAAAGTTCGCCGAAGCGGCGTCGATAATCGTCGCGGCAGGGTCGGTCGCGGGATATATCGCGCTGTTGGCGCTTGATAAAACTTCGGGCGTGACAGTGATATATATTGTGGTGTCGCTTATCCTGTACACTGCGCTTACGTTGTGTTCGGCATTTCCTCAGCACACGAATGTTGCAATGAACCCCGAAAAGAGCAGCGATAAAAAACTGCACATAATCAGACAGTGCTGTATTGCGGCAAAGATAGTTGTTATCGGATTGTTGTTTGCTGTCGAGGCGATAAAGGTACTGATATAGCAAATTGATTTGCTTTAATAATAAGAGGTGCGCTGACTGCAAAGACGAAAGGATAACCGTTATGAACGCTAATGAAAAGCTGATTTACACTAAAGGCGAAAAGTTCGCTGAGATAGCGGCGATTATTGTCACGGCGTGCGCTGTCGCGGGATATATTTTGATGTTTGCGCTTGGGAAAATATCGGGCGAGGCAATAATAATGTTGATTTTGACGGTCATTATCTACGGCATATGTACGCTTTGCTCTGTATCGCCACAGCACGCCAACGTTTTTTCGCGTCCCGAAAACTGCACGGAGAAACAGTTTCGCCATGCCCGCAGGTGGTTTATTATAGGGAAAATCGCGCTTGTTTTAACAATGTTTTTGATTGCCGTGAGCGTACTTAATTAAAAATATGAACGGTTAATGCGACGGTGCAGCTTAACCGAAAAAGCCGAACGTCTTGGCGGGAATGTTCATCATTGCGCCCGCCTTAAATCTAAAACCTCGCTGTGTTGTTGGGAGGGTGACTAAAATGTATGCCGCAGGAATAGTTGAAATGATAATTACTTTGCCGATAGGCATTTTGTTTATCACAGTCGGGGTATTGCTGTGGAAAAAGCAGAAAATACGGTTGATACACGACTATCACTGTAAAAACGTAAAGTCCGACGACATAAAGCCGTATACAACGCTTTGGGGCGCAGGAATGGTCGTCTGGGGCGTATGTATCTGCCTTGTCGGAATTATTGACATTATTTTACGCGCCGAGTTTGGGTGGATTTTGTTCGGCGTGGGCTTTGCTGTTTGTTTTTTGATAGGAAACAGGGCGCAGAAGAAATACAACGGCTCGTGGTTCAGCGATTAGCAGACCGCAATTTCACGGAGGTTCACAGATGAAATCGAAAACAAAGCCGATTGTATTCGCCTTGCTTGCCGCGGCATTTTACGCGGTAAACGTGCCGTGTTCAAAACTGCTTTTAGAACACATCGGAGCAACGACTATGGCGGCTTTGCTGTATCTTGGCGCGGGAATAGGAATAGGCATAATGTCGCTGTTCAGCAAAAAAGAAAAAGCTGAAAAGTTGGACAAAAAAGACCTGCCGTATGTTGTCGGAATGGTAGTGCTTGACATTGCCGCGCCTATACTTCTGATGCTTGGGATAAGCTATGGTTCTTCGTCAAACGCGTCATTGCTCGGCAATTTCGAGATAGTCGCAACAACTATCATTGCCTTGGCTGTTTTCAAGGAAACGGTATCGGGGAAATTATGGGCGGCTATTGCTCTTATAACAGTTTCGAGCATATTGCTCTCGTTTGAGGGAACAGAGAGTTTCAGTTTTTCCTACGGTTCTTTGTTCGTGCTTGCGGCAACGGTATGCTGGGGGTTTGAAAACAACTGCACAAGAATGATATCCTCAAAAAGTACTTATGAAATTGTCGTAATAAAGGGGATTTTTTCGGGGCTGGGTTCGCTTATTATAGCTTTTATAAAACGTGAAACCGTACCGCAGATTTTGTATATCGCGCTTGCCCTGCTTTTGGGATTTGTCGCGTACGGACTCAGCATTTTTATGTATGTTCGCGCGCAGAACACGCTCGGAGCTGCAAAAACAAGCGCATATTATGCTGTTGCACCGTTTATCGGCGTTTTTCTTTCATTCGTTTTCCTGCGGGAGCAGCTTACTGTAATGTATCTTGTCGCGCTTGCGGTAATGATTGCGGGGACTGCACTTGTGGTTGCTGATACATTGCTTCATGATAATGGCTGAAAAACAGCGGAAAGGAACAGAAAATGGCAGAAAATAACATTGAAACTCTCAGCGCCGAAATTGCCGAGTTTCATGAGAAGTACAAAGACATTGACGAAAAACTGAAGAATGATGATGTACGCAGCGAATATCTCGCAGAAGCGGGCGCGATAGTTTCAAAATATCCAAATCCCGAAGTAGAAATTCGTGAGGAATTAGGAAAATTCTGCAATTTTATAGGCTGCTGGACGGTGGTTTTCGGAAAAGACCTCGAACACGGCATACCTTATTATCATAAAGCGCTTGAACTCTGTCCGAACTCGTGGGATATTCACTTTGAGTACTTCACAACGCTTAAAGAAATCATTCCCGACAAGGAATATTCGACGCCCGGACTTATACAGGACGCTATTGACTGTCTTACATTCTGCATAAACTACTGCACCACCCCTGCGCTTAAGGCGGAATATAAAATTGACCGCCGCTGGTGGGAGTTGGCGTGGGTGTACGACATAGCGGGGCGGCATGAAGACGGCTGCCGCTGCGGCAGAGAGGCGCAGAAGGCTGAACTTGAAATATACGCTTTTGAATTAGGCGTTACAAAGAAGCCGAATATTTTCAAGCGCATATTCGCGCCGTTGCTCAAAAAAACCAATAAATGATGAAAGGACATAAAATGTCGGAAAACAACATTGAAACTCTGAACTCCGAAATTGCCGAGTTTCATGAGAAGTACAAAAATATCAACAGAGAACTTAAAGACGGCAATTTCCGCAGTCAATATCTTGCAGACGCTGACGTGATATTCACTAAATACCAAAATTCCGAGGGAGAAGTCCGCGAGCGGCTCGGAAAATTCTGCAATTTCATAGGCTGTTGGACGGTAGTTTACGGGAAAGACCTCGGACGTGGAATACCGTATTATCACAAAGCGCTCGAACTTTGCCCCGACTCGTATGATATTCATTATTCGTATTTCACAACGCTTGAAGAGTTGATCCCCAAAAAGAAATATTCTACTCCCGAACTTGTACAGGACGCAATAGACTGCCTGACGTTCTGCATTGACTACTGCACTACTCCCGCGCTTATGGCGGAAAATCAGGTCGATTGTCTTTATTATGATCTGGCAAAGGCGTATAAAATAGCGGGGCAGCCCGAAAAGGCGGCGGAGTGCGAAAAGATGGCTGTTGAAATCGGTGGGGAAGAATAATCGAAGAAACCGAACCTTTTAATCAGGCTTATTGCGCCGACAATAACGCCTGTTTTGAGGGAATTTGACGACAGATGAAAGGAACAGAAAATGGCTGAAATTAACATTGAAACCCTGAACGCCGAAATTGAGAAATTCAACGCAAAGTACAAGGGCGTAGGCAGAGAGCTTGAAGACGAAAAATTCCTCGGTTGGTATCTTGAGGACGTTGAAAAAATAGTTTCAAAATACCCTAATCCCGAGGGTGAAGCCCGCGAGCGGCTTGGGAAATTCTGTCAGCATATCGGCTGCTGGACGGTGGTTTACGGGCAAGACCTTGAACAAGGAATACCGTATTATCACAAGGCTCTCGAACTTTGCCCTAACTCGTATGATATTCATTTTGAGTATTTCACGACGCTTGAGGAGATAATCCCGAATGAAAAATATTCCACTCCCGAACTTGTTCAGGACGCGATAGACTGTCTGACTTTCTGCATAGACGCATGTGATACATTGGAGCTTAAGAGAAAGCGCCGCATTGATCTTAGATATATGGACCTTGCAAATACCTATCGTGTTGCAGGTCAGGAGGAAAAAGCCCGCGAATGTGAAAAGATGTCCGCGGAAATAGCGGTGGAACTTGCTGAATGGGAGGAAGAACAGGCTAAACGGGAAAAGAAGCCCAACTTCTTTATCAGACTTATCAAGCGTATATTTGCGCCTATTCTGAGGAAATTCGGCGACAGATGAAAGGATAAAAATGGCACAGTATGATGTTGAAGTACTGAACGCGGAAATTGTCGCGTTCAGAAAAAAGTACGGGGGCAGCGACCTTGAAACCGCCGACGAGGTGACGGAGTTTATCGCTGACGGCGAAGCATTATTGGCTAAGTACCCCGACCCCGAAGGCGAAGCGCGCGAGATGATTGCGAAGTTTTACCGTCATATCGGCTGTTGGGTTGTGGTTTTCGGAAACGATTTAGAGCGCGGTATTCCGTATTACCACAAGGCGATTGACACCTGTCCCGAATCGTATGATATTCGCTTTGATTATATTACAACGCTTCAGGAGATAATCCCGAAAAAAAACTACCGCACTCCCGAAATATTGCAGGACGCAGTAGACTGCCTGACGTTTTGCATTGACTATTGCGACACTTGGGAGAAAAAGCGCAAACACGGTGCTGTCACCTGGTGCGAGGAACTTGCAAAGGTCTATAAAATCTTAGGTCAGCCGAAACTTGCCAAAGAATACAGTAAAATGGGCAAGGAGATATACAAGGAATTAGTCAGAAGAAGCAAACAGGGGATTGACTAAGCTGTAAATACGAATTTTGGAGGAAGAAATAATGCTGAAAAATCCTGAAGAAACCGTCGGAAAGATGATAGATAAAGCGGGAATAAGTTTCATATCCTACATAGACAGCGAGGGATTTCCCGTTACAAAAGCAATGTTAAAGCCGCGGGAAAGAAACGGCATTAAAGAAATTTGGTTTTCTACAAATACATCATCAAACAAAGTCAAATGCTTTAAGGAAAACAGTAAGGCGAGCGTTTATTTTGTGGATAAAAGATTTTTCAGAGGAGTAAGCCTTATAGGAACAGTTGAGGTGTTGGAAACGCCCGAAGCGAAAGAAAGAATTTGGCGAACGGGCGATAAGATGTATTACAAAAACGGCGTAACAGACCCCGATTACTGCGTTCTTAAATTTACTGCAATCAAAGGTCGGTATTACAGCAATTTCAAGTCCGAAGATTTTGAAATATTATGAGGTCACACGAATGAACAAGTATAAGCTCATCGGGATTATTTCGGGAATATGCGGGCTTCTGACAGGCATTGCAATGATAATATTCGGGTTTGCCGATATAGCCGTGCCGAAACCCATTTGGTTATTGTTTGCCGTTGATTGTTTATTAAACGTTGTGTTGATCATTGTGAACTTCAAAAAAAGAATTGACCTAAATTCATCAGGCAATTAAAACCAATCGCAAAGAATAAACGTTCCCGTGCAAACATTGCCGATCAAATCGCATATTCGTCAAAAAATGTAATACCCCTTGACAAATGAAAAGAAATAGTGTATAATAATGACAGTTAGCTTGAACTAACTCAATTATAAAGAAAGGAACTTCAGCTATGAAAAAACCGTTTGTAACCAAAGAACAGATAGAGGAGATAGCAAAGACCTATCCCACGCCTTTTCACATCTATGATGAAAAGGGCATACGCGAGAACGCCCGCGCGCTTTACAAGGCGTTTTCTTGGAACAAGGGCTTCCGCGAATATTTCGCGGTAAAGGCTACCCCCAACCCGTTTATTATGAAGATCTTGCAGAGCGAGGGCTGCGGGTTCGACTGTTCGAGCCTTACCGAGCTTATGCTGTCTGATGATGTCGGCGCAAAGGGGCATGACATTATGTTCTCGTCAAACGCAACGCCCGACGCTGATTTCAAAAAGGCGTTTGAGCTTGGGGCAATTATAAACCTTGATGATTTCACGCACATTGACGTGCTTGATAAGCTGACGGGCATTCCCGAAACCATCTGCTGCCGCTATAATCCCGGCGGAGAGTTTAAGACGGACGGCTCGCCGAACGTTATGGACACGCCGCGCGACGCGAAATACGGTTTTACCCACGATCAGATAATCGAGGGCTATCGCATTCTTAAAGAAAAGGGCGCGAAAAAATTCGGAATGCATGCGTTTCTTGCGTCAAACACGCTTACCAACGACTATTACCCGACGCTTGCGGGGATATTGTTCAGGACAGCGGTCGAGATAAAGGAGAAAACGGGCGTTCAATTGTCGTTTATCAATCTCAGCGGCGGCGTGGGAATTGCATACAAGCCCGACCAGCCGCAGAACGATATTGCCGTTATCGGCGAAAAGGTTAAAGAGCAGTATGAAAAGATACTTGTCCCTGCGGGAATGGGCGATATTGCGATTTTCACCGAGCTTGGGCGGTTTATGTTAGCGCCCTATGGAATGTTAATAGCAAAGGCGATACGCGAAAAGCACATTTATAAGGAATACATAGGGCTTGATGCATGCGCGGCAAACCTTATGCGCCCCGCCATTTACGGTGCTTATCATCACATAACCGTTTTGGGCAAGGAAAACGCTCCGCTTGACCACAAGTATGACGTTACGGGCGGACTTTGCGAAAACTGCGACAAGTTTGCGGTTGACAGAATGCTGCCGAAAATAGACATAGGCGACTATGTGGCAATTCACGACGCGGGCGCGCACGGCTTTTCAATGGGATATAACTACAACGGAAAACTTCGCAGCGCGGAGCTTCTTCTGCGCGAGGACGGCAGCGTAAAGCTCATTCGCCGAGCGGAAACCCCCGAAGATTATTTCAGGACGCTTGATGTTTTCGGTGGGAATTATGAACTGTAACAGTTGAAGTTTTCTGCCCATTTGAACTTTTTTCCACGAACCTCTTTTCCACTCAAAACATCTTTGTAAGATTGCCGTTTTCAAAACGAAGTTTGAAAACGGCAATGCGGGGAAAACTCTTGTTTTCCCCGCACCCAAGATTAAAAGCCGCAGGCTTTTAATCTGTTGCGCATTTTGCTAATGCGTGCGGGGGCTTTGCCCCCGCGCCCCCACCGGAGAGGAAACTTTTTTGTAAAAAAGTTTCCTCTCCGGACTCTCTTTCAAAAAACTTTCGTGCCGCCGCTTACGCGGCGGCTGGAAAGCGGAAACGATGTTTTTCTTTCATTAAAATTTCGGATTTAAAGGAGCTTAAATGAAAACAATCCCCGACTTGTTTCTGACCTTCGCAAAGATAGGCGCGTTCACCTTCGGCGGCGGTTATGCTATGATCTCGCTTATTGACAGCGAATGCGTCGAAAAGAAAAAGTGGCTGACCCATGACGAGTTCCTCGATATGACCGCAATAGCCGAAGCCACTCCCGGACCGATAGCTATAAACTGCGCAACTTATGTGGGATATAAACAGGCGGGAATTATCGGCGCTGTCCTTGCAACGCTCGGAGTTGTTCTGCCATCGTTTGCGATAATACTTCTCATCTCAATGTTCTTCGAGAGATTTCTTGAATATGAGATTGTTGCGAACGCTTTTAAAGGGATAAGAATAGCCGTATCAATGCTGATAATTCGCGCGGGAGCAAAAATGCTCGTAAAAATGTACAAGAAAAAAGAAAAACGCGCGGAGAACATCATATTCTCGGCTGCGTTTTTCGGAACAATGCTTATATTAAATTTTTTAGGCATTGACTTTTCGGCAATTTATATGATACTCATAGCGGGAACACTGGGACTGTTCTTCTTCAGAAAAAGGAGGGAGAGCAAATGATATATCTGAAACTGTTCTGGGAATTCCTGAAAATAGGCTTGTTCACATTTGGGGGAGGTTACGGCGCTATACCGCTGATAAGGGAATGTGTAAGATCAAACGGCTGGCTGAGCGAAGAAATGCTCTCAAATATGCTCGCAATAAGCGAAAGCACTCCCGGTCCCATTATGGTGAACACCGCCACTTATATCGGAAGCTCTCAGGGCGGCGTTTTGGGCGCGGCTGTCGCAACGCTCGGAGTTATACTGCCCTCATTTGTTGTAATGATTTTATTTGTTGTGTTTTTAAAGCGGTTTCTTGAAAAGCCTGCGGCGGCAGCTTTTATGTCGGGTGTAAAACCCTGTATCGCGGGAATTATCACCGCGACGGGGATCTATATGCTTTTGACTTCTACCGCGTTTTTTACCGATCTGAAAGCGGCAATAATTTTTGCCGTTCTTGCGGCAGTCTGCGGAGCATTTTTCGCGGCAAAGAAAAAGGAGATATCGCCGATTTTGCTTATCTGTATTTCCGCGGTATTGGGCGCGGCGGTCTACAGTTAGATATAAAAGGTCAGCGTTAATAAGAAAACTGTATAAAAAGGCGTCAATAAAGCTGTCGTACAGCATTGGACAAAGCGTAAAAAAATTTTTGAAAATATATTGCCAAAAGCGTTTAATCGTGCTATAATAAAAACATAAATATTCAGTATGTGGAAAATTGTCCGATTTTGGAAAAAACATTTATAATGGACGACCTAAAACGGCTTTTATACAAGCTGAATTATTCTTAACTATCATCACCAGTATTTGTTTTGGAGGGAAATCACAGTGGACATTTTTTCAGAGCTGAAAGAATACGGAGTAAATATTGAAGAGGCTATACATCGTTTTATGAATAATGACGAGCTTTATAAGAAAATGCTGCTTAAACTTCCGGATAATATCGAGAGCCTCCCTATACTTAAGTTTGTGGAGACGGGAGATTATTCAAAAGCCGTCGCAAATGCCCATACCCTTAAAGGAGTTACGGGAAATCTTTCGCTTACTCCGCTGTATAAAGCATACTCAAGAATTGTTGACCTTTTCCGTGAGGGAAAGCCCGAAGAGGCTAAAGGTGTGCTTGAAGACGTTCTTCCTATACAAGATGACATTATTGGCTGCATAAAAAAATATTCCTGATCTGACTGAGGGTGATTTAATATGAAGAGAAATATCCTGATTGTTGATGATATGGAGATCAACAGAGAAATTCTCGCGGAAGCGTTTAAGGATAAGTATAATATACTTGAAGCCGAAAACGGCAAAGAAGCGCTCAGATATATCGAGGACAAATCACGCGATATTGCGGCGATACTGCTCGATATGGTAATGCCCGAAATGGACGGAATGGCTGTACTCAGGAGAATGAACGATCTGGGTTCTATAGTACATATCCCCGTTTTCATCATCACCGCCGAAAATAACGAGCCTATGCTTATGGAAGCATACAGTCTGGGTGCGGTAGACGTTGTAATAAAGCCGTTTATGCTTACGTTTCTCAGGTGCAGGATCGAGAACATAATCGAACTTTACAGTCACAGAAACGGTCTCGAAGAGGTCATAAACGATCAGGTAAAAAGATTAAGCAAGTTCAATAAATCAATGGTAGAGGCTCTCGCTACGCTTGTAGAGTTTCGTGACTGCGAATCGGGAGAGCATATAAAGCGTATGTGCGGGCTTACGGAAATTTTGATGAACAAGGTCAGCAGTATGTATCCCGAATACCGTATGCCGAAATCCGAGATAGATAAAATAGTAAGCGCGTCTGTTCTTCATGACGTCGGAAAGATCGCTATTCCCGATAATATCCTCAATAAACCCGGAAAACTTACTCCCGAAGAGTTTGAAATAATGAAGAGGCACACCGTAAAGGGCTGCGACATTCTTCAGAAAATGCCCGAAATGCTTGACGAAAGCGTTTACAGCTATAGCTGTGATATTGCCAGACATCATCACGAGCGCTGGGACGGAAAAGGTTATCCCGACGGTCTTTCGGGCGATAAGATCACCGTTTGGTCACAGGTCGTTTCCGTTGTTGACGTATATGACGCGCTTGTTTCTCCGAGAGTTTACAAAAAGGCGTTCGATCATTATACCGCCGTAAAGATGATAATGAGCGGTGAATGTGGCGTCTTCAATCCGAAAATTCTGAAAGCTTTCGAGCTTTCTCTCGAAAAGATACATCAGAAGCATATTGAGCTTTCAAAGAAGGAAAGCTCGAAGATCGTCGGAGCGGCAAGACTTTTGATCGTAGATGATTCCGAGATCGACAGAACAGTTCTCAAAAATATTCTTGAGCCTGATTTCCAGACGGTAGAGGCAGTGAACGGATATGAGGCGCTGAAAATTCTGGATGATACAAACCAGCCGAATATAGACGGCGTTTTGCTTGACATTTCGATGCCGATACTCGACGGATTTAACGTGCTGAAGATAATGCGTGAAAACGGCTCGTCAGTGCCGGTGGTCCTTATGACGAGCGAGGCGACGAAAGAAAACGTTGAGCGCGGAATACAGTATAACATCCTCGGATTTTTAGGAAAGCCCTTTAATCCGAATGCCGTTATCTCAAAACTTCACTCTATCTATAATATTCCCGAAGCCGAGGAAGAAAAAGACGAGGACGAGATCGAAGTAAAGCAGGAAGATATAAACGAGATAGACCTGAATGCGTCTATGCTTTACTTCTCACAGCTTAAAAACGTTTATTCGAGCTATCTTATAAATTCTAATATGGACGACGAACCGTATAAAAGAGTTTCTGACATTCTCGCTATCCTGCTCGAAGAAATGGCAATGGAGAAAATGAGGACCGACCTCGACAGAGAACATATTATGGCTATCAGTAAGGCGGCTTATTTCTACGACATCGGAAAAATGGGAATACCCGACGAGGTCGTTCGCAACAACTCAAACAACAAGTTCTATGATGATAACAGTCTTGTTATTTTCGAGGATCATGCGAAGATAGGCGCGTATATTGTCCGACTGAACAAAGATAAGGCGTGCAGCTTTTTTGTTGATACCTGTGCCGAGATTTGTATGCACCACCACGAAAGGCACGACGGCAAAGGCTATCCGCATAAGCTTGCGGGCAGCGACATAACGTACTATACTAATATGACGAGCCTTTGTATCGAGTTTGACCGAATATTTATAAAATGCTCGGATTACAACGAAATGCAGTTTGAATTTGCGCTTCGTGAGATAGAAGTAGATATCGGAAGGTTCGACAGAGATTATGTAAATCTTTTGAAAAGCTGTCAAATGGAGATAATAAACTACTATAAGCATAATCAGAGATAAGCACTCCGTCGGTTTACAATTGACAGCAGAAAGTTAAGGCAGTACCGCACAAAGGCTCAATTCGGTCTTTGTGCGGTTTTGTTTTAAGGCAAGACTTTAGCGGCAAAAAAAGCGCATTTCGCTTACAGCACGTTACATAAAAGTTTTGAAAAGGGGATTGGGGGAAAACTTGCATAAAAATCTATTTGTAGTTCTTTTCAAACGATATTTCTCTAAATAACGTTAACTCGCCCTAACCCCCTTCCCCGAAGGGGAAGGGGGAAGTACGGGGCGCGACCGCGCCCTGCGACCCTTTTTAGCGGAAGTATTCAATTCCGCTCTTGAATATCGGCTGATCCTTGTTTCCGTCAACGTTCTTCGCAACAAACTCCGTAAGACGCTCCGTATGTCCCATTTTGCCGAGAACTCGCCCGTCTTCCGAAATAATCCCTTCGATCGCGCACATAGAGCCGTTCGGATTATAGCGCGTGTTCATTGTCGGCTCGCCTTTCAAATCAACATACTGCATAGCGACCTGTCCGTTGTCGATAAGTTTTCGCAGAACATCGCCGCTTGCTACGAGCCTTCCCTCGCCGTGCGAGATAGGAATGGCGTGGATATCTCCGACTTTGCAATTCGCAAGCCACGGAGATTTGTTTGTGGTTATCTTCGTGTAAACAAGCTGCGACTGGTGACGTCCTATCTTGTTGTAAGTAAGCGTCGGAGAGCTTTCCTTTGCCTCAACGATATGCCCGAACGGGATAAGACCGAGCTTTATCAGCGCCTGGAAACCGTTGCAAATTCCGAGCATAAGTCCGTCGCGCTTATAGAGCAATTTTTCGACTTCTTCGGTTATCTTAGGATTGCGGAAAAATGCATTTATAAACTTAGCCGAACCCTCCGGCTCGTCGCCGCCGGAAAATCCTCCGGGAATAGCGATTATCTGCGCGCTTTCGGCGAGCTTCGCAAACTCGTTTACGCTGTCTTCAATGTCGCTCGGAGTGAGGTTTTTAATGACGAAAATTTCCGCTGTACCGCCGTATCTTTCAAATGCCGCCGCAGTATCATACTCGCAGTTTGTTCCGGGGAATACGGGTATAAGCACCTTCGGACTTGCGATTTTCGGAGAAATATGAGTTGTAAGAAGCTCACATCCTTCCGTACAGGATATTTTCTCTATTTCGGGGAGGAAGTTTGTTTTCTGCCTGAAAACAGGCTCAAGAACATTGTCCCATTTTTCTTCAAGCTCGGCAATGTCAAGCGTCAGACCGCCGTTTGTAAGTTTATATTCCGCTGTGGTCTCGCCGATTATCATAACGTCCGATTCTTTGAAATCATCTTCGAGTTCAAGCACGAACGCCCCGTAAACAGGAGTAAACAATTCTTCGTCGGAAAGATTTTCGAGCGCAGCTCCGACATGATTTCCGAGGGTCATTTTGAAAATCGCTTCGGCAGCTCCGCCGTTTGCGACGCTTCTTACGGAGATAGCCTTTTTGTTTTTGATAAGCCTTTCGACGGTCTTAAATACATTTTTTACGCTCTCAAAATCGGGCAGACCGTTCTTGTCATATTCGGGAGCGATATAGCCTATCTTGCTGTAGGGGATCTTAAATTCCGAGGAAATTATGTTCTTCGCGTTTTCTGTGCAGACTGCGAATGAAACAAGCGTCGGCGGCACGTCGATGTCTTCGAATGTTCCGCTCATGCTGTCCTTGCCGCCTATCGCGGGAAGTCCTAATCTTATCTGCGCTTCATATGCGCCGAGCAATGCCGCGAACGGTTTTCCCCAACGTTCGGGCTTGCTGTTTGTCCGTTCAAAATATTCCTGGAATGTCAGACGGCATTTATCATATGCGCCGCCCGCCGCAACAACTTTCGCTACGCTCTCGACTACTGCGCAGACTGCTCCGTGATACGGCGACTGCTGTGAAACAGAGGGATTAAAGCCCCAGCCCATAATAGACGCGGTAGTGGTTTTTCCGCCGAGAACAGGCAGCTTTGCCGCCATTGCCTGAGTGGGGGTCTGCTGATAACGTCCAGAAAACGGCATAAGTATCGTTCCCGCTCCGATAGTGCTGTCAAAGCGCTGTACAAGTCCTCTCTGCGAGCAGACGTTAAGGTCGCTCACAAGTTTTTCCCAGCCCTCTTTGGTGTTGGAAACTCCGCTGTATTTCCAGTCGGCGTTATATTGAACCTCAACATTCGGAACATAGACCGTCGTATGTTTTTCCGCGCCGTTTGAATTAAGAAATTCCCGCGAAATATCGACGATTTTCTTTCCGTTCCAGTTCATTTTAAGGCGCGGCTCGGCTTTCACTTCCGCAACGATAGTGCTTTCGAGGTTTTCCTTTGCAGCGAGCGCGCGGAATTTTTCCGCGTCTTCTTTTGCTACAACGACTGCCATTCTCTCTTGGCTCTCGGAAATAGCAAGCTCCGTTCCGTCAAGTCCGTCATACTTTTTCGGAACTTTGTCGAGGTCTATTTCAAGTCCGTCCGCAAGTTCGCCGATTGCTACCGAAACTCCGCCCGCGCCGAAGTCGTTGCAGCGCTTGATAAGCCTTGTCGCTTCGGGATTTCTGAACAGTCTTTGAAGTTTTCTTTCTTCGGGCGCGTTTCCTTTCTGAACTTCCGCTCCGCAGCTTTCAAGCGACTGTACCGAATGCGCTTTTGAAGAACCCGTAGCTCCGCCGCAGCCGTCGCGCCCCGTTCTTCCTCCGAGCAGGATAATAAGGTCGCCCGGCGCAGGACGTTCTCTGCGGACATTTTCCGCAGGAGCAGCTCCAATAACCGCGCCTATCTCCATTCTTTTCGCCATATATCCCGAATGATAAATCTCGGCTACATGACCTGTCGCAAGACCTATCTGGTTTCCGTATGACGAATAGCCCGCCGCTGCGGTCGTGGTTATTTTTCTCGGCGGAAGTTTTCCGGGGAGAGTTTTTTCTATCGGCAAAAGCGGGTCGGACGCTCCCGTAACTCTCATTGCCTGATAAACATACGAACGTCCCGAAAGCGGATCGCGTATTGCTCCGCCGAGGCACGTCGCCGCGCCGCCGAAAGGCTCGATCTCGGTCGGGTGGTTGTGAGTTTCGTTTTTAAACATCAACAGCCAGTCCTCGTCCTTGCCGTCAACATCGACCTTTACCTTTACCGAGCAGGCATTTATTTCCTCGCTCTCGTCGAGGTCGTCAAGAAGTCCGTCTTTTCTGAGTTTTTTCGCGGCAAGCGTCGCTATATCCATAAGGCAAAGCGGCTTGTCCTGTCTGCCAAGGTCAACTCTGTGAAGTTGGTATTTATTGAACGTATCTGCAACGCACGGCGCTTCGATAGTCGCTTTATCGATTATCGTTCCGAAAGTCGTATGGCGGCAGTGGTCGCTCCAGTAGGTGTCTATCATACGAATTTCGGTGATAGTCGGGTCACGTTGTTCTTTCTTGAAATATTCCTGACAGAATTTTATGTCGTCATTGTCCATGGCAAGCCCGTATTTCGTGACAAATTCCGCAAGCTCCGCGTCGGTCTTGCCGTTAAAGCCTTTAAGCGTTTCAACCTCAGTGGGTATGGAATAGCTCGCTTTAAGCGTCTTTTTCTCTTCAAATCCGCACTCGCGCGCTTCAACTGCATTTATAAGATAATGCTTTATCCGCGCGAAATCCTCGTCGGAAATATCTCCTTTGAGTATGTATATTTTCGCATATTTTACGTCGGGTTTTTCGCCCTTGCACAAAAGCTGTATACATTGTGCGGCGCTGTCGGCGCGCTGGTCAAACTGTCCCGGCAGAAACTCGACCGCGAACATACGCTCGTCCGTTTCTGTTTTCGGCAGTTCATAATAAACGTCGTCTACGGGCGGTTCGGAAAACACCGTTGAAACGGCTTTCTTAAAGTCCTCTTGGTAAACGCCTTCCGCGTCATAGCGGTTGACGATCCTGACGTTTTTAACGTTTTTCATTCCGAGCGCTGTCGTAAGGTCTGAAAGGACTTCTCCCCCTTCTACTGCAAACAGCCTTTTCTTTTCAACATAAACACGATAGACCATTTTCATTTTTCCTTTCGTTTGTAATTCAAATTCAAGGTTTTGCTTATGCAAATACTTATCTGTATTATATCATAAAACTTTGTTTTTGTCACTAACTTTTTTAAAAAAAGTTGAAAATAATATTTCACGCTCTGTTTGTGCATAATGACAACAACAGTTGACAAGCCGAGGGGAAAGTTTATTGAAAAAGGCTCTTGAAAAACGAGGAAACGAGTACTATAATTATCTTGTAAATAAGGAATTAGTCCGCGCGGCGAATTCGTTTATGCGGTCAGTTTCTAAATGAAAGGACAAAATTTATGAAAAAATTTACATTTGCTTTGGCACTTATTATTTCAATCGGACTTTGCGGGTGCAGCGAAAATGTCCCCTCTGACAGCGACAATTCTCAATCCGCTTCTCAAAGCAGCTCTCAAAGTTCGGTTGAAAGCAGCACGGAAAGCTCTTCTGAAAGCTCATCGGCAATCGAAAGTTCAGCTCCCGAAAGCTCATCAACAACTCCGGAGAGTTCTAAAACTCCCGAGAGTTCTTCAAAAACTCCCGAGAGTTCTTCAAAAACTCCCGAGAGTTCTTCAAAGGCTCCTTCTCCAAGTTCCTCAAAAGCTCCCGAAAGCTCTAAAGCTCCCCAAAGCTCCTCAACAACTCCTACGCCTGCCGCTCCGACAAGCGACTATCTTAAAATCGAAAGAAACGTTGTTGTCGGCGTGACACAAAAGGGATTTACTGCGAAAGAAATAGTTGTTCCCGAGGGCGTTGTGGAAATCGGCGAGCGTGCGTTCGACAACTGCCTGATGCTTGAAACTGTTACATTGCCCGAAAGCGTTACGAAAATTGACGATTATGCATTCAATAACTGCCAAGTACTGACAAAAATAAACCTGCCCAAAAACCTCAGAGAAATTGACGACGGAGCTTTTGAAAACTGTTCTTCAATCTCAAGTTTCAACATTCCCGCGTCGCTCAGAGATTTGAGCAGCGATGCTTTCTTTGCGTGCTATGCGCTTAAAAGCATAACGGTTGACGCGAACAATCCCGAATATTGCTCGGTTGACGGCGTGTTGTTCAACAAGAGAAAAACTGAACTTCTGCGTTTTCCGAACGAGAAAGGCGACAGCTATACAATTCCAGACGGTGTGACCGAAATCGGCGAGTATGCATTTGACCACTGCACAAATTTGAAAAGCGTCACGATAAGCAGCAGCGTCATTTCGATCGACGAATACGCTTTTTACAACTGCACGGCGCTTACTACGCTCGCAATCCCCGACACGGTGCGTGAGATAGACGACGCTTTCGGAAACTGCATCAGCCTTCAAAACGTCACCTATAAGGGCAAAACCTATAATTATAACAACATTTACGAGCTGTACAGCGTTGCAGACCATTGATAATTTCCATAATATGAATTGCCAAAAATGCGGCGAGGGCGCGTTCAAGGGCTGTAAATGCATAATATCCTAAACAGGAGGCGTTATGGCGTTTGAAATCGAAAACGGCGTACTTGTGAAGTACACCGAAGAAACAGGCGTCAGGGAGGTTACAATTCCCGAAAGTGTTGTGGAAATCGGCGAGAGGGCGTTTGCAGACTGCAAGAGACTTAGAAGTTTAAATATTCCCAACGGCATTACGAAAATCGGGAGCAGAGCGTTTTCTAACTGTACAAGTCTTGAAACCGTCAGTATTCCCGACAGTGTGACGAAAATCTGCGACAGGGCGTTTTCGTGCTGCACGCGCCTTAAAAGCGTCAATATTCCCAACAGTGTAACGTCAATCATGTTTGGGACATTTGAGGGCTGTACGAGCCTTCAAAGTTTAGACATTCCCAACAGAGTTGCGGAAATCGGCTGCGGGGCGTTTGCAAGCTGTCGGAAGCTGAAAAGTATCACCATTCCCGAAAGTATGACGACAATCCGCAAAGAGGCATTTGCGTACTGCAAGAGCCTTAAAAGCGTAACCATTCCCAACGGCGTTACGAAAATCGGGTCCGGGACATTTGAGGGCTGCACAAGCCTTAAAAGCATTATCTATAATGGCAAAACTTACAGCTATGACAACATATACAAGTTGTCTACCGATTAAGATTTAACGGAGAGGAAAATGACTTGTCCACAAACAACGGTGCTTTACAGCGCGGGCAACGAAGAGTATCAAAACAGAACAGATATTGTTGATATTGTCATAGCGGACGGTGTGACCAAAATCGGCTATGGGACTTTCCGAAACTGTTCAAATCTTAAAAGCGTCACCATTCCCGACAGTGTGACCGTAATATGGTATAGCGCTTTTCAAGGCTGTTCAAAACTTGAAAGTATGATTATCCCAAACAGCGTGAAATATATCCATGAAAGTGCTTTCAAAGATTGCATAAGCCTTAAAAGCGTGACTATCTCCGATAGCGTGAACGTAATATGGAATAGCGCTTTTCAAGGCTGTTCAAAGCTTGAAAGCGTTATTATACCAAACAGTGTGAAAGTTATCGGTCGTTCTGCTTTCTTAGGCTGTGCAAGTCTTAAAAGCGTAATTATCCCCGACAGTGTAACCGAAATTGATAGCTATGCTTTTCGGAAGTGTTCAAGTCTTACAAGCGTAGACCTGCCCGTCAGCGTTACTGTAATCGAAAGGAGTGCTTTCAGCGGCTGCACAAGCCTTAGAAGCGTAAACCTATCCGACAGCTTGACTAAAATAGGCAGGTATGCTTTTTCAAGCTGTAAAAACCTTAAAGACATCACCTACAAAGGCAAAACCTACAGCTGCGAAAATATAGATGAGTTGTATAATGCAATAAATAATTAAACGGCTCAACGCACAGAACAAGGCATAAAATTCCCCGCTCAGCTTAAAAACGAGCGGGGTTTTTGTTATAAGATCGCGGGCTGCAATTGCTTTCCGTCAAGCGCGGCAACTATTGTTTCGGGAATTTTCGAGAAATCCGCGACCAGCGAAAACGGTTTTTTTATGTAATCGTCCTGTGCCAGCGGCACAAAATAGTAGTTCTTATAATTTCTGAGAATGCCTATGTTTTTTGCCGAGGCGGAAAGTCCGTCGTTTGTGGAGACCGCTATAACAACGGGTCTTTGGTTTCTGAGATGACTTTTTACCGCCATACATACGGGCGTATCCGTTATACCTACGGCAAGTTTTGCGAGGGTATTTGCCGTGCAGGGGGCTACTACGAGTATGTCAAACAGCTTTTTCGGTCCTATGGGTTCGGTGGTTGTGATTTCGTGAAGCACCGTTTTTCCTGTGATCTCAAACATCTTCGCGGCATTTTCCTGTGCCGTGCCGAAGCGCGTATCGAGCGAATACGCATTTAAGGACATAATGGGCGTAATATCGCAGCCCGCCTCTTTAAGCGCCGAAAGAGCCGAAAATGCCTTTTCAAACGTACAAAAAGAGCCGCAGACCGCAAATCCCACTTTCAGTCCCGAAAGTTTTTCTATGTCATTCATCATAATCTGCTCCTTAAAATCATTTCGGGTGAAAGCAAACCGCTTTCATATTGGGCGCGCGTTTGCGCGGAATTTTCGATTATGAAATGAACTTTTTTATTTCCTCTGCAATAACTTTCCCCGCGGCTTTCGGCGAATATTTTCCGGGAAGTCCGCCCGCGAAAACATATTTCACGCCGCTTTTTTCGCACAGGCTTTTCGTCGGCTCCTGCGGAAGCGTGGCAAGCTCTAAAAAAACCGTTTCTTTTCTGCAAGCCGAGAGACTGCTTTCAAAAAACAACTGCGCGGGGGCGGTGTTTGCGATATAGTCGTATTCGCCTATCGTTTCGGCTATTTCGCCCGTATCTATGGCTCTTAAACCGTCAAGCTCCGCTTGTACGCGCGCTTCGGGTCTTCTTGCGGCAATTGTGAGCTTACAGTTGAACGGCTTCAGAAATCCCGCTAAAAACTTCGCAATCCTGCCATAGCCCGTGACAAGAACAGACGATCCGAACAGCGACCCCTCCGAGCTTTGCACCATCAGCATTACTGCGTTTTCCGCGGTCAGCGCGGCGTTTTTGAGCGTCAGCGTTTCGACCTCGGAATAATTTATCAGCTTAAAGCTGTTTAAAAGACAGATTTCCGTTAATTTCGGACAGCTCCCGCCCGCAAAAACGACCGCGCCGCTTTTGCAAAATTCCTGCGTTCTTAAAAACGGAAAGGCTGTGTTTTCGAGCGGACAAAAAACGTTTTCCCCGTCCCTTGTAAGCGGCATGGGAAGAACTATCGCGTCATATTTTCCGTTTATGTCAGTGTGTTTTCCGAGCAGAAGCGTGTCTGCGCGAAGTTCTTGCGCGGCGAATATCATGCGCTTGTCGCCGCCGATAACAAGAATTTTCATAATTGCCCTCCAAAGTTGATAATTCCTTATGACACATTTTATGCAGTCGGTTTTTAATGTGTTCACGATTTGAATTTTTCAGATTATGTGCATTTTGACGAAAACCCGCGCCAAGCTCGTTAAATCTTTGTCCAAAAAAGCCCTTGATATATATAGTATAATGGTTTTGTGATATTTCACAACAAACTATTTTGAAAGGACATTGAAATGAAAAAAATAACAGCTTTTGTACTGACGCTTATAATCGTAGGGGGCGCGTGCGGGTGCAGCGATAATACAGAAGCTCCTGCCGATAAAAATAGTTCAACTGTAAGCGACAGCAAGGACAAAAACAACAGCAAAGACAACAACAGCAGTTTAAGCAGCACGGAAGAAAGCAAGCCCGAAATCGTTGTCGAAAGCACGGATTATCTGACTATTAAAGATAATGTTTTGGTAGCTATGACGGAAAAGGGCAAAGCAGAGGTGACAGAGATAGAAATTCCTTATGGGGTGACCGAAATTAAAGAAGGCGCCTTTAAATACGGCAAAAACCTTACTTCTGTTACAATTCCCGACACTGTGACTAAGATTGGCAACGAAGCTTTCTCCGACTGCACAAGTCTTATAAGTGTGGCAATTCCCGATGGTGTAACTAAAATCGGCGCGGGTGCTTTCTACAAATGCTCAAGCCTTACAACTGTAACTATTCCCGACGGTGTGACAAATATCGACAACAGTATTTTCTCCGACTGTGCAAGTCTTACAAGTTTGACAATTCCCGACAACGTGACGAGAATTGGCAGTTGTGCTTTCTTCAACTGCAAAAGCCTTGAAAGTATAATTGTTCCCGACGGCGTGACGGAGATTGGAGAATACGCTTTCTCTTACTGCGACCATCTTGAAAGTGTAACTATCCCTGAGAGCGTGACAGCTATCGGCAATGATGTTTTCTCTGGCTGCAAAAACCTTAAAGCCTCCTATAAGGGCAAAACCTACGAATATAAATACATTAAAGACCTTTATACCATGATAAACGGCTAAACAAAAAACATCTTCCCCGCTCTTCGATAGAGCGGGGGATTTTTTGCTTTAACACCGACTTATGATAAAAAAGCCCTTGCAAAATTCGGGAAAATATTGTATAATAAATTTTATAAAAATAAGTAATTTCTGAAAGGACAAAAAAATGAACGTATGGCATGACATAAATCCGTCAAAAATAACTCCTGAGGATTTTTTGGCGGTCGTTGAGATCGAAAAGGGAAGCAAGAAAAAATACGAGCTTGACAAGGAAACGGGGCTTATCAGACTTGACCGAATTTTGTACACTTCTACGCATTATCCCGCAAATTACGGCTTTATCCCGCGCACGCTTGCAGACGACGGCGACCCGCTCGACGTGCTTATCCTCTGTAACGAGCCTATAGACCCGCTGGTATTGGTGAGATGTTATCCGATAGGCGTTATAACAATGATAGACAACGGCAGAAACGACGAGAAAATAATCGCTATCCCGTTTGACGACCCTACATATAACGCATATCGCGGTATCGAGGCGCTCCCCTCGCATATTTTCCAGGAAATGCGCCACTTTTTCAGCGTCTATAAACAGCTCGAAGACAAGGAGACCGCAGTTGACGAAGTAAGAGGTCACAGTGCCGCGGTAAATATAATCAGTCAGTGCATTAAAAACTATAACGAGATCTATGCTCCGCTCCACCCGTTTACTCCGGAGCATAAAACGGAGAGCGAAAAGAAATGATATTAGCAAGTCAAAGCCCGCGCCGCAGAGAGCTTTTAAGCCTTATCACAGACGATTTTGAGATAATTCCCGCAAGGGGTGAGGAATGTCTGCCGAAAAATATTCTGCCCGAAGACGCCGTAAAGCTTTTGTCGCAGCAAAAAGCGGAGGAAATTTTTTCAGGGCATAAAAACAGTATTATTGTAGCGGCGGACACTGTTGTTTCAATAAACGGGGAAATTCTGGGAAAACCCAAGGACAGCGCGGACGCGTTTTCAATGCTTAAAATGCTTTCGGGGCGCGAACACAGCGTCTTTACGGGTGTGTGCGTTGTTTTTGAGGACGGCAGAAAAACGGTCTTTTGCGAACAGACAAACGTAGAGTTTTACGAGCTTTCAAACGAGGAGATACGCGCGTATGTTGCCACGGGCGAGCCTATGGACAAGGCGGGCGCGTATGGGATACAGGGAAAAGGCGCGCTTATCGTAAAGAGGATAAGCGGAGATTATTATAATGTTATGGGGCTGCCTGTGGGCAGGCTGGCGAGGGTGCTGAAAGGAAAAATATGAGCAAACCAAAATTCAGACTGACGTACAATTCTCCCGTGATACTTACTTTTGCAGTCATTTGCGCGGTAAGTCTGCTGTTAAATTACATCACGCGCGGCGCGTCGAACAATCTGCTGTTTATTTGCTACGGACACGCGAATTTGCTCGACCCGCTTACTTATCTGCGCGTTTTCATGTATGTGTTCGGTCACGCAAATTTCGCTCATTTTGCGGGGAATATGACAATGCTGCTGCTTGTCGGACCTATCGCAGAAGAGCGTTACGGAAGCTGGAATATGTGCATTATGATCTTTGTAACGGCGCTTGCGGGAGGAATACTCAATATGCTGTTTTTCAGCACGGGCATAATCGGCGCGTCGGGAATTGTATTTCTGCTTATAATTTTAAGCGCGTTTACAAATATGAAAAAAGGCGAGATACCGATAACGCTGATACTTATTGCGGCAATTTATCTCGGACAGGAAATTTACAGCGGAATTACCGCAAACGACAACGTTTCGCATTTCGGTCATCTTTGCGGAGGCGTTTCGGGGCTTGCATTCGGAACGGTTTTCTATAAGAAAAAATTTTCATGATAAACGGAGGATTAAATTATGGTCGCACTTGTAACAGGCGCAAGTTCGGGAATAGGGCGAGATATTGCTAAAAGTCTTGCGCGCCACGGCATAAACGTAATTATAACCGCCCGCAGGAAAGAGCGCCTTTTTAAGCTCAAACACGAGCTTATGCAAAAATACGGCGTAAAAGTAAAGGTAATAGCGGCGGATCTGTCGGATGAAAGCGAGGTCTTCGGGCTTTACGAAAAAGTGAAGAAGTATAACATTGATATACTTGTAAACAACGCGGGATTCGGCGTTTACGGGGAATTTACGGAAACCGACCTGAACAGCGAGCTTAATATGCTCGACGTAAACGTCCGCGCTTTTCACATTCTATTCAAACTGTTTTTAAAGGATTTTGTAAAGCGCGATTTCGGATATATCTTAAATACGGCGAGCGTAGCGGGATTTTTCCCCGGTCCGTATTTCTCGTCGTATTATGCGTCGAAAGCGTATATTGTCAGAATGTCGCAGGCGGTGAACCAAGAGCTTATAGCAAGAAACAGCGCGGTAAATATTTCGGTGTTGTGTCCCGGACCTGTTGCTACGGAATTCGGCGAAACGGCGCGCGTAAAGTTTCTTACGCCGCTTTCAAACAGCGAAAAACTTGCCGAGCACGCTGTGCGCGAGATGTTCGGCGGCACGTTTTTGATTTGTGATAATTTTTTAACAAGGGCAGGTATCTGTATCTCAAAGTTCATTCCCGATTCGCTACTCATTCCCGGATTGGGATTTTTCCAGAAACGCAGGAAGTAAGCTGTTAGAAGTAAGAGATAAGAGGTAAGAATTTGTTTTGAGCGGGAAAGCACATTTCTGATTAAAATCGCCTAACGAGCGGGGCGCATAAAGTTTTTGAAGGAGAGTCCAGAGAGGAAACTTTTTTTCAAAAAGTTTCCTCTCTGGTCGCGGCGAAGACGCGAAATAAGCGTCAGCTTGCGCAAAAGGGTGCGGGGAAAACAAGAGTTTTCCCCGCATTGCCGTTTCAAATGCCTGCATTTGAAACGGCAATCCGCTGGAGGGGGAGCGGGGGAACCGGCAGGTTCCCTCCGCGGTTTGGTTTTTCCACAGTGAGGAGCAAGAGGTAAGAAAAAGTCGAAAAGTACTTCCGCTTCCCTTTTAGAGGTTAGAATTCAGAATAAGAGGTTATTTGCCGAAAATTACGCATAAAAAAAGCAAGAGGTTAAAGTCCAAGACTCTAACCTCTTACCTCTAATCTCTAACCTCTAAGGGGGAAAACTTTTGAAAAAGTTTTCCTCCAAGCCCTCTTTCAAAACTTTTATGCAACGTGCTGTAACGGAAACGCGCTTACTTCTAATTTCGTCAAGTTTAGTCTTTTTCTATCAACAGCTTTATCGCGTCAATGGCGCACTGTATGGCTCTTTCACTTGAATTGCATATAGTGTCGGGAAGATTTTTCTTTGAGCGTTCGGCGTTCCATAATGCCGTTAAAACTCCTCCGCAGCGTATCTTCTTTTCAGATGTCGAGCGCACTATTCCTGCCGAATAAATTGCCGCACACTCCATTTCGCTCGTGAGACACCCGCACTTTACATAGCTGTTCCAGCGGCTCGTTATGTTGTCGCATACCGCCGAGCGTTCGGGATTTGTTTCGCCGTAAAAACTGTCCTTGCTGTGGACAACTCCCACATGAAAGCGCGTTCCCGGCTCAGTCCCCGAAAGATTTTCGGCAGCTTTCACAAGCGCGGACGTTACCGTGAAATCAGCAAGCGCAGGGTATCCTTGCGGTAGATATTCATAAGAAGTTCCCTCCGCGCGTATCGCCGCTTCGGCAATTATCAGATCTCCGCCGAACACGGAAAGTTCTATTCCTCCGCTCGTGCCTACTCTTATGAGCGTATCAGCGCCGCTGTCAACAAGTTCTTCTACGGCAATTGCCGCGGACGGACCGCCTATTCCCGTAGAACAAACGCTCACTTTTTCTCCCGAAAGAAAACCCGTATAAATGTTGTATTCGCGGTTTTGAGCGACTTGCTCTGCGTTGTTTAGCTTTTCGGCAATAACAGGCACTCTCCCCGGATCACCAGGAAGAATAACATACCGCCCTACATCTCCGCTTCTTATTTTGAGATGAAATCTTTCCTCGTTGTTCATAATTGTCGCCATAAATTTCACTCCTTTTTCTCGTCGTCTTCTCCTAAAATGCTCGGAGCTTCCTCGCTGAGCATTCTTTCCCGTTTGTCAAACCATTTCGGCAGGTGTATAGTAAGCATTATCGCAAGCGTCAGAAGCGTTATAAACAAACACGGCATAAATAATATCGAAGGACCGTTTGTAGTCGGGTCGTCCGCAAACAACTGATTATAGAACGAATAAGTTATAAACGTTCCTACCGAAGCAACTGTCTGTATCATCAACGCTATCTTAGAATTTCCGAGCATAAGCGCGAAAAATCCTATGATATAAATTCCAGATGAAATAAGCCAGAAAACCGCCGCGCGAACCGCTTCGGGAAGCGGGTCTTCGTTTCCCAAAAATACGCTCAGCGGCGCGAATATCCCCAAAAACAGTCCGAAAATAGTCACCAGTATCATTTCAAACATTTTCAGTACCGTGACCGCAGCCAGTATTTTTCCCGTGCAGTATTCCGACGCGAAAATGCTTTTCACGGGATTTGGTTTTTCGGTTTTTTTGTTGTTCAACTTCACTTGCTTTCTCATGATCATTGCTCCTTGTTTTTCTTCTGATCTTTAAATCCCCAGCGGTCAATTCCCGCTCTTCTCATTGCTCCGAAAAGGCGTTCTTTAATGCCGCGGTCGTTGTGTTCAAGCTCCCGCAGAAACTCTTTTGTCCATTGGCGTTTTGTTGTTTTATCGGCAGGACATTTGCTCTTGACAATTTCGAGCGCGTTTCGCTTTGCGCAGGATATTACGGAATTTTCAGGCGCAAAGACGAGCGGTCTTATTACCGTAACGCCCATTCTTGAAAGATACGATATAGGCGCAAAACAGCCTATCCTGCCCTCGTTAAATAGGTTCATGATAAACGTTTCGATAGCGTCGTCGTTGTTGTGGGCAAGCGCAAGTTTGTTGCAGCCCATTTCCTTTACCGCGTCGCACAGCGCCCCTCTGCGCATCTTAGCGCACAATGAACAGGGATTTGTTTCCTTTCTTATGTCGAAAACAATTTCACCTATATCGGTCTTTACTATTTTGTACGGCACGGAAAGTTCATTGCAGAGCTTTTCAACTGCCGAATAATCGCCCTCATTGCCGCCGAATTTCGGGTCGATAGTGACGGCGTATACCTCGTACTTTTTTTCATAAAAACGGCGCATTTTCGCAAGCGCGCACAAAAGCACAAGGCTGTCCTTGCCGCCAGAAACGCCCACAGCTATTTTATCTCCGTCCTCAATGAGGTCAAATTCCTGACAAGCCCTGCGGACGTATCCCAACATTTTCTGCATTTTTATCACTTTCCCAAGAGTTTTTATGTAAATCGGAATTTAACGACGAATCCCATTTATGTCAAATGTTTTTTTCAGTGCAGCTTCTGTGGGGAAAATTGACCCAATGAGCGGAATAAACTGCACTGCGCAAACTACTCCCCCAACAGTTCCAATTATATCAGTTCCTTTGTTGAACACAAATATCAGAGGAACAATAGATAATGGCAATAATACCAATCCACATCTGAGCCATAGTTTTCCGCAATACTTATGCGCAAATTCCCATGTATCTTTGTTTTTCATTGACATCGTTGTTCGATACCCAAACACTGCGTTAATATCCTTGGGAGCTTTTGTCATGAACATTTTGCCGACAACAACCATAGTCACCGGAATAAGTAAGTCCATAAGCAGCATGAATATCCAAAATCCCATTCATTCATCCTCCTGTGCAAATCCCGATTTGTCAGCCACTATTCTATATTTATACTTCCCCAACAGAGAATTTTATCTTCATGTGTAATCGCAGCGCCCCAATCCATATCTTTATCAAAAATACAAGCATCGACTTCATCCCACAATTCAAAACTTTGCACAAAATCAATAATGTCCTTTATTGTTGTGCCATAGAAAATCTTTTGCCGTTCATCATAAAGAAAAACGGATTTGTTCGGAGGAAGCGGAAAGTTTTTGATTTTTTCAATAGGCAGACACTTAACAATCAAGTCCTTGTTAAGTGAGTTCCATAGCAGGTAATACTTCTTGAGTTTTTCTCGATCAATATACCGTTTTGTAAAGCGTGCGAGTATGTCGGGAACTTCGGCTGATGTAAAGCGTATTTTATACTTTAATTCTATCGTATATCCCACGTCCCTCTTATATGGCGTTTCTTTCAAATGAAAATTTATAAGTTCTTTTCTTTTTCAAAAAACGCTTTCTTTAACCGCTCATATTCTTCGTCTGTACAGACCTTGCGGCACGTTGGTTCAAACGATTTTGTAACCTCAAAACATTCTTTCAATTTCTCACAGGGATATTCCGAACATTCTGCGCAGTTTTTAATGTTTCTCTCCCCACAGCACTTTACGATCCTATATCTGCACCAATTCTCCGGCTTACAGCCCAAACAGGATATCTCTTCATTAGATACGATCTCATTGCGGTATCCGATTTTCATCCATAGTTCGGCTGTATGCCGCAGTTCATCTTCTGTTTTTTCATACGGGTGCGCAGTATATCTCGGACACGCAGAACAATCATTTCCGCAGGCAGCTATAATTTTACTCATTTCGTTCACTGTCCCAACTGTTTATTTCTTCAAAAGAGTTTTTTGTGTAAATCATAATTTTACTACTGCAATGCTTTTTTCAAATCAGCTATATATTGGTTCTGCTGTTTTTTCAGAAATAATTTTACAAAAGGTTTCATAAACCATTTCTTTGCAGTCACCTCTTCTGTAAAAACAATTTCAGTGTGCCCGTCTATTTCACAAAAAGTACCGATCCAATGTCCGCGCATATTACTGTTTTCCATATCAAATTCCCAACGCTTATATATCTCTGTTGCAGTAATCGTAAATGTTGTAGGAAATCCTTCTTTCGTATATTCAACAAACTGTTTTTCATTCAGCACTTCTATTCTGCTAAGGTCGCTTCTCCATTGATAGTTTTCCAAAGAGGTGACAATGCTCCAAAGTTCTTGTATGTTTGCTGCAAATACTGCCTTTATCTTTGAAATAGCCATAATCAATTTCCTCCACAACCCCCGATTTACCTTATCTGCAACGCCCTTAAAAAGAGTTTTTATGTAAATCGTAATTTACAGCCATTGTATAAAAGCTGTCTTATCATTCTTGTTATATCCCGCTTGTTCATAAAAATTAAGGGTATCTTTACTTTTTGAGCCGGTCAGCAACATCATCTTGTAGCAATTTTCGCGCTGAGCAATTTCTTTTGCAAAATTCAGACAAGCCGTCGCATAACCTTTTTTCCTGTAATTTTTGTCGGTAATAACGTTTTCGATAAGAGCGTATGGACGCTGTTCATGCGTCAAATTCGGAATAATAACGCATACACAAGAAGATACTAAAATACCGTTTTCATCTGCAACGATTATATGATGATTTTTGTCATTAAGAATACTGTTCCATATTGAAATAACCCTATCGTCTTTATCGGGAAACGGATTGTCGTGCAATTGCATATAAAGCGACAAAAGACCGTCAATATCATTTTTTTCAATTTCTCTTATCATAACATTATACCTCTGCTAACTTCCGATTTATCTTGCCTGCAACACCCTTAAAAGAGTTTTGGTGTAAATCAGAATTTTTCCCAATGTATTCTTTCTTTAATACAAATTTCCTTCTGCTTTACAGGGGATATTCCTTTTTTCGGTTTGCCGATTCCGATAAAGCAAGGCATAAAGTAATCGTTTGGAAATCCGAGAACATCTCTTGCATATTCTTCTTCGTTTCCGAGAGGTACTCTTAAATTGCAGCCGTATCCCTCTGCCGTTGCGGAAAGAAATATATTTTCTATACTGCACCAGATAGATGCAAAACCATTGAGATGTGAAATATTATCAGGGTGAAGAATATCGGTATTTTGTTTAAGCAAAGGAATAATTATTGCAGACGCTTCAAACAGCATTCTGTATTGCTTTGGAACAGCGTTTCGGTAACATTCCTGCTGTAAGTTGTCGCTCAAATTCCAATCCTTAATCAATGCTTCCATGTCATCGTCAGATATTCCTTTAGGTATGATGTCAAGCAGTTTAGCCGTGACATTTTTATCTCTGACAATTATAAAATGCCAGTCTCTCATATGATCATTTGTAGGCGCTTTGAACGCAGCGGCTATTATTCTTTCAATAATTTGTGTTGGGATAGGTTCATCTTCAAACTCACGAACAGTTTTTCTGTTGTTTACAGCTTCGTAGAACTCCATAGCAAACGCTCCTTTAAATCCTGATTTGTCTTATCTGTAACGCCCTTAAAAAGAGTTTTTATGTAAATCAGAATTTATCAAACAGTGATCTCTATTTGATTTCCTTCAACTACAACAACACAACTTTCATAGTATCCATCTCCGGTAGTTCGTGGACCGCTCACAACATGATATCCATCATTCTGTAATAATTGTGTTAGTTCATTAACACGATCTTTACTTCCAACTGAAAACGCAATGTGAATGAAGCCTGTACGATTCAGAGATTTTTCTTCATCCACCAAGTCGGGCTTATTCATTATTTCCAATCTTGCACCGTTATCAAAAGATATGAAGTAAGAACGAAAATCTGTTTGTGGATTATGATATCCGTCATTAGATTTTCCGTCGAGATATTTAACAAAGAAATCTCTGACCTGCTCGATATCTTTGACATACATTGCAATATGCTCTATTTTCATGTAGTTGCCTCCATAAATTCCGATTTATTTTACTTGCAATACGCCTATTATCAACTCTATGATACCACAATATGACGTTTTTGTCAAGCGTAAGAAAAATTATTGACAAGTCGGGAAAAATGTTGTATAATATATCTTAGGTGTTTTTTAACAGCATTAAAATTTAACATATCGAAAAAGGAGAATATTATGTCGGGACATTCAAAATGGAGTACGATAAAGCGCAAAAAGGGTGAAAAGGACGGCGCGCGCGCAAAGGTGTTCACAAAGATAAGCCGCGAAATACTTGTGTGCATAAAGGAAACGGGAAGCGCCGACCCTGCCAACAACTCTAAACTTGCCGCGCTTGTTCAGAAAGCAAAATCGAATAACATTCCAAATGACAACATAGACCGTCTGCTGAAAAAAGCGGCAGGCGACGCGGAGAAAAACGACTATGAAAACTGCGTTTACGAGGGTTATGGACCGGGCGGAGTTGCGGTCATAGTGGACTGCCTGACAGACAACAGAAACCGCACCGCGGGTGAAGTTCGCCATTATTTCGACAAATTCGGCGGCAATATGGGAACAACGGGCTGCGTATCGTTTATGTTCTCGTTAAAGGGCGTTATTGTCCTTAACAACGAGGACGGCGATATTGACGAGGACAAGGCAATGGAGGACATTCTCGAATCGGGAGCGGACGATTTTGCGTTTGAGGACGGAGTTGTTGAGATAACGACAGACCCGAACGAGGTGGACAATGTTGCTGCGGAGCTGAGAAAGCGCGGATATGACGTTATTTCCGCAGAGGCCGAGCAAGTGCCGTCAACATACACGACGCTTACAGATGAAGACCAGCTGAAGAAAATGGGACTTCTTCTTGAAGCACTCGATGACAACGACGACGTTCAGAACGTTTGGCATAACTGGGACGAGCCGGAAACGGCGGACGAGGACTGAAGTTGATTTAGTACAAATTAGTACAAAATAGTATAAACAAACGCGCCTTACTTTCAAAGCGGGGCGCGTTTGATATTATCCAAACAGGATCTATGCGTATTTTTGCTTTTCTCCGTAATTTACCGCCATTTTATCAGACTGTATAAAAAGTCAAAATTCAGGCTGTTGAGAAAGCCTGCTTTTATTTTTCGCCTTTTCCTTTTGCTCAAACAATGGCTGTCCGAAAGAATAATCGGTGAGGTATTTTATACAAACAGGGGATTTCTCCCCTTTTTTCTTTTTCCCCTTGAATTTTCCCCTCGAATGGTGTATAATATAAAATGAATATTGGTTTGTAAAAGATCGAAAATGCACAATGTGTTTTTAAAAATATACGGGAGAAGAAATATGTTTGACGGATTTGTAAAAACTGCGGCGGCTTCGCCGGAAATAAAGGTCGCGGACTGTGAATACAACGCGGATGAAATAATTAAGCTCATAAACGAAGCTAAGTCGAAGCGGGTAAAAATTCTTGTTTTCCCCGAACTTTGCATTACAGGTTATACCTGCGGCGATTTGTTTTTTCAGCCGACGCTTTTAAACGGCGCGGAAAATGCCCTTAAAAAAATAATCTGTTCCACAGAAAACAGCGATATGCTTACCGTCGTCGGCTGTCCGCTGAGAGTAAACGGAAAGCTCTATAACTGCGCGGTTGTTATACAGAATGGCTCGATTTGCGGAGTTGTTCCGAAAAAGTTTTTGCCGAATTATAACGAGTTTTACGAAAAGCGCTGGTTTGCGTCCGCGCCTGTGGAGAACAGCGAGGAGCTTGTTTTAGGAGAACTTGTGCAGTTTGGACTTGATATCGTATTTGAGTTTGAGGGATTTCCGGAGCTTGCGTTCGGAGCTGAGATATGCGAGGATCTCTGGACGCCTAATCCCCCGTCGGTCTCCCTTGCTCTAAACGGCGCGACAATTATCGCAAATCTTTCCGCGTCAAACGAGACCATAGGAAAGGACGAATACCGCGAAAGCCTTATTATCGGACAGTCGGCGCGCCTTATCTGCGGGTATGTTTTCGCCTCGGCAGGCGAGGGAGAAAGCACGGTCGATCTTGTTTTCGGCGGTCACAGAATGATAGCCGAAAACGGAAAAGCTCTTGCGGAAAGCGAACTTTATACAACGGGTCTTACTATTTCCGAGATAGACGTAAAAAAACTTTATGCCGAGAGACTTCGCAATACCTCGTTTGAATGCGGTCAAAAAAGCGCGTTTGTGAGAAGGATAATGCTTGAAATATCGGCAGAGGAAACGGAGCTTACGAGGGAAATCGAGGCTATGCCGTTTGTTCCCACGGTGGACAGCGAAAAGAACTCGCGCTGTGCAAAAATTCTCGCTATGCAGGCTCACGGGCTTGCAAAGCGCCTGAAACACATCGGAACTTCCGCCGCCGTTATAGGGATATCAGGCGGCTTGGACAGTTGTCTTGCGCTTTTGGCGGCGGTCGAGGCAATGAAGCTTTTAAATCGTCCCATGAGCGATATTATCGCTGTTTCAATGCCGTGTTTCGGGACGACGAGCCGAACTAAATCAAATGCCGAGAGGCTTTGCGAAGCGCTCGGCGTGACGTTTAAGACAATAGATATAACAGATGCGGTAAATATCCACCTGCGCGATATTGAACATAAAGACGGCGAGCTTAATATCGCCTATGAAAACGCTCAGGCAAGAGAACGCACTCAAGTTCTTATGGACATTGCAAACGAGAAAAACGGGATCGTCGTCGGAACAGGCGATCTGTCTGAGCTTGCGCTCGGCTGGGCTACCTATAACGGCGATCATATCAGTATGTACGGAGTAAACTGTTCTGTGCCTAAAACTTTAGCGAGGCATATCGTTCGGTATTTTATGAACGTTTCGGAGAACAGCGAGCTTAAAAATGCACTGAATGATATTCTTGAAACTCCCGTAAGTCCCGAACTTCTTCCGGCGAAGGACGGAGAGATATCTCAGAAAACAGAGGATATAGTAGGACCTTACGAGCTGCACGATTTCTTTCTGTACAACGGCATACGCTGGGGATTTTCGCCTAAAAAGGTTTTCAGGCTTGCAAAATACGCATTTGGAAACAGCTATACCGCAGAAGTTATACTCAAATGGGAAAAGACGTTTTACAAGCGCTTTTTTGCTCAGCAGTTTAAGAGAAGCTGTCTGCCCGACGGCGTAAAGGTCGGCTCGGTGTCTTTATCGCCGAGAGGCGACTGGAGAATGCCGTCCGATGCGCAGGCGGCGCTGTGGCTGAACGAGCTTGAGGCAATAAAACTCTGATGCGTTAAAAATCGCTGTGCAGGCTGTCGCTGAACGTTAAGAGCGTTTCCGATCCGAACGCTGCTGAGGCAAGACCGAGGCGGTTAAAAGTTTTGCCGAGGGCGGCGTTTCGGCGGCTGTCTGTTATTAAACTATTTATTATCAAAGAGGCTTTTGAGATGTTTGAAAAGACAAAGAAAAAGTTAATACATTTTGATACTTCGGGAAACATTGAAAAGGATTTTCTTGCGTCCAAGAAGAAAAAAAGCGCGGGTCTGAGAGCGCTTATACGGCTTTGTTTTTTCTTTCATCTTATTGGCTGTATAGCCTGTGCGATACTCGGATATGTGTTTGATACGGATCGTTTTATGCAGATCGCGGTATGTGCGGGCATTGATATTGTCATAGCATTTTTTGCGGCAGGAGGGGAAATGACGACGAAAGCGTCGCTGGTCGTTATAGACATCATTCTTGCTGCGGCGGGAGCGGTAAACGGATTTTCAAGTTCGGAAAACGAGAGGTTTTTGTACCTTTTGTTTTCAAGTGCGGCTATATGCGGCGCGGTTTTGGCGGTTGCAGAAATGGTCGCGGCATATTTGAGGGATTATTTACAGGATTTTCCTTTTGAAAAATTGAAAAAAGACGATTTTAACTTTGTCGGAAAAAGAACGGCAGGGAGAACGGCAGGGAGAACGGCAGGTAGAACCGCAGGGAAAACTGCGGAAAAATCCGTCGGAAAAGGCTCGGAAAGATCCGCTGTCGGTTCTGAAACAGGAGAAGCTTTTGTTCAGGGCATGGGAGAAAACGCAAAAATGCCGATAATGACTGCGCCTCAGATAAGTGAAATGCGGGAGCTTGCGAAAAAACTGAACGCCGTTTTAAACGGAGCGCCCGAAGAACCTTCGATAATAAAGGCTGAGATAGACATTTCGGAAATCCAAAATCAAAGGAACTGAAAATGAACTGGACTAAGATAAGGAGCAAACTTGAAAACGAGTATCTTGCCGAATGTTTAAGGGGCAGGATACGATATTTTGTTGCGTCTTACAGCAAGTGTCCCGACCATGAGGGGAGAGCGTCAATTTTGCTTGACGGAAAGGAAGTTATTTCGGGCGGTTATTATAAACAGTGGAGTAACGCACATCTTCTGCCGAAAGATGAAACGCTTGAAATAAGGCTTTGCAATGAGTTCCCGCTAATGGACGGTACTGCGTTAAAATACGGAATGTTTGATCAGAGGTGCTTTTACAAGGCGTTTCACGAGTTTGACAATCAGAGTATTGAAGACAGTCTGAACAGTGAAAATATGATTGTGAGAATTCTTGCTATTCTTCACAGAAGAACAGGCAAAAGAACGCTTTCAAAACTCTCGGAAACCGTTTCACAGGAACATGAAGTATTTCAAACGTTCTATAATATCCGCGTTTTGGCGGAGGGTATGCGCTGAGCTGATGCGGGGGAATTTGCGCTGTGAAAATTATCATAAAAGAAAACATTCCGTATGCAGATGTGAAAAAGTATCTGCCGAAAAAATACCTTGGGATATTCAAGCCTGCGGCGGAGTTTTCTCCATTTGTAAATCTCGTGATTTTTCCTTATGGAAAAGAAAAATATGTCGTTACAAACAGGCTTTTTCAAAAGGTCAGGCAAAGTCTCGGAAATCAGCTTAAAACCTTGTTCTTCCTTGACGAAATGACAATTCAGGCAAAACGCGGGCTTTGCAATGACGATGTTGTTTTCGAGTACGGAGGATTTGTATGGGACGAGGAACGGCTTTTTGAAATCAAAAACTCAATATCATGATATAATTTTGCAGGATTTGTACAGCTTTCAAACCGAATAGAGGGTTTGCTGCATTAGGACGTTCAAAAATGCGCTTGGGGCGGATGCGCCGTGCCGCTGACGCGGCTGTTAGCTCCATTTCGTTACGTTAGTGACTTTCGCGCAGCAAAAATCACGGCGCAGCCGAAAAAACGCTTATTCTTAGCAAAAGCAAAACGAAGTGCGCTTAAACCGTAAGCAGGCGGTTTGTAAAATTACACAAAAACGGAAAACGATTATGACAGTAAAGAAAATTACGCTTTTAGCAGTCTTTATCTGCTTTGCGGGAGCGCTTTCTGCTCTCGAAACGCTGCTTCCGCCGATAGTTCCTATACCCGGAATACGAGTGGGACTGGGAAATATCGTGACGATGTTTATTTTGTATGCAGGCGGGAAATGGCGGATCTATGACGCGTACATTGTCGCGGTGCTAAGGTGTTTTCTTGCCGCGCTTATCACAGGCTCGCTTATGAGCGCGGTTTATGGGCTTGTCGGAGGAGTTCTGGCATGTACGGCGATGACTGTTGTGCAAAAGCTGTTTCCGAAAAGCTCTGCCGACGGGCAAAGATACGATTTAAATTATCTCCCGTTTACGGGAGTTTGCGGAGCGGTTTTTCATATCGCGGGGCAGATGACGGTGGCGGTAGGGTTTTACGGCTCAAAATTTGTCCTTGCATATACGCCGATATTCCTCGCAAGCGCGATCATAGGCGGCGCTTTTACGGGGATATGCGCGATGCTGCTGATAAAAAAGCTGCCGAAAAAACTTATGAAAAATATAACAGATGACTCAAAATAGCGGAGGATCAAAAATGAAACTTCTTTTGATAGACGGAAACAGCATTATGAACAGAGCTTTTTACGGGATACGTCTGCTCTCAAACAAAAAGGGCGTGCATACAAACGCGCTTACGGGATTTCTGAACATCTATATGAAACTGATAAAGGAAGAACAGCCCGACCGTATCGCGGCGGCATTCGATCTCAAAGCGCCGACGTTCCGCCATAAGATATACGGAGAATACAAGGCGGGCAGACATCAGATGCCGGATGAGCTAATAGAGCAGATGCCGATAATAAAGGACATTCTCCGTGCACTCGGAATAAGCGTTCTCGAAACCGAGGGCTATGAGGCGGATGACATTATCGGAACTCTTTCGAGAACAGCAGGAGAAAACGGCGCGGAATGTGTCATAAGCACAGGCGACCGCGACAGCTTTCAGCTTATAAGCGACAAAGTGACCGTTCGCCTTGCTTCAAACAAAGAGGACATTATTTATACTCCCGAAAAAATAAAGGAGGTCTACGGCGTTTCTCCCCGTGAAATGCTTGAAGTAAAAGCACTTATGGGCGACAGTTCGGACAACATTCCCGGCGTCGCGGGAATAGGCGAAAAGACTGCGCTTTCGCTGATCTCAAAATATCATTCGGTCGCGTGGATATATGAGCATTTAGATGAACTCGAAGTCACGAGTTCGGTAAAAACAAAGCTTGAAAAAGGAAAGGACAGCGCTGAGCTGTCGAGAAAACTCGGAGAGATATGCCTTAAAGCTCCCGTTTCGGAAGATCTTGATGATTATAAATTCGGCGAGGGAGATAAAGCACAGGCGGCGGGCATACTGCGCGAACTGGAAATGAACACAGCGCTGAAAAAGCTCGGCTTGGACGGAACAATGCCGAAAGCTGTAGAAATAAAGTCCGCATTGAAAGCGGAAAATACTGAAGATACCGTAAAAAGCGATATTATCCCCGATAAAGAAGAATATGATGAAAACGCGATCGACGTGGTTATTGAAAACGGGGAATTAGCGGCTTACCGCAAAAAAGAGCGGCTGGGCGGCGACCTTAAAGCAATTCTTGAAAACAGCGAGCCAAAGCATACCGATAACGCAAAGGCTGTTTACTATGAGTGCATAAGATCGGGCATTGAGCTTAAAAACGTAACTTTCGACGCGACGCTTGCGGCTTATCTGTTAGACGTAAATGCAAAGGATTATGAGCTTTCGGAACTTTATGACAAATACGGCGCGGACAGTCTGTCCTCGCTGAATAAGGTTTTGTTCGGCAAAATATGCGCTTCGGGTATGCTGAAAGTACTGCGCGATATCGAGATACCGCTTGCGGAAGTGCTGTCGTCAATGGAGATAGAGGGCATAGCTACAGACGCGGAAAGCCTGAAAAAATTCGGAGATGAGATACTGCCGAAAATAAGCGTACTTGAAAATGAAATATATGATATGGCAGGTCACGAGTTTATGATAGGAAGTCCGAAACAGCTCGGAAAGGTGCTGTTTGACGAGCTTGGCTTGCCTGCGGGAAAAAAGAGCAAGACAGGTTATTCAACAAATTCGGACGTGCTTGAAGAAATATCCGACCGCCACCCGATTGTTGAAAAAATAATCGGCTGGCGAAAGCTGACAAAATTATACAACACTTATGTAAAAGGTCTTTTGGCGGCAGTTTCGGACGACGGCAGAATGTACACGACATTTAAGCAGACCGAAACTCGCACGGGCAGGATAAGCTCCGCCGAACCGAATATCCAGAATATTCCCGTAAGAACTCAGATAGGGCGTGAGTTTCGGAAATTCTTTACGGCGGGAGAGGGAAAACTTCTATGCGACGCAGATTACAGTCAGATAGAACTGAGAGTATTGGCGGCGCTTGCAGACGACAAGACTATGATAAAAACCTTTGCGGAAAATCGGGATATCCATGCGGAAACAGCCGCTTCTGTCTTTAACCAGCCGATAGAGTGGGTAGACGACGACCTCAGGCGCAAGGCAAAGGCTGTAAATTTCGGCATAGTATACGGGATAGGCGCGTTTTCTCTTGCAAAGGATATAGGTTCTTCTCTTGCGGAGGCGAAAAAGTATATAGATGATTATCTTGCGCATTTTTCGGGAGTAAAAGCCTATATGGATAAGGTTTGCGGGTCTGCGGAGAAAGACGGGTATGCTGTTACACTGTTTGGCAGGCGGCGCTTTATCCCCGAAATTTTATCAACAAACAAAACCGTGAAAGCTCTCGGAAAGCGCATAGCCATGAACACGCCCATTCAAGGGACAGCCGCGGATATAATCAAGATAGCAATGGTGAGAGTTTACAGGCGGCTCAAAAAGGAGCTTCCCGAAGCAAAACTTATTTTGCAGGTACACGACGAGCTTATTGTCGAAGCGCCTGAAAGCTGCGCTCAAAAAGCCGCAGATATTCTCAAAGAGGAAATGCAGAGCGCGGTTGAGCTGTCTGTGCCGCTGCCCGCAGACGCGAAGATAGGGAAGACGTGGTATGATGTTCATTAAAGGAGAAGGCTATGAATGATCTGAACGCATATTTCAAAAGCATTGTCGAGCAGGACAAGTGCGCGGTCGTTATTTGCGATATGAATGATATTATCATCTATTTGAACCCCGCCGCGAAAGAGCGCTATAAAAAACACGGCGATCTTGTCGGAAAGAGCATTATGGACTGTCATAACGAAAATTCGCGGGCAAAAATACGCGAAGTCGTCGATTGGTTCAAGCAAAGCGAAGAGAACAACATTGTGTTTACTTATCACAATGCAAAGGAAAACAAGGACGTTTATATGGTCGCGCTGCGCGGTGAAAACAAAGAGCTTATCGGATATTACGAAAAGCATGAATACCGAACGCCCGAAAGCGAAAAATAATACCCCCGCCGAAGCGAGGGTATGCGTAAAAACTACAATCCGAGACTTGTTGAAAGGGCATTGTCGACCTCGTGCATAGACGCGCTGTCAAGCTCGCCCATGCGCTCTTTCAGGCGCCTTTTATCTAATGTACGAACCTGTTCGAGCAGGACAACGGAATCTTTTGCAAGCCCGCACGACGAGCCTGTTACCGAGATGTGCGTGGGAAGTCCCGCTTTTTCCTTGCGGCTTGTGATAGCTGCGGCAATGACCGTGGGACTGTGCTTATTTCCGATGTCGTTCTGAACGATAAGAACGGGTCTTATTCCGCCCTGTTCAGAGCCGACGACGGGACTTAAGTCCGCATAATAAATTTCTCCGCGTTTAACCAACATAATTATTCCTCCTCAGAAGTTGATTTTCTGTTGTATTCGTATTATTGACAGCGAGGAAAATTTTATTCAAAAAATAAGAAAGTTGAGATCATAATGCTTAGTTGGAAAAAACTTCTATGTGCCGAGCGCGAGCGTCAAAGCGCCGGCAAAAACAGCCGCGATATACGAAGCGAGTTTCGCAAGGACTATCACAGGATAGTAGGCAGCGCGTCTTTCAGACGCCTTCAGGATAAGGCGCAGGTCTATCCTCTCAACCGCGGTGATTTTGTCAGAACAAGACTTACACATTCGCTCGAAGTAAGCTCTTTTGCGGGAAGTCTTGGGGATACGATATTTACAAGCCTTATTGAAAAAGGAACTCCTGAGGTAGACGAAGGCGTGAGGGAGAACTGCTGCGATATTTTGGAGTGCGCGGGACTTATCCACGATATAGGAAATCCTCCTTTCGGTCATTTCGGAGAGTTTTCTATAAGACAATGGTTTAAGGACAATTTTCCGAAACTTTCGTATAAAGGAACGCGAGTTGAAGAACTGCTGACCGAGCAGATGAAAGCTGATTTTCTGAATTTCGAGGGCAACGCCCAGGCGTTAAGAGTGCTTTCAAGACTGCATTGCCTTATTGATATGCAAACGGGAATGAACCTTACTTTCGCGCTTTTGAACACCATTATAAAATACCCCACGCCGTCAACGGGCATTGACGCGAAATGCGGCGATATATGCAGAAAGAAAATGGGGTATTATTATTCGGAACAGGAACTTTTCAAAAAAATAACCGAAAAAACGGGATGTATAGATTGTCGGTTTCCGCTTACTTTTATTCTTGAAAGCGCGGACGACATAGCTTACAGAACAGCCGATATAGAGGACGCCGTTGAAAAGGGACTTTTGTCATATGATATTCTTATATGCGAGCTTCAAAGCGAAAAATATCTCCTGAGCTGCAAAAGCGAAAACGAGCGAGCGGTTCTCGTGTGGGCAGTAAAAGAGCTTTTTAAGTCGTACAATTCCGCAAAAAGCCTTTGTATGGAAACCCCCGAAAAAGCGGCAGTTTCGCGGTGGATAATAAAGCTTCAGACAAGAATGCTCTATGCGGCGGCAGACGCTTTCTGCGATAATTATGAAAGCATTATGAACGGAGTATTCAGAAAAGAGCTGCTCGAAATGTCGGATGTCCGAGCGCTGAGTTGTGCTTTGGGAGATATTGCTTACAGATATGCGTTCCGCTCGGCGGGAATAATCAGAAGCGAGCTTTCGGAAAGCTCTGTAATGACATTTTTGCTGGATAAGATAACAGCGGCGGCGCTGTCATTTGACACCGACAGTATAAACGTATTTGACAGAGATATGAGCGAGGTCTTGTCAAAAAACTATATTGAGATTTGCCGCAGAGCCTGCAAGGGAAAGTCCGACGCAGAACAGTGCTATAACAGACTGCTTTTGGCGACAGACTGTGTATGCGGAATGACCGACGGCTTTGCGAGAGAATTTTTTCTTGAACTTCAAGGAGTAAAAATTTCACAAAATTATTGACTTTGTGTGCTAAATGTGGTATTATATATATAAGCATATTTTATGTGCGTTTTTGAAGCGCTTTTAAAATCAGCAAATAGTATACTGAAGAGAGGTATTTTAAATGACGGAACAAAAAAAGAACATTAAAACAGTCAAGGCGAAAATTATGATGTTCAGCTTTATAATGACTGCCGCTATGATACTTAACTTATCTGTATGCGTAGCTGTTGCGTATCATCTTACTGTGACAAGCATTACGGGAATGTTAAACGAAAACGCTGTCGGCAATAAGGCGATAGTCGACGCGGAAATAGAAGACCTGTTGGCGCTCGTAAACGACCATTTGTACGATTATGAGTTTTTAAACGGTTCTGCTCAGCAAAAAGAAGAACACGCAGTCAATATCAAAAATTACAATGCCAACATAATGTCCGTTGTTTTTTCCGACGGAGCAAGTACATACGGCGGTGAGATACCGCAGGCTGTCACGTCTGCTCTTTCGTCTAAAACAAAAGCGGTAATGCCGGGAGATACCGGCGGATCGTTTTACCTTTCTGTCAAAGCGGATAATGGAAATATCCTCTTCGCAGAGGTCAATACTGCGATGCTTGAAGAAACGGTAAAATCCTGCCCGAACGAGGCAATTATCGTTGACAAAAGCGGAAAGGTTTTCGTTTGTGCAGATCAGAGCTTAAAAGACCGCGATTATTCCGAATATGTCATGAGCGGCGACGACATTAAAATAAACACTTATCCCGCAGGAGAGCCGAATATGAGCTATTGCTCGATAAAACTTTCGGCAAACGATGACTGGACGCTTGTCGTAAGAGCGGGAGTAGGACAGTACCTTGCGAGTATGCATATGATGTTTGTCGTAAGCGTTATAATGGTTGTGCTGTTCACCGCGCTTTGCCTTATCATAAACTCTTATTTCAGGAAAAAGGTCACTGTTCCGCTTAAGAAAATTCAGGATAAGATTACCGATATGGCAAACGGAAGAATTTCGGGCGGCGATGTCGATTATGTCGGCGACGACGACCTCGGCGCTCTTGCAGAAGCGGTAAATACAATGGCGCATTATAACGGCGAGGTAATAGGCGATATTACATATACCGCCGGAGAAATAGCAAAAGAAAACCTTTGTGTAGAACCGAGCGGAAATTATTACGGAGATTATATCCCCGTAAAGACCGCTTTGAAGAGTATTGTTTCGTCAATACGCGACGTTGTTACAAATGTAGAGCAGGCGGGGCGCGAGGTAAATATCGGTTCCGACCAGATGTCGAAAAACTCGGCGGTATTGTCGCGTGCGGCAGATGAGGAGACCATTACCGTAAGAGAGCTTAATACAAGCCTTAACGTTGTTTACAGCCAGAGCAACGACAACTCCGACAAGGCGGCGACTGCCCGCTCAATAGCGGAGGAATCTATGCAGCTCGTAAACGAGGGCAACGAGAAAATGGCGAAGATGCTCGAAGCAATGAACGAGATAAGCAGCACTTCTTCGGAAATTGCCAATATTATCCAGACAATTCAAGATATTTCCTCGCAGACAAATATCCTGTCGCTTAACGCTTCTATCGAAGCGGCAAGAGCGGGAGCTGCGGGAAAAGGCTTTGCGGTTGTCGCGGGGGAGGTAGGAAACCTTGCGAATATGACCGCAGACGCTGCAAAATCAACGACCACGCTTATTGAAACAGCAATAAGCGCAGTTAAAAACGGAACGGTTATTGCAAACGAGACTGCTGAAATGCTCAGCAAGATAGTAGAAAAAACCGACGCAACTTCAAAGGTCGTTGACGATATTGCAGAAGCGTCCGCAAAGCAGGCTGAAAGCGTAAAGGAAGTTCTTGCGGGAATGACAAGCATTTCGGACGCCGTAACTCAGATCTCCGACAGCGCGCGCGAGTGTGCGGACAGTTCGGAAGAGCTTGCTACTCAGGCGGCTATGCTGCATAAGACCGTTGATAAATTTATCATTGACGATAAAATGACGCGCAGCAATGCCCCGTCGGCAGTTAGACCCAAGAAAGATCTTTCAATGCCGAAACCAAAGCCTGCGGCAGCCGAAAAGACTGCACCCGCTGAAAGTGTTTCAGCCGTTGAAAAAACGGCAGTAACAGTAGGAGCGTCAAAGCCCGCTGCTGAAAGAAAACCTGCAACTGTAAAGACGGCTGAAAACAGATCGGTTCGTGAAAACGTCAAAAGAGAGCCTGTAACTCCTGCCGCTCAGCCGAAGCCCGTCATAAAATCAGATGATGAAAAGCCTGCTGTTTCCGCTGCCAACCCTGTTTCAAAGGCTACAGCGACGCCGATAAAGCGTAAAATTACTCTTGATGATAACAAGTATTGATTTTTGGAGGACATTATGAGTACCGAAATTTCAAAGTTTGGCTCGTTTATGGGGTACAAGTGTTTTCTTGCGACCCTGAAAAACAGAAACGGCTTATCTGTCAGCATAACGAATTTTGGAGCAGCTATCCAGTCGCTGTACGTTCTTGACAAAAACCGAGAGCCTATAGACGTTGTTCTCGGATATGGCTCGGTAGAGCAGTATGAAAAGGGAAACTCCGCGTTCGGCGCTACTGTCGGAAGAGTTGCGAACCGTATCGGCGGCGCAAAATTCACGCTTGACGGAAGAACCTTTGAACTGACGAAAAATGACGGCAATAATACTCTCCATGGCGGAGCGTTTGGGTTTGGAAAGAGAATGTGGACGATTGACGACATTGAGGACGGCGCAGAGCCTTATGTTACTTTCGGCTATAACAGTCCCGACGAAGAGGAAAATTTCCCCGGAAACCTCAGCGTAAAAGCAAAATACACCTTGCTTAACAACGGTCTGAAGATACAGTATTTCGGCAGGTGCGATCAGGACACGGTATTAAATCTCACAAACCACGCTTATTTCAACCTAAAAGGCGAAGGCGAGGGCGACATAAAAGATCATCTTATAAAAATAAATGCGGATAAGTATACTCCTGTTGACGCAGAGCTTATTCCGACAGGCGAGATAGCCGACGTTACGGGAACGCCGTTTGATTTCCGAGAGCCGAAAACTGTCCGTACAGAAATGGAAAACGGACGTCTTCCGAAAGGTTTTGACCACAACTTTTTGCTCGGCACGGGCAGAGAAATGCGAACGGCAGCTTATGTCTACGAGCCTACTCGCGGCATAGTTATGCAAATGGACACCGATTTGCCCGCTATGCAGTTTTATGTAGGCATTGGACTTGATAATGAGCCGGGAAAGAACGGTCACGTTTACCCGCAGTACGGCGGTCTTTGTCTTGAAAGCCAGTTCTGCCCCGACAGTCCGAACAAGCCGCAGTTTCCGAGCTGCATTTTGAGAGCGGACGAGGTAGGCTGTTATACGACCACCTACACATTCAGCGCGAAATAAATTATCCGACAGCTCAAATTTTCAAAGCAGCGCTGAAATCGGAAAAACTAAAATCAAATAAACAGGGGCGGGATTTTACATCTCGCCCCATTTTTTCAAACAAATAAGGGGGAATTGCTTCCCCCTTAAATTTATTTAGCGATAAAGTTTCCGCTCTTTATAGGTCGTATGAAGAACCTCGTGAGCCTTGTGCGAATTAGGTTCGCCGAAGAACTCGGAGTAGAGCGCCTTTATATCGGGATTTTCGTGAGAACGGCGCAGTTTGCAGTTCTCATCAATTCCGTAAAGAACTTTCGCTCTTTCGGCGCGTATGTCGGTGAAGTTGCGAACGGACGCGGGCTGGATTATCTGTCCGCCGCCGTTTACACAGCCGCCCGGACAAGCCATGATCTCGATAAAGTCATAGCTCGCCTTTCCTGCCTTTATGTCCTTGAGCAGTTTCTTCGCATTTGCAAGTCCGCTTGCTACAGCGACCTTAACAGTCTTTCCGCCGACATTGTATGTCGCTTCTTTTACGCCTTCAACTCCGCGAACTTCCTTAAAGTCGACGGGAGCATTGTTGTCTTCGCCTGTGAGCTTCCATGCCGCTGTTCTGAGCGCAGCTTCCATAACGCCGCCCGTAGCGCCGAAGATAACTCCCGCGCCCGTGTATCCGCCAAGCGGAGAATCCGCCTGTTCGTCGGGAAGGTCGTTAAACATAATTCCTGCTTTCTTTATGAGATTTGCAAGCTCGCGCGTCGTAATCGAAATGTCAACATCGGGAACTCCGCCCGCGTTCTGGTCGTCTCTGCCTATCTCAAACTTCTTTGCCGTACAGGGCATAACAGATACGCAAATGATGTCCTCAGGCTTTTTTCCTATTTTCTGAGCATAATATGTCTTTACGACAGCACCGAACATCTGCTGCGGCGACTTACACGAAGAAAGATTAGGAATAAATTCGGGGAAATAGTTCTCGCAATAGCGTACCCAACCGGGGCTGCAAGAAGTTATCATCGGAAGTGTTCCGCCGTTTTGAACTCTGTCAAGAAACTCGTGAGCTTCTTCCATTATAGTAAGGTCAGCCGAGAAGTTCGTATCAAATACTTTATCGAAGCCGAGCCTGCGCATTGCCGCGATCATCTTGCCCTCTACGTTTGTTCCTATCGGATAGCCGAATGCCTCGCCGAGCGACGCGCGTACTGCGGGAGCAGCCTGCACAACGACATACTTGTCGGGATTTGCGATAGCTTCAAGCACCTTTTCGGTGTCGTCCTTTTCGGAGAGCGCGCCTGTCGGGCAAGCAGTAATGCACTGTCCGCAGGAAACGCAAGCCGTGTCTGCAAGATCCATATCGAATGCGGAGGTTATCTGTGTAGCAAATCCGCGCTCGTTCGCGCCGATAACGCCTATTCTCTGAGTAGCTGCGCACGCCGCCACACAGCGTCTGCACAGAATACATTTTGAGTTGTCGCGGTACATATGTACTGCGCTGTTGTCAATTTCGGTCTTTTGATTTTCGCCTTCAAATCTATGAGGGTCAACACCATACTCGTTGCAGAGCTGATGAAGTTCACAGTTTCCGCCGCGTGAACAGCTAAGACAGCTCATATTGTGATTTGACAAGATGAGTTCGAGCGTCGTTCTTCTGCTTTCTATGACCTTAGGAGTATTTGTAAAGATCTCCATGCCCTCGTTTACAGGGTAAACGCAAGCCGCTACAAGACTTTTCGCGCCTCTTACCTCTACAACGCAGATGCGGCAGGCGCCGATCTCGTTGATGTCCTTTAAATAGCACAGCGTCGGTATCTTTATTCCTGCGGTTCTTGCCGCCTGAAGAATGGTAGAACCATCGGGTACAGAATATTCCGCGCCGTTTATTTTTATATTGACCATCAGAATTTTTCCTTTCAATTCGATTTAAAATGGTTATCCCTTAGAGATAGCGTTGAACTTACAATTGTCCATACATACGCCGCATTTTACGCACTTCTGAGTATCAATGACCATTGCCGCGAGTTTCTTTCCGGGTGCGACATAATCTGTTCTCGAAATAGCCGACGCGGGGCAGTTTCTTGCGCACAGTCCGCAGCCGACGCACTTGTCCTTGACGATAGAGAAGCTGAGCAGCGACTTGCATACGCCCGCGGGACATCTCTTTTCCTTTATGTGAGCCTCGTATTCATCTCTGAAATAGCGCATCGTTGAAAGCACGGGGTTCGGAGCAGTCTGTCCGAGACCGCACAGAGCATTGTCCTTTATGTAGTAGCAAAGTTTTTCGAGTTTATCGAGGTCTTCCATTGTCGCCTTGCCCTTAGTTATCTTTTCGAGCATTTCGTACATTCTCTTTGTACCTATACGGCAGGGCGTACATTTTCCGCAGCTTTCGTCAACCGTAAAGTCGAGGAAGAACTTCGCAATATCTACCATACAGTTGTCCTCGTCCATTACGATAAGTCCGCCTGAACCCATCATCGAGCCGATAGCAATGAGGTTGTCGTAATCGATGGGGATATCGAGGTGCTGTGCGGGTATACAGCCGCCCGAAGGTCCGCCTGTCTGAGCTGCTTTAAACTTCTTTCCGTTCGGGATACCGCCGCCGATGTCGTCAATGACTGTACGAAGCGTTGTTCCCATAGGAACTTCGACAAGACCCGTGTTGTGTATCTTTCCGCCGAGCGCAAATACCTTTGTGCCTTTCGATTTTTCCGTACCCATTGACGCGAACCAGTCCGCGCCGTTCAAAATTATCTGGCATACATTCGCGTAGGTCTCAACGTTGTTTAATATAGTAGGCTTTCCGAAAAGTCCCTTTACCGCAGGGAACGGAGGACGCGGACGCGGTTCGCCGCGGTTGCCCTCGATCGAGGTCATAAGCGCGGTTTCCTCTCCGCAAACAAACGCTCCTGCGCCAAGTCTTAATCCGAGGTGGAATTTAAAGCCCGTGCCGAAAATATCGTCGCCGAGCATACCGATCTCTTCCGCCTGCTTTATTGCTATTTTCAGACGCTCAACGGCGATCGGGTATTCAGCTCTTACATAAATGTATCCCTGATTTGCGCCGATAGCATAGCCTGCTATAGCCATTGCTTCAATAACGGTGTGCGGGTCGCCTTCAAGTACCGAGCGGTCCATAAACGCTCCAGGGTCGCCCTCGTCCGCGTTGCAGCAGACGTATTTCTGGTCTGCGTCTTTTACAAGGTTTCTTGCCAGCATCCATTTCTTTCCGGTAGGGAAGCCCGCGCCGCCGCGTCCGCGAAGTCCGGAGTTTAAGATAATCTCGATAACGTCGTCGGGGGTGAGCTGTGTAAGGCACTTATACAGAGCCTGATAACCGTCGCGCGCTATATATTCCTCGACATGTTCCGGGCTTATAACGCCGCAGTTTCTCAAAGCAACGCGGTGCTGATTTGCATAAAATGCAGTTTCGTTAAGCGATTTTATCTCGTCGCCGTTTACTGTTTCGGCATAAAGATATTTCTTTACGGGGTTTCCGTTTTTAAGGTGCTGTTCAACAATTTCGGGAATATGCTCAGGCTCGGTCTTTGAGTAGAACGTACCCTCAGGATAAACTATCATAATGGGTCCTAAAGCACAAAGACCGAAACATCCTGTTTTAATTATGTTTACCTTGTCCTCCAGACCGTTTTTCTTTATCTCTTCTTTTAATACGTCGATTATTTTCATAGATCCGCTTGAGGTACAGCCCGTACCTCCGCAGACTAAAACGTCGCGGACGCCGTTTTCCTTTCCCTCTATGCGGGTGCCTACTACGTCGGCGTACTTCGCCTTTACGGCGTTCAGCTCGTCGATTGTTTTAATAACGTTCATTCGTAAACTTTCCCTTCTATCAGTTATATTTTGCGAGGATAGTGTCAATATCGTCAGGCGTAAGTCTTCCGTAAACGTCCTCGTTTATCGTCAGAACCGGAGCCAATCCGCACGCGCCTATACAGCGGCACGCGTCGAGCGAAAACTTTCCGTCGGGCGTTATCTCTCCTCCTGAAATTCCGAGCTTTTCCTGGAGCTTTGTGTAAAGGTTTCCCGAACCTTTTACATAACAAGCCGTACCAAGACATACAGAGATCTTATACTTGCCCTTTGGATTGATAGAGAACTGCGCATAGAATGTAACAACTCCGTAAACCTTTTCGAGCGGTATTTCCATTGCGTCGGCGATCATCTGCTGGACCTCTATGGGCAGATATCCGTAGATCTCCTGCGCTTCCTGAAGAACGGGCATAAGCGCGCCGGGGTCGTCTTTGTGCCGATTTATGACCTCTCTGAGCTGTTCTTCCTGCTTGGGCGTTCCGGAAAAAGGAATCGCACTCTTTTTAAAAGCCATTATGTAGCCTCCTTATTTTTTCCGCCTTTTGCGGATATTTTGCGAAATAAACGTAAAACCGCATTTCCTTTTGGTTTCACTACCATACTATATTATTATAACACAAGCTTCAAAAAAAGTCTACAGTTATCCAAAATTTATAAATAATAAGATTTAATATTTTAAATAGATTTTTTTCGCGCTTTTTTGTGCATTTTTCACAAAAACCGTCCTTAATGGCTTTTTTTCTCACACTTTCCTTACATATATTTCACAGAAAACGTTTACAAATTTATTGAAAGCTGCTGACAGTTTTCAGCGCGCAAAAAAGTATACTTTTTGGTTTATAGACATTTTCCGAAAGCAATTATATTTCAAGTCGGTCTCGCTCTGTATTCCTGCACGAACCTTTACGGTCACTGATTTAAAACTAAAAAATCTTTCAAAAAAATTACAATATAATTACAGTTTTGTAATAAATGTTGACATTGCAGAAAGATATGATATAATAAATTCAAGAGGACAACAAAACATTCATTACAGCTCAGTCATTTCTCTTTCCTTCCAATAAAAATTCCATTTATTAGTTTCACCATGTCCTCACCCTTCCATTTTTCGAAGCCGGGCGAGTTTACATATATTGTCTTGATTAAATCTCCTTCCATTTTTTCTCGCTAAAGGCTTCCAAATAATTTGCTCCCGAATTTTTTTCGGGAGCTTTTCTTTTTATTCAGCCGCAGGTGAAAAGACTGTGGTTTGAGCGTTATCATGCATTATTGTTGTCCTGCTTGTCGGCATTGTTTTCGTCCGAACTTTCGTTTTCATTATCGCTTTTATTGTCGGTTTTTTCTTCAGCAGGCGCTTCTTCGCTCAGATCATTGTCTGAGCTTTCTTTGCCGATGTTTTCTTTGTCAGCATTTTCTTCTTTATCGGCATTATCTTTGTCGATGCTTTCCGTTTCATTTTCAGAAGGATTTTCGTTGTTTTCCTCGTCATTGCTATCGTCGCTTTCGAGAATGCTCGGAGCTTTTTTGTTCTTTTTGGCTTCGCGCTTTGCTTTTGCGTCAAGCTCGTCCTGTATTTCCTTGTCAATAAGCAGTTTTGACGCTTCGGTGTTTACATAAAGCGGAACGTTCTTCTTTTTTGTGATTATCTTGAAAACAATAAACAGCGCAATGCCGCATACAAAGCAGACTGCCGCTACTATCTGAGATACTTTAAAACTTCCTGCCATAAGGCTGTCCGAGCGGTCGCTTTCAATAAAGAACCTTCCCAGTCCGTACCACGAAAGATAAAGCAGCATAATTTCCCCGTCAAAGCTCCTGAGCTTTTTCGAGTAGAAATGCAATAAGATAAATCCGAGCAGGCACCATGCGCTCTCGTACAAAAAGCAGGGATGAACGGGACCGTTTTCAATTTTCGAGCCTGTCATTGCAAAGAGCCAGTCCGCGTCGCAGGCAGAACCATACGCCTCTTGGTTTATAAAGTTTCCCCACCTGCCTATAGTCTGACCGATAAGAAAACCGAGCGCGGCAATATCGCACGCCGCAAAAAAGTTTAATTTTCTCACTTTGCACATAACAAGAGCCGTCAGAAGCGCGCCGATTATTCCGCCGTAAATTGCAAGTCCGCCGTCGTGTATTTTGGTAAAGGTGGTTATGAAATCATATTTCATGCCCGAATCGGGGTCGAGCGTGGTGAATACGCAGTAGTAAATTCTTGCTCCCAAAAAACCTCCTATGACCGACACGAAAACCACATCGAAAAACCTTCCCTTCGGAAGTCCGAAAACCTTGTCGCAGCGCACAGTCGCATATATATACGCCAACAGTATCCCCACCGCTATCAATATCCCGTACCAGTATATTGACAGTCCGAAAACCTCAAATCCGCGGCTGTATGTTATCTGAGTGCCTTGAAAAAGGTTAGGGAATTCAACTGTTATTTTTTCTGTCACAGAGCTTGAAATCATATCTAAAACGTTCATTCGGTTTCTCCTTTGCTGTCATTAAAGCGGTTCTATTATTGAGATGCAGGCGTTTTCCGCGTCGATATCGTATAGCTTTTCCAAAAGCGTTTCATAGCTCGCCGAGGCGGCCGTCTGAATGGCGCAAAACGGCGAAACATTTGACAAAGCCGCTTCGGAAAGCGTAGTGCATACGCTTTTTACGTTCGCAAATTCCTTTACAAGAGAGCCGTAGGTTGCCTTTTTTACGCGCTCAAAAAGCTCGCGTTCGGGCGGATCTTTCTTATAAGATACGAAAAGCTCCTGCATTTTTTCAAGCACAAGTTCCGGCTTTTCGCTCTCCCCGCGCGCGGCAAGAAAGAAATGCCCGCGGCCGTTGAAAACGCTTACTGCCCATTCGTCGTTCAGTATGCCGTCTATGCGCATTTGTTCATAAAACTCCGAAGAGTTTCCGAAAAGCATATCGAGCAGAATGTTGAAATAGATATAGTCGCTTATTTCCTGTTCTTTGTAAACGGCAGGACGCTTAAATCCTATTTCAAATATCGGTTTTGAAACGGGCATTGACATACGCAAAAGTTTTTTGTTTACCTCATACGGCTCGTCATAAGACGCTGTTCCGATTTTAAAGGGCTTGGCTTTTTTGAGCTTATTTTCGCATATCTGAACTATCTCGTCAGGGTCGATATTTCCCGCCGCGCATAAAAACATATTTGAGGGGGCGTAGAATGTGTTATAACAGTCGTAGAGCGTTTTTGGAGTGATCTTCGCTATGCTTTCGACAGTTCCCGCTATATCGAGCCTTACGGGATCTTTAACATAAATTCCTTCTAAAAGATTTGTAAACACGCGCCATGAGGGGTTGTCACGGTACATCGTTATTTCCTGACCGATAATGCCGCGCTCTTTTTCAACATTTTCTTCCGTGAAATACGGTTCGCTCACAAAGCCGAGCAGTATTTCAAGATTTTTTCGGAAATTGTCCGCACAACTGAAATAATACTGGGTGTAGTCAAAACTTGTTCCGGCGTTGCATGAAGCGCCCGTCTGCGCGAAAAGTGAAAAAGCGTCTTTTTCGTCGCTCTCAAAGAGCTTGTGTTCGAGATAATGCGCCGTTCCGTCGGGTATCTCGATAAGTTTTCCGTCGGAAATAAACGAGTTGTCCTGAGAGCCGAAGCGCGCGGTAAACTGTGCGACAGCCGTATTCCACCCCTTCATCGGAAGCATATATACCTCTGTCCCGCAGGAACAGACATATTTAAGACACGTCTCTTTTATAATGTCATTGTATATCTTTTCGATCATCATTCTGTTTGGTTTACTCCTTGTTTTTCAGCAGATAGACTGTATCAAGACCGTATTTGCGTGCGGCTTCTTTAACGCGGTCGGGCGTCGCGGCTTTTATCAGCTCGGCAAATTCTTCGGGAGAGATAAATTTTTCGTCGGTTATCTGCGACAGATACCAGCTTGAGATGCCTAAAGCGCTGTCATAGGTCGAAGAAAGCTCGTCGAGTATTTCGAGCTTAGCGCGTTCAAGCTCGTCGTTCGTCACTCCGTTTTCACATATATCGTTTATTTCTGCAAGCATCGCTTCGCGCGTTTTTTCGGCATTTTGCGGCTCTATTCCCGCAGAGCATACGAGCGTTCTGTTGAAACGGTTCGCGCTTGAACCGCAGTAATAGCACAGCGAACGTTTCTCACGGATATTCGTAAAAAAGCGGGAAGTTGTCATACCGCCGAGAATACGCGAAAAGAGGGCGTTTGCGGGTCTGTCGTCCATCTTCGGAGCTTTGAAATACATTCTTAAAATAGCCTGCTGCATTTCGAGGTTGTCCTCGATAATTGCGGGAGTTTTTTTGAGCGCAGAAGGCTCAGCTTTAAGCTGATATATATTTTCTCTGTCAAGTTTAGAAAACTCTTCGGTAAATATCTGTTCGCTTTCGGCAAATTCAGAGCAGCCTACCGCGCAGATCTCTGCGTGGGCGGTTTTCATCATCTCCCGATAAGCGTTAAATGCCGAAACAGCCGTAACATTTTTCGCATTTTCGCTCAGACCCGACGCGGGAAGTTCTGCGGCTTCGCCGATGAAAGCGGTTTTTGCGGCGCGTTCGCTTGCGTAAACAGCTTTGTCGTTTATAGCGCTGTCGAGATTGTCGATAAGCTGTGTTCGGAGCATTTCGGTTATTTTTTCGTCAAATGCTCCGTTTTTTACAAGCGGACGGAAAATGCAGCCGCATAAAAGCCGCGCGGTTTCACATTCGAGTTTTTCACCGTTAAGCGCATATCTGTCGTCAAGCGCCGCCGCCCAGACGTCTGTGCGCCTTGCGCCGCAGAAGAGCGATGTCGCCGCGGAAAGCGACGCGTCATATAGGTCAAGAAGCGCCGAGGAGAGCTGTTTATAGTCTGTATATTGCTCGCTGCATTCGGTAAATTCATAAGCCGCCACAGCCGCGTCTTCGCGCGGTATTTTGGAAATGTCGGTAAAAAGTGAGATGAAAAAGCGGTTTTGTTTATAACGCGGGTCGGTTATTTTGGAAAAATAAATTCCTTCGGCAATTTGTTTTCGCTCAAAAATTTCGATCAGTCCTTTTCGTTATTTTATAGAGAATAAAATATCCACAGGCTTAATATCCGCTATTATCTGCTGAAAGCTCTCAAATCGAGCGGCAATAAAAACGCCTGCGTTTTTTAATTCGCAAGAATTTATGTTATGATTTGCCGATATGCGCGGAGCAAAATTTTAAAAAAATTTTGCGTATGCGCAAGGCATTGAAATCTATAATAATTGCTCTGCAATTTATCATAACATAAATTCGCAAGAATTTATGTTATGATTTGCCGATATGCGCGGAGCAAAATTTTAATAAAATTTTGCGTATGCGCAAGGCATTGAAATCTATAATAATTGCTCTGCAATTATTATAACACAAACTTCCGACAATTTCCACAGTTTTTGTGAAAATATTCTAAAACTTTATGAAAAAATAAAAGACCCTCAAGGATAAAAACTCGGATATAGAAATTATGCTGACAGCATAAGCTCTTGACAGCCTATTCCGGACGCGTTTCCTAAAGAAGCACCCAAAACGGCATATCCCTATTATCTTGAAAACAATCAAATATCATCCGCCGCAGGCGGATACCTACTACTGTTTACTGCATACTATATCCCCTGTGTGCTGTATACTGCGCTCCCTCAAAACAAGTTAAGATAAGTATTTTTTCAGCAAACTGTGTTTTTACACAAACTGAGAGGTCGGTATCAAATACCGACCTCGGAAAAATATTAGGTTATTAAGACGTTTGATTTGGAATTATACTTTGCTTTCAGCGGGCTGCTCCTGCATATTATCTGCCTTTGCCGCTGAGAGCGCGCGTTCTGACGAGGAAACGGCGTTTACATATTCTTTTCGGCGTTTTCTCGAAATTTTTGTCTTTACGCTGACCGCGACCTCCGCGACTGCGCAGAATTTATCTACAAACGTAATTACAAACGCTTCTCTGTGCTTCGGAAGGTGTAAAGTGGCAGGCCACATATGATTTGCGATCATATCTCCTTCAAGCTCGCTTATTGAAAACATTTCGGAGGCATTGAAAAACGCGATCTTAGGATGTTCTGAAATATGCGATCTCTCGCCTATGCCTTTTTCATGTTTCCTTCGGTCGTAGAAAAAAAGATCATGCATAAGTCCCGCGCGCGCCGCGCTTTTTGCGTCAAGCCCCAGAAACCTGCACAGAAGAAAATTATAATATGAAACATTCAGCGAATGCTGATAACGTGTCGTACCGATATGGTGACTGAAATCCCTGAGTTTAAGGATGTTTTCGTTTTCTATAAGGTCTGAAACGCATGAAATATAATCTCCGCAGTCAAAAATGTTTTTCTTTGATAAAACAGCTTTTAACATTTGCAATTACCTCACCCTCTGTATATATTTTAGCGTATTTCACTTTATTTTTCAATGGTAATATGTGACAATTTTTCAATTATTTTCTTTAGTGTGTTGTATATAGTTAATTTAAGGCTTTGTTTACGGTGATTATTCTCTGAAATGTACAAATTTTCCTTCTTTTTTTGGAGTTTTGTCAAAAATGCACAAAAAATTATATTCAGATTTTGATAGTTTTATGTGGGTTGACATACTTGTAATAAGTTCGGATTTGGTGTATAATTAAAGATAGCAAATTGCGCTCATTTTCAGACCATGCTGTAAATGACGAAAAATTCGGAGGTGCGTTATATTGGGCAACTTTAAATGGATACCGCTCGTCGGTCAGAATTTGTCCGCGGCTAATCTTGCTGCGGCAGAAAAACTGCGAAAGTTCGGATTCGCGCTTAACTGCGGAGAATTCGGCTCGGAAAAATATGTTAAGTGCGCGCTTAGTGTATACGACGTCCTTGCGGAAAAGGAAAATCCGAACATTCTTGTCATAACAAACGAGAGCGAATTGTACAGCTGGTACAGAATGTTTATTACGAGTATCGGCGCCGATTTTAAAATGGTCTCCGGCGCTCATAATGCCCTTTTGTTCTTTGACGAAGAGGGCGCGGGACTTTTCCTGATGTCAAAGAACACCCTGTTTTCGGATAATGTTTTCAAACAAAAGGTAAAAGAAACAGTAAAGTGGGATCTTATTATAATAGACGAAGAGCTTAATAACGACGTTCCCGACTACATAGGCTACAGAAAGCACATAATCTGGAAAGCGGATAAGCTGTTTATAAACGCTCCGTTCCCCGCAAAATCAGACAGCGATAAAGCTGACCTTTCGGATCTTATAAAGAGTATCCTTTCCGACAGCGCGAAAGCCGACGCGGTATGCTCAATGGCGCTCGACACATCTGCCTGTGCGCTCAATGACGAAAGTCCGGTAATGAGATATTACGATCCGCTTGTTTATTCAGACGACTATAAAAGAGAGGTTGTTTTCCTCGACTACAGTTTTGAGGATTCAGTTATAAATACGTTCAGACGCCGTGTTGACCTGCGTTCGGGTCTTCCGACATATACCTACGGGGGAAATATTTTCGAGCAGTATGACGTCGATAAGTTTGACAGGCAGAAGAAAATTTATATGAAGTCTTATTTTACGCGTTCGGATGTAGAAGATTTGGCTGAACTTGACAAAAAACTTGAGGCGCTTTTGAAATACAGTGCGGAAATTCTTGAGGACGACGATTCGAGAATTATGATCTACTGCTGCAATAAAAACACAATAGAGTACCTCAGAAAAGTCTTTACCGCTCTTTACGGAAGTCAGGTCTTTGTGGAAAGAGGCGAGACGATAACCCCTGAGGTCATCATAAAAAAGCTCTCGGTAGATACAGATGTGGACGAAAGACCGCGTGTAATTATCGGTATGGATAATCTTTCGACAACGGGCGAAGGTATGCAGACGGTAAGCTGTGTAATAAACTATGAGCTTCCGTTCTCGGCGGCGGTTCTTGAAAAGAGAATGACCCGCCACGGATTTAAGCACGAAAAGCACAGAAAATTTGTTATCTTCCGCGATTCAAATAAAGTATTCGATACGGTCATTTTAGAGAAAAATCTTTGCAGAAGCATAGCGGACGCTTTTTGCGGAACTCTTCCGATAAGAAATATCATGTTTGATATAAAAGAAAAAGGCGTGTTTATGGCGGGTCTTGTAAGCTCTCTCAAATACATCAGGGATCATGCGAAACAGACCGATTCGGGCTTCGACTTTATAAAGAAGATAAAGGCTGATTTTTCACTTGTCGACGATGACGGAATATCAAACACGAAACAGCTTGCCGATTTTGCGGAGAAAAATCTCGAAAAGATTTATACTCTTCTCGGCATAAACGACAGCTCCACAGCGGCGGATATAGCCGCGGCAATGAACGAGCTTGAGGGATTGTGCCTGATAGATCGGGACGGAAAGATCGCAAAACTTCTTTCGCGCGACGAAATGGCGGCGTCGTTCTCCGACAGTTCTTATTCAAACCAGCCGTTTGCGTCCGAGGCGGTAAAGGGTCTCGAAGACGCAAAGGCGGAAGTTGACGCAATGAAAGACGATAAAGATTTCCACATTAAGATAAAGAATGCAGTCAGCGAGCTTAACGATTGTATCCAGTATCCCGTTATCTACGGAATATGGAAATACCGCGAAAAACAGAGAAATTCGGGGTATCAGTTCAGAGAATATATAAGGATCTTCAATGACGGGATCTGACGCTAAAAGATTTTAGCTCAGAATAAAACCCGCGCGAGACAGACCACGCGCGGAGAAATGAGGCGAATATATGAGCGCAAGCAGCGAAACAGTTACAAGACTTTTGGGTGATTTCTTTGAGCGGAACACCGCCGGCGACAAAGAAGGAATAAAGGCGGTCATCGAGGAGATCGAACAGAAAATCCGTAACGGCGAAGCGGACGATTCGGCGTTTAAGGAATATTTTAACAATATGTACGCGGGCAGAGGCGCGATAAACGCGGTAAATCTGGCGAACGATTATCCGCGCGAATCCATTATCCGCGAGCTTTTTCAGAATATTTTCGGATGCGATTATGACGAAAAGGACATAAAGATAGAAGTAGACTTTCTTGACGACGGAAAGGTAAGACTGAATTATAACGAAGTCGGCTTTAAGCTCGAACAGGTGTTCTACTATCTTTCCATAGGACGAAACGACGGCGATAGAAAGCGCGAAGGCCGCTTCGGTCTGGGCGCTAAGAGCGTATTTTTGAATGTCGATTGGTTTGAAATGAAGTCGAACAGCTATCGTCTGCGCGTTGTAAACGACGACGGCGTGCTTAAAGTGCGCGACTTACAGCTCAACGCCGAGCCGTTCAAAAACACGGAAATTATGTTTGCTCTGCCTCTGGACGAACAGCAGACGCTTCACGAAAATCTGCGCACGATCTGCTCCAAAAAGGGCAGCTATATGAATATGGTGGATCTGTGTTTCGCTTTCGTAAGGAAAAAGAACCTTAAATCGGTGGACGACGAGGAATGCTTCGACCGCACGTTCAATATCGCTATTGCAAACTACGGGCGCGGCGAGGTCGTTTATAAACTTTTCAACAACCGCAAAGAGGGAAGCGATATAACAAAGATCCGTTTCCTCGAAAACGGAAAGAGCGTAGCGGACTTTATCCATTCGGAACACGACGGATTTACCTATATAATCCCGTTTGCTATTTCAAACAACAAGCGCGAAGCGGGAAAAGTCCTTATGACAAAATATAACTATTTTTCGACCTTTGAGCTTACGGGTTTTGTCCGCTCAGACAGCAAGGAATTTGTCGATGAACAGCTCTCGGCATTCTTCGTGTCTGTCCCGAATAAATATATTACAAACAACCGTTCGGGTATAAAATATGATTCTCTCGAAGAATGCGCTGCAAAAATCGAAAAGGGTATACTTTATGTTGCGGACGAGTTTAAAAAGCTGTTCGTTCTGGAGCTTATTGCAAATCCTCAGTCCGAGGGCAATTATATGCTCCGCCCCAGACAGTATGTATTTGAATTCTTCTATAACTATGTGACCACAAGCAAGATTGCAAAAGGACTTCGTGAGCGCTTCGGAAACAGCGTTTCTATACTCTTTCCTCACAGCGAACAGCCCGTTCAATTCGGAGAGCTTCGCAAGAACGGCTTTTTTAGCGAGAGAGCGGGCGTAACTAAAGAAGAACATGAGAGCGGAGAAGCGGCAAAGGCGCTGTATGCAGACATCGAACAGATGAACTCATGGTATGGAAAAGACGACAACCATGTTCTTATTGCAAAGTATAAATGGAACGTTCTCGGAACAGACGAGGGCGGAACGGAATTCCTCTACAGTTTCTTTCAGGACGGGCATCAGTATTTTATGCCGTCTTACGGCGTAAAGAAGCTGAAGGACTATGAGCTTGGCGTGTCGTTCAGAAGCATAATAAGCCTGAAGCTGAACGACTGTATCGTAAACGGCTCTGTTCAGGACGAAAATGCTCTCGCACAGGCATTTGATGTTATTGACGAAATGTTCGGCGAGGACTACAGGATTTCGATGAAATATTTCCAGTTTATCGTGACATCAGGAACTGCAAATATAAGTTTTGAAATTTCAAAGATAAACATCGGAAATATGAAAAAGGCTTATGACGTCCTTGCGGCTCATGAGATGCGGTTTGAAAACCATCAGATCTTCAATCAGGTCGTAACTCTTATGGTAAACTCTTTCTCAAACGGAAAGGATACCGTTACGTTCCTTAAAGAAATAAAGAGTCAGGGCGGAGATGTAACGCTTGCTCTTGATATAAATAAGCGCTATCGTTTCTCGGTATACGGAAAGCAGTTTATGATACCTCCTGCCATTACAAACTCCGAGCTGCTTGAAATAGTAGGAGACGTTTATTCGCTTATCGAGAGCGGGCTGTTTAATAACAGAAGTTTCGACTTTACATATTCTCCCGGAAGATTTACATTTGATCTTGCTGAGATTAAAGAGGCTCTTCCGGAGTGTCCTTCGACATCAGAGATAAGAGCAAAGCTCAATAAGATCTTCATTTGCGACCTCGGAATGGATAAGATCGCCCTTCTTGATTCAAATAACAAGCTTATGAAGATCGTCGGCATTGAAAACTCGCTCGACCCGACCGACCGCGAGAAAACAGACAAGTTTGTCATTCTCCGCGACGGTATGTCAAAGCCGCAGTATGCGTCATATGTCGAGTTTTTGCTGACTGATACGAACAAAAACAGGCTTTTCAGACTGTATTCGGGTACGGAAGAACCTAACATAATTCTTTCCGACCAGCTTCCGTATTACTATAAGCCTGTTCCGACAATGACCCGAAGAGAGTTTGACTTCCTCAGGGGAGAGGTAAGAAAGGTCGCAAAGTATGAAAAGAATAACCCGAAGGCTTATAGAAACTATTTTGCGCGCGATATAAATGCAAAACTCTACGGTTATGGCGGCGTATGCCCGTTCTGCGGATATGCTACGGGAGTTCTCAACAGCTTTGAGGTAAAGCGTTTTTCGATCGGAATTATGAACGGCGAAAAAGAACAGAAGTTCAGCTTCGCGCTGTATTTGTGCCATAATGACGCGAGCGCTGCGGCGGGTTGGATCTTCGATGATATAAGCATTGGCGGAATGTCGCCGTTTACATGGCTTGATGAAATATCGCAGACGGACCCGATACCTCCCGAATTTATGTACGGACGTGTTAAATTCCGCAAGCAGGTAACATATGACATCTGCGAGCCGGATAAAAACGGAATAACGACTACGGAAACCGTTTATGACGGAGCGACGGAAAGTCTTGATTTTGTGTTAAGTCCGATGATGGCGGCAAAATGGTACGAGGACAACTATTCAAATGCCGAGGCTTCTGAGAGCGAAGGAGACGAAGCAGAAGAGGAAGTTGACGATGTAAAGCCCATTGGCAATGACGACGACGCTCCGGCAGAAGAAAATGCAGGAGCGGAAAATGTAAAGCCTTCCGCTGTGAAAAGCGTCGGAAACATCGGCGAGATACAGATGTAAATAAGTAATATAAGATAAGAGTTAAGCGCAAAGCCGCCGTAAGGTTATCGGCGGCTTAATGCTGAATAAACCGCCGAGGTCCTGCGGCGGAATAAAATCAGAAAGGATTGGTGAATTTGTCAAAGCTCCATTCAGTAAAGCTCCCGCATTTCAGCGCGTCTTCAGAGCAGACGACAAGAAAAATTCCCGCGCCCGAAGAGGTCGCCATTAGTATGGCACAGCATATCGGCGCGCCGTGTACTCCGTGTGTGGAGGTGGGCGAATATGTAAAAGTCGGTCAGAAGATCGGCGACAGCGAGGCATTTATGTCTGCGCCTGTACATGCCTCCGTAAGCGGAACAGTTAAGGAGATAAAGGACGTTATGAACGTCGGAGGCAGGCTCTGTAAAACTGTCGTTATCACAAATGACAATAAAAACGTTATGTTTGAAGATCTGAAACCCCAGAAAGCCGACACCAAAGAGGATTTTATAAAGGCTGTGCGCGAAAGCGGGGCGGTAGGTCTTGGAGGCGCGGGATTTCCTACTCATGTAAAGCTCGCCACAAAGGATAAGATAGATTATCTTTTGCTCAACGGCGCAGAATGCGAGCCGTATATCACGAGCGACTACCGCGAGCTTATGGAAAATTCCGACGGCGTTATGGCGGGAATTGCTCTTGTTATGAAAATGCTCGACATTCCACAGGCGATAATCGGAATAGAAGAGGATAAGCCAAAGGCTATCTCAAAGCTTACGGAGATCTGCGGAAAATATGAAGGCATATCCGTTAAGAAACTTCCGGGAGCATATCCACAGGGCGCAGAAAAAGTTCTTATCCATACCCTCACGGGAAGGGTCGTAAAAGAAGGTCAGCTTCCGTCAAACGTAGGCTGTATGGTTATGAACGTTTCGACGGCGGGATTTATCTACAGTTACATAAAGACGGGCGTTCCGCTGATAAAGCGCAGGATCACGATAGACGGAAACATAGTAAATTCTCCCGGAAACTTTTTCGTGCCGATAGGTACGCTTCTTCATAGTGTCGTGGGCTTTGCGGACGTGAGAAAACAGCCCGACAGGATAGTTCTTGGCGGACCGATGATGGGAAACTGTGCGTTTGATCCCGATACGCCTCTTGCGAAAACAAATAACGCCGTGCTGCTGTTCGCTGATACGGTGGAGAGAAAGCCGACAGCCTGCATACGCTGCGGACGCTGCGTGAGGGCATGCGCGCTTAATCTTATGCCGACGGAGCTTGAGAGCGCGTATGATGCGCGCGACGCCGAAGCGCTCGAAAGACTGAAGGTAAATCTTTGCATGAACTGCGGTGCGTGCAGCTTTGTCTGTCCCGCAAAACGCAATCTTGCGGAAAAGAACCAGCTTGCCAAGGACTTTTTAAGGCAAGCGAAAGCAAAGTGAGGTGGACAAAATGAATAAGTTGTTTGTTGAGGCGTCGCCTCATATAAGAAGTTCGCGCACGACCCAGAATGTTATGCTCGACGTTATTATAGCATTATGTCCCGCACTTATCGCCGCTACAATAATTTTCGGCATAAAGGCGCTTGTGCTTACGGTCATATGCTGTGCTTGCTGTGTTGTTTTCGAGCTTTTGTTCAACATCATAACAAAAAAAGAGCGCACAATTTCCGATTTGTCGGCAGTTGTCACAGGTATGCTCTTGTCATTTAACCTGCCTGTTGATTTGCCTGTCTATATGGCTGTGATAGGCTGTTTTATCGCAATTGTAATTGTAAAATGCCTGTTCGGCGGAATTGGGCAGAATTTCGCAAATCCCGCTATTACTGCGAGAATTGCGCTTATGCTCTCGTTTACTGCTGCAATGACGACGTGGGCTGCTCCGCTTTCCGCTTGGGACAGCACGATCGACGCGACAACTTCGGCTACGCCTCTTGCAATGATGGCAGGCGGTGAGGACATCACCAAAACCTATTCGCTTATGGATATGTTTTTGGGACTTCGCGGGGGCTGCCTTGGTGAAACCTGCATTTTAGCGCTTTTGATTGGCGGACTTTACCTGCTTGCAAGGGGAGTTATCCGCTTTGAAACGCCCGTTTGCTTTATCGGAACGGTCGCGGTGCTGACATTGCTGAAAAACGGATTTGACTTTACAAATATGCTTTACCAGCTTATGAGCGGCGGTCTTGTCCTCGGCGCATTCTTTATGGCTACGGACTATTCGACTACGCCGATTACGACAAAGGGAAAGATAATTTTCGCGGTGGGCTGCGGACTGATAACATTCGGAATAAGACAGTTTGCGACAATGCCTGAGGGCGTTTCGTTCTCGATACTCGTTATGAACTGCCTTACGCCGATAATTGACAGGTTTACCGTACCAAAGCCTCTTGGAGCGCTCGTTCCCGAAAAGAAGAAAAAGGAGGGCGAAAATAATGGATAAAGCTAAACCCGTTATTGTTCTCGCGGTCATTGCGGCGCTTATATCGGGACTTGTTATAGCTGTGTACAACTTTACATATGTTGACACTTCAAACATTGTAACCGACAAGCAGGCGGCTGCCGTTACGCAGATTTACGGCGGTACAAAGGACGACTATGAAGTTGTTCCCGCTGAAAAATGGCAGGAAATGTTCAGCGAAGGCGACCTCTCAAAGATAACAAAGGTAATAATGAAAAAAGACGACGGCTCTCTATCGTTTGAGACAGTTGTAAAGGGCTATAAAAACGGCTATGACATTATGGTTGGAGTTAAAGACGGCAAAGTTGCGGGCATTTCGGTTGTTTCCGTAGGAGAAGAAACTCCCGGTCTTGGAACAAAAACAAATGACCCTGCTTTCCTCGATCTGTTTAAGGGCAAGTCGGGCGAGGTCACTATCGTGAAAAATAAGCCGAGCCCCGCGGAAAACGAGGTAAACGGCGTAACTTCCGCGACATTCTCATCAAGGGGAGTTGCAAGCGCCGTAAATATCGCGCTTAAAGCGTATGAAAAGTGCGGAGGTGAGTTTAAATGAGCTATATGAAGGAATTTACCAAGGGTCTTATAAAGGAAAATCCTACGCTCGTTACACTGCTCGGAATGTGTCCTACGCTTGCTATTACAACAATGGCGTTCAACGCGATAGGAATGGGCGCGGCGGCAACATTTGTACTTATATGCTCAAATGTTGTTATCTCGCTGCTTAAAAAGGTAATTCCAAAACAGGTAAGACTTCCGAGCTATATCGTTATCATAGCGGGCTTTGTAACGCTCATTCAGCTTATATTGCAGGCGTATCTTCCCGACATTTACGACGCTTTGGGAATTTATCTGCCGCTTATCACGGTAAACTGTATCATTCTCGGCAGAGCGGAGATGTTCGCGTCTAAAAACAATGTGCTTTCTTCGGCGCTTGACGGCGCGGGAATGGGCATAGGTTTTACGCTCGCGCTTTTTGTGGTAGGTTCGATACGCGAGATTTTCGGCAGCGGAACATGGTTTTCGGGAACAGGTTTTGAGATACAGATCTGCCCCGAATTTATGGAGCCGATGACGCTGTTTATTCTTCCCGCAGGCGGATTTTTCGTGCTGGGGTGCGTGATTGCTCTCGTAAACAAGATAGCAAACAGAAAACCGCCGGAGGCAACCGGCTGTGCGGCTTGCCCGAACAGAGAGTCCTGCATAAGCCTTGAAAAGCCTGCGGAAAAAATGGAGAATACCGAGAAAAAGGAGGAGAATAAATAATGGAACTTGCAAAAAGTATGATGATAATTCTCTTCACGGGAATACTTACGGACAACTTCGTTCTCTCGAAATTCCTCGGAATTTGTCCGTTTCTCGGCGTTTCAAAGACAACGAGCGGTTCTCTCGGAATGGGCTGTGCTGTCACAAGCGTTATGGTGCTTGCAACAGCGGTGACATATCCTCTTTATCACCTGTTTCTTGTGCCGATGGGGCTTACATATCTGAACACGATATTGTTTATCCTCATAATCGCGCTGTTTGTTCAGCTTATAGAAATGGTGCTGAGAAAATACATTCCCGCGCTTTATAAATCGCTGGGCGTTTATCTTCCGCTTATCACCACAAACTGCGCGGTTTTGGGCGTAACGCTTCTGAACATCGACAACAAATACAGTTTTCTTGAGTCTATCGTTTGCGCGCTTGGCGGCGGACTTGGATTTTTGATAGCTATGCTTATTTTTTCGGGAATACGCGGCAGGCTTGAGCGCTGCCCTGTTCCGAAAGCATTTTCAGGAATGCCGATAACTCTTGTTGCGGCTTCGATAGTTTCGCTGTCATTCGTTGGATTTGGCGGACTGGTTGACGGTATTTTTGGAGGTGCATGATGAATATTTCTATGATTTTTATGCAGGCTTCCGAGGCAGCAGCCGAAAAAGTAGACGTATTTTCGGGAATAATAGTTCCTGTGCTGATTTTTGCGGCAATTGGAGCGGTTGCGGGCGTATTGCTCGTGGTTGGTTCTAAGGTGCTGGCTGTGCAGGTGGACGAGAGGGTAACACAGATAACAGAGGCGCTTCCGAACGCAAACTGCGGAGCTTGCGGGTATGCGGGCTGCGCGGATTATGCGAAAGCTGTTGCCGAGGGGAGCGCTCCGAACAACAAGTGCAAGCCGGGCGGTTCTGACGCGGCGAAGAAGATAGCCGAGATAATGGGTCAAGAGGCTCTTGAAGCAGAAAAAGAGGTAGCATTTGTCCGCTGTAATGGTTGTCAGACAGCAGTTGAGGATAGATACACATTTATCGGAACGCCCTCGTGCAAGGCTGTAGAGCGCTATTACAACGGAAAGAAAAACTGCCGTACAGGCTGTGACGGATACGGCGACTGCGTAAGCGTCTGCGACCATGACGCTATTTCGATCATAAACGGAGTGGCTGTGGTAAATCCTTCAAAGTGCGTTGCCTGCGGAAAGTGCGTGAAGGCTTGTCCGAACGGACTTATCGTAATTCACCCCGCGGCACAGAAAGTTGATGTGCGCTGTTCTTCCAAAGATCCCGGAAAAGTTGCGCGCTCAATTTGTCAGAATAGCTGTATAGGCTGCAAGATATGCGAGAAGAAATGTCCGAACGGTGCTATTACCGTAAACGACAATCACGCATCTATCGATTATTCAAAGTGCAACGGTTGCGGAGAATGTGCGGCGGCTTGCCCAAGAAAGTGTATTACAACTATAGCTCAGTGCGAATAGAAATAAGGTAAACAAGGGGGAAAACAAAAGTTTTCCCCCTTAGAGGTTAGAAATAATCGGAAAACTAACGCGCGTTTCAATTACAGCACGTTACATAAAAGTTTTAATTGCCTTAAAAGTAGCTCACCTTTATCCTCTTTCCCATTTTTTTCAGGCAGTTTGAAAGTTCCTCTACAAGCTGCATTTTAATGTTGAAGTTTATGGGCAGATCGGGGTTCTGGTGCGCGGGATTTATCGCTCTTCCAACGTAAAAGTTAATGTCCGTCGCTTCTTCAAACAAAAGCCTCGATATAAGCGACGCGCCGTCGCGCTTGAAGCCCCAGACTTCATAGCTCTCGTTCTTTTCGAGATAATCCTTTGCATATTCAAGTACGCGGTTTACTGTGATAACGCCCTCTGTTACAAGGTCAACTCCCTCCAATTCCGCGGTCGGGGGAATATCCGAGCTTTCAAAGTTAAGCGTAGGGCGCAGCGGTTTTCCGAGGTATTTTGCTGCAACAGTAGAAGTTGTGCCTCCGCAGATTATGTGCTTTCCCTCTTTTGAAAAGAATAACGACATCATTCTGTCACCGTCCGCACGGTTAGACGGAGGGCCAAACAGAATATTCATAGGCTCGCGCTTTCTGACCTTGACAACGCACGCCGTTGCGTCGTCGCCCGGCTCGTGACCGTATATCTTGTCACATTCGTCAACAAGCATTGTCGAAAGCGTCTTCGCAGTATAACCTCCTGCCGTGATCGCTTCCATGTAGTCGATTATATCCTCGCGCTTCCAGCCGAAGTTATAAGCTCTGCCTATCCCTGCATGCGGGCAGCCGTCGCTCATCGCAACAAATATATCGTCCTCGCGCAGCTTTATTGTCGAGCTGTAAATTTTTTTACCGCCGATAGTTGTCTCGGTGCGGGGGTAATCGAGATTTTTCCCGTCGCGCAGGACAATTATAAGAGGATTATCATACTGAATAAGCTCGGCGACTTGATTTTCAATAAGGTGAATGATAGTGAAAGTTGAGTATGCAACGCCGCGCTGAGCGTCAATAGGCAGCGTTGCCGCTATTGTTTCAACACAGTCTTCAAGCGACAGTCCCTCCGCCATCATTGTAGAAATTATTTTCGCGGTGAGGGTAGATAGAATACTTGCCTTTACACCGCTTCCCAAACCGTCCGCAAGCACAATGACCGAGGAATTTTCCCCTTGTTCCACAACGTCCACATGGTCGCCGCAAAGCTGTTCGCCGACATGATTTATGCTTTTATATCCAACTTCACAGCACAGATTATTCATCAGTTATAGACTCCTTTAGCTTTGTAAGCGCTATCTTAGTTTCCGCGGCAGTTTCACCGAGAAGCGACGCTATCTCCTGGACAATTCTCATCTGCTTGTCAACGACCTTATCCGCTATTTCAACGGTCTGGCGGCTGATATTTTCCTTCTTCTGGCGTTCGGTCTGTTCTTCGGTTTCGTCACGCATAATGCAGATAAGAACATGATATTCGCGGTCGTGAACTATCGTGAATTTTACAAACTTGTTGTATTCCGCAAGATATGTTCTTACATCTCGCAGATCGGTTTTAGAATTTAAAACGTCCAAAAACGGCTTCGGGTCCATAATTCTTATGACCTGATCGCCTAAAACGTCCGCTGCCGAACGGATATTCATAATTTTCCGTGCGGAGTTGTTTATCTGCTGAACTTCAAGATTTTCATTGACAACAATAAGTCCGTTCGGGGTATTGTTTACTATAGTGTCCGAAAAGCTCTCGGCTTTGTCCTTTAAGAACGGCAGACACATCGAGATCTCCGACTTTCCGTTGTATATAGCTACAGCTTTTTCGCGGCAGGTGTTATACCCACAAGAACCGCAGTTAAGCTCGTCCGCAGGCTTGAATTTGCCCATTTGACGGAGTATTGACGCTATCTCGGTTTCGGTTGGCTGCTGACCTTTAAGTTCAATAGGCGTAAACAGCTTTCTGAGGTCGTTTGGATCTTGCTCGGCAATATCGAAATCTTCTTTTCCCGCATAGTTTGAAACGGCAAGATCGCCTCCTACTATTGAGCGAACCTCCATAGCAGGGCCGCCTATACAGCTTCCCTTGCAGGCTGACATTTCTATAAAACATTTATGTATTTTTCCGCTTTCAATATCGCGGAGCGCCTGAATACAACTTTCCACCCCGTCTATTGCAAGATATGTATAGCCTTCCGCGTTGTGCGTCATTGTTTTGAGTATACCGCCCGTAGTAGGGAAAAAGCGCGCTCGGCTTTTTTCATTGCTGTCAGTTTTCTGTTCAATAGTTATGTTTTCCGCTCGCAGCCATTCCGAAAGCTCGTCAAATGTAAGCGCCGCGTCTACATACCCGTCATAATACTGTGCTTCATCTTTTTTTGAAACGCAGGGACCTATAAAAACGGTCTTAGCCTCAGGGTGACGCTTTTTAATGTCCGCACAGTGCGCCTGCATAGGAGAAAGAACGTCCGCAAGATATTTAAGCTCTGCGTGGAAATATTTTTGTATAAGCAGATTTATCGTATGACAGCAGGAAGAAATGATAATATCCCGGTTTTCTTCTTTCAGCAGCCTTTCATACTCTTTTTTTACTATCGTCGCTCCTACGGCGGTTTCTTCCACGTCCGTAAAGCCGAGCTTTTTGAGCGCGTCAGTGAGAGCTTCGATACCTGCGCCGTTAAAGTTTGCAATAAATGACGGCGCAAGACTTGCGACCATCGGTATCCCGCTTTGAAGAAGTACCTTTACCTTTTCTACCTCGCTTACTATTTCCTTTGCGTTCTGCGGACAAACAACGACACAGTGTCCGCAGAGAATACATTCATTGTTTATGATATGCGCCTGGTTTCCCGAAAAGCGGATAGACTTTACGGGACAATGGCGTATACACTTATAACAGTTTTTGCAGTTCGATTTTTTCAGTGTTAAACAATTCTGCATATATCAAATTCCTCTTTCAACTTTGCCCAGTATCTTATCGTTAAAAAACTCGCTGAAATTATCGCGGGTAATTCCGGTATAAACTTCGTCGTCTATAGTTATTGAAACTCCCTCACGGTTGCATTTTCCCGTGCAGAAACTTCCCGAAAGCGTTACATAGCCGTCGAGTTTATTTTTTTCTACGGCGTCGCGCATAAGGTCTACTATGTCTTTAGAGCCTTTAAGGTGGCATGAGCTTCCTACGCAAATCTGAACCAACATATAATTCCGTCCTTAATTATTCATATTCAACAACATTCGCCCACGAAAGCAAAAACTCGCGTTCTTCGGGTTTTCCCTTTACCGACTGCGACGCAGCTACAATAGGCATCCATTTCTGAACATATCGCTTATCCGTTTTGCTCTTTTCACAGAACAGGTCAAGATAACGCACCGCCGTTTGCTCGTCCCATGTAAGCCACAGTACAAGATACGTTCTTGCCGCGTCAGCCGACGCGTTTCCCTGTGTGACATGCGACCAGTCGATAATATACGGTGTTCCGTCGGGTCTTATAATGATGTTTGACGGGCAGAAATCGCCGTGGCAGACTTTGTTGTGCTTCGGCATACCCTCAAGTCTTGTGTGCAGGTCATAGCGCGTCGTCGCGTCGATATCCGCTTCTTCTATCTTTCTGTGCATTTTGTCTTTGAGCTTATTGAGAAGCGGCGCTCTTTTTGAGTGTACTTCAAGCTGTAAATCGACGAGAAGTTCCAGATATTCGTCCCTCTTAGAGGGATTTTCTTTCATAAGCTGTGAGAGCGTTTTTCCCTCGATATATTCCGAAACTATCGCCCATTTTCCGTCGATAGTCAGAACTTCGATGATTTTAGGGATATTAAGCCCCGTTTTTTCAATTCGCGCTTGATTGAGCGCCTCGTTAAGAACGTCGTCTTTTGAGTAATTCTCATTGAAAAGTTTTATACATTTGTCCCCGTCGCGGTATATCGTTTTTGAATTCCTGACGGCGATAACTTTATCCAAGTTCATAAAAATATCCCTCACTTTCTCTTGCCGTAATATGCGTTAAGATACATCTGCTTTATCTCGCTCATAAGCGGATAACGCGGGTTTGCGCCCGTACACTGATCGTCAAACGCATTTTCTGTCATTTCGTCGAGCGTATCAAGGAATTTCTGTTCGTCAACGCCATAGTCTTTTATTGCCTTTTTTATACCTATTTTATCTTTCAGCTCGTTTATCATCTGAATAAGACCTTCGAGCTTTTCTGTGTCATTCTTTCCTTTGACGCCGAGATAGTCGGCTATTTCGGCATAGCGCGCAAGCGTATGCGGATAAGCGTACTGTGAGAACGTTCCCATTTTTGGCGGCACTTCTTCGGCATTAAAGCGCATAACTTCTTCTATAAGCAGCGCGTTTGCTACGCCGTGGGCGAGGTGGTGATAAGCGCCGAGCTTGTGCGCCATTGAGTGGCATACTCCCAAAAACGCGTTTGCAAACGCCATTCCCGCCATTGTCGCGGCATTAGCCATTTTTTCGCGCGCCTTTATGTTGTCCGGCTCGTTATATGCAACAGGGAGATACTCGAAAATAATCTTCAATGCCTGAAGCGCAAGTCCGTCGGTATAATCCGTAGCCATTACCGAAGCATAAGCTTCAAGTGCATGAGTTACCGCGTCAATTCCCGATGCAGCCGTAAGTCCCTTTGGCGCTGTCATATGAAAATCCGTGTCGATTATCGCCATGTTCGGAAGCAGTTCATAGTCTGCGAGCGGATATTTTACGCCTGTTTTCTCATCAGTTATTACTGCAAACGGAGTTACCTCAGAGCCTGTTCCCGCGGAGGTCGGGATAGCTACGAAATACGCCTTTTCTCCCATTTTCGGGAAAGTATACACGCGCTTTCTTATATCCATAAAGCGCATAGCCATATCCATAAAGTCCGCGTCGGGATGTTCATAAAGCACCCACATAATTTTCGCCGCGTCCATTGCCGAGCCGCCGCCGAGCGCTATAATAACGTCAGGCTCGAACGCCCTCATTTGTTCTGCGCCTTTTTTCGCGCAGGAAAGCGTTGGGTCCGGCTCTACATCAAAGAACGCCGCGCGCTGAATATTCATTTCGTCAAGTTTTTTGAAAATGGGGTCGGCATTGCCGTTTTTGTACAGGAAATTATCCGTAACGACAAACGCCTTTTTATAGCCTTTTAAGTCCTCAAGCGCAACAGGCAGACAGCCTTTCTTTATATAAATTTTCTGCGGGGTTCTGAACCACAGCATATTCTCTCTCCTCTCAGCAACGGTTTTAATATTCAGCAGGTGCTTTATCCCTACGTTTTCGGAAACGGAGTTTCCGCCCCATGAGCCGCAGCCCAGTGTAAGCGAGGGAGCGAGCTTAAAGTTATACAGATCGCCTATTCCTCCGTGAGATGAAGGAGTGTTTACAAGTATGCGGCAGGTTTTCATTCTCTCCGCAAATTTATTTATCTTTTCTTCTTCGGTCGATGCATTGAGATAAATTGACGAAGTGTGACCATAGCCGCCGTCTGCGATAAGATGTTCTGCTTTTGCAAAAGCGTCATCAATATCTTCCGCTTTGTACATTGCGAGAACGGGTGAGAGCTTTTCATGTGCAAATTCTTCGGAAATATCTACGCTTTCGACTTCTCCGATAAGTATTTTTGTGCTTTCGGGAACGTCTACTCCCGAAAGTGTGGCAATCTTATAGGCAGACTGACCTACGATCTTCGCGTTTAACGCGCCGTTTATGATAATGGTCTTGCGTACCTTGTTTATCTCGTTCTTTTTCAGGAAATAACAGCCGCGGTTTATAAACTCTTTCTTTACTTCCTCATAAACATTTTTATGGACAATTACAGACTGTTCGGAAGCGCAGATCATGCCGTTGTCGAAAGTCTTTGAGTGGATTATTGAGTTTACCGCAAGAAGTATATCCGCCGTTTCGTCAATAATTGCAGGAGTATTTCCCGCGCCGACGCCGAGAGCAGGCTTTCCGCTTGAATAAGCCGCTGTTACCATTCCCGGACCGCCTGTGGCGAGTATAATATCGGCTTCTTTCATAACAAGGTTTGTCATGTCGAGCGACGGAACGTCTATCCATGCGATTATCCCGTCGGGTGCGCCCGCCTCGACAGCCGCTTCAAGAACGACCTTTGCCGCTTCGATAGTTGATTTTTTAGCGCGCGGGTGGGGGCTTATGATAATGCCGTTTCTGGTTTTAAGGCAGATAAGAGTTTTAAATATAGCGGTAGATGTGGGGTTGGTTGTCGGAATGACTGCCGCGACAACGCCTATGGACTCCGCAACTTTCTTTATGCCGTAAGCCTTGTCCTCTTCTATTATTCCGCAGGTCTTTACATCTTTATAGGCGTTATAGATATACTCTGCCGCATAGTGATTTTTAATAACCTTGTCCTCGACAACGCCCATGCCCGTTTCCTCATAAGCGAGTTTCGCAAGCTGAATACGCGCTTTGTCTGCGGCAGTCGCCGCGGCGAGGAAAATCTTGTCAACTTGTTCCTGAGAATACTCGGCAAACTTTTTCTGCGCTTCTCTTACGCGCGCGAGGGCGTTTGTGAGTTTCTCAACGCTGTCGACGATCTCATAAGTTTTTTCTTTCATTTATTGCCTCCTGTTTTCAGAGCCTTAAAGGCTCGTGATTTTTTTGCAGTTTATCGGAACATAATTATTCCGATAAAGCTGTGTAAAATACACTATAGGTATTATACCATAATTCAAACTTTTTGTCATTAGTTTTTTTATTAAAAAAATATTTAAATTTTATGCAACTTTTTTCAAAACTATATGGTATTATGTACAAAGGTTTGTTTATTGCAGACCTGTTCAAAAAGTTTCAGGCTAAGTTTTTTTACATTAACAAATTTTAAGGAGGAATGAATTATGAAAAAAATCTCAGCAATAATTTTAAGCGCTCTGCTTGCACTGTCAATGACGGGGTGTGCAATGAGCGTAAGCGCCGAAGACCTGATGAGCGGTATAACTGCAAATGAAATCAAAACAGACATTGACCTTAGCGACAACGAGGGAATTATGGATTTTGCCATCGAGCTGTTCAAAAACTCGGAAAACGGCGAAAATACGCTTGTTTCGCCGTTCTCAGTGATGTGCGCGCTTGCAATGACGGCAAACGGCGCGGACGGCGAAACGCTTTCGCAAATGGAAGAAACGCTCGGAATGTCCGCAGAGAAACTGAACGCATATATTCATAAATATGCAGAAATGCTTCCGCAGAGCGAAAAAGCTAAGCTCAGCTCTGCAAATTCAATATGGTTTGCAGAGGAAAAAGGCTTTACGCCGAACACTGATTTTTTGCAGCTCAATGCGGACTATTACGGCGCGAGCATATACAAAGCAAAATTTGACAACACGACCGTGCGCGACATAAACACATGGGTAAACCAAAAGACTGACGGAATGATAAAGGAAGTGTTGAAAGACCTTTCGTCCGACGCGGTTATGTGCCTTGTAAATGCGCTTGCATTTGAGGCAGAGTGGGGAAGCGTTTACTACAAAAATGATGTAAGAACAACAACGTTTACAAAAGCCGACGGAACAATGCAGAATGTTGAAATGATGTACGGAGATGAGGGAACTTATCTTGAAGATGAAAACGCGAAGGGATTTATGAAATACTATTCGGGCGGGGGATATGCTTTTGCGGCACTTTTGCCCGATGAGGGAATTTCCGTTTCAGATTATGTGCAGTCATTGACGGGAGAGAAGCTCAAAGCAATACTTGACGGAAAACAGAGCTGTTCGGTTGATACGGGGCTTCCGAAATTCAAGTGCGAGTGCAGTTATGAGATGAGCGACATATTGAAGCAAATGGGAATGACGGACGCTTTCAGAGAGGAAAAAGCCGATTTTTCAAAGCTTGGTTCATCAACTGACGGAAATATTTATATAAACCGCGTCATTCACAAAACGTTTATCGAGGTCGGCGAAAAGGGAACGCGCGCAGGAGCGGCAACTGTTGTCGAAATGAATGCTGAAGGGATGCCGTTTACCGATGAAGTAAAAGAAGTGATACTCGACAGACCGTTTGTTTATATGATAATCGACACAAACGCGAACTTGCCGCTGTTTATGGGGACGGTGGAAGAAATATCATGAGTACACAAGGGGGAAAACCTTTTGAAAAAGGTTTTCCCCCTTGAACTCTCTTTCTAAAACTTTTATGTGCCGCCGCTGACGCGGCGGACGAAAGACGAACAGCGTTTCCGCTTTCCGACCGCGCCGTAAGGCGCAGCATATAAAAGTTTTGAAAAGGTGTTTGGGGGAAAACTTTTGAAAAAGTTTTCCCCCAAAAAATTTCCTTGCTCATTTTTGTCTATTTTTAACTATTTTGACGCCGAGGGTTGACTTTTTTCTGCAAAAATGTTATAATAATTTATAACACAGTTCCTGCGTTTTCGAGAATTTTTTTCGCGTTTTCACTGAACATCATTTCATTTTCACTCTTTGAAAAACCAAAGCTCCTTAAAAGCTCGATAAACGCCTTTTGATCAGCCCACGGGCTGTCCGTCGCAAACAGAATTTTGTCCGCGCCGTGCTTTTTGATAATTTCAACCGACTTTTCGGGATAACGGTCGAGAACCACCGCCGTATCCATGTAAACGGGCTTATTGCAGAGTTTTTCGAGCACCTCGTCGGGCAGGTCGCAGCCGCCTAAATGCGCCAAAATGAGCTTGTCGTCAATTATCCCTTTCAGCTTTTCAAGAACCTCAAGCACCATATCGGGCGTGCAGTGTACGTCGTCCGGATACCCTACGTCAATTCCCGCGTGCGTGACGATATAAAGTCCGCGTTTGGCTGCGCCCTCCATTATGCGGAGGTTTCGCGGATCGTTAAAGTAAACTCCCTGATAGTCGGGGTGGAGCTTTATGCCGAAAAGCCCTGCGTTCTTTATAAAATCAAGCGCGCCGTCAATATCTTCATAATCGGGATGAATTGCGCCTGCGTAGATTATGCCGCCCTTGCCGTTAAGCTCGGCGGCGAGATTGTTTATCGAAACGACCTGCCTCGGCACAGTCGCCACGGGCAGTATCACCGAATAGTCTACTCCCGACCGTTTCATACTTTCTTTGAGCGAAGAAAGAGTACCCTCGCGGAACGGCTTTACGTTGCCTTTTTCGGCAAGATAGGCTATTGTTTTCTCGGCAATTTTATCGGGAAAAGTGTGGGTGTGGAAATCTATAATCATATTTTTATCTCCTTTTATTTTTATTCAACAGTATGATTATAGCATAGTTGAGCGAAAAAATCAACTTATTTTTATTATATAACGAAAGGAATTTTGCAAATGAAAAAACTTATGCTCGGCAATGAGGCAATTGCCAGAGGACTTTACGAGGCGGGAGTAAAACTCGTTTCGTCCTATCCCGGAACGCCCTCGACAGAAATAACGGAGTTCGCCGCCAAATACGACGAGATCTACTGCGAGTGGGCGCCGAATGAAAAAGTAGCGACGGAAACCGCTTTCGGCGCGTCGCTGAGAGGAGCGCGCTCGGCTTGCGCTATGAAACACGTCGGGCTTAACGTTGCGGCAGACCCGCTTTTCACGCTCTCCTATACGGGAGTTACGGGCGGAATGGTTATATTCGTAGCTGACGACCCCGCCATGCATTCCTCGCAGAACGAGCAGGATTCGCGCCACTATGCCATAGCAGCTAAAGTTCCGATGTTAGAGCCGTCCGACTCGGCAGAAGCAAAAGAGTTTGTAAAAGAAGCGTTTGAGCTGTCGGAAAAATTTGATACGCCCGTATTGTTCAGAATGTGCACAAGAATTGCACATTCGCAGAGCATTGTCGAGCTTGGCGAACGCAAGGAAATTGAGCTTCCCGCATATGAGAAAAATCCGACAAAGTACATAATGGCTCCCGCAAACGCCGTAAAACGTCACCCGTTTGTCGAGGAACGCACGAAAAAGATCGCGGAATTTGCCGAAACAAGCCCCCTTAACCGCGTTGAAAAGGGAACCGACAACAAGATCGGAATAATCTGCGCGGGTACTTGTTATCAGTATGTAAAAGAAGTTTTCGGCGACAGCGTATGCGTGTTAAAGCTCGGAATTGTAAATCCGCTCCCCGAAAAACTCATAAAAGATTTTGCGGCGGGAGTTGACAAACTGTATGTTATCGAAGAACTTGACGGCGTAATCGAAACTTTTGTTAAAAATATCGGAGTTGAGTGCGTAGGAAAAGAGATGTTCTCACCTTTAGGCGAATACAACCAGACAACGATAAAAAAAGCATTCGGGCTTGAACTGCCAAAGTCGGTAAAGACTGCCACGGCTGTTCCGGTAAGACCGCCCGTTATGTGCGCGGGCTGTCCGCACAGAGGAATGTTCTATGTTCTCGCCAAAAACAAGATAACCGCTTTGGGCGACATAGGCTGTTATACGCTCGGAAGCGCCGCACCGCTGTTCGCGCTTGACAGCACGCTTTGTATGGGCGCGTCTGTTTCGGGACTTCACGGATTTAACAAGGTCGGCGGCGCGGAAAGCGAAAAGACAACCGTCTGCGTTATAGGCGATTCTACCTTTATGCATTCGGGAATGACGGGGCTTGTAAATATCGCGTACAATGCTTCAAACTCGACAGTAATTATTCTCGACAACTCTATTACGGGAATGACAGGACATCAGCAGAACCCCACCACGGGCTTTAACATCAAAAACGAGCCTGCAACTGCCGTTAATATCGAGGAGTTTGTGCGCTCGATAGGAATAAAGCGCGTAAGAGTTGTAGACCCGTATGACCTTAAACAGTGCGAAACGGCTGTAAAAGAAGAACTTGCGGTAAACGAGCCGTCAGTTATCATTTCACGCAGACCGTGTATGCTGCTGCTTAAATATGTAAAGCCGAAGCCTGCGCTTAAAGTAAACGGCGATAAGTGCGTAGGCTGTAAGATGTGTATGAAACTCGGCTGTCCCGCGATAAGCGTAAAGAACGGCAAAGCCGTTATAGACGCAACTCAGTGCGTTGGCTGCGCGGTATGCACACAGCTTTGCAAAATAAATGCAATTGAGGAATAAGGAGGGAGAATATGGAAACTAAAAACGTAATGATAGTTGGCGTAGGAGGGCAGGGAAGCCTGCTTGCAAGCAAACTTCTGGGCGCGCTTCTTACCGACGAGGGATATGACGTAAAAGTAAGCGAAGTTCACGGAATGAGCCAGCGCGGAGGTTCGGTGGTGACATACGTCCGTTTCGGCGAAAAGGTATATTCTCCCGTAATTTCCGAGGGAGAAGCCGATTTTATCGTGTCATTTGAAAAGTTAGAAGCAGCAAGATATGCAAACTGCCTTAAAGAAGGCGGAAAAATTGTCGTTAATGTCCAGCAGATCGACCCAATGCCCGTGATTACGGGCGCGGCGGAATATCCCGAAAATATTCTCGAAGAATTAAAGGCAAAGGAAGTTTTTATAGACGAAATTGACGCGCTGAAGTTAGCGGAACAGGCGGGAAGCTCAAAGGCGGTAAATATCGTGCTTATGGGACGGCTCGCAAAGTATTTTGACATTGAAAAGGAAAAATGGCTTTCGGCAATTGAAAAAACTGTCAAGCCGCAGTTTGTCGAGATAAATAAAAAGGCGTTCGAGCTTGGTTTTTCGTCATAATTTCGGGAAATTACCCGACGGTAGAAGTTTGTCGGGAATAATAAAATCATTATAAGGAGGTTCACAGCAAATGCCCAATTATTACCAGCCGGAAATCGAGACCGCACCGCGTGAGAAAATTCTCGAAATACAAAACGAGAAGATCGTAAAGCAGGTCCGTCACGTTTACGACAACGTGAAGTACTATCGTGACCTTATGGATGCAAAAGGAGTAAAGCCTGAGGACATAAAGTCCGTTGACGACATAAAAAAGCTCCCGTTTTTGTCAAAAGAGGATCTGAGAATTGCATACCCTTACGGTTTGCTTGGAACTGATCTCAAAAACTGTGTTCGTATCCAGTCCACTTCGGGAACAACAGGCAGACGCGTTGTGGCGTTTTACACACAGAATGATATAGACATCTGGGAGGAATGCTGCGCGAGGGCTATTGTTGCGGCGGGCGGCACGAATGAGGACGTTTGCCAGGTGTGCTACGGCTACGGCTTGTTTACGGGCGGACCTGGGCTGAACGGCGGCTCTCACAAGGTCGGCTGTCTTACGCTTCCGATGTCGTCGGGAAATACCGAGCGTCAGATACAGTTTATGATGGATCTGGGAGCGACAATTCTTTGCTGTACCCCGTCATATGCCGCATACATAGGAGAAAGTCTCGCCGAGGCAGGATATAAGCCTGAGGACAATAAGCTCAAAGCGGGCATTTTCGGCGCCGAGCCATGGACGGAAGAAATGCGCAGAAGCATCGAAAAGAGCCTCGGAATAAAGGCATACGACATCTACGGGCTTACTGAAACAAGCGGTCCGGGCGTTTCGTTTGAGTGTGAAGAACAGACGGGAATGCACATAAATGAAGACCATTTTTATGCGGAAATAATAGACCCAGACACGGGGGAAGTACTTCCCGAAGGAGAAAAGGGAGAGCTTGTGTTTACTTCTCTTGATAAAGAGGCGTTTCCGCTTTTGAGGTACAGAACGCGCGACATCTGTGTGCTGACGAGGAAAAAATGCTCTTGCGGACGCACTCACGTTAAAATGAGCAAGCCCATGGGCAGAAGCGATGATATGATGATAATACGCGGAGTAAATGTGTTCCCAAGCCAGATAGAAACGGTGCTTTTGAAAGAGGGTTATCCGCCGAACTATCAGATACTTGTTGACCGTGTAAACAATACCGATACTCTCGATATAAATGTTGAACTTCCGCCTGAACAGTTTTCGGACAAGATAAGCGATCTTCAGGCAAAGGAAAAGTTGCTTGAAAGCGCAATGAGGACAATGCTCGGCATTGGACCGAAAGTACATCTTATGCCGCCTCATTCTGTTGCAAGAAGCGAGGGCAAGGCGGTAAGAGTTATCGACAAGCGCAAGCTCCATGATTAAAGCGCGGTCGTGTTGACAAGCTATGGAAACATAAATGAGGGAGGTATTTTTATGGCAATAAAACAACTCACTGTTTTCCTTGAAAACAAAGCGGGAAAACTCTCAGAAATAGTAAAGCGAATTTCGGACGCAGAAGTAAATATACGGGCTATGTGCATTGCCGACAGCAGCGACTGCGGAATTTTAAGGCTTATCGTTTCCGATCTTGAAAAAGCGCAGTTAGCTCTTTCGGGCGAGATAATTTCCGCTATAGACGTACTTGCGGCAAAGATGACGGATAAGGCGGGTTCTTTGAGCGAAATACTCACATTATTAGATAAGGCAGGAATAAACATAGACTATATGTACGCTTTTACAGCTCCCGCGCTTGGCGCTTATGTTGTTCTTCGAGTAGGAGATAATAAAGCTGCGGAGGAAGTTTTGAAACAAAACGGTATAGAAACGCTTACTATAGATGATATGAAGGCGTTTTGAGAAGGAAAATTTGGAGGGGAAACTTTTTGAAAAAGTTTTCCCCCCTTTTAAAAACTTTAGTACTGCTGCTTGTGCGGCAGAGTAAAACCGAATGGCACTTCGACCGCGCCGCAAGGCGCGGAACATAAGTTTTTTGAAAAGGAAGACCGGAGGGGAAAACTTTTTTCAAAAAAGTTTTCCCCTCCGGTTGCGGCGAAGCCGCGAAACAAGCGAAGCTTATGTGCATCAGATTAAAAGCCTACGGCTTTTAATCTTGGGTGCGGGGAAAACAAGAGTTTTCCTCGCGCCCTTTAGCGCTTTTTGGCGTTTGCGGGGGCGCTGCCCCCGCACCCTTGCCAGAGAGGAAACTTTTTTGAAAAAAAGTTTCCTCTCTGGACTCTCCTTCAAAAAACTTATGTGCCGCCGCTTGCGCGGCGGTCGGAAATATGAAACGTTGTCCGTCTTTTTGTTTACCTCTTACGTCTTACCTTCAATGCATTAGGGGGAACTTCTCAAAAGTTCCCCCTTGTTGTGTTATTCCTTTTTCATCAAGTCGGCAATAGTTATACCGTTGAAAAAATCTGTCGTAAGGTCTTTGTATTTTTTCCACATTCCTATTGTCCTGCAATCATCTATTCTCTCACACTTTTCAGCATCACATTCAAGACATGCCACCGGCGCAAGTCCGCCTTCGGTAAGCGAAAGAATTTCACCGACCACGTATTTTTCGGGCGGTCGATTAAGCCTGTATCCGCCGCCTTTGCCGCTTGCCCCTTCTATTACCTTGTTTTTCATAAGAACGGGCATTATCTGTTCAAGATATTTCAGTGAAATACCTTGCCTTGCGGCAATCTCCTTCATCGGTATATAGTTCCCTTCATTATGCTCCGCAAGGTCTATCAATACCCTCAGAGCATAGCGCCCTCTTGTCGATACAAGTTTCATCGCTCTACCCCTTATTCAGACTTGTACTCAAAGACGCCGAAATGCAGGTCATGCGACAAATTGTCTGCATAGTTTTTACGGATCTTCCCGACACAGTGTACATCTGCAAAATTTTTCTCTTTCCGAGGAAAATTTATTTCACGTCCGAGTATTTTTATTTGTGAGAATGATTGCTGATGTTATACATCAAACAGTGCTGTTGATAAATATCTGTCGCCCGTGTCGGGGAGCAGAACAACAATGTTCTTTCCCGCACTTTCGGGACGCTTTGCTATTTCAATTGCCGCCCACAATGCCGCGCCCGATGATATTCCGACAAGAACACCCTCTTTATTTCCGATAAGCCTTCCTGCTGTGAAAGCGTCTTCGTCCTTAACAGGAATAATCTCGTCATAAATTTTCGTATTCAGCACTTCCGGAACAAATCCCGCGCCAATTCCTTGAATACCGTGCTTTCCTGCAATTCCCGTCGAAAGCACCGCACTTGTTTTCGGCTCAACAGCAATTATCTTGATATCGGGTTTTTTTGCTTTGAGATATTCGCCGACGCCTGTTATCGTGCCGCCCGTGCCTACTCCTGCAATAAAATAATCTACTTTTCCGTCTGTATCTTCCCAGATTTCGGGAGCAGTCGTCTTTCTGTGAGCTTCGGGGTTGGCGGGATTTGTGAACTGTGAGGGAATAAACGCGCCCTCGATTTCCTTTGAAAGCTCGTTTGCCTTTTCAATTGCGCCTTTCATTCCCTTTGAGCCTTCGGTAAGCACAAGCTCTGCGCCGTATGCTTTCATAAGCTGCCTGCGTTCAACAGACATTGTTTCGGGCATAACAATTATAATTCTATAGCCTCTTGCCGCAGCAACTGCCGCAAGCCCGATACCCGTGTTTCCGCTTGTCGGCTCAATAATTACCGCGCCTTTTTTAAGTTTACCCGAACGCTCCGCGTCGTCGAGCATTTCCTTTGCTATTCTGTCCTTTACCGAACCCGCGGGATTGAAATATTCAAGTTTTGCGAGGATCTTTGCTTTAAGTCCTGCTTCCTTTTCAATATGAGTAAGCTCCAAGATCGGAGTTTTTCCAATAAGCTGATCTGCTGATGTATATATGTTTGACATAATATTATCTCCTTATTCTACGGCTTTAAACGCTGCGTCAAGCGCGGCAATAAGGTCGTTTATGTTTTCTATGCCTATTGAAAGGCGAATGGTGTTTGGTTTTATGCCTTGGTCAAGAAGCTCTTCTTCGGTAAGCTGAGAGTGGGTCGTGCTTGCAGGGTGGATAACGAGGCTCTTTACGTCTGCAACATTCGCCAAAAGCGAGAATATCGCAAGGTTGTCTATAAACTTCTGCGCGGTTTTATCGTCGCCCTTTATCTCAAATGTGAAAATCGAACCGCCGCCGTTCGGGAAATATTTTTTATACAGTCTATGGCTCGGTTCAGTTTCGAGCGAGGGATGATGAACTGCCTCTACCTGCGGGTGAGAGTTAAGATATTCGACAATTTTAAGCGCGTTCTGCACATGACGTTCAACTCTCAGTGACAGCGTTTCAAGCCCCTGCAAAAACAAGAATGCATGGAAAGGGGAGAGCGTTGCGCCCGTGTCACGGAGCAATATAGCGCGTATGTAGGTGACAAACGCCGCTTTTCCGACAGCTTTTGAGAATGAAACGCCGTGATAAGAGGGATTTGGCTCTGAGATCCACGGATATTTTCCCGACTTATCCCAGTCAAACCCGCCGTCAATAATAACTCCGCCGATCGCCGTTCCGTGACCGCCGATAAACTTAGTCGCCGAGTGAACAACGATGTCCGCGCCGTATTCAAGCGGTCTTACGAGATAGGGCGTTGCGAAAGTCGAGTCTACAACAAGCGGAATACCGTGTTTATGTGCGATTTTCGCAACTTCTTCAATGTCAATGATATTTGAGTTTGGATTTCCGAGGGTTTCGATAAAGATAGCCTTTGTATTCGGCTGAATTGCCTTTTCAAAGGAATTATCCTCCTCAGGGTCAACAAACGTTGTCGTTATTCCCGAACTGAGCGGGAGAGTGTGCGCAAGCAGGTTATAAGTCCCGCCGTAAATAGTTTTTGAAGCAACGATGTGTTCTCCGCTTCTTGCAAGTGCCGAAATGGTATAATTTATCGCTGCCGCTCCCGATGCAGTAGCGAGCGCCGCTGTTCCGCCTTCAAGCGCTGCAATTCTCTGCTCGAAAATATCCTGAGTGGGATTTGTAAGTCTGCCGTAGATGTTTCCCGCGTCACGAAGCCCGAAGCGGTCTGCGGCATGCTGACTGTTGTGAAACACAAACGAGGTGCTTGCATATATTGGTACAGCGCGTGCGTCGGTAGCGGGATCTGCGTTTTCCTGTCCAATGTGGAGCTGTTTGGTTTCAAAGCTCCAGGTTGATGAATTTTTAATGTCTGACATAATAAGTTCCTCCTAAATGTTCAGACTGTCGAGAAAGTCTGAAACTTGATTTTATTTACGTTATGAATGTTATAGTGGTAATATTCGGCACATTCGCGCCGTAGAAGAACCCGTCATACATCGAAAATACTTGTGTTTCATTTTTCATGCGTTGTCCTTTCAATAATTCCTACCAATCAAGTAGGTTGATTATATTATAAACCCTATTCCTTACTTTGTCAATAGGTTTTTTAAAAAAATTTACTGAAAGGACAAAAAAATTAACAGCGCGGCTTTTACACCGCGCCGTTAGTTTTGCGTTTAAGTAGAGAAATTACTTTCTCTTCTTAGCAGCGATTGCAGATACTGCTACAGAGCCGCCTGCGAGCGCAACGAGTGCGATCGGAAGAACAACACCTGTATTAACGTTGCCGTCAGCACCCTTTACTGCACCATCTTCAGCGATGATGTAGTAAGATGCACCGCTGATGCTTACGGTAACAGTACCGTTTGCATTAGCCTTAGCACCATCCTTCACAACGCTTACATTACCCTTGCCATCTACGTGGTAAAGAACAGGATTTGCGATTGTGCACGGAACTGTTACGGAAAGAGTTGCGCCGAACTTTGTACCGTCATCAGCAGCAAGACCGATCATAACAGCGTCCTTGCTAACCTCAACCTTGTTAGCGAGCTGAGTGTCAGCATCCAATTTGGTGACACCCATTGTAAGGTCAACAGCGCCGTCAAGCTTTGCTACTTCAGCTTTAGGGATCTCGATGGTTACACCATTGTTGGTGATAACAACATCTCTTCCAGCAGTCTTAAGAGCAGTAACAGCGTCAGCAGTAAGAGAGCCGCCTACGTCTTCGAGCTCTACTTTAGCATCGTCGCCTGTAGCTGTAGCTGTAGCGATAGCGTCAGTTACAGTCTGATTCTCAACTACCTCAGTATCAGGTATACCGTAGCCGGGATCCTCTGAGTAGTCAGAAGCAAATGCAGCAGTTGCCATTACAGCAGCAGCGAAAATACCTGCAAAAACCTTGCTTGTAAACTTCTTCATTTGATTTGTCCTCCTTTCTTCAAAGATTTATAACAACCGTCCTTTCGGACAAGGTGTTACCAAACTAATAAAACATTTCCCACTCGCCGCATTCAGACGTTTTCGTCGTCATACGGCTGATCCTCATCCTCGTATTCTGCTTCGTTCTCAGCGTTTTCTGACTGTTCTTTCTTCCGATAGATGTCCGAAAGATTTGAACCGACAAAATACACCGTACAAACTAAAATCATTAAGGACAAGACCCATATATAGACACCGCAGTGTGTAAACTCTGCGATACTTTGCATTGGTTTATCAAAAAGCAGATCTGAAAACTTGTATGAAAGCGATAGAAAAGCGTTATAGCCTTGGCTGTCATCTCTCGCTTCATACCACAAGCAGTACAGATAAGGTATGAGCCAATATGCTCCCGAAAAAACGAGGAAACCCCATTTTTTGTCCTTGCCGCTCAAAAATCCGCACCAAAGCCATGATACTACAAGCAATACCGACGCTATCGGCCGAAGTATGCTCATAAAGCTGTAATAATCGTCATACCAGAAAAAAGCACATGTTAAAGTTATTGCAAAACACATCAGAATGTTTTCCAAAAGGCTGTTTTTTCTGTTCAGCAGGTAATCTATTATGGCTCTACTGTTCAGCATTTTCAGTACCTCTTTCGGATAAAACGGTCTGATACGGCATAACGCCGTTATAGTTGTTGACGATCATATATGTGTACATACAGGTGCAGAACGTCGCAAATACACTAAGCACAACTGCTTTGGAAATAAGCTGTTTATTCTTGTCTTTCCCGAACTTTTCCTTGAAAAGTTCGACATACTCCATAATAACCTTTGGCACAAGAACCGTCACCGCGGGAATTATGAACAATACCGCAAAACGCGAGATAACTCCGTGCTTTGCTCCCATTGCCTCAAAGAAAAAGTCGAAAAACATGCAATTTATCAGTACGTTGTTAAACTGATCCTTTTCACACAGCCTTTTTCTCACAATAAAGGCAAGCACAAAGAAAATTCCGAAAAACACCGTATATATAGGCGTAATGCCCTTTGTTATCTCGACACTGCTGCCGAGCTGATAACCCGTGTAAAAATACCTTGTGATAAATCTGAGTGCAGGCTCTGAGAATATGAAGTACAAAATCAAAATTCCAGTATATACCCCCAGACTTTTCCAGTTCATCTTTATCTGAAGCAGGAAGTAGAACACCACCATTATCAGCGCGGAAACATGGAAAGCTCCGGCGAATATCACAAAAACCAAGAACCTGAAAAACTGCTTTTTCTTTATGTACTGCATAGCGTACAGAAGAATTGACGCCGCTATCATCTGTCTCATAAAGTTCATCGAGTTAAAGAAAACTCCGAATGCTAAAAAGCAGAACACACCGAGATATGCTTTTTCAGTATTGAAGTAGATATATATCATTACTGCCGCCGCTAAAAAGGCAGCTATAATAACAAACATTATCTGATAGTTGTCGGTTACTTCCGCGAGGAATTTAACCGGCATAAGAAAGCCCTTTTCGACCTTGTTTTCCGTAAAGTGTATTTGGAAATCAATATTGTATCTGTAGTCCAAAAACCAAGAGCCGTACAGATTATAGTCATATCCGACGCTTGAACGCAGAGCCGCCACAAGAAAGAACGCAACTCCCATTATTGAACAGTAGAACATCTTTCCGTGCTTTACCTTGCAAAGCGGTATTCCGATCGCAATCGAACCAATCAACATCAGATAGTAAACTATCATATCACTCACCAATAACTTCGTCGGAAAGCACTACCTCCGCGTTATACATAAGGCGGTCAAAGCTCCTTGCAGAAAGTTTCTTTCCAATCATTTTTTTGGCTATATCCATATTCGGCGGACGGGAAGATGTGTTATGACAGTCCGTTCCGAGCAGATGAGCCATATCATGCTTGATAAGGTCAAGCATAAATTTTATCTCGGAAGAAAACGGCTTGAACGAACCGCTATTAAGCTGTACAAGCATATCACAGTTCATTATTTCATAAACGCTGTTTTCGTCCGTAAATCTGAGATAACGCTCTGCGTGCGCAAGAATAGGCGTTATTTCAGAAGAGATGTTTCCTATAAAGCTATGAAATTCTCTGATAAAACTATCAGTCAGCTTTGTATACGGGAGTTCTATCATCATATATCTTGTGTCGCCTATGCAAAGTTTTGAAAGATCTTCATCAATAAGCGACGGAGAGTAATAAACCTCTGCTCCGCATACAATATCGATACCCATATTTTCTGCGACAGGCAAAAGCTCCTGAAAAGCCGCCTCGCGCTTTCGCACAAATCTTTCGACGCTTTGCTCCGAGAGGTAGAAGTGCGGAGTTGCAACTATTGTCGTTATTCCCGACGCTGCCTCAAGTTCAAGCATTTTTTCAGACATTTCAACGTTTTGTGACCCGTCGTCAATGCCCGGCAGTATATGTGAATGAAAATCCGTCATAGCGGTTCTCCCATATTACCGTTAGTTGTTTTTGTAATCGTAATTATATTTGTACTTATAAGAAGAATATCCTGATTTCCCCTTATAATCACAGTTGACTTTTATCATTCCCAAGACCTTCGCGTTCATCATCTTGGCTTTTTGCAAAGCCTCGTTTATTTCGACGTGCGTTGTAGAACCTTCTTTTACTACAAAGACAATTCCTGCGACAATCTCGTTCATAAGAAATGCGTCTGTAACGACCGTTACGGGCGGCGTATCAATGAAAACGTAATCATAATGATTTGCGACAATCTCCAAAAGCTCTGCCATTCTTTTCCCTGAGAGAAGCTCTGCGGGATTTGGCGGAATAGGACCCGACGTAAGCACATCGAGATTACTTCTCACGCCCTTTTTGACCGCTTTTCCAATATCGCTCGTAATTCCTCCTAAAATTGAGGAAAGACCCTTTTTATTATCGAGCTTTAAAAGCGAATGTTGAACGGGCTTTCTCATATCTCCGTCTATCAGCAGCACCGACGCGCCTGTTTCAGCCATTGTTATCGCCATATTAAGGCAGTTTGTGCTTTTTCCTTCTGCCGGAGCGCAGCTTGTAACAATTACTACCTTTGATTCACACGTCGCCATTGAAAACACAAGATTTGCTCTTGCTGTTTTGTATGCTTCTTTTATAACAAACTGTGTCTTGTCTGAAAGGATAAACTTTCGTGACTGGTTTATCGGGAGTCTTTCTCCTTTTTTTACCTTTGCCATTATCAAGCGTTCTCCTTTCTTTTGTCGCCTATTTTTTCGGCGTCAGAAGAATTTGCGGAAACCGTATTTTTTGATAAAGGCGAAATGCTCTTTGATCCGCCTTTTGCAGTTGGTTTTGGGGTCGATCCGGAAGCAGCCGGTGTACTTGTTGAATAATACTTATATTTATAGCTGCTCTTATCGGAAAGCTCAAAATCCATGATCTCGGCAAATACCGGTATACCGTACATCTGCATGAGATCGTCGCCCGGCTTCACCTTTATGTCTATCATTTCAATTATCAGAAAGACAATATACGAAACCACAAGACCTATAAACAGACCTACCACCGAGAACATGGGAATGCTCGGAAAAGAAGGACTTAACGGAGCCTCAAGCGGGTGTTCCGCGTCTGGATAGATCGGTATGATAGAACCGTTTTTTATAACCCTTTCAAACTCGTTTATTGAAAGCTCGACAAGTTTCGACACCATATCAACAGAAGTCTGCGGATCAAGCGTCGTAACAGCTATCCTCAAAATTTCAGTGCTGTCTACTGCTTCTATAACGATCATATCTTTAAGCTCGTTTATAGTATAATCGTCAAACACAGACTTTAGATCTCCGAGTACTCTGTCGCTTGTAAAAAGAACCTGACAGGTGGTGACGATTTTCTGAGCAGCGTTAATGTCGTTGATATTTATGGAGGAGTTGCTGCTGTTATCGACGGAGTTCTCGACAAACAGTCTTGCTTCGACCGTATACTGCTTCGGAATAATGACTGCCGAAAGCATAAATCCCAACGCAGCAGCTATAAGTGCCGACGCAGCTATTGGCAGAAGGCGATCCTTCAGTACTTTCAGCAAGACCCTTAGGTCAATAGTCTGTTCGTTTTCTTCCATCTATGAAACTTCCTCCGGTTTGTACTTTTTTCTCTTCAGTTGTGTCTTGATATGTACTATCACGATCCCCACAACCATCGCCGCAAGAGCGCCAAACGCCCCTCCCACCGTATCGAGCAGCATATCTGTTATCTTTATTGATCTGCCCGGTGTAAAATACTGGTGGATTTCGTCCAAAACCGCATAAGCGGCACATAACATTACGGCGGGGAGATATACCCCTTTAAGTCTTATACCTATCAAATATACAGATGTATACGAGCAAAATCCGAGAACAGCATACGCCGTAAAATGCGCAGCTTTTCTGACAAAATGATTTATTCCCGAAACAACAAAAAGCTGCTGCTCCGAAGTCATCTCATCAAACCCGGAAAAAAGCAACTTACAGAAAAGCCGTGAAAAAATAGAACTTAACCCGTTGCTTTCGTTTCCGTTCTGTGCGGAAAAATTAAAGATTGCGAACATTGTGAAAAAAAGCAAAAATAATGATACGAAAATTCTAACTTTAAGCTTCAGGTCCATACTTATCTCTTTATAAAGAATTTCAGACAAACGAAATAACGTTTCTGCTATACATTATACATATTGCCGAAAACGTTTTCCCGTTTAATCTGTGCCCACAAATACGATGATATTTATCATTCTGCACAGTCCGTTACACAATTACACTTCTTGCTACGATAATATTATAACACTGGAATTTGGTTTTGTCAACAAAGAAAAAGAATATTTTTATATAATGCACTAATTTTAATTTTTTAGTAACTTTGCTATTGTGTAACATGACAAAAATCAACCGCAAATTATGGTAAAAAAGGCAATAACTTTTATTTGTTCGCCCTTTGACTGCATATAAAATACAATATAAATATGTATAACTGTTTTTAAATGGATCTTAAACGGCTTTTCTTTAGTGACGGATATATTTTTCTGTAAATTTGCATTGATTTGGAAAGCCGAGTTTATGTTATTCTCCGATAAATTCGCGGATAAGCGCATTTTCGGGAACATACTTTTTTTCTATCGGCTCCAAAAGTCTCAGAAACTCCTCTATGTCTGCATAAAAGCCGTAATCGGGATAATCCGCCGCCGCTTTTTCCAGTTCGGGCAGAAGTATATTCCGATAAACCGAAGCCTCATATTCTATAAAGGTATCGATGTCAAAATCCGCTCGATATTTAAACGGCATTATGTAAAGTCCCTCTCCTCGTTCTACCGATTTAAAGAACTCAAATGTCTCCGAAAGGCTTCGTCCTCGGTAGAGCTTGTCGCGCATAAGCCGTCTCATAAGGCGGATTTTTGACGGATGAAGAAGTTTTTCGCCGTTTGATATGCGCGTTCGGACGCTGACGTAAACGCAGGTCGTAAAATCGTCACAATCGCCCGTGACAAGCGGATTTAATGCATGAATTCCTTCTAAAATAACAAGCTCGCCCTTTTCGCGCTTCAGCTTCATTCCGCCATATCGCTCTTGCTTTGCAAAATCAAACGAGGGAATATTTATCTCCTCGCACTTTGAAAGCATTTCAAGATGTTTTTTAAACAGAGGAATATCAAGTCTGTACGGGCTTTCAAAATCAATATTCCCGTTTTCGTCCCGCGCGGCTTCGTTTTCGTGCATCGGGAGAAAATAGTTGTCCATTGAAATGATATGCGCTTTACAGCCATACTCTTCAAGCAGGTGTGAAATTCTGTATGCCGACGTTGTTTTTCCCGAACCCGATGGTCCGGAAAGCAGAACTACGGGGCGTTTTTCGCGTTCGGAAAAGATCGCGGCCGCGGCGGCGGAAAGCTGTTCGGAATAGAGTTTTTCGCCCTCCGAAATAAGTTCGCTCGGATTTTTTGCAGCGCTGTTGAGCTTTTCTACCGAAACACATTTCATATTTCAAACGCCCTTTCGTTTTAAAATTTGCCGAGAAAAATTTTCCTGAAGTCTTTCAAACCGTCAGACTGTGAAAGCGCAAACATTGCCCTCATGACCGCATATTCGACAGTCATTTTTCCCGCGTCTATTACGGGAAAACTTTCCGATATGCTGCTTCCTACGCTGTAAAGAGACAGATCGCTTCCGCCTCGGAGAACCTGGGTGGACATAATGACGTAAATTCCCCGTGAAACAAGTTCTCTCAGAAAATCAATGAGATATTCCGGCATACCGCCTGTTCCGAAGCCGAGGATAATTACCGCCCTTGTGTCGTTTCGTATTATCGGCGGCAATGTTTTCGGAACAAGAAAAACCGCCTCGACCCGTTCGTCGAGCATTTCGTAAAATCGAACTGTTCCGCTGTATTCGGCTTTCGGCTCGGTAAAAACGATCCTTTCCCGCTCAAACGAAGCCAAAGGAGTAAAATTCACGCTTTCAAAAGCATTTATCGCCGTTGTGTGTATCTTTGAAACGTGCGCAGCGTCATATGCAAACCGCCCGAAAACTACCGAAACGCCGTATGCTTTTTGTTCTCCTGCGAACATGAGAGCGTTTTTCAGATTTTTGGGAGCGTCTGATGGTTCCGAAAAAAACGGCTTCATACTTCCTGTCAGTACTATCGGCTTTGCGCTGTTTTCCACAAGACATGACAAAGCCGCGGCGGCATAGGCGAGCGTATCCGTCCCGTGAGTTATTACAAATCCGTTGAATTTGCGATAGTTTTCGCGTATTATCTTTGCAATCTGTACATAGTGTCTCGGAGTCATATTTGTACTGTCCAGACAGAACGGCTCGGAAATTTCAAAGTCGTAATTTTCAATTCCCGTAAGAACTCCGAGAAAAGTCTCTGCGGAATTTTCGGGCTTCCGCGCTTTGTCCGTATCGGGACAGGCGATCGTTCCGCCCGTAGTTATCAGCAGGATCTTCGCCATTTTTTTCAGCGCGGCTCAACTATAAACTTCATAGCCGTGCGTTCTTCGCCGTCGATATCTACCGTCGTAAACGCCGGAATACAGATAAGGTCAACACCCACGAGCGCCATATAGCTTCTTGCTATTGCAATAGATTTGACCGCTTGATTTGCTGCGCCCGCTCCTACCGCCTGGACTTCGACCTCTCTGTTTTCGCGGATAACCGCCGCGATTGCTCCCGCTACCGATTTTGGTACGGAATGAGAAGAAACTTTAACCACTTCCATTTTTCATTACCCTCCTGAAACTTTTTGTTTCACCTTTCCATTTTTTTATTTTTTTATAAAGTGCTGAATATATTTATTTCGCACAATATTCCGATATAGTGTTTTGAATTTGCAGACAATTTTGCCGTATGGATATTGTCGCCGCCGACCGATATGTTTATCGGCATCTGACTTTTTTAGCCGCTGTAAGTTTTTTACAGCCTATATTGCAGTCCGATTTTATTTTACCGTTCTGTAAATACGTTCTATTGACACGCATTTGCCGCTTTTACGGTCAATTTCCAGACAAACTCCGCTTATGCTGCATTCGCCGTCTGCAAAGACATGAGGACGCGGGATATAGTCCACAAACTTGTTTATGATTATATCCTTTCTTACGCCGAGAACAGAGTTTATCGGGCCTGTCATTCCGACGTCTGTTATACAGCCCGTGCCGTTTATAATGCGCTCGTCGGCTGTCTGAACGTGAGTATGCGTTCCGATGACCGCAGAAACTTTCCCCGAAAGATACCAGCTCATTGCGTACTTTTCACTCGTAGCTTCCGCATGAAAGTCTATGATAATAATTTTCGACTTTATTTGACCGAGGATCTCGTCCGCGCACTTAAAAGGATTGTCAACGGGCTGCATAAAAGATGTTCCCATAAGGTTTATGACCGCTATGGAATATGCTCCGCAGTCCACCTCGCAAAAGCCTCTTCCCGCGACGGCGTTTCCGTAGTTTGCGGGACGTATTATGCGCTCGTTGTGTTCGTATACGCTCAGGATCGATTTCCTTCTGAACGCATGGTTGCCTGTGGTAATAACGTCTGCTCCGCTCTGCATTATTTCCTGCGCCGAGGACGCGCTTATGCCGTTGTTTTCCGAGCTGTTCTCGCCGTTTACTATCGTAAAGTCCGCCTCATATTCGCGCTTTATCTCGGAAAGTCCGCTCAAAAGAGCGTTTACTCCCGCCGCGCCAACAACGTCGCCTATAAATAAAATTTTCATCAGCGGAATATTACCTGATCACAGCCCGCTCCGACGCCGATTATGGTTATCGGACAGCCGCAAAGTTCTTCGAGCTTTGTGATATACGCGCGGCATTTTTCGGGAAGTTCCTCAAAAGTTTTGCAGTCCGAAAGCTCTCCCTCATAGCCCTCGAATGTCTCATAAACAGGCGTGCAGTCCGCAAGTTCTTCAAGTGTTACCGGGAAATCTTTGAGAATAGTTCCGTCGGATTTTTTATATGCAGTGCAGACTTTTAGATCTCCTATGCCGCTTAGCGTGTCGAACTTATTTATTGCGAGCGCCGTAAGACCGTTTACTCTTACCGCATGACGCATTATCACCGCGTCGAACCAGCCCGTTCTTCTCGGTCTGCCCGTTGTTGTGCCAAATTCTCCGCCGCGGTTTCTGATAAGCTCGCCCAGCTCATTGTCAAGCTCCGTCGGGAACGGACCGTTTCCGACGCGCGTCGTATAGCTCTTTCCTACGCCTATAACTTCGTCTATCATCTTTGGACCGACGCCTGTTCCGATACAAGCGCCGCCCGCGATTGGGTGAGAAGATGTAACGAAAGGATATGTTCCGAAATCAATGTCCAAAAGCGTAGCCTGCGCGCCCTCGAAAAGCACTTTTTTGCCCGCTTTATATGTTTCAAACGCGATAACAGAGCCGTCCGCCATATATTTTTTGAGCTTTTCTCCGTATGTCTTGTATTCCTCGTAAACTGCGTCAAGGTCGAACGCCTTTCCTCCGTACAGTTTTTCGATCATAAGGTTTTCAAACTCGCCCGTATTCTTTACAAGTTTTTTAAGCAGTTCGGGGTGAACGAGATCGTACATTCTTATGGCAATTCTCCGCGCCTTATCGGTATATGCGGGACCAATGCCTCTGCCTGTCGTTCCGACATTTACGCCCGTCTGTTTTGCTTTATATTCCTCTTCGAGCCTGTCAAGCTCTCTGTGCCACGGCATTATAATGTCTGCTCTCGCGTCGATTTTCAGATTATCGCAGGTCACGCCGCGCTTGTTCATATTTTCGATTTCTTCAAGCAAGACCTTTGGGTCTACCACGACCCCGCTTCCTATAAGGCATACGGTATCGGGATATAAGATGCCCGACGGCAGAAGATGAAGTTTATATACCTCGTTTCCGTGTACGACCGTATGTCCTGCGTTGTTTCCGCCGCTTGAGCGGACAACAAGGTCGGCTTTCTTTGCCATAATGTCAATGATTTTTCCTTTTCCCTCGTCGCCCCATTGGGTACCGACTATAACGCTTGATGACATAGTATCATTCCTTTTTAAGTATATTTTATTTTTCGGCATTACCGAATTATTACTTTATTCAGGCTGTCAATAAAGCCTGAGTTTTGACATTTTATACAGTTTGTATCACTTTATTATCTTACCCTTTGATCCCTTAGATTTTTTGGAATTATTAAGTTTTATAGGTTCTTCGCGTCCGCCCATATCCTCAAAGACAGGTTCCTCGTCATAGTCCGGGATTTCGGGATTTTTCTCTCCTGTCTGTTTGTAGTATGGAACGATTATATGCTTTTGTATCGCCGGATAACAACAGAACACCGACAAAAATCCCAGCCACGCGAGCGGTATAAACGGCGTCAGCACAAGCACAAACATGGGGAAATTTGCCGCAAGAAAGATATATCCCGCCACAAACACGAGCGCAATAAGCTCAGGACCTATATTCAGCAGAGAAAGCACGAGCGCGTTTCTGAATATATCGAGCAGTTTTAAATCGAGTGCAACGATCTGCGGATAAATATAGAAATTCATTATCAGAAACAGAACGGTCGCCGCCAGAGAAAGCGCGAACACAACGGAATCCGTCGAAGTCAGGTCTTCGAGCGAAAAGAACATCAATACCGAAAACACAAATACCGCCGCTACAAGCAGGTCTATTATGCCGATAACAAACGCCTGTTTAAAATTCTTTTTAAATTCTTTTATGAAATCATGCAAAAAAAACTGAGGACGTTCGAGATAGATATTCCGCATTAGAGCGGTCATTGCCGCGGTAGCCGGACCTATAGTCACAACGGGTATGCAGAAAACAAAATATATCAGATTGATCTTGAAAAAATCCCAGAATTTATTTCCGAAAAGCTCCCAAAAACGAAAGAAGGGTTTTTTCTTCGGCGCGTTTTTGGGAACGCCCGGACCCACAGTATTATTGAATAATCCCATCAGACCATATCCTTAATATAAAAACGACTGTACCACTATACCGACGATCAAAGCTACCGCCAGCAATATAGCCGTCACTTTGCTGATCTTGATAATCAGCGCGCGTTTTTTCTCATTCAAAAAACCACTTCCATTATACAAAAAATACTTGCTTCTGTCAAGAGCTTTATTCAAAAACCGTTTTAGCTCCCTTTGAACTTACCGCTATCATGCTGTTTTTGTATGTGAAAACAGCAGTATATCCTGTTCTGTCGTCATAAAGGGTATCCGTAAAAGTTTTCCCTCCGAAAACGACGCAGTTTGAAACAACTGAAACTCCATCAAAATATTTGTAAGCCAGCGCACAGCTGTCCGAGCAGAACGCCGTCATTTTCGCCCCGCCGAATTCAAGCGTCGAGAGTTCGCTTTCCGAAAGGTGCTTTGTATATGTTCCGATCGGTTTCGGCGAGCCGTTTTCAAGTTTAAGATAATTGACCGTGAGCATATTGTCGACATTAAAGAGCGCCGCGCTGTCTTTGCGGACAATGCCGACTGCTTTCTGCGTTTCAAATATGGCGGGCGTTTCGGCTTGTGTGCAGTCAATTACTGAGAAAATGCCGTTTTCGCCGTTGAGCAGCAGCTTTTCGCTTTCAAACCTCATTCCCTTCGGAAGCTGAGAAAGATTTTCGCACATGCTCAATTCCTCAAATTCATTATTGTATAACTTTAAAACATTTCCCTGAAGCGTAACGAAATAATTGCCGCTGTTGGCAGATGAGGCGATCTTTTCTGTCGTTTCTTCAAGCGGTTCATCTGTAAAACGGATCATCCTTCCGTGTTCTTTTCCGTCTTTATCCGTATAGTTCATCGCGCATATGCCGTATGCTCCCGAATAGACAGGATCTCCGAGCGCCGCCTTCGTCAGTAAAATGTTTCCGTCTGAAAGCGAGTATTTCCCGTATACTGCATAAGAACATCCGCTCGACCTTCCGAGAATGATATTTTCAGCCGCCATTGCGTTCTTTTCGTTTTTGCCGACGCGGGGGAGATATTCGTTTACGTCCGCCGCTTTGAAGTTTTTGGTATAATGCGGCACATAGACCGAGCCTATGCTTATCTCATTTTCTTCGACAATGAAATCGCAAAGCCCTCCGTCCTGACGGACGGTAAACGCCGCATTTCCGTTTTCGATTTTCATAAATCCGCATTCTGCCCCTGTGAAAACGGCTATGACCGAGCCTTCGCCCTCCCATATTTCGACAAATTCCGTGCTTTCGGGCGGGAGTATCACGCTTTTTTCCTCAGAGTTCAAGCCGACAGAGCTGTAAGAAACTATCTTATCGCCAAAGGCGGAGTATATGAACTGTCCGTCCGTATACATTCCAAATCCGTCCTGAGAAATGAGATAATTTCCGAAAAGTTTTTCGCCCGAAAAATATTTCTGAGCGTTTCCGCCTCCGATTATATCCGCCGTATAGCTTTCGTATATCTCTGCGAAAATTTCCTCGGCGTTTTCGGCATATTCGGTTTTTTTTGTGTTAATAAATGACAAAAAATCTTTGAAATAGGTCATATAAGCGCAGATAATGAACAAAACGACCGCACCCGCCGCGGATATGATAAGCGCGGGCTTATGGTATTTCGAGGCTCTCAGCCTTGCCGAATGCCCGTCATGCTCGTCATCATCATAGTCGTCATCATTGTCATCATCTTCATCATCATCATCATTATCGTCCTCGTCATTATCGCTGTCCTCGTCATTATCAGCGTCTTCGTTATTATCGTCGTCAGCGTCGTCCGACAGAACTTCCGAGCTGTTATCATCTTCGTTTTCATCATCCTCGTCATACTCTGAGCTGTTTTTCAGTGAGAGCATTTCGGGGAGTTCCTCGTCAGTTTTTGGTTCTTCCTCGGCTGTCTGTTGATCGGGAATTTCTTCGGCAGTTGACGAACTTTTTTCTATGTCCTTTTTTAGCTTTTCGGGGTCTAAGGAGATAATGAGCGTAGATGTATCGTCAAGGTCACGGGGAGCAGACATTCCGTAAAGCACTTCTTCCGAAGTCTGATCTTCCGAAGTTTCTTTTGCAGTTTCCTTTGGAGCAGCTTCGGAAACTTCTTTCGGCGTTTCCTCGGAAACGTCCTTTATAATAAGTTCTTCGTTTTCATTTGAGTTTTCAATGACAGTTTCCTTATTGTCGGGAGCTGTTTCGTTTTCCGCAGTTTTTTCCTGTTCGGCTTTATCCGTATTTTCGGTTTGCTGTATTTCTGCGGAGCTTTTGGGGGAGTTTTCGGAAACGTTCTCGGACTTTCCCGCTCCGTTTATATGCCGCATTATTTCCTCAAATGACGGCTCGTCGTCAGGCGAATCCTCGTCGTCGCTGAGATATTTGTCCGTATCGTCGGTTTCTTCGGGTAAATCGTCAAATATCTCGGAAACGGTTTTTTCATCTTCCTCAGAGGGTGAAGACGTACTGTCTGAAACATTTCTTTCACGAATGCTGCGCATTTCGGGAACTATTGTTCCTCCGCTCGTTTTGGTCTGTTCCCATACGAGCCGCGCCGTATACAGCATTTCGCTGTAATCATCGGGGGTAAGCTCGGAATTTTCAAGGGTCAATACAAGATTATGCAAATTCATCGCAGGATTTGCTTTAATTTTATCAATAACAGAACTTGGCGCGCCGCAGCCCTCAAGAAGCGTCAGAAAATCCGCCGATTCCATTCCCAGCTCGTGAAGGCGGCTCAGAAAAGTAAATGCATTCATCTGAGGTAGCTGTGCGGAATCGTCAATAAGATAATCCACAATATTCTGTACGACGAGATTTTCCGGTACAACTCTTCGCCTCATTATCGCGCGCATTTCCTCGACGGTCATTTGTTTTCCCCCATTTCTTTAATCTTCTATATCAAGTTTTTGTTTTGCACGTTCAAGGCGCTTTTTAACGCCGAATTTTGTCATTCCTGCAAACGAGGCTATATCCTCGGCTGAACATTTCCCCGCAATATTGAGCGCGACTACCATTCTGTCAAGATCCGAAAGCTCAAAAAGAGATTCTTTTATCTCCGGCTGGTTTTCGTCGAGCAAATTGTCCGAGTAATGTCTGAAAGCGGACTTCATTCTTGTACAGAGCGTTTTGAACATATATAAACGAAATTGCTGTTCATTGTGAAGATTTGCAATAGTGTTAAAACCGTCGCGGGCTGTTTCCGTAACGGCGTTTATCGCTTCTTCCTCGGTTTTAAGCGTATAAAAAGCCGAAAAATACATATCGCGGTAAACTGTCTGATAGAGTTTTGAAAAGGCTTTTGCGTCGCCGTTCGCCGACTGTGCGGCATATTGGCGGTATTCTTTCTTATCCATTATTAAGTTCCTTATTGTTATCTGCAATTTTTATCCCAAGCTCTTCGAGCTGTTCTTCCGAAACCGTTCCCGGCGCTTCGCTCATAAGTTCGGAAGCGTTCTGAACTTTCGGGAAAGCAATTACGTCTCTGAGGCTGTCGCAGCCGCACATAAGCATAGCGAGGCGGTCAAGCCCTATTCCCGCGCCGCCGTGAGGAGGAGCGGCATATTTATACGCGTCAACAAGAAAACCGAACTTTGCCTTTATTTCCTCGTCTGTCATACCGAGCATTTCAAACATTTTCTGCTGAAGCGCGGGGTCGTTTATTCTTATCGAGCCTGAAAGAAGCTCTACGCCGTTCAGTACAAGGTCGTAGCATTTGGCTCTTACCTTTGCTTTATCGCTTTCGAGATAAGGGATACACTCGTCGAGGGGCATTGTAAACGGGTGATGCATGGCTTCCCACTGTCCGTTTTCGTCGTTGTATTCAAAAAACGGAAATTCCGTTATCCAAGTGAAATTCCACTTTTCGGGGATAATTCCGAGCTGTTTTGCGGCTTTGAGCCTCAATGCTCCGAGCGTCGGCAGAACTACTTTATCCTTGTCCGCGACAATAAGCGCGACGTCGCCCTTTTCACACCCCAGCGCCGAAAGGATATTTTTAAGCTCTCCGTCTTTAAGAAATTTCGCAAATGAACAGTTCGGTTCTTCGTCTGTCCAGCGGATATAAGCCAGACCCTTTGCACCTATGCCTTTTGCAAATTCGGCAAGTTTGTCTATTTCCTTTCGCGTAAGCACCGCCGCACTGTTTTTCGCACATATTCCGCGAACCGAACCGCCGTTTTCGAGCGCATTTTTAAACACGACAAAATCAGCGTCTTTTACTGTGTCGGAAATATCCTTTATTTCCATTTCAAAGCGCGTATCGGGCTTGTCCGAACCGTAGCGCGACATAGCCTCGTTATAGGTAAGACGGGGAAGAGGGATGTCTATATCGACATTAAGTATTTCTTTGTAGAGGCGTTTTACAAATCCCTCCAAGCACTCTAAAATGTCGTCAACATCGACAAACGACATTTCGAGATCTATCTGCGTGAACTCCGGCTGGCGGTCGGCTCTCAGATCTTCATCTCTGAAACAGCGCGCAAGCTGGATATAACGGTCATATCCAGCAATCATCAAAAGCTGTTTATACATCTGCGGAGACTGCGGCAGGGCGTAGAACTTTCCGTTGTGGATCCTTGAAGGAACGATATAGTCTCTTGCGCCTTCGGGAGTGGATTTTATCATCATCGGGGTTTCTATTTCAAGAAATCCGTTTTCGTAAAAGTATTCTCTTGCGACCCTTGCAATATTATGGCGCATAATAAGGTTTTTTACGAGCGGTTCGCGTCTGAGATCAAGATAACGGTATTTGAGGCGAAGTTCCTCGTTTGTCTTTGAATTGCTGACAATTTCAAACGGCGGCGTCTGTGCCTTTGAGAGAATTTTCATATCCGTCGGCATTATTTCAATGCCGCCTGTTTTTATTTCAGTGTTTACGCTTTCACGCTTGCGGACAGTCCCTTTTACGAGCAGGACGTCCTCTGAACGCACGGTCTTGGCTTGTTCAAACACGGATCTATCCGTTGTTTCGTCGAAAGTGAGCTGAACTATGCCTGTTCTGTCGCGCAAGTCAATAAAGATGATTCCGCCCTTATCGCGTACTCTTGCCGTCCAGCCGCCAACAGTAGCCTCTTTCATTTCGAGCGTAACCTCCGCGCACATACAGGTTCTCTTCAGACCGCCCATTGTATCCATAAGAAAATCTCCTTTTTCTTTATTTTTTGTCATATAAAAATATTATAACATTATTTGTTGTTTTTTTCAATAGGAAAATCAAAAATTTCATTTTAAGCCGATACTTAGTGATAATAATGAATAAATATATGTTTTTTTAGGCGCTTGTTTGTGTACTTTTGAAAAGAAAATTGCACAATAAATAAAAAACTTAGATGTTTTTTACAATTCTCTTTTCAGACATCACAAAAGATACTGAATTTTTTTATTTTATATCATTTATTTTTGTGGAATTTGCTTGTTCGATGATTTCTTTGTGCAATTCGCAAAATGCCGCAAACGGCGGTTTAATCAGCTTTTACGGTATGCTTCATTTGTTTACATATTAAATTTTCGTAAGATATTGACAAATATTTGGGGTTGTGCTATAATAGGCAATGCGATGAGATGAAAAGATCGGACAAAAAGGTTTTAACCTTTATTTGTAATAAAAATGCACGTTTTATTTCGTACACTTTTCAGTCCGGCAATATTTCAGCGCATTATAAGGTCGGGGCTTTGGATGCTTTTTATTCTGAAAAGCAGGGCTTCGGGTACATTAATTATTTAGTAGAAAAGGAGAAAGAAAAATGAAAAAGGTAAAGATTTTAACAGCAGTTTTGGCAGCAGCACTTATGCTTTCAGGTTGCGGCGGAGAGGACACCTCTTCTGCTGATTCCGGCAGCAGCGTAGTAGAAGACAACAGCAGCGAGACTGAGAACAACAGCAGTGAAGCTGAGAACAACAGCAGCGAGGCTGAGGGTAACAGCAGTGAAGCTGAGAGCAACAGCAGCGAGGCTGAGGGTAACAGCAGCGAGGCTGAGGGTAACAGCAGCGAAGCTGAAGGCAGCAGCGAAGCTCAATCTTAATCGGAATTTAAGTCGGTAATTTACTTCGATTAAATTCCAAAAGCGGCGGGCAACATGCTCAATATATTTTAATTAACGCCCGCTGCATGAACAGAACAAAAAATTCCCCGATACTTTCGGGGAATTTTTTGTAACTGCAATAAGTCAGGAGCTTAAAGCTGCTGTCTTTGCGCCAAATATTTTATAAGGAATAAATGGAAATTTGGATAAAATATCAAAAATATCAGTAGACAAAATTAAAATAATGTGGTATAATAATCATAAGTGCCTTAGTGCATACCACAATAAATTTGTATAATAACGAAAGGAAGTTTTAAAAATGACTGTTACGGTAAATACCCTTATCGGAGAAATTCTTGATGAAAACGCTCAGGCTGCCGCTCCTATCCTTATGGCTATGGGAATGCACTGCCTCGGCTGTCCCAGCGCAAGAGGCGAAAGCATCGGCGAGGCTTGTGAGGTCCACGGAGTTGACGCGAACGAGATCGTAAAACAGCTTAACGCCGCTATGGCAAAGTAAATGCCCCTTCTTGACAACAGGCTACAGACAGTATTCGGGTTATGCAGGTCGGGGCTTATATCCGCAGATGTAGGTACCGACCATGCACGGCTCGCGGCGGCTCTTGCTCTCGAAAAGTCGGCAAAGGTCTACGCTTCGGACATCAAAGACGGTCCTCTTGAAGCGGCAAGGCGTACTGTTGAGGAATGCGGCGTCAAAAATGTTGAGATAATAAAGTCCGACGGGCTTGAAAACATTCCTTATGCAGACGACGTTATTATTTGCGGAATGGGCGGGGAGCTTATTGAGCAAATAATCGGCGGCTGCCGTTTTCTGAGCGCAGATACGCGGTTTATTTTACAGCCTATGACAAAGGCGGATCATCTTCGGCGCTGGCTTTGTGAAAACGGATTTGAGATAATCGAGGAGCAAATGGCTTCGGACGGAGGTTTTTTGTATACCGTAATGCTCGTAAAGTACACGGGCGAGCGGCGGAATCCCGACGAGATATTTGCTTTGACGGGCAAAAATACCGACAGCAGGTATCTTAAAATGACAGCCGAAAAACTTTTGAAAACCGTTTCGGGAATGGAAAGATCGGCGATATATCGTGATGAAGCCGAAAGGCTTCGCAGGATAGCGGAGGAAATTTTAAGAAGGGCAGATAAGTGTAAATGACAGTAGGAGATATTCTTCGGCATTTAAATGCCGCTGCGCCGTTTAAGACCGCAGAAAGTTTTGATAATGTCGGACTTCTGACAGGCTCTGAGGACAGGGAAGTGACGCGCGTTTTATGCTGTCTTGACATAACGCGGGCGGTCGTTTCCGAGGCGGCTGAAAAGGGCGCGGAGCTTATTGTTTCACATCATCCCGTTATTTTCGGAGGACTTAAAAACATACCCGAACACAGTCCGATAGTGCTGCTGATAAAAAATAACATTTCTGTTATAGCCATGCACACAAATTTTGACATTGCCGAGGGTGGCGTAAACGATACGCTGATAGAAACGCTCGGTTTTAAGAAACTTGAAACCCTCGAAGTTACACAGGCGGACGGAAAAGGCTTCGGGGCTGTATGCGAATTAAAAAAAGAACTTTCTGCGCGGGAGATCGTCGGACGCTGTAAAGAAGCTCTCAGGCTGCGTTTGGTTAAATACAGCGCGGGCTTAGGTGAAAAACTCATTTCGCGGGTCGCGGTATGCTGCGGTGCGGGCATTGATGAAAACGTTATGCGCCTTGCGGCTGAAAAGGGCTGCGGCGCGATAATTTCGGGCGATATAAAGCACAATTTCTGGATAGAAGCGCAGAACCGTCAGATCGTACTTATCGACGCGGGGCATTACGGAACGGAGATTGCTGCTAAAAATGTCCTCGCAAAGCTGATTTCGGAAAGGTTCGCAGATGCGGAAGTTATCGTTTCGGAAGCCGAACAAGATCCGGCGGAGTACAGCATATAACCGGCAGGATAAATTTTTTCGGCAATTACGGAAAATCAGCTTTATCTTAATATGCATTTGACTTAGAGGTTTGCGCGCCGATTTGGACGCGAACGCGCGTATAACGCGAAGCTGTGCGGCTTAAATCTATTATCGGCAATAAAGAGAGACAGTAAACGCCGCTTTTATTACACTGTCAACGGGGGTAATTGTATGTCGCTTGACGGAGTGCTGCTTCATTTTGTGAAAGAAGAACTGTCGGAGCTTATCGGGTCAAGGGTCGAGAAAATTTATCAGCCCTCGAAAGACGAGCTTTTGATAGCGCTTCGTATGCTCAGCGGCGGGAGATATAAGCTTATTTTTTCTGCAAATCCCGCGAGCGCGCGTGTTTGCCTTACAGAGGCGGAATTTGATAATCCGCAGACGCCGCCGATGTTCTGTATGCTTATGCGAAAGCATTTACAGGGCGGAAAACTTGTAGGGATAAGACAAGACGGGCTTGACAGAATACTTTGTTTCGATTTCGAGTGCATAAACGAGATAGGCGACGTTGTTATAAACACGCTTTGCGCGGAGATAATGGGACGTTCGGCGAATATCATACTATTGCGCGGAGAGCGCGTTATCGACAGCATAAAGCGGGTTTCTGACGAGACCTCGCGCCGTATACTTCCGAACATCATTTACGAAGTTCCCCCGCGGCAGGAAAGGCTTGATATTTTTGAGGCGGAGCCGCGCGGTATATTGTCAAAGCTCGAAAATTCCCGCGAAAGGCTGTCTAAAGCGCTTATTGCGGTTTTAGAGGGAATTGCTCCCGTTTTCGCAAGAGAATGCGCGTTTTACGTGGCAGGAGATGTTGACGCGGTATGCTGCGAGCTGACAGATGAGCAGAAAGAGCGGCTTTGCGAGTTTATCGAAAGCGCGAAAAATGCGCCGAAATTTACGGAAGTTATAGACGAACAGGGAAAGAAAAAAGAGCTTTCTTTTGTTGATATAAAACAGTATGGCGATAATTTCAAAAGGAAAACGTTTGAAACTGCAAATGCGCTTGTTGATGATTTTTATGCAAGACTTGATGCGGCAGACCGCATTAAACAGCGCGCCCGTGATCTTCTGAAAACCGTAAACAACGCATACGAAAGGACGCTAAGAAAGATCGAGATACGCAAGAAAGAGCTTGCGGAGTGCGGCGAGCGCGAAAAATTCCGAGTTTGCGGCGACCTTATAAACGCAAATATCTACCGAATTGAAAAAGGAATGACAAAGTTTACGGCAGAAGATTTTTACAGTGGAGAGACGCGCGAGATAGCTCTTGACGCAAGGCTCACCCCCGCAAAGAACGCGCAGAAATATTATGCCGAATACCGTAAATTGTGCAATGCCGAAGAAAAGCTCTCCGAACTTATCAAAGAGAGCGAGAACGAGCTTATCTATCTCGACAGCGTTCTTGACTGTCTGTGCCGCGCGCAGGACGACGGCGAGCTGTCGGAAATTCGGCGGGAATTGTCCGAACAGGGATATATCCGCGGCGGCAGGCAGACCGGGAAGCCCGACAAAAAGTTGTCCGAGCCGCTTAAATACATTTCCTGTGACGGGTATGAGATACTTGTCGGGAGAAACAACAAGCAAAACGATATGCTTACGCTGAAAACGGCAAAAGCTTCGGATATATGGCTTCACGTCAAGGACATCGCGGGTTCTCACGTTATAATACGCACAAACGGCTCTCAGCTTAGCGAGGAAACCATTTTTGAGGCGGCACAGCTCGCGGCTTATCATTCAAAAGGGCGCGAGTCGTCAAATGTTCCTGTGGATTATACGGCGGTAAAATATGTCAAAAAGCCCGCGGGCGCAAAGCCCGGAATGGTAATTTTCACCAACAACAAAACGCTTTATATAACTCCCGACGAAAGTGTTATTGAGAAGTTGCGCGGAAAGGACTAACTATGTTTGGATTTGGGAAAAAGCAAGAGCCGGTTTTTGTTGAGAACGAACTCGGAAAATTCAAGCTGGTCGAAACGAAGTCCATGATTTTTGTTGATGGCAAGAAACGCCCGCAAATTCACAAGTATTACGACGGAAACGCTGTATGGCACGGTGCAGAGGGCAAGGTTAGCGCGACTGTGCGCTGCAATAAAGACCCAAACGCCGAGCGCGGTTTTGCACGGCTAAAGTGGGCGGTCAATAATTCCGCAAAATTAGAGCGGCGGCTTATTGACTACACTTTTGACTATTTTGTCAATGAAAACGACCCCAACTCACCTATTGAAATATGGAGCGCGGGGTATGATGATGAAAGCGACGAATGTCCCGCTCCCATACCGCCCGAAGAGTTTAAAAAGCACATTTCCGTAAACTTTATCTGCATTGAGGACGACGAAACGATATCCGCCGAAATGGATCTGGACGGCTTGTTTACCGATCATGGGTTTATGGTCGATATAGACCGCGACGGAAATTTATCAAACGGCGCGTTGTGGGGCTGAAAAATGCTTGCTATCTTTACGAACAAATAACTCCTGACGAGGAGATAATAAATACGATAAGGGAAAGAGGACAAAATAAATGAGAAAAGAACTCGAAAAGACATACTCTCCGAAAGATTTTGAGGAGCGCATTTACAAAAACTGGGAGGAAAACGGCTGTTTTCGCGCGGAGGTTGACCCGAAGAAAAAGCCGTATACTATAGTAATGCCCCCGCCAAACGTCACGGGACAGCTTCATATGGGACACGCGCTCGACTGTACGCTTCAGGACATACTTATCCGTTTTAAGAGAATGCAGGGATACTCGGCACTATGGCTTCCGGGGACTGACCACGCGGCTCTTGCGACAGAGGCGAAAATTGTCGCGGCAATGAAAGAAGAGGGTCTTACAAAGGATATGCTCGGCAGAGAGGGATTTCTCGACAGGGCATGGGACTGGACGCATAAATACGGAAACCGCATAAAGGAACAGCAGCGCAAAATGGGCTCTTCCTGCGATTGGAGCCGCGACAGGTTTACAATGGACGAGGGCTGTTCCAAGGCAGTACAAAAGGTGTTTATGGACCTCCACAAAAAGGGTCTTATATACCGCGGCGAGAGGATAATAAACTGGTGTCCGAACTGCCGCACGTCCATTTCCGATATTGAAACCGAATATGAGGAGCAGGACGGCTTTTTCTGGCATATAAACTATCCGTTTGCGGACGGGAGCGGTTATCTTGAAATAGCGACGACGCGCCCCGAAACGCTTTTAGGCGACAGCGCGGTCGCGGTAAATCCAAAGGACGGGCGCTATACGGATATTGTCGGAAAGATGCTGAAACTTCCGCTTACGGACAGGGAAATTCCCGTTGTCGCGGACGATTATGTCGATATGGAGTTCGGGACGGGCTGCGTAAAAATAACTCCCGCTCACGACCCCAATGACTTTGAGGTCGGAAAGCGTCACGACCTGCCGATTATTCACATGATGAACGACGACGCGACAATAAAAGAGGGCGTCGGCGGGAAATACGCGGGAATGGACAGATATGAAGCAAGAAAGGCAATGGTAAAAGACCTTGAAGAACAAGGTCTGCTTGTAAAAGTCGAGCCGCACAAGCACAATGTCGGCACTTGCCAGCGCTGTGGAACGACAGTCGAGCCTACAGCTTCACTCCAGTGGTTCGTTTCAATGAAAGAGCTTGCAAAGCCCGCTATTGACGTTGTGAAAAGCGGGGAGCTGCGCTATGTGCCGAAGCGCTTTGAAAACAGCTATCTTTACTGGATGGAGAATATCCGCGACTGGTGCATTTCAAGGCAGATATGGTGGGGACACCGTATACCCGCGTTTTACTGTCACAACCCCGACTGTAAACACACCGAGATAACTCTCGACAACATCGACAAATGCCCGAAGTGCGGCGCGCCCGTAAAGCAGGACGAGGACACGCTCGACACATGGTTCTCTTCGGCATTATGGCCTTTTTCAACGCTCGGCTGGCCCGAAAAGACCGAGGATTATAACTACTTTTATCCCACCGACACGCTTGTCACGGGCTATGACATAATCACGTTCTGGGTGTCGAGAATGATATTCAGCGGGCTTGAACACACGGGGCAAAAGCCGTTTAAAGACGTGCTTATACACGGACTTGTGCGCGACGAGCAGGGACGCAAGATGTCAAAATCGCTTGGAAACGGGGTAGACCCGCTTGATATTATCGATAAGTACGGCGCGGACGCTTTAAGACTTACGCTTGTCACGGGAAACGCTCCCGGAAACGATATGCGCTGGTCGGAAAAGAAGGTCTTAAACTCGCGCAACTTTATAAACAAGCTCTGGAATGCTTCAAGATATATCCTTATGAACCTTCCTGACGGCTTTGAAAAGCCCTTGCTCCCAAAAAATCTTCCGATAGAGGATAAGTGGGTATTGTCGCTGTACAATGACCTTATAAAAAATGTAACGCAAAACCTTGAGGCATACGAGCTTGGGGTCGCGGTCGGAAATCTTTACGACTTTATCTGGGACATTTTCTGCGATTGGTATATCGAGCTTACAAAGCCGAGGATAGCGGCTGGCGGAGAAACCGCGCTTGCGGCGCAAAACGTTCTGGTTTACGTTATGACGGGAATTTTAAAACTTCTTCACCCGTTTTTGCCGTTTGTCACCGAGGAAATATGGCAGTCGCTCCCCAAGGACGACAGCAAAACGCTTATGCTTGCGAAATGGTGCGAATATGACGAAAAGCTGTCGTTTAAAAAAGAGCAGGAGGATTTCTCGCGCGTCATTGGCGCAATTAAAGCGGTTCGCGTCCAGAGAAACGAAATGAATGTTCCTCCGTCAAAGAAAGTGACAATGCTTGTTGAAACGCAGTATAGAGAGCTGTTTGACAGCGCGCGGGCATTTTTTGAAAAATTGGCGGGGGCGGGAGATCTCACTGTTTGTGAAAAAGCTGAAAACAGCGACGGAATGGTGACGGTCGTAACCGAAAGCGCAAGAATATTTATGCCTATGGGCGAGCTTGTGGATAAGGAAAAGGAGCTTATGCGCCTTGAAAAAGAAAAGAAAGCCGCGCAGAAGGACATTGATTTCCTGTCGGGAAAGCTGAACAATCAGGGCTTTCTCTCCAAAGCTCCCGCAGGGCAGATAGAAAACGAGCGCGCAAAGCTCAAAAAGGCACAGGAAAGACTGGAAAAAATAAACGCGTCGATCGACGGATTAAACAGCTAAAACAGGAATTAAAACGGTTTTGCCGCAGCAGATCCGGAAAAAATAACATTACAGACAATAAAAATGCAGGAGAATATTATGAAAGAACTTACACTTGTTGTTTTGGCGGCAGGAATGGGAAAACGCTTCGGAGACAGGATAAAACAGCTTGAACCGCTCGGTCCGAACGGAGAACTGCTTATTGATTATTCTGTTCACGACGCGATAAGGTCGGGATTTACAAAGGTGCTTTTTATAATCCGCCACGATATCGACGAGCATTTCAGAAGTACGATAGGACAGCGCGTTGAAAAGCTGATCAAAACAGAATATGTTTATCAGACCGCTGATTTTCTTCCCGTGAGAAGCGGCGATTTCGGCGAGCGGGAAAAGCCTTGGGGAACGGCGCAGGCACTTTGGTGCTGTAAAGACGCATTGAAAGAGGATTTCGCGGTTATCAATGCCGACGATTTCTACGGCGCGGAGGCTTTTGACGCGCTTTCAAGATTTTTTGAACAGCCTGCGGGAAACGCTTGTTCGGTGGATTATCTGCTTAAAAACACGCTTTCCGACAACGGAACGGTAAACCGCGGCGTTTGTATGACCGACAGCGAGGGCTTTCTGACTTCTGTCGAGGAAACAAAGCAGATAGCAAAGGGCGCAGACGGAGTTATCCGCGGAACGTATAAAGCGCAGGAAAGGATTTTAAGCGAAAACGATACGGTTTCAATGAGTATGTGGGGCTTCAGGGAGGATTTTTTCGACATTCTCAGAAAGCGTCTTTCCGATTTTTTAAACGGTCTTTCAAATGACGAAACAAAAGCCGAGCTTACAATCGCCGATGTTGTAAACGAGGAGATAAAGGACAAGAAATATAAGGTGCGCGAAATTCTTACGACAAGCCGCTGGTTTGGGATAACATACGAAAGCGACACCGAAAAAGCCCGCGAAATTCTGCGGGACTATGTAAGCAAGGGCGTTTATACCGCCCCGCTAAGATGAGTGAAACAGATTTATTCGGTTAGTTAGGAGAGTTTTTATGCTGATCGTGCCTGTAGGCAATCTGCGCGAAGGTATGCAGTTGGCGTCTGATGTTACTTCTGCGGACGCATTGGAAATAAAGGTAATTTTGAAAAAGGGAATGTTCCTTTCCTCAGGAATGATAGATATGCTCAAGGAAAAGGGCATAAAGACAGTCAATATCGAGGGCGGCGGTAAAATTTCCGACGACTATAAATCCGTCGGACCTATTTCGTATGAAAAGCCGAAGATAAATGAAAACCTTTCTCATGCGCTTTCCGACCTTAACGAAATTTTTGAATGCAACGAAGAGATAATCGAAATATCAAAAAAGGCGGTTGAAAAGGTAGACAATATTGCAGACAATATTGTCGCCGACTTTGCGGAAAACTCGGATTTCCTTGCAAATCAGATGATTGCTCTGCAAAACTATGACGATTATACATACAAGCACTGTTTAAGAGTGGCGATGCTTGCGGCGAGCGTCTGCTCAGAGCTGAAACTTCCACAGAATGAGATAAAGGAAACGGTCGTTTCGGGACTTTTGCATGACATCGGAAAGTCGAATATTGACCACGATATTATAATAAAGCCCGGAAAACTCACTGACGAGGAATTTGCCGAGATCAAAAAACACCCGCTTATCGGGTATAATATCCTTAAAGCCAGCAGCGACTACAGTCCGAATATCCTTGCGGGGGTTTTGTTTCATCAGGAAAAATATGACGGCAGCGGTTATCCTATGGGGATTGCAGGCGAAAAAATTCCGCTTATCGCACGGGTGCTTACGGTGTGCGACGTATTTGACGCGCTCACGTCAAACCGTCCGTACCGCGTGCCGTGGAGCGTTCCCGAAACGGAAGAATATATGCTTGGCGGAAGCGGCACGCATTTTGACTTGAACGTGACGAAGGCGTTTTTAAAGGCGTTTAACCCATACCCTGTCGGAACGATGGTCGAGCTTTCCGACAAGCGTCACGGCGTTGTTATCAAAACAAACGACAATGTATTAAGACCCGTAGTAAGGATTATGGGAAAATTCAGCGGCGAAGAGCTTGACCTTATGAATGATTTCAGATTTTTGTCAATTACGGTCAAGGGCATTTATACAGGCGAAGTTGATTAACAGGAGGCATAATTATGGAAGCAAAAGAACATCTTATTTCGGAAAGTTCTAAAGTCCAGGTATATCAGAGCGGGGATAAGTGCATAAAGATTTTCAAAGAACCCGACGAGCCGAAAAGCGTTGTGTTTTACGAGGCGCTTACTTATGCGAGAGTTGAGGAAACGGGTTATTCAAAAATTCCGGAGCTTTTAGAAACGGCGAAAATCGACGGGAAATGGGCGATAATAACTGCTTTTAAAAAAGGAAAAACGCTTGAAGCTCTCATTCGTGAAACTCCCGAAAAGCGCGATGAATATCTTACGCTTTTGGTTGATATACAGACAGAACTGAACGCATTGCGTTCTCCGAAGCTCAGCCGCCAGAAGGACTATCTCAAACGCTCGATAGAGGGTCTGGATATGATAGACGACGTGAAAAAATACGAGCTTCTTTCAAAACTCTCCGCTTTTCAGGATCAGACAAACCTTTGTCACGGAGAACTTTTGCCCGAAAATATCATTGTCGGAGACGAGGGAACGTTTGTCGTTGACTGGCTGAAAGCAAAGCAGGGAAATGCTCTTGCGGACGCGGCGAGGACTTATGTCGGCTTTTGCCTTAAACACAAGACCGAAAGTGCCGAGAAATATCTCAGACTTTACTGCGAAAAAACGGGTGCGGATAAAAAAGATGTCCGCGAATGGATACCGATAATTGCCGCGGCACAGCTTAAATTCAAGCGTCCCGAAGAACGCGAGCTTTTGCTGACATGGCTTGATGTAGCAGATGTATTATGACAAAAGAAAACGCCGCACAAATACTGAGCTTTGTATTTTACAACAGCCGTTTTTGTGCGGCGGTGTGTTATTGAGGAGCAAAAAATGACCTGTCGTTTGTGTCCGAGAAAGTGCGGAGCTGACCGCGAAAACACGCTCGGTTTTTGCGGTATGAAAAATACAATAACTGCGGCGCGCGCCGCGCTTCATTTCTGGGAAGAACCGTGCATTTCGGGAACTAACGGAAGCGGCGCGGTGTTTTTTTCGGGCTGTGTTATGAAGTGCGTTTACTGTCAAAACTATGGGATAAGCGCGGAGAATTTCGGTAAGGAGATAACATCAGACCGCCTTTCGGAAATATTTCTCGAACTTCAGCTCAAAGGCGCGCACAATATAAACCTCGTAAATCCCACGCATTTTGTCCCGCAGATAATAAAAGCGCTGAAAGCTGCTAAACAAAGCGGGCTTAAAATTCCAATCGTATACAACAGCGGAGGTTATGAGCGCGTTGAAACTTTAAGAGCGCTTGACGGACTTGTGGACATTTACCTTCCCGATGTGAAATATTTTGACAGCGAAACCGCCGAGCGGCTTTCAAATGCTCCCGACTATTTTAATACTGCAATGAACGCCGTTTCGGAAATGGTCCGTCAGACGGGAAAGCCCGTGTTTGACGGAAATATTCTGCTTCGCGGAACAATTGTCCGACATCTCGTTCTGCCCAATTTGTACAAGGACTCGATAAACGTTATAAACGCCGTTGCCGAGCGGTTCAAGGACAAGATACTGTTCAGCATTATGAGCCAGTACACCCCGTTCGGATTGGTCAAGACTGACGAGCGCTTTAAAACGCTCAACCGCCGAATTACAACATTTGAGTATCAAAAAGCCCTTGACGCTGTTATCGCGGCAGGGCTTGAGGGTTTTATGCAGGAAAAAAGCTCGGCAAAAGAAGAATATACGCCAATTTTCGACCTCACTGGAATTACAGATTAAGTTGAGGAATATGCGGGTGCGAAGCCACCGCAAACACATCAGCAAAAGTGCATTTCCCTTACAGCACGTTACATAAGTTTTTTGAAGGAGAGTTCAGAGAGGAAACTTTTTTCAAAAAAGTTTCCTCTCCGGTCGCGGCTTTAGCCGCGAAACAAGAGTTAGCTTAGCGCTATTGAGGGAAAACTTTTTTGAAAAAAAGTTTTCCCTCAAACTCCTCTTCAAAAAACTTATGTACCGCCGCTTGCGCGGCGGTTGGAGAATGGAAGTGCTTTTCTCGTACAGCACGTTACATAAAAGTTTTGAAAGGGGGCTTGGGGAAAAACCTTTTTCAAAAGTTTTCCCCAAAAAATGCGATAATTGACTTATACATACGACTAACAAGTGAGAGAAAAAACGCGGAAAGGGTGGTCAGAATGGATAACGGTGAAAGTAGCTACCGCCGTTACCTTGACGGCGACGACAGCGGGCTTTCGGAAATAGTTGAAACGTACAAGGACGGTCTTATTCTATATATCAACACATTTGTAAACAATTTTTGCACTTCCGAGGAACTTGCTGAGGATACCTTTTTCAGGCTGATAACCAAAAAGCCGAGGTTTTCGGGGAAGTGCAGCTTTAAAACTTGGCTGTACACGATCGGGCGGAATGTTGCAGTCGACTATATAAGGCACAGCTCAAAACTATCAAACACGCCTATTGACGATATGGAAAACTATATTTACGACGGGCAGTGCCTTGAACAGTCGTACATTAAAGAGGAGCGCAAGATAACGGTGCATAAAGCGCTTTCAAAGCTCGCGCCCGACTACAGGCAGATCTTGTGGCTGATTTACTTCGAGGGGCTTTCCAACAAAGACGCCGCAAGGATAATGAAAAAGTCCCCGCGCCAGATAACCGACCTTTTGTATCACGCTAAACTTTCTCTCAAAAACATTCTAACAAAGGAGGGTTTTAATTATGAAGACATCTGAAGAAATGACAACAAGTCTGCTTAAACGCAGAGATGAATATTTGGTTCAGCAAAAGCGCAGAAGAACGACTGCCGTTAAAATAGCGTCAGCAGGCTCTTTGACTTGCTGCGTTACGGCAATGGCAGTTGCGGGAGTAAATGTCCTTAACCGTAAAAATTCCGTTACACATGATTCCGCGCCTGTTGCTTCAACACCGGACATCACCACTAATTCAAACAACACAACTTCCGACAATTCTCAAAATTCAAACATTCAGTCCTCGTCAGGCATACCCGAAACACCCGAAATCCCCGAAAATGTCATCTGGTCGCAGAGCATAGCGGGAGCGGAAATTGTCGAAAGCGTATGCATGGAGTTATGGCACGGAAAAGCGGTGTCGTATGAGTTAACGTGTGAGTTTAAAAAACATGACGCCGACAGCATTTTCGCGGTGTCATTGCTGACAGGGTGCAACTATGACTATGTTTACAACGGCAGAACGTTAAGTGAAATACTCGATGAACAAACCGAGCTCGGAAATAAAATTGAGAAACTCCGTGAGTTCGTGACAACTTACGACTATGTAATGGAGCAGGAAGAAGTTCAACACCTTACATCGGGAGATGAAACGGAGATTTTAGACACTTATGTAGTCAACGGCGAGACAGTTATGGAAACATTAAAATCTCTGGGCGATTATATAACGGACGGGAAGTTTGACAGAGAAAAACTTGAAGCCGACATTGAGGCAGGAGAAAAAGTTCTTCAAAGTCTGTATGATGAAATAAATGTTTCCATAAAGTTGTCTCGTGAAGCCGTTTACGAAAATACTTTGTCCGAACTCAAAGTCAAAAACATTCCGTTTGAAGTGCGCAAATTAACGTATACCGATCGCAAAGGCATCATAATTTTCATCTCGGAAAACGACCTTGCAGACCTTGAACTAACCGAACAGGAAAATATCACATTCGGCTGGGCAGGCAAAAACGCAAACGGCGAGTATACGGTGCAAGAGATAGTTGATTGTTAAAAAACTTTTGTTAGTGTACAGTTTATAGTTAATAGTGTACAGCTAAGGTATCGCCTGCGGCGATTTTTATAAGTTTGCAGCCACCTATCCCATTTACCGTAGGTGACATAAAAGTTTTGGAAAAGGGGTTCAAGGGGAAAAACCTTTTTCAAAAGGTTTTTC
>CANRDI010000004.1 GCA_947629335.1 uncultured Clostridia bacterium | reverse complement strand
CCTAATGGTGTGACAAAAATCAACTTTTACACTTTCTATGGCTGCATAAGCCTTACAAGCATAGACATTCCTGACAGCGTAACAGAAATCGACAAAACGGCTTTCATTGACTGCACAGGCCTTGAAAGTATAACTATTCCCGACGGCGTGACATCAATCAGTTTGTCTGGTTGCAGCAGTCTTACAAGCGTAGACCTTCCGGACAGCGTTACATCAATCGTTTTCAGTCACTGCACAAGCCTTGAAAGCATAGAAATTCCGGACGGCGTTACATCAATCTATTTCGAAGGCTGCAAAAGCCTTACAAGCGTAGACATTCCCAACAGTGTGACCGAAATCGGCATTGGTGCTTTCATGATGTGCTCAAATCTGAAAACCGTAAATATCCCGGACAGCGTGACAAAGATAGGTGAACGTGCTTTCGACGGCTGCAGCAAAGCAAAAATTACATACAAGGGCAACACTTACGACTGCAACACTATATACGCCGCAGTAAACGGCTAAAATCCTTTCCCCCGCTCCAAAAAAGAGCGGGGGATTTCTTTATAAAGTAAAGAGCGTAAGCAACCGAATTGCTTACGCTCTTAAATTTTAAAACTTCCGAATTGTCTGCGTCAGAACTTATACAAGTTCTATGATTGCCATTTCCGCTGCGTCGCCTCTGCGGGGACCGATCTTGTAAATTCTCGTGTAACCGCTTGCTCTGTCAGCGTACTTCGGAGCTATCTCGTCAAATACCTTCTTAGCAACGTCTTCTTTCGTAATGTACGAATAAACTTGACGCTTAGTATGAAGTGTATTTGCCTTGCCGAGAGTAATCATCTTCTCTGCCTCTGCGCGTACTTCTTTTGCGCGCGTTACGGTAGTTTCGATCTTACCGTTTTCGAGAAGAAAAGTAACCATTCCTCTGAGCATAGCTTTTCTGTGGTCGCTTGTTCTTCCTAACTTTCTTGAACCTGGCATTTTATTTTCTCCTTTCGGTGAAACTTATCTTTGGGGCAATTATTTATTCTCATCTGAACTCATAAGGTCACAGCCGAGCGACTGTAACTTCGCCTTTACCTCGTCGAAAGACTTCTTTCCGAGGTTTCTGACCTTCATCATATCTTCGGGCGACTTGTTTACAAGATCCTCGACGGTATTTATTCCTGCTCTCTTTAAGCAGTTGAACGAACGCACCGAAAGCTCAAGCTCTTCGATCGTCATTTCGAGAACTTTATCCTTGCGGCTTTCTTCCTTCGTCTCCATAAGCTCCTGGGGATTTGTGTCGTCAGAAAGCTCCGCAAACATACTCAGTCTTTCGATAAGAATTTTCGCCGCATAAGAAACAGCTTCTTTCGCGGAAATAGTTCCGTCCGTCCATATCTCGATTATGAGCTTTTCATAGTCTGTTTTCTGACCTACACGGGTATTTTCGACCGTATAGTTGCATTTTAAAACAGGAGTATAGATACTGTCGATAGGAATGATGCCGATAACGGGCTGGAGCTGTTGTTTGTTCTGTTCTGCCGAAACATAACCCCTGCCTCTGTCGAGCGTAATGTCCATATAGAGCTTTGCGCCCGCTCCGAGCGACGCAATATGCATACCCGGATCGAGAATTTCGACCTCGCTATCGGTCTTTATATCGCCCGCCGTAACTTCACATTCGCCCTCTGCTTCGATGTAGATCGTTTTGGGAGCTTCGCCGTACATCTTGGCTCTGAGTCCTTTAATATTGAGAATAATTTCCGTAACGTCTTCTTTAACGCCCGGGATGGTGGAAAATTCGTGCTGAACTCCGTCTATCTTTACAGACGTCGCCGCAACGCCCGGCAGAGAGGAAAGAAGCACTCTTCTGAGGCTGTTTCCGAGAGTATTTCCATAACCGGTCTGAAGCGGTTCAAGAACGAACATTCCATAGGTGCCGTCTGACCTCAGTTTTGAGGTCTCGATGTTGAGCTTTTCGATTTTTTCAAGCATTGGTAACCCTCCCGCTTGTCTTGTCCGCAAAGCGTAAAACGCTCTGCCGCTTGTCAATTATCCTTTTCGCGCACATAGAGAGACATTTCCTTAAAATGCGGGGACATTATCTGCCGTCCCGCGGAAATTCTCCTGTCTGTATTCCTGTTAATTTTAAATCATACCACATCGGCAAACCCTTTGATTTGCCGTACCGTCATAACGGCAGTATTGACAGATATCCTGTCCTCTAAACGCAAAGCGCCTGATATGAATTAAAAATAACTGCACTAAATATCTGTATGCTTTTAAGCAATTATTTAGAATACAGCTCGATAATCAGGTGTTCAGCTATCTCATAATCGAGGTCGCTGTCACGCTGGAACAAGCGCGTTACTTTGGCGGTCTGCTTTTCCTTATCGACGTCAAGCCACATAGGGGTAAGTCTGCCGCCGGCTACTTCTGCGATCTGCTCAAACTTTTTGCTCTTCTTGCTCTTTTCTCTCAGAGAGATAACGTCTCCTACCTTTACTCTGTAAGAGGGAATATCAACTCTCTTTCCGTTCACACAGAAATGACCGTGAGATACGAGCTGGCGAGCCTCGCGGCGTGTAGTAGCCATGCCCATTCTGAAAACGATATTATCAAGACGGCTTTCAAGAAGTCTTATAAGATTTTCGCCGGCGATACCTTCTTCTTTTGTTGCAAGCTCATAATAGTGATAGAACTGCTTTTCAAGAACGCCGTAGATAAATTTAAGCTTCTGCTTTTCTTTAAGCTGCTGTCCGTATTCAGAGATCTTTTTGCGGCGAGCGCCGTCTTTCTGAAATCTTGTGGACTTTTTCTTTTCCGAATAGCCGAGAACAGCGGGGCTGATATCAAGGCTTCTGCACTTTTTCAAAATCGGGTCTCGATTTACTGCCATAATAAAAATCCTCCGTTATTTAAATCAATTATCGGCATTTTGCCGACGCCGAGCAAACGTCGCACTCGGCACATACTCTTAATATCCGCAAAAATTGCGAACAATTAAACTCTTCTTCTCTTGGGCGGTCTGCATCCGTTGTGAGGAATAGGTGTAACGTCCTTGATGAGTTTAACCTCAAGTCCTGCGGTCTGAAGCGCTCTTATTGCCGCCTCGCGTCCCTGACCCGGACCCTTTACGAATACCTCTACGGTTTTAAGACCATGCTCCATAGCCGCCTTTGCCGCGACATCTGCCGCCGACTGAGCCGCGAAGGGCGTAGACTTTCTCGAACCCTTAAAGCCGAGTTCTCCTGCGGAAGCCCATGAAAGAGCATTTCCCTGAAGGTCAGTGATAGTAACGATAGTGTTGTTGAAAGACGACTGAATGTGAGCCTGACCGTTTTCAACGTTCTTGCGCTCACGGCGTCTGCGAACGACCTGTTTTTTCTGCTGTGCCATATTTTGTAATTACGCCTCCTTACTTCTTCTTGTTGGCAATGGTCTTCTTCGGACCCTTGCGGGTTCTGGCGTTTGTCTTGGTACGCTGACCGCGAACGGGAAGCCCCTTGCGGTGGCGAGTGCCGCGATAGCAGTTTATCTCGACAAGACGCTTTATGTTAAGCGCGACCATTCTTCTGAGATCGCCCTCTACTACATATCCGTCCTTATCAATTACCTCGCGGATCTTTGTTTCCTCTTCGTCGGTGAGATCCTTAACGCGGGTATCGGGATTTACTCCCGCCTTTGCCAGAATATCATTTGCAGATTTTCTGCCGATGCCGTAAACATAGGTAAGACCGATTTCTACGCGCTTTTCCTTTGGCAGATCCACGCCTGCAATTCTTGCCATAACTTATCCTCCTTAACCCTGTCTTTGTTTGTGTTTGGGTTCAACACAAATAACCATAACCTTGCCCTTGCGCTTGATTACCTTACACTTATCGCAAATGGGCTTGACCGAAGGTCTGACTTTCATCGTAATGCCCTCCTAAATTCAACTTGTAATACCTGCTCGCTGACGCGGATATCATTTCGCGCGCCAGGTTATTCTGCCTTTTGTAAGGTCGTAGGGCGACATCTCGACAGTCACCTTATCTCCCGGCAGTATACGGATATAGTTCATTCTGAGCTTTCCGCTGATATGTGCCAGGATTTTATGTCCGTTTACAAGCTCTACCTTGAACTGTGCATTCGGAAGTGCCTCAAGAATAGTTCCTTCGACCTCAATTACGTCGTCTTTAGACAAAATATTCACTCCTCTGTGCGCGCAAACATTTCGGATAATGTTCGCCTCAGCCTCTTGTCCGTCATCTCCGAAAGCCCGATAAGCCTATTAGTGGTGCGGACGTGTTTTATATTCTTTTTTTTCGGCTTTAAGAGCTTTCGCTCTTTGCCGTCGGCGACGAAAACAGTTTCGCCGTCAATTTTGGTGACAACCATAGCCCTGCCCTTATCGTGACCCGCAAGGCTCAAAACAACGCTTCCCGCTTTAATGTCCATTTCAGTGGCTCTCCAATGTCAGAATAACAGCCTCGCCGCCCGTTATTGCGACGGTATGCTCGAAATGGCACGAAAGGCTGTTATCGGTCGTTACGACCGTCCATTTGTCGCCCAAAATTTTCACATTGCGAGAATGTGAGTTTACCATAGGCTCTATCGCAATAGTCATTCCCGGCATAAGGCGCGGTCCGTGACCCGCTTTTCCCTCGTTCGGGACTTCGGGATCTTCGTGCATTTCGCGTCCGATACCGTGACCGATAAACTTTTCCGCTACGGCATAACCTCCGCTTTTGACGTGAGTTTCAATTGCGTGTGAGATGTCGCCTATGCGGTTTCCCGCGACAGCCTGTTCTATGCCCTTATAAAGAGCTTCTTCGGTAAACTTCATTAACCTCTTTGCTTCTTCGGAAACCTCTCCGACAGCAAAGGTCTTTGTGTTGTCGCCCATATATCCGTCAAGCTCGGCAACTATATCGCAAGATAATATGTCGCCTTCTTTTAGGATCTTTTTCTTGTTTGGGATCCCGTGGATAAGCTCTTCGTTTACCGAAAAGCAATTATGTCCCGGAAACCCTCCGTATCCCTTACAGGGACAGTGACCGCCGTGAGAAACGATATAGTCGTTTACAATTCTGTCAAGCTCCCACGTTGAAATTCCCGCAACTGCGTTCTTTCCTGCGAGAGCCAGAGCCTGAGCCGCAAGCTCCCCTGCTTTCATCATTCCCTTGAGTTCGGTCGGATTTTTAATTGAGATCATTTTCTTCAGCCCTTGATCGCCGCGAGCGTAAGGCGCGATGTTTCGGCGATCTCATTTTGCCCCTGTACTGTCACGAGCTTTCCTCTTTTTGCGTAATAGTCTTTAAGAGGAGCGGTTTTTTCGTGATAGGTCTTAAGGCGCGCCTGAACTGTTTCGGGCTTGTCGTCAATTCTCTGGACAACCTTTGCCCCGCACGCGTCGCAAATTCCCTCGACCTTTGTGGGCTTATACTCGATATGATATGAGTTTCCGCAGCCCTCGCAGACCCTTCTTCCGCTCATTCTGGCGGTTATTGCCTCATCGGGTACGTCGATTTCTATTACTTTGTCGATCTCGACGCCCATTTTTTCAAGCGCCTCTGCCTGCTCTACTGTTCTCGGAAAGCCGTCAAGAATAAAACCGTTCTGAGCGTCAGGCTGTGCTATTCTGTCTTTTAAAATGCCGATAACGACCTCGTCCGGAACAAGCTCGCCCGCGTCCATATAGCTTTTAGCCTTTAGTCCCGCCTCTGTCGAGTTTTTTACGGCTTCTCTGAGCATATTTCCCGTTGAGATAGCGGGAATATTAAGCTCTTTGCAGACTACCTCTGCCTGTGTGCCTTTGCCGGCGCCGGGAGCGCCAAGAAATATCATATTCATAGTTTTATCTCCTGCTTAACTCATCTGAAAGCTCTGTTTAAAACCCTTTCGGGCTTTAAACAGAACAAAATTTAATCCAAAAAGCCCGGATGATGACGCATTGTGATCTGGCTTTCGAGCGAACGAACCGTTTCGAGCGCAACGCCGACGATGATGAGAAGCGTCGTGCCTCCGAGGGAAATTCCCGAAAAGTTCGGGTTTATCCACGAGAGTATGATCGGCAGAATTGCGATAATGCCGAGGAAGAACGCGCCGAAGAGCGTGATCTTGTTGAGCGAATTATAGATGAAGTCCGACGTAGGCTTTCCGGGGCGATAGCCGGGGATTGCGCCGTTGTTTTTCTTCAGGTTGTTCGCTATTTCTATAGGATTATATGAGATTGCAACATAGAAATAGTTGAACGCGATTATCAGTACAAAATAGATTATTGCATAACCTATCGAGCTTTGGCTGAAAAATCTTACAAATCCGTCCCAGAAACTTGTTCCCGTACCGTCAATGCCGAAGAAGAAGCAAATCGTCTGCGGAAGAGACATAATGGACATTGCGAATATTATCGGCATAACGCCGCTCATAGCAACTTTTATCGGAATATGCGTAGACTGTCCGCCGTACATTTTGCGTCCAACGACGCGCTTTGCGTACTGAACGGGAATTCTGCGCTCGGCGTTTGTCATAAATATGACGAACCATATCATTGCCGCGTACATTATAAGAACGACAGCTACGAAGATGAGGTTTTGCATATTCTGCTGGCACAGCGCGACAAATGTCTGTATCTGGTCGGGGAAACGAGCTACGATACCCGCAAAGAGGATTATCGAAATTCCGTTTCCTATACCCTTTTCGTTTATTCTGTCGCCGAACCAGATGATAACACATGCTCCCGCCACAAAACAAGCGATAATGGTTACTGCCGCAAGTATCTGCGCAAACATATCCGCGCCCTCGCCGTATTTTACGATCTTAACCTCTCCGTTTCTGAGGGAGAAGTAGAACGCGGTTGCCTGTAAAACGGCAATGCCCAGAGCGACAAGCTTCGTTATCTTATTTATCTTCTTTCTTCCCGGCTCGCCCTCTTTTGAGAGCTTTTCGAGCGGCGGTATAGCTACCGTCAGAAGCTGGATAATAATCGAAGCGTTGATATACGGAGTAATCGACATTGCCAAAAGCGTTCCGTTTCCGAGAGCGCCGCCCGTCATTGTATCAAGATAGTTGAGAAGCGACGCGCCTGAAATCATATTTGATATAGCGGCATTATCGAGAAAGGGAACGAATATACAGGAACCTAAGCGGAATAAGACGATAATAAACAGCGTATACAAAATCTTTTTGCGAAGCTGGGTATCTACCCACGCGTTGCGAAAGACTTGGATCATTCCGTTCAATTACTTCACCTCAGCCTTTCCGCCCGCCTTTTCTATTTTTTCCTTAGCCGTAGCCGTAAACTTTGCAGCTGTTACTGTAAGCTTCTTTGTAAGCTCGCCGTTGCCCAAGATCTTAACGCCGTCTTTGGCGTCCTTTATAGCGCCCGCTTCGATAAGAGCCTGCGCGTCAACCTCCGCGCCGTCCTCAAAGCGTTTTTCAAGCTCGGATACGTTCACTGCCGCAAATTCTTTTGCGAAAATGTTGTTAAATCCGCGCTTCGGCATTCTTCTCTGAAGCGGCATCTGACCGCCCTCGAAGCCGGGTCTGATAGAACCGCCCGAACGGGCTTTCTGACCCTTATGTCCTTTACCGGCGGTCTTTCCGTTTCCTGAGCCGTGACCTCTGCCGATACGCTTTACGTCCTTTGTGGAGCCTGCCGCGGGAGCTAATTCGTGTAGCTTCATATTTTTGCACCCCATTTCTTTTGGTCGGCAAGCAAACCTGCTTTTCGCCTTGTGCCTGCCGCCTTTTATTGTGTAATTACGCTTCTTCTACCTTAACAAGGTGAGCGATCTTCTTGATTTTTCCCTTTGTAGCCTCGTTGTCGGGCTGTACAGCTACGGAATTTATCTTATGAAGTCCGAGGGACTTTGCCGTAGCTATCTGGTCTTTCTTGCAGCTGTTCAAAGAGCGTACAAGAGTAATTTTTACATTTGCCATCTGAATTTCCTCCTATTGCTCTTTAAATCAAAGCTCTTTTACAGACTTTCCTCTGATTGCGGCAACTTCTTCTGCCGTTCTCAGAGCGGTAAGACCCGCCATTGTAGCTCTGACAACGTTGCAGGGGTTATTTGAGCGCAGCGACTTTGTACGGATATTCTTTATTCCCGCCATTTCTATCACTGCACGAACGGGACCGCCCGCGATAACGCCCGTACCTTCGGGAGCGGGACGCATAAGAACTGCGCCTGCGCCGAATTTTCCTGTTATCTCGTGGGGAATTGTCGTTCCCTTGAGAGCTATCTTATGGAGATTTTTCTTCGCGTCCTCAATTCCCTTGCGGATAGCGTCGGGAACTTCGTTGGACTTACCCATTCCGAAACCTACCGTGCCTTTTCCGTCTCCTACAACGACGAGCGCCGAAAATTTCATTATGCGTCCGCCCTTAACGGTCTTTGATACGCGGTTGATAGCGACTACCTTTTCTGCAAGTTCTTCTGCCTGCTGATCGTGTTCATATTTAGCCAAAGTCTTGTTCCCTCCTTATCAGAAATTAAGTCCGCCCTCTCTTGCGCCGTCCGCAAGAGCCGCGACTCTGCCATGATATACATAACCGCCTCTATCGAAAACGACGTCGGTTATTCCTGCTTTTTTAGCCTTTTCAGCTATCATCTGTCCGACTTTCTTTGCCGCCTCAATGTTTCCGCCGTACATTCCGAAACCCTTTTCGGTAGAAGACGCCGCCGCAAGGGTCTTTCCGTTTACGTCATCGATAACCTGTGCGTAAATGTGCATTGAAGAACGGAAAACGCAAAGTCTGGGGCACTCCGGAGTGCCGCTGATCTTACCGCGAACGCGCTTATGACGGCGCATTCTGCTTTTGTTTTTATCAATCATTTTAACCATTATTGATACTGTCCTTTCAATTACTTCTTACCCTTGCCTGCTTTACCTTCTTTACGGCGAATATGCTCTTCGGCATACTTTATGCCCTTGCCCTTATAAGGCTCAGGCGGACGCTTCGAGCGGATCTCCGCAGCGGTCTGTCCGACCTTCTGCTTGTCTATTCCCGTAACGATGATCTTATTGGGAGAGGGTACTTCGAGCTTACAGTCGTCCGTGTCGGAAACGGTGACTTTATGCGAATATCCGAGGCTCATAACAACGTTCTTTCCCTGCTTTTCGCAACGGAAGCCGACGCCGTTTATCTCAAGCTCTTTCTTGAACCCCTCGGTAACGCCTACAACCATATTGTGTATAAGCGTTCTTGTAAGACCGTGGAGCGATTTTGAAAGGTTCTCGTCGTCGGGGCGCTCTACGATGATGTTCGCGCCGTCCTGCGAGATCTTCATAAGATGATTAAATTCTTTTGTGATAGTGCCTTTGGGTCCCTTTACGGTAACAACGGGTCCTTCGATCTTAACATCGACACCCGCGGGAACAGCAACAGGCATTCTTCCTATTCTTGACATATTACTATTCCTCCTCTTACCATACAAACGCGAGGACTTCGCCGCCGACATTGAGTTCTCTTGCTTTCTTGTCGGTCATAATGCCCTTAGAGGTGGAAATTATCGCAATTCCCAAGCCCCTCATAACTTTCGGCATATCCTTGCAGTTTGAATAAATTCTGAGACCGGGCTTAGATACGCGGCGCAAACCGGTGATAACTCCGGACTTTGAGTCGGTATATTTAAGTGTTATCTTTATAACGCCCTGCTTGTTGTCCTCTACGACTTTATAAGCCTTTATATAGCCTTCGTCGAGCAAGATCTGAGCGATCTGCTTCTTGAGGTTGGAAGCGGGAACGTCAACAGTGGGATGCTTTGCGGAGTTGGCGTTGCGAATTCTCGTAAGCATATCCGCGATTGTATCTGTGATCTGCATTCATTTACCTCCGTAAAGATGAGCCGTTACGAGGTCTATCGAGGGCGTTTTTTGCCCCTTCCCCGTCGTACTCACATATTTTCATTGAACAGCCGAACTTTAGATAAAACCCATTCGGCGAGGGATCTTGCAGAAGCTGTATTTTTGTTTTTTTACCAGCTTGCTTTCTTAACACCGGGTATCTGCCCCTTATAAGCAAGCTCTCTGAAGCAAATTCTGCAAATGCCGAACTTACGCATATAAGCGTGAGGTCTGCCGCAGATTTTGCAGCGGTTATAAGCTCTCGTGCTGAATTTGGGGGTTCTCTTCTGCTTTTCTTTTAAAGAAGTTTTAGCCATAGCCTTGATTTCCTCCGTCTTTACTTCTCAAAGGGAGCGCCCATAAGCTTAAGCAGCTCTCTTGCTTCTTCATCGGTTTTCGCGGTCGTAACGAAGTTTATGTCCATACCGCGAACGGCGTCGATCTTGTCGTATTCGATCTCAGGGAAAATCAGCTGCTCTTTAAGACCAAAGGAATAGTTGCCTCTTCCGTCAAACGAATTTGCGTTAATTCCTCTGAAGTCGCGTACACGCGGAAGTGCGGCGTTAAATAATCTGTCGAGAAATTCGTACATGGTGTCGCCTCTGAGCGTTACCTTTACGCCGATAACCTGACCCTCGCGGAGCTTAAAGTTTGCTACGGACTTTTTCGAGCGGCACGCGACGGGCTTCTGACCTGTGATAGCTGCAAGCTCCGCCATAACGTTGTCGATTATTTTCGCGTTTTCCTTTGCCTCTCCGCAAGCGACGTTCACTACTATCTTGTCGAGCTTCGGCGTCTGCATAACAGACTTATAACCGAATTTCTTGAACAGCGCGGGAGCAACGGTTTCCTTGTAGAAATCCTTCATTCTTGCCATTGTAAATTCTCCTATCTGACAGCCGGGTTTTAGCTTTTTAAGCTCCTTATACCCGACCTATCCCGGCGTTTGTATCAGTATTTAAGCTCTGCTCCGCAGTGCTTGCAAACTCTGATCTTCTTGCCGTCTTCGATTTTGTGACCTACTCTTGTGGGTTTGCTGCATTTAGGGCAAACGGGCATTACTTTGCACGCATAGATAGGGCTTTCTGCCTGAACTCTTCCGCCAAGCTGACCCTGCTGTTTAGGCTTTACATGCTTTGTAACCATTTTCATGCCCTCGACGATAACCTTTCCCTCTTTCGGGGAAACAGTGAGGACCTTTCCGGTCTTTCTCTTGCCGTTTTTGCCGTTTTCGAACTTTTCTTCTTTGCTGCCCGTCATAAGAGCAACCGTGTCGCCGACCTTGATATTCATACGCGGCACCTCCATTACAGTACTTCGGGAGCAAGCGAAAGGATCTTCATATAATCCTTATCTCTTAGCTCTCTCGCTACCGGCCCAAAAATACGAGTACCTCTCGGATTTTTGTCCTCCTTTATGATAACCGCCGCGTTTTCGTCGAAGCGGATATATGTGCCGTCGTCACGGCGCAGTCCCTTTGCAGAACGCACTACAACGGCTTTTACTACGTCGCCTTTTTTAACAACGCCGCCGGGTGTAGCTTTTTTAACGGAAGCTACGATAACGTCGCCGATATTTGCGTATCTTCTTCTTGTTCCGCCAAGAACCCTGATACACATAAGCTCTTTCGCGCCGGTGTTGTCGGCGACCTTGAGCAGTGTCTGCATCTGTATCATTCTTCTGCTACTCCTTTCGTAGATTTAAAACCGCTTACTTAGCGCGCTCGATAACGTTTACCAAACGCCATCTCTTGTCTTTTGAAAGCGGACGCGTTTCCATGATCTCAACTCTGTCGCCTACTTTGCAGGTATTCTGCTCGTCGTGGGCTTTAAGTCTGATAGTACGCTTTACGATTTTCTTGTAAAGAGGATGCCGAACATTATCCTCGATAGCGACAACTATGGTCTTATCCATTTTATCGCTTACGACTTTTCCTACTCTGGTCTTTCTCAGATTTCTTTCCATACTTTAGTTCTTGTCCTCCTTCCTCAATTATCAGCGGCAGCGGAAAGCTCTCTTTCGCGCTGTACGGTCTTTATGCGGGCGATGTCTTTCTTTACAGCCTTTATCCTTGTGGGGTTATCGAGCTGGTTTACAGCAAGCTGAAAGCGAAGATTGAAAAGCTCTGCTTTTAGCTCGGAGAGCTTTGTTTCAAGCTCTTTTTCGGTAAGATATTTGATTTCAGACGCTTTCATTAAAGCTCACCTCCGTCTTCCTTCTTGACAAATTTGCACTTAATGGGGAGCTTGTGCGCCGCCAGACGCATAGCTTCTCTTGCGACATCCTCGGAAACGCCCGCTATTTCAAACATAACTCTGCCGGGCTTTACAACGCTTACCCAGTATTCGGGCGAGCCTTTTCCCGAACCCATACGGGTTCCCAAAGGCTTTGTCGTAACGGGCTTATCGGGGAATATCTTTATCCAGACCTGACCGCCGCGCTTTATATAACGCGTCATAGCGATACGCGCCGCCTCTATCTGGTTGGACTTTATCCATGCAGCTTCGAGCGCCTGGAGACCGTACTCGCCGTTAGAAACTGTGTTTCCTCTTGTAGCTACGCCCTTGCGGCGGCCTCTCTGCACTCTTCTGTACTTTACTCTCTTAGGAAGCAGCATTATTCGTTACCTCCTTCTTTTTTAACTTCTGCTCTGGGTCTGCGGGGACGGCGTTCACCGCTGTTGTTTCTGCCCGCGCCCGCTCTGTCGTTTCTTCTGCGGTCGGGACGCTCGGTGCGTTCTGTTCTCTTTGCGGGGATTTCGCCCTTAAGAACCTCGCCGTTGTAGATCCATACCTTAACGCCGATAACGCCGTAGGTTGTGTTTGCTCTTGCAACGCCGTAGTCGATGTCGGCTCTGAGCGTCTGAAGCGGAATTGTACCTTCTTTGTACATCTCAGAACGCGCGATTTCCGCGCCGCCGAGTCTGCCGCTTACCATGGTCTTAATGCCCTTTGCGCCGCTCTTCATTGTTCTGCCAATCGCCTGCTTCATAGCTCTTCTGAACGAAACGCGCCCCTCAAGCTGCTGAGCGATACTCTCCGCAACGAGCTGTGCATTCGTATCCGGCGACTTGATCTCAACTACGTCGATATCGACCGTCTTTCCTCCGAGAAGCTTTGAGATCTCCGCTCTGAGCTTTTCGATCTCAGCGCCTTTCGGACCTATAAGCATTCCGACCTTATCGGTGTTGATATAAATTTTGACCTTATCTGCGCCCTTGCGCTCGATCTCGATATTGGAAATCCCGACTGCTCTCGAAAGGAGCTGTGCGGTTTTCTCTCCGGTCGCCTTATTGAACATTCTCTTGTTCATAAGATAATCGCGGATCTTATAGTCCTCAACGAGCGTATCGCCGAATGAGGATTTTCCTGCGAACCAGCGAGAATCCCAATCCTTGATTACTCCCACGCGAAGTCCGTGGGGATTAACCTTTTGTCCCATTGTAATTCTCCTCCTTATTCAGCTTCCGCTACAACAAGCGTTATGTTGGACGTTCTCTTTAAAATTCTGTGCGCTCTGCCGTGGTCTTTCGGGCGGATACGCTTGAGCGTAACGCCGGGACCTACATATGCCTTGGATACAAAGAGTTTTGAAGTATCCATATTGTGATTGTTCTCCGCGTTTGCGACCGCGCTCTTAAGGAGCTTTGCGAGAGGCTCACATGCAGACTTAGGCGTATTGTTGAGAATAGCCATCGCCACCTCTACGGGCTTATTTCGGATAAGGTCGAGAACAATTCCGACCTTTCTTGGGGAAATGCGGACTTGTCTGAGTTCTGCTTTAGCTTCCATAGTTCCCCTCCTTACTTAGCCTTGTTGGTCGTTTTGCTGCCTGCGTGACCCTTAAAGGTTCTCGTCGGAGCAAATTCGCCGAGCTTGTGTCCTACCATGTCCTCGGTAACATATACCGGAACGTGCTTTCTGCCGTCATGAACGGCAAACGTATGCCCTACGAAATCGGGGAAAATCGTCGAAGAACGGCTCCATGTTTTAAGAACCTTCTTCTCTCCCTTTTCGTTCATTGCAACAACTCTCTTCATGAGAGCTTCCTGCACATAAGGGCCTTTCTTAATGCTTCTTCCCATTGTGTAATATTTCCTTTCAAGTTAAGCTGCAAGTTAATGAACGGCGAAACAACTTTTACAGAGCATAAACTCAAACACCGTTCTTATTAACAGCAACCTTCAAGTTATCAGATGATTATTTACCGTTTCTTCTGCGGACAATAAACTTGTTTGAAGCCTTCTTTGCGCTTCTGGTCTTATAGCCGAGAGCAGGCTTGCCCCAAGGAGTAACAGGTCCGGGACGTCCGACAGGGGACTTGCCCTCGCCGCCGCCGTGCGGGTGGTCGTTCGGGTTCATTACGGAACCGCGGACAGTGGGTCTGATGCCGAGGTGACGGGTCTTACCCGCTTTGCCGAGGTTTACGTTCTCGTGGTCGAGGTTTGAAACCGTACCGATCGACGCATAACACGACGCCTCGACATTTCTCAGCTCTCCAGAAGGAAGTCTTAAAAGCGCATAGCCGTTTTCCTTTGCCATAAGCTGAGCCATATTGCCCGCCGCGCGGACAAGCTGACCGCCCTTTCCGGGGTGAAGCTCTACATTATAAACGACTGTACCAACAGGGATATTTTCGAGCGGCAGAGCGTTTCCGGGTTTAATATCCGAATCTGCGCCCGCCCTTACCGTATCGCCGACTTTAAGTCCGTCGGGAGCGATAATATAGCGCTTTTCTCCGTCCTCATACTGAACGAGCGAGATAAAAGCCGAACGGTTTGGGTCATATTCGAGCGTCATAACCTTTGCGTCCATTCCGCGCTTATCTCTCTTAAAGTCGATAACGCGGTATTTTTTACGGTTTCCGCCGCCGATATGGCGAACGGTTATTCTTCCGTAGCTGTTTCTGCCGGCTGTCTTTTTAACAGGCTCCAGAAGGCTTTTTTCGGGAGCGACCTTTGAAAGCCCGCTGTAATCGGTAACAGTCATACCTCTGCGGCTGTTATTGACAGGCTTATATGCTTTGATAGCCATTTCGTTTCACTCCTTACTTAAATCATTCCGTCGAAGAATTCGATTGTCTTCGAGCCTTCTGCGAGAGTAACGATAGCCTTCTTCCAGTCGGAAGTATATCCCTCGCTTCTGCCCATTCTCTTTTTTCTTCCGCGAACGCTTATAGTGTTCACTTTCTTTACCTTAACGCCCTTAAAGAGCTTTTCAACAGCGTTTGCAATCTCGATCTTATTTGCGTTTTTAGCTACTTTAAAGGTGTACTTGCCCTGCTGGAGACACTCCATGCTGTGTTCGGTGATAATGGGCTTTAAGATAATATCCTGTGCGGTCTTTTCCATTATGCGTACACCTCCTCAAGCTTTTCAACTGCACCCTTTACGATAACAAATTTGTCGCAGTTGAGAATATCGTAAACATTGAGAGTGTTGACCTGAGTCGTCTTTACCTTATCAATGTTCGCAGCGGACTTTATGACCTTATTGTCTACGCCGTCGAGAACAATGAGGGTCTTTCCGTTCGCTCCGATAGCGCCGAGCATATTGACCATAGTCTTTGTCTTAAACTCGTCGGTCTTTATCTCGTCAACAACGATCATCTCATTTTCAGCAGTCTTACTCGAAAGAGCCGAAAGCATAGCGAGCCTTTTGAGCTTTTTGTTCATGGAAAGTCTGTAAGAACGGGGCTTCGGACCGAGAGCTATACCGCCGTGTCTCCACTGGGGCGCTCTTGTAGAACCCTGTCTTGCGTGACCTGTACCCTTTTGTCTGTAGGGCTTTCTTCCGCCGCCGCTTACTTCTGTTCTCGTAAGGGTGGACTGTGTGCCCTGGCGCTGATTTGCGAGGTAGTTTACTACCGCCGCGTGCATAGCGGTCTTGTTCGGCACAATGCCGAAAACCCCGTCGTTAAGCTCAAGCTCGGAAACGACTTTACCCGCCATATCAACTACATTTATCTTTGACATAGTATCGTCCTCCTTTTCCTTAAGCCTTTACCGCGTCGCAAATAGCGACAACTCCGCCCTTGGGGCCGGGAACCGCGCCCTTAACGGCGATAAGGTTGTTTTCAGCGTCAACCTTAACAACTACGAGGTTCTGTACGGTAACTCTCTCTGCGCCCATATGACCTGCCATACCCTTGCCCTTGAAAATTCTCGAAGGCGAAGAACAAGCTCCCATAGAGCCTGCCTGTCTTGCAACAGGACCCGAACCGTGGGTCTCTTTGAGGCGGTGCTGGTTATGACGCTTAATAGCGCCCGTAAAGCCCTTTCCCTTTGATGTTCCGACAACGTCAATAACGTCGCCCTCTGCGAAAACGTCAGCCTTTATGATGTCGCCCGTATTGAGAGCCGAAGTGTCCTCAAAGCGGAACTCTTTAAGGGTCTTCTTGAATGCAACGTCATTCTTCTTGAAGTGACCCTGTTCAGGCTTGTTGACATGTTTTGCGGAAACATCGCCAAAGCCGAGCTGAACAGCCTCATAGCCGTCGTTTTCAGTTGTTTTCTTCTGCACTACGACGCAGGGACCCGCTTCGATAACGGTAACGGGAACGACCTTTCCTGCCTCGTCGAAGATCTGCGTCATGCCGATCTTCTTGCCGATGATAGCTTTTTTCATCAGCCATTTCCTCCTTTTTAGGTTATTGGTTGAACGGTCACCCGTTCAACATGACCCCGCGCCGTCAAAAATCTTCGGCGCGCGGTTAGCGGTTGGGGAGCATTGGGTTATTTCTCCTCAACATAACTTAAAATCAAAGCTCGGAAGTCGGGTATCAACTTCTCGCTCGGATCTTAAATCGATCTTAAATGTCCATTGAGATCTCTACGCCCGCGGGAAGCTCTAAGCTCTGGAGCGCCTCAATGGTTTTCTGAGACGGGCGGATAATGTCGATAAGGCGCTTATGAGTTCTCTGCTCAAACTGCTCGCGCGAATCCTTGTACTTGTGTACCGCTCTCAGAATGGTTATTACCTGCTTGTCCGTGGGAAGCGGGATAGGTCCCGCAACTCTCGCGCCGCTTCTCTTTGCAGCGTCAACGATCTTAGCAGCAGCCGCGTCAACGACGCCGTGTTCATAACCCTTGACCTTGATTCTTACCTTTTCAGATGCCATGATTTTTCAACCTTTCTGTATAAATATCGGCGAAAGCGTATTTTGAAAAATCCACTCTTCCGTGTGTTTCCTGCCGCGGCACACAACCGCCGCCAAAGACTTTTTTTTTGCGGGGAGGGGTTAGTTATCTGCTTAGCAAACACTTTAACATTCCCTGTTTTCTTTTTTACACGGCAAGGTGCTTTTCGCCCGGATCCCGTCCGGACTTCTCCGCCGCAGTTCCCACGGCTCGCGTGCAATCTGCGGTTTCATCGCCTTAAAATATCCGGTGTGACAGAACACCGCAAATAACATTTTAACACATTTATCCTTTATTTTCAAGGGATTAGCAAAAATTTTTGCAGAAAATCGCAGAGAATTTTCGGCACAAAACCGCTGATTTTTTGTGCAATTTTAACAATTTCGCCGCTTTTCGACAAATTTGGACAGTGTACAGTTAATAGTTAATAGTGTACAGCTAATGTATCTGCTTCGCAGATGATATTTGATTGTTTTCAAACAAAAAGGCTGTTTGTCTGCCACCAATTCCAAAACAATCCGATAAAATCCGCCGCAGTCGGATACATTTAACTGTACACTCTCCACTATATACTTTGCACTATTAACTGCGCACAATACACTAAAACAGTTCATTTATCGCTCCTGCTATAACTTCCGCCCACCGCCCTACAACAATGTCAATATCCGCCGAAGTAACAAGGAAATTTCCGATATTGCGCTTCATAACAGAATTCAGCGCTGTCATTGTCGGAACTCCCACCGCCGCTGTCTTTAACTTCAAAAACTTTTTTGAGATCTCCCCGCAGTTTTCTCCCGCGCCCGAACCAAGCACAAAACCCGTGTCGCTGAGCTGGACGGTCTTTCCGATCCTGCGCGGATCCTCACACGCCAGCGCGTCAACAGCGATAACACAATCCGCATTTATTTCCCTTGCTGCGGCTCGTACAAGATGAGCCGTACCTATGCCTGTCCTTGCGGCAACGTCGGTCTCTATTGCTGACAAAAAGCCTGTTTTCCCTGTTTTGGGGACAATTTTCCGCACACAAGCCGCTCCGAGGCTGTCGTGAGTAACATCGGGATTTCCCAATCCTGCGGCAAATATCCGTTTTTCCTCGCCAACAAGCTCTTTCAGCGCCTTTTCAACAAACAGCGTCATCTGCGGCAGACTGCATTCGCCTTCAAGCGTTATATACCTCCCCGCAGGTTTTCCCGTTCTTTTTTCAAAAGAGCCGTCAAGTATAACGTCAGTTATCTTGATGCCTGCGGTTTTTTTCCTTTTTATAACTACTCCGTCATCTTCGGTAAATATCTTTGTAGCCTCAACAGCAAGTCCGAGGTCGTTCATAATTTTCTCCTTATTTAATACACAGCTAATAAAAAGCCGGAAAGCTGAAACGCGTTTCCAATACAGCACGTTACATAAAAGTTTTGAAAGGGGGCTTGGGGGAAAACTTTTGTTTTCCCCCGGCTTATATATTATGGCATATTTTTTCTGTAATAAAAATTATTTTTCATAATTTTTTCAAAAAATGCTTGCAATTTTTGAATAAGTGTGTTATAATAATGAGTACTGTGAGATTTAATGCACGGAAAACGGGTAAAAACGTTTTCTCCGTCAAAATAAATTGGGAGGTGAAAACAATGCCGAATATAAAATCCGCAAAAAAGAGAGTTCTTACTTCTAAGGAAAGAACCGAAGCGAACAAGGCTGCAAAATCCGCACTTCGCACCGCTATTAAAAAAGCGCGCGCTGACGGAGCTGACGCTGAAACTATAAAATCTGCGAGCATTTCTGTTGACAAGGCTGCGGGCAAGGGTCTTATTCATAAGAACAAGGCTGCTCGCCTCAAGTCACAGCTTGCTAAAAAAGCTAACGCTTGAGAGCTTGTTCTAATAAAATTTTCGCCCGCAGCAGTAAGAGCTTGCGGGTGATAGTTTTTTTGCCGCCGATATTAAGCAGATATTAAGCAGAGATTTGCGGCAAAATCCAAGAGCAAAGTCTGCCCGAATTATACGGCGTACAGCAAAGGCTGTTGCTTTATCCGCCCCATTTTTTCCGACAAAGGAGCAAATTATGACCGACGCTTTAAGAGAAACAAACGAAACAGACAGAGAAATAACCGATATTGACGCGATCGGCGCGGTGCTTGAAAAAGCCGATATCTGCCGCATAGCGCTTATAGATGAAAACGGCTATCCGTATATAATACCTATGTTTTTCGGATATTCGCTCGGCGAGGGCGCGCTTGAGCTGTATTTTCGCTGTGAGGAAAAAGGAAAGAAGTTTGACCTGCTTAAACTCAACAACAGCGCGGGCTTCGAGATCGAAAATATCGGCGAATTTATACCGAGCGACAATCCCGCCGAATTTACCGCGGAATACCGCTGTATAACAGGGACGGGAGTTATAGAAAGCGTTACGGGCATTGAAAAAATAACGGGGCTTAACTTTATTATGAAAAAATATCTTTCCCCCGAACACGAGCATAATATTTCCGAACAGACGCTTAACTCTCTTGCAGTTTTGAAGCTCACAGCTTCGGAGTTCTGCTGCATTGAACATACAAAAAACAGACAGTGACGGTTTTAAGCGCTTGTTCGCAAAATCCGAAACAAACGGGATATCCGATTTCAGCAAAAGCGCTCGGAATTTGCATAAGGACGAGCGCCGAACAGTTTTGTGAACGAGCGGTACAGGAGTAAAAAATGCGGATAGATAATCAAGAGCTGTTAAAACAGCTTAAAGAATGGTCCGACAGCGGCGAAAACGCAAAGATAGTTTCCGCCGCGCGTTTGCTGCCCAAAAAAGAGCTTGACGACGAGATACTTACCATAATTGCCGACGCATATATAGAGGAAAAGAATTATAAAGGCGCTGTGAACATACTCGAAAGCCAGCGCGAAAGGCTCGACGGAGACTATCACTGGCATTTCCGAATGGGAATGGCGCTTTACTTCATTTCGCGCAGCAAAGAATACAGCGCCGACGACGACTTCAGACAAGACATTCTCGAACGCTCTCAGGTCAGCTTTGCAAGATGTATGAACCTTAATCCGCCCGAAAATGTAATGAATGAAGCGGGAAATTTTCTCGACCGTCTTGAAGATGAGTTCAGAGATCTGGAAGACGAAGATGAAGAAGAATATGAGGACGACGACTGCGAACTGTACGACGAGGACGAGCTTGACGCGATAGAAGACCATATCGAAGAGTATTTCGGCGATTTTCCGACAGTATTTCACGAAATAAGATCTTCCGATATTCATTGTGACATCTATATAGTTCCTCCTACGGAAACGCGGGATTATTATACGCTCATAACCGTAGGAATGGGCGCGCACATTATGGATCTGCCCGAAGGACTTGAAACCGAGGAAAACGGCAGAGCAGAGCTTATGATGTGTCTGCCGAAAAGCTGGAAAATAGGCGAAAGCTCGCCGGAATGGTTCTGGCCGATCTCGCTTTTGAAAAACCTTTCGCGGCTTCCGATAAACTGTGAAACATGGCTCGGCTGGGGACATTCGATAGATAACAAAGATCCTTTTGCGGGAAACACAAAGCTCTGCGGCTCGCTTCTGATATATCCGGAAGACGTAGAATCCGGCGCGGACACCTGTAAACTGCCGAACGGCGACACGGTAAATTTCTTTGAGGTCATTCCCCTTTACCGCGACGAAATGAACTTTAAGATAGACAACGACACCCACGATCTTCTTGAAAGAATGAACGGCGTTTCACATATACTCGATACTGAGCGCAAAAACGTCTGCGAAGGATACGAAAAGCGCGGACTTATAGACGCGTCTTATATACATTCGGATAAGATTATCGATAAAAATCTTCCGCTCGACACGATAAACGGCTGTAATCATATCGCGGTCTTTCTGAGGTGGTGCATAGAACACGACCTGCATAACAAATACTTTTTCGACAGATTTCCGGGTGTTGCGGAAGATGTAAAAGATAAGACCAATACCGATCTGCGTAAATTTATGCTCGACTGTACGCACGGAGAACTGAACTCAAACGCTCTGAGCTTTTTGGGATATATTTTTACGCGGAGATATTACGATTTTCACAACAGCTTTTCAGACTGCTTCTATCCTGCGGACGTAGATACCTGTGCAGAAAATTATTTCGGAACGGAAAAATATAACTCCGAAGAATTTCAGGACGAGGCATATCTTTTTATGCCGTTTGACGAGGAATATTACAAAAGTCTTTCAAAATTTATCGACCGCGCTTATGATATATTTTATAATGAATATCTTAAATACTATTTCGACCATGCGCGCCCGATGATAGAAAAAGCCGAAAAACTCTTCGGGGTCGAATGTATTTTCCCGAAAGACCAGCGCCGGATACGCACTGAAATAAAACGTATCATTCAAGAATGTGAAGAATGCGGAGATTATCCGCTTTTGCTGATACTTGAAAAGCTCGAAGAACCGACCGAAGACCACGCCGAAGAGCTTTTGCGCGTGCTTCGTGAATGTGACGAGCCGTTTGTTATACCGATGGCGGCGGCAAAAGCTCATACGGACGCAATAAAAAAATTCGATAAGGAAAATTCGGCCGTCTTAAAATCCGACGAGCTGACAGAAACTGTCGGGTATGTAAAAAAACAGTTCGGTATAAAACCGACTGTTATCGAATTATCGCCCGACGGCACATTTCTTATGTTCCCCGAAGAAAACGGAGAATACCTTTTGATAAAAGGAGAATAAATATGACAGACAGAGAAGAATTTGTTTCGATATATAACGAAAAAATAAAACGCGAGGGCGCGGATAAACTTTTGGATTTTCTCGAAAACAAGAGCGATTTCTTTACCGCGCCCGCGTCTACCCGCTATCACAGCGCCTTTGAGGGAGGACTTTTGCGGCATTCTCTGAACGTCTACAAATGCCTTGCGGATTATCTTGAAAGACCGAGGGTAAAAGAAGTCTATGACATTCATGCAAGCGAGGAAACTATTGCCATAACCGCTCTTTTGCACGACATCTGCAAGGTAAACACTTATACGGTTTCATTCCGCAACTCAAAAAACGACAAAACGGGGCAATGGGAAAAAGTTCCCTTTTATTCTGTAGACGACAGGCTTCCTTACGGTCACGGCGAAAAGAGCGTTTATATGATAAGCGGCTTTATGCGGCTTATGCGCGAAGAGGCAATGGCGATACGCTGGCATATGGCGTTTTCGGGAATTGAAGATAAAAACACTATCGGAAAAGCTCTCGAAATGTATCCCCTTGCATTTGCCCTCGCAACGGCTGATATGGAAGCAAGCTACTTTTTAGAAAAAACCGTTGACTAAAAGTAATTTTAGTTCAAACGTTTTGCGTCAATCAAAAGAGTTTTAAACCAACAGAGATAAGAGGTAAGATGTAAGAATTTTTCAGCAAACAAGTTTTCGATTAAACTCTTACTTCTTACATCTAAAAGAGGGAGCTTTTTATGAAGAATTTCGACGGATTTAAAAAAGGCGTAAATTTCGGAGGTTGGCTGTCACAGTGCGACTATTCAAAAGACAGGCTCGAAAATTTCATAACCGAGGCGGATTTCGAGCGCGTTTCGCGCTGGGGAATAGACCATGTGCGCGTTCCCGTGGACTATAATGTCATTCAGACCGAGGACGGAGATTATAAAGACGACGGATTTAAGTATGTCGAAAATGCAATTTTGTGGTGCAGAAAGTATGGGCTTAATATGGTGCTTGATCTGCACAAGACTTGCGGATTTGTATTTGACGACCCGAATTATGTCGGCTTTTTCGAGGACGAAAAGCTCAGAGTGCGTTTTGTAGAGCTTTGGAAAGAGATTTCACGCAGGTTTGGAAAATACTCGGATATGCTCGCGTTTGAGCTGCTGAACGAAGTCACCGACCCGAAATTCAATAAAACCTGGAACGAAACCGCGAAAAAAGCAATTTCCGCTATACGCGGGATATGCCCCGACGTTAAAATTTTGCTCGGAGGTTATCACAACTGCGCGATAGAGGCAATTTTCGATCTCGATATTCCTACGGATAAGAATGTCGTTTTCAACTTTCACTGTTACGAGCCGCTTATCTTCACTCATCAGGGCGCGTACTGGGTAGACAAAATGCAGCCCGATTTCAGGATAACATATCCTCAGACTGCCCCTGTTTATGCCGAGGAAACGAAAAAGATAAATGCACATCTTACTCCCGAACTTGAAAATTTCGGGGACAAGGAGCTTGACTATACGTTTTTTGTAAACAGTTTCAAGCCTGCCGCGGAATACTGCGAAAAACACGGCATCGCGCTTTACTGCGGTGAATACGGGTTTATCGACCTTGCCGACAAGCAAAGCGGACTGCGCTGGCTGAAAGACTTACACAAGGCGTTTGAAGAACTGAATATCGGCAGAGCTGTCTGGAGCTACAAGCAGATGGATTTCGGACTTACGGATAACGGAAACAACGGGATACTTGACGAGATAGTAAAATATTTATAATAGGGAGAAAGAGAATGATTTTCAAAAATCCTTTCAGGAAAACAAAAACCGACAGTTCTTTTACAGAACAGGAAGAAAAATTCATTGCGTCTTTTCATACTCCCGAAAACGGCTCGGAAATCCCTAAAAAAAGCAATTCTGACGAAAACGCCCCCGTTACGTTTGATGACGTATATCGGCTATCGAAAGAAGCAGGACGTTTCGTAAAGATGTTTGAGGTCGTGCATAAAGACCCTGAGCCGCGCCTGCTTGTTGCTGCGGGAGTTACGGGATATGTCTGTCATATAACGGTAAAGGAGAAAAACGAAAAGTTTATCGAGCTTGGAACAAAGGACGGCAGAAAATTTTATTTCGGAGACGCGGTAAACTCATATCTCCTTGAAAATAATTTTTCGGTCCTCAGTTTTCTGAACGGTTATTACAAAAACAAATTTCCCGAAAGAGATGTTCCCGATATACACGCTTTTGCAAGGCAGGGCGTTGACAACACGGGAAATGAAAACTATCTGATATGGGGAAAATTCCCGCCCGACGAGGTTTACAAATTAGTAAGAAAAAGCTGGTTCGGGATATATCAGAAAACGACAGCAGAAGTCTGCAAAAGCGCGGACGAATGGTCGGTGCTGTTCGGGATAGTACTTCAGGGAGTCCTTTTGCATATTGACGGCAATCCCGACGAATTGTACGGCAAAGCATTAGAATGTGCCATGCACCTTTCAAAAATGGACGACAATTCTTTGAATAACCGGTAGCCGGATGACAGTGTACAGTTAAGGTAACTGCTAACCCAGAAAATATTTAGATTGTTTTAGGATCATAAGAGCGTAAGCCTACGATAGGTTTACGCTCTTTTCTCTAAATATAATATAATAATATCCGCGAAGCGGATACATTTTACTGTTTACTTTACACTATCCACTGTACACTATTAACTATACACTATAAACTGCTTCTAAGCGCCTCCGCGGGGCTGAGCCGCGCAGCTTTGAGCGCGGGATAAACTCCGAAGACCGCTCCGACAGCGATAGCCGCAAATGCCGAAAGTCCCAAATAAACCGCGTTTACCGAAAACGCAAATCCAAAGATCAAACATCCGACAAACGAAACCAAAAGCCCCGCAGCCATTCCTACAGAACCGCCAATGACCGACATCAAAATGCTTTGAAACAAAAATTCCGCGCAAATATCCCGTTTTCTTGCGCCTGTCGCTTTTTTTATGCCGATTTCGCGGGTGCGCTCGCTTACGCTCATCATCATTGTAGTCATGACCGAAATTCCCGAAACAAAAAGAGAGATACCCGCAATAAGCGACAGCGCCGCCGTAACTATAGACATTATTTCTTCAAGGGTCGATTTCTGCGATAAAAGGTTGTTGCAGATATAGCCGTCTTTGTGTCCGCTCAGCGTTTCGAGCCTTTGTGTGACTTTTTCCGTAATATGCTCGTCAGAGTTTATATCCGCTATCTTTACTGCAATTTTATCATATGTCATTCTTCCGCACAGCTTCTGCATAGTCGAAATGGGAATGTACATAAATCCCGGCACAACGTTTGACATCATTCCCTGAAGCGCCGAAAGCCCCGATTTTGCTACTCCTACAACAGTAAACTCGTGAAATTTTTCTCCGAGAAAAAGTTTTACCGTTTTTCCGACAACATTGCTCCTGCCGTATGTGTCAAGCGCGAACTTTTCGTCAATAACACATACTTTCGCACATTCCGCGCCGTCGGCGTTTGAAATAAGCCGTCCGTGTTCGGCGGCGAGCGAGATCAGCTTGTCCGCAGACCTGTCTACGCCCCATACCCAACAGTTCAGCCTGTTTCCGAGCATTCGCGCCTCTGTAACGCTCGACATAAGCGGCATTGCGTCGCTTACGCCTTCTACATTTCTTACCGCGCTTACATCATTGTCCGTGAGTGTAACGGAGACCGTCCTGTCCGACGCCTGTACCAAAAGCGTATCAACGCCCATTGAAACCATAGCCGAGCTTACCTCTTGAGTACCTATCGTGCCTATCGCCGAAATAAGGACAACCGAAAACACCCCGACCGCTATACCGCCCATAGTCAAAAGCGAGCGGGTCTTTGCCGAAAAAAGGCTCTTAATTGATCTTAAAAACATTTCTGACCTTTCTGAGCTTTTTGAAATTTATTTTTCCTTATTCGATCCTTATATACTTCTGCAAAGCGACCGTCTTCGGGTCTTTAAAGATAATGTCGCCTTCGGAAAGCCCCTCGCAGACCTCCGCCGCGTCGGAAAATTCATTTCCCGTTACGATATTTCTCCGCACGGCTTCGCCGTTTTCATATACATATACATATTCGCTCAGATCGTCCTGTTCAATTGCAGAATAAGGTACAGTCAAAATTTCGCGCGGTTCTGAAAGCCCTATCTCCACATCTGCCGAAAAGCCCGATTTAAGCCTTTCGTCTGCGGTAATATCTGGAGTTATCAGTATGTCTATGACTGTTTCTAAAACAGTTCCGCTGTATTGATTTCTTGCATGATCCGAAATCTCGGATACTGTTCCGAAAATTTTCTCGTTCGGATATGCCGAAAGCTCAAACGACGCGGACTGACCGAGTTTTACCTTTGCTATATCCAGTTCGCTTATTGCGGCGCTTACGGCTATGCTGTCGCATTGTGCAATGACCGCTATGCTCTCTCCGCTTAATACTGCCTCGCCGATAGCGCTGACAGAAACGACCCTGCCCGCACATTCGGAAATAATGCTTTCAGGTATCAGCGCCGCGGCAGCCTGCAAATCAACCGCCGCGGCATTAAGAGCGTTTGCTTGAGAAAGGCTCATCAAAAGCGCCGTAGAGCTTTCCCTGTCCACCTTTGCTATTATATCCCCCGCTTCAACAACATCCCCCTGTGAAACACACATCTTTTCTATCACAACAGGCAGCGAACAGGTGACTTCGCTCTGCTCTTTATATCTGAGAGTACCGCTTCCGCTTATCGTTTCAGAAAAACTTCTTTTGTCGGGCTTTACTGTTTCGCAGATCGGCGTCATACTCTCTACCGCCGCAGGAACGACCCCCGCCGCGACCGCAAAAACCAACCCGATCACCAGCGCGAAAATCAAATATTTCATCTTTTCATTTTCCTTCCTGAACATCATTCAGTAGTATATTCTTTCCAATTTCCGCAAAATTATTCTTTTAATTGTCAGCACCGCGCAAAGTTCTTGTATAATATTTGAGCAGACCGTGCGCAAAGGCATGAACAGCTTGTATAAAAACCCAAATAACAGGCTGTTGAGAAAACCTCGATATGCACGCATTTATCCGCCTTCGGCGGAAAACGCTATAACGCAGTTAGGGCTTTATCGACAGCCTGATATATTCTTTTTACATAGAAATTATTTCGCTGAATATAAGCCCTAAACATCGCCAGAAATCCATTTTCGGAATGTCCTCGTTTGCGATGATGTCCGAGCGGAATATCGGCTCTCCGTCGAGCGTCACGAGATATTCTCCCAAAAACTGTCCTTTTTCAACGGGCGCTTGAGCCTGTTCTACAAACGTATATTCATATTCGACGCTGTTGGCGCTTCCTTTTTTGATGATACATTCGACGCCCTGCTGTTCTATTATCGGAACGATCTCGGTCTTAACGCCGCGAACGACCTTTATCGGCAAAAGTTTTGAAATATCCTGTTCGGGAGTAAATTTCTGATAGTTGTCAAACCCATAGTCCAAAAGCTCCTCGCATACGTCAAACCGCTCGTCGTCGCTTTTACAGCCGAGCGCGACCGCTACAAACCGCATATCCTTTCTTTCGGCGCATACCGAAAGACAATATCCCGCGCCGTCTGTCGTTCCTGTTTTTCCGCCGATAATGCCGTTATAGTATCTTACGAGCTTGTTTGTATTTACGAGCTGGGTCTCGCCGCCGCGCAGATAGTCGAGCCATATGAGCCAGTAGCTTTTGAGAACGTCTTTTTCCATAAGTTTTGCGGTGAGAACGGCTATGTCTCTTGCGGTCGAATAATGCCCGTTTTCATCATACCCTACACAGTTTGTATAGCGGGTGTTATTAAGTCCGAGTTCTTTTGCGCGCGCATTCATCATCTTTACAAAAGCCGCCTCGCTTCCCGCGATATGCTCTGCCAGCGCAATAGCCGCGTCGTTTGCCGAGCTTACAACGACCGCTTCTATAAGTTCAGCCGCGGACATCTCCTCTCCGATATTGAGCCATATTACAGAACCTTCTGCTCCGGAAGCATTCGCCGAGGCTTTTACCTTTTCATCGAGCGACATTTCGCCCTTTTCCAAAGCCTCCGCGACCAGCAGAAGCGTCATTGTTTTTGTAACAGACGCCATGGGCAGTTTTTTGTCGGGATTTTTGGAGTAGACGACCTGTCCTGTGCTTGCTTCAAAAAGTATCTCCGCCGAAGCTCCGCCGTTTGTTTCCGCTTTTGCGCGGCTTAGCGGAAACAGCGGTAAAAACGCCAGAACCGCACAAATTAAAATACAGAATGTTTTCTTCATACACCGCACCTCACCGTAAAATAAAGAGTTTCAGGCTTTTTCAACAGCCTTAGAATTGATTTTTATACAGTCTGAGTTTTTAACCCCAAAGCCGTTTTTCAGACTGACAATATCCCTCGCGCCGTCCGCAATTATCCGAGCCGCCGCCTTTACCACCGCAGATATGGCTTTATCGACAGTCTGTTTTAAATATTCCCCAAAAAAATTTATATATGCCTTGTATATAAAATATACCTATTGTAATTAAGCGAAATATGTGTTATAATCAGTATGGGCGCAGGCATTATATGATGTGTCCGGCTGTCGATAAAGCCGTATCTGCGGCATGAGCGTTCTCCGCCGAAGGCGGATAATGCGTGCATAACGGGTCTTTCTCAACAGCCTGGGTTTTGGACTTTTTTATACATTTTTATACTTTAGGGGCAGTTATGAACAGATACGATAATAATAAAGATCAGAATACAGTTTCGAGCGGCGAAATGTTTGTGGGACTGAATTTACTGAGTAAAATCGGCGTTATTTTTATAATAATCGGAGTTATAGCTTTTTCCGCCGCTTCAGCAGATTATATCGAGAGAGAAATAAGAATGGCGCTGGTGTATGCGGTCGGCGCTATAATGCTTATCGCGGGTGAAATTTTCTACAGGAAAAAATCTGTCGTTTTTGCAAACGCGCTTATCTTAGGCGGTACGGCAGAGCTTTTCATCTCCGTTCTTATCGGAAGATACGGCTTTGGCGTCTTTAACAGCGAAGCCGCGCAGTTTATAGGACTTCTTGCGGCGGCGATAGGCTTTTCCCTGTCTTTGCGCTACAAATCGCAGCCTCTTGCGATAACGACGGCGGTTTTCGCGGTCTTGCCGATATTCGCCGTTCAGACCATAAGTTCCGTAATTATCGGAGCGGCTTGTCTTGTCGCTGTACACGCGTTTTCAGCGGTAATTGCCTACAGAAACAATTATGCCGCGCTCAGTATCACGGGCGGTATCGCTTCCTGCTTTGAGGCTCTTATAGTTTATCTGCTTTTCGCTGCGGCAGCCGAGGGCAATTTTAAAATTCCGACAGTTTTCACGCTGATATTCTTAATATGCACGGGATTTGTTTACATAAGCGGCTCGCTTATAAACGCCGTTCGTTTCGGCGGAGCTTTGCCTGTGTCGGAGATCACGGTTCTGATACTTACTCAGAGCTTTCTTGTCGTATTTGCTCAGATAAGCGCGCGCTTTGTCTACGGAAAACCTACCGCGATAGTTATATTGTCGGTCATGGCGGTAATTTATCTTATCTGCGCGGTCGGCTATTCGCTTAAATTCACGGCGCACTGTACTATATCCGACATATTTGTAAATCTCCTTCTCGGAACGGTGTCATTTGCAGTAATAACGCTTATAAGCGGCTCGGCAAACTACTATGCTTTGCATATCTTGGCGGCGGCGGTTCTTATATCGGGAGTTATTGTTGAACGAAAAATGCTGAGGATATGGGGATATGTGCTGCTCGGAACAGCAGAATACAGCTTTTTTAAACGTCTTGTTTTTCTGAATTTAACACATTCCGATCTAAATCCGACTACGGAAAAGATCATTCTTTATACCGTAAATCTTGTTATTTGGTTCGGAATAATGACCTTCTATATCCTGAAAAAGAAAACCAAAAGCGTCGGTTTTAAATTATATGCCTGTCTGTGTCTTGCAAATGCGGGTTTTCTCGGAAGTATACTTATCCTTGACGACTTGTCCTCGTTTTTCCTTTTTAACGGAATGTCCGACGGATTAAGCGCGCTTTTGTCATTGCTTATTTGTTCAACACTCTGGCTTGTCCTCGGTTTTGCCGCAGGAAAGCTGAAACCGCTCGGAAAATGCAAAATGCCTGCTTCAATATCATTTTACATTATCGGACTTATATTCCTCGGCATATCAAATCTTTTACGAATTTATGCAAATGCGTTTGACGTGATGTTAGACGGTCTTATGATAACTATTACGATAATAGTAAATCTGATTTCGGTGCTGACGGTGCTTGACCTGACCCTGCAAATAACCGAAAAAGCGCCGAAATTTGCAAAGGCAGTAGGACTTGCGGTATCGTTATACGGCGTTATGACGCTGACGACGGTACTCGGCACAAATAATGCCGTAAAATTTTCCAGCTATATCATAAGCATAATTTATATCATAACCGCCGCGCTGTGGATATTTATCGGATTTAAAAAGCAAAATACACTTTTAAGGCGCTTCGGGCTTGCGCTTTCGCTTTTGGCGTCGGGAAAGCTGTTTTTGTTTGACTTTATCGAAGTAAACAATATGGTAAGAACGCTTTTGTTTATCGGCTTCGGCATAACGCTTTTGGGCATAGGCTTCGGATACGGGATAGCGGAAAAAAAGCTGAAAGAAAACAATAAAAAATAGGTATTGACTATTTTAATAAAATATGTTATAATAAAATTGCTTATTTTAGATTTTCAACGTTTTTATAACGTTTGAAAACACCTTGTGCATATAAGCGGTTCGTACTAATTAAATGTAAATTAAATACACGGAAAATTGTAAAAAACATCTGAAACGGAGTGAAAATTTTTGAAAAGCAAAATCACAAAACCCGTGTTTTTCGTCATGCTTATTCTGATAGCCGCATTTACGCTGCTCTCCACAATGGGAGTAAAGACCTATTTCGGCGATATGAAAACGTCATATATCTGGGGCATTGATGATATACGCTGGGGAATAGACATTCGCGGAGGCGTAAACGTTACGTTCGGAGTTCCCGAAGATTATGCGGCAAGTAATCCCGTGACCGAAAACGACCTGAACTCGGCAAAGTCTATAATCGAAATGCGTCTGATAAACAAGAATATAAACGACTATGAGGTCTATGTCGATACCGCTACAAACGGAATTATAGTTCAGTTTCCGTGGCAGAGCGACGACACCTCCTTCGACCCGCAAAAGGCGGTAGAGGAAATAGGCGAGACCGCGCTGCTGACGTTCCGTGAAAAACATGAGGTAGATGAAAACGGACTGCCCGACGGAGATACGAAAAACGTAATACTTTCGGGTTCTGATGTTGAAAGCGCGAGAGCAGGCTATGACAGCGATAACGACGAATATATCGTTGAACTTAAATTTAAGGAGAGCGGAACACAGAAGTTTGCCGAAGCGACCGAAAAATTAAAGGGTGATACGATCTCCATTTGGATGGACGACATCTGCATATCTTATCCTACGGTAAACTCCGTTATCACAAACGGAGAAGCGGTCATTTCGGGTACGTTTACGGCTGAAGAAGCAAACGACCTTGCGAATAAGATAAACGGCGGCGCGCTTCCGTTTAAGCTTGAACAGGAAAGCCTATCGACGATTTCGCCCATACTCGGTATAGGTGCAAGAGACGCAATGGCTCTTGCGGGTCTTATTGCGTTTATACTTATCGCAATATTTATGATAATCTACTACAGACTGCCCGGATTTGTTGCAGTTATTGCGCTTACGGGTCAGGTAGCGGGTATGTTTGCGGCAATTACGGGCTTTTTCGGATTTAACGACGCGTCGTCGCTTACGCTCCCCGGAATAGCGGGTATTATCCTTTCAATAGGAATGGGCGTAGACGCAAACGTAATTTCCGCAGAGCGCATAAAAGAAGAACTCAGATCGGGAAGAACGATCGACGGCGCACTTAAAAACGGTTTTGCGCGCGGATTTACGGCAATTCTCGACTCAAACCTTACGGTAATAATCGTGGCTGTTATCCTTATGGCGGTGTTTGGAACATGGTTCGGAGCGTCCACCGAGGGAACTATCTACTCGTTTGGTTATACCTTGCTCGCGGGTGTTATTATGAACTTCATAATGGCGTGCTGGGCGACAAGACTTATGACTATATCGCTCTCTAAGTTCAAGTGTTTCAGAAAGCCGTTTTTCTACGGCATTTCTAAGAAGGAACTTTCCGCCGATTTTGAATCGGGCAAAGATACTGTTCAAAACATTGAAGTAAGAGCAAAAACAAACGCCGACTTTGTAAGCAAGCGTAAAATTTTCGTTATCGTTTCTTCCTGTGCGATCGCGCTTACGATAATATTCACGTTCGTTTTGGGAGTAAACGTGGATATACGCTTTAAGGGCGGTACGATACTGACGTATTCATATGACGGGAACATTGATACAAACGCGGTAAAATCAACGGTCGAAGCGCTCGGAACTCCGAGAGCCACCGTTACAACAGGGACAAGTTTTACAGACAATATTAGCACGATAGTTGTTTCGTTTGCGGCTGATGAGAAAATGGACGAAGCAATGCTCCAAAAGGTTTCGGAACAGCTTGTAAAAGACTATCCCGACAACAATATAGTAAATCTCGACACAACAAACGTTTCCGCGTCCGCAGGCTCGCAGTTCTTTATAAGCTGTCTTATAGCGGTAGTTGTGGCGTTTGCGCTGCTGGTAATTTATATAGCGTTCAGATTTAAGAAGATAGGCGGCTGGAGCGCGGGTATAATCGCAATAATCTGCCTATTGCATGACGTGGCGCTGACATACGCGGTTTACGTTTTCGCGGGAATGTCGCTCGACTCAAACTTTATGGCGGTAATTCTGACATTGCTCGGCTACTCGATAAACAACACAATTATCGTTTACGACCGTCTGCGTGAAAACCGCGCAAAGCTCGGCGGAAAAATATCCGACCGCGAGCTTGTAAACCTTTCGATAAATCAAATGCTTTCACGCTCGATAATCACGACCGCAACGACCGTAACCGCAATGCTTTCAATCTCTATCGTTTGCTCGCTTATGGGTGTAACCTCGATACTGACGTTCTCAATACCGCTTGCGTTCGGTATGTTAATCGGATTTTATTCGTCGCTCTGCCTCGCAGGTCCGCTGTGGATATGGTGGCAGGAAAGAAAGAAAAAGGCTGCTAAGTGAATAACGAAAAGCTCCGCTGAAAATGCGGAGCTTTTAGATTTTTATACAAGCTGTTTTGAGCGTCAAAGCACTTTTCTTTTAAAAACCACCGAACGAGCAGGGCACATAAGTTTTTTGAAAAGGAGCTTGAGGGAAAACTTTTTTTCAAAAAAATTTTCCCTCAATGGGGCGCGGGGGCAAAGCCCCCGCAATCGCGTCAGCGAAAGCGCATCAGATAAAAAGCCTACGGCTTTTAATCTTGGGTGCGGGGAAAACAAGAGTTTTCCCCGGATTGCCGTTTCAAATGTTTGCATTTGAAACGGCAATCCGCTGGAGGGGGAGCGGGGGAACCGGCAGGTTCCCTCCGCGGTTTGGTTTTTCCACAGTGACGAGCAAGTGGAAAACAAAATGGGCGTGCGCCCAAAACAGCTTTCATAAAAACCTATACATGGTTCTTTTTAAACGGTAATTTTCTGAAATAACGTTTATTCGCCCCAATCCCCTGACCCCCTTCCCCGATGGGGAAGGGGGAAAAATTGCGGGGGCTTTGTCCCCGCTGCCACCGCGCTGCGCGCGACCTCCGCACTGCGTGTGGTACGCACCCACAACGCTCCTGCGACCCGCATTGTGGGAAAACTTTTGAAAAAGTTTTCCCACAAACCCCTTTTCAAAACTTTTATGTAACGTGCTGTAATGGAAATGCACTTTAGAGTTCTAACAAAATTCCTTTATCTATGTAAAAATACTACTTGAAAAAATCTCCGCTTAATGTTATAATAAATGTATGTTTATTATTGAAAAGCGAGGAAAAAAACAATGAAATTAGGAATGGTAGGACTTCCGAATGTCGGCAAAAGCACACTTTTTAACGCGCTTACAAACGCGGGCGCACAGTCCGCAAATTATCCTTTCTGCACGATAGAACCGAATGTCGGAATAGTTAGCGTTCCCGACGAAAGGCTCGACAAGCTTGCTGAAATGTACCACCCCGAAAAATTTACTCCCGCGACGCTTGAATTTGTGGATATAGCGGGACTTGTAAAGGGCGCGTCAAAGGGCGAGGGTCTGGGAAATAAGTTTTTGTCAAATATAAGAGAGGTTGACGCGATAGTTCACGTTGTACGCTGTTTTGAGGACGAGAATATTATCCATGTTGACGGCAGTATAGGCGCGAAGCGAGATATTGAAACAATAAACCTTGAACTGATATTCTCCGACCTTGAAATTCTCGACAGGAGAATAGACCGCGCAAAAAAGGCGGTAAAGGGAGATAAGTCGCTTCAAAAGGAAGTTGATTTCTTTGAAAGCCTGAAAGCTCACCTTGAAAACGGAAAGTCCGCAAGAAGCTATGACTATACCGAAGAAGAGCGCGAAATGCTCCGCGACACGCCGCTTTTGTCAAATAAGCCCGTAATTTACGCGGCAAATCTCTCCGAAAATGACTTTAAAAACGGCGTTGAAAATAACGAGCAGTATAAAGCTGTCGCGGAAATCGCAAAGGAAGAACACGCCGAGGTCCTGCCTATCTGTGCGCAGACAGAAGCTGAGATCGCAGAACTTTCCGACGAGGAAAAAGAATTGTTTTTAGCGGATATGAACCTCGAAAGTTCGGGACTTGCACGAATAATAAAGACAGGCTACAGGCTTTTGGGACTTATATCATTTCTTACGGCAGGAACTCCCGAAGTGCGCGCCTGGACAATAACCAAAGGCACGAAAGCTCCGCAGGCGGCGGGAAAAATTCACACCGACTTTGAAAAAGGCTTTATCCGCGCGGAGATAGTAGGCTTTGACGACCTTATGAAATGCGGTTCTATGTCGGCGGCAAAAGAAAAAGGTCTTGTAAGGCTCGAAGGAAAGGACTATGTTATGCAGGACGGCGACGTAACGCTGTTCAGGTTCAACGTATGACCGAGAGGTGCTTTGGTGAAAAAAGTCATTCGCTGTAAAAACGTAAACAACAGGAAAATTCTCGCTCTGCTTATCGTACAGGTCGTTTTAGGTGTCGCGCCCGTACTTATGCTTATTGCTTTTGTGGGGCTTGAACTGTATGAGCATAAGGTGCTTGCAATAATAACTATAATACTTATATTTCTTTGCAACACCGCGTATATGATAACCGCGCGGCGCTATAATATCCTGAACAGCGGACGCCGCGGAGAAAAACAGCTTTATAAAACATTAAAAAAACTTGATACAAGCGGATATGTTTTTGTAAATCTGCCGATAAGATATAAGGGCGGGCGCTCTGAAGCCGACGCGCTCGTTATCGGCGAAAAGGGAGTAGTAATAATAGAAGTAAAAAACCATTCGGGAACGATAACAGGAAACTGGAAATCGGAAAAATGGACGCAGACCAAATTCTACTCAAAAGGAAAAACAACCGTCTGTGAAATGGAAAATCCAATAAAACAAATGCGCCGCCAGCGCGATATTGTAAAAAGCATTTTTAATGCCGCGGGAGAGGATGTTTGGGTAGACACGGTATTATATTTTTCAAACGAAAACGTTCGGCTGAAACTTAACGTGCGCGAAACGGACTATGTATGTATGGGTTCAAGAGAGCTTTTGAGCTTTCTAAAAACGCATAAAACAAACAGAACGATATCTCCCGAAAAGATGAAAAAATATAAGGAAATACTTAACGAAGCGCGAATGAAAATATAACTGAAAGGCAAAAAACATTCGGATTATTCAACATTTTAAACTGTATTTTCGGTTGAAAACCGCTGTAAAACTGTTAAAAAATCTTGTATTTCATACAGTTTTCAACTAAAAACACCGAACGCTTTGTAAAATACCGTTTTTTCTGTTGAAAACATTGTTAATAACGTTGAAAAGATTAGGGCGGCAAATTGTACAACTTTCGGAAAATATTTTGGTCATTTTTTTCGGGCAATTGTAAGCGTACATCAGAAATTGTACAACAAAATTATCTGCAACAAAAAAGCGGGAGAACCGAGGCTTGGTTCTCCCGCAATTTTTTACTATCGTAAAACGCAGAACTTATAGTTCAGTATTCTTGCACGAATAATTTTACGCTTCAAAAGGCTCTTATCGTCATAAATTCTTCATTATATTTCCAACAAGGCTATTATCCGCCGTCATTCCGCATGAACAGCTTCCCGAACGCCTTCTTGACGCAAGAACTTTTCTTGCGAGCGGAGAGGACATTACCTGCGCGACGGTTCGTTTTCCGTCGCCGACGGTCTTATGTTTTTTCTTGTACTTTCTGTCTATCCGCGCTTTCATTTCCTCACGGCGCTTTTCACACTCATACCTCTTAGCTTTTGCAAGCTCTCGGTCAAATTTATTACACTCCGCAACTGTCGGCAGTCTTTGATAATCCGCCGAACTCGCATAACTTTTGATCTCGTTTTCAAGCGCATAGTTAAGTCCCGCTATGGCGTTTCCGTCGCCGCCCTTTCTTGTAGCCTTTTTGTATTCCGAAAGCGCCGTAAGCGCGTTTGAAAGGCGCATGGAAATAACCTCGTCGCGCGTTCTGCAAGCCCTCAGCGAACACCTGAACATCTTTCTTGCACTTTCTGTTTGCTGAAAAGTTTTATAGCTGTCGGGGTCTTTTGAGGCGAGATATTGCTGTTCGGAAGAATTGAGCGTAAGTCCGCGGAAGAGCTTGCTCTTGATGCTCAAAAGCCTTGCGTCCTTCGACTTATCGTATTCGGGCTCGGCAAACAAACTGTCGATTTTCTCCATTTGCTCTTTTATCATGTCGGAAAGAGTTTTTGGTTTTTCGGCAGTATCAGCTGCCTCTGTTTTTTCAACAGCCGTTTCGGCAGCTTCCGCTGTTTTTTCAGAACAGAACTCCGCCTGTTCTTTCCAACAGCTTTCTGTTTTTTCACGGGCAGACTTTACGGCTTCTTTAATTGTTTCAAGAGCATTGTCTGAAAAATCGACATGATCTGTTTTCTGAGAAGATTTGGGCTTTTCCGCTTTCGGCAATTCCCTTTTTACTGTATTTACCGCCCTTGCACACGCCGAGAACGCACTTTTATAATCATAAATTTCCGGACCCACAAAATCACCTCCCCGCACTTAACAGCGATCCGAACCGAAACACGCCTATTGCACAAAACAACAAAGCCTTGGCATTCTGTCCCGTAAAATTATCTATTAAATATATATCGGCACAGTTTAGCTCATTCTTTACGGCAAAACCGCACATTTCCGCAAATCCGCCTGATTTTCGTCAGTTTAACCAAAAAAGAGCCCCCTGTTTTAAAAGGGGGGGTTATCACAGTAAATCAAATGTTTTAGATAACGCGCAGTTTTCACTTAGAGGTTTTATTTCTTTATTGCCTTTCTTATCGCATTTGCAACAGCCTTGCAAATCATTATTGTCGCAATGAGAATAAGAATGTTTACGACAAAGCTCAAAATCCGATTTTCAATCAGCGTGTTAAGGTTAGTTGCGTCTATTATCAAATTCCCTATAAACAGTCCCAAAGCCGTTGTCAGGACATCAAACCAGAACGACGGTTTTTTGATAAATTGCTTTTCCGAAGAGGATTGATTTGACAGCTCGCCGCTTTCCTCTTTATTTTCAAACTTTTCGCTCATAAAAAATCTCCTTAAGTTAAACCTTACAGTAGAACACCGCAAAATCAAACGGCGAAACTCTAACTATTCCCTTTTCGGGATCGTTTGCGTCGTCGGGATAGCGGCAATGCGCGAGCTTTAAATCGAAAAACATATTTGTTTTTTCATCTTTAAGGTTAAAGGTGTGCGTTTGAGTGGATTTGTTCAGGCAGATTATTGCGCCGTCGCGGGTTATGCGGTCAAATCTTGCGAAAACGCATACCTTGTCATCGACTTCTATAAACCGAAGCGCGCCTTGTTCAAAAGCTCTCGTTCCTTTGCGTATACGCGCTAAAACTTTTACAAAGTTCAAAAGCTCAAGGTTTTCATTTCCCCACGGGAAACAGCGCCTGTTAAACGGGTCACGATATCCTTCCATTCCTACCTCGTCGCCGTAGTAAATGCACGGAATACCCGGCAGGAAAAACTGTAAAACCATTGCACAGCGCATAAGCGATATTCCGTAGGTGCTTTCCGCAGGACTTAAATAGCGCTCGCACTGCCAGTCTTTGTCATGCCAGCCGACGTCCTCGCCGCCGAGACGCGTAAGCGCGCGTTCGGTGTCGTGGGTCGAAATAAAGTTCATAAGCATATCCACGGCAGGCTTCGGATAATGTTCGAGAATAGTAGTTATCGAGTCGGTAAACTGCTTCGCGTCGGCATATTTAACGTAGTTAAGTATAGCTTCTTTAAACGGATAGTTCATAACGCTGTCAAGCTGACCGCCGATAAGATAACGTCTGCGAATACCGTAGCTTTCCTTGTTTGAAGCGTCCTCCCAGACCTCGCCGTAAATTATCTTGTCATTTCCGAGCGCTTTTACCGATTTATTTAAATTGTCAAGAAACTCATCGGGCAGCTCGTCCGCAACGTCCAGTCTCCAGCCTTTCGCACCGAGTTTTATCCATTTTTGTAAGATCCCGTCCTCGCCGCAGATATAGTTTGTATAAGCGTCGTTGTTTTCGTTTACATTCGGGAGCGTGGTAATTCCCCACCAGCTCTCATATTTATCCGGATAACCCGTAAAGCTGTACCATGGGTAATACGGACTGTTTCTGTCGCGGTATGCGCCCGTGTTTTCGCCATAACGCCCGAATTTGTTGAAATATACGCTGTCCGCGCCCGTATGCGAGAAAACGCCGTCGAGGATTATTTCTATACCCATTTCGTTCGCCTTTTGGCAAAGCTCTTTGAAATCTTCTTCAGTACCCAGCAGCGGGTCAATTTTTTCATAATTCGCCGTTGAATATCGGTGGTTTTCGTGGCTCTCGAAAATAGGATTTAAATAAATTATGGTAACGCCAAGCGATTTTATATAAGGCAGTTTTTCGATAATTCCCTGTAGATCGCCGCCGAAAAAGTCGTTGTTTCTGACAATTCCCTTTTCATCAGGACGGTAATACGGCGTTCCCGACCAGTCGTCCCGAAGCACTCGGTCAGAAGGAATATTTTCATGTTTCTTTCCGCTCTTGTAAAACCTGTCGGGGAAAATCTGGTACATTATCCCGCCTCTGACAAATGCGGGGGTGTACAAATTTTCGTCAAAAACGGTAAGCTGAAACAGTTCTTCGCCCTCAAAAACGCCCAAATTTGCGCCCGTGCGTTTTATGTAGCGGCGTCTGCCGTCGATAACTCCCGTAAAATAGTAATGATGAACGCCTAAATTATTAGGTGTAAACACTGCGGAGAATATGTTGTCGTCGCCGCTTTCGTCCTGTAATTCGAGCTGGATAAAACGTTCTTTATAGCCGGGTCTGAACATAACGAGCGTAAGTCCCGAAACCTGATAGCTTTTCGGAAGTCTGATGTTGAACATCGACGGCTGTCCGCGCCTTATCGCGCCGAAAGGGTGTTTATAGCTTGTGTCAAAACAGTCAAAAATCGGCATACCCATAAAAATTTCTCCTAAAAAATTACTTTATACTTGACAATTACTGTTCACAGCGTTTTCCGCCGAAGGCGGATAATGCGTACACTGTAAACTGTCAACTCCCCTATCCCACCCTACAACTATAAACGTCAGCGCTGCGGCAGTAAAAATAACTGATAATAATGCGCCTGTAACATTATGGGCATAACAATAAACTGGGGAATTGAACCCCGCGCCTGCCCCGAAGCGCAACCAATAATCTTCGGAAAAATCTCTTCCGAATGAGTTCAGCACTCGCCCGTTTAAAAGCCGTACTCAAAATATTAAATTATGTTCGTTTAAATAAGCTCGGTGTTCCAATTAAGAGCCTGTATCTTCACGTCAGTTTCGCGGAAATCCTTTTCCAGCGCGTCAACCTGCTTTCTGAGCTGCGCTACATTTACTGTGCTTAATATCTTTATTTCGGAGCGCAACCCGCGCGTATATGTTCTTGACGCTGCGTCAAGAAAAGCGCGCATAACGTCAATTTTGGTTCTCACAGTGTCCTTATGCGCGATAAGTTCCGTCAGCGTTTTTCCATCGGAAACGGTTTTGGCGTTTGTCAGATTTATCCGCGCGATAAGCTCTTCTTGCTGAATTATAAGTTCATCAAGTTCTTTAAGCAGCTCATCGGGATTTTCCGCAGGCTTTTCGCCCTCTTGAACAAGCGCGTTGTTCTGAAGCCTTACGTTAAGCTGTGCAATTCTCTTTGCAATGTCAGCTCTTAAGTTTAATGCTTCTGCTAACTTCATAGTTTCACCTTTCAATTATAGTTATTCTCCCCCGTTATTGAAAAGGGGGAGAATTTTCAAATCGCCGATAATTGCTTATACTGTAAAAGTCACGCTTCAGACTGTAGAGAAAGTCCCAGATGCAAGGAAGCGTTACTGCAACTAGCCTTTGTGGCTGTTGCAGTGACGCTGACACAGCAGATGGGGCTTTATCTACAGTCTGATTACTTTAAATTCCAGATGTCGCGCGCATAGTCCTGCACCGCGCGGTCCGCCGAAAATCTTCCCGCGCCCGCGATATTGAACAGCGACTTTCTGTTCCAATCGTTCTGATTTTTGTAGACTTCGCTTATATAAGCCTGCGTTCCGCGATAGCTGTCGAAGTCCGCAAGAGCCATATAGAAGTCCTTTGTCCTTATTGAATTTGCAAGCTCGTCAAACTTCGCGCCGTTTATGCCGTTATACATTCTGTCGATAACGTTTCTTATGGTCGGGTTGCTGTCGATATAGCCCTGAGGATTATATCCGCGCATACGAAGCTCGTTTACCTCGTGTGTTCTCATACCGAAAATGAAGATGTTGTCCGTGCCGACAGCCTCGTGAATTTCAACGTTCGCGCCGTCATACGTTCCGAGCGTGAGCGCGCCGTTAAGCATAAGCTTCATATTGCCCGTGCCGGAGGCTTCTGTTCCCGCAAGTGAAATTTGCTCGGAAATTTCCGCCGCAGGCATAAGGATCTCGGAGAGCGTAACTCTGTAATCCTCAAGGAATATTACTTTCAATTTTTCTCTGATAACGGGGTCGTGCTTTATTTCTTCGCCAATGCACCAGATCATCTTTATTATCTGCTTTGCGATATAATATCCCGGCGCAGCCTTTGAAGCGAAAATATACGTTTTCGGAACAAACGGAGCGTTGGGGTTCTGTTTGAGATAGTTATAATCCGCGATAATGTTCATCGCGTTGAGCTGCTGGCGCTTATACTCGTGAAGGCGCTTAACCTGAACATCAAAGATACTGTCGAGGTTCAGCTTTTCGCCCGTTGTCTTTTCAACATACTCGGCAAACGCTTCTTTGTTTTTGCGCTTTATCTGTCCGAGTTTTTCAAGAACAGACTTATCGTTTGCAAATACCTGGAACTTTATAAGTTCCGCCGCGTCTTTCTTAAAGCCCTCTCCTATGCACTCGGAAAGCAGGTCTGTAAGCCCCTTGTTGCTTTGCAGCAGCCAGCGGCGGTATGCAATTCCGTTTGTGACGTTTTTGAACTGATACGGCTTGTCGAGCGCCTGGAGATTGAAAACGTCGTCTTTGATTATCTGACTGTGCAGTTTTGAAACGCCGTTTACGCTGTGCGAAGCCGCGACGCAAAGATTTGCCATGTGGATCTTTCCGTCTTTCATTATGCACATTTTGCCCGCCTTGTCGGCGTCGCCGCCCGTGCGGTTCATAATGTCCTCATAATAACGGCGGTTTATCTCGCAGATTATCTGATAAATTCTCGGAAGAATGCTTTCAACGAGGCTCTGATCCCATTTTTCGAGCGCCTCCGCCATAACTGTGTGGTTTGTATAAGCGAAAGTATTCATTACAATATGCCATGCCTTTTCCCAGCTGTATCCGCACTCGTCAAGAAGTATTCTCATAAGCTCAGGTATAGCGAGGGTCGGGTGGGTATCGTTTATATGGATAGCTACTTTTTCATGGAAGTTATCCATATTTCCGTAAACCTTCATGTGCCTCATAACAATATCGCCGATAGAAGCCGCGCACATAAAGTACTGCTGTCTTAAACGCAGAGCCTTGCCCTCGGCGTGGTTGTCGTTCGGGTAAAGGACTTTTGAAATGGAATGTGCAATGTTGTTCGCGCCGAGCGCCTTTGTATAATCGCCCGTGTTAAACGCGTTCATATCGAACGACATTGCTTCTGCACTCCAGAGGCGAAGTTTTGAAACGCCCTTGCTGTCATAGCCCGAAACGTACATATCATAAGGAACAGCGCTTACACTGTTGTAATTGACGTGCTGAAGCTGGTGATAACCATTGTCCCAGCGCTCTACTATCTGCCCGTCAAAGCGAACTTCGACCGCCTGGTCGGGAACGGGGACGAGCCATGTGCTTCCTCCGGGAAGCCAGTTATCGGGAAGCTCCGTCTGCCAGCCGTCGATAACTTTCTGCTTGAAAATTCCGTATTCATAGCGGATAGAATAACCCGTCGCAGGATAATCGCATGTCGCCAGACCGTCCATATAGCACGCCGCAAGTCTTCCGAGACCGCCGTTTCCGAGACCTGCGTCAGGTTCTTCCTCATAAACGCGGTCTATCCTTACGCCAAGCTCGTCAAGCGCCGCCGCAGCCTCGTCCTGCATACCCAGATTATAGAGGGAAGTTTTGAGCGAGCGGCCCATAAGAAATTCCATTGAGAGATAATAGACCTGTTTTCTGCCCTTTGAGTTGCACTCGTGCATAAAATTGTGGCGCTTTTCCTTCATAAAATTGACCACAATTGTCGAAAGCGCGCGGTAGATCTGCGTAACGTTCGCTTCTTTTGCGTCTGTTCTGTAATCATATTCGAGAATTGCCGTAAGCTGTTTTAAAAGTTCTTCTTTTGAAATCGGAGATTTCATATAGATAAACCCCTTTCGTTTCTTGTAGAATAAAATCTATACTTTTTTTATTATACACTTTTTTAGCTGAAATTTCAATAGATTTGCGAAAATATTTGTACTTAGGATAATTTCAACACGTTTTATTAAGCATTTTGCACAAATAAACCGCATATATCCGAGGAATTTATTCGCAGTTTGTATATTAAACTTTTTTTGAAAACCCCGTATTATCACTGTTTCAGCGCATTGACAGGGGAGGGAAAGTCAGTGTACAGTGTATAGTTTATAGCAAACAGTATTCGGTATCCGCTTGCGGCGGATAATATTTGATCTTTTTAAAACTAAAAGGCTGTTTATCTGCCTTGTACTGCATACTGCGGTCAATAAACTTTACGAACGGTATTTTTATACTGTATCAACTATTTACGGCAAAGGCGTTGTTTTACTTTTCGCAAATCGCATAATTCCCGTCCATTTGCCGCGTTATCACATCCGAAAGTTCGAGAATGGTAAGCGCGCTTATCGCGGTCTCATAGTCAAAACCGCTTTTATCCATAAGCGCGTCGATATTCGCGGGCGATTTCAAAATAAGCTCGGCGAGTATCTTTTCTTCTTTGGACAGATCGTTCGGTATCTCCGATTTTTTCTTCGGAGCTTCGGCGGATTTTTTTGCTTTTGGAGCTTTTTTCGGCGGTTCGGGCTTTTGATTTAGCGCTTCAAGCTCTGAGATCTTCCGCGAAACGGCAGTTTTCGAGCTTTCATTTTTCAAAAGTCTGTCCACAACGTCATTACAGCCGAATATCGGTATCGCGTTCTGTTCTGAAAGTATCTTTGCGCCGCCGTATTCCTTTGAAAAAATGTCGTGAGGAGGGATATAAAATACCTCGCGTTTTTGTTCAAGAGCATAATTTGCGGTTATAAGAGCACCGCTTTTTTCTCCTGCCTGTAGAACTATTGTTCCGAGAGACATGCCCGAAATTATGCGGTTTCTGAGGTGAAAATACCCTATAGCGGCGCTTGAATACGGGAAAAGCTCACTTATAAGAGCGCCTCCGTTTTCCAATATCTCATTTTTCAGTTCTTTGCTGCCTTTCGGATAGTCCGAAAGTATTCCGCAGGGAAGAACGGCAATAGACCGTCCATGCGCTTTGATGCAGGCTTTGTGAACAGCGTTGTCAAGCCCGTCGGCATTTCCGCTCACAAAAACGGCGCCTATTTTTGAAAGCGTTCCGATAAGGACGTCGGTTGTTGAAAGGCTGTATTCCGAGGGCTTTTTCGTTCCGACTGCGGAAATTACAAGCTCATTTTCAAGTCCCGAAAGGCTGCCTTTTACAAAAAGCACGATCGGCGGATTTTCGATATTTCTCAAAAGCGGCGGATATTCGGCGCTGTCGGGAGTTATAATTCTTATCCCGTTTTCCTCGCAAATATTAAGCACGCGCTGTATTGCGCTGTTTCTGGTTTCAAACGCGCGCCTTTTTTCATTTTCCGTCAGATAAGAAAGACCTTCGTCGCGTATGGCTTTTGAGGCTTTGGTTGCATCGCCGCCGCATTGGGAGAGGATATAATTTGTTTTGGGGTTGGCAGGCTGCATGACAAGCAAAAGCCAAAGCCAGACTTCAACGGGACTTGACATATAATCACCTTTAATAATAATAAAACAGTTTCCGAACTGCCGATAAATACACTAAATCAGGCTTTATAAACAGCCTTAGATTTGACTTTTTACACAGTTTGACTAAATGACAGGGCAAAAATAAAACGGCATTTAAGGCAATACCGCACAATGTTCAAAACTCTCAGTCAATTCTTCGTCAAAGCGCCCGAATTTCACGCAGGAATACATTATATTCCAAGTAAAATAATCGGGTACTGTGACGGAAAATATGCAAATACGGGCAGACCGCGCGCAAAGACTAAAGTCGGTCTTTGCGCAAAGCTGCCTTTATGCTGACCGTAATTTTCTGTTCTCAGACCGTTAAACACGGAATACTGCCGCGGAGAATGCAGGCATCGTAAGACAGGAGAGATTTTGTTTTTCGCCTGTGAGAAGGTTTTCAGCTTCGCCGCCCATGTTGTTGAAAGTAAACGGCGAGCCGTCAGCGTTTATAACGGTAATAAGCGTTTCGCCGTCTGCCGAGCGCGAAAATGCATACTGTCTGTTTGTAAGCTGTACCTGTCTGTAATCTCCCATAGAAGCGGCAGGGCAGTTTATCTGTATATCGGCGAGCTTGCTTATAAGCTCGGTCATATCGCGGTGTCCGTCGCTTTTCATTTTTTCTTTGTCAAATTCGGGACGGAGCGCGTCGTCGCCTCCCCCGCGCTTATCGCCTTCAATTCCGAACTCGCTCCCGTAGTAGACCGACGGTATCCCCGGCATCATAAACATAAGTGTGTATATAAGAGGGAGATGTTCTTTGGTTTTGAGCATTGTCGCAATTCTGGTAACATCATGGTTGTCTACAAATGTATAAAGGTGTTTTCCTCTGTAAATACACCAGTTTTCCGAGCCGAACTGACGGTTTATCGAATGGGCTATCTCAAACATATTCATATCGTTAAAGCTCGAAAACAAGCCCTTATAACATTCATAGTTTGTAACGCTGTCGAGCATTTCGTCGTTCATCCACTGGTTATAATCGCCGTGGAGCGTTTCTCCGAGCAGGAAGAAATCCTCCGAAAGCCACTTGCAGTGACCATGAAGCTCCTTTAAAAAGTTCTTGTCCAAACAGTAAGCCACGTCAAGCCTCAGCCCGTCTATCCCGAACTCGTTTTTCCAGAACGTAATCGTATCTTTGAGATACTGTTTTACTTCGGGATTATAGAGATTGAGCTTTACAAGCTCATAATGCCCCTCCCAGCCCTCGTAGTAAAACCCGTCGTTATAGCCGTTGTTGCCGTCGCGGATATGAAACCAGTCTTTTTTCGGACTTGAAAATTTGTTCTGTCTTACGTCCATAAATTCGGTAAAATCGCGCCCGACGTGGTTGAAAACGCCGTCGATAACGACCTTTATGCCGTTTTCATGAAGCGCCGCGCATACCTTTTTAAAATCCTCGTTCGTTCCGAGGCGGCGGTCTATAGTTCTGTAATCTATCGTGTCATAGCCGTGATCGACGCTCTCAAAGACAGGCCCGAAATATATCGCGTTACAGCCAAGTTCTTTTATATGCGGGATATCGTCGATGACCTTTAATATTTTGTGCGTCGGCTCGCTTGTCCTGTCGTTCTGACGGGGACAGCCGAAATATCCGATAGGATAAATGTGATAAAATACGGCGTTTTCATACCATTTCATTTTTTAAGTTCTCCTTTATGTTTCTTTTTTACACACAGAGAGATAAAGTGTGTAAAGTAATATACTGAAATTTTACCATAATATCTCTGTTTTGTCAAGTGCGTTTGTGCAATACAACGAAAACAAAAATATAATTTTAAGTAAAAAGTATAAATTTTATGTTTGATATTGAAAAAATTTTTGAAAAATGATATAATAGAAATAGTCGGTCGGAGGTGAGCTTATGCCTGAAAACAGGAATATTGTTCTTATTATTGTATTGGCTGTCATTATTGTTATTCTGGCGGCGGCTTTTATTGCGCTCTTTACATATTATCATCATATCAGAAAACGCGACAGCGAGGTCGATGTCCTTACGGGCGGTAAAACAAAGATAAGATTTTTCGCAGACTGTGAAAAGATAATAAAGAAAATTCCCGCCGAAAAATATGCAGTAGTGGTCATAGATATAGATAAATTCAAACTTTTAAACGAGCGGCTCGGCTATGAGGTAGGCGATATGGTACTCACAAGGCTCCATTCAACTATCGGCGACAGCCTTGAAGAAGGCGAGGTTTTCGCAAGAATTTCCGACGACCATTTCGCAATACTTATGAAAAACGCTCAGAATAATGAGCTTCAAAACCGCTTAAACGGCATTTTTACCGAGTTTGAGCGGAGAAATTCGCTTTTTATCAAATATCCTGTTTTGTTCAGCGCGGGCGTGTGCCGCCTCGGACAATGCAAGGGACAAAACGGCGCGGTAGATTTTACGGTTGCGATAGACCGCTGTAAACTGGCGAAAAAATCGGTAAAAGGCTATCATACGAGCGAGGTCGCGTTTTATGACGGAAAAATACGCGATATCTCCATGCGCGAAAAAGACATCGAAAACGCCATGCCGCCGGCTTTGGAAAGAAAAGAGTTTTTATGCTATCTACAGCCGAAATACGGCACGGAAAACAGGCATATTGTCGGCGCGGAGGCTCTTATACGCTGGGACAGTAAGGAGTTCGGCTTTTTGTCTCCGAACGAGTTTATACCCGTAGCGGAAAAGAACGGGTTTGTGGTAGAGCTTGACTTTTTCATTCTCGAAGAGGTCTGTAAGCTTATGAGAAGATGGATAGACAAGGGCATTACTCCCATAACTATCTCTGTAAACCAGTCGCGCCTTCATATAAACGACGACGACTATATATGGCGTCTGCGCGAAATTGTGGATAAGTATGAGATACCGTACGAATACATCGAGCTTGAAGTGACCGAAAGCGTATTCAACGAGAACACCGAGCTTATGCTTAAAATACTGCATAAGCTCCATGAGCTTGGTTTTAAACTTTCGATAGACGACTTTGGTTCGGGCTATTCGTCGCTGAACTTATTAAAAGACATTCCCGCAGACGTTTTGAAAATCGACAGAGAGTTTTTTAACGGAACAGTAAATTCCTCGCGCGGGAGAGCGGTCATCTCGTCGGTCGTAGACCTTGCGAAAAACCTCGATATGAACGTTATTTCCGAGGGTATCGAAACAGGAGATCAAATGGATTTTCTCAAAGAGATACGGTGCGGAATGGTTCAGGGATATTATTTCGCAAAACCTATGACGATAAAGGATTTTGAGGATCATTGGGAAAATGACCAACAGAACGAAAGCGACGCTATTCTGAACGAGATATTCAGCGTTTAGATTTTATGCTGTCAGTTATAAGGTACAGCCAACGCGCGTTTGATCTGCGGTATATGCTTTGTTCTGTTGAATGTTGACGGGAGGCATAGTATGGACATTTCTGCGGTCTTAAACAGCGGAACATTTGCTTTCGCTTCGGATAATTCTTCCCGAAAAGACGGAGAATTTCAGGATATGGTAAACGGAATGTTGTCCGAAAACACGCTTTCCGGACAAGACGAAACGCTTTGGACGCATTGTCCGCAAATCGGACAGTGCTTTGGTTCTGTCGTCATTTCTCCGAAAGCTCAGGCTCTTATGCGCGAAAATTCCGAGCTTTGCGAGAGTATAACCTCTCAGATAGAGGCTCTCAGCAAAAACACGGGGAATAATTCACACGACGACCTTATCATTGTAGACAGAAACGGCGAAGTCTGCCGCTACAGCACTAAAGACGATACTCCCACACACCCGACCAAAGAGGAGCTTCGTGAAGCAGCAAAAGCACGCGCACGCAAAAAAGCGCGGCTTGACGCATATTTTCACAGGCTGGAGAAAGTCTGCATTAAACGAAAACTTGTGGAGATAGAAAATGCAGGGCGGAAAAGCAAAAAGTACCGCTTGCCGATAACTCTTCTTGACAGGCTTGCTGAAAGTCAGCGGATAACTTCGCCGCCCGACCCTTTGGCATTTGACAGTTTTTGATACAAAAGCGGGACAGTTTATTTACAGAAAAACGATATAAAAGTGCTGATTACAGATAAACTCTTTTCCGTAATGCCGAAAGCTGCGGCATTTTTCAACAGCAGGCGCAATAATCCGCACGTTTGCTCTCCTTTCGGAAAAGACATCGGAAAAGACGGCTCGAAAAAGAAAAAACGGCGCTTTTGTGCATAAAATGCGCCTCAGCTTGTGTAAAAAGTCGTATATCAAACTGTTTAGAAAGCATCTTAAATAAGTTGAAACCCCGTGTCTATAAAGGCACGGGGTTTATGTACGTTTTGTACAGTCGGCAAATTACTGAGCCTTGGGAGCGCCAACAGGGCAGTTGCTCTCGCAAGCGCCGCAGTCGATGCACTTGTCAGCGTCAATAACATACTGTCCATCGCCCTCGGAAATAGCGTCAGCAGGGCAATTGTCCTTGCAAACTCCGCAGGAGATGCACTCATCAGAAATCTGGTAAGCCATAGTTCTTTTTCCTCCTTAAAAGAATAACAGACAGCAATTTTACTATCCTAATAATTATTTTATCATAAATTAAAAAAAAATCAATAGTAAATTACTGAAATTCAATAAAATTTTGTAAAAATTTTTTGTGCATTTTGCTTTAGCAATGACTAACCATCCGAATAACGCGGTTTTCCGCCTCTAAATGTTTAAAGAATATTTTGCGGTTTGCCTGAAATATTATAGTTGCATTTTTTGCTGAATTGTTGTATAATAAAAACAGGCGGCTTTTATTGCCGAGGAAAAAACGGTTTTGATCTTCGCGGGAGGTAAAAATCAATGAAACTTATCTTTGCGATCGTAAATAACGACGACAGCCATTCCGTACAATCCGCTCTCACAAAAAACGGATTTCAGGCGACAAAGCTCGCTTCTTCCGGAGGCTTTCTTATGGCGGGAAACACGACGTTTATGATTTGCTCTGAGGACGAAAAGGTAGACGATATAATCAAAGTTATCAGTACCCATTCTCATAAGCGCAGACAGTTTGTCCCGAACGCTTCGGCATACGGCGAGAGCGCTTATACGGGATTTCCTGTCGAGGTCACTGTCGGCGGAGCTACCGTATTTGTGACAAATATCGAAAGGTTTGAAAAGATCTGACTATGCGGTTATACGGAAAAGATTCGGTTTGCGGCATACTCTGCAAGACCGCCCGACAAAACCGCCTTTCACACGCGATAATGTTTTCGGGCAAAAGCGGTATAGGAAAGAAAATGCTCGCGCGGTATACTGCCGAGCTTATTCTGTGTGAAAATAATAATGCCTGCGGAGAATGTCCCTGCTGTAAAAATATCGAAAACGACGCTCATCCGGACGTTGTTTTCGTAAAAAAGGCGTGCGGCGGAAAGTATGCCGCAGAGCCTTTTCGTGAGGTCTTGAAAAGCGCGGTCATTCTCCCGAACAACGGGAAATATAAGGTATATATCTTCGAGGACTGCGACTCGATGCTGCCCGTGCATTTTAACGCCCTGTTAAAGCTGATAGAAGAGCCGCCCGCCCATTTGCGGTTCATTTTCACCTGTATGAACACGGCGCTCATTCCCGAAACGATATTGTCGAGGGTCACGGAATATGAAGTTCCCGACCCGACGACAGAGGATTGCGAGCAGTTTCTTATTGACATCGGAACAGAACGTGCCCGCGCAAAAGAGCTTTCCGAAGCCTTTTCGGGAAATTTCGGCGAATGTCTGGATATTCTGAACGGCGGAGACGCTAAAATACAGGCGGCAGTAAGAAAGATCGCCGCTGCAATAGCAGCGCGCGATAATTTTACAGCGCTTGCGGAACTTTCAGCAAGGACTGAAAGAACCGAATTTTACCGAATATTTGATTATCTTGCGAATGTATTTCGAGACGCCGCCGCGATAAAATACGGACAGACCGCGGAAAATTCCGACAAAGAGTCGGCGGAAAAAATAGCGCAAAATTTTTCCGAAAAGGAAATATGCGATATGTCCGAGGCGGTGTTTGAAATATTGTCAGACGAAGTTTATAATATGAATACCGCGCTCGGCGCGTCTTATTTCATTTCGGGAATAGTATAAGGAGTATTATGGAAAACAAAGATTATTTTACTGAAAAAATTATGCAAAAGAAAACATCCGAGCAGGGCGAAAACATTTCTGCGGAAAACTCTGTTAATAATTCGGAAGTAGAACCGTCGGAGCTTGTCGAAATTATAGGCATTCGCTTTAAAGACGTCGGAAAGGTGTATTATTTTTCCCCTTCGGGAGTAGAGTTTAAACAGGGCGAAAAGGCGGTCGTTGAAACAACGCGCGGTATCGAATGCGGGGATATAGCGGTCACAAACCGCGAAATTCCGAGAGCTTCTCTCGGCGCTCCTCTGAAAAGCATAATCCGCAAAGCGACCGAAAGCGACATAAAACAGCTCGCGCAAAACCGTTTAAAAGAAGAAGAGATAATGCATACGTTTATGGAAAAGATACGTCAGCATAAGCTCGAAATGAAGCCTATAGACATTGATTATACCTTTGACGGAAGCAAGATATTGTTTTATTTTACGTCAGAGAGCCGCGTAGATTTCCGCGACCTTGTAAAAGACCTTGCGGCAATTTACCGCACGAGAATAGAACTAAGACAGATAGGCGTGCGCGACGAGGCGAAAATGCTCGGAGGATTGGGTATCTGCGGCAGACCGTTCTGCTGTTCGAGCTTTTTGGGAGAGTTTCAGCCCGTGTCTATAAAAATGGCGAAAGAACAGTCATTGTCGCTCAATCCTACGAAGATTTCGGGAACTTGCGGCAGACTTATGTGCTGTCTTAAATACGAGCAGAACTGTTATGAAGATTTCCTAAGGACAACCCCCAAATGCGGCGCAAGCGTCGAAACATCCGAAGGTCACGGTATCGTAACAGACGTAAACCTTCTGACGGGTATGCTTACAATAAAGCTCGACAAAAAACCCGACGTTCCGTTTACCGTAAACAAAGAAGAAGTTAAAGTGATAAAAGACGCACAGGTGAGAGTTTCAAAAAACGAGCTTAAAGATCTTAAAAAGCTCGAAGATTAAGCCGGATAAAAAGTTATGCCGACTGTATAAAAAGTCAAGTTTCATACTGTATATAAAGCCCAAAATGTTAGAAAGCGTTACTGCAACTATCCTTTGCGGCTGTTCACATTATGCGCTGCGCGCAAAACGCAGTAACGCTGACAACGCAGATGGGGCTTATATACAGTCTGAGTTATGGAGTAACAAATATGAACGTATTATACTATGTAAACAGCAAAACACAGAAAACCGTTGAAAAAAGCGGCGTTGGGCGCGCGCTTTATCACCAGCTCAAAGCCGCTGAGCTTAACGGCATAAACTGCGTTTCAACCCTTGAAGAAGCAGACGTCGTGCATATAAACACCGTGTTTCCCGACGCGGTGTGTATGGCGATAAAGTCAAGGCTTAAAAATGTCCCCGTGGCATATCACGCGCACTCTACGAGAGAGGATTTCCGAAACTCGTACATAGGCGCAAATCTTGTTTCGGGAATTTTTAAACAGTGGATAAAGTTCTGCTACAGTTTAGGGGACGTTATTATAACTCCCACTGAGTATTCTAAAAAACTGCTCAAAGGCTATGGGATAAAAAAGCCCATATATGCCGTTTCAAACGGGATCGACCTCGCGGATTATCAGCCGACAAAGGAAAAAGGAAAACGCTTTCGTGAAAGATACGGCATAGGCAAAGATGAAAAAGTTATTATGTCTATAGGACTTTTGATGAAGAGAAAGGGCGTTCCGGATTTTGTTGAACTTGCAAGAAGAATGCCCGAATACAAGTTTATATGGTTTGGCACAGCCAATTTGAAACTTGTAGGGAGCGAAGTGAGAAAAGCGGTGACGGAAAACCTGCCGAAAAATATGATTTTCGCGGGATATGCGGACAAGCCTCAAATTCAGGAAGCATTAAGCGGCGCGGACTTGTTTTTGTTCCCGTCCTATGAGGAAACGGAGGGAATTGTCGTTTTAGAGGCGCTGGCGATGAAAACGCCCGTGCTTTTGAGGAATATTCCCGTTTACGAGGGGTGGATCAAAGACGGAGAAAACGCTTATCTTGCAGACGGGCTTGACGAGTTTGAAGAACTTGCGCGGGGAATACTTGAAAAAAAGCTGCCTGACCTTACAAAAGAAGGCTATGAAGCTGCAAAAAAGAAAAGCCTGAAAATTACGGGAGAACAGCTTTATATGGTCTACCGCAGAGCCATGGCGCTGAACAAAAACAAACAAAGCAAAAACCGCTCTGCCGCAAGCGCAAAGAAAAAGATAAAACAAACAAACTGAAAAGTTCCGAAAAAAAGGGCGGAGAACATAAGTTAAATGGAGAACATAAAAGAAAATAAAATGGGCGTTATGCCCGTGAGAAAATTATTGATAACAATGTCGCTGCCGATGGTAATTTCGATGTTTGTGCAGGCAATGTACAACCTTATCGACAGCATTTTCGTGGCGCAGATAGACCAGAACGCCCTTACAGCGGTCAATATGGCGTTTCCCATGCAATCGCTGATGATTGCATTTCAGACAGGGCTTGGGGTCGGAATGAACGCGCTTATCTCGCGGCTTTTGGGAGAAAAGAAGCCGCAGGAGGCGGGCAATGCCGCAATTCACGGGCTTATACTTACTCTCGTGAATTATCTGCTGTTTTTGACGGTGGGACTGACGCTTACGAGGGCGTTCTTTACTGTTCAGAGCAGGTCGGACGCGGTAATTTCCTACGGTATAGAATATCTTTCGATAATTTGCCCGTTCAGCTTCGGGCTGTTTTTCCAGATATGCTTTGAGAGATTTCTCCAAGCAACGGGAAAGACCGTACATTCAATGATAATGCAAGGCACGGGAGCGGTCATAAATCTCATATTCGATCCAATTCTGATATTCGGCATTGAGCCGCTCGGAATACCCGCAATGGGCGTAAAAGGTGCGGCGATAGCTACTGTCGCGGGACAGATGGTATCAATGCTTATAGGAATTATCCTGCACTTTGGTTTTAACAAGGAGTTAAAACTTAATTTCAAGGGATTTCGGTTTTCGTGGAAAAGCATAGGCAGGATATACAGCGTAGGCGTTCCGTCAATAATTATGAGCGGACTGCTTTCGGTCATGACCTATCTTATGAACATTATTTTAAAGGGTTATGAAGAAACGGCTGCAACTGCATTCGGAGTTTATTTCAAACTTCAAAGTTTTGTCATTATGCCCGTTTTCGGAATGAACAACGGCATTGTGCCGATAATTGCCTACAATTACGGGGCAATGCGCCGAACATCAGGCGAACAGATCGAAAACGACAACTCCGACTATTATTCCGCTCGTATAACAAAGGCGGTAAAGCTCGGAATAATATTTGCTTCTTGTACTATGCTCATAGGGCTTTTGCTGTTTCAGCTTTTCCCGACATTTTTCCTTTCATTCTTCAACCCCGATGAAAAGCTCTTATCTATAGGAACAACCGCACTCAGAACGCTTTCATGGTCGTTTTTGTTTGTGGGCGCGGCAGTGGTTCTCACGTCCGAATTACAAGCGCTCGGTCACGGGATAAAGAGTTTATTTGTATTTTTAGTGAGGCTGCTTGTTCCTGCGCTGCCGCTTGCGTGGCTTTTCGGGCGGCTATGGGGATTAAATATGATATGGTGGGCGCTGCCTGTTTCGGATCTTTTAGGACTGACGTTGGCGCTTATCTTTGTGAAAAACGTAAACAAAAAGGTTTTAAGGCGGTGATTTTATGAGCAACTGCGATGATTGCGTTAATTACGTTTATGATGAAGAGTGCGATTGTTATACCTGCCTTGTAAATCTTGACGAGGACGAGATGTACCGCTTCCTTCAGGGAACAAATGATGACTGCGCATTTTATGAGCCTGATGATGAATATAAAATTGCAAGAAAACAATGACCCGTAAAAATGAAAATGCGCCCCTGAATCAGACCGTTATTCGTCTGATTCAGGGGCGGTTTTTATACGAAAATATACGGGCGTTTAAAACTCCAAAGCTTCTCCTCCCGAAAAGTAAAGTATCCTGTCTCCGAGGATTTCGTCCATTACATCAAAGCCTTTAAATCCCGTACAATGGTTTGCATAAACCTTTTCCGCGCCCGAAAGTTTTAGAGCGCGGGCACTTTGTGTAACAAATTCTGCCGAACAGTTGAGCGATTTCGGGTTGCTTGCGGAAAAATGAAATCCGCCTATGACCGCAAGAATAGGTATTCCCTTATATCTGCGTGTTATGGTTTCGAGAATGTTCTCCGCTCCGCAGTGAAAACACCCGCCCACAAGCACAAGTCCATCCGCTTTGCGCTTCTTCGGAAATATTACCGCAAAGCTCTCGTCCGAGAAATCAAAAGGAATAGGCTTTTTGCTGTTGTCGTCGGAAATATAATACGAACGGTCGGGATTTTGAGCTTTAGGCTCGAAATCTTCACAGCTTGCGAGATAAAATCCCTCGCAGACCTCTGAAAAGCTGTTAAAAGCAATGATGTTGTTCGCATATTTTTTGAAAAATCCGCTGTCCAGTCCCACAGACGATTTAAAAAGTCCGTTTTTTCTAAAAACCTTGTTCTTAGCTCCCGCGCGGATATAGATCTCCGCTTTGGGATTAAGCTGCATTATACGGTCTATACCGCCGACATGAGCCGAATGATTATGCGTGAGAATGACCGCGGAAAGCTCGTTTATCGGAAGTCTCATACGTTTTGCGTTTTCGACGGCTGCTCCCGTAAGTCCCGTGTCTATCAGATAATTTTTGCCGCCGTATTCTGCGAAAAATGACAGCCCGTCCTCGAAAAACAGTTTTTCATTTGCAGAAGTGTTTTCTATCAGACAAATAATCTTCATTTTTCTGTCCTCATTTTATCCCGTTTTTTTCAATATAAGCCTTTATCGCCGCAAAGCTCTCCGCCGACAGACAGTGTTCCATTCTACAGGCGTCTTCTTCGGCAGTCTCTTTAGGTATTCCGAGCGACGTCAGCCACCTTGTAAACAGCAGATGACGCTCGTAGACTTTTTCTGCGATTTGAAGTCCGCTTTCGGTAAGAGTGATATACCCGTTTTTGTCTACCTCGATACAGCCCTCGTTTCGCAAATTCTTCATAGCTACGCTGACCGATGGCTTTGTAAATTCCATTTCCACGGCAATATCGACCGACCTGACATTTCCGAGTTTGTTATGAAGAATTAAAATCGTTTCGAGATAATTTTCTTTTGACTCTAAAATTCTGTCTTTCATAAATACGATCCTTTAAAATTTATCTTTGTCGGGATCCAACATTCTGGCTATAACGCTGCCCTCGTATACGATAGGATATTCTCTGAGGGAAAATACAACGCCGCTTACCGGAGCAGTTATGACCTGGACCCTTGTGCCTGTTATGGGGGTAACTATTTCGCCTATCTCGCTTCCCTTTTCGAGCCACATATTGTGTTCGGCGGAGGGGATAAAAATTCCGCTTCCGACCGAATGAACGACGTGTACGGCGTTATCCCTTGCGACAACAGGATTTGAAATGCCTTCTTCCTCGTTTGACCATATACCGAGAAAGTTCATCAGATTAAATATTCCGTGGAGAAGCTGTTCACAGTATATGATGTCAATTCTCCCGCCAACGCCCATTTCAACCGCCAGCGTCGGAACTCCCGCCTCTATAAGCGCCTCTGCGAGCGAGCCTCCGCCAACCGCGCCGCTTTCATGAAGCCATATAAGGTCTGTGTTCAGCTTTCGCGCATATCGCATAAGAAGATCGCTGTTTTTCGGAGCAATTCTCACCTGCGGTATCTCGCGGATAAACATATTGCTTGCATGAAGATCGACGCACAGATCTGCGCCCATTATATCCTCTACAACTTTTTTCCCGATATTCTCCGAGTTCGAGCCTAAATCCTCGCCCGCTGAAAACAGTTTGTTCATATCCAGCCCCGAAGTCGGGACAGCCCTGCTTACGCTTTCCATTCCGAGCGGATTTATTGCGGGATAGATATCGACCTTTCCTTTAAGGTTCTGCATTTTTTCTGTTATTGTTTTCACAAGCCTGTAACAGATATACTGCCCCTCGATCTCGTCGCCGTGAATGCCCGTAACTATCGCTATTCGTTTATCCGTTTCGGGATTTACCGCACAGAGCGAATTTTTCTTTATTGTAAGCTCTTCATCAACATTGAGCTTTAGCGACACAATGTTTTCGATCATATAATAACACTCCCCCCTGTCGGCAGTTAACAGTATACATTAAATCGCCGCACGTCGGTTCTAAAAAAGCACTATTTTCCCGATAATGCCGTTTTGCCTCTGCCCGTTTGCCGTTCAAACCCCGCCGAAAGGCGGACAGATATATGACAAAATATCTGCTGTCATTTTACTGCATATTACTCGACTGACTTCAATGACTCAACCATACTTATCTTTTTAAGAGTTTTAGTCATAATAAGATTTACTAAAAGCGAAAATCCTAACGTCACCAAAAATGCCCAGATATAAGATATCCAGTGAATTTCGCGCCCGAACATTAGCTCGTCGATCTCCGCAGTCGTTATTACAAACATACAAAGGAAATATCCGAGAACAAGTCCTACCACGCCGCCCATAACAGAAAGCACAATGTTTTCGCGGAAAACATAGCTCGAAACCTCCGCGTCATAGAAGCCTAAAACTTTAAGCGTAGCTATCTCGCGTATTCTCTCGGTAATATTTACGTTCGAGAGGTTGTAAAGCACGACAAGCGCCAGCGCTCCCGCCGAAACTATCAGAACCATAGTAACCAGATCCATTATCGACAGCGTTTCTTTTATCGAAGAAAGCGACGCTGCATTCATCATAACCGCAAGAACATTTTTGTTTTTAAGCATTATCTCGCTGAATTTGTCGGTTTTCTCGCTGTCGCCGCCTGTTATGCCGTTGTCGAAATATACGATATTATATTTCGGAAGTTCTCCGAAAATTTCTGTATACAATTCTTCGTTAAGGTAGAGATAATGACTTGTATACTGCTCGGTTATGCCGGAAATTTTTACCGATTGGGTCTTTGTTCCGCCGAGCGACAGCGCTATCTCATCTCCGACCTTTGCGCCGAGCAATTTCGCCGCCTTTTCGGTTATTACCGCGCCGTCTTTGATACTTGTCTTTTCCTTTGAAACGCGCTCGTGTATGTCCACAAAACTCTCAAATATATCCGCGTCTTCGACTGCTGTTACATAACACTGAAGCGTGTTTTTGTCAAATTTTGTTTCATACTGTTTTATCAGCGCACGGGTATATTTTGTGTCGGGATTATATTTAAGCAGGTCGTCATATATGCTTTGAATATCGTCTGTATCCTCGTCATAGGCGAGATAGCCGCTGTATTTATAGATGTTTTTGTATTGAAGGTCAACGATGTCCGAAATAGAGTCTTTAAGTCCGAAACCCGTAAGCGAAAGCGCTGTACATCCCGCAATACCTACGACTGTCATAAACATTCTTCTCTTATATCTGAAAAGATTTCGCCCGCTTATCTTAGCGAAAAAGTTCATATTGTTCCAGATAAACGGTATTTTTTCGAGCAATATGCGTTTTCCTGCTTTCGGAGCTTTCGGACGCATAAGCGATGCGGGAGATTCTTCGAGAGCTTTTCGACAGCTAAAATAGACCGTTACGGCAATAGCGAGCGTCATTGAGCCGACAGACAGGATAATGTTCGCGGGGTCAAACAGGAAAACAAAGTCCGTTATGTTGTACATCATTGAATAAGCGTACATAATTACCCACGGAAACAGTACGCACCCGAAAAACGCTCCGCCTATTCCTCCGATAAGCGCGCCCGAAACGGCATATACCATATAGTGCATAACGATTTTTCCGTTAGAATAGCCCAAAGCTTTCATTGTTCCTATCTGCGTTCTTTGTTCTTCGACCATTCTTGACATTGTGGTAAGGCACACCAGCCCCGCCACAAGCAGGAAAAATATCGGGAAAATCGTTGAGATCTTGTTTATTCTCTCCGCATTTGACTCATATTCGGAATAGCCCACGTTGTCGTCGCGCGAAAATATGTACCATTCGGCGTTTCCTGCGTCAGCTATTTTTTCCTTTGCGTCCGCTATCTTTTTTTCTGCGTCGGCAATCTCATTATTAAATGTAATAACGCCGTCTTCGTATTCTTTCAGACCGTCTTCGTATTTCTTTTTCGCCTCGGAAAGCTCTTTTACTCCGTCCTCATATTCCTTTACGCCCTTTTCATACTCGGCTTTTTGCTTTACAAATGTTTCATAGCCGTCGTTGTACTGTTTTTCTGAAAATTCGAGCATTCTGAGGCTGACATTATATTCGATAAGCCCCTCGTTATATTTTTCATAGCCCTCGTCGATCTGCTTTTGTCCCTCTGCAATAGCCTTTTCGCCGTCTGCGAGAGCTTTTTGCTGTACTTCATACTCTGCAAATCCTTCGTCAAGCTGAGCTTTGCTGTCTAAAAGGGTCTTTTTCTGCTCTTCAAACTGCGCTCTGCTATCTGCCATAGCTTCTTTTCCGAACCGTTCTTCCGCATAAACAAGCGCCTGTTCAATCCTGTCTAACTGTTCTACAGCGACATTATACTGCATAAGACCTTCGTCAAGACTTGCTTTGCCCTCGGCGAGCGCGGTTTTTCCTTCGTTTAGCTGTGCTCTCTTTTCGTCAATTTCCGCCTGTGCTTCGTCAAGCTCCTTTTTCGATTCGTCAAGAAGTTTTTTCCCGTCTTCGAGCTGTTTCTTTCCGTCGTCAAGCTCTTTTTTCGCGTCAGCTATCTGCTTTTCGGCATCTTCAAGCTGCGCTTTTCCGTCGTCAAGAGTTTTCTTTGCGTCGTTAAGCTCTTTTTCGCCGTCCTCTATCTCTTTCTTTCCGTTTTCAAGCTCGGCTTTTGCGTCGTCAAGCTCTTTTTGACCTTCTGTTTTTGCCTCTTCAAGCTCGGCTTCTCCGTCCGCAAGCTCCTGTTTTGCTTCTCCGAGGACCTCTTCTGTCCTTATCGGCGCGCGCTTTTCTCCAAGTTTCTCTAACTTTTCGCTAAGTTTATCTCTAAGTTCTTTATATTCGTCCGAATAGCTTTTCGCATTTTTCAGCTTTTCGGACTTTACATATATCTCTGTGTAAACATCTTGCGTAAAATCCGCCTCGTCTACTATCATAAACGCGTCGAGCGAGCCGTCGCCGATATTCGTGCTTCCCTTTTGGGTTATGGAAATAAACATCGGCGTGTTATAAAGCCCTACGACGGTATATTCTTTCCTTGAAAGAGGAAATTCATCTGCGTCCGTAAGGTCTTCGAGGGTTATCTTGCTGCCAATGCCCGCTATGCTTTCTTTTACAAAACTTGCGCTCAGCAGACATTCTCCCTCGTTTTCGATATTTCTCCCCGAAACTATATCTATATTGTTTATCTCGCCGCTCTGGGCAGAATAAACGCGCGTAAGATATTCATGTTCGCCGCTGTGCAGAGAAAGGTCGGTATACTTCGACGCAAAAACACCGTCTACTCCCTCAATATCCAAAAGCGCTTTTTCGTCATTTTCCGTCAGTCCGAACGAAGAAAGCACTCTCAGATCGAACAGACTGTTTCGGTCGAAAAAATTATCGGCGGTAGTTTTCATATCGTCGCAGGTCGCCCTTACGCCGCTGAAAAATCCTACACCTATCGCGCAGATCAGGAGAATTGAGAAAAAACGGTTTTTTGTTTTCGAGATCTCCCGAAATGTATTTTTATTGAATGCCTTCAAATCATCACCTGAAAAAATCGAAATATTTCCACTCTGCCATATTTTACCACTCAATTTCTTCTACGGGCGTAGGTTTTTCATTTATCTGAATGTCGTCAACTTTACTGTTTTTTATCTTTATTACTCTGTCCGCCATAGGAGTTATAGCCGTGTTGTGCGTTACGAGAATAACCGTCATTCCGTCGTTTCGGCAGGTGTCCTGAAGCAGTTTTAAAATCATCTTTCCCGTATTATAATCGAGCGCGCCCGTCGGCTCGTCGCATAAAAGCAGCTTCGGCTTTTTCGCCAGCGCCCGCGCTATTGAAACTCTCTGCTGTTCACCGCCGGAAAGCTGTGCGGGAAAGTTGTTTATACGTTCTCCCAGACCGACTTTTTCGAGAATTTCCTCAGACGGGATATAATCCTTTTTTGTCTGCCCCGCTATTTCGACGTTTTCTTTTGCCGTAAGATTTGGCAGTAAATTGTAAAACTGAAAGATAAATCCGATTTCAAATCTGCGGTAAAGCGTGAGTTGTTTTCGGTTATAGCCGCTTATTCTTGCGCCGTCAACGGAAATTACTCCCTCGTCACAGGTGTCCATTCCTCCGAGCATATTAAGAACGGTCGTTTTGCCCGAACCCGAAGGTCCGACTATTACGGCAAGCTCGCCTTTTTCTATATCAAAGGTCATTCCGTCAGAGGCATTTATCGTGACTTCGCCGACCTTATAGCGCTTGTAAACATCTTTTAGTGAAACAAATGACATAAAACCGGAACCCCCCAATATAGCGGAAAATCAGCCAAAAAACTTATACAATACAGACTCTCAAAAAAGGCGAGACATAAATTATCGCATTTATCTTCGGCAAAGCGTCAATAAGCGGCGTTTTGCCGAATGCGTAGCGACAAGTAAATCACTTGACCTCTAATTTCTCTTTTCCGCCCATATACGGTCTTAATACTTCTGGGATATTTACCGAGCCGTCTGCATTAAGATTGTTTTCAAGAAACGCGATTAACATTCTGGGCGGTGCAACGCAGGTGTTGTTAAGGGTATGCGCGAAATAGTTTCCGTCCTTGCCTTTAATGCGGATTTTAAGTCTGCGCGCCTGAGCATCGCCGAGGTTTGAACAAGAGCCGACCTCGAAATACTTTTTCTGACGCGGAGACCATGCCTCGACATCATAGCTCTTTACTTTAAGGTCAGCTAAATCTCCCGAACAGCATTCGATCGTTCTTACGGGAATATCCAGCGAACGGAACAGATCTACCGTGTTCTGCCAGAGCTTATCAAACCACATCGGAGAATCTTCGGGCTTGCAGACAACGATCATTTCCTGCTTTTCAAACTGGTGGATACGGTAAACGCCGCGCTCTTCAACGCCATGTGCGCCCTTTTCTTTTCTGAAACAGGGAGAATAGCTTGTAAGCGTATACGGTAGTTTTTCCTCGTCATTTATCGTGTCAATAAACTTTCCTATCATCGAATGTTCGGAAGTTCCGATAAGATAGAGATCCTCGCCCTCAATCTTATACATCATTGCGTCCATTTCCGAAAAGCTCATAACGCCTGTAACGACGTTGCTCCTGATCATATACGGAGGAATACAATAGGTAAATCCTCTGTCTATCATAAAGTCTCTTGCATAGGAAAGCACTGCCGAATGAAGCCGCGCAATGTCTCCCATAAGATAATAAAAGCCTTCGCCCGCAACTCTTCCGGCGCTGTCCTTATCAATTCCGTCAAACGTTTTCATAATGTCCGAATGATACGGTATCTCAAAATCAGGAACTATAGGCTCTCCATACTTTTTGATCTCGACATTTTCCGAATCATCCTTTCCGATAGGAACAGACGAATCGATAATGTTCGGAATAGTCATCATTATCTTAGTTATTCTTTCCGAAAGCTCAGGCTGTTTTTGCTCTAATTCTTTCTGCTCAGCGGTAAATTCCGCTATTTTAGCCTTTATTCCCTCTGCCTCGTCTTTTTTGCCCTGTGCCATAAGCGCGCCTATCTCTTTTGAAAGGCGGTTTCTGTCCGCGCGGAGCTGTTCCATTCGCTGTATGGATTTGCGGTTTTCAAGGTCAAGCTCTATTACCTCGTCTACCAACGGGAGCTTTTCGTCCTGAAATTTTTTCCTGATGTTTTCCCTTACCAAATCGGGATTTTCTCTGATGAGTTTAATATCTATCATTTTAGTTTTCCTCCATAAAAAATCTTTCTACAATATTTCTTAAAATTTCCTCGTCGGAAAATTCTATCTGAAGAACGTTTGTTTTCTTACCTTCGTTTATCCTTACTTTTGTTTCAAGGATCTCCGAAAGGCTCGCTTCTATCTCCGTATAATACGAAGTCTTTTGCTTTATCTGCTTTTTCTTCTTTTCGGCGGTCTGACTGTTTGCAAAGTTCTTTACATATTCCTCAAGCTCTCTTACAGACATATTTTCCTTTGCCGAAAGTTTTGCCGCGGTTATTATATTTTCCTCGTCTTTAAGCGATTTTAAGACCTTTGCGTGTCCTGTGGAGATCTTCCCGTCGGAAATCAGCTTTTTTACTTCTTCGGGCAGGCTCAGCAAACTTACGCTGTTGGCAATTGACGAGCGCGCTTTTCCGAGCGCTTTCGCAAGCTGTTCTTGCGTCATGGAGTATTGGTCTAAAAGCTCTTTATAACCGAGCGCTTCTTCTATGGGATTGAGATTTTCGCGCTGTAGGTTTTCTATAAGAGCTATCTGCGCCGCCTGTTCTTCGCTGAGGTCGTCGCGTATCAATACGGGAACTTCCGAAAGTCCTGCCATTTTTGCCGCTCTCCAGCGCCTTTCGCCTGCTATTATCCTATAATTCCCGACAGAAGTCGAATGAACTATAATCGGCTGTAAAACGCCGTGTTCTTTTATTGAATCGGCGAGCTGTTTAAGGCTTTCATTGTCGAAAGTTTTCCGAGGCTGACCCTTATTTGGTTCGATCTCGCTTATTCTGAGAGTTATCGTGCCTTCTTCGCCGCCTATGTCGTTGTCAAAAAGCAGGTCGTCAAAACTGCTGTCTGTTTTTCTTCCCATTAGACTTTCTCCTTTTCACGTTCGCGGCATTTTTGAATTATTTCTTTCGACAATCTCATATACGCTTCCGCGCCCTTTGAGATCTTGTCGAAATAGATTATCGGTTCTCCGTGGCTCTGAGCTTCTGATATCCTGACATTTCGAGGTATCTCCGCCCGAAAGATCATATCGCTCTTAAAGCTTTTTTTGATCTCATTTTTGATCTCAATGCTCGAAATAAGTCTTTTATCCAGCATCGTAAACACTATACCCATTATGGTTATGTTCGGATTAGATTTCATTCTAACCTTTTTTATCGTCACCATAAGCTGTGCCAGACCTTCAAGCGAAAAATGTTCGCAGGTCATCGGAACGATTATAGTATCACACGCTGCCAAAACATTTACGGCTAAAATTCCGAGCGACGGAAGGCTGTCGATAAGTACAATGTCATAGTTGTCTTTTATCTGTAAGACTGCTTTTCTGAGCTGGAGATTTTTCTGCTCCATTTGCGTCAAAAGCGGCTCTGCGTTACAGAGTTTGCCTGTCGCGGGGAGAATGTATACATTTTTGAAATTTGTCCGAATAACTGCTTTTTCAGGTCTTATCTCGCCGGTTATGACGTCATAGACCGTATATTCGAGAGATTTTTTTTCTATTCCGAAGCCTGTCGTAGAGTTTCCCTGCGGGTCAAAGTCAATAAGCAAGACTTTTTTTCCCAAAGCTCCGAGACCTGCCGCGATATTTACGGTCGTAGTTGTTTTTCCGACGCCGCCCTTTTGATTTACTACTCCTATAACAATTCCCAATATTTTTCCTCTTTTCAAATAATAGTACGAATAAATTACGGTCTGCAATAAGATAATTATATCACACTTTTTGTCAAAAATAAAGAGCTTTTTGAAATTTTCGTAATATTTTATAGATATTTATCTTGTCATAGGTATTATTTGTTTAAATTTTTCGGCGGATTGTTCTACATGGAACATTTTAGGTTTATCGATTTAAATAGTGCGCACGAATTTCATGAGCATGGAAGATGATCGGCATTTGCTCGGTAATTTTATATCGTACATTTTTCCGATAGTCGCTCCTCGTCCCGCTTTCACTTTGTTCAAGCGGGGCTCGTCGCGGCGTGCCTTTTTCAGAATGCTGAAAAAGGCACAGCAATTCCCAACAGATATAAAAATATTGTTCCACATGGAACATTCCAAACAGTCGATAAAGCCCCGCCTGCATCAGCGCGCTATCCGTCATAGGCGAATAACGCGGCAGTTCAATGCAGCACCCGCAAAGGTTTGCTGCATTGCTGCTTTCTTGCAGTTGGGGCTTTCTCAACAGTCTTATATATGTTTTTACAAGCGAAAATGTTCCACATGGAACATTCATCAACAGTTAATAGGAAATTTTATTTTATATTCGTAAAAATCCCCGATCCTTTGCTCAGACAGCTCACAGGGAACTTTATCGTCCTTAATTCGTTTCAGCAAAGCATTCAGTGAATTTAAGTACAACCTTACAGGAGTTGAATAAACGATTTTCGCGCGTTTTCTTCTCCGCTTTGCAGGCTCGTCAAAAAGCAGTTTTTCTACAAGTTCTTCCGTCTGTTCGATGTTGTATTTTTTTGAAACAACAGTTTCAATAGCTTTTGACCGAACAAAATCATCTTCAATTCTGACGAGCGACCTTGCCTGACGTTCGGAAAGTCCTCCTGTAAGCAAAAGCCTCCGTTCTCCCTCGGTAAACCGCAAAAGTCTGAGCTTGTTTGCGATAGTGGATTGAGCTTTTCCGAGCCGAACAGCGGCTTGTTCCTGAGTAAGACCGTAAACATTCAGCAGCTTTTCTATAGCCTGCGCTTCTTCAAAATAGCTCAGATCCTTTCGCTGAATGTTTTCAATAAGCGCAAGGACCGCTGATTTTTCTTCATCTACGTCCTTTACTATACAAGGAACTTCCTGTAAACCCGAAAGCCTCGCCGCACGAAAGCGCCTTTCACCGCTGATTATCTCATAAAGTGCACCGTTTTTTCGGACAATTATAGGCTGTAATATCCCGTTTTCTTTGATGCTTTTTGCCAAGGAGAGCAGAGCTTCCTCGTTGAAATCTTTTCGCGGCTGCGCCCTGTTCGGGACGATAAGTTTTAGTTCGAGCATTACGACGTTCGCCGCGATCTTTTCTTTTTGTTTAAACAATCCGTTCATATTTTAACCTCCCGTTTGCTTTTTCTGCTGATTAAATTCTATCACAGGCGGGAAATTATTTCCACATGAAAATATCGCGTAAGCAGACATCTTTCTGCAAGAAAAGCCGCATTACAGCGGCTTTTTCTTTATATTTGCGGAGCTTCTGGGATATTTTGTCGGAGTTTGACAAACTTTTTTTATAATAAAAAGCCTTCTGTAATCGCCGTTTATAAGTTTATAGTCGACCGTTTTTTCAAGCCTTCCGCCAAGAACAGCTATCGCGTTTTCCGCTTTTTTTACATCTTCATTTACCGATTTAAGCGCCGCAAAAATACCTCCTACTTTCACAAACGGAATACAATATTCCGATAGCTCAGGCAGCGCCGCAACTGCTCTTGCACAGGCAATATCAAACTCTTCTCTGCGCTTTCTGCCGAGTTCTTCTCCCCTTGCATGGATTATTTCCGCTTTTATTCCGAGTATCTCACACGCTTTATGAAGATAAACGCAGCGCTTTTCAAGGCTGTCTACAAGCGTTCCTTTCAGATCCCCGCGCCAAATCATTAGCGGCAGCGACGGAAATCCCGCGCCTGTTCCAACGTCAATAAAGTTCGAGTTTTCCCGGACATCAAGCATTTTAAACGGAAGAACGCTGTCTATAAAATGCTTTGTGACGACTTCCGAAAACTCGGTTATTGCCGTAAGATTTACATTTTTGTTATACTCCGTCATAAACTCATACAGCTTCAAAAACTTTTCGGCTTGTTCTGACGACAGTTCAATATCCGCTTTTAAAAATTCTTCTTTTATAAATAAAGACTTATTCATTTAAGCCGCCTTTCTCTGCAAGACGGATAAGCAAGACCGAAATATCCGCGGGGTTTACTCCCGAAATTCTTCCTGCCTGACCGATATTCAGCGGCTTATGCTTGTTAAGTTTTTCCTGAGCTTCGAGCCTTAAACCTTTGACAGTTCTGTAGTCAATGTCCGTCGGAAGCAATTTTTGCTCTAACTTTCTCATTTTTTCTACCTGTTCGAGCTGGATCTTAATGTACCCCGAATATTTAAGCTCGGTTTCAAGACGGTTTACGAGCAAAACTTTCATCTTCGGTCTGTTTTCGTCAAATGCGGCAAAGTCGCTGTACGACAATTGCGGACGTTTTAACAGCTCAAACAGCTTCACTCCCGTCGTTATCGGAGATGTTCCCTTTTCGCAGAGCATTTTGTTTACTTCATCTGTCGGGTGAATTGTAACGGTCTTTATTCTTGAAAGCTCGTCCTCAAATATCTTACAGTCGGACATAAAACGCTCGTATCTTTCTTCAGACACAAGCCCTATTTCGTGCCCTATCGGAAGAAGTCTTTCGGGAGCATTGTCCTGACGAAGTATAAGCCTGAATTCACTTCTTGACGTCATCATTCTGTAGGGTTCCGAACAACCCTTTGTCACCAGATCGTCAATGAGCGTTCCTATATAACTTGACGCTCTGTCAAGGATAAGCGGCTTTTTGTTCAGTATCTTCTGCGCAGCGTTTATCCCCGCGACAAGTCCCTGCGCGGCTGCTTCTTCATAGCCCGATGTGCAGTTAAACTGCCCCGCGCCGTAAAGTCCGCTTATTTTCTTAAATTCAAGCGTCGCATTGAGTTCAAGCGGGTCGCAGCAGTCATATTCTATGGCATACGCGGGGCGCATTATCTCGACGTGTTCAAGTCCCTTTATTGTTCTTAAAAACTTTAGCTGGACGTCTTCGGGCAGCGAGCTTGACATTCCCTGTAAATAACACTCGTCAGTATCCAACCCCATAGGCTCTACAAAAAGCTGATGGCGCTCTTTGTCCTTAAATCTTACTATCTTATCCTCAATGCTCGGACAATATCTCGGACCTATTCCCTCAATAACTCCCGAATATAGCGGCGAACGGTCGAGATTTTCCAGAATTACCTTATGTGTTTCGGCGTTTGTATATGTGACATAACAGTCCGCCTTATTCTCCATTTTTTCGGTATTGTCAAACGCAAACGGCATAATTTCCTCGTCGCCGCTCTGCTTTTCCATCACCGAAAAATCTACCGAGCGTCTGTGAACTCTTGCGGGAGTTCCTGTCTTAAATCTTCTCATTGAAACGCCGAGCTTTTTCAGACATTCTGTTAGTTCCGTTGACGGCAGAACATTGTCGGGTCCTGCCGCATAATTAAGTTCTCCTATGTGGATTTTTCCGTTTAAATAAGTGCCCGTTGTAATTATCGCGGCTTTGCAGGGATAGACTGCTCCCAGCTTTGTCCAAACGGCTTTTACTTTCCCGTCCTCAACGTCTATCGCCGTCACTTCGCCCTGTTTTATAAACAAATTCGGAGTTTTTTCAAGCGCGCTTTTCATATATCCGTGGTATTTCACGCGGTCGCTCTGAACTCTCAGACTGTGAACAGCCGGACCTTTTCCTCGGTTTAGTATCCGCGACTGGATAAAGGTTGCGTCCGCCGCCTTTCCCATTTCACCGCCCAGCGCGTCAATCTCACAAACTATCTGACCCTTTGCAGAGCCGCCTATACACGGATTGCACGGCATATTTGCAATACAGTCGAGCGACAGCGTAAACACCGCTGTTTTAAGCCCCAACCTTGCCGCGGCAAGCGCCGCCTCGCACCCCGCGTGTCCCGCGCCAATAACGCAGACGTCATATTCTTCAAGAGTATACATAATTTTTCCTCGTCAAGTTTTCTTTATAGGTATTCTTATAACTGTTTTAAGTTTTTCGGGAGATGTTTTTCTTGGGTCGGAAAGATAGATCTCATGATGACGGCGATTATCGGAAATGTCGGTAATAAACCCGCTCTGCCGAGCAAATTCTTTCATATCGGCAACTGTTTTCGGCTCGTTGTCATAAGAACCTATGTGCATACACTGAACGCATAAACCTTCTTCAACCGTCAGAAACTCCACCTTTGAAAAATCTGTTTTTTTCTTTCGTTCTGCCTCTGATACTGCCCAATTAAATTCTTCTTCCGTCACGAAATCAGGCAGCCTTATGCACGAAATAAACTCGAAATCTTCCTTATGCGAATAATCTATCTCAGCATTGTCTCCCTGTTTCCAAAAGCCCTCAAGCGGCGGCACAACATAATCAAAATACCCGTCAATCTTGTGATCTCCCATTTTGCTCATTTTAATTGTAAAAGCTATTCCGTATAAAAGTCCTATCGACATTTTATACTCGCCGTTTTCATCATTTGGGTCACCCTTTCCGCGTACAGCAATGTAGTTCATTTTCGGAACTTCGATAAACGAGGGCTTGTTTTTAGGAGCATAAAACTCTTTGTATTCTTTTTTAAAATCAAAAACCATTTTAATCCTTTCTGCGAATGTTCCATGTGGAACAATCAGCAATAATTTCTAAAGCAAATTTTTTAACAGCATTTTTATCAATTATCCGCACTGTATAACTCTGAGCGCCTTTTTTCATCAGCGTCATACTTTGATTTTTATACAAGCTGAATTTTCCCGAACAAGCTGTTCGGGAAAACACAATTTATTTTTCTTCATCATCTAAGTTCTCGTCGTCATCAGGCAGCGGCTCGTCGGGTTCAACTATCTCCGCCGCGTCCTCAGCAAGAGAAGCAGCAACTTCTTCATCTGTCGATTTTTCGACTTCTTCGGTCTGCTCGTCCTCGTCATGAGGTGTGCGGGTAAATGTAACGAGCCTGTCGTTTTCTCCCAAGCGCATAACATGAACTCCCGAAGCCGTTCTTCCCATAACTCTGAGGTCGTTTGCGCGTATTCTTATAATAACTCCGTCGGCGCTTATCAAGATAACGTCGTCGTCCGGACCGAGCGTCTTTATGCCGATAACATAACCCTTTTCGCCGCTAACCGGATAGTTTTTAAGCCCCAGACCGCCTCTGTTCTGCAAGCGGTAGCTTGTGACCGCGCATCTTCTTCCCATGCCTCTGTCGGTAACTGTCAGAATAGTCGCGTTTTCGTCGAAAATCTTCGTTGCACCGACAACATAATCCTCTCCGCGAAAACGTATAGCTCTAACTCCGCGCGCAATTCTTCCCATTGACCTTACGACATTTTCATTAAATCGAATAGCCGCGCCGTTATGCGTAGCGACAATAACCGTACAGTCGCCCTCTGTCAGAAATCCCGCAGCAATCTCGTCATTGTCGTTAAGGGTAATTGCTCTTAGACCGCCCTTTCTGATATTTTTAAATTCTGAAAGTCTTGTTCTTTTTACGATACCGTTTTTAGTTATGCATATAAAATATTTGTTATCTGCAAAATCTTTTGTCGTCATCATTGCGGCGACTTTTTCATCTTCCGAAAGCTGGAGAAGATTTATAATGTTCATTCCTCTTGACTGTCTGCTTCCCTCAGGTATCTCATAGCATTTTAGTCTGAACATATTCCCCTTGTTTGTGATAAAGAGAATATTTTCGTGAGTTGACGAGATAAACATACTGTCAACGAAATCCTCGTCGCGCTGTTTCATTCCCGAAACGCCGCGTCCGCCGCGCTTTTGTATATTGTAGACTTCTACGGGCTGACGCTTTATATAACCCATATTCGTAAATGTTACTACGTCGTCCTCTTCGGGTATAAGATCTTCGATATCGACCTCGCCGCTTACAGGCTCTATAGAAGTTCTGCGCTCGTCAGCATATTTCTTTTTAATCACCGCAAGCTCTTCTCCGACAAGGTGGCGCATTTTATTGCTGTCCGAAAGCAGTTCTTCAAGACTTCCTATAATTTCGCGCTTCTGTAAAAGCTCGTCCTCTACTTTGCTCTTTTCCATTCCCGTCAAAGAACCGAGCGTCATTTTAACGATAGCGTCCGCCTGTACTTCGGACAATGAATAAGTAGCCTCGCTGAAAAGTCCTGTACTTGAAACATCTACATCTTTAAAGCGTTCTATAAGTCTTTCTTTGCCCTCTTGTATAGTCTTTGAGCTTCTGAGAATTGCAATAACTTCGTCGATAAAGTCAATTGCTATCATCAATCCTTCTAAGATATGCGCTCTTTCCTTTGCTTTATCGAGGTCGTATTTTGTTCTTCTTGTAACAACGTCTATCTGATGTTTCAGATAAAGCTCAAGCATTTCTTTCAGAGTAAGCGTTTTAGGCTCGCCGTTTACAAGAGCTATCATTATAACTCCGACCGTATCCTGAAGCTGGGTATAAGTATAAAGTTTATTCAGCACAACATTAGCATTTGCGTCACGCTTAAGCTCTATAACTATCCTCATACCGTCGCGGTCCGACTCGTCGCGTACAACTGAGATCCCGTCTATTCTCTTGTCGCGGATAAGCTCGCCGATATTTGCGAGCATACGCGCCTTATTTACCATATACGGTATCTCGCTTATGATAATGCGCGTATGAGAAGCCTCTTCGACAATATCCGCTCTTCCTCTCAGAATGATTTTTCCTCTGCCGGTATAATATGCCGAGCGAATACCGCTATAACCCATAATAATGCCGCCTGTCGGAAAATCAGGTCCTTTTATACAGTTCATAAGATCCTCGACAGAAACATCGGGATCTTCTATCAAAAGCTGTATAGCGTCAATGACTTCTCCTAAATTATGCGGAGGAATATTTGTCGCCATTCCTACGGCAATACCGTTAGAGCCGTTGCACAAAAGGTTTGGAAAGCGCGACGGAAGCACGACAGGCTCTAAGAGCTTATCGTCATAGTTTGTCTGAAAATCAACAACATTTTTGTTAATATCAGACACCATTTCATTTGAAATTTTAGACAGTCTTGCCTCTGTATAACGATAAGCCGCAGGCGGATCTCCGTCGATCGAGCCGAAGTTTCCGTGACCGTCTATAAGCGGATAGCGCATTGAAAATGTCTGCGCAAGTCTTACAAGCGCGTCGTAAACAGACGCGTCGCCGTGGGGATGATATTTACCTAAAACCTCTCCGACAGTATACGCGCACTTTCTGAAAGGCTTGTCCGAGGTATTTCCCGCGTCGTTCATTGTATAAATAATTCTGCGGTGAACAGGCTTAAACCCGTCTCTTACGTCAGGCAGCGCTCTCGACGTTATAACCGCCATCGAATACTCGATGAAAGAATATTTCATCGTTTCTTCGAGGTCAATATTATGCAGCTTTTCAAGACTAAAATCTACTTCCATCTTTCCTCCGTAAAATCAGACCGAAATTTCGGTCTGAAAATCAAATAACATATTTTACACAGTCCATTCTCTTTGAGTCATTTTTGTCAAATGTTCGCGGACCGTATTCTGAACGTCTTCCGAAAGACAGCGTTTCGGAAAACAATAGATCTGCTGTCTGTTATAAACGAGATAAAGCGAAATTTTGTCCTCGGAAAAATCAAGAAGGTCGTCGTTAAACTTAAATACGGTTTTTATCGGAGTCGGCTCTTTTTGTTTTTCTTCGGTTTTTTCGCCGCTTTCGTCATTATTTTTTTCTTCGGATATATCCGTTTTATCGGGATCTTCTGCTGTTTCGGTTTCTTTCGGCTTTATAATTGTTTCGATCTCGATCTTGTTTTTATATAAAGTACAGTGATAATCCTCAGGATTCATCTTGCTCAAAGTTTTTATAATGCTTTTTCTTATCCTATACTTTGCGGTAAGATGATAAATAAGACCTAAAAGGCAAAAAGCAACAGCCAAATAAAAAATGACGTTTGTCGGATTAAAAACTATCGCGGCAATTCCCCCCGCCATTATCAGCAGATACGCAATAGTAAACATTATCCCGCGCTTTGAAGAATAATTTTTCTGAAACATTTTCATAGCTGTATCTGTTTCTTCGAGAGTATTATCATAGGTAAAACTTACTATAGGCTCATTTTTCGCCTTTTTGTCCTGTTCTTCTTTTTTCAGATCGGGTAACAGCCCGTTTATAATAATCACCCCTGTCGTCAGTATACAGTTTATAGTGTACAGTAAACAGTAATTCTGTTCATTATGCTTACACCTGATTTGCTGTATACTGCCGTATTATATATCCAAATTTTCCGCAAGTTTTGCGTTCTGTTCGATAAAACGCCTGCGCGGCTCTACCTTATCGCCCATAAGAATAGTCATTATCTCGTCAGCTTTTGCAGCGTCCTCGACCGAAACACGGAGCATTGTCCTTGTTTCGGGATTCATTGTTGTTTCCCAAAGTTGAGAAGGATCCATTTCGCCCAGACCTTTATATCGCTGAACATCAATCTTATTGTTTTCCGAGCCTCCGAATTCTGCAATATAAGCGTCTCTTTCATCATCCGAAAACGCATATCTCACCTGTTTGCCCTTAGAAACCTTAAAAAGCGGCGGCTGAGCAATATAAACGTGTCCGTGTTCAAGCAGCGGACGCATAAATCTAAAGAAAAACGTCAGCATAAGTGTTCTAATATGCAGTCCGTCCACATCTGCATCCGCCATTATTATAACTCTTCCATAGCGGAGCTTTGTAATGTCGAAATCCTCGGCAATTCCTGTTCCCAAAGCCTTTACGACAGGCAAAAGTTTATCGTTATTATATACCTTATCCGCTCTTGCTTTTTCAACATTCAGCATTTTTCCCCAGAGCGACAATATCGCCTGAAAACGTCTGTCTCTGCCCTCTTTTGCCGAACCTCCCGCAGAATCTCCCTCGACGATATAAATTTCCGTGTGCGTAGGGTCAGAATCCGAACAGTCCGCAAGTTTTCCGGGAAGTCCGTTTGAATCCATAATGGACTTTCTCTTTGCCTCCATTGCTCTCTTTGCCGCGTCGCGCGCCGCCTGTGAGTTAATGGCTTTATTCATTATTATCTGTGCTGTCTCAGGATTTTCTTCAAAATAATAGGTCAATTGTTCTGTTATGACTTTATAGACTGCGGGCTGAACTTCAGGATTTCCGAGTTTTCCTTTGGTCTGCCCCTCAAACTCGCACTCGTGGCATTTAACCGAAATAATAGCGTTTATTGCCTCTCTTATTGCTTCGCCGCTTATAGGAGTAAACGCCTTTTCTTCCTCGCCTTTTTTTGAGTTCTTTTTCTTTACCTTGTTTTTCTCGGCGTTTTCTTTATACTGTTTTGCATAGTCGTTTATAACCTTATTCAGCGCGCGCTTAAATCCAAGCTCGTGCATACCGCCCTCGCCCGTGTGAATATTGTTTGCGAAAGAACGGAAAATCTCGCTGTTAAAGTCTGTAGTATACTGGAAAGCCGCTTCTATCTGCACATCATTCGCCGTACCCTTGATATAGATTATATCGGGGTGAAGAACTTCAGCTCCGCGCTTTTTATTGAGCCAGTCAATGTAAGAACAGATACCGCCCTCATAACAAAATTCATCATTTTGTATATTATTTTCATCACGCAGATCATGCAGTCTTATTCTCAGACCCGCATTAAGAAAAGCTTCTTCTCTCAGTCTTTCCTGTAGAGTTTCGTAATTGAAAACAGTTGTATGGAAAATTTCACCGTCGGGCTTAAATGTAACAGTCGTTCCCGTATGGTCTGTTTTTCCTGTAATCTTTATCGGCTCGTCGTATTTTCCTCTGTTAAAATGCTGAAAATGAATATTTTCGCCGTCGTGAATTTCGACTTCAAGCCATTCGGAAAGAGCATTTACGACTGACGCGCCGACTCCGTGAAGTCCGCCCGAAACCTTGTACAAACTGTTGTCGAATTTTCCTCCCGCATGCAAGACCGTAAATACGAGCGTTGCCGCCGAAATTCCCTCCGCATGATTTATACCCGTCGGAACTCCGCGCCCGTTATCTATAACTCGTATAACATTTTCGGGAAGTATTGACACATCTATTTCCGTACAAAATCCTGCCAAAGCCTCGTCGATAGCGTTATCCACAATTTCATAAACAAGATGATGAAGTCCGCCCTCTCCCGTAGAGCCTATATACATTCCGGGACGTTTTCTGACAGGATCAAGTCCCTTTAAGACCTTTATCTCGTCTGCGTCGTTATTAACTTCCGTCAGATTTTCGTTTTCAGCCATTTTTCCTCCCATAAAAAAACACGAATATTTTATAATCACTATATTATATATAGTATACCATAAAATCGCGTAAATTTCAAGAGTTTTAGCATTTTCAGAGCAATTTTTTATAAAAAATTTTCTTCTTTATTTTTTGTTCTTCTACAAATTGTTTTGTTTGAAACATTGGAAATATAGGTCTTATTTTTAGTGACAATAAAACTTTTAGGCATATCTTCCGAAATATTTACAATTTGTTGTTTTTTTTGACAGTTATTCAGAAAATCAATTGTAATCCTGCTTACAGAACAGGCTTCTATATCAAATATTCCTATAACGTCTTCTGATTTTACCGTAACGTCTCCGCCAAGATACAAAAACATAATAACTCCTTTAATTAGAATTACGAGGCGCGGCGCGCCCTGCAACCCGCATTGCGCATGGCGCGCCCCCATTGGGGGAAAACTTTTGAAAAAGTTTTCCCCCAAACCCCTTTTCAAAACTTTTATGTAACGTGCTGCAACAGAAATGCACTTCCAATTTTTCTTACTTCTTATCTTTAACTTCTAACCTCTAATCAAAGCTTTGTTTCCGTAAAATTTCCGTTTTCAACCGTCCATGCTTTTCCATAATTCAACTCCGACAAATCATTTATATTACAACAAGTAATAAACACCTGACTTTTTTCAATATGATTAAAAATAAATTTGCGTCTGATACTGTCGAGTTCGCTTAAAATATCGTCTAAAATAATCACAGGGTCTGTTTTATTTTTCTGACGTATAATTTCCGCCTCAGACAATTTCAAAGCCAAAGCTATGCTTCTGAGTTGTCCCTGAGAAGCAAAATCCCTAACAGGCAAATTATTTATGATAAAATCGACGTCATCTCGATGAACACCCGACAATGTATAACCGAGCCTCATTTCTGCGGAAAGATTTTTGGAAAGCGTATCCATATATTTTTTATACAATTCGTCCTTTTTATTAAAATTTATACTGTCTGTTTTGAAAACTGAACTGTAATAATTCATATCAAGAGCCTCGCTTTTGCTCGTAAGCTCCGAATATATTTTTGCCGCACAGTTTTTCAGAAAGTTGAAGTATTTAAGCCTTCCGTACGTTACATTTATTCCTTCTGCCGCAAGAATTTTATTCCATGCCGAAAGCTCATCGGAAATTTCTGTTCCCGAATAATTTGTCAAAATGTTGTTTCTCTGCTTTAATGCTTTGTTATATCTTGAAAGTTTTTCGAGGTGAGTTTTTGTCTGCATAAGCGCCACATCATCAAGATAATCTCTCCTAAGATCCGGCGAACCTTTTATTAAATTTAAATGTTCCGGTATAAAAATGACATATTTTAACACTCCGTATAATTCCGAAGCGTCTTTCATTTTTATATCATTATACGTTATTTTAACAATATTTTTACAAATTGTATAATTTATAACATTTTCACGTTTAGTATAATCATCACGAAAAAAAAGCCGAATATTGACCTCGGCTTTTTGATTATGTGCAGGAATAAAATGAGAAAAACGAGCTTTTCTAAAACTCCCTCCGAGACACACTGAAACAGCCTCGCAAAGATTTGTTTTTCCCTGAGCATTTTTTCCGACAAAAACATTAAGATTTTTGTCAAAATTAAGCTCTGCTTCGCTTATATTGCGAAAATTTTTGATATAAATTTTTGTAAGGTACATTTTTATTCGGAAGTTTCCTCAGCCGCCTGTCCGTCGTAAACTACCTTATACTTTTTATTCTTGTACTCGATAATATCTCCCGGCTTTATCTTCTTTCCCCGTTTTGTACAGCATATGCCGTTTACGGTAAATTCTCCGAGATCAATAAGAATTTTTGCCTTTGCGCCTGTTTCGGTAAATCCTGCGAATTTAACGAGCTGGTCGAGCTTGATAAAAGGTGTGACTATTTTTAATTCTTCCATATTATTATTCCTTTCTTGAATTTATTTATCTCAGTCTCATCGGAACAAGCAAAAACGTAAAGCTTCTGCCGTCTTTCGGAACTATAAGAATATGAGATGTAGACGAGCCTGTAAAAATTATCTTTGCTTCTTCTTCATCACAGGCACGAAATGCTTCAAGCAAAAATTTTACATTAAATCCTATTGTAATGGGTTCTCCGTTATATTTAATGTTAATTTTATCATTTATCTTTCCGAGTGCAGACGAACATGAAACCGCCAAACTATCAGAAGTAAATTCACATCTCAGCGGCAGACGGTTCTTTTCATTTATAACAAGCAAAGCTCTGTCGAGCATTTCAATTATTTGCGAGCATTTTACCTCTGCAAAAACGCTTTCATCACAGGTTATAAACTTTTTATAATCAAGAAAGTCGCCGTTTAACAGTCTTGAGATCATTATATATTTTCCAACTTCAAATGAAACTTGATTTTTTTCTATACTTATTGTAACATTATCATCTTTATTGTCGGAAAGTATATGTGTGAGTTCTTCGAGCGTCTTGCTCGGAACAATAAACTCCATATCTTCATATTCGATTTTTTCCTGACGAAGCGCAACTCTCACCGTATCTGTCGCAACAACATTCAGAACATTATCTTTGATCTCAAACTTACATCCCATAAACGCAGGCTTTGTATCAACCGTCGCACAAGCGTATTTAGTCTGGCTTATCATACTTTTTAAAACAGGCTGTGAGAGAGTAAATCCTTTTCCGAGGCTCATATCTGGAATTGTAGGATATTCGTCTGAGCGCGAACAGCTTATCGCAAATTCAACTGTTCCGCATGATATCTTAACATCTTTACCCTCTGTAATATCAAACGAAATTATACCCGACGGCATTTTTCTCGTTATATCGCATAATGTTCTGGCATTTATTACCGCGCTCCCGTTTTCAGTTCCCGAAACCTCGACTTCTGTTCTTATCCCTATTTCAAGATTATAACCCGTGATAATGAGCGTATTATCCGTAAGTTCAAGAAGCAGTCCTTCAAGAGCGGGAATAGTGGACTTTGAGCTTGAAGCCTTTGCTGTTGTCTGAAAAGCGTCAAGAATGACGCTGTTTGAACAAGAAAATTTCATTGTTTTTCTCCTCGTTTCCCGAATATCATTATTATTAAAGATCTCTGCCGAAAGCGGACATTTTCCGAAATCCGTCCGGACTTTTTTATATTTTCTTTTATTTTATTTTTAATAATAATAATAAGGGCGGTTTAAATTGTTGAAAATCTGCGGACAAAGTATCCGAGCCGTTTTCACTTTCTGAGTTTTCAAATATTCGCGTTGAATTATCGTTAAGACAAGTTGAAAATTATTCTGTATATTTTTCACTGATTTGTTTTTATATTCTTTATTATATCCTCAACGATAGAGCGAAATCCGCTGTCATGTTCCATTTCTTCCTTTACGGATTTTATCGCGTATACTACAGTAGAATGATCGCGCCCGTTAAATTCTTGTCCTATGCTTTCATAAGGCAGTCCCGTAACCTCTTGGATAACGTAAATAGCGACTTTGCGAGCCTGTGAAATATTTGCTGTTCTGCGCTGAGAACGCATTTCTTCAGGCTCTATGCTGTAGATTTTGCTTACTTCGTTTATTATTTTATCTACGGTTATGGGAATTGGCTGGTGATCGGTGACTATATCTTTTATAACATTCTGCGCAACAGTTATTGTCGGTTTTACCTGCGACACAACATAAAGCGCATTCAGCTTTGTCACTACACCCTCTATCTGTCGGATATTGCTTTTCAGCTTTGTCGCAATATAGTCTATAACATCATCTGATATTGTAAAATTCAAAAGTTCCGCTTTTCTTTGTATAATAGCGAGCCTTGTTTCATATTCGGGCGGTTTTACATCTGCGATAAGACCCGAACTAAATCTTGTTTTAAGTCTGTCGGAAATTGATTTTATTTCCTTTGCGGGGCGGTCTGAAGTGAGAACTATTATCTTATTCTGATTATAAAGTTCGTTAAATATGTGGAAAAACTTTTCCTCTGTCTGCTCTTTTCCTGCAATAAACTGTATATCGTCAATAAGAAGCGCGTCTGCTCCGCGGTATTTGTCGTCAAATTTTTCTACGGTATTATTTGAGATCGAATGGAGAAATTCATTTGTAAATGTTTCTGCGGGAATATATATAATATTTATTCCGGGATAATTTTTCTGCATCTCAAACTTTATCGCGGAAAGAAGGTGAGTTTTTCCGAGTCCCGAATCGCCGTATATAAACAAAGGATTATAGCGTTCGTGCTGTTTTTTGGAAACAGATTTTGCTGCGGCGAATGCGAGGTTATTTGAAGGACCTACGATAAAATTATCGAATGTATACGTTATTTTTTTATCGATTATCTCTGCCGCTTCGTTTAATGGATTTGATTTTATTATTTCTGAAATAACGGGTTTTCTTTCGGAAAGATTGCTGTCAACGATGATCTCGACTTTTATAGGCACGCCGAGAACATTTTTAAGCTGTTCTTCAATCCTTACGAGCCACAAATCGTTTAAAGTATCTCTCTGAAACTCGGTTTCAGCGGCAAGGACAAACGTCGATCCGTCCATTTTTACCGGAACAAGCGGATCGAGCCACAAAGCTCTCGCAGAGTTTGACAAATCGTTATATTCTTCCATACAATTATCAACAACACGTTTATAAATATCTGAAAGAGAAGATAAAGAACTCATTTTTTTCACCATTTCCAAAACATATTTTCACTTATAGTAATTATACCATAAATTGTATTAATTTGCAAGGAAAAAAAAGTATGATAAAATAGCCGTTTATATGTATAAAATCAACAAAAAACGATTTTATTTAAGTAATTTAAAATTTTAGTTACTTAAAATAAGTTTAATCAACTGCAATTAAAATGATTTAAACAAAATTTAGTTGAAAAAAATTTTTTGAATATACAAAATGAAAAATTCAGTTTTTTGTTGAAAACTCAGTTGAAAATGTGAAAAACTCTCCTGAATATCACAATTTTTTCAAATTAAATATAGAATATTATTCATTTGTGTTTGTCCTAAATAAAATTATAACAGAAAGTATTATTTTAATTTGGCTTTAAAATGGGATTTATTTTTTAGTTAAAATTTTTTTGTTGAAAAACTTGTGATTTTTTAAAAAAAATGAGCCAAAATCAAGTTTTTTTAACAAAAAAGCCTCATTTACCTGTCCATATTGTTGAAAACTATGTTAAAAATGTTAAAATATCCTTTATTTACGGCATTTTTTAGAAGTTAAAAGTTGTTTAATTCATTTTGAAAATATGTATAACTTATAGTTGAAAAGTATTTTTTTAACTTTTTTATGTTCAATGTTGAAATAAAAGATAGTTGAATTGTGTTCAGAAAAAAAAAGACAGAAAATATATACCGTAAACAGTATAAAATTTTCTGCCTTCATTTTTAATATAAATAACTCAAAATAATACTTGCTATTTTTTCGAGAGGCGCTTGTACCTCGACCGCGCCGATATTATATGCTTCCATGGGCATTCCGTAAACAACGCACGTTTCTTTGTCCTGTCCGATGGTAAAAGCTCCTGCATTGCGCATTTTAAGCAATCCGTCCGCTCCGTCGCGCCCCATTCCCGTAAAGATCGCGCCTATAGCGTCAGCTCCCGCTGTTTCGGCAACAGAACTGAACATAACGTCTACCGAAGGGCAATGTCCCGAAACTCTTTCGCCTTTTTTGGAGCTGATATAATAGCCTCTGCTGTCTTTACAAAGGCGCATATGATAATCTCCCGCGCCTAAAATTATAAGACCGCGGCGAAGTCTGTCGCCGTCCTCGGCTTCTTTTGCGTTCATTTTGCAGATCTTATTGAGCCTGTCGGCATACATTTTCGTAAATCCCGCCGGCATATGCTGTACTATCAGTACGGGAGGCGTATCTTCGGGAAATTCTTTTACTACTTTTATAAGCGCGTCTGTTCCGCCAGTAGACGCTCCAAGAGCTATAACAGCGTCCGATTTTCTCAGTTTTGCATGATTTTGCGGAAATTTTTCTCTTTTCGCAAGATCTATTACTTTATTATTATTGCTATTGTTGCTCTTAACGACGCTTTCGGAAATTTTTTCCGTTTTTGCAAATGTATTTGAAGTATTTATTACATGCTGAGGCATAGTTTTTTCGGGATAATTTGAAACAGCAATTTCAACCTTATCCGATTTGTTCTCGCAAATTCTGTTTACAGCCGTGCATAATTCCGACGCAAAAATTTCAATATCCCTGTCGGAGCTGTTTTTGGGTATTGTTAAAAACTCTGCCGCTCCTGCTCTGATATAGTTCCGTTTCTTTTTATTGGAAAATGAAAAAACTATGGCAGGGATATAATACTGCGGCAACAGCTTTTTTAAAAATAACACCCCGTCAAATTTCAGCATTTCGATATTTAATATCATAACGTCGGGTTTATATTTTAAAATAAGCTCGTTTGCTGTGCGTGTATCATCCGCTTTGCCTATAACTTCTATTCTCTCGTCATTTATAATATAGTGTGAGATGACCTTACTGAGCGTAAATGAATTATTTACTATCAGAAGTTTAATTTTGTTCATAAGTTCTCACTCCTAATCTTGTACAGAGGCTGATAAAACCTCAAAGACTGCTGATAAAGTTCCGAATTGACCGCGTTCCAGAACTTTTAAAGTTAGCCGCCGCGAAAATATTGGACTTTATCAACAGTCTGAAAATAGTACTTTTTATCGGTATTCTGAAATCCGACAATTTCTGAAAGTTTTTATTTTTCCGGTTTTCTGTAGATAGCCGGTTTCAGATATTGAAATTTTGTTTCCTGTCGGTTTATGCTTTCGGCGTGACCGATATAGAAATATCCGCCCGGTTTTACTACGTCGTAAAATCGGTTTACGAGAGCCTGTTTTGTAGGCATATCAAAGTATATCATAACATTACGGCAGAAAATCAGATCAAACGGTTTTGTTTTATATTTTTCAGGCATCGGATCCATAAGGTTAAACGTCTTAAAAATTACCTCATCTTTTATTGCCTGACAAATCTCAAAATTTCCGTTTCCTAAATTATTGAAATACCGCGACTTCCATTCATTTGAAAGTCCTTTCATATCGTCTTCCTGATAAATTCCCGTTTTTGCTTTTGCAATAACGTTTTGTGAAATGTCCGAAGCGAGTATTCTTGTATCCCAGTTTGCCTTATCCGAGCCGAAATATTCGTCCATAAGCATAGCTATGGTATATACTTCCTCACCGCTTGAACAAGCGGCGCTCCATATCCTTAATACATGATCCTTACATACTGACGTCATATACGGAAGAATGACTTCTTTCATATATGTATAATGTTCCGGTTCGCGCATAAAGAAAGTATGGTTTGTGGTAAGTTTATTTAATATGGTAGTAACTTCTGCTCCGCTTTTATCGCTCATAACAGCGTCTATATATTCAGTGTAGCTTTTAAAACCTCGCTCACGAAGCATATTTCCGAGTCTGCCCTGTACGAGTACTTTCTTTGCGGAAAGGTTTATCCCGAAATTATCGTACATAAATTTTATAAGGCGCTGAAATTCGGCATCTGTTATTTCCATTTGATTTTAATACTCCTGTTCGTCAAGCAATTTTGCAACGTCAAGAATAAGCTTTGTCGTATTTTCGCCCGAACGTATCATATACTGAATAAACTCATTTGAATTTACGCCTTTATTTTCGGGAGTTGCGGAGATATCGCTCGTGCGTATATCCTCTACGTCCGCAACGCTGTCCACTATAATTCCGACAGACGTATCGTTAAAGCTGAGGGTAATTATACAGGTTCTGCTGTTATATGGTATTTCGGGTTTTCCGAAGCGCGCTCTTATATCTACCACAGGCACTACTTTAGAGCGTACATTTATTATACCTTTAATATAATTCGGAACGTGCGGAACTTTTGTTATGCGCTGTACTCCGATAATTTCGGTCACATACTGGATCTCTATTCCGTAAACCTGTTCGCCGATATTAAAGGTCATGACTTTTCCTAAAACGGTATTGTCGGCTAAAAGCTTTCTGTCGCCCGACTGTTGTTTTGCAACTGCTTCTTTTATAACATCATTTGTCATAAATTTTTACCCTCCTCAGCCGATAAGCGTATTTGTGTCGATGATGAGCGAAATGCTTCCGTCGCCCATAATTGTACAGCCCGAAAGACCCTCGCCCTTTATGTTATAACGCGCGAGATATTTTGGGAAAGGCTTTACAACGACCTGTTGTTCTCCGATAAGTCTGTCCGCGAAGATACATACGTCCTTATTATCAGACGAAACAAGAAGCAAAATACCGTCTTCAAGCGTCTTTACCTCGGTATCTATCAAAAACTTTTCATGAAGTCGAAGAATTGGGTAGCAAACGCCTCTTATCATTATCATTTCGTTTCCGCCCGTATCGTATACTATCTGCTCGGTTTCCACCTTGAAACTTTCGCGTATAGTCGAGATCGGAACGGTAAATACGATATCTCCTACCGTTATCTCCATACCGTCGATAATTGCGAGAGTGAGCGGGATTTTTATGATAAATGTTGTTCCCTTGCCTTTTTTGCTGTCAACGGTAATAGTTCCGTTGCATTTTTCAACATTTGCCTTTACAACGTCCATTCCGACGCCGCGTCCGCTGAACTCGGTGACTTGTTCATTTGTCGAAAATCCGGGAAGGAGTATAAGATTTTGGATCTCTTTTTCAGTATATTCACTTTCAGGCTTAGTAAGAATACCCTGTTTTCTTGCTTTTGCCATTATCTTTTCGGGGTCGATACCTGTTCCGTCATCTGAAACGGTGATGATTACTTCGCCGGAAGAGTTCTGTGCCGAGAGTTTTAATGTGCCTTTTGCGGGTTTTCCTGCGGCAATTCTGTCGTCGGCATTTTCTTCAATTCCGTGATCCATACAGTTTCTTACAAGGTGCATAAGCGGGTCTTGAAGGCTGTCTACAATTGATTTATCTACCTCGGTATCCTCGCCTTCAATAACAAACTCAACATCTTTATTAAGTTTTTTGCGCATATCGCGGACAATTCTGTTCATCTTCTGGAATACTCCCGCAAGAGGAACCATTCTTATGGACATAACCGTGTCCTGAAGTTCGGCGGTGAGCTTTTTAAGATCGCGTGCCGCTTTATTGAAACTCTCAAGTTCAAGTCCCTCAAGATCGGGATTTGAAATAACCATAGACTCGGTAGTTATTATCTCTCCGACAATATCGTGCAGAGCGTCGAGTTTTGCGAGGTTCACGCTTATAAGGCTCTGTTTTTGCGAGCCGTTTGTCTGGTTTGCTACTGCAACAGCTGCCTGAGCCTTTTCTATCGCCGCGTCGCTCGGAGCAGCCGCCGGCGATGGAGCAGCAGCCGGTTTCGGAGCTTCGGTCTTTACCGCCGCCGCGACAGGCTCCGGAGGAATTTCCGCCTTTGGAGCTTCGTCTTTCTTTGTATCTTCGGCAGTCTCCGCGTTTGTAAGAACCTCGTATGACTGAACGTTCAGAGCGTTTTCGATCTGTTTTAATATGTAGTTTTTATCATCCTTTGATGAAAACGTTATAAGAAATCCGTGTTCAACTATTTCTTTTGATGTTTCCGAATTTGTCTCGACATCTGCGGGATAAAATTCGAGGAAAGAACATTCGTCGCGTATAGTATTTATAAGCAAAAACGCGCGCAGATTTTCCATCTGACAGCCTTCTTCAAAGAAAACGCGTACGCTTACTTTTCCTTCTCCCGCTGCGGCAGGCTGTGCGGCAGTATCGGAAGATCCCGCAGAATTATCCTTAGGAGCTTCGCCGTTTGCTTCGCTCGAAAGTTTATCTTTTGCTTTTAAGAGTTTGTCTATAAGTTCGTCAAAATTTGTCTGCTCGTATTCGCCGCCGACGTTGTTTTGTATAGCCTCTATCTGCGCTTTATAAGAGTCGGAAACCTGAAAGACCAGATCGTATACAAAACTTACGTCTGTTATGACATCAGGATTTTCGCGGATAACAAAGAACATATCCTCCGCCTTATGCGCAAGTACAGACAGATTATCAAAGCCCATCATTGCCGAAGAGCCTTTAATTGTGTGCATTATGCGGAAAATTTCCTTTATGTCTTCCGTTTCAAATGCGTTTGCCTGTTCTGTTCTGAGCAGAATTTCGTCAAGCTGTTCGAGCAGGGAATTTGTTTCAAAGAAGTACATATCGAGCATCGATTCCATGCCGGGTTCGATTTTAGCCATAATATCAGTTCCTTTCCGAATACGCGCAAGCGTTTTATTTTTTATGTAAACGAATTTAATCCTTTCGGTTTAAATTCAAAATTTTTTTGAAAAAGGGCTTTTATATTCCGCAAAATTATGTTATTATAAAACTAATGAATAATATTGATTTATGAAATAAGCGTTTGGAGGAAATTTTATGGCGCAGATCCCACAGATCAATAATCCTATCACAGCAAAAAACTATAACTACAGTCCCAGACAGCAGGACGAATCGACCGAGCCTTTTGACATTGTAAAACTTGCGGGCGTAGGAAATACGGGCGTAAATTCCGACTCCGCGGCTAAAAGCCGTCTGGAAATGGGAAACCGCGAGCTTATTCCCCTTCAGGTACAAGTGGCAAAAGACCCTACCCTCGCGGTCGAGGTCTTAAAGGACCTTCTTAATGTCGAGGTTTTAAATCAGGCTCTTGTAACAGGTCATACCGAGCTTTACGGAAGCCTTGAAAATCTTGCGAAAGAGCTTTATGTTACTCCCGAACAGCTCGTCGAAGAGATCCAGAACCAAGAACAGCAAAACACCATGTTTTCGGGACATGAGTTTTATGACGTTCTTCGTGAAGTTGCCCAGACGACCAAAGACCCGAACACGAAAGAGCTTATCGGAAATCTTCTGAAATCCATAAACTTTGTCCAGAACAAAAACGAAATTCTCGGCGCTCTGAGGGCGAACCTTAAATTTCTTTCGGAATATTATTCTCCGAATGAAAAACTTTCCGAAAGACTTTATAATCTTTCTCAGGAATGGGGAGCAGAAGACGCAGAAAAGTATTTCGATTATTTGAAGTCCGAGACCCTCGCTATTCTGAAAGACGTAAGCGGAAGTCTTTTAAACGACGACAAGACGCAGATGCTTATCCCTCTCATAACTCATAATCTTTCCCGCTATAACAACAGTCCCTATATGTGCAAAGAATACTTTAATCTTCTTTTGACGCAGATTTCTTCGGGTACACTCCGCGAGTCGTTAAAAAACTCATTTAACCGCCTTTATTCCGCTCTATTCGACAAGAAGCCGATGCAAAACCCGCAGACAATGGAAACTGTCGCAAATATGCCCGAAGGAAGACCCGCCGAAGAACTGTCCCCTGTAACAGTCGAGCCTCAGATCGTTCAGAACGGAAAACTCTCGGAAGAACTTCTTTCATCTCTGGGAATAACCGTCCGCGACATCATAAACGGCAATCTTTCCGACGAACAGCTCTCTGCTTTAGGTATAGATCCTCAAAGCGTTCAGAACGGAAAGCTTTCCGAAGAACAGCTTCTTTCTTTAGGCATTGACGTCAAGAGCGCAGAACACGCAGAACACGCAGAAAATGCAGAAAATGTTCAAAACGCTCAAACAGCCGAGGGCTTAACGGATATTTCCGACTCGGAAAATACCGAGGGACAGTTATCTACTAATAATTATACTACAAATGAACAACAAAATCAAGCACTTTCAACTAATTCTGATGATAAAAATTTGAATAATATTGAACAAAATTTACAAATTCAGCAGAATGACAAAATTTCAGATGAAAATTCTGGGGAATTTGACGATATCGTTTTTGATAAAGATAAGGGTGTTCTTTATGATAAGGTCACGGGCGACGTATATGAAAAATCTGAAGAGAAGATTTACGACGATAAGACCGAAAAAATTTACAACAGAAGAACGGGCGAGCTTTTAGGTCAATCCGACGGCGAAATTTACGACGAAAATACAGGAGACGTTTATGAAAAGTCTTCGAGGTTCGCTTATGACCAACAGCGAAACGAGATCTATGTAAAAGACGACGGCGAAGGCGGCGGAAATGCGGCGGAATATGTGGAGTTCGAGGGCTGGCAGAAATATCTGAACGAGCTTATGAGCGATAAGACCTATACTCAACAGCTCAAAGCCTCCGGTTTTAATATCGAGCATATCTTAGCAAACTACAACCGCGGAAAACTCAGCGGAATGGATTCGCTCAAAATGCTTACTGAAGGTCTGTTTTTGAAAGTTCAGGGCGATCCCGAAGCGGTAAGAATGTGCGATAATATGCAGGCGGGGCTTGCAAAGGTAAATACTATGCAGGAGCTTATCGACAACTTAAACATTCTGCTTAAAGTAATGCCCGATATTCCGCTTCGTGAAAGGCTTTACGGCGTATTTGTCGGCATTGTCGAAAAAATGTCGGTCAGAAACGAACTTCCTCAGCACGGCATACGTCCTCCTGTAAGCTCGACCCTCGACAATCTCACCGATTTTATCCAGAAAAATATCAACAACCCCGCGCTTAAATCCCTTGACAGCTTTAATGCGGCAAATCTTCTTCAAAGCCTGCTTAATGCTCCGGGAGTATTTACGCCTCTTGCGCATTATATCCTGCCGCTCCAGGCGGGAAACACAAAGGCTTTCGGAGAGCTTTGGGTTGACAACGACGAAAACAACCCCAACAATACTCCCGGAACTCAAAGAAACTACCACTTGTTTCTGACATTTGATATTGACAGCATCGGGCGCTTTGAGGTAGATATGTACGCGCTCGGCGACGAGGTAAATCTTTCGCTTTTGTATCCGCCGAAATTTGAAAAAGAAATAGAGCCTATGAAAGAGCGCGTAACAAAGATAATCAGAAACACGGGCTATTCGGCAAAATCGTTTGAAACAGCGCCTCTCAAAAAGCCGCACAATCTTATAGAGGTGTTCCCGAAGATAACCGAAAAGCGAACGACCCTTAATAAGAGAGTTTAAAGGAGGAAAAAATTATGCCGAAAAAACAACACCCCATGCCCCCCGCAAACAACAAGCGCCTTTACGGTCAAAATGCGGCGGTCGCTTTGAAATACAATCCCGATATGAATTATGCGCCTGTTGTCGTAGCGTCAGGACTTGGCGAGCTTGCACAGAGGATAGTTAATATTGCGGACGAAGCGGGAGTTCCCGTTTACCGCGATGATTCGGTAGCCGCCCTGCTTGTAATGCTGAATGCGGGAGAAACTATCCCGAAAGAGCTTTATCAGATAGTTGCGGCGATCTATGCGGAGGTTGTTTATACCTCGGATAAGATCAGAAAGTAAATTTTTCTGTACAGTTAAATAATGGAGGAATTTGATATGAAAGTCAGTGAAATGCGATCATCAAGAAACGGGAAATATTTTATGGCAGGCAATATCGACGGCAATGTCGAAGTGTTCAATTCCGAAACTGCCGAGAAATTCGGACCGTATCAGACAAAATTTGAGCCGGGCGGACGGAGAATGTGTCTGAGCGACGACGGCGAACTTTTTGCGGCGGGGAATTATAACAAAAATGTGTCGGTTTACGAAACCAAAACGGGCAAAGAAATTTTGTGCGACGATACGTATTTCCATACGCAAAATCTGCGGTTTTCGCCTGACAAAAAGCAATTGTGGGTATTTTACTCGGATATGATGTTTATCAAAACATTTGGCGAGAAAATGATAGACCTTAAACATAACATAAGCGATATTTACCCCGATGAGGAAATGCCGCTTACATTGTCGGGCGACGAAAAGCAGATAAAATTCCCCGGAAAAATTTTAAAGCTCGAAAAAAGTGTAATGGATATGTTTTCGCATAACGGGCGGGTCTACTGCGCGCTTTTCGGCGGCGGAATGAAATGTTTTTCAAAAACCAAAAAAGAGCTTTGGTCCGCTGACAGCAACCCCAACGAGCATTATCAGCGCATAGCATATTGCGAAAAATTTAATTACGTTTTAGGACTTGGGTTCAAATACAGCGAACCGAGAACAGAACCCTTTTATTTCGCGGACGTGCGTTCTGCCGAAACGGGAGAGCTTATTTACACTGTCGGACTTAATGAAGGAAATTATTTTACGTTTACAGATAACGGAATTGCCGCGTCAAACGGTGATTTGTACGAGCTTTCCGAAAACTCGTTTACATTAAAGGAAAAGTATTTTGATATTTAAGGCGACACCGCGCAAAGACCGATATAAGTCTTGGTGCGGTGTTTTTTTATAAACTATGTAAACAAAAATCCCGCGCCAATCGACGCGGGATCTTTTTCAATTTAAAACTGTAGGCGTTTAAGCGTAAACGTTGTAAATCGCGCCTATCTCATAAGCGTAATTTGCAATCTTGTTTGAGTTATAGCCCATAGCGCTCGCACTGTTTGCAAGGGAGCTTGCCTGCTTTGCCTTTTGATTTATTTTCTCAATATACGAGCTGTTCTTAAAGGCATACTTCAAATCGTCAGCAGTAACTTTCGACGTATCGCCGAGGCTTATTTTTCCGTTTTTGTCAACGACAAACCCCGCTCTTTGAAGCGCAAACTTGTATGACTTTGTAGTTGCCGCAGCGGCAACGCCCTTCGAGCTTACGCCTACCTTATCGGAATTTTCCGTTTCGGAAAGGAACTTATTATAAGTGTCAATAAAGCTCTTTGCAATTGTGTTGTATTCTTCCGCGTCAAACTCTTTTTCGCCGCTGCTAATCTTGTCGATATAAGAAGAAAATTCGTCCGTTCTGCTGTTTATCTCCTCGGAAAGCGACTTTATCGTTCCCGAATTGTCTACCTTGCCGCTCAAAGTATCAGACGACGAATAACCGCCCGCCGCGAAAACTCCCGATCCGCCCGAATACTGGTTTATATTGCGCGCTCTCTGCTCGACCTTTGAAGCAAATCCCATATCGCCGAACGTCGATTTTATATTCGTCGCGGTAACTTTTGACAAGTCGCTGTTTAAGGTGAGCTTATTGTCTGAGCCGAGCGTAATTCCTGCTCTCGAAAGCGCAGAAGAATAGACCTTCGCCTGGTTTACCATATATACGCCCTGCTGTAAAACGTTCTGACTGTCAGAATTTCCGACCTTTTCTATCATCTCGTTATAATTGTCTACAAAATTCTGCGCAACCGTTTTATAGATGTCAAGATCTACCTCGCCGCCGTATTTAAGGCTGTCCGCAAAATTCTTGATGTTCAGAGCAGAACTTCCCGCATTTGCAGAGGCAGACTTTGTGGACTGCAAAGAAGAAACAGTTTCCTCGCTGCCGTCGTCCGAAAGACCGTAGATGTTTTTGTACAGCTCGGAGAACATATCCCTGTACTCCGCGCTCTTGTTTTTCAGCCTGCTGCCCTCAAGAAGCTTATTTAAAGCGTCGAGCGATCCTCCCGTTTTCTTGGTATTGAATGTGTTATACTTGTTTGAGTATGACGAATAGATGCTGTCATACTGCGAACCGTATTTTGTCATAACCTGAGCCATTCTCAGCTGCATACTTGCCGAATTACCAACTGTCATAAAAATCATCCTTTCGTCAATTTATATTACGCTCCGTATTTTTCACGGTATTCTTTCATCTTCGGGACAAACTCGCGTCCCTCTACAACACCGTTTTCAAGCGCATCAATAATGTCGTTAATGGTTACTATCGAAAATACCTTTATCCCAAACTCGTCATAAGCCTCCTGTACGGCGGATTTATCGGAGTTCAGCGCCTTTTCCATACGGTCAACGGTAATTATCATACCTTCTATATCGACCTTTGCCGCACCCGTGAGCTTCGGCAATACCTCGCGCAGAGCCTTTCCCGAAGTCATAACGTCCTCGATGATAACGACCTTATCGCCGTCGGAAAGCTCTTTTCCTACAAACATACCGCCTTCGCCGTGGTCTTTTACTTCTTTTCGGTCAAAGCAGTAGTTCACGTCCATATTATATTTATTGTAAAGCGCGGTACAAGCCGCCACTGAAAGAGGTATCCCTTTATATGCAGGACCGAAAAGCGTGTCGGGCTTTAAGCCGTGGGAATTTATGCACTCTGCATAATATTCGCCGAGCTTTGCTAACTGCATACCGGTTTTATAATTTCCGCAGTTTATGAAGTACGGAGCAATTCTCCCGCTTTTCAGCGTAAACTCTCCGAAGCGGAGAACTCCACAGTCTGTCATAAATTTGATAAAACTTTCTTTATAATCCATCGGTTTCTATCTTCCCCCGAAATAAAACTGTACAAAATTCAACTATCAAATTTTTCCGTCTCGCTTTTATTTTTAACAAGTGCCGACAGGATATAATTTTCCATTTACATTATAACACCATACATTTGATTTTGCAAGGGTTTTTCTGTAATTTTTTCAATATTGCCGAAAAATTTTTTGCAAAATATATGAAAAAAATAATTTGCACCCTTGACAATTCGTTTAATTTGGTGTACAATAAAAACAGACTGTTTGTCAAGGGATGTTTGGCGGACTGTCTTTGACGTTTATGACGCTTTGTTTATTATAACGTTATGGCGGCTGAATGTATGATTTACGGAGTTATCTCCTTGTTTACTACATTTCTATTCTTTAAGCGACAGAATGCTGTCGTTCAAATATGGTACTGCTTGAAAAGCCTTTTGTATTTCAGATGCCGAAAACGGCGTCAACAGTGTATCTGCGGCTGTAAATGCGGATTTATGATATATGCTTTTTGAGCAGGACTGAAATCCAAATAGATATTGAGTGGGGGTTACTTGCACGGCTTATTGTCATTATTTATGAAATTTTATGCGTTTTTTGTGGATTTTAGCCATCGTTTTGTAAATTGATAATGCCGTAAAAGAAAATTGTATGTTCTCCGCCGGATTTTAAGGGCGCTGTTATGGCGCATACTAAAAATTTATGGAGGGGAAACGATAATGCAGGTCGAATTTTATGTCGCTCTGCTGATAGGGCTTGCGGCATTAGCTGTCGGAGCGGTCGTAAGCGGGTTTATCTGCTTTAAGCAGGGTATAAAACACCGCATAAAGACCGCCGAGGCACAGTTTGAATCCGCAGAAAAAGAATCAGCAAGAATTATTGAAGAAGCCGGAGAAAAAGCTCAGGCAATGAAAAAGTCCGCTCTTGTCGAGGCGAAAGACGAGATCTACGCTATGCGTACAGACGCTGAAAAAGAGATAAGCCGTCTTAAAGCTGACGCGGAAAAAGAGCTTAAAGAACGAAGAGGAGAAATTTCACGCTCCGAGCGCAGAATTGCTCAAAAAGAGGAAAATCTTGACAAGAAAAACGATAAGATGGAAAAGCTCGAAGAACAGCTTCACCAAAAGCATAAAAAGGCTGACGAGAAGATCGCCGAAGCTGAACAGCTCAAATCGAACCAGATGGATATTCTTGAAAGAATTTCGGGCTTTACCGTAGAACAGGCAAAGGAACATCTGCTTCAGATGCTCGATTCCGAGCTGAACCACGAAAAGGCTCTGAAGATCTCATATTATGAACAACAGCTAAAGGACGAAAGCGACGAAAAGGCGAGAGAATACATTTCTCTGGCAATTTCAAGACTGGCGGCGGATACTGTTTCGGAAACGGCGGTTTCGGTCGTAGCTATCCCGAACGACGAGATGAAGGGCAGAATTATCGGACGCGAGGGCAGAAACATAAGAGCGCTCGAAACATTGACGGGCGTAGATCTTATTATCGACGATACGCCCGAAGCGATAACACTTTCGAGTTTTGATCAGGTTAGAAGAGAGATAGCGAGAATTGCTCTCGAAAGACTTATTCAAGATGGAAGAATACACCCCGCAAGAATTGAGGAAACAGTTGAAAAGGCGCGCAAAGAGGTCGAAGTCCGCATAAAGCAGGAGGGACAGCGAGCGGTTCTTGAAACAAATGTAAACGGTCTTAACCATGAGCTGACGAGGCTTATCGGCAGACTTAAATATCGTACTTCGTTCAGGCAGAACGTTTTAAATCACTCGATCGAAGTTGCACAGCTTGCGGGAATTATGGCGAGCGAGCTGGGGGTTGACGCGGCTCTTGCAAGGCGCGCGGGGCTGCTTCACGATATAGGAAAAGCTCTTGACCACGAGATAGAGGGGTCGCACGTTCAGATAGGCGTAGATGTTTGCAAAAAGTACAAGGAAAGCCCAGAAGTAATTCATGCAATCGAAGCGCACCACGGCGACGTAGAATGCAAGACCGTTATAGCGTGTCTTGTTCAGGCGGCTGACGCGATCAGCGCGGCAAGACCCGGCGCACGTTCCGAAAACTATGAAAACTATATAAAGCGCCTCGAAAAGCTTGAAGAGATATGCAATTCGTATAATGGCGTCGAAAGCTCGTTTGCTATACAGGCGGGACGCGAAGTCCGCATAATGGTTAAGCCTGAGCAGATAAATGACGACGATATGAAAGTATTGGCGCATGATATTGCTAAGCGTATTGAAAACGAGATGGACTATCCCGGACAAGTAAAGGTCAATATGATACGCGAGAGCAGGGCAATTGATTACGCAAAATAACCGAATTTACAAAATTAAAGTAACACTGCGCAAAGACCGACTTATGTCTTTGCGCGGTGTTGCTTTTACAAAAGATTTTTTGGTCAAAGGCACATAGGCTTGAACTCACTTTGGTTCAAGCCTATGCGTTTCTAATTTAAAAACAATCTAAATATTATCTGCATTAACAGATACCTTAACTGTAAACTATCCACTATACGCTGTACACTAACTTCGTTCCGTGGGGCTTGATCGACCGTTTGAAATAATTAAGCTCCTTTGAAACCCTTTATAAATTCTGCATTATAGCTCGTTTCTGTTTTCCAAAGCCTTTGCGAGCGTCACGTCATCTGCGAACTCAAGCGCCGAGCCTGCGGGAAGTCCGTAAGCGAGCCTCGTTACCTTTATTCCCATAGGTTTTATCAAACGTCCGAGATACATCGCCGTTGCTTCGCCCTCGACTGTCGGGTTTGTCGCCATTATTACCTCTTTTACGTTTGCAAGGCGCGAGATAAGCTCCTTTATCTTCAGGTTCTCGGCGGTTATTCCGTCCATTGGCGACAAAAGCCCGTGCAAAACGTGATAAAGCCCGTCATAGCCGCCTGCACGCTCAAATGCCGAAACGTCCTTTGGCGTTTCGACAACGCATATAACGCTCTTATCACGCTCATTGTCCGAACATATCGAGCAGACGTCTTTTTCGGTAAAGTTTTGACAGCAGCTGCACAAATGCACGCTCTCCCGTGCTTTGATTATATTTTCCGAAAATGTTTTTACTTCGTTTTCGGGGAGATTGAGTATATAATAAGCCAGCCTCTGCGCTGTCTTCATACCTATACCCGGAAGTTTCGCAAACTGCTCCGCCGCAAGTACCAGCGGCATTGATACAAATTCCGACATTTTTAAACCTCGCTATCTTGCAAATTTTTCTAAGGCAAATTGCATAAAAATCGCGCATAAAGACCCTAAGCTATGTTATTACAACTTCTGCCTTAACGGAATTGAGCGCTATGCAATAATCGCGCTCTTTATAAATGTTTACGGCATTTTTCGGCAGTTCATACTTCGTATTTGTAAAATAAACGCCTATCATTGCCGAAGACTGAGGATCGCGCGTTATAGAGCCGTGATAGAGTACAACATCCGCTGACGCTTCGCCGTCAGAAACCGCCGCAGAGGCGATAGTAATGCCGTTTACGCTGAACTTAGCATTTTTATCGGCAATCTGCGCGTCTATTCCCGAAATGCTTCTGCTAAGTATAATGTTTTCTATATCGACAAGCTCCGAAAGCTCTTCGAGCGCAAGTTCTCCGCAAAAATCCGCGTCAAGCGCCGCGAGCGTCCTTATCCTGTACGCGCCGTGTTCGCGCATACATCGGGAAATGTCATCTGCAAGCCCCACGCCGTTTCCCGAAACAAATACGTCCGCCTCGTTCTTGCATAAAACAATTGCGGCGCTCGTGGTACTGTTTCCGACCAATCTTATCTCGGCGCGGTTAAAATTTACACAAAGCGTTATAACGACGCAAACAGAAGCCGCCGCCAAAATTCCCGCGGTACATCTCAAAAATGTTTTCATTTTTCCGAATGTCGCTATTAGCACTAAAACCGCGCATATCGCCGCAAATATCCACGCCCCGAAAAAGTCAAGATCGAGAAACGCCGCTCGGCTGCCGCCAAAAACATTTATCACCGAAACTATGAGCTTCACGGCAAGTTCTATAGGAACTGCAAAAATTTCCGCACCCGTTATTCCGAGCAGAAGCGTAAACGTCATTCCTACTGCCATAAGCGGCATTATCAAAATTGACGCCGCTGCCGCATTCAGCGATATGCCCTTGAAAACCGCCGCGCTTATGGGAGCGGTACATATGACCGCGCAAACCGATGAGGAAAATATCATGGTCAAAGGAGCCAAAAACTTTAGTTTTTTCGGGATAAATTCGCAAATCTTTTCCCCGATATACGGTCCTGCAATCCCCGCGCCAAAAACACCCAAGACCGACATAGCAAATCCTATATCCAAAATTGCCTGAGGCATAAACGTCAGAATAATGCATACGGAAACGCACAGCGAGTTTAAAGTGTTTGAAGTTCTGTAAAACAGCGGCGCGGCGCTAACGATAAGAAACATAAGCGACGACCTTAAAACCGAAAGCGTCAGACCAAAGAAAACGACCGCACAAGGCGTTATCAGAAACGAAAACAGAGCTTTCGCTCTGCGGTTTTTACTCGGAAAAAGCTGTAACAAGACCGACGCAAGCACCGCGAAATGCGCGCCGGAAACGGCGGTAAAATGTGAAACTCCGCTTATTTTTATCTTTTCGGAAAGCGCCTGAGAAAGTCCCTCGTCTTTTCCGAAAAACATCGAAAGCGCGATTTCGCGTTCATCTCCGAAAACAGTTGAGCTGAGCCGTTTTATCATAGTCTCACGAAGTTGTTCGATAATTATAAAAATATCGGCAGACGAGCGTTCTACTTTTATATATTCGGAAACATTTCCCGAAAGAAGTATACCGCTCGAAAGATCTTTTATCTCATTTTCGGGATCAGCGCTCTCAAAATCGATCATAGCTACAGCTCTGTCGCCGACTTCGACCTGACTTTCACCTGTCAGTCTGACATTTGCGCGGATATTATCGAGGCTTATTTCTCCGACAAACTGGCGGGTATCTCCTGAGCTTTGGACGATTTCCGTTACCTTGACCTCAGAACAAACGCTTTTGTCGGCATAGCGCAGTACAGGATAACTGTAAAACCAGACATAAACGAGCATGACCGCCGCGCCGAGCGCAGCTCCCGCAGAACAAACCGCCGCTTTCGGCTTTTTTCTTGCGAAGATCATTGAAAAAGCGGCGGCTAAGGCGAAAAGTATTCCGCCCGCAAAGCCGCCGCCAAAATATGCTGTCAGTGTTCCTGCCGCCAAAAAAGGCGCAAATAATACCGGCGGGAGATTTAAAAGATCCTCTTTTTCCACCAAATATCAGAACAAGCCCGGCATAGACACGCCGCCCGTGATCTTCTCCATTTCTGCCGCGCTGTAATCCTCGATCTCGGAAATAATCTCGTTTACTCCGCTTATGATAAGATCCTGAAGCATTTCAATATCCTCCGGGTCCACCGCTTCGGGCTTTATAGTAACGGCTTTCAGCTTTTTGTCGCCCGTCATTACAAGCTCAAGCGCGCCTCCGCCGACCTGCTTTTTAAATTCCTTTTGTTCAAGCTCTTCTTGGACGCGGGTTATTTCCTCCTGCATCTTCTGAGCTTTTCTTACCATTTGGTTCATGTTGGCGTTAGAATTTTGGTATTCCTGAGGTAATCTTGATTTCATAGCAAATTCCTTTCCGTTATGCTGATTTAATGATCAGCTTATCCTTATCTCTATACCGAGATCTTCTGCTTTTTTAAGGAGCTTTTCGACCTCGCTCAGCTCTTTAGTATCTTTATATTTGCTCATATCCTTTTCGAGCTTCAAAATTATCGGAAAGCCGAGCGCGTCCGAGATATTGCTTTGCAATTCCGTAATCTCGTCTTTTTTTGCATTGTTCAGCAAAAGCGGCTTGCTTGTGCGGACGATAAGCGTATTATCCAAAAGCTCTGCGCTTGAATTCATTAAAAGGGTCTGCGACAGCAAGTCGCACTTGTTTATTATTCCGAGCCATTCTTCTTCGGAAAAGCTCTTATTCCCGCCTCTCTGCTCTGATTTGGAAACCTCGCCGTCGGCAGATATTTCGGAAACATTTCCGTTTTCCGGCTCATTTTCGGCGCATTCTTCAACAGCGGGAGGTCCTCCAAAAATGGGCGGTTCTTCCGAAATCGGCGGCTGTTCAACAGCAATCGGTGCTTCCAAAGCAAACGGTGCTTCCACAACAGGCGGCGCTTCCACAGCAGACGGTTGTTCAACAGCAGGCTTCTCTCCGGCAGAAACATCTTTTTCAGGACCGAGGGCTGTTTCATCTGCTGTCGAATTGAGCATCATAGCTTCTTTTGCGACCTCGCGCATTTTGTTCAGGTTCATAAGATTTGCGCGAGACATTTTTTCGGGAGGCGTCGGGATAAACTCCTCCTTCTGCGGTTCTATGACGCGGTATTCCTCGCGCTTTGTGACGCGGCGTTCTTTTGTTTCTGCCGAAACGCCCGTACACATTTTCACAAAGCACATTTCCGCAAACGTCTTTCTCTGGCGCGTCTTTCCCATTCCGTCCGCGCATTCCCTCAGGATAGTAAGACACCGTAAGATCTCGCCGAGAGTAAACGCTTCGGCTGATTTTTGTACATTTTCGTACTCGCTCGGCAGACAGGAAAGAAGACTTAAATCATCGGGCGCACTCTTACATAACATCAGATCGCGGAAATGTCCCGAAAGCTCGTCCACAACGACCGCCATATCCTTCGAGTTTTTATAAAGCTCGGATAAAAGCCTTATACAGCCGCCCGTATCGCCCGCCGCGATCATACGCGAAAAATCGGAAAGATAACGGTTGTCCGCGACGCCCGCGCAGTTTCGCACAAGCTCTCCCGTAACGTGTTTATCGGCAGAAACACACCTGTCCAAAATTGACAGCGCGTCTCTCATTCCTCCGTCGGAAAGCCTTGAAATGAGAAGCGCCGCGTCCTCGTCAAGCTGAGCGCCCTCTTTTTTTGCGACCTCCAAAAGCCTCTTTGCACTCTGAGCCGCGTCAACTCTCCGAAACTCAAACCTCTGACATCTTGAAACGATAGTCGCGGGAACTTTATGAAGTTCTGTTGTCGCTAAAATAAACTTAACGTGTTCGGGCGGTTCTTCGAGGGTTTTCAGAAGCGCGTTGAACGCTTCGGGCGTAAGCATATGCACTTCGTCGATTATATATACTCTGAATTTACAGCTTACCGGCGAATAAGAAACCTCGTCTCTAAGCTGTCTCACGTCGTCTACGCCTCTGTTTGAAGCCGCGTCCATTTCGACAATATCCGTCGCCGCGCCGCTCAATATCTCCTTACAGCTCTCACATTGGAGACAAGGATTTCCGTCCCTTGGGTCAAGACAGTTCACCGCCGCCGCAAAGATCTTCGCGCAGGTAGTTTTTCCCGTTCCTCTTGAACCCGTAAACAGATAAGCGTGAGCCGCAGAGCCGTTTTTTATCTGGTTTTTCAGCGTAGTTGTGATATGCTCCTGCGAAATTACATCATCGAAGGTCCTCGGACGATATTTACGATAAAGAGCCAGATACATTCACAAACACCGCCGTTCGCTTTGATATTTAAACATTTTTTAACATTCAATCAAAAAGTGTTCTCGATTATGGGAACAGGCTTGCCGTACACACACAGCAAACCGCTTAATGCTGCTCGGTTCCCCGCCTGACATGGTTCACGGCGCAATGCTGTCGGGGCCTGCGCCCATAATCGAAAACACTTGCAGATACACATTGTATTATACAACATTTTTTCTCAAAAATCAAGTACTTTTTAAAAATATTTATAAACCCCGAAGTGATAATGGGTATCTCTTGTTTGATACATAGCCTGTCCGAATAAATATGCGATCTTTGTATATTTACGATAAGCGGGGTGGTTTATTGCGGAGAGTTTTTGATTGTATACATATAACTGTTATTGTACACAACGGCGGCGTTTGTTTTAAAAAATCTATTGAAATTTCTCATAAAATATGTTATAATAAAATATAATGTTTTTATATCAAAGAGAGGTATTTTTATGAGCAAAGTAGTAAAATTCGGCGGAAGTTCGCTTGCTGACGCGAAACAGTTCAGAAAGGTCGCGGATATAATACACGCCGACAGCGAGCGCTGTTATGTTGTTCCGAGCGCTCCCGGAAAGCGATTTAAAGAAGATACAAAAGTAACGGATTTGCTGTATCAGTGCTATGAAAGAGTGATAACGGGCGAGGATTTTGCGGTCGCTTTCGCGCCGATAAGAGAAAGATATGATGAGATAATAAAAGAACTTGGGCTGTCGCTGTCGCTTGAAAACGAATATGTAAAAATAGGCTCGGATTTCCGCGCGGGCGCAAACCGCGATTATGCCGCTTCAAGAGGAGAATATTTAAACGGTATGATACTCGCGGATTATTTGGGATATGAGTTTGTAGACGCGGCAAAGGGTATCTTCTTCGACCGCGACGGAAAATTCGACGCGGACGTTACAAACGCCTGCCTCGGCGCAATTTTAGACAGAACGCCAAAAGCCGTTATTCCGGGATTTTACGGCGCAATGCCCGACGGTTCGATAAAAACATTTTCGCGCGGCGGCTCGGACTTTACGGGTTCTGTTGTCGCAAAGGCGGCAAATGCGACGCTCTATGAAAACTGGACGGACGTTTCGGGATTTCTTGTCGCAGATCCGAGAATAGTAAACGACCCTGAGGGAATTGAAGTCATCACATATTCCGAGCTTCGTGAGCTTTCGTATATGGGCGCGGGAGTACTGCACGAGGACGCTATCTTCCCCGTGAGAAGCGCAAATATCCCCATAAACATCAAAAACACTAATGCCCCCGAAGACAAAGGAACTCTTATCGTACCTTCTGCGGAAAAATTCCCATCAAAATATGTCATCACAGGAATTGCGGGCAAAAAAGATTTCTCGGCAATTTCGATCGAAAAAGACAGAATGAACACCAGTAAGGGCTTTATGAGAAGACTTCTTCAAGTCCTCGAAAACCACGAGATATTTCCCGAACATATTCCTACGGGAATTGACACGGTGAGCGTAGTTGTAAACTCAAAAGAGCTTGACGGTCAGCGCGAAAAGCTCTCGCAGAGGATACGCGAAACCGTTCGTCCCGACCATTTTGAGATAATCGACGGACTTGCGCTTATTGCTGTCGTAGGACGGGGAATGAAGTCCGTAAAAGGAATTGCGACCCGTGTTTTCGCGGCGCTTTCTCATGCGGATATAAACATCAGAATGATAGACCAAGGCTCGTCTGAGCTTAATATTATCGTTGCAATTGACGAAGCAGATTTTGAAAAGGCGATACAGGTAATATACGATATGTTTATTCTGAGCGAGCAATAATTGACGGAAAAATTCCGCCTATGCCGCCCGCGTGTAAAATGCAGACAGCAACCCGACCGTTGTTACGTTTTCCACAGCCCGTTTATACAGTTCTCCGTTCGAGCGTTTATGTAAACAGTTTCCGATATTCTGAAAGCAGTACTGTGTAACATCATATAAGGAGCAATTTATGAGCAGAGCAGACGAAATATTTATCCAAAACTGCCGCGATATTCTTGAAAACGGCGTATCTGACGAGGAATTTTCCGTACGCCCCCACTGGGACGACGGAACGCCCGCGCATACGATAAAACGTTTTGCGCTCGTAAACCGCTATGATCTGTCAGAAGAATTTCCGCTTTTGACCTTGCGCAGAACATTTTACCGCTCTGCTATAGAAGAGATCTTGTGGATATATCAGAAAAAATCCAACAACGTAAACGAGCTTTCTACAAGAATATGGGACGCATGGGCTGACGAAAACGGCTCTATCGGAAAAGCCTACGGTTATCAAATGAGCGTAAAGCATAAATATGCCGAGGGTGAAATGGATCAGGTCGATAAAGCGCTTTACGACTTAAAGCATAACCCCTCGTCAAGAAGGATACTGCTTACTATGTACATTCCCGAAGACCTTCATGAAATGGCGCTTGCGCCGTGCGCGTATTCACTTACGCTCAATGTAAGCAAGGGAAAATTAAACGCCATTTTAAACCAGCGCTCACAGGATATGCTGACCGCTTCAAACTGGAACGTTTGTCAGTATTCGGCGCTCGTGATAATGCTTGCAAAAGCGTGCGGACTTGAGGCGGGAGAGCTTGTACACGTCATAGCCGACGCGCATATTTATGATCGGCATATCGACATAGTAAAGCGGCTCATAGAGCTTGAACCATATCCTGCGCCGAAAATGAATGTCGAAGATATAACGGATTTCTACAAATTTACGAAAAACAGCTTTACAGCAGAAAACTACAAATTTCACGATTTTACGGACAAAATCCCCGTAGCTATCTGAGGAGCTTTAAAATGAATATTCGTAGGTCTGTTTTACGACTTATGATTATATTGTCAATTCTTGCACTCTTTGAAAACCTTTTTATATGTTCAAACTTTGCAATATCTGATGAGGTAATTAGTATATGCAAGGATGTTGCTCATGTTATAATTTTGATATTCTTTCTTAGCACTCACAGAAATGAATTTTCATCTCTTGATATAAAAAAGCCCCAAAAGATATTTGTTGTTTTATCCGTTTTTCTGGGATTTCTTTTGCTTTCTTTGGGTTCTGCTATCACTGATTTGATTAGTATAATCATTCCGGACTTTTATTCTCAAAATACAGAAATTGCAGAATATAGTACGGTATATATGGTGTACTTTTTTATATATGCCGGAATACTTGCTCCGATTGTTGAAGAAATCGAGTTCAGAAGATTGTTATTAGATAATCTTTCGTCTAAAAGCATGCGCCAAACAGTTTCAACTATTTTGGCAGCTGCGGTTATGTTTTTCTCCATTCATACGGATCAATTTAATTTTGGAGCATTATGTTTAGGCATAGTTTCAGGTTTAGTGTACTATTACACAAGAAATCTTACATATTCAATAATAATACTTTTTTCCGGAAATTTTACAGTTTGTTTTTTAGCTTTGCTGCAATTTTTTACGTCAGAAAACACTGCGGACACCTCGGAGAATATTGACTATCAAGAACTAAGTTTTGTATTTTCTTTACTCCATTCCATAATAATACTAATGATTATCAGTTTTATTATGAAATACTTTCACGATAAGAAAACCGAATGTATTATCAGATAATGATTACTCAATCACAAAAGGTGGTAAAGCAAATTGCGTTTACATAGTTATATATTTTGCTATATGTATAATTTCAACAATTATTGCGTTGAAATTTAATTATAAAGTGTAAGGAGAGATTATGACAGAACAGAAAAGGCTCGCGCTTTTGATAGACAGCGACAACGTTTCGGCAAAATATGCACAGTTTATTTTACAGGAAGCCGCGAAGATCGGCGAGCTTACCTATAAGCGCATTTACGGCGACTGGGAAAAAGGAGGAAACGGCTGGCACTATCCCGCGCTCAATAATTCAATAATGCCCGTCCAGCAGACGACGTATATCACGGGTAAAAATGCTACGGACTTTTCCATGATAATCGACGCAATGGATATCCTCTATACGGGAAATGTTGACGGATTTGTCTTGGTCACGAGCGACAGCGACTTTACGCGTCTTGCGATAAGGCTTCGTGAGGCAGGGAAATATGTCGTCGGGATAGGCGAGGTAAAGACCCCGCTTCCGTTTACTTCGAGCTGTCACCGATTTATTTATTTAAATCAGGTCTGCGAGCCCGATATAAGTTATGATGAGAAAACGCTCCGCCGAGCGGTTCTGGATTATGTTTCGGAAAATGACGACGGAAGGCTCGACCTGTTAAAAATACAGGCTTTTCTCACGTCGAAATACGGAAACATAAATTACAGCTCGATCGGTTTTAACCGCTTTTCAAATTTTATCGACAGCTTTCCCGAACTCCGCCGAAACAACACTTTTGTTACTCTCAAAAATTCACCGAAAAAACCATCGAACAAAAGTGTGGATCTGCCGACAGACCGCGAAATAACAGATGTTATTGTCGGATATTTAAAGCGAAAAGACGGCGGACACGAGGACATCTCAAAAATCGAACAGTATGTCACTGCTACTTTGGGAAAGATAGATTATTCGCGGTTCGGGTCAAAGCGCTTTGCGAAATTTCTCGATAAACAGAGCGCGCTTTACCGCAAAAGTACAGCCGTTTATCTTGCAGAAAACGCGCCTGCTTTGAAAACAGCCAAAAAACCCGAACAGAAATCAGAAACAAGATCCGAACAAAAGTCCGAAACAAGACCCGAACAAAAGACGGAAATAAAAACAACATCTTCCGAAATGCCTGATGAAAGCGAAATAACCGATATAATCGTGACATATTTAAAAGCGGCAAAAAATGGTTCGGAAAATCTTTCAGCTGTTGAAAAACAAGTCGAAAACTCGCTCGGAAAAGTCGATTATTCGCGGTTCGGAGCAAAGACCTTCGCAAAATTTATCGACAAGCAAAGCGCGCTGTGCAGGACAAAAACCTCTGTCGCGCTTTCAGAGCAAAAGCCGACCGATGTGCTGAATGAGATCTCCGCAAATAAAACAGAACAGAGCCGTTCGGAGACAGAAACAGCCGTATACAAAAATAGAAACAGATCTGCACGACCGGAGAAGACCTCAAATGTCGAAAAGCCCGACCTTAACACCGTAAAACGCGAGATACAGATACAGACCGTACAGCGTGAAAACAGCGTTTCGCTCCCCGTGCTCGGAAAAATACTCCGCAAAAAATACGGCGACAATTACCTCAGAGATATTGGCGCGATAACGCTTAAACAGCTTGTAACGGCTGTCGCGGGAGTAAAACTCAGCGGAAATTCCATAAGCATAGAAAACTCTTTTTTAGACCGCACGGATCAGATAGAAAAATTTGTCTGCGAGTTTGTTGCAAAAAATAAAAAGGTCAGCATAAAGTCGCTCTCGACGCAGATAAAAAAGAAGTTTTCGGGTTTTGATTTTACAGACTACGGATATTCGCGCTTTTCCGACTTTATAAACGCAATTGACGGAGTAAGAGCCGACGGATATTATGTAGAAACCGAACAAACGGCATAACCGCGAAATTTTTCGGAAAGAATGTGAAATAACGAATTGAAAGAAGAAATAATCTACAGCCTTTCGGGACTTTACCGTGACGATTTCCGCATTACGGGTTATCGTTTCGGAAAGGGCGAAAAGAGCTGTTGTATTATCGGAGCAATGCGCGGAGATGAGATACAACAGCTTTATATGTGCGGAAAGCTCGTAAAGATACTTACAAAGCTCGAAAAACAGGGAAATATCGCTTCGGATAAAGAAATATTGATAATCCCCTGCGTAAACAACTACGGGATAAATTCAAACCGCCGTTTTTGGTGTTTAGACAATACCGACATAAACCGAATGTTTCCGGGAGATGAAAACGGCGAAACGACAGAGCGTATTGCCGCAGGGATATTCCGAGAGTTAAAGAATTATAAATATTGCGCTCAGTTTGCGTCGTTCTATATTTCGGGAGGGTTTGTTCCGCATGTCAGAATGATGGAAACAGGAAAGGAAAACGCCTCTCTGGCAAATCTTTTCGGACTTCCGTTTGTAATTCTCAGAAATCCTGCGCCGCTTGACCGCTCGACGCTGAATTATAATCTCCAGCTTTCGGGAACGTCCGCGTTTTCCGTTTATACCGAAACCAAAGAACAAATCGACGAGGAGTCGGCAAATGTCGGAGTTTCATCTGTTCTGCGGTTTTTGTCAAGAATGGGAATGATAAAGTACAAGTGCCTCGGCGGGGAAATGGGAATAACTATAAACGAGGACGATATGATGAATGTTAGAAGTCCTTCGGCGGGAATTTACCGCCGCATCTGCGAAATAGGAAGCGAAGCCGCAAAGGGCGACATTCTTGCAAAGATCTATCACCCCTATAACGGCGAACTGATAAGCGAGATAACCGCGCCTGTTGACGGAATAGTTTTCTTTGCACATCAAAAGCCGCTTATCGCTGAAAGAGAATTGGCGTTTAAGATAGTTAAGAGGATACATAAATAGTATACTAATTAGGCAAAAACTTTCAAATCTATCTGCGAAGCGAACGAAGTTAGTGTACAGCGTATAGTGGATAGTTTACAGTTAAGATATCTGCTAATGCAGATAATATTTAGATTGTTTTTAAATTATAAATGCATAGGCTTGAACCAAAGTGAGTTCAAGCCTATGCGCTTCTGACTTCAAAACAATCTAAATAAAATCCGCGAATCGGATACATTCTAATGTTTACTATCCAATATCAACTGTCAACTGTTTTACTGATTGCAAGTCCGAGCATAATAAACAAAAACGGCGCGGTATAATACATAGTGTTTCCGAAAATCGAGGAAACGAGATACGCAAATGCAGCCGCAAATGCCGCGAGTGCATAGATGTCGAGCTTTCGCCTGTTTTTTAATCCTTTTAAAAAGACCGAAAAAACTCCGCATATATACGCTATCGCCGCAGGAATACCGAAGAAAACCGCATACTCCAAAAACTCGTTGTGGGGACGGTTATTCACACCGTTTGTGTCGCTGCTGAGGCGCTGACTTATCCCGTCTACTCCGAAACCGAAAAGCGGCTTTTCCTTTATATATTCGGCGGTATGGGTCCAGAGCGTCCATCTGCCTGTTCCCGCATTTCCCGCATTATCGGGATTTTCCGCAACATTTCCTATATCATTTTTAAAAGTGACAAAATTTGAAAAAACAGTATCCGTCCAAAAGCTCATAACGAGCGTTATCAGAATAAACAGCGCGAAAACCGCTATTGACAGCCAATTCAGCTTTTTATCGGCAATTGAAATGATAACACATGCAAAAATAAGCGCAATGAAACACGCCAAATAACAACCGAACGTATTATTTACAATAAGCGTGATATTGTTCAGTATAAAAGAAACCATGCATAAGATCCTTAGAGAAATTTTCTTTTCCTTTACAAACAAAACTGCGCTCGACAGAATAACTACGATAAGATAATAGCCGTAATGGTTGAACTGGTGAAAAACTCCCGAAACCCCCGAACTCAGCTGAAATGCGCTTAATTTTACAAACCGGTGATCCAAAAGCACTAAAAACGCCATAGGGATACTTGTCGAAATAAGAGTGTAAAAAATTGCCGCACGAAGCTTTTGGTTTGAGACGATTATCGCACAGGGGAAATATAACGCAAAATATCCTATAAAGTAAAAAAGGCTTTCGCGCCTGTAGCCGTCACCGTATAACGCCTCATAGGTAAAACCGTTTATTATCGTCGAAATTATCATCATAATTATAACAAATAAAAAGAAGATAAACGGGACATTGTTTTTTAAAACGCTCTTAAACGACGGTTTTCCGTCTTTTCGTATCTTTTTGCAGATATAAAGCAGCAGAGCTATAACTCCGAAAGTCAATGCGCAAATAAATACGCCCATTATTTTTGTAGCATATGAAACGGGATGAGAATACGGCGAAATGAAATCATGTATTAGCTGGATTATCGGCACAAGCATAAACAGAAAAAGCGGAAAAAACGCCATAAATTCAATATAGCTCTGCGGAAAATTATCTACCAGTTCTCCGAAATTCTTTGATTTGAAAATAGCTTTTATCTGTGAGGGAGTTTTTTTCATATTTTAACCTCGTTGTTATTTTTTGGAAACGTACGATCTGATGAGAAAATTATAATTCAGCTTACGGCGTTTTTTTAAGCGCCGTTTGTTTTCAATAATGTCGTTTCGCTCTCACGTTCCGCTTTTGTTTGCTTCGTGAGATAATTTCTTACTGTTTTAAAACTCCTCGTCCGCCTGCTCTTTCAAAGTTCGGAAGTCGGAGAAAAGAGGTCAAATGGACAGCATTTCCGCGCTTTGCCGAATTATTGACCAACACGCCAAAGCCTTATATATTTAGGCTGTCGATAAAGCCCCATCTGCGTAGTAGCGTTTTGCGCGAAGTGCATAATGCGTGCATACCGGAGCTTTCTCAACAGCCTGAGTTTTAACTTTTTATACAGTCTGATATATATTGTCAACACACTGCCAATTGCCGACAAATAGTCTGTTGTGTCGGACAAATGTTTACATTATATAAAACGCTTTACACAGTCTTTTTGCCGATTTTTGTGTTTCCGATAAGATAAAGCAGATGAGAACTTCTCTCAAAAACTAACTTAAAAAGCAGATTGCCTAAAACGCAAACCGCTATGACTTCGCCGAGCGCGACCGTCGCCGCGCTGAACCAAAAAGGTTCTCCGCAAAGATAAAACTCAAATCCTACAATAAGCCCGTTGCTTATTACGGGAAGAAGCGAGGCAACATATATGTTCTTGATGTAATACATCGGCAAAACCGCCGCCGCTGTCGCAAGAGTTCCGAAAATAATGTCATAAATTCCGAACGGGCTGAACAGGTTGGCAATAAAACAGCCTAAGATCATTGAAACGCAATAGTCCTTTCTGTAAAAACACAAAAGCACAAGCGCTTCCGTCAGCCTGCACTGAATTGCGCCGTAGCCGACCGGCGCAATAAGCACCGTCATTACCGCATATACCGCCGCTACCAGAGCGAGCCTTACAAGATTTACCGTGTTGAAAATTTCATTTTTACGCATAAAAAATCTCCTTGTTTTTTTACAATGGTTATCAAAGAAAACATTGTATTCAATTTTAAAAGTCTGAGCGCGCATACCGCGCTGCCGGTTTTAAAAGCCTCCTTTTTTCGGCAGTATCCGACTTCAGTTCCTGAGGCTGTCCTAAAAATCCGACGATTTGCCGATATGCGCCGAGCAAAATATTGAAAAATTTTGCGCATTTGTAAGGCATTTACAGCCGCAGCAAACGCTCTTCACCTATTATATCATTTTGTTTAACATTTTTCAAGTCCTTTTTTTGAAAAACTGTTGATTTTATCGGGGAATTATGCTAAAATAAGATTGTACAGCATTTAAATCAAATTACGCATCATTTCAGAAAGGTATTCTATGTCATATAATTTTCAATATCAAGAGCTGTTGGCGTACCTTGCGGACGAGCTTTCAAAGGTCATAAAAGGCAAAAACAACGCCGTTTTTATAGTTCTGACCGCGCTTCTTGCTAAAGGACACCTTCTTATAGAAGATGTTCCGGGAGTTGGAAAAACTACGCTCGCAATGACGCTCGGAAAAGCCACGGGACTTGGGTTCAGAAGGGTGCAGTTTACGCCCGACGTTATGGCGTCTGATATTACGGGCTTTATGATGTATAATAAACAGGAAAATCGTTTTGAATACCGCGCGGGGCTTGTGGATACAAATATACTGCTTGCGGATGAAATAAACCGTACCTCTCCGAAAACCCAGTCGGCGCTTCTTGAAGCAATGGAGGAAAAACGCGTTACAGTAGACGGAGAGGTCCACTTGCTGCCTGAGCCGTTTATGGTCATAGCCACACAAAATTCGGCGGGTTATGTCGGAACGTTTCCTTTGCCTGAGGCACAGCTTGACCGTTTTATGATGAAAATAAATATGGGCTATCCTACGGTAGAAGAAGAAACGCAGATAATGGCGGACAGACTTTCGGATAATCCTGTAAATAATGTCAGACAGGTAATGACTGCCGAACAGCTTTTCGGCTGTATCAGCGAAACAGAAAAAGTCACATTCGCACAAAGCCTTTGCAGGTATGTTGCACAGCTTGCCGCAGCAACAAGATCACATCCCTCTGTTGAACTCGGAGCAAGTCCGAGAGCCTCCGTCGCAATGATGCAGGCGAGCAGAGCTTTCGCATATCTTTGCGGAAGAGATTATGTTGTGCCGGACGATATAGCAAAACTGATTATACCGGTGTTTGAACACAGGATAGTCCTAAAACAAGAGGCAAAATTCAGAAAAATTTCCGCAAGACAAGTCCTGAATGATGTTTTAAGAGCGGTGACGCCGCCGATAATGAAAGAATAACTATGGCAAAAAATCGTATAATTTACGGTGTTTTTCTGGCAATAAGCTTAGGGTTTTCAATGGCATACCGCTCGAATTTTTCGGCAGTACTCCTGATAGCCGTGTTTTTATATCTGCCGATAGCGGCGATATTGACCGCTGTTTCGATCTTTTTAGCAAAAATACGATTTACTGACGAAAACTATATCGGCGAAAAAAATATGCGCTTTGATATTCAGGTAGAAGTAAAAAACCGCTTTATTATTCCGTTTGTTCCGCTCGAAATACTGAGCGTTCTGCCTGACGCCACAAAGGGAGTTTTTGAAAAACGAAGGATATTTGTCACTCTCCAGCCTTTCGGAAAAACCGCGCTTTTGATAAACTGCATACACAAATACAGAGGCAGCTATAACGCCGAGATAACAAAAGCCTATGCGGTCGATCCTCTCGGAATAATTCGTATCGGACGAAAACTGGATCTGAAAATGAACATGACGTTTTTTCCGAGAAAATTTACTGTTAAAAACCTTTTTGGAAATGCCGACGGGAATGCTTTTTTTGCACACCGTACCGCAAAAGACGCGGAGAGAGAAGACTTTTCACATGTGCGCGATTATCTGGACGGAGATGTTTTACAGCTCGTTCACTGGAAGCTCACGGCAAAATCCGACGACATAATGATTAAAGAATATGAGAGTATAAGCGACAGAAAGGCAAGAATAATCTGCGATTTTGAAAGCTGTAAAAAGAAAAAAGACGTGCCGCTAAATTTCGATACGGTAATAGAAACAGCGCTCGCATTTTCTAAGTCGCTCATAAACGCAAATATCGGAGCGGAAGTAGACTGCGGCGATACTTCGCGGGATTCTTCTTTTTATGTAAGTTATTCCGCGGATTATGAAAGATTATATGATTTTATGTCAATATTCCCGACCGACGCAGATGTATGCAGTCTGGAGCAAATGATGGGCGAACTGCGCGAGCGCGAACAGTCCATAATAATTATTATAACGGCAAAATTCACCGAGCAGACCGCTTTTATGGCAAACTCCGCCGCAAACTTCGGAACAGTACTGGTCGTTTATATTGATCTCGAAAATGAACCGCCCGAACATGATTTTTCTCAGGACAGGTTTTATATAATGAATATACAAGGTACAGGTTCGGCTGCTCTCAAAAAATCGGCGGAGCTTTTCGGCGAAGATCTAAGATAAAAACAGCGGACATTCCGTCCGCTGAAACCATATTAAAACTAACGGAGGTATTTTAAATGGACATTAAGGCAAAAATCGACGAGATCGTAAACAAGGTCAAAAACGACAAGAACTTTGCGGACAAGTTTCAGAGCGAGCCTGTAAAAGCGGTAGAAGACGTCGTAGGCGTAGACCTTCCCGACGACCAGATCCAAGGGGTCATCGAGGGCGTAAAGGCTAAGATAAATCTCGGCGGCATTGCGGATAAGATCGGAGGAATTTTCGGAAAGAAATGATCTTTGAAAATTCCGCACAGGCAAAAGGCACACAAGCGCTGCCTTCGCCTCATTAAAGATCATAAAGCAGATCTATAAAAACTCCCGCCATAAAAAAGCGGGAGTTTTTATGTATCAAACCGTATCAAGCGTTCCATATCGAAAAGCAGGCGGTTTCGGCAAACACGGTTGCTGTGTTCGGTAAAACCCATTTTTCCTAAAAGCATTTTTTTCATTCCTTGAAAACACTACTAAATCGGCTTTATTTCACGACATCCGATACTCCTGTTCATATGTCGAAATGTTTGACAGTAAAACAAATCTTTTAGAACGAAGCAATTTTTGCGTCAAAACGAACGCTCTCATTAGCGTATTTCCAACTTTGAAGTCCCATAAACAAAAATTAACCAAAGAATTTGGGGTGCAAACTGTAGAAAAAGCTCTAAAATTTCTATTTCAGTTTATTACTGCGGCTCGGCGTATCTATGTCTGCACTTTGCCTTATACGGCAGGTATTCTTGTTTTTATCTCTCCGTTTCCCGAAAAAACAACATTTGTGTCTTCGGGAAGAAATGTTTCGGAGGCTTCGCCGCTGTCGGAAAACTCACGGAACGCCAGCCATTCGCGCAGCTTTACAAGCGTCGCAGGGGTCTGCGCAGTGAAACTTTCGTTTTTGTGTGTGATTTTGACTGTTCCGCCGTGCATAACGAGTTTTCCCGCAAGCGCATAAGCATTGTCACAGCATATGGGCAGAGCGTTTTGGGCGATATACAGATTTGTCGCGGCATAGCCCGCGCTTTCGTCAAGCCTCACCATAAGTTTTTGTTTTTTTGCTGACAGCTTATAGTCAATGCGTCTCAGAGGATCGCCGGGGACATAATCGCGGTGTTCATAACCCGGAAGTCCGCCTTGTGATACGCTTATGCCCTCTTCGGATTCGCCGCTGTCGTCGGGGAGAACATTCGGAAAGATCTCCGGCCCTTTGTATTCGATATTTTTCGGCAGAATGCCCTTTTGCGCTTCTTCTCCTATCGGAACATTGATTTGTATAAGTCCTGCAAAGTCGCGGATGATAACGCTTTTGAGCTTTATCCTGTTAAGACCGCTGTGCTCGGCGCGAAAACTGCCTTTAATGCAGACATAATTTCTGAAAATAAGCGACGTTCTGAGATGTATCTCTCTTTCGGCGTCTATACATATCTCCGCATAAGGCAGTACGCAAAATCCCTTTTTGCAGAGCGTCACCTCAAACACGATATTTTCTCCGACCTCTGCTACTCCGGAAAGGCTTCCGAGCTTTGCGGTAAAATGATTTTTAGACAGCAGTAAAAGCGCGGCAGATACAGCGGCAATTCCCACGGCGGTATAAATTATCGCCCAGCCTATATCTCCGCTTATGAAAATGAGAAACAGCGCCGCCAAGAACAGTATTTCTATATAGCTTCCAATATGCGTCATGTCGTCACTTCCTCATCTTTTTCTTCATTTTTACTATCGCGCGATAATCGGCGTAAAGTTTTTCGGAGTTTTGAGTTATGGTGTTGTTGTAGAAAAGCTCGTCTGCACAGTCGATTATTTCCTCCGCTTCGGTTTTCAGCATAAGCGAGTTTGAAATTATTTCACAAACTTCTGCACAGGTCGTTGTTTTCGGTTCTTTTTCGGCAATTTTACACGCCAATTTTCTTGTCCGCAGATATATAGCTTGTATTTTTCCGCGGTCGCTTCTGAATTTAAGACTGACAGCAAAAATTATCTCCGAAATTTCCTTTCGCAGAATTACGGCGGTTGTTCCTAAAATTATCGCCGAAATGAGCAATATCAGAGACAAAAGTCTGTTTTCGTTTTCATTTTCTCCCGCTACAGCCGCATATCTTGTACCGTCTACCTCAAGCCAGCCGTACCCTTCGATATACCCCATGGCAAAAGCATGGGCGTTTGCAGCTTTTACGGCATAAGCGCCATATTCGGTCATATTTTCTTCTTTAACAAGAAATCCCTCGGAATATCTTGTAGGTATATTTGCCGCGCGCATAAGAAGCGCCGCGGCTGAGGCAAAATCCGTGCAGATCCCGCGCCTGCTTTCAAAAAGGAAGTATTCGGCGGTCGTTTCTCTCGGAACAAAATCAAGGTCGTAGACAAATCCCGCTTCTCCAAACCATTTTTCTATAGCGAGTGCCTTTTCATAATCGGAAGAAAGTCCCTCGGTTATCTGTGACGCAAGTTGGATTATTTCCGAGCTTAAAGGACTTTCAAGCATGGTTTTTTCATGGTATTCCAAAGCCTGTTCGCGTTCTGTCAGAAAAGCTTCTTTTTCCTCGTTTGAAACGACCCCTTCTTTTTCAGCCTCCGAAAGCAGTTCTTCCATATCTACTTCTGCAAAAAGATTTATAAGCCCAATGTCGGGTGTACTGTCGTAAAAATTAAGCGAATAGGCGGCGTTCTGACCGAAATTGTTCTCGGTAAATATTTCGTCCATGGGCGTTCGGTATACTCTTTTGTTATATCCGCGTATGTTTATATCTACGGTCATATTCGGGTGGATAACGACCTTTGTGTTGCTGTTGTCGGAAACGTAAATGTTCATAGTTTCGGGGAGATAATATATGCTTTTGGAAACAGGCGTAAGGCGGCTCAAAAGCGGCGCGTATTCCGTAAGATATCCGTTTGCGGCGGCTTTATAGAGCTTTGAAGAAAGCACGTCGGTGCTGAGTATCTTTTTGTAATCTCTCCAACTGCTCAGACCCGTAGAATAATCGGAATGTGCCGACCAGCTCCCGTCCTCGTTATAATTGTCAAACGACCAGCGGCTGAGAATTTTCGGGCTGTTTGCAGAAACATAAAAGAGTATATTTTCCGACGGCTCGTTTGCTCCGTGATTTACGCCGCTGTTGTTGGTGAAATTTGAAAGTCCCGCGCCGGCATAGAATGTCGAATCGCGCTTAAAGACCGTATCGAGGTATTCTCCGAGCGGCGTTTCGTCGCTTCTCGGTACAGCATATATCATTACCGCGACCGAAAGCCCGAATATCCCTAAAGCGCCGAGCCGCTCGAAACGCGATTTTCTGTCGTCTACATAGGCGGTATCTTTCGGATATTCCGGGCGCGCAACTCCGAGTATCATCAGAGCATAACCCGAAGCAATGAAAATGAGATATCCCAAAGGCAGTCCGTTTGAAGTTTTTGCCGCAAGCAGAAGCGGTATGAACGCAGGCAGCAGCAAAAACGCAGGGCGCGGAAGATAGGCGCTGAAATATGCTGTCGGAAATCCTATAATAAACGAAAATATCGAGATAAACGCCGCCGCCATAAAACTGTCGTAGACTTCGGACGCTCTAAAGAGAAAGGTCACGGGACTGACCGAGCTTATCCCCGAAAACATTGAAAAAAACAATATTGACGCTAAAAGACAGGCGGCAAACGCCAGAAACGAAAGCACACGCCTGTTTCTCAAAACGTAAAACAGCATATAAATGCCGAAAGAGAGCACAGTCATTATGCACGTTGTCGGAAAGACGGCGCTTTTGCACAAAGTATACATAAATGCGGCGCTCATAGAGCATAGGAAAATAAGCGCAGAAATAATCTCCGCGCCGTAAAATCGGGGTCGGGTGTATTTTTTCATAAATTCATAAATAATAAGAATAAAGGCGTGCTTTAATCATTCCGTTGTAGAGTTTGCGGTTTTTATCGGCTTTTTTGCCGAAAATATTTTCAAATTCTTCGTCAGAGGTTATGGTATAAAGCTGATTATTTTTAACAGGTATAAATTTTTCGCCCATTACAGCATATATTTCCCGCGCCTGTTCTTGTTCTAAAAGGCGCTCGCCGTAGGGCGGGTTTGTTATTATTTTTACGGGTCTTTCGGGATATTTAAAATCCCGTATATCGCGGACTTTCGCGGAAATAAAGCGCGACACACCCGCTTTTTCGGCATTTTCGAGCGTCAGTTTTACACACGCGGGGTCGATGTCAAATCCAACCGCACGAAAATCCGAGGTTTCTTTCACAAGCGCCCGCGCCTCTTCGCGGGCGTTTTGCCATGCGCTTTTAGGAATGAACCTCAGACGCTCTCCCGCAAAGCGCCGTTTAAGTCCGGGAGCAATATTCAGCGCCTTAAACGCGCTTTCTATAAGTATAGTTCCCGAACCGCAGAACGGATCGCACACAAGGTCGCTTTCCCTTACTCTCGCAAGGTCAACTATCCCCGCCGCAAGGGTCTCACGGATAGGCGCGGCGTTGCTTACTGCGCGGTAGCCGCGCTTGTGAAGTCCGTCGCCGCTTGTGTCGAGATAGAGCGAGAACATATCCTTCATTATCGAAAAGCGTATCTTACATTCGTTTTCCGTTTCGGGCATTCTTTCAAGTCCGTATGCCCTGCCTAAATTTCTCGCCATTGCGAGCTTTACGCGCTTTTGCACAGCGGGAATACTTTTAAGCGCGGAGTTTATCGAATGTCCGTTATTCGGGAAAGCGTCGTTTTTCCCGATAAATTCCGACAATGGAAGTTTTTCAATTCCCGAAAAAATATCGTCGTAATTTGTCGCTTTAAACTCTCCGAGTATGATGTAAACGCGCTCGGCGGTTGAAAGGAAAACGTTTGCTTTCGCGCAGGTTTCGGCTGTACCCGAAAAATAAACCTTCCCGTCAGAAACCGAAATTTCCTCGCCGCCTGTCTTTTTCACTTCAAATTCGAGCGTTTTTTCAAGTCCGAAATGACACGGCGCGCAAAATCTGTACTTGTTCATACTTTGTCGAATGAAAGAGCTCTTGCGCCGATGTCGCGGCGGAAATGCGCCTTTTCAAAGGATATTTCCCCTGCCGCTTTATATGCCGTTTCAAGCGCGGACTTTAGGTCATTTCCCGTCGCAGTAACGCCTAAAACGCGCCCGCCCGCGGTGAGGAATTTCCCGTTTTCAAGTTTTGTTCCTGCATGATAAATGAACGCGGAATTGTCTGAAAGCTGACCGTTTTCGTCAAACCCCGAAATTTCCTTGCCCGTTTCGTATTTTTCGGGATAGCCTCCGCTCGCCATAACAACACACGCGCAGGAATTTCCGCTCCATTTTATGTCAAGTTTGTCAAGTCTTTCCTCGTAAATTGCCTCGATTATATCGACAAGATCCGTTTCAAGCAACGGCAACACAACCTGCGTTTCGGGGTCGCCAAAGCGGCAGTTGTACTCTACGACTTTCGCGCCCTCGCTCGTCAGCATAAGTCCGAAATACAGACAGCCCTTGAAGGGTCTGCCCTCCGCCTGCATGGCGTTTATTGTCGGAACGAAAATGTTTTTCATACATTCTTCGGCGATTTCTTTTGTATAAAACGGGTTCGGCGCGATAGTACCCATTCCGCCCGTATTAAGTCCCTCGTCGTTGTCGAGAGCGCGCTTGTGGTCCATAGATGATATCATAGGCTTTACGGTCTTTCCGTCCGTAAACGCAAGGACGGTAACTTCAACGCCGCGCATAAACTCCTCGATAACGACTTCCGCGCCGCTTTTTCCGAACTTTTGGTCTATCATCATAGACTTTACGGCATTTTGCGCTTCTTCAAAATTCTGCGCGATAATTACGCCCTTTCCCAGCGCAAGCCCGTCGCATTTTATAACAGCGGGATAGCTGTTCTTTTCTTTTATGTAATCAATCGCCTTTTGCGCGTCTGTAAACGTTTCATAAGCGGCAGTAGGAATGTTGTATTTTTTCATAAGTGATTTTGAAAAAGCCTTGCTGCCCTCTAATATCGCGGCATTCGCGCGAGGACCGAAAGTCTTGAAGCCCGCTTCATTGAGCCTGTCTACCATTCCCATTACAAGCGGGTCGTCGGGAGCTACAAAAACATAATCGGGCTTTAATTTTTTCGCAAGCTCTGTAATGCCGTCAATATCCGTCGCCTTTACGGGAAAACACTCGGCAATTCTCGAAATTCCCGCGTTTCCCGGAGCGCAGTAAAGTTTTTCAACTTTCGGTGATTTTTTAAGCGCCGCTGCAATTGCGTGTTCACGTCCGCCACCGCCTACTATAAGTATGTTCATTTTAAAATGTCCTTTCACAATAAAATTCATATAAACATTATACTACAATTTGCGGAGAATTACAATAGTTTTTTGCGAGATGTCATAATGCACAATTTTTTACTGGATAATTTGTATAAATTACCGCCCTTGTTTATTTTCGGAAATGCGGTATAATTATATTATGAGAGATAAAGGAGAGAAAAAATGGAACGGTTTATATTTGAAACTGAACGGCTCGTAATAAGGCGGTTCAGTCCGTCGGACAGCGAAGAATTTGCGCAGATACTCACCGACCCTGAGGTGTGTTATTTTGAGCCGTCGGGAGTTTTCACACGGGAAAATGCTCTCAAAGAAGCCGCAAAACTTGAGCAGGACAAGCGATTTTTCGCGGTCGTTCTCAAAGAAAACAACTTTCTTATCGGAAAGCTCTTTTTCGAGGACAAGGATTTTTTCGGGGCTTATGAGATAGGATATACGTTCAACAGGTCATACTGGGGCAAAGGTTATGCGCTCGAATCGGTAAAAGGAATGTTTCGCTATGCGTTTGAAAAGATGAACGTCCGCAGGATAATTGCCGAGGTTGATATAAAAAACACACGCTCTGTAAATCTTCTTGAGCGCGCGGGTATGCGCAGAGAGGGAGTATTTAAGGAAAGCGCGGCTTTTCGCAAAAACAGCCTCGGAGAGCCTGACTTTTCGGATTTCGCGTCATATGCGATTTTAAAAGATGAATTTGAAAACAAGGAGATAAAGCTATGAACTACGGTCACTTTGACGAGCAGAACAAAGAGTATGTCATCACAAAACCCGATACCCCCGCGGCTTGGGTAAACTATCTCGGCTCTCCCGAATACGGCGCTATTATTTCAAACAATGCCGACGGATACAGTTTTGAGAAGAGCGGCGCGAACGGCAGAATACTCCGCCAGAGGTTCAACACCATGTCAAACGACAAGCCGGGGCGCTATGTCTATATCAAGGACAGCGAAAGCGGAGAATACTGGAGCGGTTCATGGTCGCCTGTATGTAAAAGCCTCGATAAATTTAAGAGCGAATGCCGCCATGGAACGGGCTATACCGTTATCACCTCGGAATATGACGGAATAAAAACTCAAACGAGCTATTATGTTCCGCAAAACGAAACGTATGAAATATGGGCAGTGAAGCTCGAAAACAAGGGCGAAAAGCCGCGAAAGCTGTCGGTAACGGGGGTCTGCGAGTTTGTTAATGACAACAATTACGAACAGGACGGCGTAAATCTCCAGTACACGCTTTTCATTACTCACACCTACTTTAAAGGCAATTTAATTCTCCAGTGCGAAAACGAAACAGAGGGCGGCATATCGCGGTTTTTCGGTGTTTCGGGTGCGGAAGTCTCGGCATACTGCGGCGACAGAGAGAAATTTCTCGGAAATTACAGAAATTATTCAAATCCTTCGGGAATTGAAAACGGGCTTTCAAACGAGCTTAATTACTGCGGAAATTCCGTCGGGGCATTGCAGAGCGATATTGAACTTAATGCGGGAGAAACGCGGGAAATAATTTATATTCTTGGACAGAAAAACGAGGACGAAGCGAAAAAAATTATCGCTAAATATGCCGAAAAAGGCATTTGCGGGCGGGAAATCTCCGAGCTTAAAACCTATTGGCATTCAAAGCTCAAAAATCTCATTGTAAAAACTCCCGATGAGAATTTCAACAATATGGTGAATGTCTGGAACAGCTATAACTGCTTTATCACATTTACATGGTCGAGAGCCGCGTCGTTCATATACTGCGGACTGAGAAACGGCTACGGCTACCGCGATACCGTTCAGGACATTCAGGGAGTTATCCATTTAGCGCCCGAAACAGCGAAAGAACAGATAAAGTTTATGCTCTCGGCTCAGGTCACAAACGGCGCGGGACTTCCGCTCGTGAAATACACCCACAAAGCGGGAGCAGAAAACACGCCCGACGACGAAAGCTATGTCCGCGAAACAGGACACCCGTCCTACCGAGCGGACGACGCGCTGTGGCTTTTCCCTACTGTGTACAAGTACATCGGCGAAAGCGGCGACAAGGCGTTTTTGGACGAGGAAATACTTTTTGCGAACAACGGTGAAAAAGGTTCGGTTTACGAACATTTAAAGCGCGCGATAGGCTTTTCGATGAACAATCTCGGCGCGCACGGTATGCCTGCGGGACTTCACGCCGACTGGAACGACTGTCTGAGGCTCGGAAAAAAGGGCGAAAGCACGTTTGTGGCGTTTCAGCTCGTGTATGCGGTAAAAATAATGCGCGAGTTCGCGGAGCTTGAAAATGACGAGGAATATGTAAAATACCTTGGTGAGATAAACGAGCGATTGAGTAAGATACTTGACAATTGCTGGGACGAGGACAGGTTCATACGCGGTTATCGTGAAACGGGCGAGATAATCGGAAAGCGCTCCGACCCCGAAGCGAATATGTGGCTGAACCCGCAGAGCTGGGCGGTCATTTCGGGATTTGCGGGAAAAGAGCGCGGAGAAAAGGCTCTTGACAGCGTTGAGCGCGAGCTTAACACGCCATACGGCGCAATGGTCATGTATCCGCCGTATGAAAACCATGCGTTTGAAGGCGCGCTTATGCACTGTTTTAACAAATGTGTAAAGGAAAATGCGGGAATTTTCTCACAGCCGCAGGGTTGGCTCATTTTAGCGGAGGCGAAGCTCGGCAGAGGAAATAATGCCTATAAATACTGGAAAGAGGTCTCTCCCGCGACATATAATGGCGAAGCGGAAAGGCGCGTACTCGAACCGTATGTTTTCGGGCAGTTTACCGAGGGAAAAGACAGCCCCTTTGCAGGCAGAACTCATGTCCATTGGCTGACGGGAACAGCGTCTACTGTTATGGTGGGAACTGTAGAGGGAATTTTAGGGCTTGTTCCGGACGCGGACGGACTGAAAATAGATCCGTCAATTCCCAGCGAATGGAAAGAACTGACGATAAAAAAGCGTTTTCGCGGGAAAATGCTGAACATAATTATCAAAAACCCGAACGGTTCTCAGCACGGCGTAAATGCCGTGACAATTAACGGCGAAAAACTTTCGGGAAATTATATACCCGCAGACATTCTCAAAGATGTAAATGAGATAAAGGTTGAAATGTAAACAAAGAGGTATAATATGGAAATATTGGTTTTAAAGACGGGAAAAACGACATGGGACGAAATATCGGGATATCTCGGTTGTCTCGACGGAGCAAGGAGAAAGAGCGTTACGAAAAAAGCTAACGAAACCGACAGGATAAACGCGCTTTTGTCGAGGCTCTTGTTGTTGTCGGAAATTGAAAGGCGAACGGGAACTCCGATGAAAAAACTCAATTTTTCCAAAGGCAGTTATGGAAAGCCGTATCTGAAAAACAGCGGACTTTTTTTCTCGATGTCGCACACAAATGGCGCGATAGCCGTTGCATTTTCGGAGGACGGCGAAGTGGGGATAGATGTTGAGAAAAAGACGCGCGTTATAAACGAGAGAATGTTCGAGCGCGCGCTTTCCGAGGACGAGCGAAGAACAGCGACTACTTCTGTGGATTTTCTGAGGCTTTGGGTAAAAAAAGAGGCTTTTTTAAAGCGTCTCGGTATCGGCATTTCGCGCGATTTGCGGACAGTTTATGCAAACGACCTGCCGGATACGATTTTTGTTGATTTCGGGGAATTTCTCGTCGGAGCTTCGGGAAAAGGCACAGACACAGCCGAGCTTTGTGAAATAAAGCTCTCGGAGCTTTTGCAGAGATTTGTAAAACTTGTGTGAAATTAAGTAATTTTATAATGATTTTAAGTCGGTTTACAGCAGATTTTAAGTGAATTAAATAGTTTTTTAGCTAAAAAACATCCCGCAAATGAGCGTAAAATGCGGGATTTTTTGTGCAATTTTTACCTGTTTTTGGAAACTTTTCGTCAGTTTTCAGCCTCCTATTTTACATAAATTAACAATATTTAGAATATTATTACAGATAATTACAAGTTTTTACAATTCATTACACGATTACAGCAAATAGTTAGTGCATAATATTCAAAAGTATTTTACAATTCAAGAATATTTTGTTTAAATTCATGTACTATTTTCAGAGTGAACAGAAGTACAGCATAACATGAACGCATTGAATGCGTACAACAAGCTCAACGCTAACGTTGCAGGTCTTAAAAAGTCAAGCGAGAAACTTTCAAGCGGTTACAGAATTAACCGTGCAGGCGACGACGCGGCAGGTCTTGCAATCAGCGAGAAGATGAGATCTCAGATCCGCGGTTTGAACCAGGCAGTTCGCAACTCTCAGGACGGCATTAACATGATCCAGACTTTCGAGGGTGCAGCGCAGGAAACTCACAGCATTCTCCAGAGAATGAAAGAGCTTGCTTCTGAATCAGCTAACGGTACATACGATAACGCAACCGATAGAGCGGCTATTCAGCTCGAATTCGATCAGCTCAACGACGAGTTAAACCAGATTGCTGATACCGATTTCAACGGAACAATCGTTCTTAACGGCGGTCAGATGGCTGATGGTTTGAAAGCTGAAAATGGCGAGTTTAACTACAAGAATGAGTATGACAAACTCATGACCGCAATTGAAAATGCGAAAAACGCTACCGACGTAACCAAGTATGACGGTGAAAATGCGGGCGCAATCCTTGACAACTCTGACTACGACTACAAGTCTGCTAACGCTTTGTGGGAAGCTCTCGGTCTTGACCCCAAGGATGTTCAGGATCTCAATATCACATTCGTAAAGAATGGTGACAACTGGGAAGCAAAAGCGGTTTCCGGTCGTACTATGACTGACGCTGGAACACCTGCTACTATAAAAGAATATAATATAACCGCAGAAGATGACGATGCCGCTGAACAGACTGGAACTATGTCCGTTGATGATTATAACGCGTGGAAAGCCGGCGCTGATTATTACATTCATAATACTGGCGACATTAATACGACAAGCACTGGTACAGCTGCGAAAGCACTGGATGATACCGCTAAGGTTGAAGCTGTGTACAACGATGACGCCGTAGATCCTACTTATGAAGAAACCGACATCACGGACAAGGTTAATGCTTTCCTGAAAAACCTTACTATCACCACAAACGACAGTGAGGACGCGACCGGTAAGGGCGGTTTCACAGTATCTTGGTCTGACAAGGACGGCAACACTTATGATGTAAACGCTGTTTTCGGCGCATATGCTTCAAAAGACGGCGATTTTCTCACCTTAAACTTCAAGAACACTGACGAAACTACATATGCTCCCGATAACATTGGCGTTAATGAAGATTCGTTGACGGTAACTGTTGCTGCTGACGGTGGTGAAACGAGAAGTGTTGTTCCTGAAGGCACTATCAGCATTACGCTTGATGATTCCGTTTTGAATGACGAATCCATGAACGCAGCCGTAAAGAAAGCTCTTGATAATCTTGCTAATGCAACGTTTACGTTCACAGCCGGTGACACTGATTCTATTACAGCAGCTGGTGACGGTGCAAAGGCTGCAGATGCAGATCTTGCTGATGCTGGTGATTTTAAAGTTGATGCTGACGGTAACATAGTGATTTGGAATGGCGAGGAAGAAGTTACAATCGGTACGATAACTGTTGATAAAACTAAAATCGACGGCATTGCTAATGATGACACAATAGAGTTTGACCTGAATATTGACGACTACAACCTTGCTAACTATGATAATATCAAGGCTAACAGCATTGAAACGTCTGACCTCCTTAAGGAAGCTCTCACGCCGACCGGAACGGCTGCAAACGGTGTTACAAAGCCCAATGCTTTTGACAAGTCCACGGCTATCCTTACTTACACCGACAACATCACGCTCCAGACCGGTTCAAGAACCAAGGACGCTGTAAACTTCTCGTTCCAGTATAACACAGACGGCACAGCTGACATGGGCGACCTTAAGGCTAACCTCAACCTTTCCGCTCGTGAGGACGGCTTAAATACTGCGAACCTGTCACTGGCTAGCCAGGAGTCCGCTAACTACGCAATTGACCAAATCGACAAGGCGATCAACAAGACCTCTATGGTACGCGCAACATTCGGTGCTATCCAGAACCGTCTTGAACACAAGATCACCAACCTCACTACTACAAGTGAAAACTTGCAAGAAGCTGAAAGCTCGATAAGAGACACAGACATGGCACAGGAAATGATGAACTATACAAAGTACAACATTCTCCAGCAGGCTGCACAGTCTATGCTTGCACAGGCAAATCAGCAGCCGCAGTCTATCCTCCAGCTTCTCGGCTAATCGCCTTAAAGCTGCGAAAGCGCGGTTTAACAAACAAATTTTCCCCTCTCAACAGAGAGGGGATTTTTGTTGCAAAAAACTATTGACAAATCGAAATGAGCGTGCTATAATGTAAGTGTGAAAGAGAAACGCTAGCATAAGTTTCACATAATCACAAAAATATCCCCCAAGGCTGCCACCTTGGGGGACTTTTTTGGCACCTCGTGCCTATGTGGTTTGCCGGATTATCGGTTTCTGTCAATCCATGAGCAGATTATTTCAACAAACAAACCTGCCGCGACTGAAACCATAAATGCTAGCATAATATTCACATAATCACCCCCTCTCGAAAATCTCGGAGGTAATCCGGCACTTTTATTGTACCATAAACCGCGAATTTTGTCAACAAATGCCCTCAAAAGGTCAAGGGGATTTTTGTTGCAAAAAACTATTGACAAATAAAATTCAATATGCTATAATTGAAGTGTAAAGATAAAACGCTAAAAGTTTTATGCCACAAAAATATCCCCCAAGGGTGCTGCCTTGGGGGACTTTTTTGGGTATGTGCCTTTGCCGGATTAGTTGTCTCCGTCAAACCATGTGCAGATAAGTTCAACGAACAGACCCGCCGCAACGGAAACTAAAAACGCTAAAAGTAAATCCATTATGCCACACCCCCTCTCGAAAATCTCGGAGGTAATCCGGCAATTTTATTATATCACAATCAGCATTGCTTGTCAATTTATGTCAACAAAAATCCCCTCTCTGTCGAGAGGGGAAAATTTGTTTGTTAAACCGCGTTCATGCAGTTTCAAGGCGATTAGCCGAGAAGCTGGAGGATAGACTGCGGCTGCTGATTTGCCTGAGCGAGCATAGACTGTGCAGCTTGCTGAAGGATATTGAACTTCGTGTAGTTCATCATCTCGGAAGCCATGTCTGTATCTCTTATCGAGCTTTCAGCTTCGGTCAGGTTCTCACTTGTAGTCGTGAGGTTCGTGATCTTGTGTTCAAGTCTGTTCTGGATAGAACCGAATGTCGCACGAACCATAGAGGTCTTGTTGATAGCCTTATCTATCTGGTCGATAGCGTAGTTCGCGTCGTCCTGATTTGCGATAGAGAGGTTAGCGGTGTTAAGACCGTCCTCGCGCGAAGAAAGGTTAAGGTTAGCCTTTAAAGCGCCCATATCTGCCGAACCGTCAACATTGTAGTTGAATGTGAAGTTTACAGCGTCCTTTGTACGAGCGCCAACCTGCAACGTGATGTTGTCGGTGTAGGTCATGCGAGCTGTCGAGTTGTCGAAAGCGTCGGAAACCGATACGCCCTTGCCGCTGAGGTATTCCTTAGCAAGTGCAAGCTGCTTTTCCTTGTCTTTTTCGCCTGCGATACCATTCTTTGCCGCAAGCGCCTTATCATAATCAGCCTTAGTGTTATCTACGAGTTTCTGCGCGGCAGTAGAAGTGCCAAGATCCGGATCATCGCCGGGCTCTACATCGACAGAACTTGTCAAGCCATAGTTGTAAGAATCAAAGTTAATTGAAGCTTCGATTGTTTCGTCCTCTGCAAGACCAGTCACAGTTGCATCCATTGCTTTTTCGGTGTCAAATGTGACTTTCGCATAAATAATTTCATCGTCATCAGTCAAACCATTACTGAAAGTCAGTGTGCCATCGGCAGCTGTATATGACGCTTTGAAAGTATACTCTCCAACTGTAAATGTATAATCACCATTGTCATTATCAAGCGTCGCTTTAGAACCGTCTGCCAATGTAATTTCAACCGAAGTATCTGTTTTTTGTGTTGCAGCAGTAAACTTCATAGATGCACCCTGCAAAGCATCAAGAACTGCTTTTATGCTTTCGTTCATTTTGGCATCTGTCAAGCTCTCATCAAGCTCAACTTTAAGAACTTCTTTTCCAGTTACTTCCGCTTCGTTCTCAAGAACTTTTCCATTTACTTTTATAGAATCGTTCGCAAAATCTACGTTGTTAGGAGCATATTTTTCAATCGGCGCATTGGTGAAAGACATAGTAAACGTGTCGCCGACCTTAGCATTGTGAGCGTCAAAAACAGCATTGACTTCCCAAGCATTATCTTTACCAACAACAAAGCCGCCAGCACCAGTTGCATTATCACGAGAAGCAGCTGTAGCTGCAAGTTTCGCCTTTAATTTACCAGCAACAGAATTTGTATCACTACCGTTTAATGTTGCATCTTTGCTGCTTGCATCAAGAAGAACAGTTCCATCCTGAGAAGTAACCTTAGAAACATTCCATGCCATCGCATCGCCGGCATCGTTTTTACCATAAGTATACTCAACTTTCAACTCAGTTATTGAAGAAACGTCTGCTTCATCCGGAGTAACACCCTTCTTGGTAATTCCAGCAGCAACCCATAACGCGTCAGCTGCTTCTTTATCGTAGTTGTTTTCACCAATAGTGCCGTATTCGTTTCCTTCAGAAAGATCAAAGGGCGTTTCGTTGAAAGCCTTTACAGCCGCGTTGTAAGCGTCACGAGCTACATTAGCGTCGTCGCCTGCCGCCTTTATAGCGTCAGCGATAAGCTGGTCAGCCTTGCCTGCGTAATTAAACTCGCCGTCAACCTGTCTTAATCCGTCTGACATCTCGCCGCCGTTAAGAACGATTGTTCCGTTGAAGTCGGTATCAGCAATCTGGTTAAGCTCATCGTTCAGCTGATCGAATTCGAGCTGCATAGCCGCACGGTCGGTCATATTGTCGTATGTACCTGTAGCGGATTCCTCAGCAAGCTCTTTCATTCTCTGGAGAATGCTGTGAGTTTCCTGAGCTGCACCCTCGAAAGTCTGGATCATGTTGATACCGTCTTGAGAGTTGCGAACAGCCTGGTTCAAGCCGCGGATCTGGCTTCTCATTTTCTCGGATACTGCCAAACCTGCCGCGTCGTCGCCTGCACGGTTAATTCTGTAACCGCTGGAGAGCTTTTCAGAAGATTTCTTCAAACCTGCAACGTTAGCGTTGAGCTTGTTGTACGCATTCAATGCGTTCATGTTATGCTGTACTTCTCGGAACACTGAAA
>CANRDI010000003.1 GCA_947629335.1 uncultured Clostridia bacterium | reverse complement strand
ACGATAAAGTGATAGATATGAAAATGTATGCGCTAATAAAAGCACAAACATAAATTAAACATCTTGTAACAAGGGTGCAATCAAAAACAGCGGGCTTTCAAGGTCCGCTGTTGACGTATATTATATAAGGATAATGAAATGAACAAAAACGATTTGATAACTCTTGAAATCACGGACATAACCAACGAGGGCTTCGGTTTCGGAAAATATAACGGAATGGCGGTTTTTGTGCCGTTTTCGGCAGTCGGCGACAAGATAGAAGCAAAAGTTTTAAAGGTAAACAAAAGCTATGTCTATGCGAAAATTGAAAAAATGCTTCTTCCCTCTCCCGACAGGATCGAAAACGACTGCCCTGCTTTCGGAAAATGCGGCGGCTGTGCGTTTCGGCATATAAGCTATAGCGCTGAGCTTAAAGCAAAGGAAAATTTTGTAAAAAAAGCGTTTGCAAAAATCGGGGGCTTTGAAGATGAAAGCACAATTTTTTTGCCGATAGAACCGAGCGATGAAATCGAGCGATACAGAAACAAACTTGAAATGCCTGTCGGAATGAATGAAAACAAAGAGCTTTACTGCGGTTTTTTTGCAGCAAGAAGCCACAGGATAATTCCTGTTGAGGACTGTTTGTTACAGCCCGAAATCTTCTCGGAAATCGCGCGGTTTATCGTTTTGAAGGCGCGGGAGCTAAAAATTTCCGCGTACAACGAATTGCGCCACGAGGGAGTTTTACGGCATATTTTCCTGCGGAAAGCTGTGAACAGGCAGGACGGCGGGGTGTGCTGCGTTATTGTTGCAAAAAGAAATGTTCCCGAATTTAAGAGGTTAGCGCGGGAGCTGTCGGAAAAATTTCCCGAAATAACGGGAGTTGTCCTCAACATAAATCCCGAAAAAACAAACGTAATTCTCGGCGAAAAGGAAATTCTTCTTTGCGGAAAAAGCGAAATTTCGGACGAGATGTGCGGCGTTCCCGTGGAAATTTCGCCGAAGTCGTTTTATCAGGTCAACACCAAAGCTGCCGAGAAAATTTACAGAAAAGCCGCCGAACTTGCAAAGCCAAACGGAAAGGTTATTCTCGATCTATACTGCGGCGCGGGAACGATAGGGCTTTCAATGTCGAAAGGAGCAAAGAAAATAATCGGCGTTGAGGTAATTCCCGAAGCGGTTGAAAACGCCATAGCAAACGCGAAAGAGTTCGGAGCTTCAAACGCTGAATTTATCTGCGCGGACGCGGGAGATATAGCTGCGCTCAACATTTCCGAAAAGCCCGATATTATACTGCTTGACCCGCCGAGAAAAGGCTGCGACACAAAAACGCTCGATTTTTGCGCAAGCCTCTCCCCTGAGCGCATTGTTATGATTTCATGCAATCCCGCGACCGCCGCACGCGACTGCAAACGGCTTTCGGAGCTTGGGTTCGAGGTAAACGCGGTTCAGGCGTTCGATTTGTTTCCGAGGACGAGGCATGTGGAGTGTGTGGTGTTGCTGTCAAAAATCACAAACATTTAAGAAAGGACATTTTTTATGTTAGGAGCAATAATCGGCGACATAGTAGGTTCGGTATACGAATTTGACAACATCAAAACCAAGGACTTTCCGCTGTTTCGTGAGGACTGCTTTTTTACGGACGATACAGTTATGACCTGCGCGGTCGCAGAAGCGGTAATGAACGGCGGCGGAAAAGACGACTTCATTGACGCTATGAAAAAGTACGGGAGAATGTACCCTGACGCGGGCTACGGTGATAGGTTCGGCACTTGGATTATGTCAGACGACCGCGAGCCGTACAACAGTTTCGGAAACGGCTCGGCAATGCGCGTTTCGCCGTGCGCTTGGGTGTGGGACTGCGGGTTTACCGCAAGGACAGGATGTTTGCCATCAAAAGCAATGGAAATCACAAGGCTGAGCGCCGCGGTAACGCACAATCACCCCGAAGGCATAAAGGGCGCAATGGCGACAGCCGACGCGATTTTTATGTGCCGTTATTTTTTCGGTGGACATCACGGCGACTTTCAGCAGCCTATCAACAACGACCCTGCCGAATGTAAACGGCGCATTAAAGAGCATATTGAACGGGAATACGGCTATGACCTGTCGCAAACGCTTGACGAGATCCGTCCGACATACAGTTTTAATGAAACGTGTCAGGAAACAGTGCCGCAGGCGATAATTGCTTTTTTGGAAAGCACGGACTTTGAGGATGCAATACGAAACGCAATTTCTTTAGGCGGCGACAGCGATACCCTTGCGGCTATCACGGGAAGTATCGCCGAGGCAGCCTACGGCATTCCCGAATGGATAAAGGACAAAGCGTATTCATATCTTGACGAGCCGCTCAAAGATGTGCTGATACGTTGGCAGAGGTTTATCTCAAAATACAAATGAGCTTCTTGCAATGCAAAAAATTTTAAATTCCCTCAAAACCGATTTTTGAGGGAATTTATTTCAGCTCAAAGCAAGTTGCTGCATATAATATTGTTGTCAAAAAAACCGACAGCGCTATAATGAATATGACTGCTGCATTTGAATACTTGTCGAAAAAACTCTTGCTGTTTCGTAAGTTCTTTTAAGCAATTTAAGTAATGACAAGTTATCATAAGTCGTTTGTTCGGAGTCTCCCCGCTTTTTTTATCTACAAAAAGACAAATGGGAAAATTTTACGAGAATACTTGACATTTAAAAATATATCTGATATAATATCTACAAAGCAAGCCGAAAGATAAATAAAATGCCGGCGGTTGGGTACGGCAAGCGGTTTGCTGAAAATGCAAAGGGGGAAAATATATGTTCAAGAAAGCACTTGTATGTTTTCTTGCGGCGGCGCTTACCCTGACGGGGATAAACGGGCTGAAAATATTCAGCAGCGTGTCCTTTGCCGCAGAAAACGAAAAAACCTATCACTATTTTTACGATCAGCTCAATGCTGACGCAAAAAAAATCTATGACGTTCTGTACGACTGTTTTAAGTCGGGACAGATGAAAGACGGAAAAACGACCGTCAATCTTCTTGAAAAAGGCGCAGTGTCACAGAATACCCTCAGCGCCTATATCAGCGGCGACAAAACTCTTTCGGATAATTTTGCCGCAGCAAAAGACGCATTTGACCTTGATTGTCCCGAAGCCTGGTATGTGGACAGTTCTTATATCAGTCTTCGAGTATGCAAGAAAAACTCCGGTGAATATGCCGTTTATCTCGGCATCGGACGCGCTGATACATATCTTATCCAAGAGCTTGACGCGGCGAATATCGCGTCAATGGATAAACAGCTTACGGATGCCGTAAATAAGATAGTAAGCGGCGCGAACAGCGTTGACGTGAGCGGTTTAAGCAAGACCGACGCGGACGCGAAAAAGGTAAAGTATGTCCATGACGCCGTTACAAAGAGCATTTCCTATAAATTTGAAACCGAATGCAAGTCGGGAAATGCGCCTTTTATACGCACGGCATATGCTCTCGTCACTCATGAGGGCGTCTGCGAGGGATACTCGCGCTCAGTTCAGCTTATACTGAATAAGCTCGGTATTCCGTGCGTGCTTGTTCACGGAATACAAAATTCGGGCAGTTCTCCCGAAATGCATATGTGGAACGAGGTACAAATAGGCGGAAAGTGGTATGCTCTTGACGCAACATGGGACGATCCCGTTCGTCTGGATAAGGACGGAAACCGTATAAACGGCGATGGTCTCGGAAACGACGGCGGCGAAATGAACAGTTATCTTCTTGTCGGAAGAGAAGTTGTCGGACAGAACTGGCTGCCTTCGGGAGTTGTTTCGAGCGATGGCAAGAACTTTACTTATCCGAATATCGAACAATTAAGCTACGAAGGCGAAAGCGTATATCAGGACAGTCTTACGGGTCTGCACGTCCGCTATACCGCAAACGCCGAAATGGAAGATGAAGACGCGGGGCTGTTTACCGTGGACTATAACGGTATGGGCGTAAAAAAATCCGCCGAACAGGGAATATATCTGCTTGTTAAGATGTATGACCAACACCCCGACGGAACGTCGAATATTATGACCGAATGGTATTATGCTGCGGCAACTCTTGCGCTTTCACAAGGCAACAGCTATTTTAAAGACACCGACACTTGTCTTAAAATGTACACGGCAACTTGTGAATACGTTGAGTTCGCAATTACAACAAAGCGCCCAAAGGGTTATGAAACGTGGGGTAATGCTCCCGCGACAAACGGTCTCGCAAATGACCCTGATTCGGGATATTACCATGGCGACGGCTCGGATATAATCGCTAAGACCGATCTTATATTCAACCCTTCGTCCGACTATGAAGCGCCGCCTTATATAAACAAACAGTCGCCCGCGCCGACAGGTCAGCTTGATACAAGACAGACGTTTTTGGTTCATATCGAGTATGACGACAAGCTCTATCACCCCATTGCAGCAGGCGCGAGGGGCATTGAAAATCAAGGCGCGGCAGAAACAGATGATTACAAAAAAGCGGCAAGCGAGGCGGTTCAAGTTAAATTAGCCTGCTATCAGCTCGACCGTGACGGAAATATCGTTCCGTATAAACTTGTGGCAAAGTGTTCGGTTGATCAGAACAAGGACTATATAGTTGACGAGGGAATTGTAAAGTGGATCTACGATTGCAGCGAAAATCACGAGCATAATCCCGAAACCTGTTTTGTAAAAGGTCTTGAATATCAGTTTAAGGCAAGCGAGAACTGGTCTGACGATCTTACGATGTATGATTTCCAAATAACGGGACTTGTAGGAAGCCGCTCTAATAAAGTTCCAAACTCATGGAGCTATATAATGTCAACTTCTGTCTGCCCCATGGCTTACAGAAGTCAAGGCATAGACTGGGCTCTTTGGGGACGTCCTTCCCTGCTCGACAATCCCGACGATCTCGATTTAAGCAAACTTGCGGCGCAGGGTGTTGACGGCTCGAAAACCTCTCTTGACAAACTTCAGGAGCAGATGAAGATCGACAGCATGAACGGACGTCTTATGCTCACCGTTGAAGAAATAGGCACAAAGGACGGTATGAGCCGCGAAAAGTATAATGAAGTCACAGAGGCGTTTGACAAATACACAAACATTCCCGATGATGCAGTAAAAAGCAGCGCAATGTATGAGATAAACTTTACGCGTCTGTGCAAAATGACTGTCGTTCTTGAGGGCGAAAGTCTTAGAATGCAGCTCGGTTTTCCTGAGGGATATGACGCGAAAGATGTCGAGGATAAAAAAGTTATATTCAAGGCATACCACTTCACGCGCTGCTCTGAAAATCACCCCTGCGGACACGAAAACAATAAAGGTCACAAATACGGCGACGATATTGTGTCGGTCGAAGAAATTCCGCTTGCTGTAACGCAGTACGGTCTTGTAATTCTGTGCAGTTCATTCTCGCCGTTCGAGATAGTTGCGCTCGACGCGTCAAAGATAGATGCAGACGAAATGACAAAGAACCATAACATTATAGTAAAGACTGACGGAAACGGCATGATATTGTGCGACGGCAAAGAAGCAGTCGGAGCGAACGGATTTATTTCGTTTAAAGAGGGCGAAACTCACACCTTTAAAGTCGAAGCTAAGGACGGATATACAACGGACGTTGTTTCGTTCGGCGGTCGTCAGATAACTGTCGGTGCAGACGGAACATTTACTCTGAGCTTTAAAGATATAGCAGGAGCAAACGATATGCTTAATGTTGCGTTTATTCCTGTGTCAGTAAAGATTGAAGAAGAAGAAAACGGCGTTGTGACAGTTGTTCCGCAGATAGTTGAATCAGGAAGCGGCAGCGAAACCGAACAGCAGCCCTCTCACGAGCATAAATTTGGCGATTATCTGCACAATGACACTCATCACTACCGCGAGTGCGGCTGCGGAGAGGTAACGGATTATGCGGAGCATACGTTTGAAAACGGCGTCTGCACGGTATGCAAAGCACAACAAGCCTCTAAATCGGACGAAAATGACGACGAAAACAGCAACTCCGACAGTTCAGACAACTCCGATAACTCCGGTGATAATAATACCTCGAACTCGGAGAACAGCAATAATTCGGGAACCGGCTCGGACAGCGGTTCGGACGACAGCAGTTCACCCGAAACAGGCTTAAACGGCTTTTTAGCTGTACCCCTGGGGATAATAATCGTCATACTCGCGGCATTGGCTGTATTTGTGATACGGCAAAAGCGCAGCCGATAATAATTTATAGGTCATAATAACAGCAAAATCCCGAAGAACTTCTTCGGGATTTTATTTTGCAAAAGAACTATAATAGATAAGCTAAAAAGAATTCCAAAGAAGCATTGCTCTTATGGCGGAGATGTGTGGACAGCGCCCCCGCAATAAACTACAGTATTTTTGGGGCTATTTCTGCTGCCTGTCCTGTCATAAATCCGACAGGACAAATTTTATTCTCTTGATATTTTATCCGCGATAACGCTCATACCTTTTCCCAAAAAATAAACAATTCCGAACAATATCCCCGCAGGTATCATAAAAACTCCTATGACCGCTATACTGATATAGCACACTGCCTTTGCGGCAAATCTTCTGACAGTATTTTTGTTCATCTGTTCGTTTCCCTCGCTCCGCTTACTATTTTGTAATAAACATTCGACGTGAGCTTGTACACTATCGCGTAGAATATTCCGAATGCAGCGACGCTTAAAACTGTCGTAAAAGCAAACAGCGCCACGTTGTCGAGATTGAACAGCAAAAGCAGCTTTTGTAATATCGGAAATGCAAACGCTATGTGCATAGCCGCAAATATAAGCGGAAGGAAAAATACCGTCAAAAGCTGAGAATTTATGGTCTTTCTGATGCTGCGCTTCGTCATTCCGACTTTCTGCATTATTTCAAACCGCGACTGATCTTCATATCCTTCGGAGACCTGCTTGTAATAAATAATAAGCACCGCCGCTATAATAAACACCACGCTCAGCATTATCCCCAGATAAAACAGCGACCCGTACATCGAGTAAAAGCCTTCGCGCTCTTGTTCGCGCGAGCCTGACGAAAAATATCTAATATAGTATTGCCCGTACAATTCACCGCGAACCGCCTTTATCACGGCATTATTGATATTTATTTGGGTTTCTTTGTCCAAGCCCGTATCGAAATAATATTCAAACTGATATTGGACCATTCTGTCGCCGTTATAGTCCGCAAGAGTATCTATGCCTTCAAGAGCTTCATCAATATCCGATACGACCATCAATAAACTCGGCAGTACCATCATTGCGCTGTCCATAGAAACAGTAAACTCTTTGAGGTGCTTTGTTATCTTAAACGTCTTTCCGCCTCGGAATGAAAGCGTTTCGCCGTCAAAATTCCCCCTGAAGGGATATATTATTGCTTCATTGTCGGAAAGCACCTCATTTTCGCCGCTCAGGGCGTTGTATTCCGCGACAGGAATAAAATAAAACTGATATACATTTGTGTAGGTGTCAAGCGACAGGCTGTTAAGATCTCTTACGTCTAAAATCACCTCATTGTTCCTGATAAGTCCCGAAATGCTCGCTTGTGTGTATTTTATGATATTTTGCGGAACAGCCCCGTTTTCTTTTACGGCATTATCAACAGCGTCCGTTATCGCATTTACGGTTTCCTCTGAAATACTGTTGTTAAATCTGAAAGAGGTATTTATATCCCTCGGATAACGCATATCTATAGAATATTGCTCTCCGAAATACAGGCAGGTAGTTGACGAGATCATAACCAGTACCATTGTAGCCAGGATACATATGGACGCAAGTCCCGCGCCGTTTCTTTTCATTCGGTAGACCATAGATGAAACGGAAACGAAATGGTTCGGTTTGTAATAATAGCTCTTGTTTTTCTGCAATAAGCGGCAGAAAACGACCGAGCCTGAGATCATAATAAGATATGTCGCGGCAATTACCATAATGACCGCAATAAAGAACAACACAAGCGCCGCTACGGGATTTGTTATCGTGACTGCAATATAATATGCTCCCGCCAGCATAAGAACTCCCACAATGCCCAAAAGGATATTTCCTTTCGGCGGTTTTTCGCCTACATTCGCGCTTTTCAGAAGTGAGACTGCGCTCGAAAACCGAACCTGGCGAATTGCATTTAAAAGCAGCAAAATGAAAATTATCCCAAAGACAATAAGACACTGAACGACCGACTTTACCGAAATCGACAAAGCGTAGGTGATCTCTCCGTGTGCTATGTTCAACATTCCCAGCTCAGCGAATTTTGAGAGCGCTATTCCTATGAAAAGTCCTGCGGATATGGAAATAACTGCGATAAAAAGCATTTCCCAAAACAATATTACCGCAATGTTCCGTTTTCCCATGCCTAAAATATTATAAAGTCCGAATTCCTTTTTCCTTTGCCTTATGAGAAAGGAGTTTGTGTAAAATAGGAATATTGCCGAAAAAAATGCTATGACGCGGCTTCCTAAAAGGAAAACATCCGCCATTATATCTCCGCCGTATACCGAGTCGAGGATATTCCCTGCCGCTAAATACGACATAATATAGTACATCATCACCATACCTGTGCAGGTAAAGATAAAAGGCAGGAAAATGCGCTTATTCTTGCGGATACTGTTAAGCGCAAGTTTAGGGTACAGCCCGAATCTCATTTTCTCATACCCCCTGTCGCAAGAAGTATGAGCGTATCGCTTATCTTTTGATAAAGCTGTTCATTTGTGTCGTTTCCGCGGTATATCTGATGAAAAACTTCTCCGTCTTTTATGAACAGAACGCGGTTTGCGGAGCTTGCAGCCTTTACGGAATGAGTTACCATAACGATAGTCTGACCCATGGCGTTTACTTCGGAAAACAGCCTTAAAAGCTCGTCTGTTGCGCGGGAATCGAGCGCGCCTGTCGGCTCGTCTGCAAGAATGAGCCTCGGAGACGTTATCATTGCTCTTGCGACAGCCGCTCTCTGCTTCTGACCGCCCGAAACCTCATAAGGATATTTTTTCAAAAGCGGTGTAATTCCGAGTTTTTCGGCAATAGGAGAAAGTCTCATCTTCATTTCTTTATAGCTTTTGCCCGAAAGCACAAGCGGCAGATAGATGTTGTCTTCAAGAGTAAATGTGTCAAGAAGATTGAAATCCTGAAAAACAAATCCCAAGTTATCTCTGCGAAACGACGCTATTTCCGATTCTTTTATGTTTTTAAGGTCTTTTCCGTCAAGTATTACAGAACCGCTTGTGGGTTTGTCGAGACCTGCAAGAATGTTTAAAAGCGTTGTTTTTCCTGAACCTGATTCGCCCATTATTGCCGCATATTCGCCTGCTTCAACGCTGAAATTCACATTTTTCAGCGCCTCTGCGTTATTTCCTCCGAAGCGGGCAGTATAAACTTTTCTCAGTCCGCTTACTTCAAGAATACTCATAAATAATTCCTCCGTTCAGTTTTATGCTGATATTATAGCAAAAAACCAAGATCGGCGCAATCGATTCGGCTTACAATTCGGCACTTTGAACTTACATTTTTGTAAGATTGAGTGTAAAAAGCAGTTCAACAGAAAAATACGGATATTCAAAAATTTCCGAAATTATAAAAAATAAGCTGTATAAACAGTCGGACCGCAGGCTTTATCGCGGGAGTCTTACATTATTGTTTTTTTAGGTCATATTGTTCCAGATCCAACATGACTTTTGTTCCCTTGTCAGGCTCGGAGCTGATGCTGATACCTATTCCGAGCTTATCGCAAATTCTCTTGCAGAGATACAGACCTATCCCGCTCGCGCGCTTGTCTCTGCGTCCGTTACAGCCTGTATATCCTTTTTCAAATACTCTCGGAAGGTCGCTCGCGGAAATACCTATGCCCGTATCCTCAATGCACAGCGTTTCTGGCTCTTGGAGATAAATTTTTATCCTGCCGCTTTTTGTGTATTTAAGCGCGTTTGACAGTATCTGCTCCATGACAAACATCATCCATTTATCGTCGGTAATAATATTTGTTCGAGCAGGAATATAATCGAGTTCAATTTTCCGCGCTATAAATTCAGACGCGAATTTTGATACGGACTGTTCTATCATATCGTCAAGGGGATATTCTTTAAACACATAGTCGCTCGCGTCAGAATTAAGCCTTAAAAACGCTAAGACCATTTCCACATACTGCTCTATCTGAAACAGATCATACGACAACTTTCTCGAAAGAGCCGTGTCCTCGTTTTCGAGCGACAGCCGCATTGACGTTATAGGCGTTTTTATCTGGTGTACCCATACGGTATAATATTCTGTCATATCGTTATATTTTGCGGAAAAATGCGCGTTCAGCTCGTTAATTTCGTTTTGAAGTGCGCGAATTACAGCCTGATAATCTTCGTCGCTGACATTTTTCACTTCGGGGAGAATATCGATCATAGCCGCGCTCAGCTTTTTAATTTCCGACAACATTCGGTGATCTCGTCTTACACCTATAAAATCTACAGCAATAAAAACTGCCGCTATGACCGCGCAAATCAATGTCGGATAAATTACCGCTTCGAAAGGCAGATGATAAAGATAAAAACTCGCGGCAAAGGCAATAATGAACAGCAAAAATGCTGCAATTATTTTTCTGTGTCCTAAAATATATTTCCAAAACAGTTTCATTTCCGTTCTCCCTGTTATTTTGTAAATGCACGCATCATCAGACTGTGGAGGAAAAGACAACAACCGAAATTATTCTATTATATAACCTTGTCCTATTTTTGTGGTGATAAAATTTTCAAGACCTGCGCTGTCGAGCTTTTTTCTCAGCCTGTTTATGTTTACAGTAAGCGTGTTTTCGTCGATAAACTGTTGGGTTTTCCAAAGGCGTTCCATAAGTTTTTCACGGCTGATTATCTTTCCCTTGTTCTCCATAAGGCAGAGCAATATTCGGTATTCGTTTTTTGAAAGCGGGATATTCTCGCCGTTATATATAAGGGTATCGTCTCCCGTGTTCAAAAATGCTCCTTTATGCTGCAAAACGGGAACACTCGCCGCAAAATCGTAAACTCTGCGAAGAAGAGCCTGCATTTTTGCAATAAGCACCGAGCTGTCGAACGGTTTGGCTATAAAATCATCCGCGCCCATATTCACAGCCATAACTATATTCATATTATCCGAAGCCGACGAGATAAATATTATCGGGACTTTAGATATTTTGCGTATCTCTCCGCACCAATGATAGCCGTTGTACACGGGAAGTCCTATGTCCAAAAGCACTATGTGCGGTTGGAAATTGTAAAAATCCGAAAGTATGTCGCGGAAGTTTTCGGCAATGCTGCACTCCATTTCCCATTTTTCGGCTTGTTCTTTGATAAGCTCTGCGATATTTCTGTCGTCCTCGACTATCAATACTTTGTACATAATGTCTCCTTTGAAGTTGAGGGGAATTACCGAAAAAAGTTCAGGCTAAGTTGGTCGGCATTTCGGCAAACCGATAAATCAAGTATAACATAAAATCACAGAAAAATCAATAAATTTACGTCCTATGCTGAAAATAACTCTTAGAGCGCAAGGGGGAAAACCTTTTTAAAAAAGGTTTTCCCCCTTGACCCCTTTTCCAAAACTTTTATGTAACTTGCTGTAAGGGAAAGGCGCTTCCACTATCCGACCGCCGCGAAAGCGGCGGTACGAAAGTTTCTTTGGGGGAAAACTTTTGAAAAAGTTTTCCCCCACCCCCTTTCAAAACTTTTATGTAACTTGCTGTAATGGAAAAGCGCTTCCACTATCCAACCGCGCCGCAAGGCGCGATACAAAAGTTTTTTGAAAAGGAAGTCCAGAGGGGAAAACTTTTTTTCAAAAAAGTTTTCCCCTTTGGTCGCGGCGAAGCCGCGAAACTTGCGCAAGCAAAAAGCGCATCAGATAAAAAGCCGTAGGCTTTTTATCTTGGGTGTGGGGAAAACAAGAGTTTTCCCCACATTGCCGTTTCAAATGCAAGCATTTGAAACGGCAATCCGCTGGAGGGGGAGCGGGGGAACCGCAGGTGCCACCGCCGCTTGGTTTCCCCACAGTGAGGGGCAAGCAGAAAAAGAAATGGGTGCGTTCGCATGAAGCAAAGCAGCGCAAGGTAAAACTTAAATGTGTAGGGTTTTTTCGGTTTGGTTTTCCCACAGTTTTCCGCAGCAATAAATAAGAAAAACCTCGATGAATGAAAAGTTGTTTTTTTTGCATTTACTTGTTTTGATTTATAGGCGCATTGCCAAAAGGAGTTCACTTTTTTATTTTGTTGTTTTGGTTCATAGGCACGCTCCCGTTTTATGGTTCTTCTGTTTATTACTGTGAAAAAACCAAACCGCGGAGGGAACCTGCCGGTTCCCCCGCTCCCCCTCCGGCGGATTGAGATTTTCAAAATTTCATTTTGAAAATCTCAATGTGGGGAAAACTCTTGTTTTCCCACACCCTTTAGCGCAAAGCTAACGCTTATTTCACGGCTATGCCGCGACCAGAGTGGAAACTTTTTTGAAAAAAAGTTTCCACTCTGGACTCTCCTTCAAAAAACTTATGTACCGCCGCTTGCGCGGCGGTCGGAGAGCGGAAACGTTTTATCTTACAGCACGTTACATAAAAGTTTTGAAAAGGGGCTTGGGGGAAAACTTTTGAAAAAGTTTTCCCCCAATAAAAAATCAAAAACTTATGTACGCCGCTTGCGCGGCGGTTTTCCCGCTTTACAACTATACTTTCTCATTTGTTTTCGGAAATGTGATTTGAAAAAAAGTGCTTTATCTTTCCGAGCGCAATATCAAGCGGCTTTCCGAGTACCACCGCTGCAACGAAATTTCCTGCGCAATGCACTAAATCGAACGGTATTCCCGAAATCCAGTATGACAGCGCATACGCGGGTGATACAAAGATGTACGGAACAGCGAAAATTGCCCCGAAACACAGCCCGAATGCGGCGTTTATCACTGCCCAGACTAGCCAACTGTCTATTTTTCTGAGCTTGTTTACCAGCAATGAATAGCCTGCCCAGACCACAAGATACGTCAGCCACCAAAGTCCGAACCCCCATGTAAACGCCGTGAGGAAAACATAAACGAAACAGGACAATGTTCCCTCTTTGCCGAAATGCTTTGTAAACAAAACCACCAGCAGCGTCACTATTTCAACGTTCGGCAGAAACGACAGCGCAAGATGTGAAGCATACAGAAGCGCACCAAAAAGCGCAATTCTCGTTATGCTCTGAATTTTTGAGTTTACCATCCTATCACAAGCTGTAAAGTATATGTTTTGCCGTCATCAACAACGATCTCGTCAACTCCCGTCAGCGCCCTTTCACCGTCTACAAGCACCTGCCACCAAGACTGCTCCGCATCATCCGACATATAGCCTTTTACGCCTTTTATGAAACGTCCGAACTCGGTAGTGTCAAATTGGATAAGATCTTCCTTTTCAAGAAAATCTCCGAGGTATTCCTCATCAGTCTTGTAATCCTGCTCAAAGGTGTAGCTGTCGCGCTCGGAAACGACCTTTACCGTGATCAGCTTTTCACCTTCGGTCGGAGTTTCCTTACTGCTTTGATAAATAAACCAAAGCCCTACCCCGACGCCTATCAGTACAATAACAGCAATAATGACAGCGACGGTTTTCTTGTTTTTACTCATAAATGTTTATCCTATCATTTTTTAGAAATAGAGAGAAACTCCCCGAAAATCTGATCGATAATTAAGAATATTATTACGATAAATTGTTCGTAAACTCCCGATTTATTACTGCTGATCTTTGAACTTGAACATTCCGATCCTGTCGTGAAGAAGCTGCGCCTGTGAGGACATCTCTTCGCTTGCCGCAGCGCTTTGCTGGGCGGTTGCAGAGTTGTTCTGAACTGCGTCTGCTATCTGTCTTATGCCGAGATTTATGCGCTCGATAGATTCATACTGCTTTTCACTGGACTTGGAAATGCCCTGTAACGAAGTCTTTACGATCTCAGATGTTGAAGCAACATTTTTAAGCGAGTCTCCCGCCTTAACCGAAATCTGATTTCCGTTATCAACAGCATTCATAACGTTCTCTACAAGCATATTGATGTTTGCGTTTGACGCAGCAGTTTTCGACGCAAGCACCTGAATTTCCTCCGCAACGACCGCAAATCCTTTTCCCGATTCCCCTGCGCGCGCCGCTTCTATCGCCGCATTTATCGCAAGTACATTTGTCTGGAACGCTATCTCGTCAACAGCCTTTACTATGTTGCTTATCTTTTCGGACGCTTCGGAAATATCGTTCATTGCGTCGTGCATCTCGTTCATATTGCGCGAAGATTCGTTTATTTCATCAAATGCCGTTTCCATTGCGGTAAACGCACCCTTTATGCTCTCGTTATTACGCATAACGTCGTCGGTCATACTCTCGATTGAATCAGAAAGTTCCTGAATGGAAGACGTCTGCTCGGTACTGCTCTGTGCAAGAGACTGCGCGCCTGCCGCGACCTGTCCCGAACCGAGAGCTACCTGTTCTGCGACAGAGTTGATTTCCGAAATGGTGGTATTGAGCGTATTTGAAATATTTTCGAGCGCAGTTTTTATCTGAGCAAAATTTCCTATATAATCTCTCTGAAGTGTAAAGTCGAGATTTCCGTCCGCTATTTGATTTAACACGTCTGAAACTTCATCAATATATCCGATATATTCGTTAAGTCTGGAAGAGGTATTTGAAAAGTTTGCCGCAAGCTCGCCGACTTCATCTCTTGATCTTACGTCAACTGTAGCCGAAAGGTCGCCGTCGGCAATTCTCTTTGCCGTGTGGTTGAGTTTTTCAATATTTTTGGTAAGTTTAAATGCAACAATAAACGAAACCGCCGCGGCGATTACTACTACGAAAAGCATCGCAATTCCGCAGGAGATACGAAGTCCTCTGCCGCGCGCGTCTACCTCATTGAACGGAACAGAAGTAACAATGTTCATTCCGTTTCGTATAGTGCGGCTTGTAGCGGTATATTTTACGCCGCCGTAGGTTGCGGAAACGGTTTTTCTGTCCCCATTTCCCGAATTTATAAGATCAGAAAGGGCTTTTGTTCCACCGTTGCTGTCAAGGTCAGACAACGACATTCCATACTCGGTATCTTTGTGATAGAATATAGTAGAGCCGTCAGAGCCTACTATAATCGAATCTGCGCCGTTATACATTATATCCGCGTGCGAAAGCTCCTGAAATGCCGTAAAATCAAGATCCATACCTATTATGCCGAGGCTTTCGCCGTTTACAAACAGCGGCACAACATATGAAATCATATATACTCCGATATTCTCATTCAGATATGGGTCCATCCATGTAGGCGCGCCGTTGTTGACAGGGATATAATACCAGCCGACGTGGTTTAAGTCGGTTTTGTCATAGATTGAAAAGTCGGTACATTCTACTTCGACATAAGGCGCGGATGTATTTTCTCTTTGGTAAAATACTCCTGAAGTGGAATAAGCCAAATCGGGATTATATCTTATGTAAACGGTTATAGCGCCGTCGGTATGCTCTGCCGCCGAAAGCAGCATCGGAGCAAGCTTTTTTGAATAACTGTCGACATAATCCGAAGATCTTTTAAATTCAGAAAAATTGTCAAGAGTTTCCAAAGCCAAGTCGGCAATTGTGTCCACAGACTGTTCGACCCTCGTCAGATAGCCGTCAAGTTCCGCAACCGCGCTGTCACAAGCCGTGTTTATAATCTCGTTTGAATCGTCATTTATTATCTGATTAGAGAAAATAAAGCTGAGCGTGCTTACGGTAAATGCTCCGACGAGCGTACAGACAATAACCATAATAGCGATTTTAAATTTAATTTTCACTTTCTTCATTCTTCCTTTCACTTTCATCATTGCAACATACAATCATATTAGTATTATACAACTATTTACCGTAAAAGTCAAGCACTAAAGTAATTTTTTGGAGAATGTTATTTTACAATAGATGTGAAACAAAAAGTGTAAAAAAAGAGGTTGAGATCTGTTAAAATAAAGTTGTCACACCAAAAGAATTGTAAACAAGCTCGTGTTCATCTCTTCCTATAGCTGTATACAAATTTTCGTTTCAAAGCTGTTCGAGCATTAAAAGAGCCGCACACCTTTTGCAAAAATTATATGTGAAATATACGGCAAAGGAATTTATCATCCATAAAATTCTTCCTTATCAAGCCTATCCGCATATCTGAATAATCTTGTCCAATTCTCCACTTATCGCTAAATCATTTGGTAACTGTAAGATGTTGCAATAATTTGATTTATTTTCGTTAAATTTGTTCATCAGATAATTATAAATTTTGTGTGTACTTTCCCCTGTATAATGCAAACCCTCCCGTTGCGCTTTGCGCAATGGGAGGACTTGCATATGTAACCTTTACAAAAAGGTTTTTTTCGGTCGAGCTAAAAGAAATCGTCCCGCAACAGCGTGCGGGACGTACCGGGTGCAGGGCATTGCCCTGCTGGTGCGAGTGACGGGACTTGAACCCACACGTCGTTTCCAACACTAGCACCTCAAGCTAGCCTGTCTGCCGATTCCAGCACACTCGCACATTCTTTCTTAACGACTATTAAATTATATCACAAACATAAAATTTTGTCAAGTGCTTTTTCAAAAAAATTTACGGAAAATTAATTTTTTTCAGTTTTGCGGAACGGATCCCATTTCCCGCTTGCAAAATAAGCGACAAACATCACAAAAAGCACAAGATTATGTCCTATCATACAGCCCCATGCTCCGATCAGCCCGCCTGTTAAAATTTGTGTAAATACAAATGTTCCTGCAATTCTTACACACCACATTCCTAAAACATTGAATACAAACGGCACAACTGTCTTTCCAAGCCCCTGTAAAATGCCTTCAATCACTATCGGAACTCCGTAAAACGGCTCGGATACCGCTACCATTCTCAATACCGTGCTTCCGAGAGCTATTACCTCGCTGTCCTTTGAAAAAAGGCTCATAAGCTGCGGAGCAAATATAAACAATAAGCCTCCCGAAATAACCATAAGCACTACTTCAAGCGGCATTATCGTCCTTGTAAGACGCTTTAGCTTTTCCTTGTCGCGCGCACCGAATGAGTTTCCCGCGAGCGCTGCGGACGCTGTTTGCATTCCATAACCCGGAATATAAAACAGGCTCTCTACTGTGTTCGCTATCGTATGCGCGGCAGCCGCCGCTTCGCCGAGCGAATTTATCATTGACGCAAAAACAACATAGCCGAGCGATGTTGCAAATCTTTGAAGCATATTCGGAAATGCCACGCGAAAACATTCTTTTATTATAGCCATATCGGGCTTCAGGCTCTGTCCTCTCGGAGATATTTTATTATGCCTGAAAAGCATTATTGTTATCATTATTCCGCCGAACACATATGAAGCCGCGCTCGCCATTGCCGCACCCTCGACCCCGAAGCCTGCGCCTATAACATTGATCTTATTTCCGAAAAGCTCAATGCTGCGCGAAGGATAAATGAGAATAAAATTTAAGACAATATTTATCACATTCACGCCTATTCCTACAAGCATAGGCGTTTTAGTGTCGCCCGCAGAGCGCAGAACCGTGCCGAAAATTATACTTGCAGTTCTGAACAGCATCGGCGAATACAATATCAGAAAATATCTTGACGCCATACTGCGGATATTTTTATCGACGTTCATCCATATTGGAATTTGCCCGCTCAACAGCGTTGTTGCGAGCGTAAACAGAACTCCCGCCGCTATCACCGCAAGAGCCGCCTGACCGGCGGCTTTTCGTGCTTTTTCTTCTTCGCCTGCTCCCAAACGCTGTGAAATGAATGCAAGAAATCCTATCCCAATAGCGGAGATCGTACTTCCCACAAGCCAACTCACCGTACTTGTAGCTCCGACAGCGGCAGTTGCGCTTGTTCCGAGGGAACCGACCATTGCCGTGTCTATATACTGAACGGCGGTCTGCAAAAGCTGTTCGAGCATTGTCGGAAGCGACAGTGAAAGTATCGTCGGAAGCATTTTTCCGACATTTCCGGCGTCTTTTATTCCGATATTTGTTTTTCTGCTCAAAATCTCACCGCCGTTTTATCAGAGCTGTTTTTCACACAATCTCCGTCCCCAAAATGCGCTTTTTTCAGCTTTCGCGCCTTGCTCCTGCCGCGTACTCGCCGCAGTTGATGTCAAGCACCATTCTGACGGGCTGTATGAGCGAATTTTCATACTGCGCTTTCCACTGAATATCAGCCGAGATATCCCCGCTTTCGTCAAGTCCGTCTATCGTATCGCCGCTTTTTACGGGAAAATCACTGCTGAACTGATAGCTTGCGACATTGTAAACATAATTTACGACGTCGTCAGGTTTAAGACCGCGGAAATGCACCTGAACATCGGGCGCTCCGAAAGCGAACATTCCGAGAGTATCGACCACAAAATCATCTGAATTTTCTATTCTGAAAAACCGCGCGTTTACTGCCGTCCTTATAAATCTTCCCGCAAGGTCATAGTTCATTCCCTCTTTAAAATAATCAACGCTCGTCAGCTTTCCGCTGTGCGGAACGAAAATTGCCTCTGCTGTCGGAAAGCATTTAACCGCGACCTCTATTTTCTTTAAGAACAGCTCGGCTTGATTTTTATATTCCATAGCGTTTGACAACATTCCGAAAACGGACGTATGGAACTTGAAATCGCTGAAATTGCCTTTAAAATCCCAGAACTGGCTTGTGGTAAGCGGGTCGTCAACAGTCTTCAGCTCTTCGCCGATAATGAAATTCACTACAACAGGTATTGAGATCGTTCCGTCGCCGTTGTCTACTGCGCTTTTATACTCTTTCCCTGCTTCTTTCTTAAAGGCTGCGCGATAGTTTTTCAGCGCGAAAAACGGTGCTTTCGGCGCGTCATACACAAGCTCTGTTTCGCCTATAATTTCCTCGACCGTCTTTTGAATCTCAGCTACAGAAACCTCTTCGGGCTTTTCCCGAAACAAAAGCTGAGCTATAAGCATTGTGCGCTCAGGGGCTTTTTCATTTAAGTTCTGCTTTAAATTTTTGTCCATTTTTTCTCCTTTGTCACTTGCGCGGGTCTATGCACTCTCTGTAATCGTAAATATATTTTACTCCCGAAATTACCGTAAGAGCTAAAGTTATATACATCAGCACGTCTGTTATTATCGCAATCGGAAACTCAAAGCCTGTCTGCCCGCCAAGTTCGCAGATAACGCCGAACTGTACAAGAATATTCATAAAAAGCACTGCGATTATTGCAATCATGGTAAAGGCAGTTTTCAGCTTACCCCAGATATTTGCGGCAATTACCGTCTTTTTCTCGCCTGAAGCCGCCGCAAGCCTTACGCCCGAAACGGCAAATTCGCGCATAAGTATCACCGCGACGACCCAAGCCCTTGCCCAGCCAAGCTCGACAAAGCAGATAAGCGCCCCCGCGACAAGAATTTTGTCTGCAAGCGGATCAAGAAACTTTCCGAAGTTTGTCACCATATTGAATTTTCGGGCAACTTTCCCGTCAAGCATATCCGTTATGCTCGCAAGAATGAAAATGACAAGCGCCCACAAAAACCTCATAGGTATCGCAGAAACGCTCATTGCTATCAAGAAAAAAGGCACAAGAACAACGCGGAACATTGTCAGCTTGTTTGCTAAATTCATTATAACGCCTCTCCTATAAGGTTATTGTTTACAACTCTCGTAAACTTTATATTTATAAATTCTCCGACAGCAGGCTTTTTATCCGCCTTGAAGTAAATCATTCCGTCAATTTCGGGAGCAAACGCCGCGCTTCTTCCGAAATAATAGCCGATAAACCTGTCAAATCCCTCAACAACGACCTCGGCAGTTTCTCCTATCATTTTTCTGAATGATTCTTCGACGCGGGTGTCCTGCTGTTCTTCGAGAATTTCCTTGCGGTGTTCGCGCACTTCTTCGTCTACTTGGTCGGGAAATCCTGCCGCGGGCGTGTTTTCTTCTTCCGAATACGCAAAACAACCCATTCTGTCGAATTTCATTTCCTCCGCAAATTCTCCTAAGCGGTTGAACTGCTCCTCTGTTTCGCCCGGAAAGCCCGTTATAAACGTAGTTCTGAGCGTTATTCCCGGAATTTCTCGGCGGAGCTTTGCTATAAGCTCACGCAAAGAATTTTCGTCGCCTTTTCGGTTCATTCGTTTTAAAATATCCCCGTCGCAGTGCTGAATGGGAATGTCGAGGTATTTTACTATCTTCGGCTGATTTTTGATGACATTTATAAGCTCGTCGGTTATTCTTTCGGGATAACAGTACAAAAGCCTTATCCACTTGAAATCGAGCTTGCACAGCTTTTCGAGCAATTCGGGCAGCATAAGTTTTCCGTAAAGGTCAAGACCGTAGCGCGTGGTGTCCTGTGCAATGAGAATAATTTCTTTCACGCCGCTTTCGGACAATTCTCCCGCGTCGGCAAGAATGTTTTCCATTGTCCTCGAACGAAAACGTCCGCGTATCTGCGGTATGGCGCAGTATGTACAACAGTTGTCGCAGCCGTCAGCAAGGCGCAGATATGCATAATGCGGCTCGGTCGAAAGTATCCTCTTTCCCTCCATTGTATGCTTTTCCTTATCGCCGAAGACAACTATCCTCTCCCCGTTTTCAATGCGCTTTATATACTCGGCGATTTTTGGATATTCGGATATGCCTATAACTCCGTCAACTTCGGGATATTCCTTTTCAAACTCTTCTCGATAGCGCTCTGAAAGACAGCCCGTTACGACTATTTTCTTTATTGTGCCTTCGTTTTTCAGCGTAATAAGCTCGTTTAGCCATTCAATTGCCTCTTCTTTCGCGGCGGTTATAAACCCGCAGGTATGGAGAATGGTTATATCCGAAAGCCCCGGTTCTTCGGCGAACGCATAGCCCGCCTCGTTCAGCTTATACAGCATAAGCTCTGCGTCTACCTGATTTTTAGCGCAGCCGAGAGATACCAATGCAACCTTTGTTTTCTCGCTCATTTATTCTTCCTCAAATTCTTCATCAAGTTTTTCGTTTATTATCGTTTCTATACAGCGCTTTATCGAGCCTATGTCATAGCCTCTGCGGACAAGCGCGGCTGTTGTTCGGCGGCGGCCGTCAAAATCGCCGAGCTTTTCGGAATATTTTCGTCTGATAACATAAAGAAGTTCTTCGTCAAGCTCTTTCTCGGTAAATTTCGAGAGAGTATTCTCCACAATCTCGCGCGGAATGCCTTTTAAAAGCATTTCGCGGCGCACGCGGGAAAGTCCGTAACGTTTGCTTGTTATAAGATATTCCGCATATTTTTCCGCATAATCTCCGTCGTCTATGTATCCAAGCTCCGATACATATTCCACGGCGCTTTCGGCAATTTCCGAGCCATAACTCTTTTCAAGTTTTTTGCGCAGTTCTCCCGCGCAGTATGCTCTTTCGCCGAGCAGATAAAGCGCGCGTTTTTTGGCTTTTCGCAGCGTATCCGCGTCTATCATTTCGCAAAGCTCGTTTTCGGACAGCTCTCCGCCCTTTTTTAGTGCAAACCGCCCTACAACGCCGCCGTTTACGAAATATTTTTTCGCGCCGTCAAGCTCTAATTCCCAAGTGTCGCCCTTATATTCCGCCAGTTCTGTTATAAGCATTACAGATCCTCTTCCTTAAACTCCGAAAAATCGTCGCTGTCCGAGCTGTCAGAGGGCTTTTCTTCCGTGGTTTTTTCGGGAGCCTGCTCGTCGTTCTGAGCTTTTTTAAGGAACTCGTCGCGGACTTTTTGTTCGACCTCTGCACAAACTGTGGGATTTTCTTTCAGAAAATCGAAAACCTTTTCGCGTCCCTGTCCTATCTTCATATCGTCATAGCTGAACCAAGAGCCGCTCTTTTTGATTATTCCCATTTCTACCGCGCAGTCTACGATCTCGCCCATTCTCGAAATTCCCTGACCGAAAACCATATCGAACTCGGCGGTCTTGAAAGGAGGCGCGACCTTATTCTTTACTACCTTGCATTTAACGCGGTTTCCGTAGACCTCCGCGCCGTTTTTGAGCGGTTCGCCCTTTCTTACCTCAATTCTTACAGAAGCGTAAAATTTAAGCGCGCGTCCGCCGGGAGTTGTTTCGGGGTTTCCGTAAAGAACGCCTATCTTTTCGCGGATCTGGTTTATAAACACAGCCACACAGTTGGTTTTGCCGATAATTGCGGTGAGTTTTCTCATTGCCTGAGACATGAGCCTTGCCTGAACGCCGACGTGCGCGTCGCCCATTTCTCCGTCGATTTCCGCCTTTGTAGCCATTGCCGCAACTGAGTCAAGCACTACAATATCTATCGCTCCCGAACGCACGAGCGTTTCGATTATTTCAAGCGCCTGTTCGCCTGTATCGGGCTGAGATACGAGCAGATTGTCTATATCGACGCCGAGCGCTTTTGCATAAACAGGGTCGAGGGCGTGTTCAACGTCGATAAATGCCGCCATTCCGCCCGCTTTCTGCGCCTCTGCTACTGCATGAAGGCAGAGCGTCGTTTTGCCGGAGCTTTCCGTTCCGTATACTTCGATAATTCTTCCTTTAGGAAGCCCGCCTATCCCAAGCGCAAGATCCAACATAAGCGAGCCAGTGGACAGATGTTCAACATCCATGTGCTTGTTTTCGCCCATAAACATTATTGTTCCGTCGCCGAACTGCTTTTCAATCTGCGCTATAGCCGTCTGAAGCGCCTTTTTCTTTTCGTCGGGCGCTACGGTTTTTTCGGCGGGCTTTGCCGAAGCCGTTGATGCCTTTTTCTTTTCCATTGCCATTGGTTTTTCCTCCGTTTGTTTATATTTTTATTGCATACACTACTCTGTAAATTCCTTGCGTATCCTTTTCGCAAAGAGGATTAAGTCCGTTTTCGAGGAATATTTCCATAACTGCCTTTTCCTCGCCTATTCCTATTTCGACCGCAAAAAGACCTTTATTCTTGACATTTTTCGCGTGGATATTCAGAAGTCTTCTATAATAATCGAGTCCGTCCTCCCCGCCGTATAGCGCGGTTTCAGGCTCAAAAGTCACCTCAGGCTGTAGAGATTCCATATCGGTTTTCGTAAGGTAAGGCGGGTTTGAAAGTATTGCGTCAAATTTCCCGTATTCTTCAAAACAGTCGCCCAAAACCGCTCTGCATTTATCACTTACGCTGTTTTTCATTATGTTTTGTTCAAGATATTCAAACGCCGCCGGCGAGTTTTCTACGAGCGTCACATTCGCATTGCAAACCTTCGCAAGCGAGATACCGATACAGCCGCTTCCTGCACAAAGATCGAGAATGTCTGCTCCGCCTCGCATTGCTGACAAAAATTCCCGCGCAATATCGACAATAAGTTCCGTGTCCTGACGAGGTATCAAAACGCCTTTTCCGACTTTAAAAGGAAGTCCGTAAAACTCCCATTCGCCGAGGATATACTGAAGCGGTTCTCCCGAAATCCGTCTTTTCAGATATTCTTCGGCTTTTTGCGCGATATTTTCGGGAACGGAGGCTTTCGGCTCCGAGATGATTTTTATTTGTTCAATTCCCGACAACATCAGAAGCTGCCGCGCTTCAAAGCCCGCATTTTCAATGCCGTAGTCCGAAAGCTCACATATCATTCTGCTTAAAAGCTCTCTGTTTTCCAAAGCTGCGCTCCTCACCAGTTGTCATCTTCGCCCTCTTTCGGCAAACAGGGTTTCATTGCCGCTATCGCTACTTCTATCTGCCTGTCGTCAGGCTCGCGGGTCGTAAGGCGCTGGGTCCAAAGTCCCGGAGCGGAGATGATTTTCGTAAAAACGTTCGTATACCTGCCCGCAAGTTTTATAAGCTCGTATGAAATGCCTACAATTATCGGTATAAACGGAAGTTTTATCAACACTCTCAAAAGCGTCGAAAGAAGTCTGTTTTCTATCCCGAACCATTCTCCCGGTTCAAGAGGAATAAACGAAAACACCAAAATGCTCACTAAAAGTGTTATAATGATAAAACTTGTTCCGCAGCGCGGGTGAAATCTTGTCATTGGTCTGACATTTTCGACCGTAAGCTCTTTATGCGCTTCATAACAGGCTATGGTCTTATGTTCTGCGCCGTGATATTCATAAGTCCTGCGTATATCTTTCATCTGCGCGACTATTGCCATATAAATTATGAACAATATCAGGTGCATAACGCCCTCGAACGTCGATTTCCACATCGAAATGTCCGCGCTCACCGCATTTTCAATCAAAGAAAACAGATAGCTCGGCAAAAACAAAAATACCGCCAGCATTACCGCTATCACCACAAACGAAATTAACCCTGCTATGGCTTCCGCCGCTTTTTCCGCGCCCTTTTCGCCGAACACTCTGTAAAGAAATTTATCAAACCCCGTCGGTTCTTCTTCATCTTCGAGCGTTCCGCTTATTTCCGCCGATTTCATTATGCAGGAATATCCCTCTTTTAGCTGTGATACGAAATTTATACAACCGCGTATAAACAAAGCTTTATTATACCATTTTTTCTGAGGAAGTTCCCATTCTTCGACATATACCGAGCCGTCGCTTTTCCTGACCGCCATTGCGCCGACGGAAACACCTTTCATCATAACGCCCTCGATAAGCGCCTGACCGCCGATAGTCGTCTTTTTTAATTTTTCTTTACTCATCGGACTGTTCCCCTCTCTTTTCCGCCAGCGGAAACATAGCTGTTACCGTCGTTCCCTTTCCAAGCTCGCTTTCAACCTCAAGATAACCGCCATGCATCGAAACTATTTCATCTGCGACCGCAAGTCCTATTCCCGAACCTCGCTTTGTGCTGTTTGCCTTAAAAAACTTCTGTTTTACTTTCGGAAGATCCTCCGCTGCAATACCGCATCCCGTGTCCGAAACGGATATAACCACAAGGTCTTCGTTTTTCGTAACCATTACGTCGATATTTCCTCCGGGCTCGGTATATTTTACAGCGTTGTCGATAATATTTATGAAAACCTGTCTTAATCTGCTCTTATCGCCGTATACCGCGCACATAAACTGCGGTTCGTTATATGAAAGCGTCTTGTTCTCTTTTTTAGCCTTGTCGATATATATAAGAAGCGCGTCCTCAAGCTCGGCGATTATGTCTATGGTGTCCATTTGAAGCGTCAGCCGCCCGTTTTGTATTCTCGAAAAGTCGAGCAGTTCTTCAACCATTTGCTCCAGACGAGCCGCTTCTCCCGTTATTACCTTCATTCCCTTTGAAAAGGTTTCCTCGTCATAACCCTCGCTCAGCGTTTCAGACCAGCCCTTTATCGCCGTAAGAGGCGTTCTCAGCTCGTGTGAAACGCTCGAAATAAAATCGTTTTTTATCTGTTCGGAGTTTTCAAGCTCGTCCGCCATTTCGTTGAACGCAAGCGAAAGCTGTCCTATCTCGTCGTTTGCCGTGACGGGTATTCTCTCTGAAAAATCGCCCTTTGAAAGCTTTTTTGCGATATTTCCCATTTGCCCCAGCGCCTCGCATATTGACCTTACAAAATAGCTTCCCGTAAGCGCTATAACCAGAATTATAAAAATGCTTATCAGTACGCACGCAAGCATTATCCCGCCTATCTGCGCGTCTATCATTCCGAGCGATGTCACAAATCTCATTGCTCCGAAATTGCTGCTCGGATTATCAATTATGACCGTAACGGCGATTATGTTTTCGCCTCTGCCCTTTCCGATATATACTCCGAGGTTTTCGTCGCTTTTGAGCGCCTCCTCATAGTCGGGCATAGTATAATCTGCGTCAGGCGTAAAGCCGCTCGAAGAAAGTGAAACTTTTCCGCTTCGGTTTATGGACATAAGCTCCATACGGTCTTTTTTCTCGAAATTTTCGATCATTTCGCGTACTTCCGCAGAATAGTTTATCGCCGTGTCCTCGTACAACCTCTTTAAGATAGTCTGCGTCGCGTTTGCCTCGGAAACCATATAACTCTCTGCCGAGCCGTAATAATACTGTTTTGCAAAATAATATACGCCGAAATTTACTATGACCAGAACTATAACGACCACCGAAAGCGTATTTACTATCCACCTTGTTGCGAGAGAATGTCTTCCAAATCCCTTTTTCTTCGTAATCTTCTTCATTATATCAGCCGTTCCACTTATATCCGAAGCCCCAGATCGTCTGGATATATTTCGGAGAAGACGGGTCGTCCTCGATCTTCATTCTGAGCCTTCTCATATTTACATCTATAACTTTGTCCTCTCCGACATAGCTGTCGCCCCAGATATGGCGCAAAATCGACTTTCGGTCGATAGCTGTGCCCTTATTTGTGAGAAGATATTTCATCATATGAAATTCTACCTGTGTAAGCTCTATAAGCTCGTCGTTTTTATAGCACATTCTGCTTTGAAGATCAAGTTTAAAAGGCTCGGCAACAATGACCTTCGTTTCCTCTTTAGGAGAACGGCTCAATGTCACGCGCCTGTATATCGCGTCGATCCTTGCGACAAGCTCGCTCGGAGAAAACGGCTTTGTGACATAATCATCAGCCCCCAGCATAAGACAGTTTACCTTATCAATTTCCTGACTTTTTGCCGAAAGCATAATTATGCCTATTTCCGCGCTTTGCTCTCTCAGCCATTTGCAAAGCTCATATCCGTCCATTCCCGGCATCATTATGTCCAAAAGAGCTACGTCAAACGCGCCGTTGTTCTTCTTATACACCTCGCAGGCTTCTTCGCCGCTCGAAGTATCAACAACGTCATATCCCGCTCTGCGCAGATTTATGACCACAAAATCCCTTATTGAAGCCTCGTCTTCACAAACAAGTATTTTTTTCATAAAACGCCTTTCTGAAATTTACAGCATCTTAAAGCAGTTTTGAAGTTCGCTTTCCGTAAGCGCGAGCCTTCCGTCCTGCTGTTTTATACAATAATAAGTTTCGTCAGTTTCTCCGATAAAGGTAAGGTTTTGCGCGTCTTTAAGCCCTTCTTTATCGTCCTTATCTACGGCTCTTATACGGAGTATTTCGTGCGCGAATTCGGTATTAAGACCTATATGCTCGTCATATGATATAAACACTATCTCGTTGTTTGTAAAATCCGCGACCGCCGTCACTACCCCCAGCCACCTGCTCGGAAACAGAAGCGCGAAGTAATATTTGCTTGAAACATAGCTGTAATGCTCCAAAGCGTATTTACTGTATGCAACTGTATACCATTCTATTGCGTAAAGCTGTTCATTTTTATTTGTGGTTTCATAGCCCGGCAGAAGTTTTGTGTTCGGAACTTCTACAAATCCGTCGCCGTCTATGTCACAGCAGAAAATGTCTGACATATAGTCGTTCGTAACGCGCTGTATCGTAGGAACAGCTATAGTGTTTCCTACGCCGTACGGGCAAAAAAGCTGATTATCCGCGCAGTATAAAACGTCCGTTCCCGAAATGCCGCCGCCCTTTGAATAGTCTAAAAACAACGCCGAGGTCTGCTCGTCTACTTTTCCCTCTGTAACGCGGATATAATCGCTCGTACCGCCGTAAAGGTCTGTCTGCGAAAGTTTTTCAAACCCGTTTTCGCCGTCTGTAAACATCATCGCCGTAGAGTTCTGCAATGCCTTATCATAGCTTACGGTTATAAGCTCGTCGGCTCCGTCGTTATTTATATCGAAAACATCAAGACAGACATATGTCGAAGAATACAGCTCTATCGGAGTACGGTCTTCGTATGAATATACCGAAAACGCTTTTTCGCTCTGATTTAAAAGCGTATATCTTACAACGATATTTACTTCGGAGTTTTGTCCGAGCCGCTCAAAACTTATGCTTTCGACCTCGCTTCCTGCACAGGCGAGATCGTAAACTGCCTCGTATTTATCGTTTATCTTGTCGAAAATTTTCAGTCTGAGCGAGCTTTCTCCCGCTGCGGTATTCTTGCTTTCATAAAAAACAAGAGCCTCATCTCCCGGTTCTTCGTCGATGTTGTATATCACAAAAGCCGACCGATAATCACCGCTTTGGGGATATTTCAGCTTTACGTTCTGACCGACGCTTTTTACAAGCTCATTGTATATCTCGTTCTGCTCATCAAGCAGCTTCGGAGGACTCAGCAGATTTTCCACCGTATTGTCCATACAGCCGCTCAAAACAAAACACAGTATCAACGCGAGCGCCGCTTTAATTGTTCTTTTCAGCTTCAATTTCACACCACATCATTCATTAAACACATTTAAACAACCGAACAGAGATCCTGTGCCGGCGGGAATTTCCGCCAAAGCTCCGGATCTCCGATAGTTTCATTTTTTCTTTTCAAAATACGTCAGCGCTGACGCAAACGCGGCGAAAACGCCCATAATCGTCAGTACCGGCGGAACGAAAGTCATCATATAGTTTCCGTCGGGACTGAGTGCGTTTTCTTGGAAAAAGCGCACTGCTTCGGGGATATCTGCGGTAATTCTTGAGGAAATTTCCTCGCCGCCAAAAATTTTTGCAATAATTACCGAAAGCGACGAGGATATTGTCATTATCGCCGCACCTGAACCCCAAAGCCGCATAAAAAAGACTGTGTGCTTTTCGGCGTTTCCCGAACATATCTTTCCGAAAAGCGCGAAAAATACTCCGCCTATTGTCGCGCACAATACTTCGATAAGGTATTCCTGCACGGACAAAATGACCATTCTCTGAGATACATAAGCCATTCCGCAAAGTACAAAATACGCGCCGACTATCGCATACATCAGTCCGAGAGCAGGAGTGAATTTTTTCTTTACGATAGTTATCAGAGCCACAATCTCGATAAAGACCGCCGCGGCAAAATCAGAACACACCCTCAGAATAGAAGGAGCTTCCGTATGAAGGCTCTGAAAACCGTCCCAAGCCGCAAACGCAGCTATAAACACCATTATCCAGCCCATTAAATGGATCTTTCCTTTTGAAAAAGAAATATCATCGGGCAAAAGTTTTGGGGCGAACAATGCCGAAACGACCGACGCCGCCGCGCAGACGCCGTAAAAAACAATGCAGTATGCCGGTGCGCTTTCGCTCAAAAGAAAGCCAGTTTTCATATCGGTAAAAGACAATATCCCGACCGTTCTCACGGCAAGGCACAGAACTATCCCCGCAATAAGCGCGGTCAAAGCAATTCTGCCGTTTTTAGTCATAAAATTATTACCTCTCGTTCAGTGGAATGTATTTCTTATTGAGATTTATAGCCTTATAAGCGGGGCGAATAATGCGCTTTCCGTTTATCATTTCTTCCATTCTGTGCGCACACCAGCCTGCCATTCTTGCGCAGGCAAACAGCGCCGTGTACATTTCTACGGGTATCTTCAGCATCTTATATACAAGTCCCGAATACATATCCACGTTTGCGCATATATTTTTAATGTCACCGCGTTCTTCGGCAAATACCTTGGGAGTTATGCGCTCAATGCTGTCAAGAAGTTTAAATTCCGCCTCAAACGGCGTTCCCTTCGCAAGCTCCATTGCATTCTTTTTAAGAATAACAGCTCTGGGGTCGGAAAGCGTATAGACTGCGTGTCCCATTCCGTAGACAAGTCCCGAACCGTCGCCTGCCTCTTTCCTTATTATTTTATGCAGGAATGACGCAACTTCTTCATCATCGCTCCAGTCTTTTACACCCTCTTTTATCGTATCAAGCATCTGCATAACTTTTATGTTTGCGCCGCCGTGACGCGGACCTTTAAGCGAACCTATCGCCGCGGCATATGCCGAATAAGCGTCTGTTCCGGACGAGCTTACCGTGCGGCAGGTAAATGTACTGTTGTTTCCGCCGCCGTGTTCTGCGTGAAGCATAAGGCAAAGGTCTAAAAGTTTTGCTTCTTCGGGAGTATACGCCCTGTCGTCGCGCAATGTCGAAAGAATACTTTCCGCGAGGCTTTCGTCCTTGTTTATCTGGTGCATGACCATGCTGTCGTTATGATAGAAGCGGCGAAGAGCCTGATATGACGCAACCATTATTGCGGGGAGCTTTGAAATGACCGAAAGCGACTGTAACATCTCGACTTCGGGGGAGCTGTTTTCGGGGTCGCTGTCGTAGCTGTAAAGCGTCAACACCGCCTGCTGCATTTTGTTCATTATATTCGGCGAAGGATTTCGCATAATAACGTCCTCGATAAAATACAGCGGAAGCTCGCGGTATTCGGCAATAAGTTTTGAAAACGACTGAAGCTCGCTTTCTGTCGGAAGTTTTCCCAAAAGCAGCAGATAGACGACTTCTTCATAACCGTAGCGGTTGTCCTTTTTTGCGCCGTTTACTATATCGCGGATATTATAGCCGCGGTAGATAAGTTCACCTTCTATGGGCTGTTTATCTCCCTCGCTTATTACATAGCCATGTACACAGCAGACATTTGTTATCCCTGCGAGAACTCCCGATCCGTCGGGGTTTCTGAGTCCGCGTTTTACGCCGAACTTATTGATAAGGTCGGTGCTGATAACGCTGTTCTTACAGAATTCTTCGCACATTTTCTTTAATTCTTCCGTTGATTTAAGATGTTCAAGTTTGTCCATGACACATACTCTCCATTCTATATACTATATTTATTATACATCATTTTGCATTGGTTGTCAAGTCGGTATTCAAGGAGTATTACAATGCTGAAAAAAATCATTTCCGCCGCATTGACTGCGGCAATTGCCGCCGCGGTAATCGCTGCAGCAGTTTTCGCAGATGTTTCAGAACAGTCAAAGCCGCCAGAAGAGCAGTTTCCCGAAACAGTCTCGGTATACCTGAGCGAAAGCGGACGCATTGAGCAAATGAGCTTTGACAGGTTTGTCGAGGGCTGTATAAGCGGCATCATTCCCGTATCGGGGAATATTTACGAAGAACAGACGCTCGCGGCAATGGCTGTGATAATAAACACAAACGCGCTTGTCGCTCTGAAAAACAAAAGCGAGTTCAATACATTCGGCGCGGATTTTACCGTATGCGACGCATTTCCTTATGTTTCATACACCGACAGAGCCGTAAAGCTCTCGGACAGAAAGGTCATACGTTCCGCTATTGAAACAGCAGGTCATGCATATCTGTCCGACGGAACAAAACCCGTTTCAGTAAAAATGTGCGCCGTTTCAACGGGAAAAACGCGCGATCTTCCGTATATGCCTTCAAAAGAAATTCCCGAAGACGCTCTTGCAAAGGGGTATTTCACCGAGCGCGCATTTTCCGAGGATGAAGTTCTCAGTGCGTTTTCAAGCCTTAATCTTGCAGACAAAGAACCGTCGGAATGGTTTTCAGAACCGATCTACGACGAATACGGCTCTCTTGTTTCCATAGATTTTATCGGACATAAACTTTCGGGAGAAGAAATATGCGGCGCGTTAGACCTTAAAAGCGACTCTATCTCCGTAGAATACAGCTTTGAAACGTTTATATTCCGCTGTAAGGGAAACGGCGAAAACGCAGGCATGAGCCTTAATGCCGCAAATATTGACGCACAGAACGGCAAAGACTTCGCTGAGATACTCGCAGAATTTTACGACCTTGAGCTTATCAGATCCGAAACTGCTTCATAAATGCCGAAACGCCGCGCTGTAAAAAGCGCGGCGCTGCACTTAAATAAGTCACATAAGAGAAGAAAGACGCTTGTTTATCTCTACAAGGAACGTTTCCGTATCGACAACGCGCTTGTTTTCAAGAGTTGACATTGCCGAAAGGTTCTTATCCATTATTCCGTCTTCCATGGTCTGAATTGACGCTTTTTCGAGCTTGTCTGCATAGCTCATAAGCTCGGTAATACCGTCAAGCTCGCCGCGCTTTCTCAGCGCTCCGCTCCATGCAAAGATAGTAGCTATGGGGTTTGTAGATGTCTTTTCACCGTTTAAATACTTGTAATAATGGCGTGTAACTGTTCCGTGGGCGGCTTCGTATTCGTACTTTCCGTCGGGTGAAACCAAAACGCTCGTCATAAGTCCGAGCGAACCAAATGCTGTCGCCAGCATATCGCTCATAACGTCACCGTCATAGTTTTTGCAAGCCCAGATAAATCCGCCCTCAGAGCGCACAACTCTTGCTACAACATCATCAATAAGCGTATAGAAATACTCAATTCCCGCAGCCTCGAACCTTGCTTTGTATTCATTCTCGTAGATCTCCGCGAAAATGTCCTTAAAGCGGTGGTCGTAGGTTTTAGAGATAGTATCCTTTGACGCGAACCAGAGCGTTTCTTTCGCGTCAAGAGCGTAGTTGAAGCACGCACGCGCAAAGCTTGCTATTGAGTTGTCGAGGTTGTGAACTCCCTGAACTATGCCGTCGGAGGTCTTGAAATCGTGGATAAGCGCGCGGGTTTCGCTGCCGTCGGGGTTTGTTACGACAATTTCAGCCTTCGAGCCTTTTTCTACTTTAAGCTCGGTATTTTTGTATATGTCGCCGTAAGCGTGACGCGCGATAGTAATAGGCTTTGTCCATGTGGGGATATACGGAGTTATGCCCTTTACCAGAATGGGCTTTCTGAAAACCGTTCCGTCAAGAATGGCGCGGATAGTACCGTTCGGGGACTTCCACATCTCTTTGAGCTTATATTCTTCAACTCTCTGCGCGTTCGGCGTTATTGTTGCGCATTTTACGGCAACGCCATATTTCTTTGTAGCATTTGCGCTGTCGATTGTCACTTGGTCGTCGGTTTCGTTTCTGTGGACAAGACCCAAGTCGTAGTAATCGGTTTTAAGGTCGATATACGGAAGAATAAGGATTTCCTTTATCATCTTCCAGATAACTCTCGTCATCTCGTCGCCGTCCATTTCAACAAGCGGCGTTTTCATCTGAATTTTCGCCATTGTTATGCCTTCCTTTCTTTAAACACATTTCATTAAACAGCGCGTTACTGCGCCGTTTTAATTGCAGTCAGTTTACGGTATTGCAAAAATATACTGTTTATCCCCGCCGAATTTGTTTATCGCGCGCTCGAACATAGGGAGAACTTCGTTTCGGTCATTTCCGAACACTCCGCAGCCGAATGCTCCTAAAACAGCAACCTCGCAGTCCGTTTCCGCGCAGAACGACACAATTTTGTTTATCCTGCGCTCCATGGTGAGGTTTGTCTGTTCGCGGGGAATAGCTTTCGCCTTATTGCGGTTGACGGCGGGAACGGTCAGAAAATCGCACTTTATCGGTTCTTTGAGGGCATTTCCGCGGTCGTCGCGCACAACAAGAACATTTTGCGAATAAATCATTCCGTCGGTGTATTCCGCGCCGCCGCACTTGTTGTCCTCGTAAAATGCCGTCATTTCGCGCAAAGTGTAATACAGCCCGCTTGCCCGGCAAAGACTTTCTTCCTGCGCTCTTGCGCCCGTGAGATAACCGCCGCCGGGGTGATAAGCGCTCGCAAAGTTAAGAACAACGCAATGTTTCGCGCTGTTTACAATAACGCAAGCGATAGTTGTCTGCTTTACAAGGTGTTCCGACAACTTAAACGGCTCTTTTCTTACACGCTCGGTCGGCGTGTAATCCTTGATATACTCCGATTTCATTCCGTCGAATTTACCCTCTTTGAACATACGCTCATTTTCGGCGTTTATCTGTCTGAAATCCATAATTCACCTGTTATTTCTTCCCGAACAATCCGAACAGCCCGTGTTTTTCGGGCTTTACGGGCTCTCCGGTCGCCACGGAAATGATCTCCGCTTTCGTCAGCGCACGGATAAGCCTCCAGTCGTCGCCATACGCGATAAAATACGGCTCTAAGCGCTTCATTGCCTCGTCGTAGTCCAGTATTCCCTCGACGCTTCCCGTGGGATTTTTCTTGTCCGGCAGCGTTACAAACGAAATTTTCCACTCGCTTATAGTCTTGCCCGAAATAGCCCACTGCTTTTCAGGATAGAGCGGGAACAGCGAATCGGTGTCCTCCGTCAGCGCAAAGCCCACCATCAGCGTTCCGTCCTTTTCGTAGACCCTTGGGTTCGCCTTGTACGCCTCGCTCCAGCGCCGTTTTATCTCGTCGTCCATTATTTGCTTTCCTTTGTGAAGTTCAAAAGTCCTCCCGCAAGCATCATTCCGCGTCCGCGCTCGGACAATTCGCACTTCACCTCAAACGAAAATCCCTTTGTCTTGTCCTCAACGATTATCTTGCCGCCGTTTTTGACAATTTCGCGGATATTCGCAATTACTATCTCATCGCCCTGCTCTATCTTGTCATAATCGCTTTCATTTGCAAATTCAAGCGGCAGGATGCCGTTGTTTATAAGGTTCTGGCGGTGTATTCTCGCAAAGCTCTTGCAGATTATCGCCTTAACTCCCAGATACAGCGGAGCAAGCGCGGCGTGTTCTCTCGAAGAACCCTGTCCGTAGTTCGAGCCGCCTACGATTATAGACGTTCCCGCTTCTTTCGCGCGCTTCGGGAATGTTTCATCGCAAACCGTAAAGCAATACTCGGAGATAGCGGGGATATTCGACCTTAACGGCAGTATTTTCGCGCCCGCGGGCATAATGTGGTCGGTCGTTATATTATCGCCGACTTTAAGCGTAACGGCGCTTTCAATGCTCTCAGCAAGCGGCTTGTTTATCGGGAACGGCTTTATATTCGGTCCGCGCAGTATCTCAACGCTCGGCGCTTCTTCAATTGACGCGGGAGCTACAACCATATTGTCGTTTATCAAAAATCTCTCAGGCATTACATACGGCGGCATTTCGCCTATTGTGCGCGGGTCGGTAAATACGCCCGTAAGCGCCGAAACGGCAGCCGTTTCGGGTGATACAAGATAAACTTCCGCGTCTTTAGTGCCGCTTCTTCCGAGGAAGTTTCTGTTGAATGTGCGCAGTGAAACGCCCTTTGAGTTCGGCGACTGTCCCATTCCTATACAAGGACCGCAAGCGCTTTCAAGTATCCTTGCGCCTGCCGCAATTAAAACCGAAAGAGTTCCCTCTTCGGCTATCTGGTTGAATACCTGCTTAGAACCGGGAGCAATGCTGAGCGAAACATCGGGGTGAACGGTCTTTCCTTTAAGAATGTGCGCGACCTTTCGCATATCCTGCAAAGAGCTGTTCGTGCAAGAGCCTATGCAAACCTGGTCTATCTTTATTTTTCCTATCTCTTCAACCGACTTTACGTTGTCGGGAGAGTGCGGGCAAGCCGCAAGCGGCACGAGCTTTGAAAGGTCTATGTCCACTTCTTCGTCATAAACCGCGTCCGCGTCAGCCGAAAGCTCGACATAATCCTCTTCTCTGCCCTGAGCTTTAAGGAACGCAAGAGTTGTTTCATCTGACGGGAAAATAGAAGTCGTCGCGCCAAGCTCCGCGCCCATATTTGTAATCGTCGCGCGCTCCGGAACAGAAAGGCTCTTTATTCCCTCGCCGCAGTATTCCATTACTTTTCCCACGCCGCCTTTTACAGAGAGCCTGCGGAGAACTTCGAGGATAACGTCCTTTGCGCTTACCCAATCATTGAGCTTTCCGATAAGGTTTATCTTTACGACTTTCGGCATTGTTATGTAATAAGCGCCGCCGCCCATTGCAACCGCAACGTCAAGTCCGCCCGCGCCCATAGCGAGCATACCTATTCCGCCGCCTGTCGGAGTGTGGCTGTCAGAGCCGATAAGGGTCTTTCCCGGCTTTCCGAAACGTTCGAGATGAACTTGGTGGCAAATGCCGTTTCCGGGACGCGAAAACCAAATTCCGTGTTTTTTGGCTATTGAGCCGATAAAGCGGTGGTCGTCGGCGTTTTCAAAGCCGCTCTGAAGGGTGTTGTGGTCGATATAAGCCACGGAACGCTCGGTTTTCACGCGGTCTACGCCCATTGCCTCAAACTGGAGATAAGCCATAGTACCCGTGGCGTCCTGAGTAAGGGTCTGGTCGATTTTAAGCCCTATTTCCGTGCCTTTTTTCATCTCGCCGTCAACAATATGTGCCTTGATGATCTTTTCTGTTAAAGTTAGTCCCATTTCTTGTCCTCCTTTATTATTTAAGAACCGCTCTGAATAAATAAAATAAAATAATTATGTATTTATTATACTACATATTGTTATAATTGTCAAGTAGCTGTTGAACAAGTATATGGCGAACAGTAAAAACGGACAGCTTGTACTTAGCAGTAAAACAGATCGAAAAATCCAAACTGAACTAAAAACATTTGCTTCCGCGAAAAACTATTCTATCACAACTCAGATCTCTGTCATCTATCCTCTATCTTCTAAATGCACAATTTACGACATAATTTTCTTTACAAATTGCCCAAAAAGTTTTGACGAATTGTAAAAACATATCACATTTTTGTAGAATATAAACAAAATAAGCTATCTGATATTGACAAATCCGCCAAAGTATGCTACAATGTAGTTGCAAGGGAAAAAGAGAGCAGATAAAAAGCTCCGGTCCTGCAATATATACAGAGAGCAAAAGCTCCGATTTTGTGTAGAACAAAAACAGAAAGGTGGGAAATATATGCTGTTATCAATCGCATATTGCTTCGAGGTCGTTAAAGATGAAAATACGGCAGACTCCCTCGAAAATTTGCTCAACAGTTATTTTAACTGATGCAATCGAGCAGGGTCGTTCGGCAAACAGCTTCAAATGACGTTGTTTTGCCGATAATACACCGAACAACAAAACGACAGGTAAAACGGTTTTTTTTACCGGATTATAAAAATTTGCCCTCCTGCTTGGGAGGGCATTTTCCTTTTTAAATTCAAACGTAATAAAATACAGATCAAAGTATTTGCAAAACAGATGTTGATTTTATAAAAATGTGATGCTTAAATAATTTTCCAGACAAACGTCGCCGTGTCGTTCGAATTTATATCGTCGGGCGTGAAATCGGGAATCGCTGCAAGCGGAACGGCGCGCGACAGCGTATCCATTCTGTTCTCGTGAATTACGACCTCGCCCCAGTTGTAATCTATTGATACAATCTCTCCGAGCTTCTTTCCCGACGCTTTGCAAAGCACTTCAGCCTTTGCGCGGGCGTTTTCTGTTGCGGAAATAAGCAGTTGTTCCGATAATTTTTCGGGTTCTTTAACAGTAAACGTTATCGAAAATTCGGCGTTTGAGCCGCTCCCAACAACTGCGTTAAGGGTTTTTGCAAGCGCCTCTTGACTGAAATCAAACGAAATTTTAAGCCTGTATCCGCACGAATAACCTGTGAACACACGCCTGTAGCGCCCGTTTTCCTCGATATTGTCATAAGTGGTGTCCACCGAAAAATCAAGCGTTTTCAGGTCGTCTTTCGCATATCCCTCCGCAACAAGCGAGTTTTGGAGCAGTTCTATCCTTCGGTTTGCGTCAGAAACCGCCTCGTCGTAGGTCGGTTTTTCTGAATTGATGTTCAGAAATATTCTGATATAATCGGGCTTTGTTTTTGCAGTTCCTACGCCTTTTACCGTAATTGTTCCGTCCATAAAATTACTCCTTTCAAAATTAAGCTGTAACCTGTTCAAAAAAATCTCAGCGTCCGTTTTGCGGCAGTTCTTCCGTATAACTCAGCTCTAAATTCCCGAAAGGCATCAAATGCATCCGCAAAATCTCCGCTTTTAGATCTATATGAACAGGCTATAAATTTAAAGGCAAGAGTACGGCTCTTGCCTTTATTTTTGAAATTATCCGAGAATTGAAAGCAGAACGCCCGCGGCAACCGCAGAACCTATAACTCCCGCAACATTCGGACCCATTGCATGCATAAGCAGGAAGTTTGAGGGGTTTTCTCTCGCGCCCTCTTTCTGCGAAACACGAGCCGCCATAGGAACCGCAGAAACTCCCGCAGAACCGATAAGCGGATTTATCTTCTTTCCGGAAATGATGTACATAAGTTTTCCGAGAAGAACGCCGCACGCTGTTCCGACGCAGAACGCGATAAGTCCGAGAACGATTATGAAGATTGTCTTCCAGCTCAGGAAGTTGTTTGCAACTGCCGTAGCTCCGACCGTTACGCCGAGGAAAATCGTAATAATGTTCATAAGTTCGTTAGTGGCTGTTTTAACAAGTCTGTCGCAGACGCCCGACTCTTTCATCAGATTTCCGAACATCAAAATGCCCACAAGCGGAGCAGCCGACGGAACTATAAGCGCTACAATGACCGTAACGGCAATCGGGAAAACAACCTTTTCGAGTTTTGACACCTCGCGGAGCTGACCCATTTTTACCGCGCGCTCTTTCTTTGTCGTAAGCAATCTCATTATAGGCGGCTGAATAACGGGGACAAGCGCCATATACGAGTATGCCGCGACAGCTATCGAACCAAGCAGCTGTGGAGCAAGTTTCGAGGTGAGGTAAATGGCTGTAGGACCGTCCGCGCCGCCGATTATTGCAATTGAAGCGGCTTCTTTAAGCGTAAAGTCCGCAATTCCCGTCATATTCAGCAAACAAGCGCCGAGGAACGTAAAGAAGATACCGCCCTGAGCCGCCGCGCCGAGCAAAAAGCTCTTCGGGTTTGCGATAAGCGGACCGAAGTCGGTCATTGCGCCAATGCCCAGGAAGATTATCGGAGGATAGATCTGGAGCTTTACGCCCAGATACAGCATATCCAAAAGTCCGCCGTCGTGGAGAACTCTGCCGTAATCGAGGCTTGTTTCTTTAGTGAAGTTTACTAATATGTTCCCCGCATTTTCCGTATATTCCGGGGCAAAATACGGGTTCGTGGCGGGATCCCAAAGCTCCGGCGTATAAAGCCCCGTAAGCGGGATATTTGTCAGCAGCATACCGAATGCTATCGGAAGCATCAGCAGCGGCTCATACTGCTTTACTATCGCAAGATAAAACAGCACGAACGACAGCAGTATCATAACGCCGTTCTGCCAGCCGAACGCGGCAAAGCCCGACGTATCTATCAGACTTCTGAGTGTATCAGTAAAAATTTCCATATTTCAGTTCCTTTCGCCGTCAAAAGGGACGGGTATTTTCGCTTATGCCTGCGGCGCTCCAAGCGGAACGTCCTCCTCTTCCGTCGCCGCGCTTTTTGATGCTTTTGACGGTAAAACTGCTTTCGGTATAAGCCGCTATCGCCGCGCTTATTACCGCGACAATTTCCTCGTCGTCACTAAGCTCTTCTGCTGTTTCAGCTTCAGGCTCAGCTTCTGCGGCAGGCTTTGCCTCTATAAGCTCGGCATCTTTTTTCGCCTGAGCCTTTGCTTTCTTCGACTTGTCCATCAGCTTAAAAACAGTACCCATAAGCCAGAAAACGAAGATAAGGATCGCAAGGATAAGAAAGACTACTAAAATTCCCGTAAGCGCAATAATGCCGACCGAACTCCAATAATTTGGGTCGTTTAGCTGTGACTTTGCGTCGCCCAGACCCTGAATTCTGTCGATCACGTTTTCGCTTTCGGACAGCAAAACCAACGCACTATTCATAAAAAGCTCCTTTATTTATAAAACTTTTTCAAAATACATAATAATTATACATTATTTTCCCGAATAATTCAATAAATTATCGTAAAATTGGCAAAAATTATCTCACAACTTTTTTCAACTTTTCTCCTAAAACTTTGTGCAATTTACCATATATTCTCAATAAAAACCGCCGTCAACGCCTAAAACCTGTCCGGTTATGAATTTATTCTCGGCAATTGCTCGGACAGCACCCGCGACCTCGTACGGCTTACCCGGTCGTCCGAGCGGAGTTTCCTCATACAGCGCCAAAAGCTCCTCGGCGCTCAGGTGGCTGCTGTTCATCGGGCTTTCTATTACTCCCGGCGCGACAGCGTTTACGGTTATCCCAGAAAGCCCAAGTTCCTTTGCAAGAGCCTTTGTAAAGCCGATAACTCCCGCTTTTGCCGATGAATACGCGACTTCGCAGGATGCGCCGTGTACTCCCCATACCGAGGAAATATTTACCACTGCGCCGCTTTTCCGCTTTATCATTGACGGAACGACTGCCTTTGTAACGCGGAAAACTCCCGAAAGATTGACTGAAAGCTGACGCTCCCAGTCATCTTCGGTTATGTCCGTAAACGGCTTTATGAGCGATATTCCCGCATTGTTTACAAGTATGTCGATGTGCTGAAATTCTTTCAAAACACCCTCGACAGCCGTTTTCACGGAATTTTCGTCCGAAACGTCCATATTCACGGCTTTACAGCGAAGCCTTTCAGTCAGCTCCCCTGCTTTTTCGGCATTTTTGCTGTAGGTAACAATAACGTCGTCCGTTTTGGAAAACTCCTCGGCTATTGCCTCGCCAATTGCGCCCGTGCCGCCTGTAATAAGCACTACGCTCATTTTTTCAGCTCCACGTTTATATTTCCGTCAACAACGGTTATATCTACCGAGTTAAAGCTCTCGTCGCTGTTTTCGACCAACATTTCCGCAATCTTATCCTCAATATCCGAGCGTATCACGCGGCGTATATCGCGCCCGCCGAATTTTCCTCCGTAAGCCTTTTTCGCCACGGCTTTATATACGTCGTCTGTGATATTGAGCGCGAGTTTTTTCTCCAAAAGCGGCTCTCGAAGTTCTTCAAGGTTGAGCTTTGCTATCTTCGCATAGCTTTCCTCGCTGAGCGGCGAGAAGCAGACGATTTCGTCCACTCTTGCCATAAACTCCGGACGAAGGAAATCACGAAGTCCTTTCATAGCGCGCTCTTTGCTCATATCGCCGACCGACTTCGCAAATCCTACGCCGTTCATTCCGTTTGAAGAACCCGCGTTTGAAGTCATTGCGATAATTGTGTTCTCAAAACTTACGTTTCTGCCCTGAGAGTCGGTTATCTTGCCCTCGTCAAGAATTTGCAGCAGAATGTTCATAACATCGGGGTGAGCTTTTTCGATTTCGTCGAACAAAATGACCGAATAAGGCTTTCTGCGGACGCGCTCGGTGAGCTGTCCCGCCTCGTCATAGCCTACATATCCGGGAGGCGAACCGATTATTTTAGACACGCTGTGCTTTTCCATATACTCCGACATATCGAGCCTTATCAGCGGATCTACTGTGTCGAACATTTCCTTTGCAAGCACCTTTACAAGCTCGGTCTTTCCTACGCCCGTCGGTCCGACAAAGATAAATGAAGCGGGACGGCGGCGGTTTGAAAGCTGTACTCTTGTGCGCTTTATTGCTCTTGCGACAAGCTCGCACGCTTCGTCCTGACCGATTATTTTCGCCTTTAAGCTGTCTTCGAGCGACGCCATTCTCTTAAATTCGGTTTCTTTTATCTTGTTTGCGGGGATACCCGTCCAAAGCTCTATTACTTTTGACAGATCGTCGAGCGTTACCTCGGCTTTTTCGGCTTCGGGCTTTATGTCTTCTATCTTCTGCTCGGTCTGGGCTATTTCCGTTTTTAAATTTGCAAGACGTTCATAGTCGATATTGCTTTTATCGGCAAGTTTGCTTTCTTCGATTTTCTGTTCTTTGAGCTGTTTTTTCAGCTTTTCATATTCGGTTATGCTTGCATTTCCGAGCGAAGCGCAGGCACAGCTTTCGTCAAGCAGGTCTATCGCTTTGTCGGGAAGAAATCTGTCGTTTATATAGCGTTCGGACAATAGCGCGCACATTTTTGCTATTTCGTCCGAAACATGGACTTTGTGATGTTCTTCATAATACTGTTTTATGCCGCCTAAAAGCTCGATAGTTTCGTCAATTGTCGGCTCGTTTACTGTTACGGGCTGGAAACGGCGTTCGAGGGCGCTGTCCTTTTCGATATGCTTACGATATTCGGAAAACGTCGTTGCTCCTATTACTTGCAGTTCTCCTCTTGATAGCGCGGGTTTAAAGATGTTCGCGGCATTCATCGAGCCTTCGCTGTCGCCGCCTGTTCCGACGAGATTATGAACTTCATCTACAAACAGCATTACGTTGCCTGCATTTTTCACCTCGTCTATAAGGTTCTTTACACGGCTTTCAAACTGCCCTCGAAACTGAGTTCCCGCAACAAGCGCCGTCAGGTCGAGCAGATACAGCTCTTTTCCCTGAAGTCTGAACGGAACATCGCCGCTCGCAAGTTTTTGCGCTATCCCTTCGGCAATGGCAGTCTTTCCGACGCCCGGCTCGCCGATAAGACAGGGATTGTTCTTTGTCCTGCGCGAAAGTATTTGTAAAACGCGGTATATCTCGTTTTCACGTCCGACAATTCTGTCAATCTTTCCCTCTTTTGCTCTGCGGGTAAGGTTTGTGCAGAATGTTTCAAGGCATTTGCGCTTTTTGTCGGGCTTTTCCTGTTTCTTTTTCGACTTCTTTTCGTCCTCGGTATCTTCTTTTTTCGAGTTGTCCGAACCGCCGAAAAGGTTTTTCAGAAAGTTCGGCATTGTTCCCGCACCGCCGCGCTCAAAGAGATCGTCGTCCGATTCTTCGCGTTCGTCGGACATTTCGTCCGTAAGTTCGTCGGTTTCATCTGCGTTTTCATCTTTCATTTCAAAAAGCTGTGAAAACGTATCCGGTTTGAGCTGACCGTTTTCGTCAAATGCAGAATCGAGAGCGTCTTTTACGTCGTCTTCGCTTATTCCCCATTTTTCGAGAAATTCTTTCATCTGCGGGAGGTTAAGCTCGCTCGCACACTGAAGGCATAAGCCCTCGTCCTTTCTCTCGCCGCCGCTCATGGTAGAAATGAACATAACCGCGGGGCGTTTTTTACAGCGTGAACACATCATCATAAATAATCACCTTGCCTTTGTCAGAAACTGATAAGATCCATATTATAAATATGCTTGAACAAAAAAGTGCTTTCGATCGCCGCATTGTTGAAAAGTATTACGTCGTCGCTGCACATCGACACTATAAATCTCGTAATAATGCAGATTATCAAAACAATCGCCGCACCCTCGCAAAGACCCGCGACGCCGCCTAAAAACTCGTTTGCCTTTCCGAGTATCGGGACTTTGTTCAAAAGCCCCGCAAGTTTTATCACGATATTAAGTATAACCAATGCGAGAATGAAAATAATTATAAACGTCACCGTTCTTATTGCTATTATGCAGTAGGGCTCGATTATTCCTTCAAGAACGGCAGTCCTGACGCTCGATCTTGTGTCAAACATTGCCAGTATCATACCGCGTATCGCCGAAACCGTAACTCCCGACGTACCGTTTATAAATTCGGACGGAAGATATTTTGAAAGCTCGTTTATCATATCCCCCAAAGGCTCGGCTGCTCCGCTTTTTACAGAACAGGAGGCGATATACTGTGCCGCGACGAGCTTTCCTATGCCGTATTTATTTATGTCGTCCTTGGAAAATTCGACCGTTCTTACGGACACATCCGTCAAATCCGCGTCTTTTTCAATGCCGAAAAATGTCAGGTCTATCTCTTCAAGTCCCGTTTCGGACAAATCTATCGTCATATTCGTAAGATCCATAACTGCTGAATTTGTACCCGCATAGTTCGGCTCAAGATTTTGCGCATATTCGCCGTTTAACTTAACTTTTTCAAAATCAAGCTCTTCTGAGGCAAAAAAATCAACATTCAGAAACTCCTCGAATTTTTCGGTATTCTCATCGAAAAAATTTTCGACAGGTTCTTTTACAAAGCCTACGAATATCTGCTTTGCGACAGGCTCGCTCAGATTTACGGCAAGAAACAGCGCCAAAACCGTCGCCGCCATCTCCAAAACGACCTTTGCAAAGCCTTTTTTTGCTCCCGCAAAAGTAAGTCCCGCCAAAAGCGCTATTACAATTATGTCAAATATAAACGCAAAATCCTGTCCCATCTCTGTTCTCCCTTTTATGTTAAAGTTCTATTCTCTGTACTGTGTTATATCCTAAAAGATAAGCGTAATTTCCTATTATTTCAATGTCGGAATAATCGCCGTAAAGTTCATATACCTTTTCCGTTTTCAAGGCGTCCGAATAGGCATAGAGCTTGTTTCCCAAGAGGATATACAGGATATCTTCGGAAAAGTCAAATGCTGAAACATTTGAAAACGATCTTGAATTTACCGCCGAAAGGCTGTTATTATAATAGACAAATGTTTGACCGTTAAATGCGGTGTCACGAAAGGAAACGACCCTCGCGCCGCCCGAATTGCTTATTCCTATAACGCTCTGAGAAAAGCTGTTCTGTGCGGTTATTTGCCCGCTCGACGCGTTGAGCAAGAACGCGCCCTGTTCTGTCACGCAATATATCCCGTCCGTACAATATTCAAGAGAATATGTAAGCATATTTCCCAGCTTTACCCGCCACAAAGCGTCCTGCTCTTTATTTATGTCAAAGCAGAGAATGCTGCTTTCAAGCTCGCCGTCCTTTTCTCCGATGACCGAGAAATAAACTAAATTTTCGTCGTCCGAGAAGCATACCTGCATTATTTTTTCGGTTGGCGATGCATAGCGAAAGACCTGTTTTCCGTCGTCGTTAAAAACGCACAGATAGTTTGAATAACGCGTTGAAGTCGTTACTACAGCCGAATGGTCGTTTTTACCCATCTTTGCATAAACTATCGAGTCGTCAAGCGTCTTTGAATACACCTCCGCGCTTCTTGAATAGACCTTAAATCCCTTTCCGTTTTTGTCAAAGACAAGAAGACGCTTTTCTCCGGAAGTGACGCTCGGATCGCGGAAGCCGTGCTGGATCCCGACAATCTGCGCTCCGTCGGCATTGAACGTATATACATAGGTATCCGTAAGAAGGTAAAAGTTCGTTCCGAGGCTGTCCATTACATAAGACGCGCTTCCCGGAAGCTCCACGGGAAATCCGCCCTCTCCAACGTGAAGCGCCGCGTCGCGGAAAGGAGCAATTATGCTTTTCCAGTTTATTACTACCAAAACAATTATCAGAACTATCAGCAGAAAAACTGCCATTTTAAATATCAGTTTTCTTTGTTTCTTCTTCTTTACGACCTTTTGCAGGTCAACCTTATTATCCGTAAAATCACCGCCTTTTCCCCAAAAGCCTGCGTCAGCGGGAATTTCTGCTTCTGTAAAAGACATTGCTTGCAAGAGCAAATGTCATCGGCACAACAGCATACCCCGCATTTACCCTTCAAACATTATAAATAACATATCCCGCACCTAAAAATGTTAAAACTGTAAATATTATACACAAAATCAAAGCAACTTTTTTCATAACGTACTTTCTTCAATTAAATACAAAGTTAAAATTTGACATAAATTTACAGCAAAATTTTACTGTAAATTACTCACCTTTTATTGTACCACAAAAATACCCCATAAGTCAAGTGCTAATAATAAACCTCGTTAAGATACAGTCCCTCAGGCGGGAGAGTTATTCCTGCAAGCTCGCGGTTTCCCGTAATGAGCGCGTTTTCAACATCTTTGAACGAACGTTTTCCCTCGCTTATATAAACGAGTGTTCCTGCGACAATTCTCACCATATTGTATAAAAATCCGCTGCCTTTTATTTTTATTTCCACAATTCCCGTACTTTCCGAAACGGAGAGAGAATATATCGTTCTTACGGTCGAGCTGACGCGCGCTTTGCCCTCCGAGCGGCAGAATGCCGCGAAATCATGTTCTCCGATAAAAAGTTCAGCCGCTTCTCTCATCTTTTCAATGTCAAGAGGAAAAGGATAATGATATACGAGCTTTTGCATGAAAACATCCCGTTCAGGCTTATTGTTTATAAGATAGACATATTCCTTGGCTTTTGTGCAGAAACGCGCGTGAAAATCGTCGTCAGCGTCCTCACAGGACAATACTGCGATATTATCAGGCAGAACAGTGTTCATTCCTTTTATAAAGCCGACGCACGGAATGTTGCTGTCTAACTTTACGTTAAAACAAAAACGCCTCGCATGAACGCCCGCATCCGTTCTCGAACAGCCGAATATGACAGGCGGCTTGATTTTAAGAAGTTTTCCTATGGCGTTTTCAACAGCCTCCTGAACGGTAAGCGCGTTTCCTTGACGCTGAAAACCGTGATATTCCGCGCCGTTATAGGAAATAAACACCTTCAGATTCCGCATTTTAAGCTCCTTTTACTTTAAAAAGCGGCGAAACGCTCCGCCGCTTTTGAACGAGCATAAACTCAATGATGAAACAGGCGTATTCCCGTAAACGCCATAGCAATACCGTATTTATCGCAGGTTTCGATAACGTTGTCGTCACGGATAGAGCCGCCCGGCTGCGCTATAAACTCAACTCCGCTCTTGTGAGCGCGCTCGATGTTGTCGCCGAACGGGAAAAACGCGTCAGAACCGAGAGAAGTTCCTTTCATTGTATCGAGCCACTCGCGCTTTTTCTCGCGCGTAAACACTTCGGGCTTTACCTTGAATATTTTCTGCCATGCTCCCTCGGCAAGAACGTCCATATATTCCTCGCCGATATAGAGGTCAATGGCGTTGTCGCGGTCGGCGCGGCGAATGTCGTCCACAAACTGCAAGTCCATTACCATAGGGGACTGCCTTAAATACCAGTTGTCCGCCTTTGTTCCCGCAAGTCGCGTGCAGTGTATTCTCGACTGCTGTCCCGCGCCTATGCCTATCGCCTGTCCGCCAGAAGCATAAGCGACAGAGTTTGACTGCGTATATTTAAGAGTGATAAGCGCAAGCGCAAGGTCGTCGCGCGCCGCTTTCGGGATATTTTTGTTCTTTGTCGGAATATTTGCAAACAGCTCGTCGTTTATCACAAGCTCATTTCTTCCCTGCTCGAAAGTAACTCCGAAAACCTGCTTGCGCTCAATTTTTTCGGGAACATAATCGGGATCTATCTTGATTATGTTGTACGTTCCCTTTCTCTTGGATTTCAGGATTTCGAGAGCGTCCTTATCGTATCCCGGAGCAATTACTCCGTCCGAAACCTCGCGCGCGATAATTCTTGCAGTAGAAGCGTCGCAGACATCGGACAATGAGATAAAATCGCCGTAGCTTGACATTCTGTCCGCGCCTCTTGCCCTTGCATACGCGCACGCCAGCGGCGAAAGCTCGCCTAAATCGTCCACCCAATAAATTTTAGCAAGAGTTTCCGAAAGCGGAAGCCCTATCGCTGCGCCCGCGGGCGAAACGTGCTTGAAAGAGGTCGCGGCGGGCATTCCCGTTGCCGCTTTAAGCTCCTTTACAAGCTGCCAGCCGTTAAAGGCGTCCATAAAGTTGATATAGCCCGGTCTGCCGTTAAGTACTTCAATCGGCAGGTCTTTGCCGTTTTCCATAAAAATTCTTGACGGCTTTTGATTGGGGTTACAGCCGTATTTAAGCTCAAGTTCGTTCATATTGTCCTCCTTAAAAATTGCGGATATGCCAGTTGCTTTTGCCTTCAAACCCGTAATACAACTCATCGATAAGCCATTTCCCGTCAACAAGCCTCATCATGAATTTATGCTTTCGTTTAAGTCCTCCCATTTCATAATGAAACTCGACATTTGCCTTGTCAGCATTTCGCATTTTAAATTCCGCCAGGCAATCGCCGTTTACATAGCCGAATGTCTGCGGCTCGCCGTAACTTATGCTGAAACCGCGCGACAGCTGATTTTCCGTGCAGTATTTTTCTAACAGTGCGCGAAGTCTTTCTTTGTACTCTGCCATTAGCTCATTCCAGCCCGGAGCGGTCTGATATGAGGGAATTCCTGCCTTTTCCTTCTCGATGTCAAGCTGCTTGTCGCGCTCAAACATCTCCTTTTCAAGCGCAGACTGTTGTCTTAACAGCTCGAAAAGCGGTTCGCAGACATCATTCATAAGCGGCACATATTTTGCGCTTGCCTTGCATACAAGTTCCATTTGTCCTCCTTAAAAGCTTTGGATATACCAACTTTTTTCATTTTCAAAACCGTAATACAACTCGTCAATAAGCCATTTCCCGTCAACAAGCCTCATCACGAATTTATGCTTTTGCTTGACCGTAACTTTAGTATAATGCGTTTCAATACTCGCCTTATCCGCATACCGCATTTTAAATTCCGCGGTGCATTCGTCGTCTATATAGCCGAATTCCTGAGGCTTGCCGAAAAATATGGCGTAACCGCGCGAAAGCAGCTTCTCGGTGCAGTTGTCCTTTAACAGCTCGTACATTCTCTTGCGGTATTCCTTGATAAGTTCGTCCCAGCCCGGCGCTACGATATTTTTTGAAATACCTACCTTTTCCCTTTCAATGTTAAGCTGTTCATTACGCTCGAAAATTTCCTTTTCGAGCGCGTTTCTGTTCCTTAACAACTCAAAAAGCGGTTCGCATATCTCGTTCGTCATCGGCGCATATTTCGCGCTTGCCTTGCAGATAAGCTCCATAAAACACCTCAGTCAACTTCGATGTACAGATAATACTTTCCGCAGTGCAGGCAGCTGAAAAGATAACCTTCCCCGCCGTTTTGAAGCATCTCTTTTGCCTGCTCAAACGAGAGCATACAAATGTCGTTTCGGTAGGTTTCCTCGACTTCTTTTGTTATGCCGAGCTCTTCGAGTATTTCCCAATCGACACACCCTCTGAACGCGCAGAAATCGTCGCAGCACGCAAGCCAGTATTCCTGCTGATAACCGTGATAGCCGGGCGTTCTGTGTATCAGCTCGTCAAGCTTTGCGGGGTCGGAAACCTTATCCGTGCTGGCTTCGTCCTGGAATACGCCGTCAAAGACCTCCGCCGCAAAGCCGCTCGAAATGCAATTCGGGCAGAGATAATCGACGTTTTCCTTCGAATAGAACGGACCTGTGTAGTAAATGCCCGTCTGTTCTTTACAGCAATAGCACTGAACGGTTTTATCGTGCATAAATGCGCCTGTTGAAACGGGATACGGGTGATATTTAAATTCGCTCATAATTACCTCACTTGTTTTTGTTTACTATTCTGCTTTCAAATTTTCCTGTTTTTATGTCAATATAACGTGTGAAAAGCGACACTTTATTGTCGGCATTAAGGTTGTTCCAGACTAAATTTGTAAACTCGTCAAGGCTCAGTTCGGGAATTTCAAGCGTTTTCGGCTCTCCCTCAAAGCTCGGAAGTCTGCCGTTTTGTTCGTCCCCCGCGTAGGTATGTATAAAACTTCCCGTGCCGCTTTTCGGGTTTGAGTATGCAAATGTGTATCTGCGGCAGGAATCGGGGTCGCCGTCCGCGCTTTTCAGTATCGACATCGCATAGTTCATCGACCCGTTTTCAATGTGGACAATTCCCGAAATTCTCGGCGTGTAGTTTGGCTTGTCGTCCTCAAACTCGCGCGTTCTCAGCGATTGTTCAAACGTAAGCTGTTTATCCATTCCGTCAAAGATCGTGTCGGTCTGGTCGCCGTTTGTGACAATAGTTTTGTTTCCTAAGACGCGTACGGGTGCATAGATTATAAGGTGCGGGTCGGTCATTTTGCTTTCGTCAAAAGCCTTTGTGCGTATTCCGTCGCCGTCCTCAACGAAAATGCGGTTGCGGCTGTTTTCGCTGCGCCCCATAATAAAGTACGCGATAACGGCGTTATTTCCCGCCCTGCCTATGATTATCCCGCGCCCGTGATAAGCCAGAGAATTAAGTTCCTTTTCAATTGTTGTGATTTCCATTTTTACCTCCGTAAAGCTAAAATTTTCCGAGAAAACACTCTGTATACTGCGGCATTAAAACAATACCGTTTTTGCTGAATTTATAAAATGCCTCGCGTAGTTCCCCGACAAAGCTGTCATATTCGGGTTCGTCACCTTTAAGCGAGTATGAATGGGAAAGCGAATATCCGATAAACCTCTCCTCGTCCATAATCATCGGATTGTCCGTTTGGAAACATTCAACAGCGGAAAAATAAGCATTTTTGAGAAATTCTCCGCAGTTCGTTTCCTTGCTGGAAGTTATTCTCGCGCTGTTGCTCATACCGCAGTATTTTTTGAATATCCTGTCGCGCTCAGAGCGAAACGCGCTGTCGCCGTGGGTGTTCCAGATAACAGCAAGGCTTCCGTTTTGGGTCAATATCCGCATACATTCGGCTTTAAATTTCGCGCTGTCAAACCAGTGAAACGCCTGTGCCGCGGTTACAAGCCCAAAGCTGTTTTCCGAAAGTCCCGTATCTTCCGCCGCCGCGTTTACCGCCCTTGCAAACGGCGCGTTTTCCGAAAGTTTTGCAAACATATCGGGGTTTGGTTCAACCGCGGTTATATCGGAAAATCTCCGCTTAAGGCATTTGGTGAATATACCCGTGCCCGCGCCGACGTCCGCGACCTTTTGCGCGTTTGTCGTTTCGTAAAGCCTGTCTACAAGGCTGTCGGGATAAGACGGACGAAATTTGTCATAAATTTCCGATTTTCCCGTAAATTTTTCTTCGTTCATCTTTGCCACCCGATTTTCCGCGCGGCTTATTAATCCCGCCCGACATAATTCCACTTTTTCTTCAGCAGCTTTTCGTTCCACGGAGAAACGCCTCGGTATTCACCCGCGTAAATTGCCTTGTCTTCCTGCATAGCAAGCTCGAATGTTTCGTCGGGAACAGCTCTCAAATGCATTTTCATACTGAACGCTATGGGACTGTCCTCGTTTGTAAGCAGCTCGTGCCGCTCAAAAACGACAACATCAGGCACTGTTATTTCAACAAAACGCTCCGGCGTGAACTCTTCGTCCATATCCCCGCCGAGGTCAAACTCTTCCCCGCGTTCTTCGATAAGATCAAGCACATAGTCCATTCCGCCGTCAATAAGCTCGAAAAATGCGTCGTTTTCGATCGACAGCTTCTCAAAAAATTCCGCGCAGCGCTTTGCATAGCTCTCGTCGCAGTTTTTCGCCTCAAACGGGATATTCCCGCCGAAAAGTTTTGAATTTAAAACGCCTTCAAGCCTGTTGAAGTATTTTTCGCTTACGCGAAATGAATAGTCGCTCATACCGTTATCTTCCTTTTGAAAAACTTCCCCCGCCGCGATAAGTATTGACGCAGCAGGAAAACACCTGCCCGCATTTATTGCAGCAAATGAGATGATAAATTATATCGTCTGCAAACTTTCCATTGGCTTTTTTTACTTCGTCAAGCGGGCAATTCCCCGAAACAAGCGTAAAACCGCCGCCCGCGATAAGCTGCTTTATATATTCAACCGTCTGCATATACTCCCCCGGCGAACGAAAACAGCTTACAAGTTTAAGCTCAGAACAGCGCTCACACATCTACATAAGCCTTTCCGTCACGAATGGTTATCCTGTCCTCGCAGAACAGCGAGACAGCTTTAGGAAGCAGTTTCCACTCGACATTTTCCATTATCCTGCGCTGGAGAGTTTCGGGGGTGTCGTCATTTTCAACGGCAACTGCGCCCTGTAGGATTATTGCGCCTGCGTCGGCTTTTTCGTTTACGAAATGAACCGTTGCTCCCGAAACCTTAACTCCGTAAGCGAGAGCCGCCTCGTGAACTTTCAGTCCGTAAAATCCCTCTCCGCAAAAGCTCGGAATAAGCGCGGGATGGACGTTTATTATCTTATACGGATATGACCGCGTAACGCACTCGTCTAAAATGACCATAAATCCCGCAAGCACGATAAGATCCGCATTCAAACGGCTCAGCTCGTCAAGTAAAGCAAGGCTGTATGATTTTCTGTCGGGATAGTTTTTCCGCGGGATAACAAATGTATCGATGCCCGCTTTGTTGGCGCGCTCTATCGCATAAACGTCGGGTTTTGAGGAAATGACCTCGACAATCTTTCCGTTTTTTATATCGCCGCGTTCCTGAGCGTCTATAAGCGCCTGTAAATTCGTGCCTCCGCCCGACACCATGACCACAATGTTTTTCATAGCTCACACCTCAATTCCTTTAGCTGAACCTCAACTAACATGTATCCCTTTTCGGGGGAATTTTTCTCGATATAACCGCCGCATACCGTATAATATCCGACCTCTAACCTCTTAAAGACAGAGTTTTGTTTTCCGTAATACGGGAGCGTTTTAAACGCCTGTTCCCACGGCATTTCGCAGATAGTAAGACTTCCGCAGAAAAACTCTCTCGGAAAATGCCGGGAATAAAGCTCGCCATCGCTCATCAGTATCCCGAAAGTATGTACGACTGAGCCGTTTTTGGTCAGGCAATAAACGCCGAGCCTGTCCCATGCATAATTTACCGTTCTCAGATACAGCGGGTCTTTTTTTCGGCTGTCTTTCGGATATGCCACCCTGCGCGGCTTTCCGAGCATTTTTTCAAGCACGCTTATGTGCGTGGGAATATCTGCCGACGCGCCGTTTATAACCATGTTGTTTTCGCAAAGCGCAATTTCAAGCGCCGCAGGAGAAACCTTTTTCTTAATCATCTCTGAGCTGGACCGAAATTGATGTAAAATCCTTTTCCGTGCGTGAATTTTCGTCCTGCGTAAAATCAACGTATTCCGCGAGCGCATTATAACTCCCAAGCGTTACCTCGCGGAAAAACTCAGGTTCACCGGGCGCGATAGGCGTCGGGGGAGCTGCTTTAACTGCCGAAAGCCAAGGGATACCTTTAATTGTCACCTTGCCCTTGAAAAAATTGGTCGGATAATGCTTCGGGCAATTGTCGCCCTTGTTCAGCCTTATCTCAAAGCAGAACACCACCTTGCCGCCGTTTGTATAACAGCACAGCCCCAACTTATCCCACGCATAGTTTATTCTTTCACTTGCGTTGTTCTCTTCTTTTGGGTATACGACCTTGCGGGACTTGCCGAAAATCTTTTCAAGCGCGGTTATGTGCGTCGGAATATTAACCGCCATATTGTTTACCGTAATGCAGTTCTCGCCTATATCTATTGTGATCTCGGAGGGATCAAGTTCAGTTCTCTTAAAAATGTCAAAAAATCCCATTCTTTATTCCTCACTTATTAACACCTGTCAATACTCGTCAACACCCGTCAATATCCGAAAAGAACTCCGACAGTCCCTTCAACCGTGCTTCCGATAACGCGCGCATCCTCGCCGTTTTCTTTAAGCAGCTCTACTGCCTTTTCTTTGTCCTTGTCCGCGACAACTATCGCCATTCCTATGCCCATATTAAAGGTGTTGTACATATCGTGTTCGCTGATATTGCCTTCTTTTTGGATAAGGCTGAAAATTGTCGGAATTTCCCAGCTTCCCATATTTATCTTCGCGGAAATTCCTTCGGGGAGCATACGCGGAATGTTCTCGTAAAATCCGCCGCCCGTAATGTGCGAAATTCCCTTTACATCTACCTTTGAGATGAGGTCGAGAACGGGCTTTACATAAATTTTTGTAGGAGTTAAAAGCGCCTCGCCGAGCGACATTCCGAGTTCGGGGACAAGCGTCTTGACCTTCTGCTCGTTTATGTTGAACACCTTTCTCACAAGCGAAAAGCCGTTTGAATGAACGCCGCTTGAGGCAATGCCGATTATCGCGTCGCCCGCTTTTATCTTTGTGTTGTCGATTATTTTCGACTTATCGACAACTCCCGTTGAATATCCCGCAATGTCATACTCGTCCTCAGCCATCATTCCGGGGTGTTCGGCAGTTTCGCCGCCTACCAGCGCGCAGCCTGCCATAACGCAGCCGTCCGCAACGCCTTTTACAATTGACGCGACTTTTTCGGGAATATTCTTTCCGATAGCGATATAATCGAGGAAATACAGCGGCTTTGCTCCGCAGCAGATAATGTCGTTTACGCACATAGCCACACAGTCAATTCCTATCGTGTCATGCTTATTCAAGAGCATAGCGATCTTTAGCTTTGTGCCAACGCCGTCTGTTCCCGAAACGAGAACGGGTTCGGCAATTCCGCTTACGTCGAGCTGAAAAAGACCGCCGAAGCCGCCTATTCCCGAAATACAGCCGGGTATCTCCGTGCGTTTTACATCATCTTTTATCAGTCTTACGCTCTCATATCCCGCCGTAACGTCTACGCCTGCCGCTTTGTAGCTTTCGCTGTAACTGTTCATCTTTTTACTCCTTTAATAGTTTAGACCTTTTATCATTCCTGAAACTTCGTTTCAAACTTGTCTTTCGGTATCTCGCTCGGAACATCTATTGGATATTTTCCCGTAAAACAGCCCGTGCAGAAGCCGCATTTTGCGTTTTCCGCAAGTTTTACGACATTCTCCGTGCTTAAAAAACCCAGACTGTCCGCGCCGATTATCTTTGCGATCTCCTCGACCGAATGCTTGTTTGCGATAAGGTTTTCCTTGCTGTCAATGTCCGTGCCGAAATAGCACTCGCTTATAAACGGCGGGGAGCTTATCCTCATATGGATTTCCTTTGCGCCCGCGTTTCTTAAAAGTTTTACGACCTTTGCCGAAGTCGTTCCTCTGACAATGCTGTCGTCAACTAATACAACACGTTTTCCCTCGACCGTTTCGCGTATAACATTCAGCTTTATCTTTACGGAATTTTCTCTCATGCCCTGCGTCGGCTGGATAAATGTTCTGCCGATATAGCGGTTTTTTATGAAACCTACTCCGTATGGTATGCCTGAGGTCTGAGAAAATCCGAGCGCCGCGTCAAGTCCGCTGTCGGGGCAGCCTATCACAACGTCCGCCTGTACGGGGTGTTCGAGCGCAAGATAATTTCCTGCTCTGAGCCTTGCTCTATGGACGCTCGCGCCCTCAATGACCGAATCGGGACGCGCAAAATAAATGAACTCGAACACGCACATTGAGTTTTTCCCTTCACAATGGGTCTTTATGCTGTCGATTCCGTTTTCGTCAATAACAACGATTTCTCCCGCCTCAACATCTCGCAGAAATTTAGCGCCGATGCTGTCAAATGCACACGTCTCGCTTGCTACGACATAGCCGCCGTCATTCGGCAATACTCCGATAGAAAGCGGACGAAAACCGTTCGGGTCGCGCGCCGCAATCAGTTTTTTAGGCGACATTATCACAAGCGAATACGCGCCCCTTATCTTGTGCATTGCGCGCTCGACTGCCTCTTGTATCGACCCGCATTCGAGCCTCTCGCGCGTGATCGCGTATGAAATTACCTCGGTGTCGCTTGTGGTGTGAAATATCGCGCCGCGAAGCTCATACTCTCGCCTTAATTCAAGAGCGTTTACAAGATTTCCGTTGTGCGCTATGGCAAGAGAGCCTTTGACGTGCCTTACCGTAAGAGGCTGGCAGTTCGCGGTATTTACGTTTCCCGTCGTTGAATAGCGGACGTGTCCAACGGCTATCCTGCCTTCCTCAAACTCGTTTAATTCCCGCTCGCTGAATACCTCGTTCACAAGTCCCAGACCCTTATGCGTCTTAAACACTCCGCGCTCGTTCACTACTATCCCGCAGCTTTCCTGTCCTCTGTGCTGAAGCGCATAAAGCCCGAAATATGTAATATGCGCAACATTTGCGAGGGCGTTTGAATAAACGCCGAAAACTCCACATTCTTCGTGAATGTTATTGAACATTTTCAACCCTTCTTTTATCGTTCCCGCTTTTTATGTTATATATTTTTCTGTGCAATTATATGTTTTCGGTCAGCCGACAGGTCGGCGAATACTCATACGGCGTTAATTGCCGACTCGTATCGCCGCCCGTCGGCGCACCATTTTTCTGAATTATATGCTTTTGCCTGACCAGCAATATGTGCAAATTTTATCCTCAGGCAAACCTATCGCCTTTATTTCTCCCTCTAATGACTGAAATTCAAGCGACGTCAGCTTCAATCTTCTGCATATCTCGGCTCTGAGCTTTCTTCCGCGCTCGGTTTCGGGGCTTGAATATTCCATTATGTACTTTACTCCCTCTGCCCCCTCAAACTCGTCAATTATCCTGCGTGCGATAAGGTCAAGCTCGCTCGTGCTTCTTGAAAAGTTAAGATATTTACAGCCGTACATTATCGGCGGGCAGGCGCTTCTCATATGGACTTCTTTCGCGCCGTTCGCGTAAAGGAACTCGACCGTTTCCCGAAGCTGAGTGCCTCTTACGATGCTGTCGTCTACAAACAAGAGCTTTTTCCCCTCGATAAGCTCATGTACGGGGATAAGCTTCATTTTCGCAACCTTGTTTCTCATAGCCTGGCTCTGCGGCATAAAACTTCTCGGCCAAGTAGGAGTGTATTTTATAAACGGGCGTGCAAACGGTATACCGCTGCGGTTTGCATAGCCTATAGCGTGGGGTATTCCCGAATCGGGAACTCCGCAGACGTAATCGACATCGGGCAGCGTTCCGTGGTCGATATCGAACTGCGCCATGATTTCACCGTTTCTCGTGCGCATAGCCTCGACGTTTATATTTTCATAGACGGAATTGGGATAGCCGTAATATGTCCACATAAACGCGCAAATATGAAGGTTTTCGGGATTTCCCGCGCTTAAAACTTCGAGGCTTTTCGGCGTTATTTTTACAATCTCTCCCGGAGCAAGCTCCTTACAAGTCTCATATCCCAATTTCTGAAACGCGAAGCTCTCCGACGAGAAGCAATAGCCGTCGTCGCGCCTTCCGACAATAATCGGCAGTCTTCCGTACTTATCCCTTGCGGCGATTATCCCTGTTTCTGTCAGCACCAAAAGCGATATCGTTCCCGAAATTTTTTCCTGTGCATATTTTATTCCCTCGGCGATACTGTCCTTCTGTGCGATAAGCGCTCCTATAAGCGCCGAAGAGTTGAGTTTTCCGCTCGTCATTGTTTCAAAACTTGCGCGGCTTTGGCTCAGAAATTCGGCGCACAGCTCGTCCGCGTTGTTGATAATTCCGACGTTGCAAACTGCATAGCTTCCGAGACTTGAACGCAGCAATATCGGCTGTGGGTCGGTATCGCTTATACAGCCTATACCGAACGAGCCTTTCATGCCTTCTATGTCCTCTTCAAACTTTGTACGAAAAGGCGAGTTTTCGATGCTGTGGATATTTCTCTGAAATCCCTTTTCGGGGGAATATACCGCCATTCCCCCGCGCCTTGTGCCAAGGTGCGAGTGATAGTCGGTTCCGAAAAAAACGTCGTCTACGCAGCTGCCCGAAACAGCTGCTCCAAAAAATCCGCCCATAAGCTCTCCTTTATGCTCCCGTTTTAAATTACTTTGTGGACATAATTCTCTTCATCATCTCGTTATAAGCGTCCTCGACGCCGCCCATATCGCGGCGGAAACGGTCTTTATCGAGCTTTTCGTGGGTCGTGCTGTCCCAGAAGCGGCAGGTATCTGGAGAAATTTCGTCCGCAAGAAGTATCTGCCCGTGGAAACGTCCGAACTCAATCTTAAAATCGATAAGGTCAACATTTACCGACTTAAAGAATTTAAGCATAAATTCGTTTACCTTAAACGCATATTTTGCGATAGTATCAAGCTCTTCCCTTGTCGCAAGCCCCAGACCGAGCGCGTAATAATCGTTTATAAACGGGTCGCCCAGCTCGTCGTTCTTATAGCTGAATTCGAGCGTCGGGCATTTTAAGGGAGTTCCCTCGGCAATTCCGAGCTTTTTTGAAAAGCTCCCCGCCGCAACGTTTCTTACAATGACCTCAAGAGGCACTATCTCTACTTTCTTTACGAGCGTTTCTCTGTCGGAAAGTTCTTTCACAAGGTGGGTAGGGACGCCCTCTTTTTCAAGCATTCCGAACATATAGTTCGTCATCTTGTTGTTGATAACACCCTTTCCTGCGATAGTACCCTTTTTCTCACCGTTGAATGCAGTCGCGTCGTCTTTGTAGTCAACGATAACGTAGTCGGGGTCGTTTGTGGCAAAGACTTTCTTTGCCTTTCCCTCATAAAGCTGTTGTCCTTTTGTGTACTCCATAGTAATATCTCCTTTATGTATAATATTATTTGCATTGCCCTGCAATTTTTTACCAAATTATATCATCCGTCCAAAACCGAACCGTCAGAAACTGAGCGTGCTGAAAGCGTCCGTTTCAAGCTCCTTTTGAAGTTTTGCGTCCTTTGCCGAAATTTCTTCAGCCATTTCGCGCTTACTTTTAGACAGCTTGTCCGAAAGCTCGTCATCACTCAGCGCCAATATCTGAACAGCAAGTATTGCGGCATTTTTCGCGCCGTCTACCGCAACCGTTGCCACAGGAACTCCCGACGGCATCTGGACTGTCGCTAAAAGCGCGTCCATTCCGTCGAAATTTTTAGAACTGCACGGTATTCCGATAACGGGCAAGGTCGTGTGCGCCGCAATGATACCCGCGAGGTGAGCAGCCATACCCGCTGCACAGATAATTACTCCGAAGCCGTTTTTCTTTGCGTTTGCCGCAAAATCGCACGCAAGCCCCGGCGTTCTGTGTGCCGACATAACATGACATTCAAACTCCACATTATAGTGTTTAAGCTCGGAAAGAGCTTTTTTCACGACAGGCAGATCGCTGTCGCTCCCCATAATCACCGCAACTTTTTTCAATGACATAACAAAAAATTCCTTTCAAAAAAATCAAATAAAACAGCCGTATTTTACTTTAAAAAATACGGCTTCTTTTTAATTTTTTATGCACTTATTCCATAACAACATAGAGCCGATATTTTTAACACGCACAACAAAGCTCATTTCCAAAAACTCCCTTATAACGGAAAAATTACGGAATAAATCCATATATATTGTACTATAAATTTGCGCGAATTGCAAGAGGATTTTAAATTTTTTTGAAATTATTAAATTCTCACAAAAAGCTCCAATAAAATTTGTGATTTTTTTACAAAATTCTTGAATTGTTCACCATAACTTCAAAATTTACGCCGAGAGATTTAGCGGCAGTCCTGCAAACATTCATACGCGAGATAAATATCTCGAAATACTCCATGACCGAGCTTATCGAAAGATCAATTCCGAGGCTCAATATAATGCTTTTTTTGTCGTCTGAAAAGCTCAGCTCGGAACTTTCGACTGCATAATTCACACGGTCATGGATATCCCTTGCGAGATTTTCACTGCTTGGAACAAATTTTTCGCCGTTTGCCCCGCGCACTCTCGAACGCCTTACGTCGGATTTATCGGCAATAATAAGCGCCGCGGCTATAGGAGTTACGGGAGAAGCCGCGCCCTCGTCGTGATTTCCTATTGCCGAGACAACTCTTGCTATCTCGTCCGCAGGCATTCCGAGCCTGTCTAAAAGCCTGAATGCCATAACTGCGCCGATCTGCGCATGACCTACGCGGTTTACGACGTTTCCTATGTCATGCATATATGCAGCTATCTGCGCCAACTCGCAGGTGCGCTCGTCATAGCCGAGCGTATTCAATATCATATATGCTTTTGCTGCCGCGCGCTCGACATGGGCATTTGAATGTTCTGTATAGCCTATGGACATAAGCGCCGCGTCGGCGTAATTTATATAAGTCTGTACATCTTTGTTCGTTTTTATATATTCGTATGTTATATTGCTCATAAATTCACCTTAAATACCGAAAAAATATTTTACCGCAAATATGACCGCGGCAGAAAGCGGTATAAATACAATACTTCCGAAAATTATAGTCATTACGGCGTTTTTATCGAGTGCCGCTTTTATAAAAGTACATCTGCGTATCTTTACTTCCTTTTCGGGAACATACAGTTTATCTTTCAAAACCATTTCACAGGGAAAGATGTTTTTTATCTCGGCATTATCCGTTTTGTAAACAGCGCACGGATAACGCCCCTCGTCGTTCATTCTGACAAATGTCGCTCTTATCGGGCGCGAAGTCAGCAAAACTACAAGCGAGAACACGAAAAACAAGCCGACTAAGAGAATACCGACGCACAAAAGAGCAACGAGCATAAATATAACATCTCCGGGGCTGAACCCGATACAAAGGAAAATGATTGCAAGCAGAGCTATTACAATAAGGTATTCCATAACATCAACCTCATCTTATTTTATCACATAACTCATCTTTTGTCAAGCCGTTTAGCTATCGGAAAGCAGAAGTCGGATAAAACAGCGTTTCTGCACTTGCCATTCAGCTGACCGTCTCTCAGCAGAGAAGGGTTGCGCCGTAATTTTCGCGCAGCGAAAATTGTGAGCGGAGCGCAAGCGCAGTGAACAGCTGCGCAGCGCAGCGAGCAGCACGGCGCAACCCCTCGGACAACGCGCGGGTGTGGGATAATGTTATGTCAAAAAAAACGTTTGAGCAGCAGTGCATAGCTGGCGAAGAAACGCATAATAAGGACTATCGGCGTTTCCTGCTGTACAGTCACGAGTGCTTTATAAATTAAAACCTTATACCATTTTCATGATATTTGTACTTTTTACTTATCGGCTCTGAAATATGTTTACCGAAGGTTTAGAGCCGCAGAAAACCTGCGGCTCTTTTATGTATTATAAAATGTTTTTCAATAAAACGGAGCTGTCTGCTATTCTGTTCGCACAAAAACCGTTCTCTGCCCGTTGTGCTTTATCAGCATACCGCAAAAAGCTGTTATTTATACAGCTTTTCATAATTCACCAGCTCGTCTATCAGCTGAGGAACTTTCGTCGGCGCGTCCTCGTCGCTGAACTGGCACGTTCCGACAGCCATATGACCGCCTCCGCCGTATTTCAGCATAAGCCTTCCGACATTGACATGCGATGTTCTCGTAAGTATCGAATACCCCACTGCGCAGGAACATCCCTTTCCGCCCTTTCCGTCTACTATCCAGCAGCTTATGTTCTGCTCCGGATAAAGAGAGTATATCAGAAAACGGTTTCCGGTATATATCGGATTTACTCCGCGGAGGTCGCTTATTATAACGTCGCCCTCCGTTCTTGTATGGGCGTAGACCATTTCCTTGAACAGTTCCGTTTGCTCGTTATAGAGCTTTATGCGCTCTTGTATATCGGGCATTTCGAGAATCTCTTTCGTGCTCATATAAGCGCAGCATCTCAAGAGTTTTTCCATTAGCTGATAATTGCTTATCGTAAAGTTTCTGAAACGTCCCAAGCCCGTTCTCGGATCCATAAGAAAACCTATAAGTATCCAGCCCTGAGGATTAAGTATCTCATCTCTTGTAAGATTTCCGCTGTCAACCTTGTCTACAGCTTCCATAAGGTCGTCAAAATTCGGAAAACGCTCTTTCCCGCCGTAATATTCGTAAATTATGCGCGCACAGCTCGGAGTGATACGGCTCTCTCCCTTATATTTTCCCTTATAGCGGATACGTTCTTCTTCGCTCGAATGGTGGTCAAACCACAGCCCACAGCCTTCTACAAAAGGAACATTTGCCAGACAGTCGTTTTCTGTCACAGGCACAAGACCATCCTGAAGATCCTTTGGGTGAGCAAAAGTCCAGCTATCGACGATGCCTGCGCTCAAAAGCAAAGCTCCGCACGCAAGTCCATCAAAATCCGAACGTGTTATCAATCTCATAGCCATGGGAAGCAACCTCTTTCTATATGTAATCTTTGGATAAAACGGCACAAATGAAAAGCAAAAGCCGCAGTAGGGTTTTTACCCGCGTTCATTCCTGCCAAAAAGCAAGAACAGCGCGTCATCAGAAGCATTTTACAATCCTAATTTTATTATAACACGTTTATTATTGAAAATCAACACCTTTTTTAAAAAAAGTACAACATTTTTCAGCGAATTTAACTGAAACGTTTTTTCGGCAATATGAAAACCCGCCAAAGCCCGACGGCTGTTTTTCGGTGAATGGACTATAAAACGGCAGTCAGCTTATTTTTATCTTAGCGGAGACCAAATATCATCTCGGCTTACGACGTCTTAATGTCGTTTATCACAATTCTCCTCAGTTTGACGCGCCCGACCGCGACAAGCTGTGAATCGGCTGCGGCAAAAAGATCTTTCAAAAGCTCTACCGACTCGCAAAGTTCAGCTTCGCTAAATCCGCCCTTTGCAAACGCAATTTTCAAAAGCGTTCTGCTGTGCTTTGACAGCTTTGTCCTGAAATGCCTGTCAGCGCGCGCAAAAAAGCTGTCGGGCTGTTCTCCTGTGTTCTGCCTGTATCCGCAAAGCTCCAATACCGCAATGATCTTCGCGTATATCTCTTCGCATTTTCCGTATATCTTTGCGTTTTCGAGCGCATTCTTCGCCGCTTTATCGAGCTTTCGGAACTTGTACAGCGCCGTTATTGCCGCGGCGGCTGCTACTGCTGCTGCAAATCCCGCGAAAACAAACGGCCAAACGTTTGTTATGTTATTTTCCTGTTCAATATCCCCGCCGCTTTCTTCGGGATAATGCGTTTCATCTTCGTTTGAGCTTTCGTCGGAAAATTCCGAGCTTTCTTCTCTTTCAGTTTCGCTGTCCGTGCGGCTTTCTGTTTCGCTGTCCTCGGTTTGAGCGCTGTGGGCTTCGGAGCTTTCGGTTTCAGACGAATTATCCGACGAGTTTTCGGGCGTACCGACGGCTGTGCCTGCTACGGCGTTGCTTGTCGGGTCAAAAGTTATCCAGCCTATGTTATTAAAATATACCTCGCACCATGCGTGGAGATTTTTCGCTTTCAGTACCGTCATTCCTTCGTCAAGTTCGGAATGAGGCGCGACAAACCCCGTACAATATCTCGCGGGGATACCCATTGACCTCAGCATAAGCGTCATTGCGCTTGCATACAGCGCACAGTGTCCGCTCTTTGTTTCCTTCAGAAATGTCATAACGGGATTATCTTCTCCGTTATCAACTCCTAAAGCATAGGTATAGTTCTTTTTAAGATAATCGGTTATTTCTATACACAGTTTGTACTGTTCGACATCATCCGCGTGTTTTATGTCGGAACGGTAAAGTCCCGTTTTATAAAGGAAATCCGTTATGTCATTTATCATATTTTCGGGGACGCTTATATATGTCTTGTCTATATAATCCTTATATTCATCATAGACATTCTGTCCTCTCAGATAGTCAATGCACCATCTGTTATAGTTAAAACAGTTTACAATTCTATTCAGACTTTCAAATATCTGAGTTTTTTCTTCTGAAAATGCTCCCGAATAATTTACAGAAGGGACATCAGCCGTTAAAAGAAGCGAGCTATTATTATCGGCGTCTTTCCTTACGACATAATCGCCGTAAAGCTCGTAATTTTTCTTAAAGTACTCAGGATAACTGCTCAGATTTGACGGCAGAAATACCACATCTGTTTCGGCAATATAATCGACCCTTATTTCGCTTCTGTTATAAAAATACCAATTTTCGGGAATAACTTCGTTCGCAAAGCGCTCGTCCTCCGACCACCTCAGTTTTAAAAACGTACTCATTTCCGAAAAGCAAAATCGATTTTCCTCTATGTTTTCGTTCTCCGTAAGCGATCTCCACATTTTGCCGTCGAAATCCGTGCCTATATCTCCGCGAAGATAAGCCGTATCGCCTGTGTTTATGACCCGAATTATATCGCGGTCGCCGCTTATGGAAGAACTAACGCCCAGCGACTGGGAAAAAGCCTCGGAAAACGGAACGTTTTCTTCATTTTCGTCCGTACCGCCATCGGGAGTATAACTCACGGTCTTTTTGCCGAAACTTGAAAAGAAATCATATATTCCGCTGTAATCTATACCTAATTTTCCCTGCATTATGACCGAGCCTATAATTCCCGTCACAACAAGAATCGCGGCGGCGCTTACCGCAGCGGAAAAATATTTTGAGTAATGCACGAAATTTGTTTTTGCAAATTGTATCGCGGGAACATTTGCAGAGTTCGCGCCGAAAGACTGTTCTTCAAAGCTCAGCCTGTTCTTACAGCCGCCGTAAGTTCCTCCGCGCGTTATAATTCCTCCCGAAAACGCTTTTGACGCGGCAAATCCTCCTATCAAAAGCGCTGCGGTCGGTATAAGCCACAGGTTGAACGAAAGTTTTTGCGCGGCTATCATCGGCGCTATAAGTATCGTAAACGTAACAAGCGGAGCAGTTCCCGCAGGCTTTCTGAACATTGCGCCCGCGCAAATGACGGACATAATGAGCGAAATGCCGACAATTGTAGGCATTATCATGTTCGGGTCGGTCTCGGTCAGTTCAGGATGCCACATATACCTTTTCATTTCGAAAACAGAGCCGTCAAGCCCCCTGAAAACCGCGTCCACAAAGAACTGGAATTTTTCCCATACGGCGTCGATATTTACTCTGACTACCACAACGCCTATCGTAAAAATCGCCGGTACAGCCAAACGTTTTCTCACAAACCCGAACAGCACGCAGAAAAACGCTGTCGCCGCAACACAGCAAAGCGCCGTCAAAAAAGGATTTACGGGAATATTATATATTCCGAGCAGGCAGAACATCATACATACGCATTCTGCACAGCCGTAAACTGTTCTTTTAATTATTGACGCGGCGACGTCGGGTTGTTTTGAAAAATATCTGTCAAATACAAGAATGAAGTCTGATTTCTTTTTAACGGACATCTGCTGAAATTTTACCTCGAAATATCTAAAAAATCTTTATACCCTGCTTTTTAAGACCGTCGTTCACAAAAGCATAGCGCATATTTTCCCACTGGTTATAATCCTTGAACTTGTTAAGCTGTACGCCGTTTTTGGTCTGTACAACTATGACCGCGTTAAACATCGGCGAGCCGTTCCAGGTATAGTTTGCTCCTTTATGCGAAGCCTTTATCGGGGCAATGTCGCCCTGCTGTACATTTTGCGGGCAGATAGCGCGGGTAAGCGTTTCGCCGTCTGCGGGGGTTTTTATCTCTGCCGTATCAAAACAATGCTGTATGGATTTCATAAGCGAATTGTCCGAGCAAAAGAACTCGCAGAAATCGTTAAATCCCATAAGCAGAAATCTCCCGAAACATTTTGCCGCAAGGTTTATTATCTCCCTCGGAAGCGTTTTCGGATCGTCGTCCGTTTCAAGCCGCATTTTCTTAAATGCAAGATTTTTTGTCGTTTCCGGTATCTCGCTTATAAGTTTGTCGAGCTTTTCTATCATTTCCGGAGAGTTTATCCTGAACGCACTCGTAACGCATCCTTCTTCGCCGTCAGTATTAAGTTTTTCCATAAAATCCTTCTGTTCGAGAGCGAATATCTCAACTTTCGGATCAAGTTTTTCATTTTTGAAAACCGTAAGTCTGTCCTGAAGCCGCATATAAAAATTCAGCATCGTTCCGACGGTTTTATGAATTTTAAGACACTCCGCATAATCCGTAAGCGTCTGAATGTAATATCTTTTTGCTGTGCCTGCCATAAATCCCGGAGTAGATTTGAACTTGCGATAGTCGGACTGCATAAGTTTTTCCCGACGTGTGACGTTCCCCTCGCTGTCCTCTTGAAGTTCTTTTGCCTTTTTAATCTCGTTTGCAAGCGATTTCAGGCATTTTCTCATGATTTCCTCCGCACAGAACGGTCCCTGTTCAATATCCGTAAGAGCATTCAAACAAGCGTTTTCTATTTCCGCGGCAATATCGTCGAGCGCCATTTCCGCGCCTTTTTCCGTGAGCCGAGCTATTTCATCTATTCTTTCGATAACATAACGCTTTGACGCTTCTCCGCCCTTTTTGAGGGAATTTATGCTAAAAAGGGGATTAAGCGTTTCATTAAACTCAAGTCTGGGGACAGTTCCCGCTCTTGACGCAAGAAATGTCGCTTCGGGAGACACCTTGCCCGCATAAACGGAAAGGCGGAGATCGTCTACAAAATTTCGTCTGAGATTTTCACTGAGCTTAACGAAAAACCTTACGGAAAGATATGAAACGATCTCTCCGAGCGGTATCTCGACGCCTTTTATGTCATATGCAAGATAACTGAACGAATGGTTTCCGCCCTGGTCAAGCAGATTAAAGGACATAGCCCTGTCGGCATTGTCGTCTTTCTTATAAATAAACTCCGCCGCAGATATGATTTTTTCGGCAGCTTTTCTGAGCGTAAGCTCGTAGCTGTCCTCTCCGCTTGCTATGAAGCATGCGTTGAACGGGGGCTTGTCGGACTTTATCTCAAAACTGTTCGTATATTTCTGGGAGAAAGGGGTTTTCTTGCACTGAAACTTGTCGATATCGTTTTTGGTCAATATCGTATAGGCATAATAATTTGCAAGATTACGCGCGTCCGTTTCAAAAAGCTGCGCGGTATCACCCGCGAACATAAGCGCGTTTACCTTTACCTGATATGTACCAAGTCCCGAAAACATTTCTTTAAGGATATATCCCAAATCGACGATCGTTCCCGAAAAGAGCATATCGCCCATATTTCCCGTCAGAATTATTTCAAGGGGAGAATCGGACTTTGAAAAGTCGTTTATCACCATAGTGAGCTTTGAAATTATCTCGTCAATATAATGGAACAGCGCGACCCTTCCGCACTGGCGCTTCCAAAGCCCGTATGACGGGGTGTTCTGCGAATAATTTTTAAGGTTCATATCGAACCATTCGAGCGCAAACGGCGACAGCAGATCGGGATTATCGAGATATTTGAAGATCGCGTCTTCGGCAGATACCGACACGCGTTCTCTTTCGGAAAGCTCAGAACCGCGGAACTGCGCGTTTTCCGTATCCTCGCCGAATCCGAAAGCGAAATAGCGTATCCTGTCTGTTTCGGCACTGAAACGGTTTTCGGCAATATCCTTTGCTCTCATAAGGCAATCTATGCCGTTTTTTCCTATGCCGACAATAAAAAGCCGCGTCATTCCGAGCATATTTTTTTCGCCGTCGTACAGCTTTAAAATCCTGTCGGGTTTAAGCCATTCTATCTGTTTTTCAATATCCATAAAGATACCCCCGAAATGTCCTATCTGAAGCGGTCTGTGAACGAAATACTGCGGATAAAATGCTCCTTTGGAGAGCTTTTTAACGCTCTATCAGAGCTTTTTCTGCGGTTTGTTTTGAAATCTCTGTTTCGGTTTATTGCGGGGGCTCTGCCCCCGCACCCCCGCCTAAAGGCGTGTTATCCGCCTGCGGCGGATAACACTGCAAGCTCCTTTGGAATCCTTATTACCGCTCTATCAAAGCTTTTACTATATCATAATAATCATTATATCACAAAAATTATTATCAGTCAACATGGTTTTCAAGTAAAAATGCACAAAATTTTACCGTAAAAAAATAAAACAAAAGCTGCCGCAGAACAACAAAGGCAGCTCGCTCTACAGCAGGCAGGAATTATCAAAAGTCAAATGCTGTTCATCTTCTCCGTTTCCTCCGAGCCGCTGTCAAAGACCCCTGTTACCGTAACGACATTCTCTTTCACTCTGAAACTTACCTGATACCCAGCGAATGTCATTGTATAAATTCTTTCGGGGTTGTCCTGATACTGAGGGCGCGGGTCTTGTGCAAGCGTCTGCAAAAGCCCTCTGCGCTTTTCTTCGGGAATTTTCCCAAGAAGTTCCTTCGGAAACTCCACCGAAAGCGTTTTCCCGACAAATTCCTCCGCCCAGCCGTTCGACGCGCCCGGTATACTGTCCGCATAACTGAGATAAGGCTTTATGTCATATATAGGCGTTCCGCTCATAAGATCCGCCCCGCTGACAATTATCCTGCAATCGTCCTTTATATCCTCGATCTTAACCGCGCTCAATCCTAATGAATTAGGTCTGAACGGCGAACGCGTTGCAAATACGCCTTTTCTCACATTCCCGCCAAGCCTCGGTGGACGTACCGTCGGGGAAAATCCCTCGCATACTGCCTCGGAAAATCCCCAGATAAGCCAGATATGCGTAAACTCTTCAAGTCCGCGAAGCGCGTTTTTGTCGCGGTATGGCTGCTCAAAAATTATTGTCGAAAAAAGTTCACATATCCCGCTTTGCCGCGGTATGCCGAATTTTTCCGAAAAATCGTTTTCAATATGCGCGATCGGTTCTATATTCATTCCGGCTCCTACTTATTTATTTTTTCAAGGATTTCTCTTATATTCCGCTCAACCTCGTCTACCTCAAGCCTGAATATTTCCGAGGAAACGCGCTGCGCGCCGCTTCCGATTATAATAAGCTGTTCAAGACCGTCGTTTGTCGCTACTCTTACGCGGTTTTCTCGTCCGAGTTTATGCGCGGTCTTTTCAATAAACGCGTCGGCAGTTTCCGCTTCTTTCGTATAAACAACGTTTATCCCGCCTATCGTTTCTACCTCCCTGTCGCTTTTTACCCGATAAGCGTCGAAAACAAGTATCAGATTGCAGCGGCGAAACGCCTGATAATTGCACATAATGTTTATAAGTTTTACGCGTGCGCTGTCGAGATTTTCGGCAGCTATTTTTTTTAGCTCGTCCCATGCAAAAATGATATTATACCCGTCTACAAGCAGATATTCCTCGCCCTGAGGCTTTTTTCGGCTGTAATCTGCGTTTTCTGTCAGCTTGTCGCGCCGCATCGCTATGCGCTCGTTTGTATTCGTTCTGTTTCTTATCTTTCCGTAAGTCCGCTCGAAAATTTCCATAAGCTCTTTGTCGGTCGCCGCGCGGGCTTTGTACGAGTTCACCTCGTTTTCCGTGACGGAGCGGGGTTTGGCGAAAATGCTTTCGAGGTGCATATGTTCGTAAACCTCATTCCACTTTACAAGATGTCCTGCGCCGTGAACGCAAAAAACGCTGTCGGCTGAGTTTTCAACATCTGCGTTAAAATCATAACCTATCTGTTTTATGACAGCCTCGGCGTTGTGGCAGGGAAAATATCCTTTTATACCGCATGATATCCTGCCCTCGCCGCGTGTATATGCTATAACTTCCGTCTGATAGCTCTGCATTTCCGAGACAGGACATATTCCCTCTATAAGCGCCGCTTTGCCGACTATCTGCGGCGAGGAAAATTCCGCTTTCATTCTCTCAAGGTCAGTCATTGCACGACCGACAAATTCTTCGGGAATTTCGAGCGAGAACTCGTAAAACGGTTCTAAAAGCACTGAGTTTGCCGACGCCAATCCCTGACGTACCGCGCGGTAGGTCGCTTCGCGGAAATCTCCGCCCTCGGTATGTTTTAAATGAGCTTTACCCGATTTAAGCGTTATTTTTACGTCGGTTATCGGAGGACCTGTGAGAACGCCGATGTGCCGCTTTTCTTTAAGATGAGACATGATAAGACGTTGGTAGTTTTCGTCAAGATTACGGCAGTCGCACGCCAAAACTACCCCGCTCCCCCTCGGAAGCGGCTCTAACAGCAAATGTACCTCGGCATAATGCCTCAAAGGCTCGAAATGACCTACGCCCTCAACGCTTTCTGCAATTGTTTCCATATAGGATATCCTGCCCTCGCCGAACTCGGCATAAAGCCCGAAGCGGTCTTTTATTACATCTTTAAGTATTTCAAGCTGTATCTCGCCCACTACTTCCGCATGAATTTCACCGCGGATAAGCGAAAAACGAAGCTGGGGGTCTTCCTGTTCGAGTATCTTCAGCTTTGAATATGCTTCCGAAACATTTATCCTCTCGTCAAACATCACCTTATAGCAAAGCGCAGCATGTATCAAAGGCTCTTTTGCGGGATCTTGAGAACCCAAACACTGTCCCGCATAGGTTTTTGTAAGTCCCGCAGCAGCGCAGAGCTGACCCTGAACGGCGGCTTCAACGGGTGTATATTTCGCGCCGTTATATATCCCCAAGCGGCTTATTTTCTCGCCGTTCAGCTCCTGTCTCACACGAAGTTCGCCGCCGTTTACCTTTATCAGCGTTTCACGAGCGCCGTTCTTGTCGGCAATTATCTTGAACACCTGCGCGGCAAAATCTTCATAATACTCCTTCGGTTCGGCAAATTTTCCGAGCAGCTCCGCAAATTTCTCAATGCCCTCGTTTTTCAGTGCCGAACCGAACACGACGGGAAATATCCCGCGCCGTTTTATTGCTTTGGATATTGTTTCATCGGGAACTCTTCCGCTTTCCAAAAGGCTGTTCATGCACTCCTCGTCAAATTCCGCGGCAGTTTCGGCAATATTTTCCGAAAAATCCGCAAAACGCCTGTCAAGCGCCGTCAGTTCTTCAATAAGCTCCGCTTTCGTCTTATGCGTAATGTCCATTTTGTTTACAAATGTGAACAACGGCAGTTCCGCTCTTTCAAGCATACGCAGAATAGTCCGCGTTCTGCTTTGAACGCCGTCAACGCCGCTTATTACAAGCACCGCGCAGTCTGATACCGCAAACGCTCTCTCCGCGTCAGCCGCGAAATCGGCGTGTCCGGGAGTGTCGATAAGCGTAAATTCCGCTCCGCCAAGACGCAGAAGCGCCTGTTTTGAATAGATCGTAATGCCGCGCGAGCGCTCCTGAGAAACGTTGTCGAGAAAGGCGTCGCCTTTGTCTACTCTGCCCTGTTTTCGTATTTCGCCCGCATAATATAAAAGCGCTTCGGACAAAGTGGTCTTTCCCGCGTCTATATGCGCCGCCATACTCACCGCCAATCGCTTTGCCAAAACACCGCCCCCTATAGTTTTTAATCTGTCAGCTCCCGACAGACAAACAACGAAAGGTGTATCAATGTCGTTTACCAAACTTTTCTATGTACTTATCATCTCAGAAAAGTTTTATATAAGACCTTGACACACCATGTACCGTTTTTATGGATTTACAACAACCCGGCTTTAAGTTTCCGTCACGTTTTATCGGTCAAACATCCGATTATTTATTTATGACAACGCTCGCCGTCGCATATTCCTTACAGCTCGAAACCGATATGTTCACCACATACCCCTCGCGCTGTTCAAGCATCTTCGCTCTTCCGTCCAAAATAATGATCGGCGAGCCGAGCCTGTCACGAAGCACGGAAATATCCTTTGCATAGATAAGCCTCATTCCCGTACCGATTGCTTTAGCCAGCGCTATCTTTACACAATAGTTCTCGGCAATAAGTTTCGGATTGAGCTTATGCTGTACAAAAAATCTTATCTCGTCGGGCGAAAAATAGTCGGAGAGAAACCTCTTGTTTTTCTGACTTTTTACAATTCTGTCTATTTCAATTATTGCGGTTCCTGTCCGTATAAAAATATTACTTGACATCTTCTTCCAATTTCGCGCGGAGAGGGCTCGGAAACTCGCGCACGATTGCCTCCCTTATTTTTTTGTTCGGATTAAAGATTACGCCAACCTTTCCGTAATCTTTATGGTTTACATACAGATACCTCGCGTCTTTTTCAAGCCCCGTAGAAGCGTGTACCGTAGCGTCGACCTCCGGCTCGGATTTTAAAGGATACACACAAAAATCTTCCGTACAGGAAAGGTCAACGGTAATCATACGTTTTCTTTTTCTCCTGCCGATGATCTTGTCAATATCAAGCTCGTTGTTTGTAATGATATACTCATACTCAACGTCCAGACCGCTCAGCAGGTAAACGCCCCCAACCACCGCAGCGCCCGCAATCAGCAAAAACGCCAGAAACCCTGTCGCCAAAGCCAGAAACAACAGCCCCGCCGAAACTACCGCCAAGCCTACTATGATAAGCACAGCCTTTATTCTGTCCGAGACCGTTCTTGCCTTTACAACAAGCTGTTCGCAGATATTATCCATTAAATTCTCTCCCGTAACTGATTAACAAAATTATTATAACATATTTTACTTTAATATTCAAGTACTTTTTTATGTATTTTCCATAAATTTTTATCGGGTTTGTTCACGTTTTTATCTTTTAGATAAAAAATTGATGATAATTTTTCGGAATATGTTGAAATTTCAGACAGATTTTGTTATAATAAATATTGTGTAATATTATAAATCAAAACTCAGGCTGCTGCATTGCCGCTGACGACGCAGATTGGGCTTTATCGACAGCCTGCTACAAAGTTGAGAAATGAGGTATTGACATTATATGCCTTGCTTTGCGGACAAGAAAAGAGTAGTCATTAAGATAGGAAGCAGTACCCTCGCTTATCCCGAAACGGGAATGCTTAACATAAGAAAAAGCCGCGAACTTATAGAAGTTTTGGCTGACCTGAAAAATTCGGGAAAGGAAATAATCTTTGTCACGAGCGGCGCACAAGCTGTCGGGGCGGCAAAAGGCGGCTTTCTTCAAAAGCCGAAGGACACCCCTTCAAAACAGGCTTGCGCGGCGATAGGTCAGAGCGAGCTTATGAAATTCTACTCGGAAAACTTCGAGAGATTTAACCATAACGTAGCGCAGCTCCTGCTGACGCGCGATGTAATCAGCAACGAGACCCGCCGCACAAACGTTATAAATACCTTTAACAAACTTTTTGAGCTGAACGTTATTCCTATTATAAATGCAAACGACGTTGTGTCGATAAAACAGCTCGATTTTGACGAAAACGATACGCTGTCGGCTATTGTGGCAACTCTCGTAAAGGCTGATCTGCTGGTCATACTGACGGACGTTGACGGGCTTTATGACGACGACCCGTCGCTCCCGACTTCAAAGCTCATCCCCGAAGTGGACAGAATAACGCCGGAAATAATCTCTATGGCTCAAGGTTCGGGAGGCATTTTGGGTTCGGGCGGTATGCTCACAAAAATCGAAGCCGCGCAAATTGCAACAGAAGCGGGAATTGACACGGTTATCATCGGAAACAAAGACCCAAAACTTATTTACAGACTTTTTGAGAACGACGACGCTAAATGTACATTCTTTAAAGGACAGGAACGCTGATATGGAATACATCGAAATACTCGGACAGAACGCGAAAAATGCTGCGCCGCTGCTTACAAAAATGAGCGCGGGGCTTAAAAACGACGTTCTTTCGCAAATAGCCAAAGATCTTAGCGAAAACAAAGAGGCGATTATTGCCGCAAACAATCTCGACATTGAAAACGCGAAGAAAAACGGAATGAGCGAATCGCTGCTCGACAGGCTCACTCTCACCGAAAAGCGCATAGACGCAATGGTAGAGGGAGTGGAAAAAGTTGTTTCCCTTGACGACCCTATCGGCGAGGTCATAGGCGGCGGGGAGCTGAAAAACGGGATTAGGCTCGTTAAAAAGCGCGTGCCGATCGGCGTTATAGGAATTATTTTCGAGAGCAGACCTAACGTAACCGTAGACGCAATGGCGCTTTGCTTTAAAGCGGGAAGCGCGGTAATACTGCGCGGCGGTTCTGACGCGATAAACTCAAATAAGGCGCTTGTAAACATTATGAGAAACACTCTTTCAAAGTTCGGCGAATATGAAAACTGCGTACAGCTTGTCGAGGACACTACGCACGAGACCGCCGAAAAACTTATGCGGCTGAACAAGTATGTTGATCTGCTGATACCGCGCGGCGGCGGAAGGCTTATACACACGGTCATTGAAAAGGCGACAATTCCCGTTATCCAGACAGGCGAGGGCAACTGTCATGTTTATGTTGACGAAAGCGCGGATCTTGATATGGCGGTGAACATTGTAAACAACGCCAAGACCCAGCGTCCCTCGGTCTGCAACGCCATTGAGAGCATTTTAGTTCACGAAAGCATTGCAGAAGCATTCTTTAAAAAACTTGACGAGCTGTGGAAAGGAAAAGTTAAGATAATCGGAGACGAGCAGACGGCTAAGTGCGTCAATGTCGAGAAAATTGCCGACGACAATGATTATGCGACGGAATTTTTAGACCTTAAACTCTCGTCAAAGGTAGTTAAAAATGTCGATGAGGCAATCGCCCATATAAACAAATTCGGTACGGGTCACAGCGAATGTATTGTGACCAAATCGCTCGAAAATGCCGAGAAATTTCAGCGGGAAATCGACGCGGCGGCGGTTTATGTAAATGTTTCAACAAGATTTACGGACGGATTTGAGTTCGGGCTTGGCGCAGAGATAGGAATTTCCACACAAAAGCTCCACGCGCGCGGACCTATGGGTCTAAAAGAACTTACTTCATACAAATACCTGATAAACGGAAACGGACAAGTCAGAGGTTAGTTTATGTCAAAAAACAACAGAAAACAGAATAATACAAACCGCGAAAATGTCCTGAATGAGCTTTTGAACGAGCTTGACAAGGAAAACAGCCTCGATATCTCAGGCTTAGACGCCGACATTAGCCGCAGCGGTATGGAAAACGAAAATATTTCCATACAGAGCCAAAATGCCGCAGAAGAGACCGACGGCAATTCAGCGGCAAGTCTGCCGAAAAAGAAACACCGATCTTACTTCGTTTTTGCGATTTTTATGATAATAATGGCGGTGGTCGGCGTTGTTTCAGTGGTTTTATTTGCGGTAGGGAAAATATCCGAAACGATAAACTCAAATACGTTAAAAGACGAATATACGCGTTTTTTGCTGCCTGTCGTAACAAACGATACGGCGCCGTTTGAAAACGAAAACGAGCTTTCCAATACCGCAAAAATAAACTGTTCTATCTGGAATATACTGCTTAATCACGATACCTCCTCATATAAGCTCTCCGAAACGGGCGAATTTCTTATTCCCGAATATGACGTTGAGTATTCATGCAAGGAGATATTCGGAACATCTTCGGGCATTGTTCACAGAACGGTCGGAAGTCAGGATATGAGCTTTTCTTACGATTCAAATAACCATGTTTACAGCTGTATAAAAGATCTGCGCTATCTGAACTATGTCCCTGTCATCACTCAGATGTCAAAGTCGGGCGGGATCTATACGCTTACGGTAGACTATTATTCTCCGTCGGGACGTTTCCTTTCCGAACATTTGGGAATTGAAGCCGAAGCTGAAAAGACCATGAAGTATATCATAAGCCGTTATGACGGAAAAAACACGCTTGTCTCAGTACAGTTTGCTTCTGATGAAGTTATAGGCTGAAAACGGACAAGTAAAATAGATAATTCATTTTAAAATTATAGGAGGAATACAACTTATGAAATACGGTTTCAAAAAAATCATTCCGGGAATTATGGCGGGCGTCCTCGCGGTCTCGCTCTGCGGCTGCGCCGATAACGGATATATTATGAAAGTAGACGGAATGGATATCAAAAACGGCGTTTACCTTTATTATCAGCAGGCGGCTTATGCAACAGCCTGCGACAAGCTCAACGAAATCTATAACGCAAGCAGCTCTTCGGGTTCGTCAAGCTCGTCGTCCGTTTCTTCATCGTCTTCGTCGTACGTTTCTTCATCGTCTTCGTCGTCAGTTTCGTCATCTGCGTCGTCATCATCAAGCTCATCAATGGATTTCTTTACTCAGTCTATCGAAAATAAATCATCTTCGGACTGGGTAAAAAATGAAACGCTCCGTCTTGTAAGACAGTTTGTAGCTATACAGCGTATTGCAGAAGAGAAAAATATAACTCTTTCGGACGAGGATCGTCAGGAGATAAACGACGTTATAACCGAGATGTGGGATACAGACAACGCTATCTATCAGATATACTACGGCTTTAACAACCTCGGCGAATATTATGAAAGAAACGGCATTTCCCGCGAAACTATGAAAATGCTCTACGAGGTGAACAGCCTTAAGTCAAAGCTGTTTATGGCAAAGTATGACAAAGGCGGAGAACAAGCTGTTTCGGACGCCGATTTCACCGCCTATCTAAAAGAACATTATGTTTCAGCTCAGCTTTTAGAGATACCGTATAACGACAAGTACGGAAAATCAACGACCGATTCAAAGAGAATTGAAGAACTACAGGTAATGGCTCAGAATTATGTCGATATGCTCAGAGAAGGAAAGAGCTTTGTAGATGTAAAATATGAATGCGAGCTTGCAATACAAAAGGAGATCGCCGAAGCAGAGGCAACCGACGCATATAACAAAGAACCTGTAGAAGGAAAAACTCTGGAAGAATACGTTAAAGAAGAAACAGATAAAGTCACTGTCGAAAAAGCCGAGGAAAAAGATACCTACAGCATTTTAAGCAAAGACGAGAACGACGCTGATTTTGACGAAAACCTTTATGAATATATAAAGAACGCGGAAGAATTTGAATTTGCCATTATTTTTCCGAGCGAAACGGATAAATGCGTGTATGTTGTTGTAGTAAACGACATTACCAAAAACACCGAATGGCAGGATGATTCCCGCGAGGCGGTTCTTACAGATATGAAAGGCGACGAATTTGAAGGCTATCTCGATCTTTACTCGCAGAATTACAGCGTTGAGAAGAACTCTTATCTTGTAGATACAAAATACTCGCCCGAAAAGCTCTTCAAAACCAACTGATAAATACCCGTAAAAATCAGCATCAAACCGAACATCACAAAAGCACATACCGTTTAAGGCGTGTGCTTTTATTTGAGCAGGTGGACAATTATGTTATTGGGACTGAACGACGTTGAGATCTCGTTTGCGGACAGAACGCTCTTTTCGGGCGTAAATTTCGAGGTCGGAGAAAACGATAAAATAGGTTTTATCGGCGTGAACGGAAGCGGAAAAACCACGCTTTTAAAACTGATAACAGGAAAACTTTCCGCAGATAAGGGAAGGATAACCTGCGCTTCGGGAGCGAAAATCGGATATATGGAGCAATTTGCTTTTAAAAACACCGACAAAACGCTTTATGACGAGGCGCTGACGGTCTTTGAAGAACTTTCGGATATGGAGTTGGAGCTTGCTCAGCTCCACGACAGGATCGACTTCGGAGATCACAGCGACGAAATTATCGAACGCTGTACAAAAATTTCGGAAGAATTTGAGCGAAACGGCGGACTTATCTACAAAAGCAGAACTTCCGCAGCGCTTATGGGTCTGGGATTTTCTGAAAGCGACTTGTCGCTGAAAACCGAAGTATTGAGCGGAGGACAGCTCTCAAAGTTGCAGCTTGCGAAACTTTTGCTGTCGAACGCCGACTTGCTGCTGCTTGACGAGCCGACAAACCATCTCGACATTCAGTCGGTCGAATGGCTTGAAAAGTTTCTGCTTGAATACAGAGGCGCGTATATTGTCATATCACATGACAGATTTTTCCTCGATAAAGTAACGAACCGAACCATTGAACTTGAAAACTGCAAAATACGAGATTATAAGGGAAACTATACGCGTTTTCTTGAACTGAAAAAAGAGGACGTCGAACGCCGCAGGAAAGAATACAATGCGGCGATAAAGGAAATAGACCGCGTAGAGGGAATAATTGAACAGCAAAAGCGCTGGAACCAAGCGCACAATTACGTTACTATCGCCTCAAAACAAAAGCAGATAGACCGTATAGAAAAAACACTCGAAAAGCCCGAAGAAGCTCCCGAAACCATAAAATTCGCATTTCACTGCGACGACGGATGCGGAAACGACGTTCTTGAAGCAAAGGATCTCTCGCTTTCGTTTGACGAAAAGACGCTTTTCAAAAATGTGGATCTGGACGTAAAAAAGGGAGAAAGAGTTTTTCTTATCGGCGCGAACGGCTGTGGTAAGACTTCGCTTTTCCGCATACTGACGGGAGAATATATTCAGGACAAGGGAACTTTCAAATTCGGCGCAAGAGTAAAATTCGGTTATTTTGACCAGGCACAGCGCGGACTGCACGAGGAAAAAACCGCCATAGACGAGATACACGACGAATATCCTACAATGACCGAAACCGCGGTCAGAACAGCGCTCGCGTCTTTTCTGTTCAAGGGCGACGACGTTTTCAAGAAAATAAGCTCTCTTTCGGGAGGAGAACGCGCAAGAATTGCGCTTTTGAAACTTATGCTTTCGGGAGCAAATTTTCTGATGCTGGACGAGCCTACAAATCATCTGGACATAAACTCGTGTGAAGCGCTCGAAAACGCGCTTATGAATTACGACGGAACGCTGTTTATAATTTCACACGACCGATATCTGATAAACAAGCTCGCAGACCGCGTTTACAAGCTCTCGGAAAGCGGCGCGGAGAACTATGCGGGAAACTATGACTATTATCTCGAACACAAGCGCGAAACGCTTGAACTTCGTGAAGAAAAGCCAAAAAGATCCGAAAACGCGCTCGGCTATAAGCAGAAAAAAGAACGTGAAAGCGAACGCCGAAAGCTCTCGTCTAAAATTTCACGGCTTGAAAAAAGAATAGAAGAGATCGACGAGATCATTTCCGAAAAAACAAATATGCTCAATGAAACCGAAGATTATGAACAAACGATGTCTATTTATACTCAGATAAGCGATTTGCAGTCGGAGCAGGAAAATGTAATGAAAGAATGGGAAACAGCCTCGGAACAACTGGAGGGTTTTGAAAATGACGAAACAAATTAAAGAATATCTTGCGCTTTTGGAGCAGTTTTATTCTGTCGAGCATACTCCCGAAGAATTTGCAGAGTTTAAAGTTCAGCTCTTGCAGAGAATTCAGTTTTATCAGCACGAGCGCCTTATACATCTGATAGTTACGATGTCGTTCGGGGTATTTTTTCTAATTTCGCTTTCGGTTTATCTTTCAACAAAGATGATAGGTATGCTGATACTCTCGGCGTTATTTCTTATACTGCTTGTGCCGTATATAAAGCACTATTATTTTCTCGAAAACTCGGTGCAGAAAATGTATATATACTTTTTTAGAGGTTAGCGCATTATCCGCCTTCGGCGGAAAACGCTATTAGAAATTAGAGGTTAGAGTTTTGGACTTTAACCTCTTGCTTTTATTATGTGTAACATTCAGCAAATGTGCATTTCACTTACAGCACGTTACATAAAAGTTTTGAAAAGGGGCTTGGGGGAAAACTTTTTCAAAAGTTTTCCCCCCAAAAAAATTCAAAAAACTTTCGTGCCGCTGCTTGCGCGGCGGTCGGAGAGTGGAAGCGTTTTCGACTTTTTTCTTACCTCTTACATCTAAAAAACCCTCCGCATTTCAGATGCGGGTTTTATTATCCATGCTGAGGTTTTTTGCTGTCGTCACGCTCCGCCGTTCCTGCGGAAAACATTTCATGCAGTCCGAACGCGATAAGAAATCCCGCAAACAGTTTTCGCAAAAGCTCGTTTGCAACTATCTGCGCGCCGAATGTTCCTATTGCCGCGCCGACTACGCCGCCGAACAGCATTTGCTTTACAAGCTCTTTGTTGACAAGAGAGTTTTTAAGGTGCATTATAAGCGCGGTAAATGCTATAGGAAGAAAAAATAACACGTTTATTCCCTGAGCGGCGCGCTGGTCAACATTCATAAACAGCGTCAGCCAAACGACCAGCACAAACCCGCCGCCTAAACCCATTGACGCTAAAACTCCCGTCAAAAACCCCGCAACAGCCTGTCCAAAAAAATTCATACAAACAATATCCTCACAGCGGCGGCTGTCACTATCCCGCCAAAAATTCGTTTAAGCCACGCGGCTTGTATCTTTTTCAGGAAAAACGCCCCGCACAGCGCCCCCGCAATACCGAAAGGAATGTAATCCCAAGCGGATTTGAAATCAAGATTGCCCGAAAAGCCGTAAAATGCCGCAGTCACAAGACTCAGCACAAATATAAGCGCGACAGACGTTGCGTGCGCTTCGTTTGTATCACAGCCCTCTTTCTCAAGTATCGGCACGGCTACCACTCCCCCGCCTGACCCGAAAAAGCCGTTCAGAAATCCGCATACTGCTCCTTTAAAAAATTTTTTCATAAAATCACCCGTAAATATTGTTCGCAAATTGTCGTTTTTTATATATCTAAATTGCACAAAAATTTTTGCCAAATCAAAGTCAAAAAAATAAAACTGCTGATAAATAAAAATAAAGTTGACTTTAAACTTAAAATATGCTATAATAAAATTTGTATAATTTAATCATAATATAAGGTTTAAAAAGGAGAGGGATAGTTTTATGATCTTAACGGGTGCGGACATAATTGTCGAATGCCTGCTTGACGAGGGAGCGGATACTGTTTTCGGTTACCCCGGAGGAGCGGTGCTGAATATTTACGACAGCATTTACAAATACAGCGATAAAATGCGCCATATAATCACTTCTCATGAACAGGGCGCATGTCACGCGGCGGACGGCTATTCGAGAGCTACGGGAAAAACAGGCGTCGTTATTGCGACATCGGGACCCGGCGCTACAAACCTTACTACGGGTATCGCTACAGCATATATGGACAGTATCCCGCTTGTGGCGATAACGGGTAACGTTTCGTGCGGACTTTTAGGACTGGACAGCTTTCAGGAAGTTGATACAACAGGAATAACCATGCCGATAACCAAGCACAACTTTATCGTAAAAGACGTAAAAGACCTTGCTAAAACAATACACCTTGCATTCAAGATCGCTGGCAGCGGAAGAAAAGGACCTGTGCTTATAGACATTCCGAAGGATATTACCGCAGCTAAAACGGAATATACTCCGCTCGGAAAAACCATTCCCGATGAGACCCCTGCGGCAAGCGAAGCGGATATCGAAAAAGCAGCCGAGCTTATCAGAAATTCTCAAAAACCGTATATTTACGCGGGCGGAGGCGTTGTTTCGGCGGAAGCGGAAGCAGAACTCGCAAAACTTGCGGAGCTTTGCGACGCGCCCGTTTCCTGTTCGCTCATGGGTCAGGGTGCTTTTGACCAGCGCAGCAGACGCTATATCGGAATGCTCGGTATGCATGGAACAGTAAAAGCGGCGGCGGCTTTGAACGATTGCGACCTGTTTATTGGAATAGGAACGAGATTTTCCGACAGGGTTATCGGCGACCCTGCTGTTTTCGGAAAGAACGCAAGGATAATCCATATCGACATCGACCCCGCAGAATTCAACAAGAATGTCGAGGTCTACGCAACGATAAAAGGAGACGTAAAGAAGATACTCGGACAGCTTTGCGAAAAAATTGAGCAAAAGAAAAACAAATGGACAGATGAAATAATCGCAAAAGACTATGGCGAGCCTATACAAAAAGGAACGGCGGAATTTCCCGTAACTCCCGAAGCTGTCATAAGAAAACTGGACGAGCTTACGAAAGGCGAAGCCGTAATTGCGACGGAAGTCGGTCAGAACCAGATGTGGGCGGCGCAGTATTATTCGTTTACAAAACCGAGAAGTTTCATATCATCGGGAGGTCTCGGAACAATGGGCTACGGACTTGGCGCGGCAATTGGAGCGAAGGTAGGCTGCCCCGAAAAAACGGTCGTTAATATTGCGGGCGACGGAAGTTTTGCGATGAATTTAAACGAGCTTATCACTGCATACGCGCATAAGATACCGATAATTGAGATAGTTATAAACAACAATGTTTTAGGAATGGTAAGGCAATGGCAAAGATTGTTCTATGAAAAGCATTTCTCACAAACGACGCTCGACAACCGCCATATCGACTATGTAAAGCTCGGAGAGGCGTTCGGGATAAAGGCGTTTGTGATTGCAAAGAACGAGGACATCGAGCCTGTGCTGAAACAAGCGCTTGAAATATCTGAGACCGCGCCCGTTATGATCGAGGTAAAAATCGACAAGGACATAAATGTTCTGCCGATGATACCCGCAGGAAAGCCGGTCGTTGACCCGATCACAGAAATCGATTTGGAGGCGTAATATGGAACAGGAATATGTGCTTTCGGTAAAAGTAAACAATAATAACGGCGTTCTTTTAAGGGTCGCGGGACTGTTCAGCCGCCGCTGCTTCAATATAAAGAGCCTTAATGCTGCGGAAACAGAAGAACCGGATATTTCAAGGCTGACGATAGTTGTCGAGGGAGATTTCCGTATAATAACGCAGATAAAAAACCAGCTTATGAAGCTTTACGACGTACACGAAGTGAAAATCCTCAATGACGCGGTAACGCGCGAGCATATTCTTATCCGCGCGGGAAGATCCACGGAAGACAGGCATAAAATAATCGAGATAGCAAATCTTTACCGCGCGAAGCCCGTAGATGTCGGAGCGGACAGCATAATGCTCGAACTTACGGGAGAGCCTGTAAAACTTGACAGTTTTATCGACCTTTTGAAGCCGTTCGGGATAATAAAAATGGTTCGGTCGGGAATTACGGCGCTTGAACGCGACTGAACAGATTATATGTCTTACAATCTGATAACAATAAGCGAGAGAACCAAAAATTCTCTCGCATTTTTATTCAGTTATGAAACCCGCCAAAACCGAATTTTCCGACGTTTTTTTAATTACCGTCTGCCGTATACCATACGCTTTTAATTATACATTTTCCGTCTGTAACATTACAGCAAAGTCATTCAACAATTATAACAAATAATCATTTAACAGCCTGAGAAAGATTTTTTTTCAGCTTTTCGAGAATGTCTATCAATGCGTCAAGCTCATTTTCGGAAATACCGTTAAGCATAGTCTTATCTGCCTTTTCAAGAGAGCTGAGAACCTTTTTATACATCTTCTTGCCCTTATCTGTAATACAAACATGGGTCTCGCGGCGGTCAGTGCTGTTCTTTTCGCGGCAGACGATCCCGTCGTTTTCCATATTTCTGAGCGTTATGCTCACCGTCGGAGCTTTCTGCCCCGTCAGCTTTACAAGTTCAAGCTGTGTAAGCGTTTTATTCTCCATAAGCGGTTTAAGTATATGACGATAAGAATAGCGCATACCTATCTTATCCATATCGCGGCACACAAGCTCTCCGTACAGATAGCTCACCTCATTCAGATCCTCAACAAATTTACTTCCGTTATGGGATATAAAATTATTATTGGACGCTTTCATAAAAATACCCCCTCCCTGTTTTTGAACTTTCGCAGTCAAAGTTGCATATCTCTTTATATCATTATACAAAAATTTTTATAATTGTCAATATCAAATTGTAGATAATTAACCGTTTTTCTAAATATTTGTACATTTTTATTACAATTAGTAATATAAACAATTTTCCCATATCATTTTTTACTGTTTTTATGTCTCATATACCGTCTTAAAAAGTTTTTTGAGGGACGGAAAATTGTTGACAAAAATTCCGCAAAATGGTATAATTAAATAAGTAATTTATTTGTACAAGGAGAAAGTTTATGAAGATAAAGTGTGTAAAAGGTATGCGCGATTATCTGCCCAAAGAAGCGGAGCTTCGTGAGGAGATGCAGAATAAAATATTCGAGGTCTACCGCAAAAACGGTTTTTCAAGAGTTATGACCCCCGCGGTAGAAGACGCGGAAAATCTTGACAAAAGCGACGGAGGCGATAACCTTAACCTGATTTTTAAAATACTGAAGCGCGGAGAAAAGCTCGCAAAAGCGCTTGAAACAAACGGCGAACTTTGCGATTTAGGACTGAGATACGATTTGACGCTGCCGCTGACAAGATATTTCGCGGCAAACAGACAAAACCTTACTCTGCCGTTTAAGTCTGTCCAAACGGACAAGGTTTATCGTGCGGAAAATCCGCAGAAAGGCAGACTGCGCGAATTTATGCAGTGCGATATCGACGTTATCGGAGACCCCGAACCCGAATGTGAGATCGAACTTATCGCGGTGACGGCAAAAGCTCTTGAGGCTCTCGAAATCGGGGAATTTACCGTCAGGATAAACGACAGGCAAGTTTTAAATTCAATGCTGAGGAAATGCGGATTTTCGGAAGACGGCCTTGCTTCGGTCTGCATAAGTTTTGATAAGCTCGACAAAATCGGCGCGGAGGGCGTTATTGCCGAGCTTCGTGAAAAAGGTTTCGACAGCGCGGCTGTTGATAAATTCGCCGATATTCTCACAAAACTGCCGCTTGATATCCAAAAAATGACAGAGATAGCAGGCGGGGAAGAAACGGCGCGCCTGACGAAAATAATTGAACAAAGCGAAATAATTGCAGACGGAAAATATAAAATCGTTTACGACGCGTCGCTTGTGCGCGGTCAAGGCTATTATACGGGAACAGTATTTGAGGTCAGAAGCGAGAAATTCGGCAGTTCTATAGCGGGCGGCGGACGCTATGACAAACTTATCGGAAAGTTTTTGGGAGAGGATATTCCCGCCTGCGGCTTTTCAATAGGATTTGAGCGCATTTTCAGCATACTGAGCGATATGAAGAAAAAAGCGGGAACGAGGAAAAAAATTGCCGTGCTTTATGAAAACAGCTTCTCGGACGCTTATAAAAAGGCGGAAGAGCTTCGCGGAGAATATGACGCGGCGCTGTTTAAAAAGCCGAAAAAAATGAAAGCGTTTTTAGACAGGCTTCAAAACAACGGGTATGTCGGATTTGCATATGAGGACGGAAACATTCGGAATTTTTAAATAACACGGGTGATAAATATGCGGAAAATTTTACTGTTTGGTACAATTTCCATCGAGGACGGAAAAGTATTCGGGTCGGCGGCTTATGTAGCGGCAGGACTGGTAAAGTTCGGACTTTATGCGTCGGTTTTCGCAAAGATAAAACAAGACGACCAAGACGACGTTTACAGGTTCTTTGAGGAAAACGGGATAAGCTGTGAAAATCTTTTTACGGACAATTACAAGCTCAATGACGCGGGAATCAGCGCAGCTTTCGTAACGGGAGATTTTGTTTCGGATGATTTCGGAATGAACCTTATAAACGAGCTTTCTGAGCGGTACAAGAAATGCGAGATACCTATAATTTTCGATCCGGGAAACAGCGAGGACAATGCCGACGCGCTGAACGAGATTGCAGGCAAGTCGACCGTTTTCGTGCCTTCGCTCGAAGACGCTGTGACGCTCTGTAAAATGACCGATCCGAAAGAGATAGCTGACCACTATCTTTCGCTCGGCGCTCATAAAGTAGTTGTGACTCTGGACAAGCAGGGCGCATTTTACAAGAGCCGCGTTGAATGTGGAACTGCGCCGACTTTCCGCGCAGATAAGGTAATCGACACGACGGGCGCGGGCGACGCTTTTTCAGCAGGACTTATAAGCGGGATAGCGGACGAGCTTCCGCTCGGCGAGGCAGTCGTAAGAGCAAACGCCTGCGGTTGTATAGCAATACAGCGCGAGGGACGGTATATGCCGAGCGCGTATGAGCTTAAAGATTATATGCTTTCCCACAGGTTTGTGGTTGACGGGTGTAAGGATTATTGAGTTTTAAACGGTGACGGTCAATGACGCTTTATGTAACGGATCTTGACGGGACATTGCTCAGAAATGACAAATCTCTGTCAATATATTCGCAGAACACGCTGAACAGACTTCTTAAAAGCGGCACGCTGTTCACCTATGCCACGGCGCGCTCTTTTTCGAGCGCAAGTCCGCTTGTTGACGAGCTTTTTTTAAATGTCCCCGCTGTTACGTTCAACGGGGTTTTTGTGGTTGACCCGAAAACAGGAAAGCATATCATTGAAAATGTATTTACAAAAAAAACGCTTAAAACTGCCGAAAAATTCATCATGGAAAACAGCTTCGCGCCGTTAGTCTACTCATACATAGACGGAAAAGAGCGTGTTTCCTATCTTGAAAGCAGGCTTGAAGACGTGTCGGAATATGTCTGTTCAAGAAAAAACGATCGTCGGCTGAGGGCTGTTTCAAACTATAATGAACTTTTCGAGGGAAATGTGTTTTATCTTACTCTCTTCAACGTCAGCGATATCGAAAAATGCAATGCGGTTTTCTGTGAAGAAAACGGCTTTTCACATAACGTTCAGGCGGACAACTACGACAATATGGTCTGGTATGAAATTTACAGCAAAAATGCGGGCAAGGAAAAGGCTGTCCTACAGCTTAAAAAACTTTTAAATGCACAGAAACTTATCTGCTTTGGCGACAATTTTAACGATATGGAGATGCTGAAAAAAGCGGATATCGGAGTTGCGGTCGAAAATGCCTGCATAGAACTTAAAAACATCGCGGATATTGTCGTTCAAAGCAACGAGAACGACGGCGCAGCGCGCTTTATTGAAAGCCGGGAAAATGCGTCGGAAAGCAGGGATAAGCGCTTTGAAAATGCAAAAGAGGCGGCATTTTGCCGTGTAAAAGGAGCGCACGGCTCTGTCGGAACGCAGAACGAAAAACTTATACATTCGGCGCTGAAAAACTATTATGCGCCATTTTCCGACGAGCAGGAAATAAAGATCGGGAATTATTTTGCGGACGCAGTTTGTGAAGACGGCATTTTTGAAATACAATCCAAACATCTCTATCGGCTCGCGGACAAACTTTCGGCATTTCTCCCCGCGGCAAAAGTAAATGTTGTTTATCCGCTTATATGTGAAATGAAAACTGTTTTTATAAACTCTCAAAGCGGAGAAATTATCGGTGAAACGCCTTCGGCAAAATGCAAAACACTGATAAAGGCATTTGAAGAAATGTATTCGATAAGGCGGTTTTTAAATGACGAAAACCTTACGGTAATAATTGCAAAGCTGAAAATTGAAAAAAGAGTATATTTCAAAGGAGAAATAATTCCCGATCTCAGAAGCAGAACGGCGAGGAAAAATTGTATTATAGAAAAAATTCCCATGGAGATAAAAGACGAGATTGTATTTAAATGCAGAGCCGACTATAAAACGCTCGTTCCAAAGGGACTTTCAGAAAACTTTACAAAAAAGGAATTTCTTAAAACTGCAAAAGACGCGAAAAGCTCGCTAAGACTTGAGGTACTCAGATCAGTCGGAATAATAAAACAGGTCGGGAAAAGAAAGTACGAAAACCTTTATTCTTTGGAGGACTTATGATAAAGATAATTGAAGGAAGCGCCGCTTCGGACGTTTCGGGGAAAATGCGCGAAACGCTCTGTAAAGCGCTTTCAGAAAATGAAAAGAAAATATTTCTCATAGTACCGGATCAGTTTGAGTTTGAAACAGAAAAAACTATCTACTCCGACCTTGACAGAAAAGGGCTTTTGACAGGTCTTTCAAGAATAAAGGTTACGACGTTTTCCGCTCTCTCGCGCGATATTCTTTTATATGCGGGAGAAAATATGCCTGCGGCGGACGACGTTGTAAAAAGCGTTGTTATGAACAAAGCTGTAAGAGAACAGAAAAATATGCTCTCGTCGCTAAGAGGCGCAGCGGACAAAACAGGTTTCTGCGAGAAAATGGTGAACACGATAAGCGCTCTTAAAACCGCGGGGTTGACTGCGGGCGATTTTGATGAGAAAAGCGGTCTTTTCATATGCGAAAATGCGCCGCGCGGTATGAACTCGCTTATAGGAAAGCTGAAAGATGTCGGGAAAATTTACAAGAGCTATGATAACCTGCTCTCAAAATATGCCGACAGTCTGGACTATACCAAAAAAGCGTCCGAAATCATTTCCCGCGCGGACAATGATTTCTTTGACGATACGCTCGTATTTGTGGACTGTTTCAACGACTTTACGGGAAGCCAAATGGAATTTATCCGAAGAATGACGGCAAAGGCGGAAAATGTTGTGTTTGCATTTGTCGCGGACACCAAAGACGCTCCGAGGGAAAACGTTTTCGGAAGAATTTTCGCCCAGCGCGACAGGATCATTTCTTATGCCGAAAACGAAAACATACAAGCAGTGGTCGAAAGAGACGACCTAAAAAAGCGCCTTTGCGCTCCTCTTGAAGAGCTTTCGGAAAAAATTTTCGGAAATGAAAAGAGCGAGATTTATCCGAACGGAGCATGCGAAACGGTGAGTGCGCGCGATGTTTTTGAAGAAGCGGATTATACTGCCGCAAAAATAAAACAGCTCTGCCTCGACAAAGGACTTTTATACCGCGAAACGGCTGTTTTATGCGCGGACGCAAGCTATGGGAAATATATCCGCGACGCATTTGAAAAATATGAGATACCGTTTTTTCTTGACATTCCCGAACCTATTTTATATCAGCCGCTCGTAAATTTCTTTATATCGCTTTTGAATGTCCTCAGAAATTTCAATGTCGATAATATACTGAGCTGTCTTAAAACAGGATTTTACAGCAAACCCGACGCGGACGGAACAGCGCCTATTTCCGATAAAGATATTGACGTTTTTGAAAATTATATTTTTGAATGGAATTTGTCTGCAAAGCACATAAAAAAAGAATTTACATTCGGAGATATGAACAGCCTAAGCCGAATAAACGCCGAAATCATCAGAAAAGCCGTTGCAGAGCCGATACTTCGGCTTCGGGAAAAGATATTGAACAAAGACGGCGCTGTGATAACAAGAGAGATCTATGATTTTGCGGCAAACGAGGTAGGTATAGAAAGAACGCTTATCTCGCGCTGTTACAGCCGCGGCGGCAATAATTCGGTTTTCGACAGCGATACAGTACGCTTGAACCAACAGATATGGAACTCTCTCGCAGAGATATTTGATGTATTTGAAACAGAACTTTCGGGCGAAAATATCTCGCTCGACGAATATTACAGGCTCTTTGCCGAAATTTGTACAAATACTACCCTCGCAAAACCGCCGCAATACCGCGACTGCGTTCTTGTCGGAGATATAGACAGGACCCGCGCGGACGGCGTTAAAGCTGTATTCATTGTCGGAGCGTCATATGAAAAGCTTCCCGCTGCTTCGGACGGAATGGGTATCTTTTCGGAATATGAGTCGGAGCTTGTCACAAACCTTATTCGCGCAAATGCCGACTCGGACGATATTCGCGCACAATCGCTCAAAGATCTTAAAGAACAATACAGCTTGTCGCTATACCGCGCGTACAGGGCGGTTTGCCTGCCGACTGAATTTCTGAGCATAAGCTGTTCGGAATATGACGCTTCGGGAAACAAGATTTCACGCTCGACAATTTTCGGCGACATAAAACGTGTTTTCCCCGATATAAAAACGATAAAAGCCGAAAGTCTCGGCGACGCTTTTTACTGCCGCTCGATAAGAGCCGTAAAACAGCGCTATGCCGCAAGTCTCACAGGAGAAAATTCGCAAAGCGCCGACGCTATGCGGGCTTATCTTGAAGCGAACGGCTATAAAGAATTTGTGCAAAAGCTCGACGAGATACGCGAAAGCCGCTCTACAGAAAACGCATATACGCACAAGATTTCGGAAAACACCTCGAAAAGTCTTTTTAAACTCTCGCTTGGAGATCGAAAAAACAAGTTGTCTATCGGCGCTACACAGGTCGAAAAGCTCATTCAATGCCCGTTTTCTTTTTTCTGCACAAAAGAACTCGGTATCCGCGAGAAAATAAAGCGCGAATTTAACGCCTCAAACCGCGGAAATGCGCTGCATTATGTTATGCAGAATATCTTTACGAAGTATAAGGACAACATGGACGAATTTTTTAAGCTCGGACGAAATGATTTCCTTAACGCTTCGGAAGAAATTCTGTATGAATATCTGAAAACTCAGACAAACGGAGATCATGACGACGACAAAAGAACGGTTTTCCTGTTCAGAAACATTGCTTCTTCTGCCGCAGACCTTCTGATAACAATGCAGACCGAGCTTTCCGTAAGGTCTTACAGTCCACAGTTTTTTGAGCTGAATATCTCAAATGAAAACAAATGCGAATTTACACTTGATACAAATGAATTTAACGGAAATCTTCCCGACAGTGAAAACTCCTTGATGACCGAAAGCGGCAATCCCGAACACAGCGATAATTCAAAAAACACTTTCGAGCTTTTATCAAAGCCGCTTTCATTAAGGCTTTCCGACAATACTCAGGTTCTTATCGGAGGAAAACTTGACAGGCTCGATATTATGTATGCCGAAAAGGACAATAAGCCCCGTCTTTATCTGAGAGTTATCGACTATAAATCAAAAGCAAAGTCATTTGACAAGGAAAGCGCAAAAAACGGCGAGAATATACAAATGCTTCTGTATCTTACGGCTCTTTGCAGCGCGAATGCCGAAAATAAAACCATTGAAGTCCTTCCCGGAGAGATAAGCTATATTCCCTCAAAAAATGCGGGAGCTGCAAAAACAAGGCTCGAAGCATTCCATCTGCTCGAAATGAATCATCACCCGAACGGTCTTTACATAAATGATGAATTTATTGAAAACAATCTGAAAAACGTTACCGAAAAGATAGCCGAGGTCTTTAAAGACATTGACGAAGAACAAAAACAGAAGATCATAAATGAAATAAACAGTTCTTTTATGCTAAACGGCGAAAATTCCGTTACAAACGAAGAGTTCAAAGAACTTACGGACGAATGTATAGCCACGGTCACAAAAATGCTCGAAAAGATTTACGGCGGAGATATAAGCGCTACGCCGCTCGCTTATAAGGATAAAAATATTCGGGAAAACGGAATCTCAAATTCCGAACAAACCGAAAAGCAGAGCAAAAGCTCAAACGATCCCTGTAAATTCTGCGAATTATACGGAATTTGCAAAAATCCCGAACGGCAGAAATGATCGGGCTTAAATGCCGTCAAAACACAGAACGGAGAAAAATATGAGTGAAAACATAACCGCCGCAAACGAACCGACCGTCGAGCAAAAAAAGGCTATCGGCGCAGGAATAAACGATCCTACCGTCGTTTCTGCTGCGGCAGGAACAGGTAAAACGACAATGCTTGTCGAGCGGGTCTTGCGGCTTATTTCAAACTATGAAGACCCTATAAGAGCGGATTCGCTCGCCATTATGACATTTACCGTAAACGCTACTCAGCATCTTCGTGAAAAGCTGAGTTCTTCTCTCGCAAAGCGCATAGAGGAAAGCAAAAACGGCAAGGAACGAGATTTTCTGGCAGAACAGGCTGTAAGGCTCAGAAATGCTTCTATCTCTACGATAAACTCATTTTGCCTTGGGATAATAAAAGACAACATCGAAAAGTTCGATCTGCCCGTAAACATAACCATTGCGGACGAGACCAAGACTGCTGCACTTCAATGGAATGCGATAAATCTCACTAAACAGGATTTCTACAGCGGCGAGTTGTTTTCCGAAAATGAAAGGAACTTGCTTTTCTATTCGTTTAATTTTGAAAACGACAACGAGCTTTTTGAACGAATAATCTCGGTTTCCGAAACGCTGAGTTCTTATGCGGACAGCGAAAATTGGCTCGATAAAGCGGCGGAATGTTATAGCAGCATTGATGCGCTTAAAGAGCAATACCTCCCGATATTTACAGAATTTATAAAAGGGCAATATGATAAGGCTCTTTTTTATCACGATATTCTCGAAAATTGTTTTACAGAATACAGCAAATATGCCGAAAATCTCCCCGACGGCAAAACAAAAAAGGATAAATCCGATAAAGAAAAAAAGACGTCAATTTGCGAAAAAATGTCCGAATATATCGAAAGTCTTTCTTCTCTTGAAGAGCTTATGCGGACATTTACTGCCTCTCCTTCTATAGAAGCTCTCGAAAAAATATCGGAATTTGCCCAGCTCGGAGTTCCCGATATCGGAACAGCGGATAAGCAGAATGAGTTTAAAAAAGGCTTTTCCGGAGCAAAAAAATGTACGGATACAATATTTGACGAGCTGGCAAAATTAAGCGTTTCTGCCTCCGAAGAAGAACAAAACCTTTTTCATAACAGAACGGTTATTACTGCCTTTAAAAAACTATTAAAAATTTATCGCGGTCATTTCAACAAAATAAAACACGAACAAGGATATATCGACTTTTCGGACTGCGAGCTGCTTTTGCTTGACAGGCTGAAAAACGACGAGGATTTTCGTGAGCTTATTTCATCAAGATTTTCGTGCGTTATTGTTGACGAATTTCAGGACTGCAACGACGTACAGGCGGAAATATTCAGACTTATCGGAAAAGAACAGCGTTTTTTTGTTGGAGATATTAAACAGTCAATTTATGCCTTTCGCGGAGGAAATCCCGAAATAATGGCTAAGCTCTGCAAAGGAGAACAGGGTTTTACAAAACTTCCGCTTACAAATAATTTCCGAAGCAGACCGTCTGTGATAAACACAGTAAATGACGCGTTTTTCGGACTTATGACCGAAAAATACGGCGGAGTTGACTATAATGATGAGACAAAACTTGTATGCGGAGCGCATTTTCCCGACGCCGACGACAATTCAATATACGACACGGAAATTTATGCCGTAAATTCAAAAGAAACGGGTCAGGAGCATTTTGCTGCGAAAAAGATCTACGAGCTTATGCATGACGAAAATTTCAAGATAACAAAAAACGGAGTTCTTTGCAGACCGAATTATTCCGATTTTGCAATTCTTTTAAGGAACAAGGGAAAGATCGAAAACTACAGAAAAGCGCTTTCAGAACTCGGAATTTCGTCAGCCGCTCCGAACGGGCAGAACATTCTCGAATCGGAAGAAACCGCGCTTCTCGTAAACTATCTTAAAGTTATCGACAATCCGCTTAATGACAAAGAACTTCTTTATGTTCTTATGTCGCCGCTGTATCGGTTTACAGCAGACGACGCGGCAAAGCTCAGGCTCGGAACTTTGGGTTTCCCCGATGAATTTTCAAATGAAACCGAGGGCATATCGGAATGCCTTAAAAATTATGCGCTCTGCGAATGTCTGAAATTCTGCTCTTCATCTTTCGGAGAACGCGGGGATTACGGTCAGTCAAGCGCTAAACAAAAAGCCGAAGAATATGAAAAATCACTTTCAGAAAAAGGCATTTTACGAAAAATAAACCCGAAGGCTCTCGCTGCACAAAATGATATAACAAACTTCCGCAGATTTATGAGCAACAACTCTATCGTCGATCTGATAAGAAAGATCTGCGCTGACACGGATATTTATGCGGTTGTATGCGCTCTTGACGAAAGCAAAAGGCGTCAGGCAAATCTTCACCGCTTTGAAAAGATCGCCGAAGAGTTTGTGGCGCGCGACGGAGGAACGCTCTGCGATTTTCTGAGATTTATAAGGCAGATAGAAGAAAACAAACGGGGCGAGATTGAAGAAGCGTCCATACCCGAAGACGCAGAAAATTCCGTAAGGATAATGACGTTTCACGTGAGCAAGGGTCTCGAAATACCTGTCGTTATACTTGCAGAGCTTCAGACAATGTTTAACAACAGCGATTATTCGGGAAACTTTCTCATAAATCACGACCATTTCTTTTCGATAAATTTCGTAGACCAAAAAGCACGTTATCAGGCAAATACATTTGCACATAACGCTATAAAAATTGTAAACCGTCAAAAGCCCATAGGCGAAGAACTGAGGCTCTTATATGTCGCTATGACAAGAGCGCAGGATAAACTTATTATGATCGGGAAATTCTCAAAAGAAGAAAAAGTACCGCTTTATGAAGATGATTTTTACGAGGGAACGATACCTTTTAAATGGATCTGGAGAAAACTTATCCAGAAAAATTATTCTGCGGAAATCATTACCGACATTCCCCTAAACAGCGAAACTTCTTCCGAACAGATAAATACCGCGTCTGAGGCTGCGTCTGACGTTAATGCAGACAATCAGTCCGAAAATATAAACGGCGAAGAATTAACGGAAAAAAGCCTTGAAGAAATTATCGGTAAAAAGTATCGAAATGAAGAAGAAACCGTACAGCGCGCAAAATATTCCGTAACGGAGCTTGCGCATAAAAACGACGTTATGCCGTTTGTGCTGACAAAGCCTTCTTTTGCAGTAAGTTCGGGCATAAAGGGAACAGACGTCGGAAACGCCTATCACCACACAATGGAGCATATAGCCATAAAAAGGCTTTGCACAGCGGACGATTTGAAAGCGGCGGTTTCAAAGGCAGTATCAGAGCTTTGCGCAATGGGGAAAATTACTGAGGAAGAAGAAAATCTCGTAAACAAAGATAAAATTTCGGAATTCTTTTCGGGAACGCTCGGACAGAGAATGCTCAGAAGCAGGCGCGTTGAGCGGGAGTTCTCTTTTTATGCGGAGCTTTCGGGAGATGATATAGGGATTTTCGATTTAGGAGAAAATACCGCCATACAAGGGCAGATAGATATGCTTTTTGAAGAGGACGACGGAATTGTTATCGTAGACTATAAATCAGACACAAAGGAAAATTTATTAAAAGAAAAGGAAAACTATTCGCTTCAGGTCAGGATTTACGCGGCTGTAGCTCCGAAACTCTTCGGAAAGCCCGTAAAGGAGATCTATCTCTATTCCTTTTCAAACGGAGAGGCTGTAAAGATTTGAAAAAGTTTGTAAGTTTTATCATCTTGCTGTTATTTACGGCATATTTAAACGTCGGAGTTTTCGCCGAAAGTGCGAAATCTGCCGAAAGCGCGGGGTTTGCGGGAGAAGACGCAGTAACAGCGGCGGGAACGCCATACAACAAAAACTATGTCGAAATTAAATTCTCTACGGGAGAAGCGGAAACGGCGGGCGTTCCGCTTTCGTACAAGGAATTCTTGCTCTCGCCGACGGGAAACAAAGTATTTAAGATAAGCGAAAAAACGGGCGAAACTGAAATGACTGCGGAGCTTGATGAAAAAGTATCGGAAAGCTCGCGCGGAGTTGTCATAAACGACGTATTGCTACAGCCCGCAAGGACTAAGCTATATGCCGTAAACCTTGAAAATATGAGCGTAAAATGTTCAAAGCAATTTGGAGAGATAATTACCGACGTTGCGGCAATTGACAGGCTTGTTTACTTCGGTGTGAAAAACGATGATGGTTATTCGTTTATCTGTGCAGACCTTAATAAAGAACTCGAAATTGTCTGGGAATACAAAACCGAAAACAAAGTTACTTCGGCGGGATTGTACGGGGATTTTGTCGTATTCGGAGCGGGAGAAAAACTTGTCGTTCATCAAAATGACGAAAATGTTTATGTCGAAAATGATATAGGCGAAAAGATAAACTACGTTTTCGCGGGAAAGTACGCAATATTTATGAGCGCGGAAAACGGAATTATCTGTAAAGTTCGTCTTGAAGCCGACGGAACTGCCGAAGAAGGCTCTCTGATGTCTCTCGAAGCAGGCGGAGAACTGAGCGCACCCGTTGAATATGAAAACAAGCTGTTTATTTCCTCAACAAACGGTTTTCATGTTGTTGACGCGCTGAATATGGAGATAATCAAAACATATGAGGAGCTTAAAAACGGCTGTACGCCTGTTGTCACAACAGGCGGCGGGTTAAGAGCATATGTGGTATCGCCCGTCGAAAGCGAAGGAAAATGGTATCTGTATTCGGTTTTAGACAACAACGACGAGCTTTCGCTTTCGGAGATAGTAAAGATAATCGACTTTACAGACGGGAAAATTGCCGTTTCAAACAGCGGCATAATGTATTTCCGCGACGCAAAAGGACAGATCTACGCGCTCTCTGTCCGCGAAAACGATATTTTCACGATAATTATAAAGCTAATGTTGTTTATCGCAATAATTGTATTCCTTATCCTCATTTTAAGAGCATGGGTGAAAAAACATTCGGATAAAAGACCGAAATTCACTTGATTTTTTTGGGAAAATGTTGTATAATTGAGTTGTAAATTTATTTTTGTACAGGAGGTTTATATGGAAATTGTTCTCAAAAACGGCAACTGTTCGGCAAAGATCAACCAAAAGGGTGCGGAACTGAAATCGCTCGTCGTAAACGGCAAAGAGCTTATGTGGAACGCCGACCCGACTTATTGGGCGAATACTTCTCCCCTGCTGTTTCCCATGATAGGAACGCTCAGGGATAAGAAGACCCTTATCGGCGGCGAGGAATACCGTATCCCGAAACACGGTTTCGCGCGTGATTTCCTGCTGACGAATGAGGCGCAGACGGAAAGCTCGGTCACTTTGTCGCTTACTCCGAATGAAACAACGAAGTCTGTTTATCCGTTTGACTTTAAGTTTACGATCATCTATACGCTTACCTCTGACGGAATTGAGATCACTCAGAAAGTAAAAAACAACGGCGCGGAGGATATGCCGTTCTGTATCGGCGCGCACCCTGCGTTTGCTTGTCCCGGAGAATTTACGGACTACGTTCTTGAATTCGAGAAGGAAGAAACCGCGAATATCCCGAACTACAACACCAAAACGGGAGTTTACGAACACAACAACCGCCGCACAGTTATTGAAAACAGCAAAGTTATGCCGCTAAACCACGATATGTTTATGAACGACGTTCTGCATATGGAACATCCTGCTTCGCGCTCGGTAAAGCTGCTTGACAAAAACCGCAAAGGTATCCGCGTAGATTTCCCCGACTTTACGGGTCTCGGACTGTGGCAGGCGAAAAACGCGCCGTTCCTTTGCATTGAGCCGTGGTGCGGTTCACAGGACTATGACGACTGTTCGGGCGTTTTTGGCGAGAAGTTCGGAGTTGTTACCGCGAAGGCGGGAGAAGAAAAGACGTTTACTTATACTGTTGCGGCTGTATAAGCATGGAGAGCAGGAGTGCATTTCCATTACAGCATGTTACATAAAAGTTTTGAAAAGGGGTTGGGGGAAAACTTTCTCAAAAGTTTTCCCCCAATAAATATTAAAAAAATCGCCACAGGCGATACCTCAGCTGTTTACTTTACACTATAAACTGTATACTGTTAAAAGGAGTTTGGGGGAAAACTTTTTTAAAAGTTTTCCCCCAACTTGTATAAAAACCTATTTGTGGTTTTATAAACGCCGAATTTTCCTTAACAGAAGTCAAATCAAGGATTTTCGCTTGTTATTTTTTCTTCTTTGTAAACACCAGCACCAAAACTATCGCAAGAGCGACAGCCGCGACTGCTATTAAAACTCCTACGCCGTCAAATCCTGTCGCTGGGATCTGATTTACAGCATCATTCATAATTTCCATAAAAACTTCTCCTTAAAATCTGCTTGTATATATCTCCTTTATGCATCCTTCCGAAGCCGCGCTGACGATCTTTGCGGTTTCTTCAAGAGATAAAGTTTTCCTGTTTTTCCAGTCGAAAAACGCTGTTATAAATCCGCCCACGGCAAATGTCGCGGCAAGTTTTGCCCTTTCAAAAGGTATATCCGTAAGGCTTTTTACGATTTTTCCCGAAAGTTCGTCTATTATTTCATTTATACGCCCGACAAAAGCCCCTTGTATATCCATTTTCAAATGTCTGAAATAAAAGTCAAAATCCTCGGTAACAATGTCGTTAAGTTTTATAAAGACGTCGTATATAACTTCTTGGAAATTGTTTTCGTTAAAATTAATTACAATAGTTCTCAGCGCTTCTACAAGCTCTTCTTCGATCTCGTCTACGATCTCGGTTATGCTCACATAATGCGTATAAAATGTACGTCTGTTTACGCCCGCTTTCCGCGCAAGCTCGCTTACCGTTACAGAAGAAATATCCTTTGTTTCAATTATCTCAAACAGAGCCGTTCTTATAGCTCTCTTTGTCCTGACAACTCTCTTGTCCGTTCCCCGTCTTGCTTTGCTGTAAGCCATTATAGATCACCGTCCGTTTTCAATTTATTTGACAAAGCCGGTCAGTTTAAATATAAAACAATTTAGTTTTTCTACAAACTGATTATATTTTATCATATTTTACCTGATTAGTCAAGGACTTTCGCAAATTTCGTCATAATTCACAAAAAACGCCCATAATGTATATTATAAAGACTGAAGATTTTTTGAATATTCGTTTATGACCGAAAGAAATTTTTCTCCATACCGTTCTGCTTTTCTTGTTCCCACGCCCGAAACCTGTAAAAATTCTTCGTGATTTTTCGGCAGAAGTACGCACATATCTCTTAGCGTTGCGTCCGAAAAAACTACATACGGCGGAACTCCGAGAATGGCGGCTTGTTTTTTCCGAAGCTCTCTGAGCTTTTCAAAAAGTTCTTTATTTTCAGGCTCGCGCGGCTTCAAAATTATCTGCGTCTTTTTCTTGAACTTCATCAATACAGAGCCTTTGTTCTTTATAAACTCATCTGCTTTTGGGGTCAGCACGCATATCTGCTCGTCTCCGCAAAGCTCTATATATCCCTCTTTTACAAGATATTCAACAATAAGGCAGATCCTTTTTACAGATGTTTCTTTCATTATCCCGTATGTCGAAAGCGTATCATAGCCGTTTTCAGCCGCAGAACCTGCGCCGAGAAGTATATTGCAGACCATAGCCGTATTTTCGGCTTTTCCGCGCTGTTTCAGGCGGAAAATGCAGGACAATATTTTTTGCGCCTCGACTGTCACGTCGGCGACTTCATAATTTCCTGCACAATTTCCGCAGTTCCCGCAGAAACCCGCTGTCTTTTCCCCGAAATATTTCAGTATCTCCCCTCTCAGACAACTTTTTGTTTCACAATAATCCGTCATCATTTTGAGCCGTATATGATCCCGCCTTTTGAGTTCGTTACGTTCTATATCGGAAAGCTCGCGCTCTTCGTGGGAATGTTCGATCATATACTTTGCTATGCTTATATCGCTTTTGCTGAAAAGAATTATACAGCGCGCGGGAGATCCGTCCCTGCCGGCTCTGCCTGCCTCTTGATAATAACTTTCGATATCTTTCGGGACGTTATAATGCACTACAAGCGAAACGTTGCTCTTATCAATTCCCATTCCGAATGCATTTGTCGCAACCATTACGTCCGCTCGGTCGTGGAGGAAATCTTCCTGCGCGGTTTTTCGTTCTTCCGAGGAAAACCCCGCATGATAGACCGCCGCTTTTATCCCGTTTCGGCAAAGCATTTCACCTACATTTTCGACGTTCTTTCTTGTTGAACAATAGACTATTGCTCCTGAAACGTCCTTTAAAATACTGAGCAGTTCGGCGTCTTTTGACTTAGGTCTTCTTACCTCATAAAACAGGTTCGGACGGTCGAAGCCCGTAGTTGTCAAAAACGGCTCGCGCAGCTCTAAAAGCCGCTCTATATCCTTTTTCACCGTTTCGGTCGCCGTCGCGGTAAATGCCGCAACAACGGGGCGAACTTTAAGAGAACGAATAAAATCGGAGATTTTAAGGTATGACGGACGAAAATCCTGTCCCCAATGTGAAACACAGTGAGCCTCGTCTACAGCCACAAGCGGTATCTCGATACTCCCGCACAGCTTTATAAAATGTTCGTTTACGAGCCTTTCCGGAGCGGCATAGATAATTTTAAGCTCTCCTGCGGCAGCGCGGCGGCAGATATTGAAATACTCCGAGCTGTCGAGAGAACTGTTTATGTATGCCGCGCTTATGCCTATTTCAAGTAGATCTTCTACCTGACACTGCATAAGCGAAATAAGGGGCGAGATAACTATAGCTGTTCCTCTCATCATAAGCGCAGGCACCTGATAGCACAAGGATTTTCCCGCGCCCGTCGGCATTACGCAAAGACAATCTTTGCCGAGAAGTATATTGTCCACGACTTGTTCTTGTCCCTCACGAAAACTGCTGTGACCGAAAAATTTACGCAATACCTCGTTTTTGTTCATCATTTCTCCAACCCGTTTAATTGCTCCGCTTAAAAAACGGTCGGTTTTAAAGAAGCCTTTAAAACCAACCGACAGTTAATTTCCGCACTCAATGCTTATCTCGTTAAACTTTCCGAGTATATCATCTACAACAAGTTTTTTCTTTTCCTCGCCCGAAATATCCATAACCGCGTTTCCCTCGTGCATCATAAGCAGACGCGTCCCATAATTCACCGCGAAACGCAGATTATGAGTTACCATAAGAGTAGTATACTTTTTTTCCTCAACTACGCGCCTCGTTATTTCCATAAGCGTTTCCGAGGACTTCGGGTCAAGAGCCGCCGTATGTTCGTCCAAAATGAGCAGGTCAATATCGGTCATTGTCGCAATTATCAGCGCGAGCGCCTGTCTTTGTCCGCCCGAAAGCGAACCTGCGGGAACTCCGAGGCGGTTTTCAAGACCCATATTGCACGTTTCAAGCAGCGTTCTGTAATAGTCCCTGCGTTTATTATTGACAGCGCGGGAAAGCCCATACCTTTTGTTTTTATTGTCCGCAAGAGCTAAATTTTCAAGAATGGTCAGGCTCGCGCAAGTTCCCATTTTCGGATCCTGCAAAACTCTCCCTATGCGTTTTGCGCGTTTATATTCGGGCAGAGCAGTGATGTCCCTGCCGTTAAAAATAATGCTCCCGCTATCGGGGCGGCTCGTTCCGCAGACCATATTCAAAAGCGTCGTCTTTCCGCTTCCGTTTGAGCCTACTATTGCCACAAACTCGCTGTCGTTTACGGTTAAATTAAAATCGGTGAACAGTTTGTTTTCATCTACTGTTCCTGCGTTGAACACTTTTTGGATATTATTCAGTGAGAGCATTTTTACCCTCCCTGTCGGAATTTTTTTTGTTTTTCTTAAACAATTTCTTAAACAGCTCTCCCGCCTGTTTCCCTCCGAGTACAAGCGCGATAAGGAAAATCGCCGCCTTTACGAAGTTGTTCCATTCGGTCGGAATACCGAGCGTAAGAACTATTTGATAAGAAGCCTTGTAGATAAGACTTCCGAGAATGACCATTGTCGTTCCTTCCATAAAGCGCACGCGCTTGAAAAGGCTTATGCCGATTATTACCGACGCAAGTCCCAAAACGACCATTCCCGTTCCCATTTGCTGGTCGGCGCTTCCCTTGTTTTGTGCAATTACCGAGCCTGCAAGCGCCGCAAAACCGTTTCCGAGCATAAGCCCGAAGATCTTTACTGTTCCGGGATTTTTGCCGAGCATAGTTGTATATCTCTCATTATCGCCCGTTGCACGCAGCAAAAGTCCGCTTTTCGTTTTAAAATACAAATCAAGCAATATCTTGCATACAATTACTATAAGAAACGAAATAATGACCGTTCTAAGTGCAAACCCGCCGATATTTTTAGGAATAAGCGCCGCCAAAGAGCTGTTGAAAATAGTGTTCTTTGTAAAGAATGACGCAATCGCCATTCCGTCCGTTCCTGTTTTTATCAGAACGAGATTTACGGAGAGCATGGCGGTGTACATAATTATTCCGCACAGCAGAGGTATGATACCGAGCTTTACGTTCATTATTCCCGTAAGCATTCCCGCCAACATTCCCGCTGCAAACGAAATGACAAGGCAAAGCCACGGGTCAACTCCGTTTAATATCAGAACGCCCGTAAGTACCGCGCCGAGCGGAAAAGTTCCGTCAACTGACAAGTCGGGGAAATCCAGAACGCTGTATGAAATATACATTCCGAGAGCCAGAAGGGCGTACATCAGACCCTCCTCGAAAATGCCTATAACAATGTTAAGGAATACGGTCATATCTGCACACCCTTTCGGAATCATATCTGCTTAAAACAGCTCATCAGCTGTTTGTAGTTACCTGTTCAGCGTCCTTATATGCGTCGGGAAGCGTTATGTTAAACTTTGCCAGAACTTCGGTATTTACCACGGGCGTAACATCGGACACCTGTGTAACAGGAAGCTCTGAACACTTTTTCCCGTCAAGTATCTGTACCGCAAGCTCGGCGGTCTTTTTGCCAAGTTCTACATAGTCTATCGACATAGACGCGATACAGCCGTTTTTAACCTGCTCTACCTCGGAGCCGTAGACGGGGATATTTGCGGCGTTTGCCTTTTCAAGTACTACAGAAAGGCTGTTTACAACGTTGTTGTCGGTAAAGTTGTTTATGCAGTCAACTTTTGAGGCAAGATCTGCGGCAGCCTGAGGAATATCCGCAGAACCCGAAACTCCGCTTTCCACTACCTCAACTCCCTTTGCGGAACAAAGCTCTTTGAATATCTTGAGGTGGGAAACAGAATTTGCCTCGGTCGTCGTATAAAGTACGCCGATTTTCTTCACATCGGGCTGTAAAGTCATAATGAGGTTGAGCTGTTCGGCAAGATTGAGGATATCCGCTGTGCCGTTGCAAGTTTCAAGACCCGCGTCAAGACTTGTCGCAAGTCCCGCTCCGACAGGATCTGAAACTGCGCAGAAAATAACGGGAATGTCGCTGTCTTTAGCGGCAGCATATGCCGAAACAGCCGCAGGCGTGGCAATGGCGATTATCATATCATAGCCGTTTGCGACCATATTCTTCGCATACTGGTCGCAGTTTTCGCCGCTGTCCTGTCCGTTCTGGAAATCAATGGTATATTTTCCGTTATACGAGCTTGCCTCAAGTCCCTGCTTAATTCCGTTATAACAGTTGTCGAGCGAAGGATGCGCGGCGTATTGTATTACGCCGATCTTCAGTGTGTCGCTGTTATCGCAGCCGCAAAGACCGAGGACCATTGCAAGCGCAAGAAAAATGCTTAAAATCTTTTTTTTCATAATAATTGCCTCCTTAAAATGCTTTAATAAAGCACTTTTTTCGGGCAGCTAAACGCGCCCGAATTTCCTTTTGTTGCATACATTAGAAATTATAGCACTATTTGTCTGTTTTGTCAAGGGTTTTTGCTCAAAAAATGGAATTTAACGCAGAATAAATTCCCGCTTGCCCGATAAATAAACCCATGGTTCTTTTGAAGCAAAAGTGCATTTCCTGTAAAGCACGTTACTTAAAAGTTTTGAAAAGGGGCTTGGGGGAAAACTTTTTCAAAAGTTTTCCCCCAAAGCAGCTTGTATAAAAGACTTTATCGACAGCCTCAATCCGTCTTAACTTCTTTCATTGTTTTGTTTTTAAGGTAGATATACAGCTTCGGCGATACTTTCTTCAAAGTTTTCTTTGCTTTAATAAAAGCGTCGTCCTTCATCTTAGCGGTTTTATAAAGAAACTTTCTCGGATAGTTCGGAGAGGTTATCTTTTTGTCGAGCTTAGCCTCCGCAATTTTCGCTTTTTCTTCTGGCAGTTCGTAAATTGCCTTATATTTCTTTACTAACTTGTTAAAATTGTACGCCATATAGAGAATATCGTACTTCGGATACTGCGGCATACGAAGCTGTACCGGGTCGTTCGGGTCAACCGTCGGGTCAATAAATCCTCCGTCGCGCGCTGTTTGTTCAAGAATTGTCATGGGATATGGGTAGAAAATGTTCGGAATGACCTTATCCACATCGAGCTTTGCATTGAGCTTTACCGTTTCAAGCGACAGCTCCAGCGTTTCATACGGCAAGCCTACAATATTGTATGTCAAAGCGGTTATCTTATATTTTCTGAACCATTTTGATACTTCTATCATATGGTCATTTTTCATATTGCGGTGGAGATATTTCTTTCGGAACTCTTCGTTTCCGTTTTCAAGACCGATGTCTATCATATAACATCCGCCCTCTTTAAGAGTTTTTACCATTTCCTCGTCAAGAATATCAAAGCGGAGATTACAGTTAAACGGCAGATGTATCTTCTCAATATACATCGGCATAAACTCGTAGAACCAGTCTTTATACATATTAAAAATTGCGTCGCGGAATTCTATGAACTTTATCCACGGGTGCTTTTTGATAAGCAGTTCAAGAAGTTCAATTGCTTTTTTAGGACTTCTGAAACGGCAGTATTTCAGCTTGTTCGGATAGATATTTCTGAACTGCGAGTTTCCGCAGTATGTGCAGGCAAACAAACAGCCGCGGGAAAGCATGACCATTGCCGTATAGTTTTTCGAGCGGTCGAGGTTGTCATAATCGAAAAGCTCGAAATCGGGGAACGGAAGCTCGTCCAGATCCTCAATGAGAGGACGGACGGGATTTTTTATAATCTCGCCGTTTTCCAGCTTAAAGTACATACTTTGAATATCGGTTCTCGTAACGCCGTCGCGCAGACTGTCCATATATTCGAGCAGGGGGTATTCTCCCTCGCCGACTGTTACCATATCAACTCCGCGTATTTTAATGCACTCGTCGGGAACAAGAATAGCATGGTAGCCGCCGACCGAAACGGGTATATCGGGCAGCTCGTCGTCAAGCCACCCGCACATTTCCGTAACGAACGGAACGGCGGTAGTTCTGAGAGTAAAACCGATAGTGTCGGGATTAAACTCTTTTACCTTTGAGATAAACTCTTCCCTATCGGGCATATAAAGCTCGTGATAAAGCTGAACATCATAGCCGCCCTGTTTAAGTACCGCGGAAATCGACGCCAGACCCTCGCTGTAATTTCCCAGACGTGTTTTGTTATATTTTCCCTCCTCTAAAAAGTCGGGGTAAATAAGAAGCATTCTTTTCGGTGTCATTTTAACCTCCATGAACAGCAGATAATAAATTCACAAATTAACATTACTATATATTGTATCACATTTTAAGGTAGAATGTCAATAACTTTTTGAAATTTTTCTGACAGCTTATAACGGCAATTGTCAAAGGCGCACCGTCTTGGGAGACGGTTTAATTGCCGATATGTTTATTTGCGGCGGGAAATATAACCTTTTTACAGCAAATATTGCCATATACAGTACGCTGTCAAATGTCCGAATAAAATAACCAAAGCTGTATAAAACAACTGCATCCGAAAAAAGCAACAGACTGTATAAAAACTCAAAACTCAGGCTGTTGAGAAAGCTCCTGTATGCCGCATTATGCGCAGCGCAAAACGCTGACGACTCAGATGGGGCTTTATAGACAGCCCGAAAGGTAACTGCGTTTTTAATACTTGACAAATTCTTCAAAATATGCTATAATAAGCCATGTTATTGTGCTTTAACGCTTGTGCGCTTTTATGCGTCAAAGCAAAAGCGGAAAGGGATAAATATGACTTATGTGATTTTAGCGGTTTATCTTGCCATAATGGTCGGTATCGGACTTTACTGCCGAAAAAGAGCCTCGTCGGTCGCAGAGTTTGTGCTTGGCGGGAGAAATATCGGCGGATGGTTTACGGCTTTCGCTTATGGAACGAGCTACTTTTCGGCTGTTGTTTTCATAGGCTATGCGGGGCAGTTTGGCTGGAGCTACGGCGTTTCGGCGGCTTGGATAGGCATTGGAAACGCTTTGATAGGTTCGATGCTTCCATGGATAATAATGGGCAGAAGAACGCGCGTTATGTCAAAGCAATTAAATGCCTCGACAATGCCTGAATTTTTCGAGAAAAGATACAGTTCAAAGGCGCTGAAGATCGTTTCGGCGGTAATAGTTTTCGTGTTTCTCATTCCGTATACGGCGTCGGTATATAACGGACTTTCGAGGCTGTTCAATATGGCGTTTGAGATACCGTATGAGGCGTGTCTTATAGGAATGGCGGTGCTTACGGCGGCATATGTTATCCTCGGCGGCTATACCGCGACAGCGATAAACGATTTCGTTCAGGGAATTATAATGCTTATAGGAATTGTCGCAGTAGTTCTTTGCGTGATAAACGGAAAGGGCGGTCTTACGGAGGCTCTAAATGGGCTTGGACAGATAACCGACAAGGGCGTTCCCGAAAATTCGTTAAATTCTGTTTTCGGTCCAGACCCGATAAATCTTATCGGAGTTGTTATTCTTACCTCGCTCGGAACATGGGGACTTCCGCAGATGATACAGAAATTCTACGCGATAAAGGACGACGCGGCGATAAAGCGCGGAACAATTATCTCGACAATATTTGCGCTTGTCGTAGCGGGAGGCTCATACTTTATGGGCGGCTTCGGAAGGCTTTACGGAACAGGAGCGGACGGCGAGATACTTGTTGAAAGCGTAAACGGAAAGCTTGCGTTTGATTCGATAGTTCCGCAGATGCTGAAAGACGCGCTTCCCGAATTTCTGATAGGAATAGTCGTGGTGCTTGTTCTTTCGGCGTCTATGTCAACGCTCTCGTCGCTTGTGCTTACTTCAAGCTCGACGCTTACTATTGACCTGATAAAGCCTCTTATAAAAAAACCGCTCACAGATAAAAAACAGGTGCTTATTATGAGAGTGCTTATAGCGGTGTTCTTACTTATCTCGGTAATTATCGCGCTCAATCCTAACGCTTATATAACCACGCTTATGTCTATATCGTGGGGTGCGCTTGCGGGAGCATTTTTAGCGCCGTTTTTGTACGGATTGTTCTCAAAGAAGATAACGAAAGCGGCGGTTTGGACGAGCTTTATTTCGGGTGTCGGTATAACGGTCACGCATATGTTTATATTCAGTCTCGGATTTTTCCCAGACGCTGCAAAAGCAGCCGCTTCTCTTCCGCTCAATATGGCGTCGCCTATAAATGCGGGAGCGGCAGCAATGATCTTTGGACTTATAATTGTTCCTGTAGTAAGCTCGTTTACCAAAAACAAAAATCTTGAAAAAGACGAGAAACTGCTTGAAGACTGCCTAAAACAGCTTAAAGGATAGTCCGATAATTAAGGATAACAATACGGTTTCGGCTGTGCGGTAAAGTTTTCATAAAGTCCGCAGAAGATCTATCCCAACGGTTTTAAAAAACGTGAGCGCGGGGGAACGCCATAAGCGTTCCCCCGCAGACTGTCCGAGCCTCAAAATTTCTTTAAGAAAGCAGCGTTTCGGTCGCTGTTTGTGAGCGGAAACGCTTTATTTCAAAATTTTCCCACAATATCAGAAATTATGAGAACTGTATATTTTTTATAATTTTAATGAAGCCAACAGTTTCAGATAATCAGAATCAATTATCGCAAAAACGTCGGAAACAGCGCCATAGATATTATCCTTCAAAAACTCGTCAGAACCGTCCTGAAGCCTCAGTACATATTTGTGATACATCATTCCGTAATCCGAAAGCAAATTGTAACCGCCGAGCACTGTTGTCAGATTTATTTCATTCAGTTTTTCAAGGATATGCGGATAAAGCTGTTTCTCAATATCCTTTGCAACAGTAGTGTAGATCTGGATATAATGATCGGTCGTTTCTTCAATAGGTATACTGCATACTTCCATTACTACTGTACCGTCTTCGTCAGGACCTATGTTATCGGGTATAATGCGCAGAGTGTCCGTACCGTCTGACGAGTCGATCTCCGCTTCTACGCCCATATTTTTGATCATCTCTTCGAGTTCTTCAAATACTTTTCTTATCATAATTTATTCCTTTCTGAAATAGTTTTTGATTTAAGATGTTTTTCGCTTCAATAGTCTTTCAACAGTCGGAGCGTCCATTCTCTTCGCAATTTCCTTAGAGCTTAGATTTTGTCTTGATTCTTGATCAGCATACCCCGCCGCCTGCATAAGAGAATGTGCGCCGGAATTTTCAGTGCCCAATCCTCTATGTATCGCCTGTGATTCTTCAAGCCTTCTTCTGTCCGCAACATCTCCTATAGTACGGGCTTTTGCATTTTGTTTTGCAAGTATCTGCATTTCCCTTGCATTCATTCCGTATTTCTCCTTTATTCGTTTATATTCTTCCTCACCTCCGAACAAGCTCTCTTTCATAAGGCGCTTATCATCTTTATACTTCATTTTATCTTTTATTATATTAGCTCCCGCATCTACGAAAAAATTGCCCACTTTAGACGCAGTTCCTCCGACAGTGCCTCCCGTAACCGTATCCGCGATCTTTCCTCCGAGTGTCAAACCTTTCTTTACAGAATCCGCGCTGTCTGAAACGACCTGGCGCTTCAAAGACGAACTCAGCGTCTTTTGGGCGCTCGACATCAGCTCACGGTCGTTTTCGTCTTCAAAACCGCTTTTTATTGTTTCGTCGTCAATTGCGTCAACTTGTCTTCTTTCTTTGTCATGTACCCCCGCTTTGACTATGCTGTTTACCATTCCTACTCCATTACCTATGTGAGGTGCAAACGGGATCTTAAATTTTCCTAATTTTGTTTTGTCTAATGCCTTATTAACCATGTCCGCTTTGCCGAGAACAGAAGATGCTGTATTCACCTTTGACAGCAACGAATCATCTTTATTTTCCGCTTTTTTCTTATCTTCAGGAAGATCTTCGACGTCGGTCTCGCCCTCTGAAAGATAACGCCGCTGACGGTCGCTGTAGCGCGCAAGCCTCTCTACGTCTGCGCTCTTTTTCATTCTGTTTCCGATATCTCCCGACATCATCTCTTCCTGCATACGCATAACGTCTGTATAATGCTGACCGCCTTTCTTTCTTATCATACGGCGGAGATAGCGCTCGTCGTCATGTTCTCTGATTGCCTGTTTTTTGTTTTCGATCCAGTCCGAAGCCTGCTCTTTTTTATCGGAGACCCATTTCATGACTTGATCTTTCTTTTCCATTCCCCAGTCTTTAGCACTTATTATTGAATCTTTGGCGCTTTTGGCTTTGTCTGCTACCCAGTTCCCCGCTGTATGAGCCTTGTCCGAGATCCAATGACCCGCGTCCAAAGCCTTTTGTTCAGTCCAGTTTGCCGCTTTAGTCAAGCCCTTTCCGACGGCGCTGTTTAAAAATTGGTCTTTTGCTTTGCCTATACCGCGCCCGACCGAGCTGTTGCTTATATAATCCGCCGCGGACGAAGCTTTGTTTTTTATCCATTTTCCCGCTCTGGAAAAAACGCTCTCTTTGTCTTTATCCTGTTCCTTTTTTTCCTTTATCTTGTCGATTATCCCGTGGACTTTTCCCGATACCCAGTCTCCCGCGGCATGAGCCTTATCGGATATCCAATGACCCGCGTCCGACGCCTTTTGCCCCGTCCAGTTTGCCGCTTTAGTCAAGCCCTTTCCGACGGCGCTGTTTAAAAATTGGTCTTTTGCTTTGCCTATACCGCGTCCGACCGCGCTGTTGCTTATATAATCCGCCGCAGCCGAGGCTTTGTTTTTTATCCATTTTCCCGCTCTGGAAAAAGCGCTCTCTTTGTCTTTATCCTTTTCCTTTTTTTCTTTCATCTTGTCGATTATTCCATGAACTTTCCCCGATATATAGCCGCCCGCCGAACGAGCCTTTTCCGCAGCAAAATTACCCGCCGCTGAAAGTCCTTTTGCTATACGGCTGTTTTTTATCTTCTTTTTGGTATCTTTTGCAAAATCATGTACGTCGTCCTGAAAATCACGAAATTTGTCAAATAATCCTACACCATGCTTGCCGACAAAATCCGCGGCTTTGTCGGCTTTATCATATAGCCATGAAGCGCCGCTGTCCGCCTTGTCTCTGATACGGCTGCCCCAATTTTCGATATTGTTTTTCGCCTTTCCCCAAAACGACTGTTTCGGGGCTGTTTCCATGGCGAGATTTGCCGAATTAGGGACGGATGTGTTTTCAGAACTTCCGGTTTCATGCGGTGCGGGCGCCGGCTCCGGCGTTCTTTTTTTCTTTCTGAAAAGGGCGGAAAAAAAATTCATAATATTCATTCCTTTCAATTTATTTAGTCTGTTTTTCCGTAAAGCCTGTTTTCAAATATATCGGCGTTATACTGCTGTCTGATGTCATAAACAACTTAAAAAAACATTTCAGACTTTTATATCTTATCCTAACTTATAATATCGTCACAAGCAAGAAACATTTCAAATGAGGGATGATAATTTATCCTATCCGCAACGCTCATATTAAGCACGAGATAAGAAGTACTTGCATATATCTGGTCAAGATCCCCCGGTTTAGTGCCGTTAAACACCGCGCCTATGACATAAGCGACATATGAGGCAGCTGCGTCTGCGTCGCGCGGGTCAACTATCATAAGCGACGCGCCCTCTTTTACATAACCGGGACCTATCTGCGTAAGAACGGGTATACCTGCGTCAAAGAACATCTGCATAAATTCTTTTGCCGTTTGCTCAGAGGTGAAAACATTAGTGTTTATTATATAAGCGTCCGTCTTGTCTTTCTCTATCATCATGCTGTATATTTTTTTAAGCTCCGTATAATATTCGTCTTCATCTGTTGTCTCACGGTCAAGCACATATTCTGTGAGCTTAAAGCCGTTTTCCTTTGCGACGCTTCGGTATTCGGGGATGCCTCCTACCGCCTCGTCGCCATATACCGTGCCTAAATTACTGAACCCAAGAAGGTTGTAATAATACTGAAGCTGTCGCGCATAAACAGAAGGATCGACGTGCGCCCAATAGTTTTCGTTTCCCGAATCCTCCGCAGATTTTATCAATCCCGAACCTACCGCGTCTGAAACTCCGTACATCAAAAGCGGAATGTCAAAACCGAATTTTTCCATCATTTTCGCAGGCGTAGTTCCAAGCGCAAGTATCGCGTCAACGTCCTTGAGCACTTCTATATGCTGCTGTAAAACAGAATATATCTCGTTTTCGGGCGTTTCGCTGGTATAAAACATAATCTCTTTGTCAAATTCCATATATTCGCTCTCGGCATTATCAGCGACCCAATCCAACATTTTAAGCGTATCGCTGTCGTCATCGGGGTCGAACGGAAGCGAGTCATAACTTATCCAGCCGCTTTTTTTAAGCTGTTCGATAACATAATAGACCATACGGAACGTTTCGGGATAGGGGTCAATATCGACCCAGGCGATCTTAAATTTACCGCCGTCCTTGCGCTTGCAGGGAAGATATTCATAAGTCGTTTTCTCGGAAGAATTTTCAAATACATCAACAACTTTTCCCGTTTGCGATATACTGACGTTTATAATGCCGCACCCACAGGACAGAATACATAACGCAAATGCGCACAGCACAGCCGCTGTCCTTTTAATAAACGTGACAGTTTTCATTAAATGCTCCTTTCTTGATCTTAAAGATATACCCACATTATTTTTTCATCAAGCGGGGTAAAACAAGCTCTCTTCATCATATGACACGATCTTTCGTTGTCTTCAAGCACAAAGCCGCAGCCTGCGCTCGCCTGTGCCTCGTAAAGCGGGGTAATGCTCTGCATAAGAGTATTTCCGACGCCTTTACCGCGGGCTTTTTCGGATATGACCATCGGTCCTATCTCTCCGTCAAGATGTATCAGCACATATCCCACCATTTCTCCGCGAAGAATTGCTCCAAAACTCGGATTTATATCTATACAGGCGTCTATGTATTCTTTATAAGCAAACTCAGGATTTTTATACAGCGAAAGTATAAATTCTGTACTGCTCTTATCCAGCGGCACTATATTTACATCGGGATTTACTGCCGCGGGGTCTCTTTTGAACATTCCCGAAAGTATGGAATACTGTATATACATTCGGGCTTTTGCGTCATTAAACAAATATTTTATCTCCGAAAAGGGGCTGACAGAATTTACATAAAACGTTTTTAGCGGATTTTTAAAAGACTTTATAAGTTCTGTAAAATCGCCGCTGTTTTTTATATCAAACAGCCAGTACCCCGTTCTCTTCTCAAAGACTGCCGCAGAACCGTTATAGATATGAAATTCGGTGTCAGGCTCATTTTCAAGCGTTCTTATAAGCAAAGCATTTTTTATGCTGTCATTTTTCAGCTCCGACAAGACTTTCTTTTTTATGTCCATTTTTGTTATCTCTCCGGCTTCTTCTTTTATTTCTCACCTTGTCTGCAAGACCTCCTATAAATATGAAAAACAAACCTATTATTATCGCCAATATTATCACAAATGAAAGCATAATTCCATATAATACTATCTGAGTCATAATGTAATAGTTCGATATTACCGCGGATATTTCATAGTACTTGTCGTAGATAAATTTTTCTATGAACGGTATAGGCTTACTGCTTTCCCACAGCCATGCATTCAGGTCGTATATTCTTCCGGGCGACACGCCCTTTTCTATTACTTTATCAAGATCGGACTGTAGTGCAGCAACTATATTAGACGCCGACTGACGTATAAGATCGTCTATTTCGAGCCAGAACCTGTATATCGAAATAAAGATGTCTACAAGTTCTCCGACGCATACCGTTATTGAAGCTGCCATAAAGCCGCTCAAAGAGGCGTGTTTTTCACTCAGGCGCAGATGTATTATAACTATTGTACCCGTCAAAAACGCCAACACACCTATGACTATGCCTTGAATAAGGTTTTCATAAAGGTTATCGGAGATAAAATTATAGACAATATTCTGATCTATGCTGAGGACAAGATATCCCGCCGCCGTTTTTTCTTCGGCTCCGGTATTTACATTTATGGGACACGAAAGAAAATAATCGCCGTTTTCATCATAATAGGCAGAATAAAGGCTGTCCTTTTCCGGTATTCTTATTTTTATGTTTTCGGCGCTGCTCGGCTTATCCGACCCTGCTTCGTCGGAAAGGGTATATTGCCACTTGTCGTCTTTATAGTAAACTATATATACTTTGTTGATATATGAACTGCATCTCTTCACATTTTTCAATATGTCATCTATATTATAAAAATTCTCTAAGCTTTTTCCGTTTTCAATGCCGTATTCTATTTGGCGCGTATATTCCTGTGATTCGACCGCTATCCTTGTGAATATCATATCGCTGTACATAGAGCTTATCATATATGACTTAACATTATACATAAGCCATGCTGTAAAAACAGAAAATACCGCCATAAAAATCAGCTTTCTTACTTTCATAAGCTCATCTCCATAGTCCTAAGGTATCTGAAGAGTCATGGCGGGAGTCATATTTATCGAGATAACTCCGCCGTAGCTGCATATACATTTGCTCGAATTATTCAAAGCGGGCTTTCCGCCGACAATAACCGTCGGCGAACCGGGCGCCCACGGCGCAGCGCACGCGGGTATGCACGGCATAGGCGTCAGAACTCCGAGCGCCGCGGCAGTCGCTGCGGCAACAGTGGGATTTGAGGGGCTTGTACACATTCCGAATGTCATCGGGAGCTTCGGCATATCCATTATTGTCGCAATAGGAAAGTTCTGACCTATGACAGTATTCTGAGATGTTACCGTCAGCGGGACAGGCGTCATACCGAAAACACACTGACAAACCGCCGTCATTACTGCGGGATTTCCCATGTCAGATATCTCCTTTTCTGAATTTTATTTTGCCGAGTTCTGTCACTCCCGCGGGCTTTGCGCAAAGTTCCGCGTGAAAGAACTCTCCCCCGCTCTCACAAAGAACCGAGAGCTTTATATTTCCGTCTTTATCGGGACGAAATTCATCGGGTATAACAAAAAAGAATTTTCCGTCCTCGCCGCATACAAGCCTTATCAGCGGCGTAACCGCCGAAGAACGCGGATATGAGTTTTTAAGCGGCGATCCGAGCATATAAACATTGTCGTTCGAGCCGATAAGAGTAACTATCTCGCTGTGTGTTTTGTCCTTTATACGGAACATTGACGGAAGTCGAGGCATTATGCCGGTACAGAACAGTTTTATCAGGCTGTTTCCCGCATTTGCGCCGTCCTCTGCTATTTTAAGATCGCCTCTTGCCCGAAGTATATATAATTTTTGCACAGAGGGGGCTGTTCCTGTTATTCTCGGACAGCGAAAAGCCATAGGGTACGAATTTGATGGATTGAGCGCAATATAACGCACCATTTTTTCCGCAGGCATACTGAGCGAATGATTCACGACAGCAGTAAATTCTTCAGTCTGGAATTTTGACGATCTTATCGAAACAATATATTCTCCCTCGTCAAGATCGGAGATGATAAAATATCCGTTCGGTTTGTATTCATGGCGGCATCTGACGCCGTTTACAAACAACTGAACTTCGGACGGCTCGATCGGCCGATCTAAAAAATCATCCGTCAGTCTCAGCGCAAGCGACAGCCGTTTTATCAAAACATCATCTCCCTGTTTTTTTCTCGTGAGTATCGACTTTGACATAAGATACGCGCGGAGCAGCGGTTTTTGTTCTTTCGGACTTTATGAATACTTTTGTTATATCCACTCCAAACGACGGACGCAGCGTTTTCTGGGTGTTGTTCCAGATATGAGAAAGCTGTTCGGGATCTATTTTTATGATCTCAAGAAGTACCGGCTCGGTCTGTATTGCAAGAGTTCCGCGAAGATATTCGGGAGGTATTGAGGGGTTGTCGCGTATTACCTGCAAAGCGCGTCCGATCATACGGTATTCGTCCGAATATTTCTGTATCGCGGGAGCTTTGCTGTGTGCTGAAACAAGCGCGTGTATCTTTAACTGCATAGGAGCAAACCTTTCGACAGTTGGATCTTCCAAATCGGGAAGATAACCCTGTCCCGCAGAGTTGTCCTTTTGTTCTTCAATATTGTATATCCATACAGTGAGCTGAAAATCTTCGGGCGACTGCGGCTCGCATAGACCTATCTGTTCTTTCTTTGTGATAGGTTCAGGCGTCATTTTCCCCCGAAGCAGCTCTACAAGCGATTCTCCCGCCTCATATATCGAAGTATAGTCTGTCATAATAAAGCCCCTTATCCGATAAAACCGCCGTATGGCGCGAAAACGTCTATTTTGTACCTCTTCGCTTCCATTCCGTTTTTATAGAACGTAACATAAGCATAATTTTCTTTGCTTATATGATCCGTTTGTTTGAGCGTACATGGCGTTCCTGTATTTGCTCCGCCTATCTCGTCGCCACAGTATTCAACGGTGTAATTATAAACAGCTTTGTCATTCCCGCCGTTTTTTGAAACGCCGTTCGGAAGATATGCGGGATAAAAAACAATTCCGTTTTCGTTTTTATAACAAAGCCATAATCCGACGCCTTTTTTTGTATCATCAATTGTATTGCGAAGCGTTTCACATTCCTTTTCGCATACTCCGTATCCTATCGTCAAGGCGTTTCCGGATAATCCGTCAAGCTCTAAGAGCGCTTTGGAATATTCCGCTTTTGCTTTTGCAGCGTCGAGAAACCTGTCGTCCTTTTCGTTTTGCAGAGCTTGAAGCTCATTATCCGACAACTGTCCGAGCTTATATTCGCGCTCGCCGTTTTTTAGATCAGAGGCTGCTTTCAGATAGCTGCGCAAAGTTTCGCCAAGCGAATAAAACGCCTGTACAGCAGAGGAATATGTCTTTTTTACATCAGCAGGAACGTATGCTTCTGCCGCAGCGTTTTTCGGCACACATATCGAAGCAAGCTGAGAACCGTCGGTAAGTTTTGCGGTATCTATGCTGAGCGCGTCGGTTATCAGATAAATACTGTCAAAATCAAAACTGTCTTTAAGCGTTTCGCCCGTAACGCTTTCGATATCCGATTTCAGTTCGGAAATATCAAACAATATTGAACGTATCCTAAGCATCAGTTCGTCTGACCTGTCCTTTGAATCGGACAATTCTTTCTGACTTGCTTCGCCTGTTTTTACTTTCAGTTCAAGCTCTGCATAATTGCCGATCTCGGTCTCATAGCGATTTTTTATAATGCGCAGTTCTTTAAGCATAACGTCGTAATCCATCAGCTTTCCCGCAAGCTCGCGGCTTTTTGCTCCAAGCTCCGCGCGGTATTTTTCCGAAAGTTCTATCCTTTCAAAGTAAAGCGAGGAAAAATCTGTTTCTTCTCCTACAACATCCTGATATTCCGAAGATTCGGTATCAATGGTTTCAGTATTGAAAGTTTCGGCTGAGATCACGGCGTCGATATTTTGATTTATCTCCTTTAACTGTTCGACAAGGAGCTTGTCATCAGCGCATTTTTCACGAGTATAAGTATTGTATGCGCCTGCGTTGACCACCGTAAGCGACAGTAAGAAAATTCCGAAAACGGCTGCGGCAAACCTTTGTTTCATTTTAATCATCTCCCAATCCGAGACTTGCAAAATCCTTAGGGTCTAAGCCCAGTTCCTTAAAAAGCTCGGCTATTTCTTCTTCGCTAAGACCATAAGTTCCGTCTTCCGTCGGGTCTGTACCCGTACCGATGTCCGAGCCGGGAACAGAGCCTGTATCTTCCAAAGCCGACGCGGATCTTAAAAGCAGTTCTCCGCTTGTTTTATCCGCCCAGAAATTTACTTTAACATTTTTATAAAGCGCGGTATAACAATTAACGCTGTCGGGAGTTATTCCAAATTCGTCTGCTGCCCACTTAGGCAGCTTGTCGGCTGATTTTTCCACTGACAGCGCATTCGGAAGATAAATATCCTCTGCGCTTTTTATCACCGTTATCTCGCCGTTGAATGGTCTTTCAAACATTTCTGTGACAGACGCGGGAGTGTCATTTTTTGCAAAAGAACATTTTACCGCTATCCCGAAGCTCCTGTCGTAAAGATAAAAACTGTCGTTCTCTATCATCTGCAAAAGGCTCGGCATTGCCTCGCGGAGCTTGTTTGCGCCGATCCCGATAATTTCTCCGAAATCAAAATCGTTATCTATAAAATTTCCCGTATAGGTGAAACTTCCCAATGTATCTGAAAGCGTCCCCTTGCCGCTCATCATATTTTCGGCAAATCCGCCCTCGTATTTTACTCCGTTTACAAATGTTTTAGTTCCAACTCCGATTATAGAGCCGTCTTTAAAACTGCCTTCGATAATGCTCCCGTCATAGCCGTACAGAGCGCCGTTTCCGTTATAAACTCCGTTCTCGAAATCGCCCGAATACATTCTTTCTCCGTTTTTGTCATAGAGCGTTCCGCTGCCCGAATATACTCCCGCCTCAAAATTGCCTGAATACAGCTTTTTTCCCGTCCGGGCATACAGCGTCCCTGTGCCGCTGTATTCCCCTTCGGAGAATGTTCCGTTGTATTTCAGTTCTCCGCTCGAATAATATTCTCTGCCAGTGCCGTTCAAAACTCCGCCGTCAAATGTTCCGACAAATTCTTGCGTCCCGTTTTGAAAATAGGTCTTTCCTTCGCCGTTTATCTGACCCTGCAAAAAGTTTCCTTCATAATATAAACTGCCGTTTTTGCTTATATAGCCATAACCGTTTATACTGCCCTTTTCAAATGTACCCGTATATACCGCGCCGCTTTCGTCGGTATATTCGCCCGCTCCCTCGTATACTCCCTCTGAAAATCTGCCTTTGTACATAACCGAACCGTCTTCATAACAGAGTACTCCAGAGCCGCTGTATAAGCCGTCGGCATATTCGCCGGCATATTTGTTTACGCCGTTTTCGTAAAACTCTTTTCCGTCTCCGACAGCCTTTCCTTCGCTCAGCTTTCCCTCAAACTCAAGGCAGGTGAATTTTTCATCATAATATACCCTCACTCTGCCGCTGTAGGACGCGAGCGCGCTGTCGTCGATCTGAAAATTCTTTACCCAAAACCACCTTGTAAACAGCGGGTGAAGCACGAAAATATACAGCACCGTAAGAGCAGCGACCGCTATCAATATTTTAACGACAAGCGATTTCGCAACGTATATGCTTCCCCAGTCAAAATAATCCTCCCGCTTTTCGGGTTTTGATTTCAGCACTTTAGGTATATTTTTTGTGACTTCGGGAACAGCGGCAATAAGCTGTTTTCCTTTCGCTATATTCTGCATTTTTGCGATCAGAGTTTTGATCGGGCGAATAAAGATATTTTTCAGCATTCTGAATATTGTTTTTAATATGCTGAGCAATTGCTTTATCATAATGATCTTCCTTATAGACAGTCTGAAAATCGTTATCTTACATTAAGATGTATTATTTAAGTTTGATATTGCCGTCAGAACGGAACGCTCCCGCCATTGCGTCAGTATAGACCGTATAGGTGAGCTGTTTGTTTTCGGCAGAGATATTATGTTCGGACAAATACATATAATTTCTCGAAACGCCGTCATCAGACGCATATTTTACTATATCCATAAACATATTTCTCGAATTGACAAAATCCTGTTTTTCAAACAGCGACACTCCGACCTCAAAGCGGGTAATAAACTGTTCTTTGAGCTTTGTAAGGGCATACGGGTCGCTGTCGTACATATCGAACAGCTTTACCGTTCCCTCGCTCGTTACGAAATTTCCTATACAGCGGCTTCTATACTTATCCGACGGCAAAGAGCGAAATGCTCTTTCGGTACAGACTATATAAAGTCCGCTGTCGGAAAGTATCTTCTCGATGTCCTCCGCTTCGTTTATTGCAGAAGATACAACGGTCGGTTCCATACGATTGTCGTCGCCGATAAATCCGAGAAGCACTTCGCCCTCGCTTATGACCATACGCACGTCTACTGTACGGCGGTTTTCCGAGCGCAGCGGCTCGTTATACGCTTTTATTGTTTCGCGTATCTTTATTGCCGCCTGAAGAGCGTTTTTGGTGCTGTCAGGAAATATTGCGCTAAGTCCGTTGAAACGGAAATTGTGACCCGTGCCGCCAAACTTATCAAGAATAGGCATTATCTGCTTATAAACAGAATTTATGCTGTCGAAAATATCCTTTGCGTCCATTCTCGAAAGGCGCTGTGAAAAATCAAAGCTGATAAAAAGCAGCGCCATATGCTTTTGAGTATGAAGTGAATTTTTGACGCGCTCTATCTGTGTTTCTCCGAGATTTGCGAGGAATGTCTGCGGTACAAATCTGTAATATGAATTATTGAGCTTTTCAAGGCTCGTCGTCTTTTCAACAATATGCGCCGCAAGCGCCTTTACGGAGATCGAAAGCTCTTCTACCTCGTCGCCCGTCCGTATGTTTATCGGAGCGTTATACTCGCCTATTGCTATTTTATCTACAGAGCGCTTTAGCCTGCGCACAGCTCCCGCCGTTATGCCCTCGATCATCATAAATACTATGACAATTATAACTCCGCCCAGCAAAAGAAACAGATCCATAAGACTGCGTATTCTGTCTACAGATTCGGTAACTTCTTTTACGCCTATCTGAACGATAATATAAGCAGGTATATCATTCATAAGTGATGTGCTGCGGACAAGGCAAAGCTGTTCGCCCTTTGGGGTAAGCGTTAAAAAACTTGTTTCGTTTTCGGTCATTTGCCTGATAATTGAGGACAGGCTGTGGTCGTATATCAGCTTGTCGCCGGAAGAGCCGCTCGGAAAAAACTCGCTTGAAGCAGTTATTCTCATACTTCCCCGGCTGTAATCCACAAGCGTAATTTTCGGAGTTTCATCATCTCCCGAAAACTCATCAATTCTCGGAAACTCGCACGAAGCTCCATACTGCAAAAGAAACTGTTCATAAGCATTTTTATCCGCCGCGCCGTTTGCAGAGCCTTTAAGACTGTTTTCAAAAGAATTTGCAACAAGCTCCGCCTCATGTATGTAATTGGATCTCACCATATTTTCGACATTTGGTATCATGACGAAATATAAAAGAGAGTACAGCGCCACAAACAACATCATAATTATAAGCAGTGATTGTCTAAGCAGGATAGAAAGCCTCATTTTTAAAATCGAGCGGAAGAAATCCCATGTCAGTATGCTCAACAATATAACTCCCGCGCATACTGCGGCAATCACGAGTATCCTGTTTATCATTGCGGTTTTGTTAGTAATATCAGCGTTTATTTTAGAAATGACCGAAAAACTTCCATAATACAAATTCTCGGTCTCGCCGCGCACCGTTCCGAAAAAGTTTCCTGTAACTCCTACAGCTATTTCGCTCAGATCAAGCAAGGTAAGGTCATCTTCAACGTTTATCAGCGCTGAACTTTCCAGTATTCTTATAGGCTTGTCATAATTGTCATAATAGAGCATGCCATTGACCGAATCAAGCGTGTAAAACCCGCTGTAATTTGCCCAGAAGCGGTCAAATACGCCTTCTAAATGCTTTGTTTGTTCGTCTTTGTCATAAATTATTATCCCGTCTTTACTCCCGACAGCTAACTTTGTATCCGACAGCGCTATCGCTCCGTAAATTTCGCCTATATTATAATACTTCATTGTACTTACGGCACTTGTAAGCGTATCGGAGCTGTTTTTTGAAACGGAAAAGATCTCCGCCTGTCCGTCGGTCATATATGCAAAATGAACGTTTCCGTCGTCGCTCATCGAGGAAATTATCTGCGAACGGGCATTTGGATAAACCGATACTTCTCTCGAAAATATCTCTCCCGCATAGCTTCCGTCCTCAAGAAAATAATGTATCGAAGCATTATTAACAAAGCCTGTGTTTTCGTTAAATTCATAAACAACGGTATAAATGTTTTTGTCGTAATCAATATAGATCTGGTCAACATAAAAGCTGCTTCCGAAAATATCGGGATCGAGGTCTTCTTTAAAAAGTTTTTTGCCCGAAGAATCCATTGAAATAAGAGATTTTGTTATGCCGTTGTCGCAGATGCAGTAAATATATCCCGAAGGATCTATAGCATAAGCATAGCAGATCTCGCTGTCGTTTTCGCCATTGAAACCCAATCCGAAATTTGACGTTCCGATAAGCACAGCCCCGCCTATAACAGCAAACGCTATAAATATCACAATAAAGCTGACTATCTGTTTTGTCATCAAGTCTGCCCCCCTACGTCCCTGAATTATCTGAAAATTTGTCTTTCATCTTATCTTTTTTACGTTTTAATTTCCGCGAAAAATATTGAGCATAGCTTTCCTTTAAATAGGTTTCGTGTTTTTGAGAAGCGGTCTTATTTATCCCGCGCCAAGCGGAATATGCCGCCGAACAGCCCGAAACTTCTCCGCTTAAAAGCATTTCCGTGAGATCTTCTATCTCTTCCGGAAGATATCTGTCGTGCGGAAATATCGTCGTCAATATTTCTCCGAGCCTTTTCCCGCGGAAATTCGGATCTATGTGATCCGTCGGTTTTAAAATATAGTTAAAGCCTATCTCCCTGTTTGCAGCATTAACCGCTATATTCTCCGCCGAAAGCACGCTCGAAGCTATTTCGTCGTCAATAAGGTCAAACTCTAATGTGCGCTGAATTATCATATCGGCTATCTCGATACGCTCGTCAAACTTTATGTCTGTTTCATGTTTGAAATATTCCGAAAAACTTAAACCCGAATGATATTTAAAGATCGCATAAATGCTGCTGTCGGCAGTTATAATCTCCTGAAAATCGCTCGGCATACCTTCGTTTTTCATCTTGAAAAAAACAGGAACAAGTCTGTGTACCGTCTCTCGGCTTTTATAACAATCAGCTATTACTGTCGCGCCTCCATTAGGATCTATCCTTGAACACAGGCACACGTCAATATCCGGATCGGAGAACAGTACTTTTATGACCTTATACTTCCCGTTTCCTATAAGAGCCTGCATTCAAGATCCTCCTCCGATATTATTTTTCATTATTCAACGATAACAAACGCCGATGTACGGCTTTCGTTGTCAGATGTGCTTGTAGCAATTATCTCATAAGTTCCCGGCGTCGAGGGGGACTGGTAAAGACCATTTTCATCTATGTTTCCTCCGTCGGGATCGCCTACCGACCATATTACTCCGTTATCGGCTGTACCCGTGACTTCCGCGGTGAAATGTATCCTTCCGAGAGGTTCTATTTTTCTTATGTCGGGAGTTATCTTCACGACGATATTCTCCTTTGAGCGCATAACAGCGGTATCTCTTGTCGGCTTATAAGCAAACCACCGCACTCTCACGGAATGTCCCTCAACATAGTCGTTCATCTTTATGCCGATCTTAAACGTACCCTTGTCGGGATAAAGTATAACAGCGGTTTCGAGCTTTGGCACGGATCGGTTATCGTTTTTTGATGAGAATACGTCGCCGTTTCCGAACAGCAGCCTGCGCTCGCTGTTCTCATTGTACTCTGCCGCGACAGAAATGCTTACATCACCTATGCCGAGGTTATGCGAGATCTCTTCGGAAACAAATCTTGCATTTACCCTTATTGCGCCCGATATCGGAATATCCGTTACGCCGGACGACGCCGTATAATCGTTTGCTTGCGACGAGGGCATTCCGAAACGAAAATTCAGCTTTTTGCCGCCGCTGTCATAAGAAGCGGATACCTGAGGTTTCTGCCAATATTCGAGTTCTTCGATACGGGCCGAAACTCCCCCGCTCAACAAGTTTTCGGATACCTGCGGCAAATTTATATCTCCCGCCGTAATATTCTGCGTCACACACGAAGCGTCATTTCTGCCAAAAGATATTCTCTGTCCGAACGGAAGCGGAGTTATATGACGGATAATATATCCCGTGCCTATATTCATACAGTCTATTTTTGCAAGATAGATTGGCGTGTTTTCTCCGCCTATATGATTTTCAAGACTGCTCATTCTGGTGTCGCGCATTACAGAATAGCTCTCAGAGCTTTCACAGAGATATATCTCGGTATTATCGGACAGATCCGACTTGTCTGAAAAATCTCCCATTTGAACGCAAAGCGTTTCATTTCCGGAGGAAAGAGGCACAGCCGTTTCTGAAACCGAACCGGCATATACGGCATAATCAGCGACAAAAACATCTCGGTTTTCTTTGGGATCTTCAATAAAAGTCATATTTATTGACTTTTGCATATTGCCGTCGGTGAAATATTCCGAATCAAAGCTGTATGTAAACGAAACGGGTCTGCTGTCTATGCCTTTTATAACGATAAAGCGGACGCTGAATTCCTCTCCCGAAAGCACCAGCCGCGGCACTATCCGTATTATGCTCAATCCGTGACTGCTGTAAAGCGCAGTGACGGTATACATTCCCGAATTTCCGTATATCTGAGAAACATCTGGAAACTCGGTGCTAAGATAAATACGATAGCTTTCGTCTATCTTGTTGTACTGTTCGCTTTGATTATCCGCTGCGCCGATACTGTTTACGGGTTCGCGGTCATTCTGCCGATATTTAAGGCACAGATATGCCTGTTCAGATTTTGAAAGCTCTTCTACTCCGTCTATCATCTGTATACTTCTGATTATAGGCGCGGGAACAACTATCTCGCGTCCGAGATAATCGAGCGCAAAACCTGTCTCAACAGAAAAAGAAGTGTCATCATTCTGATAAACTCCCAGACCGCATACAACTCCCACGCCTATAATAGTTCTGTTGATGAGGCGGCGCTTGTTGTTAAAATAGCGCTGTTCTGTTTCAAGGTCACGGGCGGTGAGCATTTTACCGTAAAAATACCTGTTTCTTTCAAACGGGAAATAACTGCTGTTATTCATTTATTGGTCCTCCTAAAATAAGATTATAGGATAACTTTCCTGACAGATCTGCCTTTGCTTCGGAATATCCTCCGAGCATAGAATTTACTCCGAGATATGTATGACCGCCGAGAACTACGCTTTTATGAAGGGTCACTATTTCGACGTCAGAGCTTGCGGGTATGCGCTTTTTCAGTCTTGTCATGAAAACGTTTGCTTCATGTGTGCTTGAAAAAACATTTTCGGGCATCAGTACGAAAAATCTGTGCGGGTCGTCCCCGAAAAGTTTTAAATAAACATCTCTGTCGCTTCCCTCTCGAACCATTTTTGACACGGAGCTGTATTCTATGATATTCGGCTTTATACCGTATTCGCTCTCGATCCATTGTACAAGTCCGTTTTTAGTTCCTATGAAGCCTCTTTCCATTGCTGCGCCGCGTATTTTCCTGCGCAGCTCCTCGTCAGTAAGATAAGCCGCGTCATCGATATTTATCCACTCTGCAAGATACCTCAGCATTTCTCCTTCAGCCGTGCGATAATCAAAATCGTCGCCGAGCGTCCCTATCCTGTCGTCAAGTTCAAAGAAAATGCTGTCAAAAATCGACAAATAGCGCGTCAAAAAGCCGTTTTCTCCGTCCGCTGTCCTGTATATCTCAGGGAGATGATCTATCATACTCTCGCTTTGAAGGAGAAGTTTTATTTTATTGAGCCTGAACGCACGCTTGTCAAGCATTATAAACTCGATCTTTATCCAGATATATCGTCCCCGCATAGCTACAGAACCTTCTGTGCGTCCCGAAAAAATAGGCTTGAACAGCGGTTCGAGCGTGCGCCGCTTTTCTTCGGGATCGGTATTGCTTTGCAGATAGCTGTCGAGTTCTATCGGCGAGTTTTCGGTCAATACGATAGTTGTATCCGAAGAATATGCCGAAACTCTCACTATCATATTTTCAGAAAGTTTTGCGTCAACAATAAGGCTTTTCCAGAAAAAACCGTGTTCGGAAGAATCAACAGAACCGCTTATAAACATCGCGCTCGAAACTTCTTCATTTTCGGGAACAATACTGTTTTCGGATATTTTTAGGCCGTACATCAGCCCCCGCCGCCATTCAGACGCGCGGTTCAATGTTATGTAAAGCCGGCTTTTTGTCATTTATCTCACCACTTAAAAAACAAATTTTTTATGAATCCGAAATGCGGATATCCACGCTTCCGCAATATGTCACGGCGTTCGGAGGAATAACAATCCTGCCGTATCTGTCTGTTCCGCACCTCTTATCGCTGACGCTGACATTCAGATGTTTTACGGATAATATATCGTCTACCTCGCAGATACAAGCCGTTATATCGGACTCGGCTATAGGTTCTCCAAAACGCGTCTTTCTGTTTAAGCCCCTAACGGAGAACATATTTTCGAGAACTTCTTTTATCCTTCGGCATACCTTTTCCGTTTCCTGAGTAAGACATACGACCTCTGTCGAAATGTTTACGCGAATATATATCGGCGTCGCTATGACTATGCGCGTATTTATAAGCCTGTATTTTTCGAGATGATCTCTTACCGCGCAAATAAACCTCTCGTCAGGCGTCGGAAATCTCTCGGAGCTGTACGGCATTACCACAACCGTGACGGTGTTTTCGGACTTTTTCTGAGACAGCTCGGCAGGTAAATCAAGATCAAAAAACGGTATTGCTTTTGCGTCGGCTATTTTCAGTCCGGGAGTTTCAAGCGCCGCAGTCCTGTAATCCTCAACAGTGACTGCCCTTCTATGAGAATCGACCGCCGATCTCACACGTTTCATTGCCTGTGTGATGCTTTCTTTTTTGTGTCCGCCGAAACTGTCTGCTCCGCTGTTTATCTTATAAGTCTTTCCAAATGCATTAAGCTCTTTAAAACTGCCTGCGGAGATGTTTCCGTCCGCAGCTTTCGTTACAGAACACGAGACGACCATTATATTTTCATCTCCCGGCGGAGGAACTTCGCCATGCTCGTTGTCTCCGAATATCAGAACGCGGCGCTTTTCGTCGTATGTGAAACAGCGGTCATAAGCGCCCGCGAGCGAAAAACTTTCAATATACTTATATTCGCGCCAGCGCGGTTTCGGATCGCTTTCCCTGTCCTTTACCATAATACTGAGTTCTCCGCAAAGGACTGTTTCGTTCGGATCAAAATCGAACTCCTGACACGGCAGACCATTTGAGGAAAAAAACATAAGATTATTTCCGAAATATTCTTCACATATTACGAGTTTAAGCTCCGAACATTCCGAAATCTCAGAATTTGAAAGGTCGAGTTTAACGCCCGTATCGGTCTTTGAAACAGAAACGCTCCCGTCATAGTACCAGCCGCTTTCGTCTTTCAAAAAGACAAAGCATGATCCGCGCTGCGCAAGCATATCTTCCGCTTCAATAATTGTTCTGCCGTCAAGTTCTATATCTTCCGACACAGAAAGTCTTGTTTTCTGTACAAGACCGAGTGCGCCGCAATATATCCTGTTAAGTCCCGGCATATCCTCACAGCCGCACTTTGTTATCTGCGCTCTTATCCACTTTCCTTCGGTCAGCCCTTTGACAGAACAGCTTTTTAGATCGCGTCCGATCTTCAGGGTCAAAGCTCCGCTGAATGAAAGCGAATAAGTTGCGTCTTTCAGCACTTCGCACGGAACAAACCCGTTTTCAGAACTGTATTCCCAGACTATTTCACGCGGAGGAGGAACGCTTTCGTTCGGAGCGTTTCTGTGTATTTCAAATTCGTCGGTTATGTCGAAAAAAATCTCCGCACCGTCATAAAAACGCTCGTCATTTATCTCGGCGATCTCTATGTAAAGATACCTATTATCGCTGTTGAGCATTCTTCCGAAAGGATAAAAGGTAGACGAAACATCAGACAATGTTTTGGTAAGATCCGTAAAAACACCGTTGTTGTCTGAAAACATTTTTCCGAGCTTAAAAGGCGCAGCAGAATATTCATCTTCGTTTACAAATTCCACGCCGCCTATGCTGAAAAAACTTGTTCCGCGTGCAAGACGCTTTGGCGCTTCATTGTCGAAACTTATGGAAACTTTGGACGGAGCGGCGGGAAGACATTCTATTCCGAGCAGCCTCATCATATTCTCGCGGCACCTGTCCGATATCCTGTTCAGATAATATTGCTGCATTTCTTTAAGCCATGCAAACAATTCGATCATTGTAATGCCGGGGTCATGCTCGTTGAGATCCGTCCATTCAGGAAAAATAACGGGTATGCGCCTTTTTGCGGCTTCAACTATATCGGCATATCTCTGATCGTCAAGATCGGGAAGCTTTATCATCTGCCTGCTCCTTTCCTGAATTTTAATTGCTGAGCTTTATAATATGATCTCCGCCCGACGCGACAAAAAATCTGTACATTTTTGTTTTATCAAGCGGCACTATGACCTTACTGCTCTGACGGTAATATTCTCCTATGAGCATAACGTTTGAAACATACGACACATTTTCAAGCCGCTTTATCGCCGATACAACATCTGCCTCAGCAGGCATAAAGCCTATTCTGTTTCCGCGGGGAGCGCCGTTTATCAGCTTGTTTATCAGATTTACAGCGCTTTGTTCGGTTTCTGCGGCATATTCATAGCTGTCGAGCCTGAGTGTGATCTCCGAATTAACTCGCATAACCGACGCGGGTACAACGTTCAGTCCTCCCGACAGCACAAGCAAAGGATCGGCTCGGCTCGCCAGATAGTCATATATCCTTCTGCAAAGCGCCAAGGCATAAACGCTGTCTGTAAAGTCGCCCGGCATAACGACGACCGTCACGCTTCCGCTCTTGAAACTGTCGTTTTTATCGCGGTTTGTAAAGCATTTTACCTCTTCTGCCTCGACAAATTCTTCCATAACAAGCGTTTCAAAATCCTCGGCGGTGACTGCGCGTCCGAAATGCTTTAAACGTTTTGTTCCTATACTTCGTATCGTTTTTGAGGTCTGACCGTCGCTTCCTCCGCAGGTAGGGCAGAAATTTGTCATTCTGTCTATAAACGGAACTCCCACTACCAACCCGTCTATGCTCTGCGGCGGTAAATTTCCTATACTGCCTCCGCCATAAGAGTAGTTTATGCTTACTTCGACCGTACCGGAATAAGCGGGGATCTTTCCGTTTACTCCGTCGCCAAAACTTATAGCTCCGCTCTTTTCGTCAAGCTGATAATGCCTGTCGCCCGCTTCGGAATTTATCAGCGAACCGCGCCTTTCCCAGCGCACCCAGCACTCCGAAATATGTCCGTCATTATCCTTTATCATACGCACCGAACTTTTGTCCTGCTCTTTTAGACGCTGAAGCTCGGAATACGGTGTTTCGGTCAGCTCGTTTATCCACAATTCACAGTCAATGATCGGCGTTCCATAAAGAGTGATATGCTGGCGGGCTTTTTCGGCGTACAACTGATATCGTTCATCACATACGCTCTGCTTTTGAACAATATTGACCGCGTTCATAATTATACTTTTTAGCCGCGGAGGCTCGTGCCGCTCGGAGGAAAGATCCATTGTGCGGTTTACGGCGCGTATCCAATATCCTGTCTCTCCGAAAATTTCCGCTTTCCCAAAGTCTTTCGGACAATACAGAGAAATTATCCCGCTGTGGGAAAATCCCTGCGTCCTGTCCGCTGTTTTAAGCTCGTCGAAGCTCGTTTTGTTCTTTGACAGATACTGACAGCATATCACGGGAAACAGATCAGATGATCCCGCAATATCCATATAAATATTTATCGGATATCCCTCAGGAGGACTGTCAAATCTGAAATATACCGCGTGGTGCTGTTCGCTCATAGGCTCGAACAGCTCCATATGCTCTTTCGTAAAATAATTTCGGAATGAATATGATTTTCCCGAACAATTATTTAGGGTAAAAACTTTATTTGCGAAGAGGTATTTGTTTCCGTAATCGAAGCGGAGCGTCACGCTTTTTAAAAACGGCAATAGCCACTGTGCGTGAGTACTGTATCTGTTTTCAACGCGGCTTATCCTCGCTCTTATCCAATAGCCCTCGCGGGAATTTTGAAGCGACGGCGCAAAATCTTCGGGACAGGTAAAACGAACCGCCTGCTTTACCGCTTTATCCCTACAGGAAAACAGTTCGCTGCCGCCGCTCACTTCGAGCCTTGCCCAGCCGAAACCGTTCCAATATTCCCACAGCACCTCTGAAATGTACACATCATCATACGGCGGAATTTTCGTATCGTCTTTATCGACCAATAGCTTGCTTTGGCTGAACTGAAAGAGATCATTCTGCGAGCTGTCGCGGTATACAACGGTATTTACCGTAAATTCGACGGCTATATCTGCGCCGTGTTTTCCGAAAACTTCGTCAGAGCAAATATAAAAACTGTCGTATATATTAAGCTCGCGTCCGAAGCAATAACCGCATTTTTCAACGTTAAGCTCAACGTCGTTTGCAAAAAGGCTGTCGGGAAGCGTTCCGCTGTGATTTTTGCCTGAGTTCGTCGAACTTACCAGAACAGAATCTGCCGTTATACGTTCAAAATTATGCTTTGTATTCATCTCGCAGAATATCCACGGCAGAAAATCTCCGCTGTTGTCCTCGTCAGACAGTATGATAGGCTCTTCTGAATTTTTTAAAAGCGTAATGCTGTCCTCGTCCGCACTTGCCGTAAGGCTTATCCGCCCTTTTGCTGAATTGCAGCTCCAATTCGCAAATAAAGGATCGCAGAGCTGTTTTATTATATCTTTATCGCGGTAGCTCATAGAACTGTTCGAGATCTTTACCCGAATTTTCGCAAAGCCGTTCAGTCTGAGAACATTTTCATGAGCTAAAGCAAAATAATGTTTCTGCAAATTTTCGGCTTCATTCGGTGAGAAAAGAGGAAGCGGTCCAAGGTCTTCTGCGTCAGCGTCAGTTTTGGTTATAATATCGCGTTCGGGATCTGTCATATATATCGACCGGATCATTGCAGGCGTAGCATAAAATCCCGACGCAGTTTCAAAAATAACTCTTTTGTCCTCGCCGTTTTGCGAAACATCTGTAAACAATTCCGAACCTTTTTTTATATAAACGCTCTGCGAAGCCCCTTCAACCATTTCCGCAGAAGCCATTCCGACCGCGGGAGAAGCGCTTTTTGCGCTTACCCCGATCATATTCAGAAATTCGGGATAACACTTATCGGGAAAACGGTCAAATCTGTCAACCGTTTCGCAGAACATTTCCGCAAACAATCTCGCAAGCGCCCCGCCTCCGTCCGGTCTTTCGATATCAAAGTTCCATTCGGGAGTAAACGCCTCGCTCTTGCGCTTTATTTCGACAAGTATATCGTTTAGATCCCTGCCGTCGAGCTTGGGAGTTTTCATTTTCCGTCTCCCTCCATGAGATAAAACGGATAGACCATATTAAAGCGGTTATTGGTCATCCTTACAACATAGCTTATATTAAGCTCTACCGTACTTCTGTCTCTGACGTTGTTTGAAGATGTGACCTCGACGTCCGAAATGCGCGGTTCCCACTTTTCAAGAGCCTCGCGTACATTTGTTTCAAGAGCCGATATTCTTTCAACAGAACTGTCGGAAAAGATAAAATCACCCGCGCTCGTTCCAAATTCGGGCAGCATAACACGTTCTCCGATATTTGTCCGAAGAATTATACCTATCGCTTCTCTTATATCGTCCTCCGCGCTCACCATTGCGACGCGTTTTGTCGCAGGGTCAATACTGAACGGAAATCTAAAGCCCCTTCCCATAAACTCTTTATTGTTAGTCATAGCTTTTGCCCTCCGTTACTTCAGTTTATTTTCGTCATAGAACCTTTTAGAGTAAGCATACCGCTGCTTTTGACAGTGACCGAGCCGCTTCCGGATATTTCCGCAGTGCCGCTTGCTTTTGCGCTGAGCTGTGCAGCGGAGAGCGTTATGTCCTTGTTTGTTTTTATGCTTACAGAACCCGAATTTCCGTCGCACTCTATCGTAACGCCCGAACCGACCTTTATTGTCAGCTTTTTTTCGCAGACCATTTCAACTGCCCCCGACTTTTCGCTGAGTTTTATTGATGATTTCCCGTCGGTAACGCTTATCTCCTGATTTTCGTCGTCAATAACTATTTTCCTGTCTTTGGGAGTAGAAACGGTTATCTTCTCCTTGTCCTTTGTATCGGAAATATCGATACAGCTCTTGTTCGGGGTAATGAATTTATATTCTTCATTTTTTCCGTCTGTGACAGCTATCGGCGGCTTTGACTGTCCCGCCCATACACAGCCTATAACAATAGGTCTGTGTATATCGCCGCCCTCATATGCTATCGCAACGACATCATCAATATTAGGGTGGAAAAAAGCTCCGTATCCGTTTCCTCCGAACGGTGTCAGGCAATATATCCAGCCCGTTTCGCCCGCGTCCTTGTCGCTCGTAAGATAAGCGCATTTCACTCGTCCGAGGTTCTGAGGGTCTTTTATATTTGTTATCTTCGCCAAAGATATGCCGTTTCTGACAGAGCGCTTTTCAAGCGGTTCGTTTGAACGTGTATCAAAAGCGTTAAACAGTCCGTCCATTTATATCTCCTTTATGCCGTTGTTCTTGAAAATCCTATCGTCGTCAGAAAACCTCCGCTCCCGAAGCTGTGTTCAAGAGAAGTTATGATGTATTCTCCGTTTATATTCGGGTCAAGTCCGCCGAATTTAACCTTATCGCCAATGGCGAGCTTTTCGTTTCCGAGGACTTGCGCGCTTCCTGTACAGAGCCTTATCGCGCTTTCAAACATCAGCGACTCGGCATAGGCTTTCGCCTGATTGAGGTCGGTAATGGTATTATTGAATTTCTCCTGCGTTTTGCTTCCTATTGTCGAACACAACTGTGATGCGGTTTTTCCCGAACCGCCCGTGGGAGTGGCTGTTGAGGAAAACTCATTTATGGTGTCGGGTTCGCTTCCGTGAACAGTGACAGAACCGATCTGTCCCGAAAGCTCAATTTTCCTTGTAAAACTGATGATGTCCCTTCCCCATTCATAGCTTTCTTTAAGCGAGCCTGTCAGCAGGATATTCTTCCCGAAATAAAGTTTTTTCCCTTTCATACAAAAAGAACATCCCGTCAGCTTCGCAAGATTGCAGATATACTGATAATCATCCAGTTCGTTTTGTGATAAAGGATTTTCTTTGTCCGCCTCGGCATTTACGCTCACTTCTATACCGCCGGTAAACGATTTTACGGGTTTTAAGAGCGATTCTATTATCATACTCATCTTTTCGTTTTCAAAGCTCTTCCACTGTGAATTGCCCATAAGCAGTCCCCGCGCGTCAAGACACGAAGCCGTTACTGCTATACCGTCAGCCGTAAAACTTATGTCTACGGAATTTATATATCCCAAAAACACCGTATCGGGTTTTTCATATCCGAGCTTTATCTCCGCTTTTTTCCCCGGAGAAACTTTAGTGAGAAGATCGCCCGCCACCTTGCTGTTTTTATTGTCATAATCCGCCGCAACAGTAAAATCACATCCGTTTGCCTGTGTTGAGGAGCTTAGCTGAACATTGACGGATTCTATAGAATAAGAGCTTGTTTTAAGCTCAGAGCCGTCAATATATATCCCGCACTGAGGATTTTTATATTTATCGGTTTCAAAAGTCATAGCACAACCTCATCTGCTATAGAATAGGCGGAATAACTATATCCATTCCGAAATGAAGTCTGCGGGGATTGTCAATATTGTTTTCAACAGCTATCCTGCGCCATTCGCCGCAGTCGCCGTATTCTGCATAAGCAAAATTACACATTCTGTCGCCCTCGGAGATCGTCCTTGCTTTTGTACGGTCGGGAGAATTACGGACATTGTTGTCTGCCTTGTTTGAAATAAGCGAAATATCGACAACGGCGCGCACAGGCTTTCCAAACATATTGAACATAGTAAACCTCTGCGAGACAGACTGAACATAGCCTTTAAAGCTGATAGTTCCCCAGACAAATTCCACAAGGCTCGGAGTATGCGTATCGGAGTTTACGGCAGTTAGCTTCATAAGCGGCTCTGTGTACATTCTCACATCAGCTTTCTTCGCGTCGGGAGCTGCCGCAGAGACGGTGACCTCCGAATTTTCCGATTCGATCCCTGTGCTGTATGTGTCAAAAAGCAGGCTGAACTGCATTATTTCCGCGCCTCCTCCGACATATTGCAGTATAGGTCTGTCAGAACCGGGGATCTGATGTTGGACATAATTTACCGAGCGTTCTATCGTAAAACTTTCGGGGTTGAACTCACACGGAACTGTGGCACTTCCGAGAAGCGCCGAAACCTTTAGCTTCATTCCGTCTTTCCCGTCAAGGATCTTGAATTTTGCTTTTGTCATTCCCAGCATAAATCATCCCTCACAATCCTGCGCGCCTGCGCTCTCTTAAAATTCGAGTTTCTATCTGTGCATATACCTTGTCTGCAAGTTTGTTTATCTGGTCGCGGCTCAAACTTTCGACGCCTCCGGTTATGACGGGCTTCATGATCTTTGTCTGATCTTTCATTATTGCAGACGGTCTTTTTGGCAAAGGAAATTCTGTGCGTTCTTTTTCCCTCTTAAACTCCATAGACGGCTCATTACGCACTGTAAAAGCGTTTATCTCCCGAAAAGGCTCACTGTGATTTTGCGGGACAAGAAACGTCATTTCGTTTCTGTCCGAAAAAATGTGTGAAAAGATATTTTCCGTTTGTTTGGACAGCTTTTGTACAAGCCTGCTGATATTTGTATCAAAGTCTTTAAGATATTTCATATCAGTCTTTATGCGCGTCATATTTTCGCGGCTCTTTTCCGAAATGCTTATCGATCTCAGCTCATTATGCGACAACGGCGTATTTTCCGAAACATTTTCATTATACACAGGAGAAAGCGGTTTGAAAAACTCACGGGCGGTATCGCTTTCAACAGAGCCGTTCAATTTTGCGTTATCATTGACTTTGACGTCTTTGACAGCGTTTTCGGCAAGCTCTATGAGCCTGTCAAGCTCTTGTGAAGTACGTTTATCGAGTCGGTTTCTGAATGAATTTCCCGATACGTCCTGCTGTAAAGCACGGTTCTTAAATATTTCGCTCTCTGTTCTGCTTTCCGTTATGTTCCCGATCGTCCCATAGGCGTTTTCATAAGATAAAGGAACGGCTTTCGGAGCATTTCCGCCCTCAATAACATTTCCGATATTATCATAAGATTTTTCCGAATGCTGTGTGATTGCATATTGTTCCGTAATATTGTTCGCGGCATTATAACTTATGTCAAGCTCGTTCGTCTCGGCATTACTTAAATAACTTTTTTCGGCAGGCAGAACTTCTCCCGAAATGTTTTCTGTTGTATTCATTCCGATGTTTTGAATTTCTGCGGAACTGCTTTGACTGCTGAAATTATTTTCGATATTAAGCTCTTTTATCTCGGCATTACTTAAATAATTTTTTGCAGCAGGCAAAACTTCTCCCGAAATGTTTTCTGTTGTATTAATTCCGACATTTTGAATTTCTGCGGAACTGCTTTGACTGCTGAAATTATTTTCGATATTAAGCTCGTTTATCTCGGCATTTCTTAAATAATTTTTGACAGCAGGCAGAACTTCCCCCGAAATGTTTTCTGTTGTATTCATTCCGACGTTTTGAATTTCTGCGGAACTGATTTGACTGCTGAAATTATTTTCGATATTAAGCTCGTTTATCTCCGCATTACTTAAATAACTTTTTTCGGCAGGCAAAACTTCTCCCGAAATGTTTTCTGTTGTATTCATTCCGACGTTTTGAATTTCTGAGAAACTGCTTTGACTGCTGAAATTATTTTCGATATTAAGCTCGTTTATTTCGGCATTATTTAAATAACTTTTTTCGGCAGGCAGAACTTCCCCCGAAATTTTTTCAGCCGTATTCATTCCGACGTTTTGAATTTCTGCGGAACTGCTTTGACTGCTGAAATTATTTTCGATATTAAGCTCGTTTATCTCTGCATTACTTAAATAATTTTCTTCGGCAGGCAGAACTTCTCCCGAAATGTTTTCAGCCGTATTCATTCCGACGTTTTGAATTTCTGCGGAACTGTTTTTACTGCTGAAATTATTTTCGATATTAAGCTCGTTTATCTCAGCATTACTTAAATAATTTTCTTCGGCAGGCAGAACTTCTCCCGAAATGTTTTCAGCCGTATTCATTCCGACGTTTTCAATTTCTGCGGAACTGCTTTGACTGCTGAAATTATTTTCGATATTAAACTCGTTTGTCTCGGCATTACTTAAATAATTTTTGGCAGCAGGCAGAACTTCCCCCGAAATGTTCTCGGCTGTATTCATTCCGACGTTTTGAATTTCTGCGGAACTGCTACGACTGCTGAAATTATTTTCGATATTAAGCTCGTTTATTTCTGCATTACTTAAATAATTTTTTTCGGCAGGCAGAACTTCTCCCGAAATTTTTTCAGCCGTATTCATTCCGACGTTCCGAATTTCTGCGGAACTGCTTTGACTGCTGAAATTATTTTCGATATTAAACTCGTTTACTTCGCTGCGTCTGAAAATATCAGCATTTTGTGAAGTAATATCCTGCTCAATATCAATTTTATTAAGGAAGGTATTTTGAGAAATGTCTTTAACATTTAGTCCGATATAATCACGCATTATATCTTTTTCCGAAGCGTTATCCGCCATATTTTCCGAAACAAATTTTCTTATTTCGGAAAAGCTGTCCGAAAGCGTTTCTTTAACGGGAAAAGCTTTGTCATTCGGCTCGGTATTAAAGGAAAAACTGCTTTGTTTAAGGTAAAGCGCAATATGCCTTTTCAGTTCTGAACTTATTGCTTTGCCATAACGTCCTATGGCGCTATGATCTTGAGCGCGTACAGAAAATGAACGAAATTCATTTTTGATAATACCTTGCATATTTTTTTCGGGCATTGTTTCGCTAATGTCAGTCAATTCAATGCCCAGCCATCTTAACGCTTCACTTTGGGCAACGGTATTCGACGCATTTTCGGAATAAAGAGTTCTATAAAGATCGGTATAGATATTTGAAACAAGCGTGACAAACTTCTGCGGAACGACAGCTCCCGCCGCACTTTGTTCAAAACTGTTTTCTCTTATGTACTTTTCCGTCAGCAACAGACTGTCGGGTCTAACGCCGGCAAGCTCTAAAACCGCATTCAGCTTTCCGTTTTCTATATCCTCGGCGTTTTTCGCAAGGAGCATTATTTCCACAGCTTTTCCTGAAGCGCTCTCCGAAATTTCGGGCACATATTCGCCCCGCAGTTTGAGCAAATGCAATATCGGGCTCAAAATATCAGATTTTTCGGACAATTCTGTTTTTGTCCCGTCTGCACTCAGCTTGTTTTTTAACTCACCAAGTTTGATTTTAACAGCGCTCTTTAGTACATTTTCATTTTTGACAAGCTCTCTTTTTTCGGTGTTTTCCAATTCGCGGAGAACTGTTGTAAGCTGTGCTTCCAGTTCATTTGTGTAAACAGGCAGAACTTCGCCCTTTGTTTCGTTATTTTCCAACTCGCGGAGAACTGTTGTCAACTGTGCTTTCAGTTCATTTGTGTAAACAGGCAAAACTTCGCCATCCGCTTTGGTGCTTTCCAACTCGCGGAGAACTGTTGTAAGCTGTGCTTTCAGTTCATTTTTGTAAACAGGCAGGACTTCGCCCTTTGTTTCAGTTTTTTCCAACTCGCGGAGAACTGTTGTCAACTGTTCTTTCAGCTCATTTGTGTAAACGGGCAAGACTTCGCCCTTTGTTTCAGTTTTTTCCAACTCGCGGAGAACTGTTGTAAGCTGTGCTTTCAGCTCATTTGTGTAAACGGGCAAGACTTCGCCCTTTGTTTCAGTTTTTTCCAACTCGCGGAGAACTGTTGTCAACTGTTCTTTCAGTTCATTTGTGTAAACAGGCAGGACTTCGCCCTTTGTTTCGGTATTTTCCAACTCGCGGAGAACTGTTGTCAACTGTTCTTTCAGTTCATTTGTGTAAACGGGCAAAACTTCACCCTTTGTTTCGGTGTTTTCCAACTCGCGGAGAACTGTTGTCAACTGTTCTTTCAGTTCATTTGTGTAAACAGGCAGGACTTCACCCTTTGTTTCGGTGTTTTCCAACTCGCGGAGAACTGTTGTCAACTGTTCTTTCAGTTCATTTGTGTAAACAGGCAGGACTTCACCCTTTGTTTCGGTGTTTCCCAACTCGCGGAGAACTGTTGTCAACTGTTCTTTCAGTTCATTTGTGTAAACAGGCAAAACTTCGCCCTCCGCTTCGGTATTTTCCAACTCGCGGAGCACTGTTGTAAGCTGTGCTTTCAGCTCATTTGTGTAAACGGGCAGAACTTCGCCCTTTGTTTCGGTGTTTTCCAACTCACGGAGAACCAATGAAATTTGTTTTTCAAGATCTTTCTCAGAAACGACCAAGGCGCTGCCCTCCGTTTTTTCGGAAAGCAGCCCCAGTGCTGTATTAAGCTGTTTTAAAAAACTTGCTCCGATCTCAACGGAAAGATCCATTCGGCGAATTTCTGCTTCGCGGCGTTTGGAAACGCTGTCGAATATTTTTTTTACAGACGCGGGTACATTTTCAAAGACAGTTTTGTCTTTGCTTGTCATTGAAAACACTCTGAAAATAAGCTGCTGAAAGAAATTATTTACTATAACGGTTTCCTGCGTCGGGAGCTTTGCGTCTTCGCCGTCTTCGAGATAGACTAATCCCAGCCTTTCCCACAACGAATAAACCCTTTTTTTGTTGATTATCTCGTCCGCAAAGTCATTTGAAAAACCGAGAGGGACGCAAAGAGGTTCAAGCGGATTTATTGCCGCCATGGAAACTATGTTGGAAAGATTACGGCTTACAGTCAGCATTGTTTCACCCTCTTATATTCTCTGATTTTTTACATGATATTTATTATCTCGCTATGTATAAGTTCGATACTTGTAATAGATACCGATCCGCTCATAGCGTTCATTTCCGAATAATCTATCTTTATCGGCATAGCGCCCATTACCGTCCATATCTTTATGGGGGTCTGCTTTTCGTTCATCATTGTTATTATCATAGGATAACGCTGATGAATACCCGAAAGCACGGAAGTATACCATATTGAAAGCGGTTCAAAAGACATTGTTCCTCTTTGAAGAATGATATTGTTATATTTCACGCCTTTTGGAAGCAAAATGGGACAGGTATAATTTCCGCCCTCGCGGTATTCTTCAAACTCTATTTCCGAGCCTAATCCGGAAACCGAGGAAAAATTTCCTTTGAGTTCTATAGGCGCAATTATCACACTGAAATTGCAGCCCAGGCTCTGTTCTCCCATAGCGTTTTGCCACCGTCACTTTTCAAACAAATTTTTCTTTTCTTTCTGACCGCTCAGTTTCTTGTTTATTCTCGACACTTCCTCACACCATCTGCGCCGCTCTCTGTGTTCGAGCGTCATAAGTTCTTCGTGAGACCAGTGGAGATAATATCCCAGAAAAGACATTTCTTCGTAGAGCTTATCCTTGGGATACAGCGACAGCTCTACTTTCCTAAAAAATCCAGCGGAAGGTCAAACCCTTTCTGACAGTGCGGACAGATAACCTTATATGCGGGAACATCCTGCATATTTATCCGCTGATAAAGGTCCTGCAAAAATGCCATGTCTATCGTAAACAGGTTTTCTATAACGTGGTTATTTATCGCAGGCAAAGTTCCGAGCTTTGTTATAACTCTTGAAAGCAGAATTATGGTAAGATACCCCGGATTTTGCTGAACCCGCTGATCTCTCAGAGGCATTATTTCATCTGCGGCAGTCGCCAGACGCATTACGCCTTTTTTATGCACTTCGCCGTTCTGGTCGATATATCCTCTGGGAAGCTCAAATTCAAATTCGGTCTGAAAAGCCATTTCTATGCTCCTTTTCATTGATAAAAAACACATTTCACGCTATCGAAGATAAACTTCGATAGCGCTGATAATGTGTTATTGACCTGAAATATCAGTTTTCAGAAGGCGGCGCGGAATCCATAGAACCGCCGTCTATCCTGTTTACGCCCTCGTGGCATATCTCAAGCGTCTCTATCGCTACTTCGCCTCCGAGACCGTTAAGGTCGGGAGCTGTATAATGCGTAGGCCATGCATTTATGACCTCCCAGCTCGGACCCTCCGCTCCCGTATCGTCAAGAAGCTTTATGGTTATAGTTCTGCGCTCTATTCCGGTAGGTCCCGAAGTGTTGTCAGAAGCTACCGTATGAAGCCACTGCATCATTTCAAGAGAGCCTACGACGCCCCATTTGAGCGTTATATTTCCATACTTTGTAAGTCCCGCGAGCTTTCTCGGAGTAGTGCGTATCTCATTTCCCTCTCTGTATTCTATTACGTCAACGGAAATATCTGCACCGGAAACCTCGCTGAATCCTGCGGCTTCCGTACCGTTAAACTCGACCTTGTATCTGAAATTCTTAAACGGATATCTTATCTCCGGCATTATGGTTTACTCCTTTCTTTTCGATTAGCCGTTGCTTTCGCTGGTGTACTGACCGATCCTGAAGATAACGAACTCAGCGGGCTTTACGGGAGCGACGCCGATAACGCATATCAGTCTGCCGTTGTCAATATCGTCCTGCGTCATAGTGCTGCGTCCTATCTCGACAAAGTACGCCTCCGAAGGAGATGAACCCGCAAGAGCGCCGCTTCTCCATGTACTCGCAAGAAACATTTCTATAGTCCTCTTTACTCTGCCCCAAAGAGCCTCGGTATTCGGCTCGAATACTACCCAGTTTGTATTTGCTCTGATGGATTCTTCAAGATAGATAAACAGCCTGCGGACGTTTATGTATTTCCAAGTGGCATTTGATGTTGCTGTTCTTGCTCCCCATACTCTTATGCCGCGGCCGGGGAAAGAACGTATTATGTTTATGCCCTTAGGATTAAGAAGATCCTGCTCGGCGGTATTATATGTGCTTGCCAGTCCCGTACAAGCTCTTACAACCTCGTTTGCGGGAGCTTTATGCACGCCTACGGTATTGTCCGTTCTCGCATAAATTCCGAGCATAGAACCCGACGGAGGAGCTATTATGTTCTTCTTTGAAAGCGGATCAAATATCTGTATCCAAGGATGATAGAACGCCGCATAGTTTGAATCGAACATATCTCTGTACTCTACCAGCTCGTCGGTCTTTTTCCTGTCCTTCGGCATATCAAGAACGGCAAAACGGCTTTTAAGGTTTTCACAGTGAGCAATAAGCGACATTTGAACTTCGGGTATAGTAATCCCCGGTACAGCCATAAGGCTTACGTCGGTATTTTCGATAAATGCCTGTATGCCTGAGCGCTTTCCGGGACCCTCGTCAGTTCCGATATACTCTGCTGCGGAAATGCTGTCAATGCTTCCGTCAGAACCGCCCGAAAGCTGCATTATCATAGCGTCGCCCTTTCCTCCTACTGCGTCGAACGGAGCTGCGATAGCTGCCGCAGCGGCAACGGGAGCGGGAGCGGCTTCTTTGTCCTTTCCCTTTCCTTCTTTTGTTTCAGCAGGCTTTGCTGCGGGAGGATTTGAAGTCTTTGTCTCGCCCACCGTAATAACGACAAGCTCGCTCTTTGACATTCTTGAAACGACATAATCGGGCGATTCGGTATTCAAAGAAACAAAAAGATAATCCTCTTTCACGTCTCCGTACTTTACGGAAACATCTATCTCACAGCTCTTCATAAACTTTGTCGGAACAAGAGCTTTATCAACGATGCTTGAGGGAACGGGGTTTTCAAATGTAACAGTTTTTTCTTCAATAGCGGTTATCTTATTGTAAACGGAAGTTTTTCCGTCTGCAAACTCGACAACATCACCTATGTTAAATCCGTCAACGCTTCTTACGACAGCACTGTTTTCAATGACCTCATAGACCTGTGTCTTAACACGGGAAACAGGAGAAACCGTGACCTTTATCCTATTTCCCCATTCACCGGGATTTTTAGCAGTAAAGCTGAGTATAGAATCCGACTTTGTAGACGCCGCTTTTGCGTCGGCAGGGCAAACGCGCATAACAAATGCCCTTGAACCGCCGTTTATAAAGAAATGCTCAACAGCGTAAGGCAAAAATCGCTTGTCGCCAAATTTTGTTTCGGAGAGATAGCCTCCGAAAATTCTTACATAGTCGCTGAAACTGGTAACAAGTTGGGGCTTTCCGATAACATCACCTTTTTCAGCAAGTCCCACGAAACCGGCCGTACTCGTACCGACGCCTTCCATAGGAACAGCGCCCGACTCGTATTCTTCAACATACACACCTGGGGATAAATACTCCGGCATAGCAGTTTTCCCGATTTTTCCTCGATATTTGGGAAAAATCGGACCTCCTTTCATAAAATCTTAAAATTTGACTATCGAAGAACATAAATTTCTCCGATTATAGCAGATCCTCAGCGGATCTTACCAACTTTACCGTTCGCCAAAAACCATATCGGCATATTCTTTCAGATCCTCGCGCATAACGACAACGTTGTTTTTTTGCTGTTCGTTCACTACGCTCTTTATCAGATGGCGCATAGATATGGGAGAACCCTCTTCTGCCGCAAGAAATGCGGCGCGTATAACGCAGTTTTTGATATTTCCGCCCGCTATCTTAAAATTTTCCGCAAGAAAATCATAGTCAATGTCGTCGCTGAGCGGTGCGTCTGCGTCAAGAAGTTTTGTCCAGAGCCTTTTTCTTGTGGGAATGTCAGGAAACGGAAATGAAACCACAAAACTTATTCTTCGCATAAACGCTTCGTCGATGTTCTGAAGAAGATTTGTCGCCATAAGTATCACGCCGTCGTATTCCTCTAACTGCTGGAGCAGATAAGCGGTCTCGATATTCGCGTTTCTGTCGTGCGAATCCTTTACCTCCGAACGCTTTCCGAAAAGAGCATCCATTTCATCAAAGAACAATATACAGTTTGCTTCGCGCGCCTCGGTAAATATTCTTCTCAGATTTTTTTCCGTTTCGCCTATATATTTGCTCACGACCTGCGAGATCTGCACTTTATACATACGCATATGAAGGCAGTTTGTTATTACCTGCGCCGCCATTGTCTTTCCTGTTCCGGGCGGCCCCGAAAACAACACCGAAAGTCCTCTGCCATAAGCCGCTTTCTTTCCGAAACCCCACTCTTTGTATACGGTGTGGCGGTATTTTACCTGAGCGCAAGCCTCTTTCAGAAGCTCCGTCTCTTTTTCGGGAAGCACCAGATCGTCCCAATCATAAGCCGCGTTTATAGGAGAAGCCAAAGAGTTCAGCTTTACTACTACCTGTGCATAACAGCACTCGTGAAGCAGGTCAGATGAAATTATACTCTCCCCTGACAAGCGCGATAGATCTGCCGCGCGTTCTGCCGCAGCGTGTATCTGTCCGGCGGTAAAGCGGAATTTTGCCGCCATTTCGCGGGGATCTATATCCTCGGAAAACGGTTTTCCGCTCATAAACTCTTTCCAGAGAGTTATGCGAGAACCCTCGTCGGTATCGGGAACCACAGCGTTTATCTTAATGATATTTTCATCTAATCGTGCGTCGAGCCATTCTTCTTCGGACGTTATGTACAGCCTTTGTCCGAGATATTTCTGACAGCGCCTTAACATTGACGAAAATTCTATCAAGCTATCCTCTCTGTCCTCGCTCAACAGATATTCAAATCCCGTCAAGCACAGCGCGCAGCCCTTAATTGCACGCATACACACGACAGAATTAAATTCGCTCTCCATATTTTCAAGGCACATTTCTCTTACGTTTACGAAAAGCACATCTTCCTCAAAGGACTTTGCACAGTTCTTGACCTGAAAGCGCCTGCCGCTCCCTCTCTTTCCGCTTATAAACACGAGAGAGGTTTTTCCCTCTACAGAAAGAGCTACGGCTTTTCGGATATTGTCTGCGACGTCAATATCCGTGTACATGGGGTGAAGCTCGGTCGTATATCTCCAGAGTTCATAAGCGCTTTCAAGCTTTCCGTTTTCGGTGAGAAATGTGAATATCCTCGGAGACAGTCTCAAAACCGCCGATCCGAGACCCGTACCGTCCGCGGTAAAAATATAGCGCATAAGAACGGAATCTTCTGAAAAATACCCGAAATATTCGGAGATCATATCATCCGGTTCTCCGAACAACTTTATTATCGTTTCAGCGGTAGGTCTTTTCCGTGAAATATCATCTTGTAGATATGCAAAGAGCTTTTCATACTTGCTGTTTATTTCACAGCAAAGCAGCGTCATTACTGCAAAAAGCTCAAATGCGTCAAAAGTAAAAGCGTATATGAGCAAAACGACAGGCAAAGCGCTGCCCGCTTTTACTGTTTCTAAGGCTCTGCCGATAAAAACATCTCTGATATTTGAAAGCTCATCACGCTCTTTTTGCGTCAGTTTTGTAAAACAGCGCTGATCTGACGCGCGGCTGACGTTGATCTCAAATTCCTCGCGCGAAACTGCCACTCCGAGCATACTTTGAAGGTGGTTGTTCGGCCCTATCCACGAATGATATTTATACAAAAAGTAAATATGTGTATCGAGAATATCCGAAAAACATTCGGACATTTCGTCAAAATCCGCAAACGGTGCATACCCGCTTATTTTTTCAGGCTCCATTTCTCGCCTCCGAGACATTTACCGCAGAATATATCCTAAGCCATTCGGATTCTGTCTTTGCCAGAGATGATCTCAACAGATCGCAAATGCTGTCTTTCGCCGTAAATTCATCAAATATATAAGCGCCGTATCTGAACAGCGGATAACCTCCGCTGACCGTAAAACATCCGGCTTTCAGCTTTTCATTCAGCTCATTGAGCGTTTTCAGCACTCTGTTTTCATTTTCCACTATCCACGGATAGCGCGCGTAATACACCAAAAAGCTCTCGTCGTCCTCTGTAAACGCAACGTTCCATTTATGACCGCCGCAGCGAAATATAAACTGTATCGTGTTTTCATACTCGGAATATGCTATTCCCTCATCGCCGAGGACTTCTTTCAAAAGCTCAAACAGACGCAATTTCAAAACACCCCGCTAATTTTCTGAAAGACCTCCCGAAGTTCCTGCCGCTTCGGAGGAAAACACGGGAGGCGATGCAGGCTGAAACGATTCGCCGGCAGAACCGTCGTTTACGGGAACACTGTCGGAAAAACCCGGAACATTGTCCGTGTTCAATACCGTTTTACGGCTAAAGCCCTCGTCTGAAGATCCGTTTTCGACCAGCCCTAAAACCGCTTGATTTCCAAACGCTGACGCTGCGGGTATCTGCTCAGCAGAGGCTTCACCGCGCGAAAACGCATCTGCCGCAGCAAGCAGTACCAAATCCGAAAGTTTATTTTTTCTCTGCCGAGGCTGATTTTTCTGAAATGTTTGTTTCTGACGACCCGTTGATATCGGAGAATGTTTCTGTTCTTGTTTCATTGTTTTCGGACTGTGCGTCGGGAACATTCAGCGATCTCCTGACGCGGTTATTTTTTCTTTTTTCGGGAGGCGGTTCGGCGTTTACCGTTGTTTCAAGCTCTTCAATGACCGCTTGTGCAAAACCGCCGCTCGAAAAGAGCTTTTCTGCCTCACGCGCACGTTCCTGCATTGTGGTTATAACAGTTAAAAAACTCCGCTGTTCTTCCTTTTTTGCGTTCAGTACAGCGTTCGCCTTGTTGAGCGCCGCAATAAGCCTTTGCTTTTCAAGAATGTCCTCAGAGCTTTTTGCACGCTCAAAACTCTTTAGTCTTTCCTTTAAACTTTCAATTAGCGCTTTATCCCCGCTTGTTTTCAGAAAAGGATAGACTTTTTCGACGGTATTTACGTTCAATGATGTTTCTTCAAGTCTGTCCTTTCCCTCTGCAATGCTCCTGAATGCGTCAAGTACAGACGAAGCTCCGCGAACAGCGTCGGCTGTTATGCCGACCGCAGAATAAACATCGCGGCTGAAAGAAACGGTAGTATTTCCTACTCTTGCTGTCTTAGGCTCGCTCGGCAGACCGCGCTGCTTTTCATTTTCAGCTTCGGGGACGCCATAAGCGCGCTGTATGCACGTTATGAACATTGCCTTGGCGTTTCCGTCAAGTACCGAACCCGCAAGTTTTCCTCCGCGAAAAGCATAAGACGAAAATTTTTCGCCGACTGATTTCTCGGCGGCGTTCTGAATATTTCTGCGGCTTTCGTGCTGTTTTTTCATACCCGCCATACTGCGTTTATTTCCAAAATCATGCGAACTATCTGTGTTTTTATTATTTTTAAATTCACTGTTCTTTTGAGCCGTTTCTTCGACAGCAGCGCTTTCCGAAGAGTTTCCGCTTTTTAAAGCAGTTTCTTCAGCGCGGGCTTTTCCTACTGCGTCAAAACGCCTGCGGAAACATTGTCTGACAAGTCCCACAGGGTCTGTATTTGGGGAAGATGTTATTCCCGAACTCGCATTTACAGCCGAACGAAGCAGCATATTCTCTTTTGCAGATCCGCGCTTTTGTTCCGAACGTTTTTTCCTTTGCTTTGCGGCAAACAATCGGTTCACCTGCTTTCAAAAGACTTAGCGGGACAACAGACCAACCGCCAAAGGCTCAAAAAAACCTAACTTTCAGAAAAAAGATTTTCATAGATAATACTCTTCTGCTAAATCTTTTCAAATGTAATTATACTACAATTTATAAAAAAAGTCAAGCAAAAATTCATTTTTTAAGTCAAATTACAGCATGAAATTTTTGTGAAAACCGACTTAAAATATATGGAATATTTTCCATTTCCTGTCAAGATTCTCGTCAATAAAGTTTCTTCATTTTTCCCTTTAATAAAAGAAATTATTAAAAAACAAAGCTCTTTATTTTCGGATAATTATTGCCATATTTATCGCCGTTCTTCAATAATTTATTTGTATCAAACAGTTTTTCACAGAAGAGTATAATCTGCAATTATTTTTTATATCTGACAGGAGCGAGGCATAAAAAGCCGCTGTAAAATATACAGCGGCTAATCTTGCATAAAAAGTCAAAACTTAGGCTTTATCTACAAAATGAACCGCTCTCAAAAACGAGAGCGGCCACTTGTTTATAGAACTTGCTAAAATCAGTTATTGATGAGCTTGTCCTCTTCATTGTTCCAGCTATAGAGCTTGCGAACCTCTTCGCCTACCTTTTCAAGCTGATGCTCGGCGTGGAGCTTTCTCATAGCCTTAAAGTGCGTCTGCTTGCCTGCGTCGGACATATCAAGCAAGAACTCTTTCGCAAAAGAACCGTCCTGAATGTCGGCAAGTATCTTCTTCATCGTCTTTTTGGTTTCTTCGGTTACGATTTTCGGACCTGTTACATAATCGCCGTACTCGGCGGTGTTGGAGATAGAATATCTCATTCCCGAAAATCCGCTCTGATAAATAAGGTCAACGATAAGCTTCATCTCGTGAACGCACTCGAAATAAGCGTTTCTGGGGTCATAACCCGCCTCAACAAGCGTTTCAAATCCCGCCTGCATAAGAGCGCAGACGCCGCCGCAGAGAACTGCCTGCTCGCCGAAAAGGTCGGTCTCGGTCTCAGTTCTGAATGTTGTTTCGAGAACGCCCGCTCTTGCGCCGCCGATACCTGCCGCATAAGCAAGCGCTAAGTCGTTTGCCCTGCCCGTATAGTCCTGCTCAACTGCGATAAGGCAAGGCGTGCCTTTTCCTGCCTGGAACTCGCTTCTTACTGTATGTCCGGGAGCTTTGGGAGCTATCATTGTAACGTCAACATTTTTCGGAGGAACTATGCAGCCGAAATGAATGTTAAAGCCGTGAGCAAACATAAGCATATTGCCCTCGTCAAGGTTCGGCTCAATGCTCTCTTTATAGAGTTTAGCCTGAAGCTCATCATTTATGAGTATCATAATGATGTCGGCTTTCTTTGCAGCCTCGGCAGCAGTATAAACCTCAAAACCCGCCGCTTCTGCTTTTTTCCAGCTCTTAGAACCCTCGTAAAGACCAACGATTACCTTAACGCCGCTGTCTTTAAGGTTAAGAGCGTGTGCGTGACCCTGCGAACCATAGCCGATAATGGCAACGGTCTTTCCGTCCAGCAAGGACAGATTGCAGTCTTCAAGATGATAGAGTTTAGCCATTTTAAAGATCTCCTTTTAAAAATATTATTTTTAGCGCTTTTAAGCGTTGTTGACCTGTTAATTTTTTATTGAAACAGCCGCTTCGCCCTTTTGTATGGCGATTGTTCCCGTGCGGACTATTTCTTTTATTCCGTACGGGCGCAGAAGCTCCTCAAAATTATTGAGAGCATTTGCGCTGTCGGAAATTTCAATTGTTATGGAGTTTGCGGAAATGTCCGAAATCTTTCCGTGAGCAAGCTCGCAGATGCTGATAATTTCGGGGCGCTGTTTCGGAGAACAGCTTACTTTTATCAGAATAAGCTCTCTCGACACCATATTTTCGGGCGCAAGCGTCTTTACCTTTATTACGTCAATGAGCTTATTGAGCTGTTTTTCAATTTGTTCGAGAGTATAATCGCTTCCGTCCGCGACTATCGTAATTCTCGAAACATTTACGTCGTCCGTAACGCCTACGGCAAGGCTGTCGATATTAAATCCTCTGCGGGCGAAAAGCCCCGCTACTCTTGCGAGAACACCCGCATGGTTTTCTACCAGAACGGAAATCGTATGCTTCATATTCGGAAAAGTCACCTCCGTTAAAGTATGGTTTCAAGCATTTCGGGAACGGCGACCTCAAGCAAAAACGGCTTTTTGCTTTCCGTAAGGCGCTTTATGCCTTCCTTAGCGCTCGCCTCGCTGTCAACAAGCATATTTTCGATACCGTATGCCTCGGCAATTTTCGTATAGCTCGGACTTCCGTCAAGATTTACTGCGTAAAGCCTGTTTCCATAATGGTTTGTCTGAAATTCTCTGACCATTCCGAGGTATTTGTTCCGCATAACTATGACCTTTACGGGAATATCATGCTGAACGCAGGTCGCAAGCTCCGGCATTTCCATTTGAAATGACCCGTCGCCGCACACCGCGATGACCTCGGCATTCGGCTCGGCTTTTTTTGCGCCTATCGCCGCAGGCAATGAATATCCCATTGTACCCATACCGCCCGAAGTAAGAAAACGTCCGTTTTTAAGCTCGATATTGAGCGCCGTCCAGAACTGGTTTTCGCCGACGTCAGCTACGACTATAGAACGGCTCGGAAGGTACTTATTAAGCTCACGAATAAACCATTTCGGATTTACAAATCCCTGTTCAACGGGCTTTATTCCCTTGTCAATGCGGCTGTCCGAAAGCATTTTCTTCCACTCGCCGTGGTCGGGTTTTTCGGAGGTTATCAGATCGAGCTGCTCTAAAAGCTGTCCCAAAACAATGCTTATATCTCCGACTATAGGAATGTTCGCCGCAACGCTCTTTCCTATCTCTGCGGGGTCAATATCGATATGAATGACGGTAAGTTCTTTTTTCAGCAAAATCGGCGCGGTCGTTCTGTCGCTCAATCTTGCGCCGAGCAAAATCAGCGTATCGCAGTTATTGACCGCGCATTTCGCGCTCTCACAGCCGTGCATGCCGAGCATTCCGAAATAGCGCTCATTGTCGGTCGGCATTGCCCCAAGACCCATAAGCGTCGAAATAACGGGAATGTCAAGTTTTTCCGAGAGCTTTCTCATAAGCTCTGCGGCATTTCCCGAAAAAAGTCCTCCGCCCGCGATTATAAGCGGTTTTTTGGCTTCAAGCATTGTAGCTGCCGCGCGCTTTATCTGATAGCCGTTTCCCTTTGAGCTTGGGCGATAGCTTCTGATATCGACAGTTTCGGGATATTCAAAGTCTATCTCGGCAAGCTGAACATCTGTCGGAACGTCTATAAGCACAGGGCCGCGTCTGCCTGTCCCCGCGATATAAAACGCTTTTTTAAACACCTCGGCGGTGTCCTCAGGTTTTTTAAGAAGATAGCTGTGCTTTACGAAAGGCTCTGCCGAGCCTGTAATATCAGCCTCTTGAAAAACATCCCGTCCTATCTGGTCGGAATTTACCTGTCCCGTAATAATAACCATCGGCACCGAATCCATATACGCCGTCGCTATGGCAGTTATTAAATTCAGCGCGCCCGGACCGCTCGTTGCAACGCAAACGGCGGGTTTTCCCGTAATTCTCGCATAGCCCGAAGCGGAATGTCCCGCGTTTACCTCATGGCGCACCAAAATGTGGTTTATATCGGATTTATAAAGCTCGTCGTAAAACGGGCAGATAGCCGCGCCGGGATAGCCGAAAATATCTGTTATCCCCTCGGCTTTAAGGCATTCTGTCATTGCTTTTGCAACGGTCATTCTTTGCATTGTCCACACTCCAAAATATTTATGATTATATCTTTAAATTGACTGAATTTATACTTACCCTTTATTATAACAAATTCTCCTTTTTTTGTCAAGGGATATTTCTTCATAAAGTGAAAAAGCAAGGGGAAACCTAAACTTCCCCTTACGGCGGAGATAAACTACAGCATACGGCAAATCGGAGGTTAAGCAGCGTTTTATCCGAAATAATTCCGTAAAGCATAACGGCGGCTTTCAGCCTTGCTTCCTTTATTCTTTTTTAATAAACATCATGATATGTGTATTTAAGCGGGTCAACGCGAACTCCGTTTTCGCGCACCTCAAAATGCAGATGTTCGCCTTGAGACCAGCCCGTTGTTCCTACAATAGCAATAACATCGCTTTTCGACACCGTTTGTCCGACGCTTACGAAAATTTTTCGACAGTGAGCATAAAGCGTGGAGATCCCGCCGCCATGGTCTATGACAACATAGTTTCCCCAACCGCCTCCGCAGCCGCAGCTGTAATTTTTCCCGTAATCATGAGGACAACCCGTGTAGACCTTTATGACCTTTCCGGACTGAACGGCATAAATGTTCCTGCTTGAAACCGAAACTCCTTTTCCGACAATATCTATGCCGCCGTGATTTCTTCCGCCAAAAGCATTATCCCAGCCGAAATATGTCGTCAATCTGTGAAATTCGGGGTCAAGAGGCCACCTAAAGTCGCTGCTGTAATCGCCTTGGCTTCCTTCGCCGCTCTGCTGCATCTGCTTTATGTAATCTTCAAGTTCTTTGTCAAGCGCCTCTTGTTTTTTCTTCGATACCTCGATATCATATTCAAGAGAATCAACTTTTTCCTTCAATTCTTTGTTGTCCTTCACAAGCTCTGAAAGATATTGCTTCTGCTCCGAGGCGTATTTGTCAAGAGCCTTTCTCTGTTCTTCAAGCTCCGACATTTCTTTGTCAAGTTTGTCTTTTTCCGCCTGTAGAGCCTGTTTATCCTTTTCGAGATCTTCTATCTCGGAATTAAGTTCGTTTATCGCATTTTCCTGATCTTTTATTGAGCCTAAAAGCCGTTTCATAAAGTTCAGGTTCTGACCGCTTATGTTCTTTATTACATCCGAATACACAAAATATTCATACCAGTCGTCCGAACCGCTCAAAATCGGGATACTGCCCGAAATGTCGTTCATATACATTACCCTCGCAAGCTCAGCAAAGCGTTCGAGATTTGCCTTGTTTTCCTCCTGCATTTCGGCAATTTCCGAGCGTTTATTTTCAATCTCGCGCTCTTTGTCGGCAATTTCCCGCTCGGTTTCTTCTATCTCTTCTTTCATTTCCGAGACGTCCTGCTGTTTTGCAATTATAAGCTGACCGAGCTTTGTAATTTCGCGGTCGGTACCGTCGATTATCTCGTTTATCAGTTTTATCGCTTCATCGTTATTTGCGATATCTTTTCCGAGACTTTCGATTTGCTCTTTGCGCTTTTCGTTATCGGCTTTTTCCTTGTCGATCTGCGCCTGAAGATCATCGGTATACGAATTGCCGTAAGCTGTATGCGAAACGGGAGCAGCTATCACCGCCGCCGCGCACAAGACCGCGCCTAACTTCAAAAACAATGAATTTCCGAAGTCTTTTAATTTCCCCATAAATATATCCCCTCTCTAAATCGGTTTCCGCCAAGATATCACAGAAACCGACTGCTCAAAAAAACTCGATTTATGTTGTTTTAATTATAACACCGTGTACAAAAATTGTCAAGCGGTGTATAGGTGAAATTGTCGAACGGAGCAAGATCATAAGCTGCCGCTTCGGAATTTAATGTAAGACGTCGGCAAATAAAGTTGACAAATTGAAATTATCATGATATAATAATTGCAAAGCAATTATTATATTGATTTCAATGCCTTGCGCATTCGCAAAATTTTTTCAAAATTTTGCTCCGCGCATATCGGCAAATTATATCATATCCTGCGGATATGATATAATAATTGCAAAGCAATTATTATATTGATTTCAATGCCTTGCGCATTCGCAAAATTTTTTCAAAATTTTGCTCCGCGCATATCGGCAAATTATATCATATCCTGCGGATATGATATAATAATTGCAAAGCAATTATTATATTGATTTCAATGCCTTGCGCATTCGCAAAATTTTTTCAGAATTTTGCTCCGCGCATATCGGCAAATTATATCATATCCTGCGGATATGATATAATAATTGCAAAGCAATTATTATATTGATTTCAATGCCTTGCGCATTCGCAAAATTTTTTCAGAATTTTGCTCCGCGCATATCGGCAAATTATATCATATCCTGCGGATATGATATAATATGTATGATAATTTTAAGGGAGAAATATATGTACAGTGTTTCATTTACGGGTCATCGCCCCGAAAAACTGCCGTTTTTCTGCGAGGACGATCCGATGCTTGTCGACCTGAAAGACAGGCTCAGAAAACAGGTCGAAAAGCTCATCAAAGAGGGCGCGGACTGTTTTTACAGCGGTATGGCGAGGGGCGTCGATATGTGGTGTGCGGAGATAGTTATCGAGCTTAAAGACAAGTATCCGAACATCAATCTGACTGCTGTTATTCCCTGCAAAACGCAGGCAAAAAAATGGGATAACAACAGTATGAACAGATATCTGGATATTCTCTCAAAATGCGACAAGACCATTTACATAAGCGACAGCTACAACAAGACCTGTATGCTCAAACGCGACCGCGCGCTTGTTGAACTTTGCGACGTTCTTATCGCGGTTTTCGACGGCACAAAGGGCGGAACGAAATACACCGTAGATTATGCGGGTAAAATGCGGAAGAAAGTTATAATAATCGAGCCTATGTAACAAAAACAACTTTGTTAAAAATATCAGCTTCGGCTTTTGAGAAAGTCCCGCAGCTGTTATAAGCTGACGGATTTCGAGGCTGACACAGTTTTGGCTTTATCAACAGTCTGTAATAAAATCACCTTGTCCCGAATACATTTGGACAAGGTGATTTTTTTGGAAATTCTGTTATTTTTGAACAACAATATCATATGGGGCATACCTATGCTGTCGCTTATGGTATTTACGGGAGCTTTTTTCAGTGTAAAAACGAGATTTTTTCAGGTACGAAAGTTTCCCGAAGTACTTAAATCCACCGTTTTTTCAAAGCGTGAAAACCGCTCCGAAAACCAATCCACACCCTTTGAGGCAATGTGTCAGGCTCTCGCGGCGACCCTCGGTACGGGAAACATCGCTGGCGTCGGAACAGCGCTTTGCGTCGGCGGCGCAGGTGCGGTTTTCTGGATGTGGGTATGCTCGGTTTTAGGTATGATGACAGGATTTGCGGAAAACGTTCTGGGTTTTTTATACCGAAAGCGCGATAAAAACGGAGAATGGCGCGGAGGCGCTATGTACTATATTCAAGGCGGGCTTTCAAAGCGCAGGCGCACAAGAAAGATTGCCCGTCCTCTTGCACTTATTTACGCATTGTTATGCACTTTGGCAGGATTTGGAATGGGAAACGCCGCGCAGATGAACTCTGCCGCGCAGTCGCTCAGAATAAGTTTCGGCATTCCGGCGGTCGTTACGGGAATTGTCCTCGCGGGACTGGCGGCAGCGGTTATTTTCGGCGGCAAAAAGCGCGTCTGGAGTTTTTGCTCAAAAATCGTGCCGATAATGTCGGGATTTTACATCATCGGCTCGCTTTATATCATTATTAAAAATTTTTCAAATATTCCGAGCGCGGCGGCTTATATTTTTAAAGACGCATTCGGTTTTTCGCAGATAGGCGGAGGAATATTCGGTTCGGCGGTAAAAACGGCTGTTTCCGTAGGATTTAAGCGCGGAGCTTTTTCAAACGAGGCGGGGCTCGGAACTTCCGTTTTTGCTCACACCCAAAGCTCGGTAAAAAGCGCAAAAGTCTGCGGAATGTGGAGTATTTTCGAGATATTTTTTGATACGCTTGTTATGTGTACGCTGACGGCTTTTGTGCTGCTTTCGGGGAAATGCACGCTTCCTGCCGCAAAGGATGCTCTAAGCTCCGTAGCCCCCGGAACAAGCTATTTCTTAATAACAGACAGCGAACGCATAATAAACGAAGGCGTCGAGCTGACGGAAAAAATACGCTGTATCAGCGTTTACGGAGAGGAATTTTACGTCTCTGCGCCCAAGGGCGTTTCCTACTCTAATATTTATGAGATAAGCGCCGAGTTTTCCGACGGAAAAGTTATTTCCTCACAGATAAATGCGGTTTCGGGAGCGGGGCTTGCAAACTTTGCGTTTTCGGGAGCTTTCGGAAAGCCTGCTTCGGGCATATTGGCTATACTTACGTCAATGTTCGCCTTTTCGACAGTCATAGGCTGGGCGGGATTCGGCGGCGAGGCGGTATCATTTCTGTTCGGAGAGCGTGCGGTCGTTCCGTTTCGTGTTGTATTCACGGCATTTTCAGTCATCGGAGCAGTCATTGATCTCAGAACCGCATGGGCTGTATCCGATCTGTTTAACGGGCTTATGGCGCTTCCTAATCTGATAGCGGTACTTATTCTCTCAAAAGAAGTTATCTCATCCGTCAGAGCGCAAGATACCGTTTCAGATCGTCCATGATAGCGTTTGCGTCGCTTATTCCCAGATCATAAACACTCTGGAGCTTTTCGGGATCTTTTTCTATTCTGCTGATTTCGGGAGTATGCGAGGGGCGTATCACAAACGTTTTTCCCTCTTTTTCCCACCTGCCGAGCTTTTCTACAGAACGGTTGTATTGATTGTGGCGGTCTATCATTCGTTCGGCAATTTTCGGGTATTTTATTCCGTACATTTTTGCGACAGCTTTATTCATCGGCTTTTTTTGATAATCAGCCGCGCGCGTCAGCACAACTACGATCTTCTCAAAGCCCTTTGCGCCGAGCCACTCAAACGGTATGCTGTCGGAAATTCCGCCGTCAAGATACTTTTTCCCGTTTATCTCGACAGGTTTTGACACAAACGGCATTGAGCCCGAAGCACGAAGCGCGTCCATCTGCTCGAAAACGCTGTCTATTTTTATGTATTCGGGCTTTCCGCTTTCAACATCTGTCATTACCGCATAAAACGGCACTCCCGAACTCTTGAATTTTTCGTCGTCGAACGGGTCGAGTTTTCGCGGAACTCGGTCATAGGCATATTCGGTACTGAAAAAATTTCCCTCTTTAAAAAGCGGGATAAGCCCCATATAATTTTTGTCGCTGTTGTATTTTTTGTTATAGCGGAGCGCTCTTCCCTTTTGTTCGGACAGCAAATTCACCCCGAAAAGCGCTCCTGCGGAAACTCCCACAACGCAGTCGAATTTTATTTTGTTGTCCAAAAACGTATCGAGAACGCCCGCGGTGAACATTCCGCGCATTGCCCCGCCCTCAAGTACAAGACCTGTCTTTTTCATATTTCTCCTCACCTTTTGTGTATAAAAACCGCCGCTTTTTTTGCGGCGATTTTTTTAATATTTATTTTGGAAAAACTTTTGAAAAAGTTTTTCCCCAAGCCCCTTTTCAAAACTTTTATGTAACGTGCTGTATGGGAAATGCACTTTTGCTGTTTTTTCTTTGCGGGGGCTTTGCCCCCGCGCCCCCATTGAGGGAAACTTTTGAAAAAGTTTTCCCTCAAACTCCTTTTCAAAACTTTTATGTAACGTGCTGTATGGGAAATGCACTTTTGCTGTTTTTTCTTTGCGGGGGCTTCGTCCCCGCGCCCCCATTGAGGGAAAACTTTTTTGAAAAAAAGTTTTACCTCAAACTTCTTTTCAAAAAACTTATGTAACGTGCTGTATGGGAAATGCACTTTTGCTGTTTTTTCTTTGCGGGGGCTTCGCCCCCGCGCCCCTATTGAGGGAAAACTTTTGAAAAAGTTTTCCCTCAAACTCCTTTTCAAAACTTTTATGTAACGTGCTGTATGGGAAATACACTTTTGCTGTTTTTTTCTTTGCGGGGGCTTTGCCCCCGCGCCCCCATTGAGGGAAAACTTTTGAAAAAGTTTTCCCTCAAACTCCTTTTCAAAACTTTTATGTAACGTGCTGTATGGGAAATGCACTTTTGCTGTTTTTTCTTTGCGGGGGCTTCGTCCCCGCGCCCCTATTGAGGTAAAACTTTTTTGAAAAAAAGTTTTACCTCAAACTTCTTTTCAAAAAACTTATGTAACGTGCTGTATGGGAAACGCGCTTTTCGCAGCAATTTGTATTATGTCAGCTCTTGTTTTCCTTTTCGACTATATTCTCTCCGCAATATATTTTGCGAAGTTTGGGTTTTTCGATTTTTCCTGTTGCATTTCGCGGAACTTTTGCAAAAATAATCTTCTTCGGTCGCTTATACCGAGGCATTCCGAGGCAAAATTCGTTTATCTCGTCTTCCGTGCAGGAAACTCCCTCTTTAAGCTCAATAATTGCCGCGGCAATTTCTCCGAGGCGCTTGTCGGGAAGTCCTATTACGGCAACGTCCTTTATCTTGTCAAATTTCGCCATAAAATTCTCTATCTCAACGGGATAAAGATTTTCGCCGCCGCTTATTACAACGTCCTTTTTTCTGTCAACAAGGAAAATAAAGCCGTCTTCGTCAGCTCTCGCCATATCGCCTGTCCAAAGCCAGCCGTCGTGCAAAACTTCGGCGGTCGCTTCGGGGTTATTGTAATAGCGCTTCATAACGCCCGGACCTTTTACCGCAAGCTCTCCTACTTCGCCGTTTCTTACTTCTCCGCCCTTGTCGTCTATTATCTTCACTTCCCAGCCGTATCCCGCAACTCCTATCGCGCCAACTTTATGTATGTTTTCTACTCCCAGATGGACGCACCCCGGACCTATGCTCTCGGAAAGTCCGTAGTTCGTGTCATACTGATGATTTGGGAAATATTTTTTCCACCTGAGTATAAGGCTCTGCGGAACGGGCTGAGCGCCGATATGCATAAGTCTCCATTGTTTCAGATCATAGTCGGATATTTTCAGCCTTCCGCTGTCCAGAGCTTCGAGGATATCCAGCGCCCACGGCACTAACAGCCATACTATCGTGCATTTTTCACGCGACACCGTGTCGAATATTGTTTCGGGGCTTACTCCCTTTAAAAGCACCATTTTTCCGCCTACAAGCAAACTTCCGAACCAGTGCATTTTCGCGCCCGTATGATAAAGCGGCGGAATACACAGAAAAATGTCCTCATGCGTCTGAGAATGGTGGTTCTGCTCGACTTTGCATGAGTGCATAAGCGCGCGGTGATCGTGAAGAATTGCCTTTGGAAAGCCTGTCGTACCTGATGAAAAGTATATAGCCGCGTCGTCGTCATCTGTTATTGTTACTTTCGGAGAAACGCTCGCGCAGTTTGCGGCAAGTTTGTCATAATCCTCGGCAAATGACGGGCAATCGCCGCCTACATAAAACAAAATGCGGTTTTTGCTTATTTCCTCGGCAATAGTTTCAACGCGCCCTATAAATTCCGGTCCGAACACCAGAACGTCCGCTTCTGCAAGCTCAAGGCAATACTTTATCTCCTCGGAGCTGTATCTGAAATTCATTGGAACGGCGAGCGCTCCCGTTTTAAGCACGCCAAAATATATCGGAAGCCACTCAAGACAGTTCATCAGCAATATCGCCACCTTATCTCCCTTTCTCACTCCCCTGCTTATAAGGAGCTGAGCAAAACGGTTGGCTTTTTCATTGAAAACTCCCCATGTTATCTCCCTGCGGTATTGAAGAGACGAGGTGGGCTGGATAAGGTCGTAGTCTTTCCACAACATTCGGCGGTTTTCGGTTATCTGCGGGTTTACCTCGACAATGCAGACCTCTTCTCCGTATTTTTCGGCATTTTGTTCAAGCAATTCTGTTATTGGCATTATTTATTGTTCTCCCCTATTTTACAAAGTGTACAGTGTATAGTAAATAGTTATGGTATCCGCTTCGCGGATATAATCAGATTGTCTTTAAACGAATAACGTTTAATTTTGAAAACAATCAAATAATATCTGCGAAGCAGATACCTTAGCTGTGTACTGTACACTTTTAAATTTTCTGCTGTTACTCGGTAATTTTTTTGTACATCTCAGGACGCCTGTCGCGGAAAACTCCCCACGAAAGGCGAAAATCAGCTATCTCGTCGAGGTCGTATTCACTTATCAAAACAGTTTCTTCCTGCTCGGCGCTTGCCTTTATCGCGCCCGTTTCATCTGTCATAAAGCTGTGACCGTAGAACGAAAGCTCGCTTTGCTGAAATCCGTTGTCCACATCGGGCGTTATTTCTTCAACTCCTATACGGTTTGCCGCTATAACAGGCACAAGGTTTGCCGCGGCATGTCCCTGCATACAGCGCCGCCAGTGCGCGCTGCTGTCGCAGTCTAATATAGGCTCGCTCCCTATCGCCGTAGGATAAAGCAAAAGCTCCGCGCCCATAAGCGCCATACACCGCGCCGCTTCGGGAAACCACTGATCCCAGCAAATTCCCGCGCCTATTTTTCCGTATGTCGTCTCCCAGACTTTAAATCCCGTGTTTCCGGGAGTGAAATAAAATTTTTCCTGATAAAAATGGTCGTCGGGAATATGCGTTTTTCTGTATACTCCGAGAAACCGTCCGCAGTCGAGCATGGCAATGCTGTTGTACAAAACGTTTCCGTCGCGCTCGAAAAAACTTATCGGCATAACGAGAGAAAGCTCTTTTGTAAGCTCTGTAAAGCGCTCTACGGCAGGATTTTTTTCAGCAGTCTCGGCTAAACCATAGCTTTCGTAGCGCCTTTCCTGGCAGAAATATTTTGTTTCAAAAAGTTCGGGCAACAGGACAACATTCGCGCCCATTTCCGCTGCTTTTCTTGTAAGCTCCTCCGCTTTTTTTACGGACATTTCCCGCGTTTCGGGAATGCTCATCTGAACCGCCGCCGCAACAATCTTTCTCATAATACCATTCCCTCGATTTACAGCAGGCTGTCGCTAAAGCCTGAGTTTTAACTTTTTATACAGTCTGTTACAAATACGGCTCAAACAAAACCTTGTCTAAAATGCGGAAATATTGGGTATCCTGTTCGTTCCATGTCAGATATGTCGTGGTCATTTCATAGCTTACCAAAAACGTCTTTCCGCTCTTGGCGCTGATAACGTGCTGCATAACGGAAAATACTCCCTGTCTTTTCAGAGCGTCAAATACCTTCGACGCTTTCATATCAAAGTAAACGACATTGCTTACCATTAAAACGCCGTTGTCATATGTATTCTGAAGTTTCTCATCATAAATATAATCTATCGTTTCGTCGATTATCTCGCGGCTGAGCTGTTGATTTCCGAGCTGTATAACAACATCGCGGTCGGTCTTATTATAAATAACAATTCTCTCAATGCCGAAATATTTCATTATTTCGCTTAATATCTGCTCAAACGAGAACTCCTCGCCGCAAATGATCTTATTTGCGATACGGCAGATGACCTCGCTCTTTTCCAGAACTCTCCCGCCGAACATACTTTCATTTTTAGTACCCGACTCGAAAATTTCTTCGACCGTTCCGTGCTTAGCCGGATCGTAAACGATATAGCGGTTCTTTCCCTTTTTCTTTGCCTTATAGAGCAGGCAGTCCGCGAGCCTGAACATCACATCATAGTTTGCGTCCAGATCTTCGGGGAATACCGAAACGCCTATCGAGGTCGTGACGCTGAATCCGTCCGAACTCTCGTCATAAGCCGCATAGACCATATTCTTTATTCCGCGCAGCACAAACTTTAAACGTTCTTTATCCTCAAAATTATCGAAAACAAGGAAAAACTCGTCGCCGCCTATTCTTCCTGCCTTTCCAAAACCCGCAGACTGTTTCTCGATTATAGCCGCACAGCGCTTTAATACATCGTCGCCCTTTGCGTGACCGAAATTGTCGTTTACAAGTTTAAAATCGTCAATGTCAATTATCGCAAGAGCCGTAGGCTGCCTCAGGTCGTTTATGCGTCTTTTTGCGTAGTTCGTTATGTTTTCCTTCATAAACAAGCCCGTAAGCTGGTCGCGGTTGTTAAGCTCATGAGATGTAGTATCGTTCGGGTCGCCCATTCTGCCGACAGTCATAATATGAACGTCGTCCGAATAGACCGCGCTTCCCGTAATAACAAGCTTTTTGTCTTTTTCTTTCTGCATAAAACTGCATTCAAGACTTCTCACGCCGTTTCTGAGGTCGGAAATGAATTTTGAAACAGCCTCCGCGCTGTTTTGGGAAAGATTTTTCAGAAGGTCTTTTTTCCATTTTTCAACGCTGTCTATCCCGATAATGTCCTTTCCTATATCGAAGCGATAGGTCGTTACCATATCGGTTGCCTTATCAAAAGAGTAGTATACACAGTCATTCTGCGCAAGAAGCGCGTCAGATTCCTTTTCCCTCATAATGAGATCGCAGTATCCGTTAAAAAGCTCGTTCAGCTCAATCATACGGACCTTTATGAGCGGCGTATCCGTATCTGTACGAATAAGCTGAGCCGCCATTGTCATATCGCTTCCGTCTGTATTTCCGACAGTCACCACAAAGGTCTTTCCATATTCTTTATCTTCGTATGCCTTATCAAGAATTTTTATCGAATTTCCCGTAAGAAGTCTGTCTGCGGTTATATAAAGTCTCGGACCGAGAAAAGCGTACAGCGCCGCGTTTGCCGAAACAAAATCGTATTCGGGCTTCTTGTAAGAAAACTCAAAAACCCTCTCTGCTGAATTATCCATATCTTACCTCATTCAAAGATTTTTTAAAAACAGGGATCTGCTGTGTTATACAGTGGATATTTCCGCCGCCTATAAGAATATCCCGCGCGTAAACGGGAACGACCTTTCGCGTCGGGAAAAGCTCCGAAAGAGTTTTCCTCGCCGACTCGTCTGCTTCGTCTCCAAAAAACGGCATTATCACCGCTTTGTTTGAAATATAAAAATTGACATATGACGCGGCGAGCCTTTCTCCCTCAGTCCTCGTCGGCTTAAATCCGCAGGTATCAAGACCCTCGCAGTCCTCTTTCGTCACAACAACGGGTCTCGGAAGTTTCAGCTTATTTACCTTTATCCTTCGTCCCTTTGCGTCAGTTTCATTCTCTATAATATCAAGACAGCTCTTTGAAAATTCATACTGCGGATCGTTCTTATCGTCCGTCCATGCCAAAACGACCTCGCCGGGCTTTACAAAAGCACAGATATTATCGACGTGTTCATTTGTTTCGTCGCCGTAAATGCCGTTTTTGAGCCAGATCACCTTTTTAACGCCGAGCGTTTTTTTTAGCTTTTCTTCGATCTCAGCCTTTGTCATATCGGGATTTCTGCCCTTGCTCAGCAGACAAGCCTCGGTCGTTATAAGCGTTCCCTCGCCGTCGGTATGTATCGAACCGCCCTCAAGCACAAAACCGCTTTCGTCGTACATATCAATGTCGAACAGGTCGCAGATTTTTCTCGCCATTTTATCGTCCAGATCCCATGGAAAATAAAGGCCGTCATAAAGTCCGCCCCATGCATTAAAGCTCCAGTTTATCCCGCGTATGCCGCCTTTGCCGTCAACAACAAACGTCGGCGCATAATCTCTCGCCCAAGCGTCGTTATTGCTCATTTCGACAATGCGTATCTTCGGCGAAAGCATTCCTCTGGCATTTTCATACTGTTTTTCCGAGGCGCAGACGGTGACTTTTTCGCTCTGTGAAATTGCCTCGCACACCTCGCAAAAAGCCCTTCTTGCGGCATAACCCCCGTAGCTCCAGCTATCGGAGCGCTCAGGAAATATCAATATACAGCCGTAATGCTCAGAAAATTCGGCAGGCATAAAAAAGCCGTCCTGCCGCGGTTCGGAATTAAAAACATTCATACTTTGCCCTTTGAACTGTCTTTTTTAAATTTTATACAATTATTCTATTTTATTATATCATATTATTATAAAAAAGTCAAGGCTATAGTCCAAAGGAATTATGTGCATAATGTACAATTTTTTCACAAACGTTCACAAAATTTTTTTGAAATTGCTGTATAATTTATGTTGACAATTGATTTAATATATGATAAAATTCTCTCATATAATTATGATTTGGTTTTTGCGAAAGGATATTATATGTTTCCCGGATTTACTTTTTATTTCCCGGAATTTTTTCCTGCGGAAAAATTTTTTCTCAGTTCATATTCCCTTTGTGCAATTATAGGACTATTTACCGCCTGTCCGATCTCGATATATTATTTCAAAAAGCGCACGGGAGATATTGTAATGCTGCTTCCTGTGCTTATATTCGGCGCGGTAGGAACTTTTTTAGGTATGCACCTGCTTTATGGCATTGTAAACATTTCACACTGGGGCGAGCTTCAAAATGCAAACGATTTTTGGGATCTTATGAGCCGTATAGGGACAATTTTCGGAGGCTCGGTATTTTACGGCGGACTTTTCGGATATATTTTATTTGCAGGTCTTTATGCTAAGCTAAAAAAACTGCCTCTGAAAGATATAGCGGACGTCTCAGCGCCTATGATAGCGGTTTTTCACGGTTTCGGAAGAATAGGCTGTTTTATGGGCGGGTGCTGTTACGGTATAGAATGGGAACACGGGATAATGTTTGAAAACGCGCTTGTCGAAAGTGCAAACGGAGTGCCGAGAGTTCCCGTACAGCTTATTGAAGCGGGATTTGAATTTGCTCTCGGCATTTTCCTGTGGATAGCCCTAAGCCGAAGGAAATTCTACGGAATACTTTTGAATATCTATCTTCTTATTTATGCGTCGGTAAGGTTTTTCCTTGAATTTCTCCGAGGCGACGAATACCGCGGTTTCTTCCTCGGTCTTTCGACTTCTCAAATCATCAGTATCGCAGTTGTCGCGGCAATGAGCATTTATTTCATCAGGCTGAAAGTGCGAAAAACAAAGGCTTGAATGTTTTGTTTATAAACAGAGAAACCTAATTTCAAGGCTTTTATCCGACTTGCCCTCGGCAAATGCAAAAAACAGAGTGCGGGAGAAACGAAAGTTCTCCCGCACCGTTTTGTTTATGCCGAAAATAAATTATGTAAGACTGCATAACAAATCAAAACTAAAACTTTATCGGCAATTTATGTTGTCTGTTTCTTATTTCTTACTGCACGGACAATAACTTTAACAACAACGACCGCCGCGATAAGCAAAACTCCTACGATCAAAGAACGTATGCCCATTGAGGTGAAATCTGCGGCAAAAGTTTTGCTAAAGAGCTTTGTCGCGGTCTTGCTGATTACAGAGTATTTCAAGCCGGTTATTGCAGACAAATTGAGTAGATTTACAACTAAAGCAGCGCCGCCGGTGATTAAAAACGAAACACCGAGCGTTATAACGGCAGCGTCTATGCGTTTTGAAATTATGCCGATAACTACGGCAAGCGCCACAGCCAGTCCGAGTGCGGCAAATACCGTTATTAACGACAGTATCAGCGAAGGAGATACTCCTATGGATTCAAACAGCGCGGAAGGATTATATCCTTCTATCGTTTTTCTGTTGTCGGTTACGACTTTATCCATTTCGCTGTTTATCTCGTTAATAAAACTTCTGTCCATTCCGTCAAGGATATATTCTACGCTTTCTTCGGCGAATGCGCTCAGCTTATCCTTTGACAGCGGCTTCGAATCATCTCCCGTAAGCAGATAGCTTTCATATGCATTTACTATTTCGCTCACATATTCCCTTGCGGGAGAACCCTCTTCGTCCAGATAATCATCTACCATATCCTTATCTATATCAAACGTAAGCTCAGGGAAATCATCATTTGAATATTTATCAATGATAATGTTTATCTCTTCTTTATCAAACTTTGAAAAATTTTCAATAAGCGTGTCGATATCAAGATCGTCTACGCTGTCTACCCCATCTATCTTATCAACAAACGCTTCAAGATCTACCCCGTACAAACTGTCGATATCGCTTATGCTGACGTTATTTGCTTCGAGAATTCCCTGTGCAATGTTTTTCTCGTAATCCTCAAGCATAACTTTTATGTAATCGCTAAGCGTGGAGTCATTTTCAAGCCTTCCTGCATTGACAAAATCAGCCGCAAATTCCATATCTCCCACAACAATGCTTCCAAACTCAAGATCTTTGATCTCAGCGGAAAGCGCTTCTCTTTTAAGCGTTTGTCTTACGGAAGAAACAGCGACCGAAACAGCCGCAAACGCCGTTATCAATATTCCGAACAAAATACATATCAGAACTGTCACAGGGATATTGAGCTTTTTCCTCGGTTTTTTCTCCGTTTCGGGCATTGCGCTTTGAGGCATAGAATAATCGACCGCCGCCGTATTTCCGACGGGCATTTCGGGAGCGTTTTCGACTGCGGTCGCTGCGCCGCGGGGAGCAAGAGCCTCGGCTACGATCTGATCGACGTTATTCGCATATGTATCAGCCGCCGGCGCATTTACCGAGTTTTCCATACTCGCTGAGCTATTTGCCGAGCTTTCGGTATTCATTACGGGAATATCCGCGGCAGGAGAGCTTTCTTCTACAATAACAGGCTCTTCTTCGATAAAGGCATACTCTTCCGCAGCAGTTTCTGCGGGAGCAGGCTCGCTCGAAACAGGCTCTGCCGAACCGACATTAGCGCCGCAATGCATACAAAACTTAACGCCGTCGGGAATTTCATTTTTACAATTTGGGCAAATCATATAAACACCTCGCAAATCAAATAAAAGTAAATTTAAATCAGGCTGTAGAGAAAGACTGAAATTGGGCTTTTATACAAGCTGATTTTATTTCCGATCTATTTTCCGCAATAAAATATTTCCTTTTTATTATACTATTATTTTTTAATAATTGCAATATATTTTTGTAAAAAAGTTCTTTAATTCGGTACTTGATTTTTTTGTAAATAGTGGTATAATATGTATAGGTATTGCCTGACGAAAGTATGAAGTTTAAGGCGAAAACTTGCGAAAGGCGGTACGGACAGAATTGTCAAATAAAAATTTTACTTTAACGAGGTGCAAAAAATGCCGGACAGAAAAGGTAACTTAATGAGCGTAAGAACCGACGTAAAGGTTCTCGATGCAACGATCCGCGACGGAGGATTATGCAACAATTTTGAATTCACGGACGAGTTTGTGACCGCGCTTTACAAGGCGAATATAAAGTGCGGGATAGACTATATGGAATTCGGATATAAAGCAAGCAAGAATATGTTTAAGAAAAGCGATTTCGGAAAGTGGAAATTCTGCGACGAAGAAGATATCCGCTCTATCGTAGGCGAAAACATTTCCGATATGAAAATTTCCGTTATGGCGGATGTCGGGCGCTGCGACTTCAAAGAAGATTTCCTGCCGAAAAAGGACAGCGTTATCGATATGGTGCGCGTTGCGTGCTATATCCACCAGATACCTGCGGCGATTGAGATGATAGAGCATCTTCACGCTCTCGGCTATGAAACCTGCTGCAACATTATGGCAATTTCACAGGCGAACCTCAACCAGATAAACGAAGCGCTCGATATGATCTCAAAAAGCTCGGTTGACGTTATTTATCTTGTGGACAGCTATGGCTCGCTGTTTCCCGAAAACGCGGGAGATTTGGCGGCGAAATATCTCGAATTTGCCGAGGCAAACGGAAAGAAAGTCGGTTTTCACGGTCACAATAACCAGAACCTTGCTTTTGCAAACACCATTGAAACGCTTTCGCTGGGAGTTTCTTATCTCGACGGAACGGCTCTGGCAATGGGCAGAGGCGCAGGAAACTGCGCTATGGAGCTGCTTTTGGGATTTCTGAAAAACCCGAAATACAGTATTTTCCCGCTGCTTGAATTTATCGAGAAATATATGATACCGCTGAAAAATTCGGGAGTTGTATGGGGCTATGACCTGCAATACATGATGACGGGACAGCTCAACCGCCACCCGCGCGAAGCTATGCAGTTCACTGCCGAGAATCGCAAGGATTACAGCGAATTTTATAAACAGCTCCTTGAAAACTTCTGAGAACATTTTAGGAAATTTAAATCCTCTTTTGAAAATCTCCGGCAGAATTTTTTCTGCATTCCGGATACTTATGCTTTAGCGCTTGATATAACAAGCTCCGACTAAACCGAAAGGCTGATTTTAATGCAAATCTTTTCAATGCACAGGCGTTACTGACGGGATTATTGTTTTTAATTGACGACAATAACACAGTAACGAAAGGAAATAATTTATGATACAATATGATGAGACCCGTCTTGAAATGGAAAATTTAAAGCCGGAACTTGACGACCTGCGCTCGGCGCTTGATCTTGACGCGGTAAAGATAAAGCTCGACGAGCTTGAAATGAAAACAACCGAGCCGAATTTCTGGGACGATGCGGAAAAATCGAGCGAGATACTGCGGCAGATCGGCAGATATAAGCAGACTATCGAACAGTACTCAAAACTCTGCTCAAACCGCGACGACGTTTTGACAATGATAGAGCTTGCGGAAGAAGAAAACGACGAAAGTATGCTCGACGAGGTAAAAACGCTCGCGCAGGCGGTAAAGACCTCGCTCGAAGAACAGAAGCTGTCAACGCTGCTTACGGGCGAATACGACAGCTCGAACGCAATTTTGTCGTTCCATGCGGGCGCGGGCGGAACCGAGGCGCAGGACTGGGTGTCGATGTTGGTGAGAATGTACACAAAGTGGGCGGATTCCCACGGGTTTAAAACCGAAATTCTCGACATTCTTGACGGCGACGAGGCGGGAATTAAAAGCGCGTCTATCCATATAGAGGGCTATAATGCCTACGGTTTTCTAAAAAGCGAACACGGCGTTCACCGTCTGGTAAGAGTTTCGCCGTTTGACGCGGCAGGCCGCAGGCACACGAGTTTTGCTTCCGTAGAAGTTATGCCTGAGCTTGAAAAAGATATTTCCGTTGAAATTCGTCCGGAGGACATTGAAATGGAAGTTTTCCGCTCCAGCGGCGCGGGCGGTCAGCACATAAACAAAACAAGCTCGGCGGTAAGGCTTATACACAAGCCCACGGGCATTGTAACAGCCTGCCAGACGCAGCGCTCGCAGGTGCAGAACCGCGATTTTGCAATGAAGATGCTGATGAGTAAGCTCGTACAGATAAAAGAACAGGAACATCTCGACAAAATTTCCGACATTAAAGGCGAACAGCTTAAAATCGAGTGGGGAAGTCAGATACGTTCGTATGTATTTATGCCGTATACCCTCGCCAAAGACCACCGCACGAGCTTTGAAAACGGAAATATAAACGCCGTTATGGACGGGGATCTGGACGGATTTATAAACGCTTATCTTAAAATGCAGGCTCGAAAGTAATTCGGACTGTTTAAAGAACCCCGTATGCTGTATAATCGGCTTGTCAACAGCCGCAAATGCTGATTGACAAGCCGTTTTAGCATTCGCGCAGCGTTTTGCCCGAATGGTATAATGCGCGTATCTGAGGATCTCTCAACAGTCTGAAATTTGACTATTTAATAAGCAGAGTAAAATCGGAGGGAATAAAAATGAGCTTTTATGACAACCGTGAGCTTTCGTGGCTGAAATTCAACGAGAGAGTGCTTGAAGAAGCCTTTGACGAAAACACGCCGCTTTTTGAGCGGCTGAGATTTGTAAGCATTTTCTGCTCTAACCTTGACGAATTTTTTATGATAAGGGTCGGAAGCCTTTTCGACAAGATGAACTACGACCCGAAAGACCGCGAAAACAAGACAAATATGACCGCGAAAGAACAGCTCTCGGCAATTGCCGAGAGCGTCCGCAGGCTCATTTCACAAAAGGACAAGGCATATGAAAAAATTATGAGCGGGCTTTCGGAATACGGAGTTGAACACCTTTCGGTAAACAGCCTTACCCCGCAGGAGGACGCGTTTTTCAGGGCGTATTTTATGCGGGAGATCTTGCCGCTTTTGTTTACGGGACTTGTTGACAAAAAACATCCCGTTCCGTTTTTCAAAAACGGAGAGGTCTACATAGGCTGTAAGATAAGAAAGAAAACCGAAACGCGCTGTACGTTCGGAATACTGCCCGTTCCCGAAAATCTTCCGAAAGCGGTCTTTTTGCCGAAAAGCGGAAAATTTCTGCTTATTGAGGAAATAATAAGCCACTGTGCAAAACAGGCGTTTTCAAATTTTATTATCCAGTCGCGCTGTATTTTCAGAGTTACGAGAAATGCCGATATTTCAATTGACGAGGCGCTTTTCGATCATGATGTTGATTTTCGTGACATTATGTCAAAACTTGTGAAAAAGCGCAAGAAATTACAGCCCGTGCGCATTGAGTTCTGGGGAAATCCCGACAGCGACAGCGCCGAGCTTTTGACAAAAGTTCTCGACGTAAAGCGTTCGTTTGTTTTTAAGCAAAAATCCCCGCTTTCAATGAATTTTATGAACCTTCTTGAAAAACGGCTCGAAAAGGAAAAAAGCCTGTTTTTCGAGCCGCTTTCGCCCCAGCAGCCGTCCTCAATACTTCGCTCGGTTTCGCTTATAGAGCAAATTCAGCACAAGGACATTCTCCTAAACTACCCGTATGAAAACATAAACCAGTTTATCAGACTTCTTGACGAAGCGGCTGAAAATCCGAATGTTTCGTCAATCAAGATAACGCTTTACCGCGTTGCGCGCGACAGTAAGATAATAAACGCGCTTAACAAGGCGGCTGAAAACGGAAAGGACGTTCTGGCGCTCGTGGAGCTGAGAGCGAGGTTTGACGAGGAAAACAACATCGGCTGGTCAAAACAGCTTGAAGACGCGGGGGTAAATGTTATTTACGGACTTGAAGAACTTAAAGTTCATTCAAAGCTCCTTTTAATAACGCTGCGCGACGGTACTGACGTGAGCTACATAACTCAGGTCGGCACAGGAAACTATAACGAGCGAACATCTAAGCTGTACACCGACCTTACGCTTATGACCGCAGATAAAGAGATAGGCGCGGACGCGTCGGTTGTTTTCAATGCGCTCACCGAAGCAAGCACGGTCGAAAGCACAAATAAGCTGCTTGTCGCGCCAAAGGGCTTAAAGAGCCGCATTGTCGAGCTTATCGACAACGAGATAACATACGGCAAGGACGGCTATATAGCGATAAAAATAAACTCGCTTACGGATAAAGACCTTATCGAAAAGCTCGCCGAAGCGTCGCGCGCAGGAGTTAAGATCGAGCTTGTGGTGAGAGGGATATGCTGTCTTATTCCGGGTATTCCGAACGAAACCGAGAATATCCGCGTGATTTCGATTGTCGGGCGTTTTCTTGAACACAGCCGAATTTACATTTTCGGTAAAAACGACCGCAGGAGAGTTTATATTTCAAGCGCGGACTTTATGACGAGAAATACCGAGCGGAGAGTTGAAGTTGCCGCGCCTGTTCTTGACAAGGCGCTTGCCGACAGGGTATGCAACATCTTCAACACTTGTATGAAAGACAACGTAAAGGCGCGCGAGCTTATGTCCGACGGGCATTATCGCAGAGTTCCGCAAGACGGCGCTCTGCTTAACTCGCAGATATATTTTTACGAGCTGGCTTATAATAACGCGCAGAATACCGACAACTCGCCGGGGCAAACCGCGTCAGACGATACGTCAATTCCTGTCAGAGTAAAAATAAGAAAAATAAGGAAATAAAAAAATCTGAAACAAAGTCAAACTGCTCTTTACAAACGCGCAAAAATGTTGTATAATTTTAATAGGGAGCTTTGGAGGTGAATTATATTATGGACGATAAAGAAAAAACCGCCGAGCAAAAGCAGAATGAACAGGTAAAACAGGACGAAGAAAAGATCCGCGATATGAAGCAGGAGCTTGAGGACTATATGGAAGAACAGGGAATTTATATCAGACAATAAAAAATGCCGCCCTTTTATTTCGTCAGCTGACAACTGACGATACAAAGGGCGGTATTTATTAGGATAAAATGTTTTCAATTTTCCTTATAACAGATTGCGAGGGAACCCCCGACGGGATTCCCTCGCTCTCCCTGTTGGCAGCCGACAGTATACAGTGTACAGCAAACTTTTATTAAGTCAGAGCAATCACTGCATACCGTAAACTGTACACCGTAAACTGTCAACAGCGCCTTTGGGTATTTCAAACAGCCGTTATGAGCCTCCGGCTATTCGCGGGCATTGCACAAGCTCTGCCACCATCGGCGCGGCTGTGGTTTTTACCCCGCGCAAATCCGAACAGAACTCGGCTCTTTAACAGGGCACAAAATTCTCCCGTTCGGGTTTCCGCAAGATATTTTATGCCGAAACAGCTTATGTTGTTAATAATTAAAGACCCGCCCTCGATATCCGAAAGCGGGTCTTAGTAAACAAAAATATGACGCGTCAATTAGTATTTCTAAAAAAGATATTCATCAAAATTTATTCCTGCAAGAATGAACAATATACTCAACAAGATCGCAATCCCTATGGCAATCACATCAATGATAAGCATTGCACGAGCATAATTTCGCCTCGGCGAATTTACGTCAGAACCAAATCCCCACACAATAAGCAAAATTAATCCGATAAAACCGAGCGACGAGAGAAATATCGTCAGCACCCATTGTCCCACGGACATTGATCCTGCGGGATTTGAGTTCACGGTGTTATAAACCTGCGGATAATTAGGCATTGCGGAATAATTGCTGTTTTGAGTACCCATGCCCGAAGCAGCGTTTTGATTTGGATAAAAATTTGCATTATTGTTTTCTGCCGCAGGCTTTTCGAGATTTACCGCCGAGCTGAGCCTTTCGCCGCAGGTCGGGCAAAACTCGCCGTTTCCTTCAACAAGAGAACCGCATCTTGAACAAAATCTTTCCATAATTTACCTCTCCTTTATAAATAATATTTTGCTCCTTTACTTTGAGATCCACTGGCTCATTCCTGCGCCCCAGACCTCATTCGGGCGCTCACGAAAGCCGAACTGCTTATAAAACGGTTCTTTTCCTATTGCCGACATAAGATAAAGAACTATTGTTTCGCCTTTTTCGAGCGTTCCTTTCATATATGCGACCGTTCTTCTCATCATTTCCGTACCTATTCCCTTATGCTGATATTCGGGAATGACCATTACATCTGTGATGAAATTTGCATAGCTTCCGTCAGAAAGTACTCTTATCATTCCGATGGCTTTTCCGTCGTCACGGACAGTCGTTATGTGAAACGCGTTATTAAGCGCGTTTTGGGCGATCCTGTCCGAAAGCAGCATAAAATTTACCGCTTTTCTCATAGCTTTATACTCTTCGAGCGTAGGCGCTTCGTCTATGTATTCTATCATAATTTCCTCTTGAATTTTTTTAAACAATTTCGGAGTTAATGAGCGTATTTCAGCCCATTAGCTCCGAAACAATTATTCTTCGCCGTCAGTTTTGTCTTCTTCACTGCGTCCGTCGGTTTCCGATTTTTCATCATAGGACATCTCGGAACTTTCATTCTTTGAAAGATCTACTATGTCGCCGTCAACGGTTATTTCCCCCGCCATAAGTTTATAGAAATCGGGACCGGTGATCTTTTCGTGCTTCATCAGATATTGAGCGCATTTTTCGAGCATATCGGAATGGATAGTAAGAATATCCTTTGCCTTTTCATAACCAGTTTCAATAAGCTCTCTTATCTCCGCGTCAATCTCGGACGCGACATTTTCCGAATAGTTCTTTCCCTGAGAATAATCTCTGCCGAGAAATACCTCGTGGCTTGCGTTTCCGTAAAGTATCGGACCTAACTTTTCGGAAAAACCGTAGCGCATTACCATATCGCGCGCAACTCCCGTCGCACGTTCAATATCGTTTGATGCGCCCGTAGAGATGTCGTCAAGAATAAGTTTTTCGGCTACACGTCCTCCGAGCAGAACGATTATTTCTTCTTCCATATAAGTTTTTGAGATAAAACTTCTGTCCTTTTCGGGAAGGTGCATTGTAAAACCGCCTGCAGAACCGCGCGGAACTATCGAGACCTGGTGTACTTTATCCTGCGTCGTGCAGAAATAAGTTGTGATAGCATGACCCGCCTCGTGATAAGCGGTAAGGCGCTTTTCTTCCTCGGAAACGACCTTGCTCTTCTTCTCAGGTCCTGCTACAACTTTTATTGTCGCTTCTTCAATTTCTTCTTTTGTGATAGCTTTTTTGTTCTTTCTTGCCGCAAGAAGCGCCGCCTCGTTTACGAGGTTTTCAAGATCTGCTCCCGTAAAGCCCGCCGTTGTAGCGGCAATTGTTTTAAGGTCAACGTCCGGCCCGATATTTTTATTTCTTGTGTGAACCTTTAATATCTCCTCGCGTCCCTTTATATCGGGATAGCCTACTACGACCTGTCTGTCGAAACGTCCCGGACGCATAAGCGCAGGGTCAAGGATATCGCGTCTGTTTGTAGCCGCCATAACAATGATGTTCTCGTTTTCGGTAAATCCGTCCATTTCTACAAGAAGCTGGTTCAATGTCTGCTCGCGCTCGTCATGACCTCCGCCAAGACCCGCGCCGCGCTGACGTCCTACCGCGTCTATCTCATCAATGAAGATAATGGAGGGAGTGTGCTTTTTAGCCTGATCGAACAGATCGCGCACACGCGACGCACCTACGCCGACGTACATTTCAACAAAATCAGAACCCGAAATCGAGAAAAACGGTGCGTCAGCCTCACCCGCTACAGCCTTAGCGAGCAATGTTTTACCTGTTCCGGGAGGACCTACGAGCAAAACTCCTTTCGGAACTCTTGCGCCTATTTCGCGGTATTTGCCGGGATTTTTCAGATAATCCACTATTTCTACAAGCTCCTGCTTCTCCTCGTCAGCACCCGCGACATCTGCAAACGTGACCTTCTTTCCTGTCATCTGCCGAACATTCGCGCGGGAGAAAGAGTTTATCTTTCCGCCGCCCGTTGTCTGTCTGAAAATAACGACGGTAAATACCACCATTACAAGTATCAGAAACAGATACGGAAGCAAATTCAGCCAGAACGAATTATCCGAGATAGGGATATAGTTTTCCACAAGCGGATTATCGGGATTTGCCTCGTTATATCTAACGCGGTAATTCGCCATTTTTCCGTCGGAAGTATATCCGCTGTTAATGTCGTTTATGAAAATGTTTACGTTCGGAACGCTATACGTTTTCATCTGCTTCGGATCGTTTTCAGTACCCTTTATATAGTACTTTAACAGTCCGCTTCCGAGGTCAAGCTCATATTTTGAAACATTAAGCTCGTCAAATTCGGAAATAATATCGGAATAGGTAGGAACTTCCTTTCCCGTACCTGAGCCTGCCATATTCAGGACCATTACAACTCCGAATATCAGCGCAAAGATGATAAGGAAGTAAACGATAACGCCCGTCAGCTTATTTTTCTTCATTTAAACCGCCTTTCCGCATAATGCGTGAATTATTATATTTATATTTAACCGCAGAAAACCGCAGTACTTTTAAAATATTTAGAGAAAAGTTTCGGTAAATAAGTTCGCGGGCAAATCCCGCTTAAATAGGAGCTCATGCACTTTACCGTAAAATATCGCCGTATGCTCAAAAGCAAAACTTATTTTTAAGCATTTACGCCATACATAATTATATGTACTTATCCCTTTAAAACTCCGATATACGGAAGATTTCTGAATTTCATGTCACAGTCGAGACCGTATCCTACCACAAACAGATCTTCTATCTCATAGCCCGTGAAATCCGCCTTAAATCCTTTGACGACCCTGCGCGAAGGCTTATCAAGAAGAACGGCTGTTTTAAGCGACTTAGGCTCTTTGCTCAGCAAAAGCTCTTTTAGTTTTGAAAGCGTCCTCGCCGTGTCTATAATATCCTCGACAATCAGAACATCGCGCCCCGATACGTCCGGGAAATTTCCCTCTATCTTTACTTCGCCGCTCGAACTTGTCCCAACATAGCTGTGAACTCTGATAAAATCTATTTCAAGCGGACATTCGACATTTCTGATAAGATCGCTCAGAAAAACATTTGCGCCCCGAAGCACGCATAAAAACAGCGGATTTTTGCCGTCATATTCTTTTGTAAGCATTTCGCCGAGTTGTTTTACGCGTTCCTTTATCTGTTCCTCCGTGATAAGAACTCTTTCGACCTCATTCGGAAAATACATATTCTTTATTACTCCTATCTCTAAAGAAGTATTGAAAACATATAATAATCGCTTAATAATCGCTCTGCGATTATTATATCATATTAAATTCAAAATTGCAAACCTATTTTATGAATTTTTGCTGAAATTTCCTTATTTGCGACAATAGTTTTCAACACTCATTCGTGTTTTTCGTTAAAACCGCCGAATTTCTGCTCAATATTTTCTATAAAGCAAATTCCCTTTCTTATTGTAAAAAATTTATTCTTACAAGGATTATATCTTGCACTGCGTTTTGAAAGAAGCGAAACGGCGGTTTTTATCCTCAGTTCCGACGGCTCTACGCCGCCTTTTATCAGAATTTTCCTCACGGCTCTGCTCTTAATCGGCTCGCAGAGCTTATCTATTTCTGACGCTTCATATCCGTTTTCACGCTCGGCGCTTAATAATGCGCTTTCGGAAATTTCTTCGAGATAGCTGCTGTCGCGGCGGAGATTTTCGGACATTCGAGAGATAGTTTTGATAACGGACGGATTTATCTTTATCATTTCGGGGAGTATATTATGTCTTATTCTGTTTCTTGTGTACTCCTCGGAAAAATTTGTTTTATCTGTAACAAACGGCTGATTTTTACTTTTAAGAAATTTCTCAATATCGCTTCGCTGTGTATAAATAAGCGGTCTTATTATTTTATCCCTTACTGGCGGTATCCCGCACAAGCCTTTAAGTCCCGTTCCTCTGATGATGTTCAGCAGTACGGTCTCAGCGCTGTCGTTCGCATTATGCGCAGTGGCAGTTACCGAATTTTCGCCGAAATGTTCTCTTGCCTCCTCAAAAAATCGGTAGCGTATCTTCCGAGCAGTTTCTTCGAGGCTTTCATGCTTTTGAGAATATTCACGAACGCTTATCTTCTTTCTGTAAAGCTCAATGCCGAGCCTTTCGCACAACTGCACGCAAAAAATTTCGTCCGCGTCGCTGTCCTCGCCGCGAAGCCCGTGGTTTAAATGACAAGCGCCGAGCTTAAAGCCGTATTGTACCGAAAGCTCTTTCATGACCAGCAGAAGCGCAACGCTGTCCGCGCCGCCCGAAAGCGCACAGACCGCCGTTTTTTCGCCGCAGAGCATATTGTTTTCCGAGATCGCCGTTCTTACGCTGTCTATAATATCCATTTTTATCAATAATTCTCTGTTTGTTTAAATTCAACATTTACAAACTTTGTATATTCGCCCTTCCAGCCTATTCTTGCAACGCCCGTTTCGCCGTGACGATTTTTTGCGACATTGCACTCGCAAAGCTCTTTATTCGGATCGGTCTTGTCATAATAGCTGTTTCTGTGCAAAAACATAACAACGTCCGCGTCCTGCTCTATTGAACCCGAATCTCTCAGATCCGACAGCAGAGGGCGCTTGTCTTCGCGCTTTTCAGAGCCTCTTGAAAGCTGTGAAAGAACTACCACCGGAACATTAAGCTCTTTCGCAAGGACCTTAAATTCTCTCGTTATTTCAGAGATCTCCGCCACCCTGTTTCCGTGATAATCGTTTATCGAGGTCATCAGGTTGAGGTGATCGACAATAACCAAGCCGAGATTTTTCATTCTCCTGAGCTTTGACTTTATAGACGTAACGCTGCATGCGGGAGTATCGTCAATATAAATGGGAAGCTGGGACAAAATATCCGCCGCTTCCGTGATACTGCCCCACTGTTCATTTGCAACACAACCCGTCGTCATTGCTTCTGATGTAATAAGCGCCTCGGAGGATAACATTCGGGAAACTATTTCTTCTTTTGACATTTCGAGGCTGAAAACGCAGACAGCCTTATCACGATATTTTTTCGCAATATTCGCCGCGATATTCATTGCGAAAGAGGTTTTGCCCATACCGGGTCTTGCGCCGATTATAAGCAGCTCTGACGCTTTAAGTCCGAGTATCTTTCTGTCAACCTCCGTAAATCCCGTTTCCATTCCTCTCAAAACGGGTTTTCCGTTGTTTCTTGCCGCTTCTTTGGCAAGTTCGGTCAGGTCTTTTATTCTCTCGAAAACGACCCCGCTTATATGTGTAAGGCTTCTGTCCTCTTCGCCCTGTCTTATCTCGTATATCCTGCGCTCGGCGAAATCGAGCGCTTTTTCCGCGTCGTCAGTTTCCGACGACGCGTTTCTTATAATATCATTTGCCGCTAAGATAAGGCTTCTGAGCATATACTTTTCGATGACTATCTTAGCGTAAGCCGCAATTGCCGAAGAGCTCGGCGCGTCGTCCATAAGCTCTTTTGCGCATTCCGCCGCCTCTGCCTCGTCCGCGAAAATGCCTTCTCTTAGGCATTCGTTAAGAATAACGACCGTATCGAGCCTTGTTCCCGAAAGGTAAAGTCTCGCCATAACGCTGTAGATTCCTGCATGAAGTTCGAGATAAAAATGCTCTGCGCGAAGCGAGCTTATGACCTCTCCGAGAACGCCCTTCCGGGCATTATCGGCAAAAACACATCCGAGTACAGACCTTTCCGCGCCGATATTGCACGGCAGATTTATACCCTCAAAATCAGCCGCCGACATCAGTTTTCGTCCTCCGAGACTTCTACGAAAAACTTAGCGGAAATTCCCGCGTAAAGTTTTGCCTCAGCCGAAAACTTTCCAAATCCCTCTATCTTCATCGGGATATTTATTTTTTTCTTTTCAACGTCCAGACCGAGCGATTTCTTTATTTCTGCCGAAACCTCTTTTGAAGTGACCGTTCCGAAAAGTCTTCCGTTCTGTCCTGCTTTTGCCTTTACACAAACTGTCTTTCCCTCAAGTTTTTCCGCCACAGCCTTTGCATTTGCAACTTCAACGTCGATTTTGTGCTGTGCGGAATCCTTTTGTCCCTGAAGAATATTAAGGTTTTTGGCGGTCGCCTCCTGAGCCAGACCTTTTCTGATAAGTCCGTTTATTGCATAGCCGTCCTTTACCTCTTTTATTTCTCCCTTTTTTCCTGTTCCTTTAACGTCTTCAAGCAAAATGACCTTCATAATTTCAATTCCTTTCAACTGTCTTTATTATCACTTATTTCCCCGATTCTTCCGGCACATTCATAAAATATGCGTCAATGGCTTTTTCCAGCTTTTCATAAGCCTCGTCGATCGTACATTCGTAAAGCTGCGCTCCCGCCATGGACTGATGTCCGCCGCCGTCGTCGGGATTTGTCCCTAAGTTTTCCATAATGATCTGAACATTTATCTTTCCGAACGACCTCGCGCTCACTCCCCAGCCGTTTTCGATAGGATATATCGTAAATGCCGCGTCAACATTTTTTATATAAAGCATTTCGTCGGCAGCCTGCGCACATACTATGCGCAGCCCCGAAAAGCTGTCCTCAACCTTTGCTATTGCGCATTTTCCTCTGTAAATTTCCGCAGAAGAAATGATCTCGGCTTTTCGCATTTTGTTTTCAATCGAAGTGTCAAAAAGCTTTTTTACCGCGACAGTATCCGCGCCCTGTTTTTTCAGATAAGCGGCAGCCTCAAACGTTGAAACGCCCGACCGCATAACGAAATCTTTTGTATCGAGCATTATACCCGCAAGCAGAGCCTCCGCCTCGCGCGCGTTTATAAGCGAATCGGCGCTGAAATACTGTATAAGCTCCGTTACAAGCTCTGCGGCGGACGACGCGTTGCTTTCCTGACACCTGACGCCGAACTCTGTTATAGCTCCCGCGCTCAATCGGTGGTGATCGACAATAACGACGCGGTTTTTCTTTGTCATCTCGTAAAGCTCTTTATCTTCGAGCTTTTTGAGGATATGCGTGTCTACAACTATAAGGACGGATTTGTCCGTGACCCAATTTTTAGCTTCTTCAGGCTCTATTGCAACAGCTGTATCATAATTTTCAAACATATCAAAAAGAGCTTTTGCATTTGTTTTCGTTTCATCTCTGAACCGCGCGACCGTATACGCGGGAATACCCATTCTTCTGATCGCGCAGGTAAGACCTATCGCCGAGCCGGCGCTGTCGAAATCCGCATAGCTGTGTCCCATTATGTACACAGTATCAGCGGTGCTGATGAGACTTTTGATATTCTCCGCCGCAAGCCTTATCTTTACCTTTCCCGTGCGTTCTCTTCCGGGAGAAGCCGCGCCGAATGCGTTAAAGCCGTTTGCGGTCTTTATAAGCGCCTGATCGCCGCCTCTTTCGAGCGCTTTTTCTATCATCTCGCTCGCAAACCGTTCGCCCTGAGCCAAAGATTCCGCCGTATCGCCTACGCCAATGGAAAGCGTTACTGCCGCTCTCTCTCGTACGATTATCTCGTGAGCTTTGTTTATAAGCGACATCTTTTCGCTTATCATCTCGTCAAGGTACTGTCTTTCAAGAACTATAAGGAATTTATCGCTTGTTATTTTCTTCAGTACTGCGTGTTTTTCGGCAAAATATTCTTCTATAAGCCTGTCAACCTGAATAGTAACATATGCTCTTTCGCTCTCTTTTGCCCCCGAAAGCAGCTCTTCATAGTTGTCCACCATAACTATCATTACGACAGGCTTTGACTTTTCATACGTCTTTTTGAGCTTTTTAAAGTCGGTTATATCGCGGAAAATAAGCATTGTTATGGTTTCGCTTTCCTGATCGGACTGTTCTGATGAAAAGAACTGTGTATTCAGAATTTTCTTTCCTATATCATAGCTGTGAGGATTTGAATATACTCTGAACCATTTATCTTCAAAGTGTATTTCCCGTCCCTCCGAGCCGAACAGCGCGAGCGGCATTTCCGTAACGTCGTCTATAGAACATTGTTCTTCGTTCGGTGTAAAAAACACTTCGTTAAAACTGTCGTTGCTCCAGATAACGCTTCTGTTGTTGTCAACTATAGCCATAGGCATAGGGAAATTTACCAAAGAGTTTCTTTGATTTCCCTTTATTTCCTCCGAAAGCTGTTCAAAATACCAATATTCGCTTTTCCTTATCTGAAGCAGCTTTCCGAGCGCGATACCTGAAATGCAAAGCAATATCGGCAGAGATACCCAGAAAATAAGCGGTTCGTTTCGGAAAACATAAATGTCTATCACTATCACCGCAAGTATAAGCACGCTCACCGAAATAAGCAAGACATTGCTTCTGTAAAAATTTCTCATAGCTCCACCACCTTTCGGATATTGTCACTATATATAATTTCTCGAAAGTCCGACTTTTCCCGCCGTCCGATCTAAAGGCTTTTTTCTATATCTCCATAATAATGGGAAGTATCATCGGACTTCTCTTTGTCTTTGAATAAATATACTCCGAAAGCCCGTCGCGCATTGCGGACTTTATATTTCCCCATTCGCGCACGTTTCTTTCGTCAAGGTCGTCCATAACATTTTTAACAACCTCTCTTGCCTCGTCTAAAAGTTCTTCGCTCTCGCGTACATATACAAATCCTCTTGAAACAATATCGGGACCCGCGACAACTTTTCCACTTTCGCGGTCGATTGTTGCGACAACAATTATAACGCCGTCCTCGGAAAGATGTTTTCTGTCACGGAGAACGACGCTTCCGACGTCTCCCACGCCCGAACCGTCTACCATTACCATTCCGCTCGGAACTGTTCCCGCAAACTTCATCTCCACTCCGTCCGTTTCAATAACGTCTCCGAGTCCCGCAATAAATGTATTATTTTCGGGGATACCCATTCCCTGAGCAAGAATAGTGTGTTTTTTAAGGTGCTTATACTCTCCGTGTATCGGCACAAAAAATTTCGGCTTTGTAAGCGAGATCATCATTTTAAGCTCTTCCTGACAAGCGTGTCCCGAAACGTGTACCTCGTACATACTTTCGTAAATGACCTCCGCTCCCTGCTTCATAAGCTCGTTTACGACCTTTGTCACGAGCTTTTCGTTTCCGGGGATAGGATTTGCCGAGATAATTATAAAATCGTTTGGAGTAATCGTCACCTGTCTGTGGTCGCCGCTCGACATTCTCGAAAGCGCGGAAAGCGGTTCTCCCTGACTGCCCGTCGTCGCAATGACAAGCTCTTCGGGGTCGTATTTGTTTACATCCTCAATGTCTATAAGGGTGTTGTCGGGAACTCTTATATAATTAAGCTCGACAGCTTTCGCAATAACGTTTGTCATGCTTCTGCCCGAAATTGCGACCCTGCGTCCGTGACGAACGGCTTCGTTTATTATCTGCTGTATTCTGTGGATATTGCTCGAAAATGTCGCAATAATTATCCTTCTGCCCTCTGCCCTGTCGAAAAGCCCGTGAAAGCTCTCTCCTACAGAACGTTCGCTTTTCGTATATCCGGGACGCTCAACATTTGTGCTTTCGGACATCAGCGCCAAAACGCCCCTGTTTCCAAGTTCGCCAAATCTTGCAAGATCAATAATTCCCCCTTCTATGGGCGTATAATCGACCTTGAAATCGCCCGTATGGACGATAACTCCCGCAGGAGTGTGGATAGCCATAGCGCACGAGTCGGGGATTGAATGATTTACGCGGATAAACTCTACGCTCATACAGCCCATTCTCACGTTCTGTCTCGGTTCAACCACATTGAGCGAAACGGACGAAAGAAGCCCGTGTTCTTTCAGCTTTCCCTCTACAAGTCCGAGTGTAAGCCTTGTACCGTAAACGGGAACATTTATTTTTTTCAGCAGATACGGAAGTCCGCCGATATGGTCTTCGTGTCCGTGGGTTATGACAATTCCCCTGAGTTTTTCCTTATTTTTTTCAATATAGCTGAAATCCGGAACTACAAGGTCTACTCCGAGCATCTCCTCATCGGGAAACGCTATTCCGCAGTCAACTATGAACATATCATTTGAACATTCGTAAACATAAAGGTTTTTTCCTATTTCGTTAAGACCGCCCAGAGCAATAAATCTGACGGGCGCGGAGCGCGGTATATCGCGCGGTTTTTTCTGCACATAAGTCTTGCTTCTGCTGAGAACGGCGTCCTTTTGAGACCTTTTATCCTGAAGCACGGGATTTCCCCGGAGCACAGGAGAGCTTCTGCGGATCCTTTCGGACGATCCGGACTTTTTTATTGCCGCAGAATTTTTCTGCTTTTCGACGGATGTTTTTTTTGAAATTTTTTCCGTTTCGCTAAGCAGCTTGTTGTTTGACAATAATCCCATAAATTTTCCTTTCTGCAAAGCGCAAAAACGCCTTTGCAAGCGCCAAAGATCCGTTTTTTTCTTTTTTACAAAACAGCACAGAATATGTAACCGCGAATGATGCTGGAAAAATAAAAGACATAATTTACATATGCAAAAAATATTCCGCGGCTTATAGATATGGATTTTCGGCAAAAAATAATGTTGTTTTCTTACTGACTTATTTTAAGCGCAAAACGGTGCGAACCAAAAAATGTCAGTAAAAAATAAAATTTTATAAAAAGGCTCTCGCCCAAATTCCCAAATATATACCTTTTTATTATAACTCATTTTTCCAAAAAAGTCAAGTACATTTTCTGCCTTCGCATAACGGTCAGACAAAATTTTCGGTTTCCTGAAAATAAGGCATAACTTGTTTTCTCCGTTTGTAATTTCCTTTGATATTGAACGGCGGTTTTGCGAAATATATATTTTGCGGCAGGGTCTACTTGCCGCGTGCCGATTTTTCGGCATACCATAATGAAAGGCAGAAGGCGGCAACGCCTTATTGTACCTTTTTCCTTTACGGCATACCGTCGAATAAAATTTCTCCAAAGACTTTTAAGGATCTTTTAAACAGTACCGCGCAGAAAACACGGCGCTATACGCCGCACGGCCGAAATGCGGTCTTTTTGCGCGGCGCTGTTTTAAAAAGGAAAAGGTATCTGAGAGTATAAAAATGAAAAAAATTTATCCAAAGATCTTTTCGGGAGCGACAGCCGCCCTGCTTTTTAGCTTAGCGGTTTTTTTCGGGATATACCGAACGGCGCTTCCGTGTGTTATAAGCTATTCTCCGGACAGTTCTGTTTCGGGATCGGGATTTCCGGGAACAACTATCCGTCAGACCCCGAACGGATATGCGTATTATATAGCCGATCTTCCGATAAAGAGCGCCGAGGTCGTTGAAACTCAGAGAAAATCGGTTATTTTATGCGGAACGCCTTTCGGCATTAAAATAAAGTCCGACGGCGTAATGGTAGTAAAGACCGCCGATCTTTCCCCCGCAAAAAATGCAGGTATAAAAGAGGGCGACATTATTAAATCGGTAAACGGAGAAGCCGTCCGCACAAACAGCGATATTTCCCGTGCGGTACAGCTAAATTCCGATATGACCTGCGTTGTTCTCGAACGCTCTGACAGAGAAATGAGTTTTCAGTTTACGCCAAAGCGCGAAGAGGACGGTCTTAAAATGGGAATTTTTGTCCGAGACAGTGCGGCGGGCGTCGGAACGCTGACGTTTATCGAACCGAACAGCAAGACATTCGGAGGTCTCGGTCATTCAATAAGCGACGTTACAACAGGTGAAACCGTTCCTCTTGCGAGCGGCGAAATAACCAAAGCCGAAATTTTCGGCATTGTAAAAGGCAAAAGCGGAAACGCAGGCGAACTTTGCGGACTGATATTCCCCGACAAAGAAACGGGAAATATCGGTTCTAATACGGAAGTAGGCGTTTTCGGCGAATACTGCGGTGAAATTTACGGGGATAAATACCCCGCCGCATTCAGACAGGAAGTCAGAACAGGCGAGGCTACAGTCCTCACGACTATTGACGGAAACACTCCAAAGGAGTATTCGATAGAAATAGAACGCATAAATCTTCTTGAGCTTGAAGGTTCAAAGAGCATGGTCATAAAGATAACCGACGCTGAACTGCTCGAAAAAACAGGCGGTATCGTCAGAGGAATGAGCGGTTCGCCTATCATTCAGGACGGAAAATTTGTCGGAGCGGTTACGCACGTTCTCGTAAACGACCCGACGCGCGGATATGCAATATTCGCGGAAAATATGCTGAATGAAGCTCTTGAATAGAGATTTATCTGCTTTTAGTCAATATTCTTACGCCGAAATCTTCGCCGTCAGCGAAGATCTCGGCTTTTGATCTTTCGGGAATTTCTCCCGAAATTATTTTACCTCCGAGCATATCCTCGATCTTTGCCGTAATTTCTCTGCGCAGAGGTCTTGCGCCCATATTTTCGTCGAGCGACTTTCGGCAAAGAGCCTTTACCGCGCTTTCGTCGAACGAAAGCTCTATCCCGCGGAGCATTGCCCTCTGAGAAACGCCTTTAAGAAGTTTTCGGCATATTTTTTCCATATCATCGGTCGTAAGCTTTTCAAATACTATGATGTTGTCTATCCTGTTAAGAAGTTCGGGGCGGAACTGTTTTTTTAGCGCCTTTATGACATCCGAGCTTTCGGAAGTATTTTTCCCAAATCCCAAAGGCTTTTTTGTAAGCTCCTGCGCGCCTATATTTCCCGTAAGGATAACTATAGTGTTTGTAAAATCAGCGCTTCTGCCGTCCGCCGCAGTAAGCCTTCCGTCCTCCAATATCTGCAAAAGTACATTCAGAACATCGGGATGAGCCTTTTCCGCTTCATCAAAAAGTACGACCGAATACGGATTTGAGCGAACGTCCTTTATCAGTCTGCCCTCCTGTTCACAGCCCGCATATCCCGGAGGAGAACCTATCAGCTTCGACACGGAATGGCTCTCGGCAAATTCGGACATATCAAACCGCAAAAGCCTTTTTCCGTCGCCGAATACTGCCTCGGCAAGCGCCTTGCAAAGCTCGGTCTTTCCTACGCCCGTCTGTCCGAGAAAGAAAAATGAACCGATCGGGCGGTTCGGGTCGCAAAGTCCCGCTCTTCCGCGGCGGATAGCCTTTGCGGCGAGAGATACGGCGCGTTCTTGTCCTATAACTCTTTCGGAGAGCATATTTTCGAGGTTGTTGAGCTTTGCGCTCTCGTCCTCGTTCAGCCTTTCGGCGGGTATGCCCGTTATCATAGCCGCAGCGCGCGCAACATCGTTTTCATCTACTACCACCCGCTCGCGCCTTATCTGTTCTTTAACGGCGCGGAAAAGCGTAGGCTTTTCATTCTGCTTATGAGTTCTTGCGGAAGCTGCCGCCTCGTCAAGCAGGTCTATGGCTTTATCGGGAAGTTTTCTGTCGTTTATGAACCGCTCCGACAGCCTTACGGCAGCTTCGACTGCGCGGTCGGTTATAATAGCGCGGTGATGATCTTCAAGGCGCGGTCTTAAACCGTTCAGAATGTGAATTGTCTGATGTTCGCTCGGCTGTTCGACGCAAATCGGCTGAAAACGGCGTTCAAGTGCGCTGTCTTTTTCTATAAAGCGGCGGTATTCATCGGTAGTTGTTGCTCCGATAAGCGTTATTTTTCCCCGCGCAAGCTGGGGCTTTAATATGCTCGCCGCATCTATCGCGCCCTCTGCCGCGCCCGTGCCGACTATCATGTGAATTTCGTCAATAAACAGTATTACGCCCGTATTTGCCGACGCTTCGTCAAGTATGCTCTTCAGCCTTTCCTCGAAATCTCCGCGGTATTTTGCTCCCGAAAGACAAGCCGCCAAGTCAACGCTGAACACTCTCTTGTCCAAAAGCTCATCCGGTACACACCCCGACGCGATCCTCTGTGCAAATCCCTCGACAACTGCGGTCTTTCCAACTCCCGCTTCTCCGATAAGACAGGGGTTGTTTTTGCTTCTTCTCAGCAGTATCTGCACAAGGCGCTCTATTTCCGCGTCGCGCTCTACGACAGGATCTAACTTTCCTTCTTTCGCCAAAGCCGTAAGCTCTGTACCATATTTACAAAGAGCGGGAAGGTCGCCCTTTCGGTCGGATTTTTTGGTTTTATTTTCCTGCTGGTCAAAACAGGGCGGCTCATATTTTTTAGCGTTCATCTCCGCACAGAATTTCACACCTTGTTCAGACAATATCGAATATGCCGCGCAGTCGCGGTCAGACAGCATCGCTATCAGGATATGCTCTGTACCGACTATCACATCGCCTCTCGAAGAAGCGCTCGTTCTGGCATTATTCAAGAGCTTTCTGAGCCTTGGAGAAAAATCCTTTTCGCAAAGCTGTGAAGCCTGTGAAAATCCTGCGCGTTCTTTAAGCTCCATGACGAGCGTCCGAAACTGTACTCCCTCGCGCGCAAGAGCTACTCCCGCCGCGCTTTCGGGGTTTTTCGCAAGCGCGCAGAGCAGATGCTCGCTGCCGACATATTTGTGACCCATCTGACCCGCTATCGCTATGGCGCTCGACAATGCGCCCGCCGCCTCTGCCGAAAAAGCAGGCGTATCAGAATTTCCCATAAAAACACCTCGCTTGAAAAAATTGGATAATTCTATTATGAGCCGCCTATTGAAAAGTTATGCGGAAAACCGCATTTAAATCCACGGGATTTTTCGATCTTTTCAGACTTTTTTTAAAATATGATATAATTATTTTAATTTTTTTCGGGCAATTTCCGAGGTTGTTTTCGGACGGTTTTTCGGGTATTTTTTAAGGGTATTTTTTGCAATAATTTTTATTAAAAAATTACAGTATTTTTTACCCTTATTTTAATGCAGAAAATAGGAAATAAAAAATACGCCTTTTCCGCATAAATAAAGACGTATTTTTTAATTTTATCCAAAGGCAGACGGCCGGATATTTTCTTCGGAATTTTAAGCCTTTTTTCGGGACTTTCCGAACACAAATATCTTGCTGAAAACATAATTTAAAATTATCACGACGATATTTGTCAATATCTTTGCCGAAAGTTCATACCAGCCCGCATGAAATCCCGTAAGATCAACAAGCAAAAACATCATCAGAATATCCACGATAAGCGTCGATATCCTCGAAGCGTAAAACCTCAGCGCTTCAAGAAGTATCTTTCCGAACGTTCTGTTTTCGCTTTTAAAAACTATAACACGGTTTGTGACAAACGCAAACGTGCTTGCAATTATCCAAGAGAGAATGTTCGGCAGAATGGTATTGCTTTCTATGCCGAAACGAAGCGTAAAAGTAAATATCCACGAAAGCCACGGCGGAACACTCTCGGCATTCGGGAAAAACGCGCGGAAAACCACATAGCTTATTATCGACACTACGGTCGTCAATGCCCCGAAAATCAAATACATTATAACTTCGCGGTATTTGCGGAAAAGCTCGCGCCTTCCCTCGCGCGTTTTTATCATAGAAATTATCTTTCCCAAGCCGTCTTTTTCAGACTGCATAATTATCACTTCCTGCTGAATTTAAAATAATATTTATTATGAAAAAATTGGTGGCATTATTATACCGTTTGATTGCAAAAATTCTTGAAGAAAATTTCGTCTGCCCAAGAAACTTATTATTATATCATACTCCGCAGTATATGATACAATTTGCTGATACGCGCGGAGTGAGCGAAGCGAACGAATGTGCGAGGCATTTAGAGATTTAAAATAATCGCTCTGCGATTATTATATCATATCCGCAGGATATGATATAATTTGCCGATACGCACGAAGTGAGCGAAGCGAACGAATGTGCGAGGCATTTAGATCTAAAATAATCGCTCTGCGATTATTATATCATATCCGCAGGATATGATATAATTTGCCGATACGCACGGAGTGAGCGGAGCGAACGAATGTGCGAGGCATTTAGATCTAAAATAATCGCTCTGCGATTATTATATCATATCCGCAGGATATGATATAATTTGCCGATACGCACGGAGTGAGCGGAGCGAACGAATGTGCGAGGCATTTAGATCTAAAATAATCGCTCTGCGATTATTTTATCATATTGTTAAAAAAAAATCAACCCTTTTTGTCGTTATATCTGTAAAAATTTATTAAAACTATTGACAGAAATATTATTTTCGGTTATAATATATTTGTATGCCGATAATGTCTTATATACGCCCTGTAAACAGCTTGCTTAGTTTTTGACATGCTTGGCACGCTTTTATATGCGCGGGATTTTTCGGTATTAAGAAAAACTTCCTGTTTATTTACAAATCGGCTTTATTCGGATTTCTTTTTGCAGGAATATTTTAAATTTATCCGGACGGAGGATCATCAAAATGTCGGACTATATCAGACGCCTTCCCGTATATCTGCTCTTAGACTGTAGCGGCTCTATGGCGGGAGAACCTATTGAAGCGGTAAAACAGGGACTAAAAACGCTTTTATCAGAACTTAAAGGCGACCCTCAGGCTCTCGAAACAGCTTATCTGTCTATCATAACTTTCGACAGCTCCGCAAGGCAGATATGTCCGCTCACAGAGCTTATGCTGTTCAAAGAACCGCAAATAAGCGCGGGCGGAGCAACGGCTTTAGGCGGAGCGCTCAAGGTCCTCGCGGATTGTATAAAAAACGAGGTACGGGTATCGACAGCTACGCAGAAGGGCGACTGGAAGCCGCTGGTATTTCTTATGACGGACGGCGCGCCGACGGACAATCTTGACGAGGGCATTGACGCGCTTAAACGCGTTTCCACGGGCAACATAATCGCCTGCGGAGCGGGCGCAAATGCCAACGCTAATTCTCTGAAAAAGATAACCAACAACGTTTTGATGATGAACAATCTCACGGCGGGCGATATGGCGCAGTTCTTTGCGTGGGTGTCAAGCTCTATACAGGTCTCCTCAAAGAGCATCGATGCAAAACCGGGAGAAGCTATACAGCTCCCGCCGCCTCCTCAGGGATTTGTTATTGTACCATAATTTTCGGGGGAGCTTTGAATGGAAAACGGTTTTCCTAAAAAATCTTCAAGTTCTGAAGAATTACCTGACGAATTTAACGAGGCTCAGCTTTCGGTTTTGGTAAGCGACGAGGATATACGCGAAATTGCGGCAAATGCAGGAAAATCAGCCGATATTGCCGAAAAAACTGCCGCAAAAATTGCCGAAAATAAAACCGCGGACAACAGCGGGGATATAAAAGCCGTTATTGACGCGGCAAGCGACCTCTCCGACGTCAAGGACAAAGAAAAAGTTTCGGAGATCAAAAAATCTTCCGCAAGCGAAAAAATTTCCGCAGACGAAAAGTCTTCCGCGAGCGAAAAACATTTGTCGGATATGGAAGTTATGGAGCACACTTCAAACATCTGGCAATATATGGATATCGTTGACAACGGAACGGAAATGCACAGCGAATATCATGAAAAAAGCTCCGAAATGCCGTTCGGCAGGATAACAGGCGCAAGAGTCCGCGGAAAAGCGCATAAGCACAACGGAACAAACTGCGACGACTATTTTGAAACGGCTTTCACGGACGATTTCGCAATTGCGGCGGTGTGCGACGGAGCAGGCTCAAAACCGCTTTCGAGGATAGGTTCGAGAGTAAGCGCGCAGAGTGCCGTGGAATTTCTTAAAAAAGAACTTTCGGCGCTGTTCAGCAGTGATAAAAAACTGAAAGAATGTCTTTGCGCGGAGCTTAACTCGGCTGAATTTATGGGCGCATGCAAAAAAATTGCGGAGCTTGTACAAATGTCGGCAAGAGAGGCGCTCAAAGCGCAGAACGACGAGCTGGCTAAACTTGAAAACGACGAAATCTATCTTAAAGCGCTCGGAAGAAAGCCCGTTATCGCAGATCTTTCAACAACGTTCTTAGCCGCGGTGGTAGTTGACCTGCCTATTCCGATAAACGGCGAAAAACAGCAGTTTATCGCCTGCGTACAGATAGGCGACGGCTGTATCTGCGCAATAAACAGCCGTGAGGACGCCGATCACTCCGTAAAACTTATGGGCGAAGCGGACAGCGGAAAGTTTTCGAGCGAAACCGATTTTCTTTCTTCAAAAAACACGGTCGACGCCGCTATTGCCGCAAAAACGCGAGTAAGCAGAGGCTGTTCGGATATTATAATGCTGATGACGGACGGAGTTGCGGACGATTATTTCCCCGCCGTTCCGATGATGCAGAGATTGTATCTCGATCTCGGACTTAACGGGATAATCCCGATGAAAGGCGACGCTTCTCAGGCCGAAGACCCTGCGCCGATAAGATTTAAGTCCGTTTCTATGAGCAGGCAGAGCGTCGCGCTTCAATATTCAAAACAGCTACTTTCCGACAGTTCGCCCGAAAGTATGAAGGCGCTCTGGGAAAAGCGCGGGGCGCTTAAATGCCATTCGCTCGAAGCGTTCAGAATAAATATCGGCGATACTCCGAAAGAACGACTGAGAGTATGGCTCGACAACTATAACGAGCGCACAAGTTTCGACGACAGAACGCTCGTCATTATAGATCTAAATGAGGACGTGTAAAAATGCGAAGCGGAGAAGTTATTTCCGCCGTGCTTGAAAACGGAGCGAATATAGAATTTGTTTTCGATGCAAACGCTCCGCGCGGCGGTATGAAGCACACATTTTTTACCCCCGACCGAAAATATGCGGTACAGTTTTTTAACGAGCCGAAAGACGCGCGAAACCCGCTGCTTCAAGACCGCATAAGGACTATTACGGGGATATATAACCCGACCGTTTCGGAGGCTGACGGAGGGGCGATCGGAAATACCGAGAAAACCGCGGAATATTTCAGACAACGGTTTTGCTGGCCGGTGGCAATTGTGAAATATCCGGAGTTCGGCATTGTATGTCCGACTTATCCGCAGAATTTCTTTTTCGGCTCGGACGCGTCAACTGTCCTTAATCTAAAGGGAAAGGACAAAAAATCGAACTGGTTTACGGGGCGAAACCGCAAATATCTCACCACCGCAGAGCGCGGCGATTTTCGTACAATGCTTGGAACGGCGATAAGCCTTTGCCGCTCGATAAGAAGAATGCACCAAGCGGGGCTTGCACACTCCGACCTTTCGTGCAACAACGTTCTTATCGACCCAAGGACAGGTTCGGCGGTCGTAATTGATATAGACAGTCTTGTCGTGCCGAACAAATATGCGCCGGAAGTTGTCGGAACGCGCGGATATATCGCGCCGGAAGTCCTTTCGACAATGGGACTTGATTTCGGAGACCCGAACAGGGCGCTTCCGTGCGTGCAGACGGATCTTCACGCGCTGCCTGTGCTTATTTATGAATATCTGTTCTGCCGCCACCCGCTTATCGGTCCTAAGATTTACAGCAAGGCGAGCGCCGAAGAGGACGATTTCCTCGCGCTCGGATCTATGGCGACTTTTATCGAAAACCCGAACGACACCTCGAACAGACCGCCCGATCTGAAAATTACCATAAACTCTCTGTCAAAGGGACTTGAAAAGCTGTTTTTAAGGGCGTTTGTGGACGGACTTCATAACCCCTCGGAAAGACCGACGGCAATGGAATGGGAACGCGAGCTTTTGAGAGCATGGGATAAGCTCGTTCCGTGCGCAAACCCGAACTGCGAAAAGAAATGGTTTATTCTGCGCGACGACAACAACACCGTTTGTCCGTTCTGCGGGAAAAAAGCGTCAGACAGGACAATTATCCTGAGCTTTAAAAGAGAAATGCCCGGAAAAAAGGGCGTTTACAGAGATAAAGGCGAGGCTGCTGTTTTTGACAGAATGCCGCTCTTCGACTGGCATATTTTTTCAAATGTACACAACGATGAGAAAGCCGACCCGCAGATGAGGGCATATGTCGCGTTTCATAACGGAATGTGGCTCTTGGTCAACAGCGGCGCGGAAGGCATGATGTCGCCGTCGGGAAGGCTTGTTCCAAAAGGCAGCGCGGTAGAACTCAAAGACAGAGCAGTTTTCAGAATGTCAGCAAAGGAAAACGGGCTTTTATGCGAGGTAACGGTAAATAACTGTTAAATATGCGGGCATACCGCTTATATAATAAGAAAGGAAAACCTATGAAGAAATTTGGACTTACTGATGCGGAAGTTGCCGAAAGCAAAGCAAAATACGGCGACAACTCTATGACTGAACAGGCTCACGAAAGTTTTTGGGATAAGCTCAAAGGAAACCTCGGCGACCCGATGATTAAAATTCTTATCGTCGCGCTGCTGATAAACGTTGTACTGGCTGTTCTCGGAATTACCGGCGTTATAAAAGAGGGCGCGCCCGAATGGTACGAGCCTCTCGGAATTTTCATTGCTATATGTCTTGCGACGCTCGTTTCGACATTCTCCGAATACAGAAACGAAAACGCTTTCCAGAAGCTTCAGGAAGAGGCTTCGAGAATTATGGTAAAGACCTACCGCAACGGCGTTATAGCGGAAGTTGCAATAAACGATATAGTTGTCGGAGACGCTATACTGCTCCAGTCGGGAGATAAGATACCCGCGGACGGCATTATAATTGACGGCGACATTAAAGTTGACCAGTCGGTGCTTAACGGCGAAAGCCGCGAGGCAAAGAAAAAGGCAATTCCCGACGGTTGGACCGATACTGACGAAAACACAAATTTCGACAACGAATATAAAGTATTCAGAGGCGCGGTCGTTTGTTCGGGAAATGCTGTTATGCAAGTAACCGTAGTCGGCGATAAGTCCGTTTACGGCAAGATAGCGAGCGAACTCCAGACCGACGACGACAGAGAAACTCCTCTTAAATTAAAGCTCGGAAAACTTGCGAACGGTATTTCAAAATTCGGTTATATAGGCGGCGTTGCAATCGCAATTGCAATGCTTGCGAAAATCATTTTGTTCGACACGGGCTTCAACCCCGCAGTATTTTTCTTTGCGGACGGCGCATTTCGGTGGATGGCGCTTATCGAGGCGGTAATACAGGCGGTAATGCTTGCAGTTATTATCATAGTTATGGCAGTTCCCGAAGGACTTCCGCTTATGATAGCGATAGTTTCCGCGCAGAATATGGGCAAAATGCTTAAAGACAACGTTCTTGTGCGCAAGGTAGCGGGAATTGAAACCGCAGGCTCGCTCAACATTCTCTTCTCGGATAAGACGGGAACGATAACCAAAGGCAAGCTCGAAGCGATAAACTTTATTGACGGCGCGGTAAATGAGCATAAGACAATGAACGAAATAAACGGAAAGCTCAAAGAGCTTCTGTCATTGTCTATCCACAAAAACACGCTCTCTATGATAAGCGGCGAGGGCAATAACCGCAGAGTTCTCGGCGGAAACGCTACAGAACGCGCTATTTTGGGCTACGGAATAGACAACATTTCAAACGCCGACGTAAAGGCAGTTAAAAACATTCCGTTCAACTCTACAAACAAATATTCCGCTACACAGGTAGAGGGAGAATACAACCTGACGCTCATTAAGGGCGCTCCCGAAAAGATTTTGCAGAGATGTTCGCACTATTATGATGAAAACGGCGAAAAACAGGCTTTTGATATGTCTAAGCTGAATGCGAAGATAGACGAGCTTGCAAACCGCGCGATACGCGTCTTAGCGCTTGCGACAAGCGAGGACGCGCTCGGCGAGGATGCGCTTCCAGAAGGAAATAACTGGACGCTTATCGGGTGTCTCGGAATACGCGACGAGGTTCGCCCCGAATCCGTTACGGCAATAAAGGAAGTCAAGGGCGCGGGAGTTCAGGTCGTCATGATAACGGGCGACCGCCGCGAAACCGCTGTTGCAATAGCGAAAGAAGCGGGACTTATTGACGACGAAAAGACAAATCTTATGCTCACCTCCGACGAGCTTTCAAAGATGTCCGACGAGGAAATAAAAGCAAAGCTAAAGGACATCAGAGTTATCGCGCGTGCGCTTCCTTCGGACAAGAGCCGCCTTGTAAGGCTCGCGCAGGATCTTGACCTCGTTGCGGGAATGACGGGCGACGGCGTAAACGACTCCCCTGCACTGAAAAAAGCCGACGTCGGCTTTGCAATGGGTGGCGGAACGGAAGTTGCAAAAGAAGCCTCGGATATTGTTATCCTTGACGACAACTTCAACTCGATTGACCGCGCTATCCTCTACGGACGCACGATATTCAATTCAATCAGAAAGTTTATAGTATTCCAGCTTACGATAAATGTTGCGGCGGTTCTTATCTCGTTTATCTGCCCGCTTATCGGTCTGGCGAACCCGCTCGACGTTATCCAGATACTCTGGGTAAACCTCGTTATGGATACCTTGGCGGCGCTTGCATTCGGCGGAGAGCCTGCGCTCAGCCGCTATATGCACGAAAAGCCAAAGCGCAGGACAGAGCCGATCATCAGCAAGAATATGATGTCGGAAATTATTGTAGGCGCAGGCTGGACGTTCGTATTGTCGCTTGCAATGCTCATTCTCGGAAACTACTCGCCGCTTGGCAATGACACAAGCTACCTCGAAAGCTGGGGCTTAATGAGAGAGGCAACGGGAAATGCGCTGGAGCTTGACGGACACCACGCGATACTCCACACGGCATACTTTGCGTTCTTTATCTTCATTGCCGTATTCAATGCATTTAACGCGCGCACCGAAAAGATGAACCTCTTTGACAACATTGGCAAAAACAAGGGCTTTTTGACGGTATTCGGAATTATCGCAATCGTGCAGATAGTTATGACCTATGTCGGCGGAGATATTTTGAACGGCTGGGGATTGAACGTTACGGAATGGCTTGTGGTTCTGGTTCTCGGAATTTCGATAATACCGATAGACCTTATCAGAAAAGCAATTGCAGGCAGTTCTTCAAAAAACAAATAATATACAGGAGGCTTAATTATGGCAGTTAATCTTTCAAAAGGACAGAGAGTTTCTCTCGACAAATCTGTTACAATGGCAAGAATAGGCTTGGGCTGGGACACAAACCGCTATGACGGCGGACAGGATTTCGACCTTGACGCGTGCGTTTTCCTGCTCGGAAAGGACGGAAAGGTTCTTAGAGATGAGGACTTTATATTCTACAACAACCTGAACGGCAGAAACGGCGCAGTCGTTCACACGGGCGACAACCGCACGGGCGACGGCGACGGAGATGACGAGGCTATCATAATTGACTTTACGAAAATTCCTGCGGAAATTGAAAAGATTGCCGTTACTGTAACGATTTTCGAGGCTCAGCAGAGAAACCAGAACTTCGGACAGGTTTCAAACTCCTATGTTCGCGTTGTTAAAATCGACAATCCCGATGACATAAACGGCGAGGAAGTTCTGCGCTTCGATCTGGTTGAGGAGTTTTCAATTGAAACGGCTCTTGTTGTTTGCGAAATCTACCGCTATAACGGCGACTGGAAGTTCAATGCTGTTGCGGCGGGTTATCAGGGCGGACTTGAAGCGCTTTGCAGAAGCTATGGCGTAAATGTCTGACAATTACAGAAATAATTAACGGAATGGGGGCGCTTTGAGCGAAATGAGCGAGAATTTAAATCAGATTATCGACAGAGCGCGCCCCAATACCGAGATAACTCTTCCGTCGGGAGAATTTGAAGGTCCGATTACGATTGAAAAACCGCTTAAAATAATCGGAAACACAACTACTGTCTGGGCAAAAAGATCTCCCGCGATAGTTGTAAAATCCATTGGAGTTACCCTCGAAAACCTCAGAGCGGAGCTTACCGAAGCAAGTACGGAGGACGCCGTAATTCGTGCGGAATATCCCTGTGACGTCAAAAATATTGAGGTATTGGGAACTGTAAGCGGATTTGGAAACGAGGACGGTTTTTTCGATGTTCCGCGGACAATTGATCTCGGCGAATTTCTTTTTGAAGAGGAAAATTCGTTTAGAATGACCCTTAATGTTCCCGACAAGACAGAAATATTCTGCGGCGTAAGAGAAGTTGTGTTCGAGCCGAAAATTCTTTCGCGCGGGAAAAATGAAGTCACCGTAAAAGTCAGCGGTATCTCCCTTCAAACATACTTATACGCCGAGGTACTGTTCAAATCAAAATTTACCAGAAGAGCCTATCTCTTGGGAAGACCCGCAAAAACTGCTCCGCAAGCAGAAAACAAGCTCATTTATGAAGCGCCTCCCAGAGATTTTTCATCGGATTTTTCATCAACAGGCGCAAATGTTTCTTCACCCTCCGCTTCCGAGCAGAAAAGCGATATTATCTCCATGTCGGACAGCAGGGATATGTCGCTCGAAAAACCGGATATGACGCGCGGAATGAGAATTCCTCTGAAAAAATACTTAGGCACGGAATTTAAAGTTTTCTTTAGCTGCAATAATATTCCGAATGATATGGATATTGACCCGTATGTTTTTCTGCTCGACGAAAACGGGAAAGCCCCCGCGGACAGCTTTCTTGTATTCTTCGGAAACGAGCGTTCGGATAACGGAGAATGTCTGTACTTTCCAAAAGACGGGCATATTGAAATAAACCTTGCGAAAGCTGACAGCAGGATAAAGAAAATCACTCTCGCCTATTCAATTTACGCGGGCAATTCCTCTCAGAACTTCTCAAAAGTAACCGCTCCCCGTGTCAGTCTTTGGACAAATACAGAGCGTGTTTCATTTGTCATGAACGGACTTAATGACGTTACAACTGTTGTAGCTCTCGAATTTTATGTCTACAAAGGCGATTGGAAAATTTCTGCCGTAGGTTCGGGCTTTCGTGACGGTATGGCAAGACTTTGCGAGTCCTGCGGTATTCAGGTAGAAGAATAACTTTTTGCTTTTGCTGTGCCTTTTTCAGCTTGCGCTGAAAAAGGCACGCCGCGACGAGTTCCCGCTTGAACGAAGTGAAAGCGGGGCAAGGAGCGGCTTATGAGAGATGTTTTGGTAAAGCGAAATGCTTCGGAATACGAAAAACTCGGCTTTTGAGAATTTTAATAAAGTTTGGTTTTAATCAGGTAGAAGAATAACTTTTGCTTTTGCTGTGCCTTTTTCAGTTTGCGCTGAAAAAGGCACGCCGCGACGAGTTCCCGCTTGAACGAAGTGAAAGCGGGGCGAGGAGCGGCTTATGAAAGATGTTTTGGTAAAGCGAAATGTTTCGGAATACGGAAAACTCGGCTTTTGAGATTTTTAAGAACGTTTGAGGTTAAGAAGCTTATTTACCTGTTTGGGCGGAATACACAGCCTCCGAGAAAAATCTCATTTTCAAAGAGGTTTTATAAAGCTGAAAATAATATTTATATTCTATTTAATGGCAAAGGACGGTCGTTTGAGATGCAGGAATTTACGAGATATGTGGGGTATGACGATGCCGACAGCTTTCGGGGGATCCTGATTGAAAAATTCACGACTTCGCAGAAAAACGGACTTTTCTTTAAAGAAAAACTGCCGACAGCTTCAATGGACGAGATATCCAAAGCGGCTGCTTATACTTCGGCAAGTTTCGACAATGCAAGCGACATTAAAAAAAGTATCGATATGTGGCTTCATGACACGAATATCCCCTGTGACAGCGCCGAATTAGCCGAAATAATGACAAAAGCTGTGGCGGAGTGCGGCGTGAATAAGAAAAACAACTATTTCGTTTTCTTCTGCTGGCTTATGAAATATCTCGGCACAAGACCGACTACGTTATTATATGTCGGCGGCGCTTCGCTTAAAGAGCTGTATTTTTTGCTTATGATGAGCGCGGCGGGCGTAAAAGTTACGCTCGTCAGCTACGGGCTGGATAAAGATTATGTAAAACTCGGCGAGTTTAAAAACAGGATTACAGTTAAAAGCGGCAGGATAAATGCTCCCATTCAGATAGATTTCAGTAAGATAGACCTTTCAAAAGAGGCGGCTCTGGCTAAGATGAGAGCCGAAGGCGAGCGCGTCAGCGGACTTGTTAAATGCCTTTCTACATCTGCGGCGGGGATTTTTGAGGACATTCTTGTTGACCGCAAAACCCGCGTCGTAAAAAACGGCGGAGTTTACACCGAGGACGGGGATATTCCCGTATACTGCGCGGCGCTTTTAGGGTATGAAAACGAAGACGTGTATACAAATATGCTTGTAAAATTTAAAGAGAGCTTCGCAGGACTTAAAAAACAGCTTATCTTTATAGAAAAGCCCATGTCAAATCCAAACGCCGAAGAGGTAAAGGCTATCGGTTCTGTCACCAGAACAAGCACCGCCGAAATGATCGATGCAATGGCTATGCAGATAAATCTCACAGGCGACAGCATAAGAACGGCTCTTGCAAGAAAAGCGCTTAAAGATATGCTTTCGGGAATGTCCACTTCAAACCAGACGGTTGTGTTCAATTACGCGATGAAGTTAGTGTCGTGGCTGTACCGCTGCACTCAGGCGAGAAAGTATTCGGTCGTTTACGAGGATATTCCTGTTTTGCTTTACTACGGCGACATTTCACAGTCCGAAGTTTATTTTCTGATTTTTATGTCAAGATGCGGGTTCGACGTCGTTTATATTTCTCCGAACCTTAATAATCAGCAGACAACTGCCGAAAAAAACCTTGACGGAAGAATACAGATATTTACTCTTCCTCAAAGCAAAGAAAGCGGAGAATATCCGAAAAAAGCTGTAAAGATGAAGGTTTCGACTGTTGCATACAATGCCGAGCGCGACCTTGACACAATGCTGTATAACGGCGACACAGGAATATACCGCAGCTTTCAGTTTCCGAACAGCCAGAGCGTCACGCTAAAAACCACATACGAGGAAATTTCTATTCTTTGGAAGCAGGAAGCGCGTTTCAGACCCGGTTTTGCGACATCAGGAAATCTTGTTTCCGTGCCGAATATTTTCGCAAAAATAAGCGGAGTTGAGGACGGAGACATCGGAAAATACTGGGATAATGTCCGCGACAAACTTACTCCCGAAACAATTCTTATCGTAAAACAGCCAAACCGAACAAATTCCTCATCGGACGACTTGTCGGTCTACAGACAGTTTTACCGAAACGGCGAAATTGATACCGAAAAGCTCAAAAACAGCACGCTCAACAAGTACAGCTACCTCCCCGACAGAATACAGGATATGCTGTTTTATAAACTTCAGGAAACCTGTCAGAGCAGATTTTTAAAACTTGAAGGCGACGAGCTAATGTGTTCGGTCATTCATTTTGGAATGAATTTGAGCAAGGAGTTTTCGCAGATAATACAGCGCTTTGATTTTACAAGAAAGATACCGAAACTTATCTACATCGACGCTATAGAGGACACGTTCACTCTTGAAGAATGTATACAAACCGTTTTATGCAATCTGATAGGCTTTGATGTGCTTATATTTACTCCCTCAGGCTACAAAAATCTCGAAACATACGTTAAAAATGACGCTTTCGAGGAGCATATAATGAACCAGTTTTTGTACAGCACGGAGGTTCCGAAATTCAAAATACCCTCCGAAGATAAAAACAGCGGTTTTTTCGGAAAGCTGTTTGGAAAACACTGATTGAAAGGAAATATCACTATGGGACTTCAATTCACCCCCGGCTCAGCTCAGGCTCAGCCTCAGACGGTTCAGACTACCGCTGAAACAGTAACGGCAGCTCCTGCCGCAGACGCAGTACTCGACGCTAAAATCGAGGAAGCTAAAAACTTCAATATCGTTGTTAAAACCGACGAGATAAAGCAGCAGCTTGCCACAAGCGACGAAATCGACAAGCTTGTTTCGACAATCAACGTAAACGACAGCAGTACGATAGTAAAATTCGGTGCGGAAGCTGCTGACGAAATTTCAAAGGCGTCAGATCAGGTGCTTAATTCCATGAGCATAAACCAGATAAACGACACGGGAGTTATGCTCAAAAATCTTGCGGCAATAATGGATCAGTTTGATATTAAAGAAATCCAGGACGACAAGCCCGGTTTCTTCGGCAATCTGAAAAAGAAGCTCGAAAAGATACTCAACAAATACGACACTATGGGCAAGGAAATCGATAAGATTTATGTCCAGTTAAAGCAGTATGAAACCGAAATCGAGCAGTCCAACAAAAAGCTCGACGAAATGTATGACGCAAATATCGGTTTCTATCAGCAGCTCGTAAAGTATATTATGGCGGGCGAACAGGGAGTAAAAGAGTTTGACGCATTTATCGAGGACTATCAGAAAAAGGTTGCGGAAAATCCCGACGACGGAACTATCCGTATGGATCTGTCAAATCTTCAGCAGATGCGTGAAATTCTTGACCAGAGAGTTATGGATCTTAAAGTTGCGGAGAACGTGGCTCTCCAGACAGTTCCGATGCTCAAGACAATGGAATACTCAAATCTCAATCTTGTACGCAAGATAAATTCGGCATTTATTATCACAATGCCTGTATTCAAGCAGGCTCTATCACAGGCTATCATGCTTAAACGCCAGAAGATACAAGCGGAAAGTCTTGCGGCGCTTGATGAAAAGACAAACGAAATGCTGTTGAAGAACGCGCAGAATACTGTTGAGCAGTCTAAGATGATTGCAGGAATGTCCGCTACTTCTTCTATCAAGGTTGAAACGCTCCAGCAGACATGGCAGACAATAGTAAACGGCATCGACGAGGTTCAAGCTATTCAGGATCAGGCTCGTGAAAAGCGCAAAGCGGATTCTGCCGCGCTTGAACAAATAACGGCGGAATACAAGAAGAAAATGAAGGCATAATTATAGTGAAGTTGTAGCAAGGGGGAAAACCTTTTAAAAAAGGTTTTCCCCCTTGACCCCTTTTCCAAAACTTTTATGTAATTTGCTGTAAGGGAAAAGCGCTTCCATTCTCCAACCGCACCGCAAGGCGCGGTACATAAGTTTATTGAATTTTTTTGGGGGAAAACTTTTAAAAAAGTTTTCCCCCAAACCCCTTTTCAAAACTTTTATGTAACGTGCTGTAAGAGAAAAGCGCTTCCATTCTCCGACCGCGCCGTAAGGCGCGATACATAAGTTTTTTGAATTTTTTTGGGGGAAAACTTTTAAAAAAGTTTTTCCCCAAGACCCTTTTCAAAACTTTTATGTAACGTGCTGTAAGAGAAAAGCGCTTCCATTCTCCGACCGCACCGCAAGGCGCGATACATAAGTTTTTTGAAAAGAGAGTCCAGAGGGAAAAACTTTTTTTCAAAAAAGTTTTTCCCTCTGGTCGCGGCGAAGCCGCGAAACTTGCGCAAGCAAAGCGCATCAGATAAAAAGCCTATGGCTTTTTATCTTGGGTGCGGGGAAAACAAGAGTTTTCCCCGCATTGCCGTTTCAAAACCTTGTTTTGAAACGGCAATCCGCTGGAGGGGGAGCGGGGGAACCGGCAGGTTCCCTCCGCGGTTTGGTTTTCCCACAGTATAAAGTAAACGGAAAATTAAACGGGTGCGTACGTTTGGAGCAAAGCAACAAATAACAAAGCAAAAAACCGCAAGGGGGAAAACCTTTTAAAAAAGGTTTTCCCCCTTGACCCCTTTTCCAAAACTTTTATGTAACTTGCTGTAAGAGAAAAGCGCTTCCATTTTCCGACCGCGCCGTAAGGCGCGGTACATAAGTTTTTTGAATTTTTTTGGGGGAAAACTTTTAAAAAAGTTTTCCCCCAAACCCCTTTTCAAAACTTTTATGTAACGTGCAGTAATGGATACGTTGTCCGACTTTTTTCTTGCCTCTAAATTCGTTCAGTCGCAGCTTTAAGCCAGATTTTCTCTTCATCGCTAAGCCTTGGCGAAAGCGTGTCGTAAACCAGCTTGTGATAATCGTTCAGAATTTCGAGCTGCTTTTGGGTCAGGTATTTTTTGTCAATCCCCTCGCGGTCAAACGGAACAAGCGTAAGCGGACAAAACCGCAGAAATCCGCTTTTTTCGTCTTTTTCGCATAACAACAGGCTCTCGTGCCGAACGCCAAACTTCCCCGCTTCATAAAAGCCCGGTTCGTCAGAGGTTATCATTCCCGCCTGCATGGGCGCGTCATTTAACGCACGGCAGCTTATGCGCTGCGGTCCTTCGTGAACATTAAGCAGAAAACCTACCCCGTGACCTGTTCCGTGATTGAAATCAAGACCGTTCTGCCACAGCGGTTCACGCGCAGCATAATCAATGGTACTTCCCCGCGTGCCTTTGGGGAACTTTGCTGCAAGAAGATTTAAATGCCCCGCAAGTACGAGCGTAAATGCACGCTTTTCTTCCTCGGTCATATCGCCGAGAACAACCGTCCGAGTGATGTCTGTCGTTCCGTCAAGATAATGCCCGCCTGTGTCCGAAAGCAACATTCCCCGCGGCTCTAAAACTGCGTTTGTTTCATCGGTCGCGGAATAATGCACAACAGCCCCGTGCTCTCCGTAAGCCATTATCGGCGCAAAGCTCTGCCCAAGATAGTTTTCGCCGAGCTTGCGGAATTCTTCGAGCTTCTCCGCGGCGGAAATTTCGGTCACTTTCTCGCTTTTCACAGCCGATTTAAGCCACTTGATAAAGCGCGTTACAGCTATTCCGTCACGGATATGCGCGTTTTTCTCGCAGAGAATTTCTGTCGGATTTTTGACAGCTTTCATAAGCTCTATAGGACTTTGCTTATCAATTATTTTCGCGTTTTTTAGCGACGAAACAAGCTGGAAGTTTGACGCTTTCTTGTTTACAAGCACCGTGCAGTTTAAGTCGGCAAGCGCGCTGTAAAAGGCGTTGTAACCGCATATTTCAATGCCGTCCGCACGAAGTTTTTCCGCTATATCGGCGCTTAAACAAGTTTTATTTATAAACAACTTTGAGCTGTCGCAAAAAACCAGCATAAACGCCAAAAAAAGCGGGCAATATTCTATGTCGTTTCCGCGAAGATTAAGCGTCCATGCAATCTCGTCAAGCGCAGATATCACAAGACAATCCGCGTTATCTTCTTTCAATTTTCCTCGTATAAGCGAGAGCTTTTCGGAGCGCGTTATACCGCAGTATTCTTTCGGCAGCTCATAAACAGGCTCTGCACTAAGCGGCGGACGTTCTTTCCACAAAAGCTCTCCGAAATCGATTTCCGTCAAAAACTGTATATTCTTTTCCGAAAGCGCTTTACGAAGCCTATCTGCAAACTCATAGGAAAGAGTTCTCCCGTCGAAAGCAAGCGCTGAACTGTCAGGCATTTTTTCGCGCAGAAATTTTTCAATCGAAGGCGTTCCTTTCTCACCCATTTTCATAAGCATTATACCGCTTTGTGAAAGTTCGCGCTCCGCCTGTAAAAAATACCGTCCGTCCGTCCACAGCGCGGCATTGTCGAGCGTCACGACGAGAGTTCCCGCAGAGCCTGTAAACCCGCTCAGATACTCGCGGAGCTTAAAATGAGCGCCAACGTATTCGGAATTGTGAAAATCACTTGTAGGGACTATAATTGCGTAAATTTCCTTTTTGCGCATTATTTCCATCATGCTCTCAATTTCTTTTTTCAACAGTTTTACACCTCGCAATTAAAACGCTGAATTTCACACAGCACAGCCGTTTAGTAATATAAAGCGGGCTGTCCGACGCGGAATTTTCATCAGCGTAAATTTCATATTCTTCGCCGAAATCAAGCGTCTTATCATTGTTTGCAGGATTTATCAACACCAAAAACCGACTGTTTTTCAAAATAAATATGCCGCTGACTTCCGAAAATTCTCCGCTGCAAAGCTCGTTTAAATACCGTTTTCTGAATTTTATCAGCCCTCGGTAATAATCGACAAGCGCGCTGTTTTTAGAAATCAAATCCCACTTTATCGAATTTACGCTGTCGGGGAGAGAATAGCTGTTTGAAGAAAAATTTTTAGTCCTCAAAAACTCCTGCCCCGCATGGATAAACACAATGCCCGATGTCAGCATCAAAAGCGCTCCCGCCATTTTTTCCGCTCTCATTATTTTATCTTTTCCCGCTCTTTTAAGCGAAATCCTCAGCCTGTCATAAAGCGTGTGATCGTCGTGACATTCGGCATAATTCACCGTCTGTGCGGGAATATTCGTGTTTTCGGGATATTTTCCCGTTATCGCGCGCTTTATCGGTTCAATTTTCCGAACATCTCCGCTGACAAATCCTTTGTCATAAACATCAAAAACGTTTCCTCTCACAGCGTCGCGGAAACTGTCGTTAAAAAAAGCAACGCCCTGTAACTTTCGCGCGTTTTTCTGCACAGCGCGAAACTTTTCCGAAAGCGCGCTTTCGCCGCCCGTCCAACCTTCTCCGTAAAGCAGTATTTCGGGATTTATTTTCCTTAATTTCAACTCCGCCCGACGAATGGTCTCAATATCGATAAGTCCCATAAGATCAAAACGAAATCCGTCGAAATGGTATTCTCTTTCGAGAAACTCTAAGCTGTCGAGAATAAATTTACGCGCCATTTTCCGTTCACTCGCAAACTCGTTTCCACACCCCGAACCGTTTGAAAACTCTTCTTCTCCGCGGAAGAAATACCCCGAAAACTGCTTTTCAAAAACGGAATTTCCCGCGTCGTAAACATGATTGTAAACAACGTCCGCTATAACTCCCATTCCCATTTTATGCGCGGACATTACGAGCGAACGCAGCTCGAATATTCCGTTTTCACATGAATAATATCCGCTCGGAGCGTTGAAAAAACGCGGATTATAGCCCCAGTTATAGATGCTCCCGTCGCTGTCAAAGTCAAAAACGGGCATAAGCTGTATATGCGTAACGCCGAGGGACTTTATATATTCAAGCCCGCAGATATCGCCGAACTTGTTTTTTACGCCGACCTCACAAAATGCCGAAAACTTTCCGCGCGCGGAAAAATCCGCGCTTTTGTCCATTGAAAAATCGCGGACGGAAAGCTCGTAAACAACGGGATTTTCGGCGCGGACGGACTTGTCGTTCTCCCACCCGACGGGCGCGTTTTTTCGCATATCTGCGACTATCCCGCGCGTTCCCGCCGAATTTACAAGGCTCGAATAGCTGTCGGCAAACTCGCGCGTTTCGCTGTTTGCAACAACCGAAAAATCATACCGAAAACCCTGTAAATCTCCCGAAACTGAAATCTCAAATATACTTTTCCTGCGCTTCATCCGTTTTGATAAAACAAGCTCGTTTTCGGCATTATAGAGCCGTAAAAACGCCTTCTGCGCGAATGGTCTCCAAAGCCTGAACAGAGTTTTCTTCGGAGAATAAATTGCTCCGAGTTTTCCGCGGAAATAATTTTTTTCGGCTTTTTCCAAATCAATTTTCGTCATCATACCGTTCAAATTTTTCAAGAAAGTTATGGGTTTTTTCCTCGTCCTTATAGGAAATAATTCTGTCGAGCCGAACATTATGGACGCTTCGGAAAATGTTCATTTCAACCTGCGGGTTTTCTTCACGAAGCTCTGCTATAAGCTGTTTTACAAAGGCGCGTTTTGAGCCGCTTTCGCGGTCTTTAAGCGCGCAGTCGCAGTCTGTTTTCGCTATGCCCGAAGCCCCCGCCCAACTTATAATATCCCTTTCCCTTATAAAATAAAGCGGTCGTATAAGTTCCATTCCCGTGAAATGCTGCGCTTTTACGCGCGGGAGCATTGTCTGAGCCTGACCGCCGTACAACATTCCCATAAGAATGCTTTCTATAACGTCGTCGAAATGATGTCCGAGAGCTATTTTGTTGCAGCCAATTTCTTCGGCCTTTTTATACAGCAGTCCCCTGCGCATTTTCGAGCATAAAAAACACGGATTTTTTTCATGCTCTACGATGCTGAAAACATTGCTCTTAAATATCTCAAGTTCAATTTTCAGCTTCTTTGCATTTTGTTTTATAACCGTCAGGCTCTTTTCGGAAAATCCCGCGTCCATCATAAGAAATCTCACCGATACGGGAATTTTCCCGTACATCTCATATTCCCTGAATAAAGCCGCAAGCAAAAGCGAATCCTTTCCTCCCGAAACGCAGACGGCGATCTTATCTCCGCTTTTTAAAAGCCTGTACTCATCGATTGCTTTGTAGAAAGGCTTTGTGAGCTGTCGTGCAAATTCTTTATTGAGGCAGTTCAGATAATTATTTTCATTCATATTTTTCACTTATATGCGCATATATATTTCGGCAAAGCTTTTAAGCATTTTTGTATGTTTGTTTTTAATTGCTTTCTTTTTCATTCTCCAACACCAGTTTCCGCCGAGCGTTGAAGGAATGTTCATTCTTCCCTTTTTCCCAAGTCCCAAAATGTCCTGAAGCGGTATTATCGCAAGGTTCGCCGCGCTTGCATATGCCGCGCGGACAGCGTATCTGCTCAGCGGAATGCCCATCAGCTTTCCGAGATAATTTCTGCACATTGATTTGGTTTTCATATCAGCTTCCGAATACCACTGCATAAATGTCGCGTTGTCGTGCGTTCCCGTATAGCAAACGCAGTTTTTCGGGTAATTGTGCGGAAGGTGGTCGTTGTCGGCATTTTCGGGATTGAAACCGAACTGTAATACTCTCATTCCCGGAAAACCGCTGTCCGAAAGCAATTGTTTAACACTGTCAAAAATATCTCCGAGATCCTCGGCAATTATATCCGCGTTCGGAACTTTCTGCGCAATAATGTTGAACAAGTTCATTCCCGGACCTTTTTCCCAGTTTCCGTGTTCGGCTGTCTTTTCTCCGAAAGGAATTGCATAATATGTGTCGAACGCTCGAAAATGGTCAATTCTCAGCATATCGAAAAGCTCTGCGGATCTTTCTACGCGCTTTACCCACCACGCATAGTCGTTCATCTTCATAGCTGCCCAATCATAAAGCGGATTTCCCCAGAGCTGTCCGGTCTTTGAGAAATAATCGGGCGGAACTCCCGCGACGCGCTTCGGATTTAAGCGCTCGTCAAGCTCGAAGAGGTTTGTATTTGCCCATACGTCCGAGCTGTCGGGAGAAACGTAAATCGGTATGTCGCCGATTATTTTTATGCCCTTGTTCGCGCAGTAATTATGAAATCTTGTCCACTGGCGGAAGAAAATATACTGGCAGAATTTATTATAACGTATTTCATCCGAAAGTTTTTCGGAATATTTTTTTATCGCGTCGGCGCGGCGGAATTTTATGTCGTCGTCCCACATTGTCCACGGTTTTCCGCCAAACTCTTTTTTTACCGCCATAAACAGCGCGTAATCATCGAGCCATTCTTTCTGTTCGACCATAAATCCCGTAAATCCCACATCATCTGTAAATCCTGCGAACGCTTTATGCAAAAGCTCCGAGCGGGTATTTGTCACCTTTTCATAATCGACCATGAGCGGGTCTGCCCCGTAATCGGCGTTTTCACAGTCGGTTTTTGAAAGCAATCCCTGTTCGCAAAGCTCGTCAAGGTCAATTAACAGCGGATTTCCCGCAAATGACGAAAAAGGCTGATACGGCGAATCGCCATATCCCGTTGGTCCTATCGGAAGCACCTGCCAGTAGGTCTGACTCGCGCTTTTAAGCCATTCCGCAAATTTTTCCGCTTCTTTTCCGAGAGTTCCTATTCCGTATTTCGACGGAAGCGACGTTATGTGCATCAAAACTCCGCAGCTTCTTTTATCCATAAAAGCACCCCTTAAAATGTTTATAATTTATTTTTTTCAATATAAATTTTTCTGTTCGCCTGCTGTGCCTTTTTCAGCTCTGCTGAAAAAGGCACACCGTGACGAGCTCCCGCTTGAACGAAGTGAAAGCGGGGCGAGGAACGGCTTTAGCGGCGCGACACTTTCTGTATAATTTTTTCTGTTCGCCTGCTGTGCCTTTTTCAGCTCTGCTGAAAAAGGCACGCCGTGACGAGTTCCCGCTTGAACGAAGTGAAAGCGGGGCGAGGAACGGCTTTCGCGGCGCGACCATTTCTGTATGATTTTTTCTGTTCGCCTGCTGTGCCTTTTTCAGCTCTGCTGAAAAAGGCACGCCGTGACAAGTTCCCGCTTGAACGAAGTGAAAGCGGGGCGAGGAACGGCTTTCGCGGCGCAACCATTTCTGTATGATTTTTTTCTGTTCACCTGCTGTGCCTTTTTCAGCTCTGCTGAAAAAGGCACGCCGTGACGAGTTCCCGCTTGAACGAAGTGAAAGCGGAGCGAGGAACGGCTCTCGCGGCGCGACCCCTATCTGCAATAATTTTTTATTCGGCAATTTTCTTTTGGTCTCCGCACTTTTAGCTGTTTGAAAAAACCATTGCCGCCAAGTGCAAAAATATGTTCGTCTGCTGACCCGATGCGCCGAAACAGCATACACTGTCAATTATCGACAGTTTTTTATACTGAATAAAAATTCTTAGTTCAGCAGAATATTATTACCTGTTCCAGTACTTCCTGTCCAAACTTCTGAAACTTATTGCCTGAGAAATACTTGATCTGTCTATATCTTTTTCTCCAATAAGATCGGCGCATGTTCTTGCGACCTTTAAAATTCGGTCGTAGGCGCGTGCCGAAAGACCGAGCTTATCAAACGCCGCTTTCATCATCTCGTCCGCGTCAGGTGTAAGCCGACACACCTCGGCAATAATATCGGAAGTTATGCGGCTGTTGGATTTTATACCCGTTCCTTTAAAGCGCTCCGCCTGTATATCGCGGGCGCGCTGTACCCTTTCGGCAATCTGCGCCGAGGTCTCTTGTGCGCGGCGGTTTGAAAGTTCATCATACTCTACGGGTTTTATCTCTATCTGAATGTCAATTCTGTCAAGAACAGGCTGTGAAATTTTGTTTAAGTACATCGTGACCGCTTTTTCCGAACAGGTGCATTTCTTTTTCGGATTGCCGAAATTTCCGCACGGACAAGGGTTCATCGCCGCCACAAGCATAACGTCGCACGGATATCTTACAGAACCGCTCGCGCGTGAAATGACGATCTCGCTGTTTTCAAGAGGCTGTCTTAAAGTTTCAAGTGTTCTTCGGTCAAATTCCGGAAGCTCGTCCAAGAATAAAACCCCGTTATGTGCGAGAGATATTTCGCCGGGACGCGGAACAGTTCCTCCTCCGATAAGTCCTGCGCCGCTTATCGTATGGCTTACGGGACGAAAAGGACGAGTTGTCACAAGAGGGTCTTTGGGATTTATAATGCCGGCTATGGAATGTATCTGCGTCGTTTCAATGCTCTCTTCAAAGGTTATTCTCGGAAGTATCGAGGGTATGCGCTTTGCGAGCATCGACTTTCCCGAACCGGGCGGTCCGAGCATAAGAATGTTATGAGAACCCGCGGCTGCAACCTCTATAGCTTTTTTCGCGGCACTTTGCCCCATTACATCTGCAAAATCCTCACGATATACAAGTTTTTCCGCTGTCGGAATGTATCGCGGTTCGGGCGTAAGCGTTTTGCTGCCGCAGAAAAAGTCGATGATCTCGGTTATGTGTTCAATCCCGTAGACCTCGATACCGTCCGCCGCAGAAGCCTCTTTTGCGTTTGCTTTAGGGAGAAAAAGGCGCTTTATGCCGTTTTGTGCGGCGGTCAAAGTCATACTGAGAGCGCCGTTTATATGCGCAATTCTCCCGTCAAGCGACATCTCACCAATAAACGCCGAATCTTCAAGATCACAGTCTATCACTCTGCCAAGTTTCATAAGTGCAATCATTATCGGCAAATCAAACATAGAACCTATCTTTTTTACGCTCGCGGGAGCTAAATTTACCGTAACTCTCCCATTCAGCAGCTTTAGACCGAGTTGTCCGAGAACAGCGCGTATTCTTGCCTTGCTTTCCTGTACAGCTATATCGGGAAGCCCCACAATGTCAAAAACAGGCTGTCCCATGGAAATGCTCGCTTCTACCGTGACCGGAAAAGCGTTAAGACCGAAAAGACCTACGCTGTTTATCTTGCTGAACATAATTTACCTCTCATCTTCAAACAAATGATCAGACCTTTCATCAAAAGCGAAAAAAGCGGCGCTGACAGTGTTTTTGTGTTATATTTTTGAAGGCTGCCGACAGCCTTCTTTCACCATACGCGCGGTCATATCGGCAGTCTGAAAATTGCTTTCCATTTTTTTATTATATCATAAATTCGCAAGAATTTATGATATAATTTGCCGATATGCGCGGAGCAAAATTTTGAAAAAAATTTTGCGTATGCGCAAGGCATTTAAATCTATAATAATTGCTCTGCAATTATTGTACCATATTTTTGTATAAATTGCAACGGTTATGACATTATTTTTTACGAAATTTTATCAGTTTGCCGAGATTTTGTTATTGAAAAATATTTTAATTTGTGATATAATAAATAATGTATTGTTATATCTTAATTATATTGAGGAAAAAAATGGAAAATAATACGGAAAGACAGATAATTTTCGGACGGAACGCCGTTATTGAAGCTCTTCGCTCGGATAAAGAAATAGATACAATATTCATTCAAAAGGATATCAAAATCGAAAGCATTTCGGCTCTCGCAAAAGAACGCGGCGCGGTCGTCAAAACCGTGAGCGCGGAAAAAATTGCCTCTCTTGCAAAAACGCAAAAACATGGCGGCGTATGCGCAGAGCTTTGCGCAGCAGAATATGCTCAGCTTTCGGACATTCTCGGCGTTTCGGAAAAAAGAGGAAAACCGCCTTTTATCATAATTGCCGACGAAATAGCCGACCCTCATAACCTCGGCGCTATTATCCGAACAGCCGAAGCGGCGGGTGCAGACGGCGTTATAATCCCGAAAAGGCGCTCGGCGGGACTTAATTCTACCGTTTATAAAACATCTGCGGGAGCCGCGGCATGGATAAAGGTCGCAAGAGTATCAAATCTCGTGGACACGATAAAAACTCTCAAGAAAAACAACATCTGGGTCTATGGAATGGAAGCCGACGGCGAACCATATGATAAAGTCGATTTTTCGGGCGGAGCGGCGATAGTTGTCGGGTCGGAAGGGTTCGGACTTTCAAGGCTCGTAAGAGAAAACTGCGACGTTATAGTTTCGCTGCCCATGAACGGAAAGGTAAATTCGCTGAACGCCTCAGTTTCAGCGGGAATTCTGATGTACGAAATAATTAAATACAGGAAATAATTCAAGGAGAAGTGCATTTTATGTCAAGCAAGAACTACGATATTGAAAACATTTTAAAAGAAGTTGACGATCTTCGTACAGAAGACGAGGAAGAAATGAACGATCAATATAACGGGAGCGTTACCGATATAATCAATCAAAACGATCTCGACAAACTTCTTCACGCCGGCTCTCAGAAAAAGAAAACCAAAGCGGGAAAACAAAAGCCCGATCTAAGCGTTACACAGCTTATAAACCAGTATTCCGACAAGCGGGATAACGTTTCCGCCAGACAGCTTACCGAAAGCGAGACAGATCTTCGCCGCAGCGAGAAAATTTCGGAAGCCATAGAGTCGGAAAGGAGAAAACGTCTTTTTGACGACGAGCTTAAATTTGTTCCGAACGGCTATAATCAAAAACTTACTTTCGATACAAATACTCTGGTCATGAACGGCGAAACGGAAAAAAATAACGCTTTTTCTCAAAACGGCGATACTTCGGAAAGCGAGTTTGTAAAACCGTTTACAAAACCCGATGTTGCGGGGGAAAACGACGATATTATTTTCCATACGCGCGGCGATCTCGTTACGACAGAAACAATGCAGATGCGCAAACAACAGCGTATCAACGAAATAAACCAAGCCCTTCTGAAAGCCGACAGCGAAGCGCAAAGTCCGGACGAAATGCTCGATCTTCTGAACCCTGCGGCAAAGCGTGAAAAGGTTGCGGATATGCTGAGACTTGACGATGAAACGACCGACACGCTCGCTATTGCGGGAAATGATTTCAAAAAGATCGGGAAAGAAGACCACGTTATAGAATATAAGCCCTCTACGCGCAGAAAAGACAGCGCGGCAGATACGCCTGCTCCGGCAGGAAGACAAATGAGCGAGCTTCATATCGGAAATTCTATAACCGACGCGCTTGAAAAGAAAATTGCCACCGAAAACGAGCAAAAGTCGTATACCATAAAAACTCCCGAAAATATGGAATACCCCACCGGCGAAACAGGCTCGGAAAAAATAAACTTAATATCGGAACAGACAGACGAGGACGAAGAACTCGAAAAGATCCGTACAGCGAACGAGCTTGCGCAGAAACGCAAACGCAGGATCGCAAACTTTATCCTCGAAAATCCGAGCGAAGAAGAAGATGAATTCAGATCCGAAACGAGCTATGACGACGATACAAAACAACAGCAAGAAGAGGAAGAAGAAACTATCGACCTCGACGATGAAAACGTTATACGCGAACGCCTAAGCCGCTCTGCAAAGGGACTTTTCTGGCGCTTGATAATTACGGGCGTTCTGTTTTTAGTAACGCTTATCATAGGTATTCTGATAACCTCAGGGGCTCAAAATTTAGGTCCTCTCGGAACTATCATAAATATACAAACTTATTCGGAAAACTATCTTTACTGTATGCTGACGATCGGAGTTCTGTCGTTCGGAAGCTGTTCTTCTGTTATTTCAAACGGCTTTTCGAGACTTTTCAGGCTGCGTCCCGACGGAGATACGCTGTGTGCTGTCGCGCATATAGCGGCGATAGTGTCGATAATTCCCTATCTCTTGAGAATTGAATATATCCAGCACGCCAAATCACACGTTTATCTTGTGGTCTCGCTCGCGCTTTTGTGCTTCAATACCCTTTCAAAGTTTATTGCAGTAAAGACCGCTCAAAGAAATTTTGCGTTTGTTTCGGCTGACGGGGCAAAATATTTCGCCGATATCTGCGATAAGGGAAGCGCCGAACAGCTCTCAAAAGGCTCTGTTTCAGGCGTTCCTGTAACGGCGGCTATGAGAAAGACCGAGATGCTTAAAGATTTTATCATCTCGACATACTGTGAGGACGCGTCCGACAGGATTTCGGGCAAGACCGCTGTGGCGACGCTTATAACGGCTGTCATTGCGGCAGTAATTGCATTTTTTACAAACGGCGACGCTTCTTTCTGGCAGAACAATCTCTCATGGGCATTTACCGTGTTTTCGGCGGTTTGCTGTCTGGGGGCGGCGATGTCCTGTTCAATGACTGTGACGATACCGCTTTTGCTCGCCTCAATAAAAGGCAGAAAAGAAAAATTTGCGATCTTGGGCTATGAAGCCGTAGAAAATTTCAGCGACACAAACTCCGTTCTCGCAGAGGCTTCGGCGCTCTTTCCTCCGTCAAACGTCGTTATAGACAACATCTGCGGCTATGACAAGCCCTCAAACCGCGGCGACGGAAAAGTAAATATCGACGAGGCTATCATTCTCGGCGCAAGCCTTGCATATGCTTCGGGAAGCATACTCTCCGACGCACTTTTCAATATGCTCGACTATAAACCTGAGCTTTTAAAGCCTGTAAACGGAACAGTCTATGAAAACAACCTCGGCGTTATGGGCTGGATAGACAGACGCAGAGTACTTTTAGGAACACGCGAGCATATGATGGCGCATGAAATCTCCGTTCCGAGCATCAAAAAAGAGACCGCCGCAAACCCGAAGAATGACAATGTTATTTATCTTGCCGTAGGCGGAGAAGTATGCCTTTTGTTTTTCGTTTCGGTAACTGCCGACCAAAAGATAAAAGCCGAAGTACAAAGACTTGTTTCGGAAGATGTAACTATAATAGTAAAAACTGTTGACGGTATCATCACCGGCTCTTCCATAGCAAATATATTTGATATACCCGAAGATCTTGTAAAGGTCATTCCTTTTGAAAGCCACGACAACTTTAACGAATGTACAAAGTTTATTTCGAGCGGAAACGCGGGTCTTTCTCTCGGCGGAACGTTCTCGTCGTTTGCAGAAGGCATTTCCGCAGCAAAAAAACTCCGCGCAAAGATCAATATAGGCTCAATAGTACAAATTTGTACTGTGGCGCTGGGAATACTGCTCGCGGTGATATTTATGCTGTTTAAACAGTACAGTATGTTCAACGGTCTGTGGATACTGCTGTACGGCGTGATAAGCGCTGTCGTTACCGTCGCAGTTCCGTTTATAAAGCGGTTATGACATTTACTGACGAGGAATATATGGAAAAGGCTCTTGCGCTTGCGGGAAAAGCTGCCGAAATGGGGGAAATTCCCGTGGGAGCAATTGTCGTTGACAAAGACGGCGAGATAATCGCAGAGGCTTTTAACGAGCGCGAAAAACTTATCTCCCCTACCGCTCACGCGGAGATACTTGCGATAGAGCGCGCCGCGAAACATCTTAAAAGCAGAAGGCTTTCGGACTGCACGCTTTATGTAACGCTCGAACCGTGTCCTATGTGCGCGGGGGCGGCTATAAATGCAGACATAAAGCGGGTAGTTTACGGAGCGTTCGACGAAAAAAACGGCGCTCTGGCGTCTGTAACGGCGCTTTTTGACGAAAAATTCACGCATATTCCGCGAGTAAAAAGCAGAGTACTCGAAGAAAAATGCGGGAAGATACTTTCGGATTTTTTTCAGGATCTGCGCAGACGATAAACTACTACTTGCTATAAAAGTCAAAACTCAGGCTTTATCGACAGCCTGTAAACTTTGATCGGGGAATAACATCAGAATGAGTGTAAAGCCTAATTCACAGAACAGATACCGAACCTTAGCGGGAAATATCGTCATTTTAGGCATAGGTCAGTTCAGCTCAAAGCTACTTGTGTATGTAATGCTGAAATTCTACACAAGTATGCTCGGAACTGCGGGCTATGGCGATATGACGAATATCATAAACGCGGGTTCGCTTCTTATATCGGTTTTTTCGCTGTCCATTGCGGAGGGCGTTCTGCGTTTTGCACTCGAAAGAAATAATAACGGCAAAATGGTCTTTTCTATCGGAATAAACGTCGCGGTCTGCGGGTGCGTGGTATTTGCGGCGTTTGTGCCGCTCGTGGGACTTATACCGATGCTTAAAGGCTATGAGTGGATGCTTTTCATCTACGTTTTAGCGGGCGCGCTGAAAGAGGTCTGCGGAATTTATGTGAGAGCAAGAATTTCCGTAAAACTTTTTGCGATAGACGGAATTATAACGACCGTTTCAATGATAATCTTCAATCTCGTTCTTCTCGGCATCTTCGGTCTGGGGATAAACGGATATATATGGTCGGTAGTACTCAGCAATCTCGCGTCGATAGTATTTTTAAACATAACCGCGCGCCTTTACAAACAGTACAGACCGCTCAGAAACGACAAACAGCTTTATATCTCAATGATGAGATACAGCATACCGCTTATGCCGACGACAATAATGTGGTGGATAATCAATATGTCGGACGGCTTTATGGTGACTTCATTTATCGGAAGCGACGCAAACGGAATTTACGGATTTGCCTATAAATTCCCGAACCTTGCGGCGGTCATAGTCGGGATTTTCGCTCAGGCTTGGCATATGTCGGCTATTACCGAAAGGAACTCGCGCACTGTGTCGAATTTTTACTCGAACATTTTCAGTATGATGCAGACGGTGGTATTTATTGCGTGCGCGGGGATAATGCTTATTTTAAGACCTGTGATAATGCCGTTTTTCGGAACAGAAGCGTTTGCGCCGGCATATTTTTATGTGCCGATACTTCTCGGAGCGGTCATATTTCAGTGCTTTAACAACTTTCTTTCGAGCATTTACGAGGCGTCGAGAAAAACTACCCATGCGCTTATATCTTCGGCTATCGGCGCGGGAGCAAATATTGTGCTGAACCTTTTGCTGATACCCGTTATGGGCATATCGGGAGCGGCTGTGGCGACGCTCGCAAGCTATCTTTTGGTTTTTATCTACCGTGTTATCGACACGAAAAAGCTGCTTTATATGACGATATACTGGGTAAAGGTAACGGTAAACATAGCGCTTCTTACGGGAATGGCGCTTTCGATAATGTTTCTTGAATACGGACTTTTGCAGAACGTTATAAATTCCGTCATTTTTATTGTGATTGCGGCAATAAACTTTAAGACCTGTATCCAGGCGATAAAGCTTATCTTAAACAAAAAAAAGGAAAAGAAAGATGAAACAGTTTCTCGAAACAGCTAAGATAGTTTCTACACAGGGAATACGCGGCGAGGTAAGGTGTCAGTATTACTGTGATTCTCCCGATATTCTGTGCGAGTTTGAAACGCTTTATTTTGACAAGGGAAAAACGCCTGTCAGAATTACAAGAGCGTATGTGCATAAAAACGTTGTGGTGCTGAAAATAGAAGGCGTGGACAGCATTGAGGACGCGCAAAAACTTATCGGGAAAATTCTGTATATGGACAGAGATGATGTAGAGCTGCCCGAAGGAACTTATTTTATCCAGGACATAATAGGTATGACCGTAAAAGATTTCAACACGGGCGAAGTTTACGGGAAAATCTCGGACGTTTACCAGAACGGCGCGACTGACGTTTATTCAATAAAAAAAGAAAACGGACGCGAGCTTATGTTTCCGTATATCGACGACATTGTGAAAAGCATTGACACAGACGCGGGAGAAATGCTTATTGTGCCGCTTGAGGGATTATTTGATGAGGATTGACATTGCGACGCTGTTTCCCGAAATGTGCGAGAGAGTTTTTAATGAGAGCATTGTCGGGCGGGGAATTAAAAACGGATTTATCGAAATTTATGCGCACAATATCCGCGGTTATTCCGAAAATAAGCACAAAAACGTTGACGACAAGGCTTTCGGCGGCGGCACGGGAATGGTCATGCAGGCTCAGCCTATATATGACTGTGTAAAAGCAATCTCCGCTCTGCATAAGACCCCTCCGCGCATTATATATTTATCTCCGCAGGGCAAAACTCTTACTCAGGAAACAGTAAGAGAGCTTGCACAGGAAAACGGGCTGATACTTATCTGCGGACATTACGAGGGCGTGGACGAGAGAGTAATAGAAGAGCTTTGCGCCGAGGAAATTTCCGTAGGAGATTATGTGCTTACGGGCGGAGAACTGCCTGCGCTGATACTGACGGACGCTGTTGCGAGATTACAGGCGGGGGTACTGCCGAACGAGGACGCATACAGCATTGAAAGCCATTTCAGCGGACTTTTGGAATATCCCCAGTATTCCCGACCCGAAGTCTGGAAAGGCAGGAAAGTGCCGAAAGTGCTTCTTTCGGGCGACCATAAGCTGGTGTCGGAATGGCAGCGTAAAATGTCGCTCGAAGTGACGAAAAGAAAACGCCCCGACCTGTACAGAGCGTACATCAGAAAACAGACCGCAGGCTTTATCCGCGAGTTTAAGAAAGCGCAAACGCTTTATAATGCCGAAAAATTTTCTACGCTTAAAATGACCGACGAAGAACTGAAATATGTAAAGCGCGGGAAAATGAGGATGTTTAAAGCTGAAAAAAACAAGGGAGAATACGTTATCCTGACCGATACGCTCGGCATACCGAAATTTATAATACTGATAACGGGAAAAACGGGAAATTTTGTAAAGTTCAGGCTTATCTACAAACCGAAAAAGGAAGAAAACAATGACTAAAAACGCTTTTATTGCAATTACAGGCAGACCGAACGCGGGAAAAAGTTCTCTTACAAATCTGCTTGTGGGAGAGAAAATTTCAATCGTAAGCGAAAAGCCCCAGACAACGCGAAACCGCATAAACGGCGTGCTTACAAAGGGCGAAACGCAGTTTGTGTTTATTGATACGCCGGGCTTTTTAAAGCCCCGCACAAAGCTCGGAGAGCATATGGCAAAGGCGGTAAGGACAAGCGTGGACGACGTGGACTGCGCGATACTTATGGCTGACGCAACAAAAAAGATCTCCGCTGTTGAACAGGCGCTTATAAAATCGTTTGCTTCTCACCAAACGCAAGTGGTGCTGCTGCTGAATAAAATCGACCTCGTAAAGTCAAAGGAGGAGCTTTTGCCGCTGATAAGCGAATACAGCAAGCTCTACAACTTTGCCGAGGTCATTCCGATAAGCGTCAAAAAGCGCATAAATACCGAGCTTATTATGCCTGCGCTCGAAAAATACGCGGTCGAGGGAGAACATTTCTTCCCCGACGATATTGCGACAGACCGCACGGAGAGGTTTTTGTGCAGCGAAATAATACGCGAAAAGCTCCTTTGGACTATGCAGCAGGAGATCCCGCACGGAACAGCCGTTGACATTGAAAACTTTTCCTCGCGCACAAACAAAAACGGCGCCGAAATAATCGACATCGGCGCGGTAATAATATGCGAAAAGACCTCCCACAAGGGAATGATAATAGGCAAAGGCGGCGAACGGCTCAAACAAATAGGTTCTCTCGCGCGCAGGGATATAGAAGAAATGCTCGACGCAAAGGTAAATCTTCAGCTTTTCGTAAAGGTAAAGGAAAACTGGCGCGACAACGAGCGTTTCATCACCGACAACAACATCGCCGACGAATAGCCGACAGCTCTTTGTTTGTGCCGTGAACTTACTTTGAAGCACAGCGGGATTTCTTGGCTGACATTTTATACAGTCTGCTGAAAACTATATGTTCTGTAATTCAGAGCTTTTTTAATTCCTTTTCGACATTGTTTATGACCGAAAAGAGCGCCGTACTTTGCTGAGGATATTCGCGCTCTATGCGGGAATTTGTGATCTTTTCATCGGAAGTTCCCTCTTTTTCGGCAGAATTTGCGGCGACTTCTTCGAGGCTGAGTTTTGCGAGGGTAATTCCCGAAAGACTTTCGCGGGGAATTGAAAACAGATTTTCGTCGTTTTCTCCGCCCGCGCTGTAGACCATTCTGAAAGCACGGTAAACCGCGGTCAGCACATAATTTCCAACCGACTTTGAAAGCCTTTGGTTTTTGGCTTTTGTAAGCAGCGAGAATACTATTTCAAGCGCATTTGTAACGAGCTTTTTTCTAAGCAGGATACCTGCGGAAGCGGCGTCGGGAGCGGAACTTTCAAAAACCGAACTGTCCGAAAGTTCGTTTTCCGTAACAACAGCGCCGTTTCGTGAATTGCTTCTTCCGAGTATGTAATCTACCGACACATTATAGAAATCCGCCGCCTGGATAAGAAAATCCAGACCGCATTCGCGTTTTCCGTTTTCATAATGTGATAAAAGAGCCTGTGCCACGCCAAGCTGATCCGCGGCTTCTTTCTGTCTTAAACCGCGCTCTTTACGAAGAAGTTTTAATATTCTCGGAAAATCCTTATTCATCTATAAATCTCCATATTCTTCACATATTTATTTTAAAAATTATTTTTATCACAAAGTATATTATAGTACATTTATTCCGATATGTAAAGCGGCATATTAACCAAAATTTCGACACTTTGATAGGATATAATTCCTAATTATACTATATATAGGAGGAAAAATATGAGAAACTACTATCTGTATCTTATACGTCATGGAATTACACAAGGAAATCTCGACGGGAAATATATAGGACAAACCAATATATCGTTATGTCCCGAAGGACGAAAAATGATAGAAAACTTATGCGGATACGAGCTTTATCCCGAAGTTGAAAAGGTGTATTCATCGCCGCTCGCGCGGTGTCTTGAAACAGCGGAGATAATCTATCCCGACCAAAAACTGATGATTGTAGACGAGCTTTGCGAGATGAATTTCGGGGATTTTGAAAACAAATCCGCCGAGCAGCTTCAAGATCTGCGCGAATACAAGGACTGGCTTAAAGGCGGGGTTGACTCTGCGCCGCCAAATGGCGAAAAATACAGCGATTTCATACTCAGATGTATAAGCGGACTTGACAGCGTTTTCAGCGATATGATGAAGAACGACCTGCAATACGGCGCGGTAATCACCCACGCGGGAGTAATAACAAACCTGCTGTGCGGATACGGACTTCCCAAAGGAAAGCCTGCGGATTATATGTGCGCGCCCGGAGAAGGATTTGAAATTTCCCTGAACACGTTTTTATGGCAAAAAGGTCCTACATTCGAGATAACGAACAAAATAACACTCGCAGACAGTGTATAGTGTACAGCCAAGATATCTGCTGACGCAGACATCATTCAGATTGTTTTCAAGAGAATAAGTTTTAGGCTTGAACCAAAATGAGTTCAAGCCTAAGTGCTTTTAATTCAAAAACAATCCTAATATTATCCGCCGCAGGCGGATACCGCAGCTATACACTATACACTATAAACTGTGCAAATACATTTATCCCAAAGCACATGACAATTCCTATCAGCAGTGGTATGATGAACGAAAGCGCCGCCCACTTTAGGCTGCCTGTTTCTTTTTTTATCGTAAGGAGAGTTGTTGAACACGGGAAATGAAAAAGAGTGAAAACTATAACGCAAATTGCCGTGACAATTGTCCAGCCGTTTGCCGAAAACAAACTGTAGAGCTGCTCGGTCGAAATTTCCGATATTACGCCGCTTTGCTCGTATATCATCACTATCAGCGGTATAACGATCTCATTTGCGGGTATGCCGAGCAAAAATGCCGTTATAATTGCGCCGTCCATTCCCAAAAGCTGACCGAAAGGATCGAAAAAGCCCGTGATGTATGAAAGAAGCGTTCCCCCGCCGACGCTGACGTTTGCCAAAAGCCATATGACCGCTCCCGCAGGCGCAGCGACAGCCGCTGCCCTTCCGAGAACAAATATCGTTCTGTCAAGACACGAACGTATAAGTATTTTGCTTATCTGCGGCTTTCTGAACGGCGGAAGTTCAAGAGTGAATGAAGAAGGCTCGCCTTTCAGCAAAGTTTTTGCGAGTATTTTTGAAACCAAAAATGTCATCAAAATTCCGAGCAATATCACCGAAGTGAAAATTACTGCCGACAAAAGACTTGACAAAATGCTTTGACCACTCAGGCTGTTCACAAAAAACGCCGAAATAAGCGCTAATATCATCGGAAAACGTCCGTTGCACGGTACGAGCGAATTTGTAAGTATTGCGATAAGACGCTCGCGGCGGCTGTCAATTATTCTTGCGCCCGTTACTCCCGCGGCATTACAGCCAAATCCCATACACATACAGAGCGCTTGTTTTCCGCAGGCGCTGCACTTATGAAAAGGCTTGTCGAGATTATACGCGATGCGCGGAAGATAACCGAGGTCTTCTAACAGCGTAAAAAGCGGAAAAAATATTGCCATCGGCGGAAGCATGACCGACACGACCCAAGCCAATACCCTGTAAGCTCCGTCTACAATTATTCCTGAAAGCCAATTAGGAGCGTTTATCATTTTAAACAGCTCTCCAAGCAAGTCGCCTAATTTAAACAATCCCGCGCCGAGAAATTCCGACGGATAATTTGCGCCTATCATGGTTAGCCAGAACACAAGAATAAGCAGTAAAAACATTATGGGAAATCCGAGCGCGCGGCTTGTAAGTATCTTATCGGCTTTTGAAATATTCCGCGCCGGCATTTTTACAGCGGTTTCACATATTTCTTCGGCGTTTTTAAAAATACTGCCGACTATCCTGTCCTGCATTATATCGGCGGTTATGCCGTTTTCTGAAAGCAATTTTTTCGACTGTTCAAGAGCGCCGCAGATCTCCGGATTTTTGAGAATATCCGCTTTTGAATATTCGTTTATCTCATCTGTCAAAGTCCCGTCAATAAGCCTTAAAGCCGCCCATTTTGCGGGAACGGGAAGTTTAAGTTCGTTTTCGACAGCATTTGCGGTTATTTTTGCGGCGTCCTCGATAGGTTTTATGTACGAAAGCCTGCGCGGAGCTATCGGGTCATTCGACGCGCAAAGCTCGTCGAGCCTGTCGGTAAGATTTTTCAGAGTGCGCTTTTTATGCGCGGTAATTCCCGCTACGGGTACTCCAAGCTCTTTTTCAAGCTGTTTTAAGTCAATCTTTATATTCGCGCGCTCTGCCTCGTCGAGCAGATTTACACAGACCAGCGTCTTAGGACAAAGCTCCATGACCTGTAATACAAGATTAAGTCCCCTTTCAAGGCAGGTCGCGTCGCATACCACTATAGCTGCGTCGGCTCCGCCAAAGCAGATATAATCCCTCGCGGCTTCTTCTTCCGCCGAATGAGCTATAAGCGAATATGTCCCCGGAATATCGACCAGACGATATGTGAAAGCGTTTGTTTTAAAAATGCCGCTCGCGGTTTCTACGGTTTTCCCCGCCCAGTTTCCCGTGTGCTGGTGCAGACCCGTAAGCGCATTAAAAACCGTGCTTTTGCCGACATTCGGATTTCCCGCGAGAGCAACGGTCTTATCAAAAGTATTATTGTTTGTCTTCATCTATATCCCCCTTACAATCACGCTTCTGCTGTCACAGTCGCGTATTGCGATAACTGCGCCGCGTATCACATACGCGGCAGGGTCTCCTAAAGGACTTCTGCCTGCACATTTTATTATAGTGCCTTCGACTACCCCTATATCCGAAAGCCGCCGTCTGAGCGCGCCGTGAGACGAAAGGCTTTTTACAACAGCACTTTTTCCTATTTCCAGACAGCACAGAGGAAATTCTAACATAAGATCACCCTTTTCCTTTTTAGAGCTTGTTTCACACAGCTCGAAATGCACGAATTATCCGCTTTCGGCAAAATAACTAAAATGCCTAAAATGCCGAATACAAATTGACGAAACAATGCGGGAAATTTGCCGCAGTACGCCCGCCCGTCGGTTGTGTAAACGCGCTCATTTCATAATATGTTTTCAAAGTTATAATGTGAAAAATCATATCAAACAAAATGCAGGAACAATTTTGAAAGACAAGTCTGAATTTCTTGCAAATTTAGACTGTTTTAGAAAATATTCCGCCTGTTTTGAATTTTTAAAAGTGTATACTTTCATAGTTTTTGTTTAAAACATACAATAAAATCATTAAAAGTTATCTTTATTTGTTTCAATTTCCAGTAGACAAATGCATAAAAAAGAGTTATAATAAAATCACAGCAATGAAACGACGGCGTTTCGAGAGCGGGTTTTCCGCGTCTTGACGCCGTTTTTTCGTATTATATTTAATAATTCAGGAGGAACGGGACTATGGAAAATTTTAATGTTGTAGAACAATTCGGCATTGATGTGTTCAATGAAGAAACTATGCGCCAGCGACTGCCGAAAAATGTTTTCAAGACGCTGAAGAAAACTATTGCCGAGGGCAAAGAACTTGACAGTTCTATCGCGGACATTGTTGCAAACGCGATGAAAGACTGGGCTATCGAAAAAGGCGCTACGCACTATACTCACTGGTTCCAGCCGATGACGGGAATTACTGCCGAAAAACACGACAGCTTTATCTCCCCCACAAACGAAGGCACGGTAATTATGGAGTTTTCGGGCAAAGAGCTTATAAAGGGCGAGCCGGACGCTTCGAGCTTTCCTTCGGGCGGCATAAGAGCGACGTTTGAAGCGCGCGGTTATACGGCGTGGGATCCGACTTCTTATGCATTTGTAAAGGGCGGTTCGCTGTACATTCCGACTGCGTTCTATTCATATTCGGGAGAAGCTCTCGACAAGAAAACCCCTCTGCTGCGTTCAATGGACGTAGTTTCCGACGCGGCGCTGAGAATATTAAAGCTCTTCGGAAACACGACCGCAAAGCGCGTTGTTGCGACGGTAGGCGCTGAGCAGGAATATTTCCTTATCGACAAGAAGAATTACGACAAGCGCAAGGACCTTATCTTTACGGGAAGAACGCTTTTCGGCGCTCCCGCTCCGAAAGGTCAGGAGCTTGACGACCACTACTTCGGAGTTATCAAAGATCGTGTTGCGGACTATATGAAAGACCTTGACGAGCGTCTTTGGAAGCTCGGCATTACATCTAAGACAAAGCACAACGAGGTTGCTCCCGCACAGCACGAAAACGCGCCGATCTTTGCTCCTGCAAACCTTGCGACAGACCAGAACCAGCTCACTATGGAGCTTATGAAAAAGGTCGCTCTTGAACACGGGCTTGTATGCCTGCTGCATGAAAAGCCTTTTGCGGGCATAAACGGTTCGGGCAAACACGACAACTGGAGCTTGTCTACAGACGACGGACAGAATCTGCTTGACCCCGGAAATTCGCCTATGGAAAACGCGCAGTTTTTGACGTTCCTTGCGGCAATAATCAAGGCTGTTGACGAATATTCGGATCTTCTCAGAATGTCAGTCGCTTCTCCCGGAAACGACCACAGACTTGGCGCAAACGAAGCGCCTCCCGCTATCATCTCGATTTTCCTTGGCGAAGAACTTCAGGGCGTTGTAGACGCGCTTGTTGAGGGCAAGGAATACACTTCTAACGGAAAACAGATGTTCAATGTCGGCGTTTCGTCGCTGCCCGACTTCCCGAAAGACAGCACGGACAGAAACAGAACTTCTCCGTTTGCATTTACGGGCAACAAGTTCGAGTTCAGAATGGTAGGTTCTAACCTCAATATTGCAGGTCCTAATACTATCCTTAATACAATTGTCGCAAACTCGCTGACGGAATTTGCAGACGAGCTTGAAGGCGCGGAAAACTTCAACGAGGCACTTCACGACCTGCTTGTAAAGACAATAAGCGAGCACAAGAGAGTTATCTTCAACGGAAACGGCTATGGAGACGAATGGCCCGTAGAGGCTGAAAAGCGCGGACTTCCGAACCTCAAATCAACTGTAGACGCGGTTGCGTGCATAACTTCTCCGAAGAACATAGCGCTGTTCAAGAAATTCGGCGTTTACAGCGAAGTCGAGCTTCATTCAAGACAGGAGATACTTTTCGAGAACTACTCGAAAGTAATAAATATTGAGGCGCTTACTGCCGCGGACATGGCAAAGACGGAGATACTCCCCGCGGTCATGAAATTCGCTAAGGACGTATGCGACATAGCGGCAAGCAAAAAGGCTATAGGTCTTGAGCCTACAGTTGAAACGGAAATGGCGAAGAAGGTAAACGACCTTACCGCCGCGCTCTCCGAAAAGGCTTATGCGCTTTCGGACGCTGTTGTAAAGGCTCAGGAAGTAGAAGGCGAAGAAGCTAAAGCGCGCTGCTATCATGACGAGGTATTCAGCACCATGCAGTCGCTGAGAGCCGTAGCAGATGAGCTTGAAACCATAGTTGGCGAGGAATACTGGCCTTATCCGACATATGACGAGCTTTTGTTCAACGTTTAAAACAGATCGCAGATCACACCGAGAGGGCAGCAGCCCCAAAAGGGCTCTGCCTTCCCTTTCTTCTGTGGTCTGTAAATAATCCCGCTCCCTTTTCATTTGGGCTGTCCTTTCGGGCAGCCCCCTTTTTGTCTTGACAATCGGTGAGGGTTGTGGTATAATATAGAAAAAGTTTTAGTGGGGCAGTCGGAGAGTGAAAGTGCTTTACCCTTACAGCACGTTACATAAAAGTTTTGAAAAGGGGTTTGGGGGAAAACTTTTTCAAAAGTTTTCCCCCCAAAAAAATTCGCAAAAAACTCATGTATCGCGCCTTGCTGCGCGGTCGGAGACCGAAAACGTTTTTCCTTACAGCACGTTACATAAAAGTTTTGAAAGGGGGTTTGGGGGAAAACTTTTTCAAAAGTTTTCCCCCAAAACAATTCGAAAAAAACTCATGTATCGCCGCTTGCGCGGCGGTCGGAGAGTGAAAGTGCTTTTCCCTTACAGCACGTTACATAAAAGTTTTGAAAAGGGGTTTGGGGGAAAACTTTTTCAAAAGTTTTTCCCCAAAAAAATTCAAAAAACTTATGTGCTGCCGCTTGTGCGGCAGTCGGAGAGTAAAAGCGCTTTTCCCTTACAGCAAGTTACATAAAAGTTTTTCCCCAATAAAAAATCAAAAACTTTCGCCACACAACCGTTTTGTTTTCCGCTTGCCCCTCACTGTGGAAAAACCAAACCGCGGAGGGAACCTGCCGGTTCCCCCGCTCCCCCTCCAGCAGATTGAGATTTTCAAAATTTCATTTTGAAAATCTCAATGCGGGGAAAACTCTTGTTTTCCCCGCACCCTTTAGCGCCTTGCTCGCGCAAGTTTCGCGGCTAAAGCCGCGACCGGAGAGGAAACTTTTTTGAAAAAAAGTTTCCTCTCCGGACTCTCCTTCAAAAAACTTATGTACCGCCGCTTGCGCGGCGGTCGGAGAGCAAAAACGTTTTCCCTTACAGCACGTTACATAAAAGTTTTGAAAGGGGGCTTGGGGGAAAACTTTTTCAAAAGTTTTCCTCCAAAACAATTCGCAAAAAACTTATGGAAAGAGTGAACAAAATGACTGTTGACTGCACAATAATCTGCGGCGCGCCGTGTGCTGCGCTCGATAAAAACCTCATAAGCGGCTTTGTTATCGCTGCGGACAAGGGTCTTGACTACGCGCTTAAAGCGGGAATTGTCCCCCATCTTTGCGTTGGGGATTTTGACAGTGCAGGCTGTACCGTCCCCGAAAATATCGACTGCATAAGAGCTGTCCCTGAAAAAGACGACACCGACGCGATACTTGCAGCAAATATCGCGGTTGAACGAGGATTTAAACAACTGCGGTTCTTATGCGCTCTGGGCGGGCGGCTCGGTCATACGCTGGCGAATATTCAAATGCTCTACGGGCTGAAAAAACGCGGAATTGACGCGGAAATGTACGGCGAACACGAGCGCGTCGAGCTGATGTTAAATGAAACAAAAAAATTTGCGCGGTTTAACGGCTATCTCTCGGTTTTCGCGTATGAAAATACGGCTGAGATTACCGAGCGCGGCGTTAAATACCAAACGGAAAACCGCGTTTTCACAAGCGATTATCCGCTCGGCGTAAGCAACGAAATTACCGAGGAATTTGCCGAGATAACGGTTAAAGGCTGCGCGGTGATTGTTGAGGAATACGGAGGCTGAAAAATGAAAATTATGATTGCGTCGGACATTCACGGTTCGGCATACTGGTGCGGGAAAATGCTTGAGGCATACAAAAGCGAAAAAGCGGACAGGCTGCTGTTGCTCGGAGACTTGCTCTATCACGGTCCGAGAAACGATTTGCCGAAAGAATACGCTCCGAAGCTCGTCATTGAAATGCTGAACAGCATAAAAAATGATATTCTGTGCGTAAGGGGAAACTGCGAAGCAGAGGTTGACCAGATGGTGCTTAAATTCCCCGTGCTTGCGGAGTATGCGCTGATAAATGCCGAGGGAGCAGAGATATTCATGGCTCACGGGCATAATTACAGCGAGGAAAATCTGCCGCCGCTGAAAAACGGAGATATACTGCTCTGCGGACATACGCACATTCCTGCGTGCAATATTCACGAAGATTATATTTATATGAACCCCGGCTCGGTGTCACTGCCCAAAAACGGGAGCGAAAACGGCTATATGACGCTTGAAAACGGGAAGTTTTTATGGAAGAATTTTGACGGAGAAGTGATAAACAGCTATGAAGTGCGCTGAAAAAATAAAAAAAGCCGCTCTTGTTTTTGCGGCAATGTTTTGCGTTTTTCTGCTCGGCGGGTGCGGTTTTAATCAAGAGCCGAAGCCCGTAAATCCGCCGTTTTTCACTGTTCGAGATGAAAACACGGGCGGAATTGTTTATATGCTGGGAACAATGCACGTTGCCGAAAACGGAGTTGAATATCCCGCTGAAATTTACGAGGCAATTGACGAATGTGAAACTGTAGCGGTTGAAGTTGACCTTATCGCGCTCGACAAAAATCAAGCCGAAGTAAATAACGCAATGAAGCTGCTCGAATGTAAATCGGGAACAACAGCCGATATTCTCGGAGAGGATTATGCGAAAATAAAAGCGTTTTTCCTTGACAAAGGGCTTTATAACGCGGCTTATGACAAGTATCTCCCGACAGTCTGGAGTTCGCTGTTGTCAAACAAAATAGCGGACGACTGCGGATATTATTCCGAAAACGGCACAGACCGCGCGGTCATTCAGTACGCAATGAAGAACAACAAGAAGATCTACGAGTTTGAGAGCGTTTATGAGCAGTATAAAATGAACTCCGAAGAAAGCCTCGAATTACAGATATTTTCGCTTAATGACGCGGTAAATACTCCGTATGACGAACAGCTTTCGCTGATGAAAGAACTGTACGGCGCATGGAGCAAGGGAGATATTTCGGCGCTTGAACAAATGCTTGAAAGCGGCGGGATACCCGAAGAATTGAGCGGCGATTATGCCGAATATTATGCGGCAATGTACACAAATCGGCAGGAAAAAATGGCTGAAAAAATATCAGAATGGCTTAAAAACGGAGATAAGGTTTTTGTTGCAGTCGGGGCAATGCATTTTGCGGCAGCGCCCGATATTCTCGATTTAATAGAAAAAAGCGGTTAGAGGTAAGAATTTGTTTTGAGCGGAAAAGCGCATTTCTGATTAAAACCGCCTGACGAGCGGGGCGCATAAAAGTTTTGAAAAGGGGTTTGGGGGAAAACTTTTTCAAAAGTTTTCCCCCAACGGGGGCGCGGGGGCGGCAGCCCCCGCAAACGCGTCAGCAAGCGCAAGTTTCGCGGCTTCGCCGCGACCAGAGGGGAAAACTTTTTTGAAAAAAAGTTTTCCCCTCTGGACTTCCCTTTCAAAAAACTTTTATGTGCCGTGCTTCATCAGTTCCTCAATAAGCTCCTTAATCCTGCTTACAGCAGTTTCGGGAACTAACTTTTCGGAGATGGTCTTATCTCTTGAAGAAAGCTCGTAAATTCCCTCGTCAAGATTTCTCGGACTTACGACAACTCTCAGCGGCACGCCGATAAGATCCGCGTCGGAGAACATAACTCCCGCTCTTACGTTTCGGTCGTCGTAAATGACCTCAACTCCTGCGTTCTGCAAGTCGTTATACAGCTTGTCTGCGGCAGTTCTTACGCGCTCGTCGTCAGAACGGACTGCGCACAAATGCACCTGCCACGGCGCTATCGCCATAGGCCAGATAGGTCCGTATTCATCATGGGAGCTTTCGCAGACCGACGCCGCGAGCCTGCCGACGCCAATTCCATAACAGCCCATGATAGGCGTTTGTTCGTTTCCGTCTTTGTCGAGATAAGTCATATTCATGGACTTGGTATACTTCGTACCGAGCTGGAAGATGTTTCCTACTTCAATTCCGCGCGAAATAGTTATCATCTTCTTTCCGCATTCGGGACAAATTCCGCCTTCGATTATCTTTGAGAAATCATGATATTCTGCATTTTGAACATCACGCTTCATATCAAGCCCCGTAAGGTGATACTCGTTTTTATTCGCTCCGCAGACAAGGTTGTTCGCATTTTCAAGCGAGCTGTCATAAAGCACCGTAAGAGCGCCGTTTGCTTTCAGCTCTACAGGTCCGATATATCCCGCGCACAGCCCGCATTCTTCGGTGATGACAGCAGGGTGGATATCACAGCCGAGGAAATTCGTGACTTTCGTTTCATTTATTTCAAGGTCGCCGCGCGTAAAGATAACGATAAAGCTGTCGTCCGTATTTTTCTGATAAACGACTGCCTTACAGCACTTTTTAAGAGACGTTTTCAAAAACTCCGCGACCTCTTCTATCGTATGAGCTTCACCTGTGAAAACCTCTTTAAGCTCGCCGGAATTATCATCACGCGGTTCATCTACAATCGACTTTGCCGCTTCGACATTCGCCCTGTATCCGCACTCTTTGCAGATAGCAATGCTGTCCTCGCCGATCGGAGTTAAAAGCATAAACTCGTGCGAAACGCTTCCGCCCATCATTCCGCTGTCGGACTTTACGGAGATAACGTTTTTCGCTCCGCAGCGCTCATAAATACGCTCGTATGCCTTATGGACGCGCTCGTAATACTGCTCTAAGTCTTCCTGCGAGGTGTGGAAAGAATATGCGTCTTTCATGGTAAACTCACGCACTCTGATAAGACCGCCGCGCGGACGCGCCTCGTCGCGGAATTTCGTCTGTATCTGATATATCATAAACGGATATTTCGAGTAGGAATTTGCATATTCTCTCACGAGCTGAACAGCGGCTTCTTCGTGGGTCATTCCAAGCACCATAGGCTGTTTGTTTCGGTCGGTAAAGCGCAGAAGTTCGTTTCCTATGCTCGTATATCTGCCTGTTTCCTGCCAAAGCGCAGCGGGCATTACAACAGGGAACATGACCTCCTGCCCGTCAACCGCGTCCATTTCTTCACGGATAATGCGCTCTATCTTCGTTGTAATTCTCTTCAGCGGAGGAAAGCTCGAAAATATCCCGTTTGCTACATACTTTATGTAGCCGCCCCTCACCATAAGCGCGTGGCTGTCTATCTGACAGTCGGAAGGGCGCTCTTTAAACCTGTCGCCAATCATCTTATCCAGTTTCATAGTTTTTTATCTCCTGTTTTTTATTTCATTTTAATTTTATCAACAATTTCACAAAGATTTTCCGCGGACGTTTTAAGCTCGGAAAACTCTCCGTAGTTCTGCCTGTAGAGTTCTACAATAAGGTTTCCGTCAAATCCCTCGTCAATAAGCGCTTTTATAAGCCTTTCAAAATCAAAACTTCCCGCGCCTACCGCAAGACAATCGCGGCCGCTGTCGGCGTCGCTTATGTGACAATGAGCGATATTTCCGCCAAGCTCTTTTATATAATTCAGAGGATCTTCGTGACTTCTGCGCGCCTGTTTGAGATCAAGCACAAACTTTGCTTTATCGCCGAGTTCTCTTTTCATCATTTTGAGAAATTCCAATTTCCCGCTCAGACAATAGCTGACGTTTTCCTGCGCTACGGTAACGCCGTATTCCCTGCCCGCGTCCGAAAGCATCTCAAACTGTTTTATATAATGCTCGTCAGAACACTTTGAACTCGATATAGCTCCGTGAAGTACGAAAAGTTTCGCGCCGAGCCTGTTCATACTGCCGAAAAAGCCTCTGTAGAGCGTCATCATCTCTTCTATTCTCCTGTCGTATGTTGAAAACAGGAAAACGCTCTCCATCGGCGAAGAAAACGGATGAAACGACGTTATGTCAACGCCGTATTCTTTCTGCATAGCTATAATTTCCGAAACGCAGGGTTCTTGTCCCTCACAGGTGCTGTTTGCGAATACTTCGACAGTTTTCACGCCCATTTCGCAGAGCGTTCTGAAAGCGTCCTCAACGTGCAGAGGATAAAGCGACGCAGTAGAAACTCCGATCTTCATACAATTCACCTCACATAACTTTTATTATTATATCACAAATGAACAAGAATTTCAAGAGAATATTTCAATAAATTATGTTCACACTAAACAAAAAGAAGTATGACGGTATCAAGTTCGTTTTCGGGCTTCGGAGAGAACGACTGTTTATACAGACTGAGGAAGTGTTTTTTATGGCAATTGTTTTAATAAGAGCGGTTATTCTTTATGTGGTTATTACATTTTCACTTAGGTTAATGGGAAAAAGACAGCTCGGAGAGCTTCAGCCCTCCGAGCTTGTAGTGACCATACTCATCTCAAACATTGCGGCGATACCCGTCGAGGACAGCAGTATTCCGATGATAATGGGCATAGTGCCTATTCTTACGCTTGTATGTCTGGATGTGGTGATGTCGGGAGTTATGCTGAAATCCGCGAAGATAAGAAAACTTATGATAGGAAGTCCGCGTATTATCATAAGCGAGGGGAAAATACTCCAGAATGAAATGAAACAACTGCGGTATTCGGTTGACGACCTTACGGAAGCCATGAGAAACCAACAGATCTTCGACATAACCCAGATACAATACGCTATCGTCGAAACAAACGGAAAGATAAACTTTTTGCTGAAAAAGGACTATCAGCCCGCCGAAAAACAGGACGTAAAAGCGGGCGGCTCTCCGGATAACCCGCCGTCGGTAATTATCCGCGACGGTATCCGCGACAGCGATCAGCTAAAGGTAATAAATCTCGGAGAAGGTTGGCTCACAAAAATACTGCGTGAAAAAAATCTCTCCGAAAAACAGATATTCCTTATGACTGCCGATAAAAACGGGAACTACGATATTGTTGAAAGCGAGAAGAAAAAATGAAGCGGATAGTTATAAGCATTGTTATTTTAGCCGTTATGTTTGCAGGGTGTTTTTATTCCGTAAAAGTTTCAGATGATTTTTCAAAAAAACTTATAGAACAGATACACATAATTGAAGACAGCTATGAGAAAAACGACTTTAAAACCGCTCAGGATACCGCTCAGCAGCTCAAAGACGAATGGGGAAAATTTGTGGACTATTCTATTCTCATAAACGACCTCGGTCATGCTGTCGAAATAACCTCGTCAATCGCGGAGATACAATCCTTCGCGCAGGACAAGGACGACGAGATATACGCAGCCTGCGACAGAGCAAAGGCGCAGATAGATCTGTATATTGATATGCAAAAACCGACATTCTGGAAAATTATCTGATAAGCCCGATTAAATGCCGAACATTTTTTTGAACGAATGTTGAAAACAATTAAATAAATTAAAATTATTTTTTCGTCGGAATATCGAAAACTCCTTGAAATACCGTATGCATTTCAAGGAGTTTTTAACATAAACGACAGATAAGAACGGATCAATCGTATCAGAGCTTTGCAACGTCAAAAGCGTTCAGTGCTATAAGTCTGTTCGGTACATAACAGCGGTTTATCGTCCACCAGCTCGCTCCCGCGAGGTTAAATTCCTCTACAAGTTTAAGCTTTTCAGTTATACTGCGCGGGTCGTCAAACCAGATAACTTTTCTGACGCCGTTATTCGTGTAATAAAAATACGGCGTCTGCGTTTTTTCATCATAGAGTATCTCGGCATTGTTCGCTACGGCTATCTCCGTAGCCTCTGCAAAGCCTATACTTCTTGCGGCAGTACCGCGCATATACGGAAGCGTCCATTCGTATCCGTAATTCGGCATTCCCATGATAACCTTTTCCGACGGCATTTCGCTTGTTGCATAACGAAGCACTTTCCGCACTTCTTCGATCGGCTGTACCGACATCGGCGCGCTGTAGGTGTAGCCCCATTCATAAGTCATAATAATCACATAATCGGCGTATCTGCCCTGAACGGGATAATCGTGCGACTCGTATAGGATGCCGGGCTGGTCGGCGCGGTATTTGGGAGCAACGGCGGTTATAAGCACATAATTTCCGCTGTGAAGTCTGTCGGAAAGATCGCGCAGAAACTCGTTATAGATCTCCCTGTCGTCGGGCGCGATATACTCCATATCAAGGTTTACGCCGTAATATCCCTTTCGGTCAAGTTCATACATTATCGAATCAATCAGCCTCCGCGTTGCCGATACGTCAGCTAATATCTCGGAAAGCACCTCTGTAGAAAAAGTTCCGTCATAGATATTTGTAACGACCATAAGCGGCATTACCGCAGTTCTTACCGCGCTGTAGATGAGGTCCTCGTCGGGTGGTGAAATAAGCTCTCCGCTTGGCGTAACGGAATACGAAAACGGGCTTAAAAATGTCAAAAACGGCACGGCGCAGTTTAATGCCGTTTCGGAAATATTCGGATAAGCATATCCGTTTGTAACGGCAGGTCTGCGGACTACTCCGCTTGAAACGGGGATATTTACTGTTTCGCCTATCTGGAGCGCTATCGGATTTATATTCGGATTTGCATTGATAAGTTCTTCAAGCGGAACGCCAAACTCCTGTGAAATCGAATACAGCGTCTGATTTTCCCTTATCCTATAGCGCATTGTGTCGGACATTATAACCAAACTCTGCCCGACTGCAAGCCCGCTGTTTATGCGCAGGCTGTTGTCTGAGGCAATTCTTCCCGCGGGTATGCCGAACATTCCCGCAAGTCCGCTTAAAGTATCTCCGCTTTTTACTGTATAAATAAACATAACAACACCTCCGGCTCAACTCTCTACTACGATTTCTTTTCTTGCACCGACAATATGTATAGGAAAAATATCCGCATAATTATATGTCGACAAACGTCTGTTTCGTGAATCGTCCGTATGCGCGCACACGAAAATGTTCTGAGGAATTTTCGGATATTGCACAGATGAAACTATCACAGTATGATAAAATCTTCCCTCGGAATTTATAAGCTGGATAATATCTCCGCGCTGAATATCGGAAAGCTCCGATTCTTCGCCGTAAACGCCGGTTCCTCTGTTTGAAAGGAGAAATTCCCGCAGAAAGTTTACCCCTGTCCATGCGGGCGCTCTGTTGTCGGAATTTATGTAATACCAGCCGTTTTCGCGCGAAAAATTCATCACATCACAGCCCGCATATAAGCACTGTGATATATAATTTGTACAGTCCCCGCCAATGTCCGAAAAATCATAAAACCGCGGGTTTCTTGCAAACGCCCAGTTAATCGCGTAAATTACCGCGGCTCTTCTGTTATAAGCCGTTTCGATCAGCATAAAAATCACCCCTTACCCCAAACTATGCAGGATAAGGGAGAAAGGTGACTGCAAAACCACAAGGGGGGAACCTTTTGAAAAAGGTTTCCCCCTTGTGGTTTTTGCTTTGTCATTTGTTGCTTTGCCTCAAACGAACGCGCCCGCTACATTTTTCGTTTACTTTATACTGCGTGAAAGCCAAACGGTTAGATGTATTATGTTTTCCCGTTATTTATTACGTTGTCTTAAAATTATACGCACACGCCAATTTCGTGGTTCGCTTGCCCCTCACTGTGGAAGAACCAAACCGCGGAGGGAACCTGCCGGTTCCCCCGCTCCCCCTCCAGCAGATTGAGATTTTCAAAATTTCATTTTGAAAATCTCAATGCGGGGAAAACTCTTGTTTTCCCCGCACCCAAGATAAAAAGCCATAGGCTTTTTATCTGATGCGCTTTGCTTG
>CANRDI010000002.1 GCA_947629335.1 uncultured Clostridia bacterium | reverse complement strand
TCGGCTGATTTCAATCTTAGTTATTAACATTATAATTTTTTTGAGAATAGTGTAACATATCATTGACAAATGAACATGTGGTTTTGCTAATAATTTATCGCGTATATTGACATTCGTGACTAAATGTGATATAATAATCTTTAGAATTATTTTTTTGAGTTTGATAGTTATGCACGATTATTATCAATTAAATAACATTAAATATATCACTGATAAATATGGGAATGAGCAGTGGATACAAGTTGCTGGAGAACGTAAACTTAATAATTCAGATGCGAGCTTTTGGTGCTGTCTTTTTCAAATTGAGTATTTAGATGATATTATGTCTACATCTGAATGGGATGCAAGTTATAGCGATGGTTATCCAGGATTTATTCCTTCCATGGAAGGAACTGTCTTTCAGAGATTCATTATTCACAAAGACTATGTTGAGCCTATATTGTTTTATAGAGAATTTTATGGAGTTAAAAAGAATTATGTAGAAATAAGCGAAGAGTTTCGATTGTTAAACAATATGTACTTTGACCAACAGAACAATTCTTATTATGCGGTATTAGATAGTGGCAACTGTGAAGAAGCTATTCGTATTTTGGAGAATGATACTGTTTATATAAACATAAAATATTTAAAACGATTTGCATCAGCAAAGCAAATGGGAATATTGCTCTTTTTCGATATAAGATATGAAACCCCTGGACTTCTATCTGATAATAATTTAACAAAAATAGATAAAGAACATAAAGATACAACATTAGTATATAAAATATTTGGGAATGAAGAACGCACTTTTCAACAATATACTTTTAGCAGATTGCTTGGAAAAAAAGCATTATTACCGCCCCCCATTATAGAATGTGGGTATTTCCCTTACGAAAAAAAGCGTACTTACGTTGAGTTTATCATATGGCATGATGAGAATGGATGTGAAGTTACGTTTACATCTTATCCTGATAAACTATCCAATTATTTTGGTGCAAACTCCGATGCTCCGAATTACATGACACTTGTATTTTTAAAGGAGAGGTTCTTGATAAATATATTAAGCGTCCTGACTTGTATAAAGTAACTGATGGACGGTTGACTTGTGCTTCTTTATGGAGCATGGAAATTGACAATGATCACAAGTCTTATGTCGCAGCATATTTAGGTGATTTAGGACGTGATTTACCTGAAGATGAGCAGCTTCATTGGAAAAGTTATAATGTACTTTGTGACGAAAAACCAAGCAAAACCGCAATAATGAGGGATATGTGCAACATTTTTGCGGAGTCTAATGTGATTGATTTGAAATTTAAAAGAGATTATAGCATATTACAGAAAAAATGGTATGATAAATATGATTGGCAAATATTTAAAGAATTGGCTGAAAAGGATAAATATAATCTTGATAATATAAGGATACCGTCAACAGATAGTCAAGAGGAATTTGATACTCTTGTTTTATCACTTGTAAAATGTATTATAGACTTACTTAATGAAGAAATGCTTGTTCTTTCCAATCCAACAGATGAAAAAGGAAATACAATTCGTGGTATAAGCAAGTTACAAGTATGGCTTGAGGAAAATGGAGCAAAAAATTATGATGATCACATATCTTTTCTAAGGAATTTACAGGATTTACGTTCTTCTGGTACAGGACATAGAAAAGGTAAAAAATATGATAAGATTAGCAAAGTATTCGAAATAGGTCAAAAGTCGTTAATTGATATTTATGAACAGATACTATTGCAAGCTGACGATTTTAAATCCTCGGTTAAATGTGTAGCAATTTCTATTGAATATGTTAAAATGAAATGGACCAATAAAAACAGAAAAGACAAAGCAAGTAGAGAGTACATAGTAAGCTCACAGCAAAATCTTATGCTGTAGAATAGTCTTGAATATTTTGTTATAATATCTTTAATCAAGATTACAAACGAAAAAATCTTTTTTGTAAAGGTTAGACAACAAGTAACTCCCTTGCTATGCTTCGCATAGCAAGGGAGTTACAGTATACAGTGTATAGTTAATAGTAAACAGTAGAATGTATCTGCCTTGCGGCAGATTTTATTAGATTGTTTCGGAATTAGAATGCATAGGCTTGAACCGCGAGGGTTTAAGCATAAAACTTTTCCTCTTGAAAACAATCAAATATTATCCGCGAAGCAGATACCGCAACTATATACTTTACACTTTACACTGACTTCCCCTCTTGCAATCAGCTAAAAAATATGGTATAATGCATATGGTTGACCGATAATAAAGAAGTTTATTGGAAGGTATAACGTATGAAAAAATATATACTGCCGGTGAGCATGTTAGTGCTATTTGAAATGGTGGCTGTCACTCTTTGGCTGACGAAAGACAATCTGTTTTATTTGCTTAATTTCAGTTATATCGGAATTTCTATTGCTTTAGGAATTTTTCTGTTCATAAAAAAATATAAATACGCCCGTCGGGTGACACAATTGCTGGTCGGTTGCTATATGCTGGTATACCTCGGCTTGATATGCAGCGAAAATATGCAGATAGAAGGATTTTGGTACTACATTTTTACGGGAGTTTTTGAGGCGGCAACAATACATTATGTTGTAGCAAAAATATTCGGTCCTCTGCTTTTTGGACGGGGCTGGTGCGGTTATGCCTGCTGGACTGCAATGATTTTGGATTTCCTGCCATATAAACAACCGTCACAACCCCGTAAAAGATTAGGTTGGATACGTTATATTACTTTCTCTTTGTAACTTATATTTGTCGCGGCGCTGTTTTTAGCTCATGTCGGCAATATTGAAAGAATAATGTTCTGGGCGTTTATCATCGGAAATTTGCTTTACTATGCTGTCGGTATTATTCTCGCGTTTTGTTTTAAGGACAACCGCGCTTTCTGCAAATACATTTGTTCTATAACAGTTTTTTTGAAGCCTATGAGTTATTTCTCCTTACTGCGAATAAGGTGCGATAAAAATAAATGTATTTCCTGCAATAAATGCAAAAATATATGTCAGATGGATGTAGATGTCACCGACAATTCCCGAAAACGAATTAACGGAACAGAATGTATTCTGTGCATGGAATGTGTGAAATACTGTCCGAAAAAAGCACTGTAATTTCTGATTTATCAACCGTATACATAAACAGAGCATCGTATCAGGCGATGCTCTGTTATTCTGTAAGGGACTTTGTTTGAATTTTTCTTTGCGCAAGCGAGGCGAAGAATATTGAAGAATATAAGAACGAAATTTTCTTAAAATATCGGCTTGCACTAATTTTTGCCCAAATCAATGCCCAGCATTATTCGCTGCGCCCTTGGCAATATACTTGTGAACAGCGTAAATCCCTGCCGAAAAAACTAACCCCAATATGCCCACGGCTAAATACAAATTTATGAACTTATTCCAACCCAAACTCATAAAAACAAAGTTTACGATAAGGAAAATTATTGAGGAAATGAAAAGTATCAATGCCATTTTAAAAAGAATATTTGCCGACTTTTTATTAAAAGTTCCTTCTTTTCGTGCATACACGGTATTGATAAATCCCATTAAAACCACGGCGAAGCAAGGCAGCGATATTATCCAGTAAAAGAGTAGTTGACAGTAAAACTCAACATTCTGCTGAAACGTTATTTCACTTGGATCATAGTCTAAGATACCTGTATCTGAGCTTAATGTTACACTGAAAGGGTACCAAAATGAACATATCAGCAACCTGATAAGAAAAACCAAAACAAGAGTCACCCTCATAAATATAATGCTGATATTAGTTTTCATTACTAACCACCTGAAAAATAAATTTAGTTATCAAAAACAATTATGTTCTGAAACCGCACCTGTATTGTCGAGTATCAGAATACTGCCGTAAAACAAGTATTTACTCGTTTACTTTGTATTTTTGGCAAACGGAACTTCTATGCGCATGCTATAATATCACAATATTTTATGTTTATCAATATGTTTTTATATTAAAATCAATAATTATTTTATAGAACAAGAAATATTGCCTTGAGGACGGATTTCAACCGCCTGTTCGTGTTTTTGTGCATTGTGCGCCGACGTCAGCGCAGCGGATACCCATAGCTGTTTACTATAACAATAGGGAAACCCTTTTCAGGGCTTCCCTTGTCAGCTATGCGCCGAACTCTGCCGGTGATTTAGTCAGCTGTTATTAAGAATTTCGTTCATTGCCGCGAGAACTGCGGAAATTTCAAGCGGTTTTGAAAGATGCGCGTTCATACCTGCCTGTCGGCTTTTTTCAGCGTCTTCGGCAAAAGCGTTTGCGGTCATTGCGAAGATAGGTACAGACAAAGCGTCGGGACGTTCCATCGCGCGTATTTTTCTTGTCGCCTCAAAACCGTCCATATGCGGCATCTGAATATCCATGAGGATAAGGTCATAGTAGTTTATTTCACTGTCAGCAAAAAGCGAAACCGCGTGTTGTCCGTTCTCCGCCGCGTCTATTATAGCGCCTGTGCCCGTTCCGAGAAGTTCTATGGCAATTTCACGGTTCAACTCGTTGTCCTCGGCAAGCAGGATATGCTTTCCGTTAAAGTCGTATACTTTATTTTCAGCAATATTTTTATCCGAAGATTTGTCCGTTTTCCATTCTATCATATCGGAATTTTCGGTAACTGTGAAAGGCAGTTCCACCACAAATTCCGAACCCTTGCCGTATTCGCTTTGCACCTTGACGCAGCCGCCCATAAGCTCGGAAAATTTGCGGACGATAGACAGCCCAAGTCCTGTTCCTCCGAATTTATGAGTTATTTCAATGTTTTCCTGTTCAAACGCCTCAAATATCTTTTCAATATTTTCCTGTTTTATGCCGGTTCCCGTATCCTTAACGGAGAACCTCAGAAGGATAGAACTTCCCTCTTGTTTCAGCTTGCTTATGCTTAGAACTATTTTGCCGCCTTTCGGCGTAAATTTAAAAGCGTTTGAAAGAAGATTTGTAAGTATCTGGTTTAGGCGAAGCGAATCTCCACCGATAAGTTCGTTAATACTGCCGAACACAGCTATCTTAAAGTCGATCTCTTTTTCCTCCGCCAGTACGCTGTAGATATTTTCAATATTCTCAAGAAAAAGCCGCAGATCGAAAAGTTCGTTTTTAAGCTGTATTTTTCCACTCTCTATCTTTGACATATCCAGCACATCATTTATAAGCGACATCAAATGCTTTGACGAGAGCGATACTTTTTTCAGACAGTCGTCTACCTTTTCCGGGTCGTTCGAGTTTCGGCGGGCTATCTCCGTCATGCCGATTATACCGTTCATGGGGGTGCGTATCTCGTGGCTCATACGGCTGAGAAATTCGCTTTTTGCAAGGCTTGCCTGCTCGGCGGCTTTCCGAGCGTTTTCCGCAGATTTTCGCGCCTCTTCGAGCTGTTTTGAGTGCGCCCGCAAATTGATGAAATAAATAACGAAAATAACGATTATCATCGCCATTACCGTAGCCATCATAACTATAGCGTTTGTATTCAGCCGTCCGCTCAGGTCTTCTGTCATTTCATCAACTATCTCATATGGTACTTCCATGAGCATATACCATTCCGTATCCTCTATAGGCGAATAATACATACACATATGTGCTCCGACAGCTTTGAAAACGACCATTCCGGAATTTCCGCTTTTAAAGTCGTTTTCTATCTGCTCAACGGAAAACCCTTTGTCAAATTCGGCGTATTCCTTGAATTTTGAGATGACGTTGCTGCCCGTCGGAATGTCGGAAAAATAGGAGTTATAAACTATAAAGCTGCCGTCTTTGGAAACGATGCTCGCATTGGTCTGTCCGTCCTCGCTGCGCAAAGACAGATGCTGACCGATAGAATCCGCTGTAAATCCTGCAATGATTGCGATAATATCCGCTCCGTCATAACGTATCGGCGATATCTGCGTACCGAGAACTATCATATTATCATGAAGAAACGTTTCGTTATAGGAGATGAGCTTGTCCTTGCCGTCGAGCAGATCAGCAAGAAAGCTGAGTTTTGAAGCTGCGGGGCGTTTTCCGTCTTTGCTGTAATAAAATCCGTCTTTGTCAACAAACGCCATAAACTCAAAGTCGTTGTTATTTTCGGCAGTTTTTATAAACCTCTTCATTGCCTCCGCGCTTTTCGTATCTTCGGCGTTTACGCTTTCGGCAACAGCCTTCAGTCCGCTGTACCGCATTGAAAGCCCCGACTTGAAGTTAGCCTGCGTTAAATTTGTCATCTCGCGCAGATACATGGTGTTCATGTTTTTTGTGAAATCAGATGTTATAACCGCAGCGGCATATATGAGCCAATACACCAGCAGGAATACAAGCATGATCGCCGGTATCAGCATGATATAAAACCGCCTGTGTAAGATCCTTTTGCCTTGACCTTTACTCATTTTCATTCACCAATGTGATCCTTCCTTCGATCTGCGACGCTATTTCCTCGTTGTTGTGATTGATGATATATTTTTCCAATATGCTCTGAAATGTATATTCGGTCTCACTGACGAGTTTTACATTTTCGGCTTTAGGAGTATCATCACTGTAAACGTTCAGCATTGTGAAACCGTCGCCGTTGTTGTCGGCATAACCGCTTATTCCTGCCATATAATCTGTTACCGCGATAGTGTAAACTGCATTTTCGTCAAGCGGCGAACCGTCGGGCAGCGTCACATCTGCAAGCTGAGCAGAAGAACTGTCTGTCGCTGGAGTGAAAGAATATTTAAGCCCCGAAACATTCAAAAATCTTCCTCCCGGTATCTGCGCGTCACGCACCATAGCCGACAGGCTGTTTGAAAGCATTTTTCTGATAACCTCCGCGTTTACTTCAAGAACTATAATTTTGTTTTCAAACGGGCAGACATATTCAAGGTCGTAACTGTAAACATTGCCCTTGTAAAGACTTCCTCTGATAGAACCGCCGTTTACCACGGCAATATCCGTGCCTGTTATCTCTCTTACAGCGTCGGAGATAAGATTTCCTATTTCGGTCTCTTTAAGGCGTACATTATAGTTTTCAACTATCATATCATGGTTTATCGTTCCGATAAGCGTAGCAGTGTGGGTGTCGCCGTTTTGCATATAGCTGTCAATCTCGGAAAACGCCTTATCAATATCCTTTTGCCCGCAAAGCACGGCGTTGCAGCGGTTTCCGAAATAGCGCATAAAATCATTTGACATAGATATATTGTAGTTATAGCCGTTTTCAATGCAGTCCTCTATTCCGTCGGGTACAATATCCGCTGTCGGCGTATAGTCAACAAGGTAAGAATAAGCCGCGCCGTTGTCCTGCATAAAGGCGTTCTGCCCTTCGGGAGTGGAGATAAGGGCAAGTATTTTTCGGCAAGCGGAGAGCTTTTCTTCATTGCCGCTTTCGGTAAGGGTCTTGTTTATGCCGAGAAAAGCCGTCGGAGTAGAAACCGTCCACGAGGGATTGCCTTTGCTGCTTAAAATAGGAAGCATATCAAATTCATACTCGCTGTCCTTTCGGATATTGTCGAGCATAGTTACGTTATCAAACGCCATAAGCAGTTTTCCGCTGCGCATTTTTTCAAGAACAGGAACGGCGTTTGTGACCGCAGCGAACGACTGAGGATTCATATATTCTTTTTCTATCAGTTCAAGCGGCATATCAAGGCTCGGTTCAAGCGAACCTTTAAAAGTCGCCTTTCCGTTTTTCATATCGTCAAGCCACTTTATTCCCTCTGACAACCCGAAAAAATCGGGGATCTGTGTTGCAATGGCAAAGGTCGCCGTAACAGCGGGAGTACCGTCCGTCGTGAACACAGCGCCGTTTTCATCCGCGCCGATATTCTTCTCTTCCGCAGTTTTAAGCACATTGAAAAGTTCTTCCTGAGTTGTCGGAACATCAAGCCCGATTTCTTTCAAAAGCGTGGTGTTGTAGATATACCCGTAATACTGTGCAGGAAGCGGGATAAAATAGTTTTTTCCGTCGCGGGAGATTTTGTGCATTATGCCCGACTGATAAGCCGAAATATAATCGTCTGCACTCAGATCCGCAAGATAATTCAGCACATCGCCTGCTGCAAGAGTAGACGCGACAATATCGCTCCCGTGACCGTTGCGCAGGCGGCGTTCAATTTCGCCGTCTATAGTAGCGGGTGTGTTTCTTTCAATTTGAAGGTCGATATCGGTATATGTATTTTCCACAAGTTTTTCGAGGTTTGGCAGATCGTCGGTATACATCAAGGTAACGACTGTTTTTTCTCCGCCTGATGATCCGTTTTCCTGCAAAGAGCAGCCGCCAAGGCAGAGCGTCGCCAAGATCAAACAAAGCATTCTTTTCATATTCATATTACCACCGGTTTCTATTTTGTAAATAATGATCTCCAAAAGTTTTCCAAAACAGTTTTCTAAAAAAACGTCATGCTTATATTGTACAATATTTGCAGTCCTTTGTCAATCCTTTATAAAATAAAAAACTCGAATATAAATTTGTAAATCTCTAAAATTTGCTCCATTCCCTCTGTTTTCTTGATGTTAAAACCCGAAAAATGGAGGGGCTGCTTTTAACTTGACCGCGCAAAACTCGTTTGCCGCGTTAATTATTGCATTATAAAGCGGTATTTATTCTTGTTCAAACTTTGCCTTAAATAATTTGCTTTGATTAAAGTTTTCGGCATATTATTCTCGCCGCACACTTCGACGGTATTCGGAGAACATTTGTTATTGTAAAGACAAATTATTAAGCCGATCATAAAAGGATAGTTTGCGGGTTTTTACAAATTATAGTTGAAAAGTTGTTTAAGATATGTTATAATTAGTGTATTGGTAATTGTTTATATTGTTTTATACAGGGGAAAGCCTTTGTTTCAAAAGGACGGCAAATGTCCGCTCAAAGCTGTTTTTGCGGATGGAGTTTGTTTCAGCACAAGACAAAGCTACACTTTAGTGACGTCAGCAGCCGCGTTTTATATTTTATAATGACATTTTTTATAGAGGAGAAGATAATGGCGAAGAAAAAAACATTACCCGATAATTTCAGCGATATAATCGACAGCGGAAATATGGACGCATTCAAGAAGGTTTTTGAAAAGTGCGAGATAACTGCCGCAAACAAAGGAAAAACTACCTGCAACGCTTTTTCATACAGAAATTTAAAGCCTTTTCATATTCAGTTTTTAATTGATAACGGCTTGGAGGCAAACGCCGACTGCGGGTTCGGATACCCTGCAATTAGCTTTCATGCTGCTGATAAGGACAACCTCAAATGCCTTTTGGATAACGGCGCGGATATAAATTTTACGGCTGTTCCCTATAGGGGAAACGCTTTGGCACGCGCGTGTTCGTCGGCTGACGCGAAGGCGGTCAGAAATCTGCTTGAAGCGAACGCTTCGGTAAATGTCAAGGGTGATGCTGACGGGAAAACACTTCTTGATACAGCGCTTGCGCATTGTGAGAACGGCAATATCCCTGCGGTGCTTGAAATTTCGGAAATGCTGATAAAAGCGGGCGTTTTGCCGACAGATAAAACCGCAGGATATGTAAAGCAAATAGGCGAAAGATTTGAGTTTTACAAGTCCGAAATGGACGAGCAGACTAAAAACGAGCTTGGTTCGGCACTGAATGAACTGTATAAATTATTAGATGCCGCTCCCGTGCCCGAAAGGGAAACTCCGAACGGGAAAATCTTCGTGAGAAGCAAAAATTGGCATGAGCAGTTCAATGAGCTGCGGAATATGCTCGTTCCCGCAAGCGGAAAAGCACAGACCGTGCAGGGCGAGGTCATCCGCATTGTCGGAAAGATAACGCACGAGGTGCTTGACAACGGCGGTATCAATTGGGGCAGTGAATATAAAAAGATGCTTGATGAACTGACCGATTTTTTGCAGACAGCTAATTCTTCAAATGCAAAAAATATTAACGAAGCCGTCGGAATAATAAATAATATTACACCAACAACCGATAAAAAGACTTTGTACAGATTAGCGGAAATTATAGTTGAATGGGTACTTGCAAATCCCGATCTTATCCTGCTTGATGAGGCGAATTGCAAGAAATAATATCATCCGAAAATGTTCGGACGGATATGGAGTTCAAACATGCGGAGGAACTAAGTATGAATGATCTCACAGATATACTCCTGCTGTTGATTTTGGGAGCAGCAGTTGTGGGAACGATTGTGAGCGTTGTGTTGAGGGACAGAATCGGTATTAAGAAAGGCGTGAACAGCAAAGAGCGTTACAGGGTGCTGGAGATACTCAAAGAGGTCATACCGACAGGTGAAAAATATGTGCCTATTTACGCTTATCAGGAGATAAGGCACAAGCGTCCATGCGAATATTACGCATTAGGAATTACAGATGAAAAATTGTACATCGTTCCTTTGCAGATTACGAAAAAAGAAATAAGTTACAAAAGCGGATTTGTTATAACACGGGACAGTATCGGAAAAATTGCCTGCGGAAAACCCGGCGGCAGTATGCAGTTTGTATGGTTATATGATAAAAATCAGAATGAGATAATCAGATTTGTAGCCGAAGAAAATAACACAAAAATAAGCAGAACATTTCCTGTCAACATTACGCAAAAAGAGGAATATCACGCATTTTTAACAAAATTGGAAGAATGGAAAAATAATATATCAGCACAAAAGGTCGGGCTTTGATAATTTAAAAACAGATAAAGTTCGATCTTGTTTACAAGCTCCTTGCCGACGCTTTTGCCGAACGCACGGAGCATTTTTGCTATAAACCGCAAATGTAAATCGAGCTTACAATTAAAATACAACTATTTTTCTCCGCCTTTACCGCACATTTTTATTAAAAATCCCACAGCATACCTATTGCTGTTATCTAAGAACTTGATCGGCGTTTTCGGATATTCAGAAATATTCGCGCAAAATTTATTCAAGGCTTTATAAACTGTCATTTCAGCACTTTCCTGAAATCAACATCAACAATAGTCTCGTTACGTTGGAGATTGCTGCCGTCTATCGCAAAAGTTATTAATGCATCTTTAAAGTCGCCGGCAAAATCCTCTTTGCCGTTAAATTCTGTTTCATACTTTGAAATTGACCATTTAATCAAATTTGAATTGGGCTCAGGATCGGAATATTCCATAATTACAACATACTCATTTCCTTTCCATTCAAACAAAAACGCATGGTCATTAAAATCGTCTCGTCCGAGATTTCCCAAATGCCAAAGACACATGCCTTTCCCCGTGTCAATGGTTCTGCAACGCGGACACGCAACGTTGCCTGAAATTGGGTTCTTAATTTGACGATTCTTAAAGTCCATTCTTTGCCCGGCTGTTAATCTCTCATTTACAAATGCCATATTCTTAACCTCGAAATAATAAAAGTATCTAAGAGTATTTCAAAGAGGACCTTTAAAACTCATTCTACTGTTTACTTTTTATTGTGTACTTTCTCCTGTATACTGTAACCTTTACAAAAAAATTTTTTCGGTCGAGCCAAAAGAAATCGTCCCGCAACAGCGTGCGGGACGTACCAGGTGCAGGGCATTGCCCTGCTGGTGCCGCTGACCGGACTTGAACCGGTACGGATGTTACTCCGAGGGATTTTAAGTCCCTTGCGTCTGCCGATTTCGCCACAGCGGCATATATTAACTTAATTCAAAAATAATGATCCGCTGATATATGCGGAAAATTATTATATCAATGCACATAAATCATATGACTGCCGCGCAAAACACCGCTCTGCAACCACAATAAAACCATTATCGTATAATTTGCCAATAAGCGCGGAACAAAATTTTGAAAAAATTTTGCGTATGCGCGAGGCATTTTAATCTTATAATAAAACACTTACAGATTTTATTATAACACATTATTAATGATTTGTCAAGTATCAAAAGTACACAAAATCAATCCCCGATAAAATAATCGCAGGATATCGTGTGCGGCTTTCAGTGCCTGTCCGAAAGCAGGACGCTGTTGACAAAATATATTTGTTCTGATATAATTAAAATTATAAACATAACATTTCCTTTCGTACTTTTAAGGAGCAGAATAAATATGAAAAAATATGCCGTATTATGCGTTATTGCTGTCATACTTTTATGTACGGGATGTGACAGTAGCAAACTCCCCGACAGTACCCCTCAGTCCTCCGTCAGCAATTTTGAACCGATTTCTTCCGAAACCGAGCCTTCTTTCGGAACGGATTATACGGGGATCGTTTTTATAAACGGGAATGAGCTTGATGTTTCGCAAACAACCGAACTTGACCTGTCATATGAAAATGTCACGGAATTTGAGCTTGAACAAGTCGGAAAACTTGTAAACCTGAAAACACTTGACCTGTCGGGAAATGAAATAGAGGACATTTCCGCGCTTGCCAATCTAAAAAATCTCGAAACGCTAAGCCTCTATTATAACAATATTTCCGACATTTCACCGCTCAGCGGACTTCGCGGGCTTAAATCGCTTGACCTCAGTTCAAATAATATCTCGGATATTTTGCCGCTTTCAGAACTCACAAATCTCTCCGAATTAAATCTTTACGACAATTCCGTCGCGGACATTTCCCCGCTTTCGGGACTTTTGGGGCTGAACGACCTTAACCTCGGTTTTTGCGAAGTGTCGGATCTGACACCGCTCGCAAAGCTTTGCGAACTTAACGTTCTCGACGTCACTTACAACGCCGTAAGCGATCTTGAACCGATATCGGAGCTTTCAAAACTTACCGAATTAGACGCAGGCGGAAATTCTATAAAAGATGTTTCACCGCTCTCAAAAATCAAAGGTCTTCAGATACTGAGCCTCGGCGCAAATATGATAAGCGATATGTCGCCGCTTTCGCAGCTTTACGAGCTGTCATATCTCAATATTGATTTCAATATGATAAGCGACATTTCTCCTGTTTCGGGACTTGTAAAGCTGACGGAATTTTCCGCATACGGAAATGATATTTCGGACATCTCGCCGCTTTCGGAACTCACAATGCTTGACGCACTCAACCTCTGCTATAATGATATAAGCGATATTTCGGTACTTGCGCGGCTGAAAGCTCTCGCAAATGTTGACCTCAGCAGAAACAGCATAAAAGATATTTCACCGCTCTCGGAACTTTATGAGCTTTACAGACTTGATATTTCATATAATTCTCCCGACAGCCTGAGTGCTCTCAAAGCTCTTACAAAACTGAATTATCTGTACATCATTGATGTTGGGATTTCCGACCTCTCCCCTCTTTCGGAACTTTCAAACCTTGAGATACTTAACGCCTCGCAAAACGGGGTGAGCGATATTTCGGTCATTTCAAAACTTAAAAGCCTTACGGAGCTTAATTTAAACGGCAATGTTATAACGGATATAACGCCGCTTTATGAGCTTTCGTCGCTTGACGAACTGTATCTTGCAGGAAATCCGATAAGCGATAACGACAAAGAACTTCTCCGCTCAATGCTTTCGGATTGCCGAATATCATTTCAATAGTTTTATTAAACAACAAATGCGGGGAGATCTTTCCCCGCATTTGCCTTTATTGTTTCCCCGCTTGTCTGATTTCTCCGACCCGCTTTTTAAACGGGAGGATAACGGGTTATTATGTAATTCCATTCTTTTACTGCATCGGACAATTTCAGGGTTCTTTCCCAATGAACAGAACTGTTATAATTACCCTCTGCAATAGTGACCGTATCACCCTCGACTTTAAGAACTATCACGGAATGCTTGTTTTCGTTAAGTCTGATAATATCGCCCACTTTTACGTTTGCGAAATCAAATGAATATCTGCCCGGAAAATCGCCGAACGCCGCGTCGGAAAGCTCGAACGCAAATGCCACGCAGCCGTCGCCCCTATACTCTACATTGGGAATAACTTTATATGATGTATAGTGGTTTGCTTCATTTGTAAAGGGTGTTTTTTCGGGATATGTTTTCTTAAAGGAAATAAGCGTCTCATATACAGACTGTTCTGTGGGAATGCTGTCGAATGTAATTGTATAGTCGCCCCTTGTTTTGTCGGTATAGACCGCCGTTCCTTTGCTTGTCGCGGTCGGTTGAGTTATACTTTTAAGTTTGTAGTTGAATATATTCTGCATTTTATACTGTTTATTAAATACAGTATTGCATATCGAACAGTGCGCGCCCTGTGTAAGTCCGTCCGCATCATATTCCGGAATTTTTCCTTGGTCTATAACTACATTATGTTTGCAGGTCTTAGGATCAACAATTTCGGACGTTGTTTGTGAGCTTGAAGGCGTAGTCTTGCTTGACGAGCTTGAAGGCGTGACCTTACTTGATGAACTCGAAGGTGTGACCTTACTTGACGAGCTTGAAGGTGTTGCCTTGCTTGACGAACTCGAAGGCGTGACCTTGCTTGACGAACTTGAAGGAGTGACCTTGCTTGACGAGCTTGAAGGTGTGACCTTGCTTGACGAGCTTGAAGGTGTTACCTTGCTTGACGAACTTGAAGATGTGTCCTTGCTTGACGAACTCGAAGATGCGTCCTTGCTTGACGAGCTTGAAGGCGCGGTCTCACTTGATGAATTTGAAGAACTTTCAGGAACAGTTGAGCTTTCGTTTTCTGAAACAACAGAACTCGAAAACTCCGACGAACTCTGAGAGCTTTGAGAAACAGGCGCGCTTTGCGACGAACTTTGCGAAAAACTGAGATTTGGCGTGTTGTTTTCGGTTTGTTCATTACATCCCGTAAGCATAACGGCAAGTGCCGCTATAAGCGCTAAAATGCTTGATTTATACTTTTTCATATAATCATCTCCATAAAATATTCTGTCTGATTATCGTAAAAATCCGCTTTGTACAATATCCGTACCTTGTTCGGACAAAATTATACAATATGCGATTTTTCACGTTTATTGTATCACATTTCCGCCGTTTTGTCAAGTACAATTTTTGTCAGCAGCCAACAGCTCCGAAATATATGTCACAACAACATCATTCAAAAAAGCGTCCTGCGGCAGCGTTCGGAACGCATCTGCTGCACGCATTATGCGCATTTTGCATAACGTCGGATTTTAACGGCGTCTGACTTTCTGAAATTTTTAAACTGCGCGGCTAATGTGATTATATTATAGCAATTTTTTCAAAATTTGTCAATGATATACAATTTGACTTTGATAGATCTTAAATCACGGGTCTTATACATCAAAACTGATATTTTTGAGGACAATTCTCAATACTGTGCGATTTCTCATCATATAAAACAACATAAGAAATTGCGGAAAAGTCCGCTTCTGCGCGGCTTTCAGGAATTCTTCGGCAATAATATTATAACAAGGGGTTGAAAAAAACGGAGGAATATATTATAATATATTATGGTTATTTTAACCGTGCAGTTTTCAACATGCAAAACAGGAGGATATTGAATGAGAAAAAAGCTGATGATCTTGATAATGCCGGTGGTTTTTATGCTGTTTGCGTTGAGCGCGGCGTATGCTGAAAGCACACCGTATGTTGAAACTATATACAACGAGCAAAACGGACTTCCGACGGGTGAAGCGAATACGGTATTGCAGACCTCGGACGGCTATATATGGATAGGAAGCTACGGAGGACTTATCCGCAGCGACGGAAGCAGTTTCCGCAACTACAGCACAGAAGGTCTTATCTCGTCCTCGTCGATACGCTCGCTGTTTGAAGACTCGTCAGGGCGGCTGTGGATAGGCACAAACGACGCGGGAGTTTATCTTTATGAAAACAATAATTTTACACATATAAAAAGTCCCGGAGACTACTCTTTCCTGTGCATAAGAGATTTTGCGGAAGATAAAAACGGAAAAATTTATGTCGCTTCAACTTCGGGTCTCGGAGAAATAGAAAACGATAAGATCAAGGTATACGACTCGGACGGATTATATATGCAGACCGTGTATTCAATTGCCTGCGACCCTTTGGGACGTGTGTGGGGAACTATGAACTCAGGCAAATGCGCTGTGGTAAAAGATGGCGTTTCCGAGAGGATAATAAGCTCGTCAGAAATCTTTACCGACGCGGAAATATACTGCGCCGCGTCTGACAACGAGGGGCGCGTTTGGTTGGGTTCGTCGAATGACAAGATAGCTGTGCTGGATTTTGACGAGAACGGCTCTTATACTGCGAAATTCTACTCTGCGGGGAGCGTTTCTACTCACAACCGCATAAATATATCCGACAACAATACTGCTGTTATCTGCGGCGAACACGGCTTTGCTCTTATGGATATGCAGGGAAATATAATTATGGAAAGCTCTGCCGAACGACCTGTTCCTGCAAATGACGCGTTTATAGACTATGAAGGAAACGTGTGGATAGCGTCGTCGAATTTTGGCGCGGTAAAGTATACCACAGGCTGTATTTCACCGCTTGAGGGAGTTCCGGAAATATCCGTAAATGCTGTCACAAAAGTTGACGGAAAATTCTATATTGCTTATGACAACGGTCTTTCGATAGTAAGCGAAAACGGTACTCCAATAACAAACGAACTTACCGAAATGCTTTCGGGCATTCGCATAAGGCAGGCTGTTGCAGACAGCCGCTCGCGCGTGTGGCTCTCGACTTATTCCGAACACGGAGTAGTAAGATATGATACGAAAAGCGGCGAAATTGCCGAATTCAACAGCAAAAACGGACTTATAAGCGACCTTACGCGCGCGGTGCTTGAAATAGATGAAAATACCATAGCCGTGGCAACTCAAGAGGGCGTGAACATAATAAAAAACGACGTCATATCCGAAAGTTACGGCTCTAAAGACGGGCTTTCCGTCGCGGCAATACTGTGCTTGGCGCGCGACACGGACGGAACTGTTTATATGGGAAGCGACGGCGGAGGTATATTCGCGCTGAAAGACGGGAAAATCACGCCGCACGGCTTTGACGAAGAACTTGAAGAGGGCGTAGTGCTGAGAATGCTTCAAGATCCCGAAACAGGCGGATATTTTGTTTCGGCGGGAAGCAATCTGTATTTCTGGGATAAAACAAAGTTCAGAAAGCTGGAAAATTTCCAGAAAGGCGCGGGAAGCATATTTGATCTCTTCGAGTATAACGAAAGCCTGTGGTTGCTTCAAAATAACGGCATAATAGAGCTTAATAAACAAACTCTCCTTTCGGGAGAATTTACAAAAGGCCGTGAATACAGCTTTCATCACGGGCTGTCGGGCTCGCTTAATGCAAACACATGGAGCTGTCTTACGGACGGCGAACTGTATATTGCGACAAGAAACGGCGTATCGAAATTCGGTTTTAACAGTATTAAGTCGCCTCTGCCGAATGTAGTTGTAAACAGCGCGTCAGTGGACGGAGAAATAACGGAAGATCCCGAAATTTTAAGCGTTCCCGCAGCAGCAGGGCGAATTACAGTTGATTTCGCGGCACTGTCATATTCGGGAAATTCGGATTTCGTAATGTCATATATGCTTGAAGGATTTGACAAAGAACCTGTTGTCATCACAGGAACTCAAAGCACAAGCATAAGCTATACAAATCTTCCGGGCGGAGAATATAAATTTATAGTAAAAGTGTATTTCCCCGACGCCCCCGATTCTGCAAAAACCTGTACGTTTTTAATAAACAAAGCGCTTAAAATATATGAATATCCCGCGTTTTGGATAACGGCTGCGGCGGTACTGTTGGGATTAGCGGCTCTTGTGACATATCTGGTGTTCTCGATAAGACTTCGCAGAGCGCGTCAGCGTCAGGAAGAATACAAAAATATCGTCGAACAGTCTCTTTCAACCTTCGCGGAAGCGATAGACGCAAAGGATAAGTATACTCAGGGTCATTCGCTGAGAGTGGCGGCATATTCGAGAGAACTTGCGCGAAGAATGGGGCTTTCTCCCGAAGAACAGGAGAGAATTTATTACATAGCTCTGCTTCATGATATAGGAAAAATCGGAATACCCGATTCTATACTCAACAAGCCCGACAAGCTCACCCCCGAAGAAGACGCCGTTATCCGCACCCACCCGATCATCGGCGGCCGAATACTTGAAAATTTTACTGCAATAAAAGGAATTACGGCGGGAGCTAAATATCACCACGAGCGTCTTGACGGTCAAGGATACTGTGAAGGGCTTAAGGGAGAGCAGATACCGTTTGAGGCGAGGATAATCGGCGTAGCGGACACATACGACGCCATGAGCAGCACGCGCTGTTACAGAGTGGCTATGCCGAGCGATGTAATTGTAGAGGAACTGAAAAATATCAGCGGTTCACAGCTTGATCCCGAAGTTGTACGGCATATGTTGGATATGATAAATGACGGCACAGCTCCTATGAAAGCTGTTTCCAAACTGCACACAATTATCCACAAGGAATAAATCGATTTAGTTTGAGATGTAAATTTTCGTATATCCCGTAGTTCGCAGTTGCTGCAATACCAAAAAGTCGTTATTTGTTAAAATATCGCGGGACATACATCTTTTGCGCTCATTTGCCGTCATATCAAACGCCGACTCCGACAACTTACAAATTAACTTGTATTGACACTTGACAAGAGCCGCAAAATGCTGTAAAATATATTTAGTATCAGTTTAAATTTAAATAAGTTTCTCAGACTGTTGTGAAAGTAACGGTATGCCCGTATTTTGCAGGCATTATGCCTTCGGCAAAACGATTTGCTTAAAATTCTCCGCCGACTTAATGACGGCGCAGACGCGGCGATAGTCTGTATACATATTTTTGCGGAGGTCATATAATGAGATCAGATATTCATATACCGAAACAAAACAATAAGATAGTTATTGTAGATATCATAGTTTTGGTCGTACTTCTGGCGATAATAGTCGCGGCATTCTTTTCGTTTGCCCGCACAAACAGCAGAAGAGCGCTCGAACAGACGGACAGCTTTATAGAAGCGTCAGCCATTCAGACGGCAGAGCGGCTGAATGATAAGATATATACCGCGCGGCAAAGCGTAAATCTCCTTTCCATGCTTTACAGCGCTAATACCGACGGTCCGGCGGTAAACAAAGAAATACTTCGTGATATGACAGACCGCTCGTCATTCGACTATGTTGAGTTTATCGACCGAAATGGAAAAGATCTTACTCCGAGCGGACAGACAGCCGACCTTTCCGACAGAGAACATTTTAAGGACGGAATGGCGGGAAATTCGGGAAAAACTTTCATTAAAAACTCGCGCATTACAAACGAAACGCTTTTGGTATTTTACGAGCCTGCCCGCTACAACGGAGAGATTACGGGAGTATTTACGGGAATGATACGCGCGGACGTTCTTGCGGAAGATCTTTCGGTCGATTACTTCGGATTACAGGGAAGTATGTATCTTGTCGAGCGAAACGGAGACGTAATATTGTCTACCAGAGGCGCTGAAAGCCCCGAAAATCTTATAGAGCATTATGAAAAGAACGGAATGCTTACGGATAACGACCTTCAAAAGCTGAAAGAAGCTCTCCACAAAAACGATGTTGATTTCAATTCGTTTAATTTTCAAACTAAAAACGGTACGGGAAGCGGTTATGTAAAGATACTTGACGACGACTGGGCGCTCGTAATGACGTTTCCGTCGAAAGTTACTCAGGAAATGACCCGAAGCGCAAACGAAGCGGGTATGAACCTTCAGATACAGCTTGGAGCAGTTTTTATCGCCTATGTCCTGTACATCATCTGCAAAAACAGCATACAAAAACATCGCCTTGTAACGGAAAAACAGGAAATGGCGGATATTGTAGACGCAACAACGGGGCTTTTCTCGCGCTTTGCGCTGGTTGATTTTGAAACCGATACCTATCGGTATCTTGAGGATAAGTTCAGCGATGTTCCCAAAAAAGGAAAATATTCACAGCTCGTAGAGTATCTTGACAAAAAGTACATAAGCGAAGTCGAAGGCACGGAAAAAATGAGCGTCAGAATATCGCGCGATTATGTCTGCCAAAATCTCACCGAGGACACCCCGTATCTACAGTATGAATATCAGATAGATATAGACGGAAAGCGCTGGGAAAATGTTTCGATACTTTGTCTTAAACGCAAAGAGGGCGTTCCGGTAAACGTACTGTATGCGATACAGGATGTTACTGCGCTAAAAGAACACGAGTCGGAGATACGTCTGGCGCTCAGAAATGCCTCGGACGCCGCAGCGGCGGCAAACAACGCCAAATCCGATTTCCTCGCGCGTATGTCGCACGATATACGCACGCCTATGAACGCAATTATGGGTATGACGGCTGTCGCGGCAATGCATATGGACGACAAAGAGCGTCTTACAGACTGCCTGAACAAAATAACTGTTTCAAGCCGACATCTTCTTGCGCTGATAAACGACGTGTTAGATATGTCGAAAATCGAGAGCGGAAAGGTCACTCTTTCCGAAGAACCGTTCAGCATAGCCGACCTTGTAGACAGTATTGTCACCATAATGCGCCAGCAGATAAACAGCAAACATCACGACTTTTCCGTACAGATCTCCAACATAGTCCACGAAAATGTTGTCGGAGACACTCTGAGGTTAAGGCAGATATTTGTAAACATTCTGGGAAATGCGGTAAAATTCACGCCAGAAAACGGTAAGATAAGCTTTTCAATACGCGAACTCAATTCTTCGGTAAACGGAATGGCGTGCTATGAATTTGTCTGCGAGGACACGGGCATAGGAATGGACGAGGAATTTATTAAGACAATTTTCGACCCGTTCAGCCGCTCAAAACAGTCCGACGTAAGAAAAACCGAAGGCACGGGCCTCGGAATGTCTATAACGCGCAATATAGTGCTGATGATGGACGGAGACATCGACGTAAAAAGCGCTATAGGAAAAGGCTCGACATTTACCGTGCGGCTTTATCTGAAAATTCAGGACGTTCAGCTTTATGAAAACGATATAAAAGCTCTGGCAGATCTGAACGTTCTGGTCGCAGACGACGAGGAAAGCGCAGGGTGTTCCGCCTGTGAAACGCTTAAAAGCATAGGTATGAACGCCACATGGGTATCAAGCGGCGACGAAGCCGTAAAAAGTATCGTAAACGCTCACGAAAACGGTCATGATTTTTCCGCGGTCATACTTGACTGGAAAATGCCCGAAAAGGACGGCATTGAAACTGCGCGAGAAATCCGAAAAAATGTCGGCGAGGAACTTCCTATCATCATTCTTTCGGCATATGACTGGACGGATATTGAAAACGAAGCGAGAGCGGCGGGAATACAAGCGTTTATCGGAAAACCGCTGTTCCGTTCAAGACTGATATACGCGCTAAAATCGGTTCTGTTTCCCGAAAAATTGCAGGTGCCGGTGGGCGGTGAAGAAAACACGGATATCGCCGACTACAGCAAAAAGCGCGTGTTGTTGGCAGAGGACAACGAGCTGAACCGCGAAATAGCGCGCGAGCTTTTGTCAATGACGGGAGTAAAAATTGACGAGGCAGAAAACGGAAGTCAAGCCGTGAAAAGTGTTTCAGAGCATGAAGACGGATATTATGACCTTATTTTTATGGACATACAAATGCCTATCATGGACGGATATGAAGCCGCAAGGCAGATAAGAGGCCTGAACTGTCAGACGCCGATAGTCGCAATGACGGCAAATGCGTTTGCCGACGACATCCGCGAAGCTCACTCCGCAGGAATGAACGACCATATGTCAAAACCCGTGGAATTGCCAAAAATACTCGAATATATGGCGAAGTACATACGCTGAACAAGAAAAAGTCCTGAGATTTTTCTCAGGACTTAGTTTCTACTGTTATTTCTTCTTTTTCTTAGCCCAAAGGATTATCGTTGTCACTCCGCCGACAAGCACCACGCCGCTTACCGAAACGCCGACTATAAGCGGGAGATTGCTGTCAGAGCCGCCCGAACCATCGGAACCGCTGCTTACATTTTGACCGGAAGAAGCGGTCGGTTCGCTGATCGAACTGCTGCTTGCGGAACTGTTTGACGAGCTGTCATTTGCGGAATTGCTTGATGAATTGTCACTTGCGGAGCTGCTTGACGAGTTTTCAACAGCAGAGCTGCCTGTAACGGAACTGCTGTCTGCTGAGCTTGCACTTGACGAATTTCCAACAGGAGAACTTGACGAACTCATATTAGTTGATGAGCTGCCGACGGAACTTGAAGAACTCTGCTTACTTGACGAACTGCCAACTGAATTTGACGAACTCGAAGTGCTTGAGCTTGCAGAAAGCTTCGCAATAGCGCGCGTTTCTTTCGTGCCGCAGGAAGAACAGGTGCGTTCTTCAATGCCCTCGGAAGTTGCGGTGGGCGGTTGTTTCACAACATAAGCGCCGAAGGTGTGCTGTGTTTTCGGGATAACTGTAATGCTGCCCTTTTCGCCGCACACGGTACAATGATGCGATTTAGATCCTTCCTGTGTGCAAGTCGCAGCTTGGTCGGTCGTCCACTGTGACGAATATTTATGCCCCGCGGCTTTTATTTGCTCGGTATAACTGTTGCCGCAATTCTGACAGGTGAAAGTTTTCACGCCGTTTTCCGTGCAGGTCGCGGATTTTGTTACAGCACTTTTGTAGGAATGTTCGGCAGAAACGGATTTAGTTATTTTTTTCCCGTTCGGAAGTTCAGCAGTAATTACTGACTCACCGCACGATTTGACCGTTATTTCTCCGTTTGATACGACTATATTGCTGTTTGAAGAGCTCCACTTGATATTATCTGCGGTGTTGTCCGTAAAAACAAGACCTTTAGTTGTTATCGAACCTCCCCAGTAGTCAGTGAAAGACACTGTTGCAGTAACTGAAATTTTATCGGTATTGCTAAGCTTATCGGGGCAGTTTATTTCATAAGATATATTATTGTTTTTAACTTCGAGCGTCTGAATAATATTTCCCGTAGAAGTTCCGCGTGTGCTGTCCTTGCATGAAGAACTAAATTCACCGGCAGTAGTATTGTAATACTGTGCAGTATTCGAGCAGAATGTGCCAAGACCAACATAGCGATTACCTGGTTTTATCATAGAGGTATAGTGACCTGTAACTGCTCCGGGCTTTTTATTTACCCAGTCATTTTTCTCTTCATACCACTGTTCTATACCCTTCGTCATGGTTTCGCTCCAGTTCCAAGCTATGACTTCAGCATTGCTGCTTATGCCGTTTGGACCGCTAAACCAGATACTTTCTCCGTTAGTTCTCGCATGATTCATTGTAAGACTTGCTTCAGCAGCGCGTATTCTTGCGATATATTCAAGATCTGCCGACCATTGTATCGGTACATAATCGCCTGATGTAAGAGGGTTGCCGGTTGAAGGATTTGTAACTCCCTCGTCGCAAGCCTCTTTGCGTATCTTGTTTATGAGATCTAACGCTTCTTGAATTTGCGTTATGTACTTTCCCTCAATCCCGATAAACGAACAGCCCGCGCTCGGCGTGGTCACGTTAGTCGGCAAAACAGTTACGCCTGCGGCGTGTGACGCTGTTGTAACATTAAAAAAGAGCGACAACATAAATACGACCGAAGTCAACGCCAAAAAAATGCGTTTTTTCATACTAAATTTTCCTTTCCGAAATATGTTTACGCACTAATCATAACACTGTTGTAATTTTACCACAAACGTAAAATTTTGTCAAGCATTTTCCGCTTTAATTGACGTCACGGCATACCCCAACTTTTCAACCGTTTTTTTCAGCTCCTCGTCGCTTATTTCTTCCTCGCTTACAACAACGGTTTCTCCCTTTCTGCGTGAGGATTTTACCTTTTTCACGCGAAACGCGTTTCTTATTGCGTCGTTTATGTGGCTTTCGCACATTGCGCACATCATTCCGTCAATTTTAAGTGTAATTTTGTTCATTTTCGCTTCTTCCTTTCAAACTATTAGTCTAAACTAACCGAAATATATTATAATGCATTTTCTCCGATTTGTCAAGCATTTAAGCTGTAAAAAACTATTCTTTCGGCGAAATGCATTCGCATTTGCTCGGATACGGAAAATTTAACAGGCTGTCGATAGCCTTAAGTTTTGACTTTTTATACAGCCTGAATTTAATATTCTTTTTTACACTCGTCAAAAATTTTTAAATAACTTTCATATCTTTCGCGGGAAATTTCTCCGCTTTTCACTGCCTCAATAACAGCACACCCCGTCTCTTTTATATGACGGCAGTCCGAAAACCTGCACTGAGGCGCAATTTCGCGGAACTCTCTGAATGCCTCGTCTATCTCATCTTTCGGAATATCACAGTAAAAACCTACTTCTACTGTCGAAAATCCCGGAGTATCTGCGATATATCCGTTTCCGATCCTGAACAGCTCGACCTGACGCGTCGTATGCTTTCCCCTGCCGAGCTTTTTGCTTATCTCGTTGGTTTTTAAATTCAATTCGGGAAAAAGCGTATTTAAAAGGCTTGATTTGCCTACTCCCGAATTACCGACAAATGCGGAAATTCCGCTTCCGATAAGTTTTCTCACCTCATCTGCGCCCTCGCCCGTTATGTTGTCAACTGCACAGACCTTTATGCCGATATTCCGATAAATTTCGGGAAAATCTCCGGTTTTTTCGAGATCAATTTTTGTGAACACAACTACGGGTTCTATGCCCTTGCTGTCTGCGACAGCTATGAGCTTGTCTAAAATAAGCCTGTTGACCTTCGGCTCTACGGTACTGTTTACAAGAAAAAGCCTGTCTAAATTTGCGAGCGGAGGTCTTGAAAGATAATTTTTTCTCTCGCAAATTTCCGAAATGAGCGGTTCTGTGTTTTCAGAAAGTTTTATTTTTACCATGTCGCCCGCAGCGGGAGATATTCCCTTATTACGGAAAATTCCTCTTGCAGCGCATTTTACGCTGCTTTGGGAATTGTCGAGGAAATCCGTGTAATAAACGCCGCCGACAACTTTTGTAATTATTCCCGTAACTTCAGTTTCGCTCATAATTCACCCTTTAAAACTCTCGTCGAGGACGTATAACGCCCCCGACGATTTTCAGTGTCAGTTATCCGATTATGTACCGTTCTTTTATGATTTGCGCTCGGTTATTCCCCGCAATTAATTGTCAGGAGTTTCACTCGGCGCTGTTTCACCCGCAGGAGCCGAACTCGATTCAACTGTACTTGGAGCAGACGATTCAACAGGCGTCGACGAGCTTTCGGAAGGAGTTGTACTGCTTTGAGGCGCAGGAGGCGTCGTAGAGCTGCTGCTCTCAGGCGGCGTCGGTGTTGTCGAAGAGCTTGTAGACGCAAGCTTTAAGAACACAGACGCGCCGTTATTTGTCAGCTTCGTTTCTTCACATTTATCATCTGTAAAGTTAAATCGGTATTCAACAAATACATCTTCTTTGTTTGTTGAAATGCACTTTACCATAACGGAAAGTATCTTTTCGTCGCCGCTCTTTCCTTTGATATTGTAGTCTACGGCCTTTGCAGACGAAAGTCCTACATTTATAATCTTTGTAGCTGTCGAGTCGAGTACGTTATCAACGTAGAACCTAAATTCAAAGTCGCCTGAAATTCCCTGCGGAAGCGAAATATTAACAGAGTACTGTCTTTCGGGAAGTTCACCCGAACTTACTTTCAAAACTATCTCCGTACCCGGAATTACCTTTTCGTCGGGATCAATGCTCTGTTCAAGAACCTTTCCTTTATCCTCGTCACTGTCTTTATAATCTACGGTCGGTATAAGTCCACATTCGTCACAGCTTTTAAGTGCGTCTTCTATGGTCATTCCGACAAGATGTGGAACTACCTTCATCTTCTCTGACGCGCCCATACTTACTATAACTACTACCGTACTGCCCTGATCGGCAAGTTCGTGAGCGGGCGGATCTGTCCTGATGACCCTGCCCTCGGCGATCTCCTCGCTCTCTGCGCTTCTGGAAACGACCTTAAATCCGTCTTTTTCAAGCTGTTTTTTAGCCGCTTCATACTCGCGGTCCGTAAAATCCTGTATCTCTACTTTTCTCTTGCCCTTGCTGACTTTTACAGTAATTGTCGAGCCGACCTTTACCATTCTGTTTTCGGTTATGCTCTGCTCGAAAATATAACCGACCTCGTATTCTCCGTTATATTCTTCCTGTGCGACGATCTGCATAAGACTGCTTCCGTCATAATCCCTCTTTACTTCTTCCCATGTCTTTCCGACGAGCTTCGGCATGGCAAATTCGCCGTTTTCTATGATAATTCCGTTTATAGTACCTTTGTTTGTTGAGTCACTGTCAGAAGGATTGTTTCCGAAACGCTGTGACAAAAGCACAAGCACCAGAAATACCGTCGCTACGACAAATGCCGCGCCCACCGCAAACAGTATCGGAATAAGCGGCGAACGGCGTTCTTCTATCTCGTCGTCATCGTCGTCATCATATTCGTCTTCGTATTCATCATTTTCATCATCATCGTCATCTATCTTTGAAGGAGCGTTAAAGCGCATCTTTTCCGATTCTGACGACGCAGACGCGCTCATAGCGAACTTTGACGAGCCGTCGGTCGAATTATACTTATAGTCGAAAACTATTCCGGGATTTTTCTTAAATTCCTCAAGATCCGCAATCATTTCACCCGCAGTCTGATAGCGCGCGGAAGGATCTTTCTGCATAGCCCTCAAAACTATCTGCTCGATACCTTCGGGGATAGTCGAGTTTATTTCCGTCGGGCGCTTCGGGGTACTCTGCATATGCTTTAATGCAATAGCTACCGCCGTATCTCCATCAAACGGCTTTTTACCCGTAAGCATTTCATAGAGCGCTACGCCGACGGAATAGATATCGCTTCTTTCATCCGTCAGATCGCCCCTTGCCTGTTCGGGACTGATATAATGCACAGAACCTATGGTCTTGTCCGATACGGTCTTGTTGTTTTCACTGTTAAAACGCGCAATGCCGAAATCCATGACCTTTATGTTTCCGTCACGCAGAAGCATAATATTCGAGCTTTTTACGTCGCGGTGTACAATACCTCTGTCATGTGCATGCTGAAGAGCTTTAAGAACCTGAACGGTAAAATGAACCGCGTCGCGCCATTTCAAAACGCCCTGCTGTTCAATATAATCCGTAAGCGTTATACCGTCAACGTATTCCATTACGATAAACTGAACCTTGTCAGTAAAGCCCACATCATATATCTTTACAATATTCGGGTGAGAAAGAAGAGCAATTGCCTTGCTTTCATTCCTGAAACGGCGGAGAAACTCATCGCTTCCCGCAAACTCCGTTTTAAGAATTTTTACGGCAACGATCCTGTCCTCCTGAATATCTCTCGCGCGGTAAATATCCGCCATTCCGCCGACGCCGATAAGCTCTAAAAGCTCATATCTTCCGTCAAGCTTTTTTCCGATATTACTGTCCATAAGCAAATTTTCCCCTTTTAAAAACTAATACTAAAACAATTATATTGCAATTACAAGCAATAATACCCATACATATAGTATTATATCACATATTCCCCCAAAAGTCAACCTATTTTTCGACTGCACGGCGAACTGTAATAATTCTGTAATATTCTTCAGTGTCAGACTGAAATGAGCGCTACGGAAACGTTGTCATGACCGCCGTTGTTGTTGGCATATCCGACCAGCGCCTCACAGCAGTCCTTCGGCTTGTTGTCAAAGCATATATCGAGAATATCGAGGTCGTCGCCGTATGCCGAAAGACCGTCGCTGCACAAAAGCAGCATATCATAGCTGTTAAGGTCAAGCTCAAAATAATCGGGAGTTACGTCGTCCTCCGCGCCTATAGCGCGGGTTATTTTGCTTCTCTTCGGGTGGGTCTTCGCCTCTTCTTCGGTTATAATGCCCTTTTCTACAAGCTCTCGGACATGAGAATGGTCTCTGGTTATCTGGCGAATACATTCGTCGTCGCCGTCGGTAAAGAGCTGATAGGCTCTGCTGTCGCCGACATTTACGATGTGCGCGGTCTTATTGGAAACTATTACCGCGACACAGGTCGTCCCCATTATCTCGTTCTCGCTCTCTTTCGGACAGCTGCGAACAGCGGTATTTGCCGCTATCACGGAAGTAATAAGCAAATTTCTTATGGAATTATCGCTCATATTTTCCGTAAACGACTCTTTTATCTTTTTGGAAACGGTCTCAACGGCGAGTTTGCTCGCAAGACCGCCTCGGCTTTCCCCGCCCATTCCGTCGCACAGAACAGCCGCGCAGGCGTTTGCACAAAGCATTTCTCCCCACACATTATCCTGATTTTCTGTTCTTTCACGGCCTATATCCGTTTTACAATAAATTTCCAAAATATCACACCCTTTTTGATCGGCTCTGTACCGAGATAAGTTTTTTTGTAAATTTTATTTAAAAAGTCAATTTTCAGATCGGCGAGAATTACCGAATATTTAAAAAAGAATGACGTCTGTTCTAAAATTTTTCGGCTGTCTGCTATGCAGCGGCGCAGATCAAGGCTTTACCGCAGATTCCGAACCGCCTTGTCCGAGGTCGTCGCGCCTGAGCTGTCCGCAGGCGGCGTTTATATCAGCGCCAAGAGTTCTGCGAACAGTCGCATTAAGCCCCGCGGCATTCAATCTTTTTTGAAAACGCTCGACCGAACGGCTCTTTTTAAATTCGCGCTCTTTTACCTCGTTTATCGGGATAAGGTTTATATGGCAGTTTTTTCCGCCCAAAAGCTTTATAAGCTCGTTTGCGGAATTATCATCATCATTTACGCCCTCGATAAGCGAATATTCAAATGAAATTCTCCTGCCTGTTGTCTTGAAATAATCGTCGCAGGCTTTCATAAGCGTTTTAAGGTCGTAGCGGCTGTTTATCGGCATTATCGCGCTTCTTTTTTCGTCAGTCGCCGCATGGAGCGACACAGAAAGCGTAACGCCGAGTTTAAGCTGTGCGAGTTTATATATTTTATCGACAACGCCGCACGTTGAAAGCGAAACGCGCCTCAAACTGAAACCGCTTTCCGAAAGTATCTGCAAGAACTTTACAACGTTGTCGAAATTATCCAGCGGCTCGCCTATTCCCATCAGCACTATGCTGTCAACAGGCTTATTGCTGTCGCGCTCGCTTTCGTAAAGCTGCCCTAAAATTTCGGAAGGCTCTAAATTCCTCACCCAGCCCGCTATTGTTGACGCGCAGAACTTGCACCCCATTTTACAGCCGACCTGAGTTGAAACACAAAGGCTGTTTCCGTGGTTGTATTCCATAAGAACGCTCTCGACTGCTCCGCCGTCATTTAGTCCATAAAGATATTTTACAGTATTATCTATATTGCTTACAAGTCTTTTTTTAATAATTAGTTGATTTAACCAAAATTTTTTTGAAAGTTCAGCTCTGAATTGTGCAGAAATATTACTCATCTGTGAAAAATCTGTAATTTTTTTAACGTGAAGCCAATCGAAAATCTGCTTTGCCCTGAACTTTTTTTCTCCCAAAACGCATATCTCGCTTGTCAATTCATCAAGCGAAAGCGATAAAATGTCGATTTTTTCCATATTTCCCTCATTTTACACGTCTGAAAGCCGCAGTAAAAAATCCATCGCCGCCGTCTTTATCGGGAAAAAAAGTTCTGACGGGGCTGTTTTCCGCACATTCATACGGGATAGGCTGAACAATAGGGGAAAATTCGGGATGATCCTGTGCAAAATTCTGCGCTATGTCGTCGTTCTCGCGCCTTGACAGCGTGCAGGTGGAATAAACGAGCGTACCGCCTACCTTTACATACTGTGACGAAACCTCTAAGATCGCTCTTTGCAGGGTAGGCAATTCGTCAAACTCGCTTTCGGATTTGTACTTTATCTCCGGCTTTCTGCGTATAACTCCAAGACCCGAACACGGAACGTCGCAAAGCACTCTGTCCGCAAGCGGCAGCGTTTCATCAAACCGAACAGCGTTGTTCTGACGCGCTTCAATTATTTTAAGCCCAAGCCTCTTCGCGCCGTCTGCTATAAGATTTGTCCGCGCGTCATACAGGTCAAGGCTGAAAATCTTTCCGTTGTTTCCCATAAGCTCTGCCATGGTAAAGGATTTTCCTCCCGGAGCGGCGCACATATCTATGACCGTTTGGTTTACTATCGGTCTTAATGTATGACAGCAAAGCTGGCTCGAAACGTCCTGTATGTGGAAAAGCCCGTCACGAAACGCTTTTAGCTTTTCTATGTCGCCTATTTTGTTCAGCTTTACACAGCCCGAAAGTTTCGGGTTTTTCTCCGCCGTAACGCCTTCTTTTTTCAAGAGTTCGACAAGCTCCTCGTCGCTTACTTTTGTCGTATTCACTCTTGCAAACAGCGGCGGTGCGCCGAGCGACGCTTCGAGAGCCTTTACCGCGTTTTCCTCGCCGTATTCGGCTTTCCATTTTTTTGCGAGCCACAGTGGACACGAATATTCTATCGAAAGCCTTTCCTCATCGGAAAGCCCTATATAAGAAACCGCTTTGTTCTTTCTGAGGAAATTGCGCAAAATGCCGTTTATAAATCCCTCCGAGCTGAAAAGCCTCATTTTTTTGCAGAGCTTTACGCTTTCGTTTACCGCCGCGCTTTCGGGCACGGACGGCATATATAAAAGCTGATAAAATCCGATTTGAAGTATAGCAGCCGTTTCTTTTTCGATTTTTTCAAGAGGTATCCTGCTGTTCTGGGAAATAATATAATTGAGCGTCATTTTCCGCTCTGTCACGCCGTAAAACAATGCCGCGGCAAACGCTTTGTCGCGCTCGGAAAGTCCCTGCTCGGAAAATGCGCTGTCAAGCAGGATATTTGAATATGCCGAGCTTTCGTCCATTTTTAATAGCAGTTTTACCACCGTAAGTCTTGCGTTCGCCATTTTCTTCTCCTAAATCGTTTGTGCTGTTTTAAATATCCTTTCGCCCGCGCTTCGTTTGCATAAGGCGCTGCATTTCATGCCGAAAAAGCATTTGGGCTACTTACCGAGCCTTATTCCTTTAGTCAGCTTTCTCCCACGCAGAAAATCCTCAAAACTCATTCTTTTAGAGCCTTCAAGCTGCACTTCTTTGAGCTGTACGCAGCCTCCGTCGCCGCAGGCAACCAAAAAGCGGTTTTCGTCCGCTACCGTTCCCGCGGGAAGCCCGGAATTTTCTTCGGCAACCGCCGAGCGGTATATTTTCAAACGCTTTCCCTCTAAAAACGTGTACGCACACGGAACGTCAGCCATTGCGCGTATAAAATCATGGACTTTTTTCGCAGGCATTGAAAAATCGACGCAGAGTTCTTCTTTCGTTATTTTTTCAGCATAAGTCGGAGATTTACAATATTCCTGCGAGCTGAAATACGCGGTCTTTGTTTCAAGTTTTACGAGCGTCTGCGCCAGCAATTCCGCCCCGCGCACGGCAAAAATGTCCGTAAGCTCAGATCCTGTCATATCCGGCGAAATGGGTTGTTCATATGTCATAATAATGTCGCCCGTATCAAGACCCTCATCCATTTTCATGGTGCATACTCCCGAAACGGTCTCGCCGTTCTGGATACAGCGCTGGATAGGCGCAGCGCCACGATATTCCGGCAAAAGCGACGCATGAAGATTTATACAGCCGAGCTTCGGAAGCTCAAGAACGCTTTTCGGAAGTATCTGACCGTATGCCACCACGACAATAGCGTCTGGATCTGCTTCTCTTAAAACTCTGACAGAGTTTTCCGCGTCATCTCCGCGCTTTAGAGAATTTGGCTGATATACGGGAATATTTAATTTGACCGCAAGTTTTTTCACGGGCGAAAACTCTATTTTTTGACCGCGGTTTTTTACCTTGTCTGGCTGAGTAAAAACAGCCGCGATGTCAAATCCGACTTCTTTAAGATAACCGAGACATTTCGCCGCTATATCGGGAGTACCCATAAATACTATCTTCATAATTCTGCCCCCTTTTTAAACAATATAGATACAATAACTGTTCAATTTCAAAACGCTTCATAAGCATTTTACATTAAAATCCGCAAAAAAGCGTGTTTTATTATTCATCTTCGACCCATTCTATAACTTTATCTTTATACAAAACGCCGTTAAGATGATCGGTCTCATGGCAGAATGCGCGCGCAAGAAGTTCTTTGACGTGATAGCGGCGAAGCCTTCCAAATCGATCGTATGCTTTTGCCCTGACGTGCATGGGTCTGCGGACAATTCCCCGCTTATGCGGATATGAAAGACAGCCCTCGGCTTCTTCCTGATGACCCCACATAGCCGTTATTATCGGGTTTATAAGCTCGATCTTTCCCGCTTTTGAGCCTGTATCTATTACGATAACGCGCTTTAAAACGCCTATCTGCGGCGCGGCGATACCGATACCCTCGGCTTCGCACATAGTTTCGTACATATCGTCAAGAAGCGTCCAAAGCTCCTCGTTAAATTTTTCCACTTTTTCAGAATGTTCGCGGAGAAGCGGGTTTTCAAATCCAAGAATTTCTCTCGTCATTTTTTCACGACCTTTTTGCAATATCCTGTTTTACCCTGTCGATAAAAAGTATTCCGTCAAGGTGATCGACCTCGTGGCATATAGCTCTTGCGAGCAGATCGCTGCCCTTGAGTTCAAACTCTTTTCCGTTTCTGTCAAATGCCTTTACAACAACATTCTGCGGGCGCTCTACCTCACACCATTCTCCCGGATCCGAAAGACAGCCCTCGTTTCCGACCTGAACGCCCGACTGTTCTGTTATCACGGGGTTTATAAGCTCTATAATGCCCCTTCCGTCGCGGACGTCTATTACTATTGCTCTGCGCAATATCCCTACCTGCGGCGCGGCAAGTCCCACTCCGTCCGCAGACGTCAGCGTTTCAGCCATATCGTCCAAAAGACAAGCTAACTTTTCATCAAATGCCGTAACTTCGCGGCATTTTTTCCTCAGCACATCATCGCCGAATTTAATTATTTCTCTCAGCGCCATTGTATCTTCCTTTCAGTTTATATCTGCAAAAAACCTTACGTTTTCAAAACTCTTGTCCTCATATGCGAGCTTTATCGTTTCCTCGACGGTCCTGCGCAAAAGCGGACTGTTTTTGCATTTTACTATCAGCGTATAGCGATAGCGCCCGTTTACTTTTTCCACAACGTTCGGCGCAGGTCCTAAAATTCTCACCGGAACGCGCTCGCCGTATTCCTTTGCTTTTTCAAGAAGCATCTGCGCGAATTTATCCGCGGAATTTGCACAAGCATATTCTGATACAGCCGAAAAGCCGAACGTAACTATGTCGCAAAGCGGCGGGCAGAATGTCGCGTCGCGCAGCTTTATCTCTTCGTCGTAAAACGCGGGATAATCCTGTTTTGCAGAAAGGCTTATGACGAAATGTTCGGGAGAAAAGGTCTGTATTATCGCCCTTCCCTTTTTGTCGGCGCGTCCCGCGCGTCCTACGACCTGAGTTATCAGTGAAAAAGTTCTTTCATATGCCTTATAATCGGCGGTATAGAGCAGATTGTCCGTTTTAAGCACTCCTACGAGCGTTACGTCGGGAAAATCAAGCCCCTTTGCTATCATTTGCGTTCCGACCATTATATCATACTCGTGAGCTGCAAATGCGCTGAATTTCTTTTCAAAAGCGGCCTTTCCCGAAGTTGTATCCGCGTCCATTCTGATTATCCTTGCCGTAGGGAATATCTGCGAAAGCATATCCTCGACAAGCTGCGTCCCTTCGCCTTTCATGCTGAAAAAATTTTCTCCGCATTTCGGGCAGATCCTGTCGAGGCGCTTCATAAAACCACAGTAATGGCAGATAAGGCTTTCGTTTGCCCTGTGGTATGTAAGCGGCAGAGAACAGTTCGGACACTCGACGGGCTTTCCGCACCTTGAGCACCTTACGCTCGTCCGATAACCGCGCCTGTTTAAAAGTATGATCGACTGTTCGCCTTTTGCGAGATTTTCTTCGAGCGCGGAGACAAGCGGTTCGCTGAAGTCCGACATATTTCCGCTCTGACGCTCGTTTTTCATATCAATTATGCTCACTTCGGGCAAAACCGCGTTATTATACCGCTCGTCTATCTCGAAAAGGCTGTACCTTCCGATTTTTGCGTTATAATAGCTTTCAAGAGAAGGCGTAGCCGAAGCCAACAGCAAAAGTGCATTCTGCGCAAAACAGCGCTGTTTTGCGACATCTCTCGCATGATAACGCGGCGTATTTTCCGATTTATAGCTCTGTTCTCCCTCTTCATCTATAACTATTATGCCTAAGTTCTGTACAGGGGCAAAAACCGCGCTTCTCGTTCCTATAACAATCCTCGCTTTTCCCTCTTTGATGCGGCGGTATTCATCTGCGCGCTCGCCAACGGACAGAGAACTGTGCATAATGGCGATATTCCGACCGAAAAGCCTGCGGAATTTCCCGACAGTCTGGGGCGTGAGCGAAATTTCAGGTACAAGCATCATTGCCGTTTTGCCCTGCTTTAACGCTTCATTTATCAGCCTTATAAAGACCGAGGTCTTTCCGCTTCCCGTAACTCCCCTAAGCAATGCGCAGCGCGGCTTTTCATCATTCATCAGTGAAAGTATGCCGTCGAATATCTCCTGTTGTTTCGGGGAAAAAATTATGCTTTCGGGGTCTTCCGAAGCCTCTTCGCCGCTTTCTGTCCTAAATACCCGATATTCAAACCGCTCGAATACGTTTTTTTCGATAAGCCTGTTTACAACCGAAGGCGCAGACGCGCAGACATAACATACCTCCCGTATGGAAGCGCTCTCATTCTCGCGGACGAAATCGACCGCTTTTTTCTGCTTCGGCGTCAGCTTCACAGATTCATCAAATTCATCGGAGATTTTGACCATAATCACGTTTTCATCACCGACGCGGCGCTTTGGTATTTCCTCGCGGACAATGATCCCGCTTTTTATAAGCCTGTCAATGTCGGACTTATGCTCGGAATATATTTTTAAGGGATCGTCCTCTGTTCTTATTATTGAAAAAAGCTCTCGGTCTGCTTCTGTGAGCTGTTTTTCGTCAATTCCCTCCGATAAAGCAAATCTGCTTTTGAGCGAATACGAAAGTCCCGGAGGCAAAACTGCCCTAAATGCGTCGAAATATGTGCAGAAAGTGTTGTCTCTAAGCCATTTGCAGATACCTAAAAGCTCGTCGGAAATTATCGGTTCGTCGTCGATGACCGCGCTTATGGGTTTTGTTTTCTCGGCGGCGTCTTCTGTTATCTCAAAAACCAGACCCACGCGCTTTGTGTTTCCCCTGCCGAAAGGCACTATAACACGAACGCCGACCGTTATACTGTCCGAAAGTCCGCTCGGTATCTCATACGAAAACAGCTTATCAAACGCAAAAAGCGTATTTTCAACGGCAATTTTCGCGGTCAATTCTTTTCTCCCTTTATGCTTTCCAAAAGCTCTGCGCAGCGCGTTTTCCTCAGCTTTTCAGCTCTGAAAACGCTCAAAAGGTCTTCGACAGCCTCATTAAGGTCGTCGTTTACGATAAGATAATCATAATTCTTCGCAAATTCAAGTTCTGTTCTTGCCTGTTTAGTTCTTTCGATAATTTTTTCCTCGCTCTCTGTTCCTCTTTTGCGGAGACGCTCTTCAAGTATTTCGAGCGACGGAGGGAGAATAAATACCAAGCACGCGTCGGAAAACTTTTTTCTTATGTTCATTGCGCCTTCAACTTCGATTTTCAGCACAGCGTCTTTCCCGTTTTCAAGCAAATCGTCCACGCTTTTTTTAAGCGTTCCGTAAAAATTTCCGCAGTATTCGGTGTATTCTAAGACCTCGCCGTTTTCGATCTTAGCCTTGAAATCATCTACTGTCAGAAAATGATAATGCACGCCGTCAATTTCTCCGCTGCGGGGCGCTCTTGTCGTAGCAGAAACGGCATAGCCCGCCGTTTTGCTGCGTTTGAAAAACTCATTTAAGATCGTATCTTTTCCGCAGCCTGCGGGCGCGGATACTACGAATAAAATACCTTTGTTTTCCATACTTCCTCCGTATTTATGCTTATTCAGCGTTTTTCGCCGATTTTTCCGCTATAGTTTCAGGCATAAGCGCCGAAAGCACAATATGTCCGCTGTCGCAGATAATGACCGAGCGGGTCTTTCTTCCGCAGGTCGCGTCAATAGCAGTCCCGTTGTCCTTTGCGAGCTGAACTATGCGTTTTATCGGAGCGGCTTCGGGATTTACGACCGCGACTATCCTGTCCTCATTTACCGCGTTTCCAAAGCCGATATTTACAGGCTTCATTCTATCATCTCCGTTTTGATTTACATATACATATTTTATTATAACATAAACCTCAAAAAAAATCAACACAATTTCTCATGTAATTTCCAAAATCTGAAATGTATCAAAAAATAAAAAAAGCCTGTCATTTTTGTTCAATTGTTTCGCGGCATATTAATATTTCCAAACCACACGCTTTTCAGTTATGGTCAAAGAGCATAAACTGCGATGCATTAAGACATTTATATCGGAATATAAAACGGCGGACGACTTTCGCCGCCCGCCGACTGTTTTCATGCTTCTGAGCTTTTACTCCGTTTTGAAAACCGGCTTTTTATATACCGAGCTTAAATAATTATTCTTTCTCGGTTTCTTTAGGTTTGTCGTCAATATATTCTTTCGTGAAATCTTCTACAGAACTTACATATATGTCCGTACTTTCGGGAAGCTCGCGCTTTTTGAGATTTGCTTTTACGAAATCAGCGAAGAATGTATAGATAACCGCGAAAACGGGCGCTCCCAAAAGCATTCCGGGTATACCGAACAAGCCTCCGCCGAGTATTATGGAAACAAGCACCCATATAGCGGGAAGTCCCATTGTTTCGCCGAAAAGGAACGGTTTTATGATATTTCCGTCGCACTGTTGTAAAATAAGCACGAAAAGCGCGAACCAGATAACTTTTGACGGATCGTCAAGCAATATCAATACCGCGCAAGGTACTGCTCCGATAAACGGACCGAAGAACGGAATAAGATTTGTCACCGCGCAGACCGCCGAAACCAGCGTCGCATACGGCATTTTCATAATAAACATTCCTACGAGCATAAACACAAATACTACCATTGCGTCTACGAGGTTTGAAACGATATATTTCTTAAAAATGTTGTTGCTTTTTTCGCAGAACGAGAAAAATCTTCTTCGGAAATTATCTTTAGAAAATGCAAATACGATCTGCTTGCATTGAGCCAACAGCTTTTCCTTGCTGAAAAGAAGGTAAATGGCGATTATCATTCCGAGCAGAACATTTTTAAGTCCCACAAGAACGGACATGGCAAAGCTCCAAAGGCTGCTCGAAACGTTTCCTATTATATCTCCCGCAACGGGTTTAAGCGTTTCTGCAAGCTTTTTAAGCTCGGTTGACAGGTCTTTGAACTCGTCGAATATAAACTCCGATATTTCGGGATTGTCAGCAAAAAAGTCTTCAAGATAATGTTCTATCTCTTTTGCGTAAATGGGGAAACTGTCAGCCAAGTCTACTATGCTCCCCGCTATGCTCGGACCTATCGCAATAAGCAGCGCGAAAACAATTATAAGAACGACCGTAAACGTAATGATAAGCGAAAAAACTCTTGCCATTGCCTTTTTTCTGCGGATTTTTTTCTTTGCGTCAGGCAAGATCTTCTTTATCTTCTCGGCAGCCTCGGCTTTGATGCTCATTTTATTATTGGACGGGCTTTTAACCGCATTTTTTTGCACGACATCAGCCTGTATCGGCCCACTTGTGAACTTTTTGAAAAACTTATTTTCAAAGTACATCATAAGCGGATTTAAGACATACGCGATAATAAGTCCGCAAACGACCGGAGCTGCGACCTCGCCTACCCATGTAAAACCTTCGGCAAACGAGTTGAATTTAAAAACAAATACAACAAACAGAACCGCCACAGCTATCACGATAAGCGAATATACCGCAACGGTAGTATATTTTTTATTCCACTCTATTTTCACGAAATCACTCCTTATTAAAACACAATAATAAAAACAAAAATGTTCAACTTATATAAATCATTATTCGGAGAAAGTCCCCGATACGCTCATTTTGAGCCTTGTTTAAAGTGCCGAAGCGGCTTTTCGTACAACCGCAAATGTATTTAAACTGTCTGCGGCATAGGCGGGAATATATTAACATTACGAACTTTCTTCCACATTATAGTTTACCACTATTTTTTACATTTGTCAACAAAAAAAGTATAAAAACTGTTCTTACGCTAAAAATATATCAAGAAAAATTTAAGGAGCAAAAATTGTGGACGATAATCTCACCGTTTCTCTCGAAGAAAATCTGAAACTTATACAAAGTATTACCCAAAATTCATCAGATGTAATCATCAAAAATGCAATGATCTGCGGAAATCATATCGCGGTACTCACCTGTGAGGGAATGACAAGTACGGATACCCTTGCCGAGCTTATTTACAGCAAGCTGAGTTCTCTTTCAAACAGCGAACCTCTCCCGCCCGAAGCTCTTATGACCGCACTTTTTGAGGTATATCTGACCGCCGCAGAGCAGATAGAAATTTTAGACTTTAAAAACCTTATACTAAAACTTCAGTCGGGATTTGCAATAATTTTAATAAACGGCACGAGCCGCGCTATAGCTATCGGCATACAGGGCTATAAATCGCGCGGAATAGACGAGCCTACCTCCGAGCTGAACGTGCGCGGATCACGCGAGGGATTTGTGGAAGTAATACGCACGAATATGTCGCTTATACGGCGCAGGATAAAATCTCCGACGCTTGTTTTCGAGATGTCGCAGATAGGCTCGCGTTCAAATACCGATATATGTATCTGCTATATTTCAGACAAGGTATCTCCAAAGCTGTTAAACGACGTAAAGAAAAGGCTTAAATCGGTAAATTTAAACACAATTCTTGAAAGCGGATATATCCAGCCTTATCTCGAAGGCGAAGGGGGCTGGTTTTTCAGCGAATGTACGACTTGTGAGCGACCCGACGTTTTCGCCGCAAAACTATATGAGGGCAGGGTCGGTATTCTTGTGGACGGAACACCGTTTGCGCTTGTCGTTCCACATTTGTTTATTGAAAGTTTTCAGGCGCTTGACGACTATACCCAAAAGCCTTTTTACGCATTCTTTATCCGCGCCGTAAGGCTTTGCGCATATCTTATCACGCTTTTTCTGCCGGGAGCTTATGTTGCGATAGCGTCATATCATCCGGAAATGCTTCCCTCGCCGCTTATTTTGAACCTTGCATCAGCCGAGCAGACCGCTCCGTTTTCGCTTATGGTGGAATGTCTGTTTATCCACTTTATGTACGAGATTCTGCGTGAAGCGGGCATAAGGCTTCCGCGCCCTATCGGTCACGCGATAGGCGTTGTAGGGGGACTTGTCATAGGCGATATAACGGTATCGGCGGGACTTGTCGGCGCTCCCATGGTGCTGGTAGTGGCGCTTTCGGGACTTTGCAGCTTTGTCGTTCCGACAATGTACGAAAAGACTGTTATCCTGCGTTTTATCTATATCATCGCGGGAGGTTTCTTCGGACTGTACGGGCTTTTGCTTACGGCGGGTGCTGTCATAATAAAAATGTGTTCGCTTTCGACCTACGGCGTTCCGTATATGTCCCCGATCTCGCCGTTTTCACCGAAAGCTCTGAGGGATATGTTTGTACGTTCGGGATGGAAAAAGATGTCGAAAAGCGACGTAACTATCCAGAACCTGAACGGGGCGGACATATCATAAAAACAGCGTGTACGGATAGTATGAACACGCTCTGAAAAGAGGAAGATAAAAATGAAAAACAACAATCCGATTGAACCCTATGCGGAAACCATTGTCCCCGTAAATTCCGCGATCCCGCAGGAAGCATATCTGTCACAGCTTGCGCTTCCGTTTACGGTATATACGGAAGTAAAGGTCCATATCGAAGGAGAAAATCTATGACCAAAGACTTTCCGAAAATAAGCGCCGCTCAGCTTTTCTGTATTCTGCTCTTATCCCGCGCGGCTATAGAAATAACGACCCCGAATTCATCTTCCGCGCCGAGAGAAGCGATAATAGCGATAATCGGCTCGGAACTTCTGAGATTTTTATTTGCGCTTCCGCTCATCATTTTTTCATTAAACCACGACAATTTCCACCGTTATGTCTACAACAAAAATAAGGTCATGGGGTGGATATCGGCGTGCTTCGGAGCGGTAATTCTTGTTGGAGCGGCGATAAAGACGCTTTATCACACGAGCGGATTTACAGAAAAAAATCTTATCATAAGCGGAAGCTCATGGATGATCTACACTATCGCGGCAATATTCGCTGTTTATGCGGCATATATGGGAGTAGAAGCTGTCGCGCGCTCAGGGGTGCTTTTTCTCGTCGCTGCGGGAATAATAACCGTCTTGGTCTTCATAGCGGATATTCCCTATTATCAGAGATCGGACGTGTGGAACACTTCCGAAAACAGCGGTCTGCTCGGCGATATAATAATACGCTTTTTAAACGGCGGAGATTACCTTATTTTTGCGGCGCTTTTGCCGTATGTAAACAAAAAGCACAAAAACTCTTCGTTTAAGACCGCTATGTATTTCTCGCTTTTCAGCATTATTGTTCCGATATTTTTATGCGTTTTCAACTTTCTGATACTGAGAGAATTTTACGCGCTTTCCGAATACCCGTCTGTGGCTTCTGCATCGCTTTCGGATATTGCTGTTTTCAAGCGCCTTGACGGCATTTTTTCGGCAATATGGGCGCTGTGCGCGGCGCTTCGCTGCGGAATGATGTTATTGTCGGCGGCGCTTATGTTTGCCGCGCTGAAGCGCGTTTCAGAACAGAAAAAAAACGAAGATCCCAAAACTTCGCCGCAATAACAGCGCGGATAACTGCACAAAAAATTTAATTACTTTAAAAGCCAAAAAACAAAAAGGAGAAAAAAAGTGTCAAAAAAGTTCATGCCCGTGCTTATTGCAGCTATAGCGGCATTGCTCTGCGGCTGTTCGGATATGACCGAGCTTGGTAATCGCGCCGTTATACAGGCAATTGCGATCGACTACAACGGAAAATACAACGTTTCCGCTCTGCTTTTTTCGAGCGGCGGCGACAAGATCGACGCTTCTCAGGAAAACGCGATAAAAGTAACGGGAAGCGGAAAGACCCTTTCCGAAGCAATTGAGAGCATTTCACTCGCCGACGGCAAAAAGCTCTATATGTGCGAAACAAAACTTTTAATTTTAGGGAGCGGTTTTGAAAGCGAAAATGTCATGCCCGCGCTAAATTCGCTTTATTACGACCTTCGGTGCAGTCTGAATATGCCCGTTTGCTGTGCAGAAAGCGCGGAGCTTCTTACGGATATGCGGTTCAGCGAGGGTATGACCTCGGCGGAAAAGCCGCTTTCCATGCTTGAAAATGCGAACGAGCTTGGCGTTTCTCCGAAAACAACTCTGCTTGACCTGCTCGCGGACAATGCTTCGGGAAAGACTACTTTGATACCGTATTTTGTTCCCGATAAAAACGGCAGAGGAATGACCGAGAGCGGGGATACGATATCTCTTTCGGGAGCGCGCAGCTTGAAGAACGGAAAACTTTCGGACAGTTTCAGCAAAAATCAGACCATAAGCCTTATGATAACGCGGGATGAAATAAAAAAACTTTCGCTTAATTTCCGCGTCGGGAACAACGAAAAGACCTGTACAGCATATAACATCACAGTCCAAAGCGTTCCAACTCCGAACGGAACGGAATACAAGGTGACGGCAAAATTCAAAAATAAAAACGGCGGTCAGCTCACGGACGAGGAAAAGAGCGCCGCCCTTAAAGAGCTTTTAAAAATTGTAAGTTCAGACAGCGGTCAAAGTACAGAGATAAGATGACAGAGGCGTCATGTCGTAAAATATAAAGTATAATTGAACAATATACGGATATGGCGTCGGTTTCGGTGACGATTTAAAACAGGCTTTCTCAACAGTCTTAGCTTTGACTTTTTATACAGTCTGTTTGAAATTTCATTCTATAAAAAAACGCAGTTTAAAGTAAACTGCGTTTTCCTGTATTTAATTGCGCTAAAGCCTATGCCAAAGCCGTATATCTTTATTCAACCGCGATTTTCCAGCAAGCAATAAACGAAAATCACTTTTTCTTTGAGCTTTGGCTCTCCGGAACTTCCTCAACATATTCATAAGTCCTTACGGAAGTTATGATTATATCTGTTTTCGGTCTGGAAACCTGCCCCGCGTTGTTTGTGGTAAGCTTGACCTCCGATATTTTATCGAGAACGTCAAGTCCCTCGTAAACCTGTCCGAAAACAGTATACCCGCCGTCCCAGAAAGGATAGCCGCCCGCCGTAGCGTACTTTTCGAGAACTTCATCCGACGCCTTTTCAAACATATCCGCAAGATTTGTGTAATACGTCGCTTGGATAGTGTACTGTTCCTTTGCCAATGAGCCTTCTTCGGTTATAGCATTTGCAAGCTCGGTATATTTCGCGGCTTCCTCGCGCATCTTTGCGGGGTCGTACTGCGAAAGATCCTGTATCTTCTTGTTGTTTACGATATAGAACTGAGTTGCGTTCTGTCCGTCTCCGTTATGCGCATAGCCGAGCGCGCCGTAGAAATTGCGGGCGTTTTCATTTACTTCAACACTAAACGAACCCTCGTTTACAGCCGCTTTGCCGCCCGTTCCGTCGCCGTTTAACGAGCCGCCCTGTATACAGCAGTCCGGCACGACGCGGTGTATTTTAAGTCCGTCGTAATATCCCTTCTCTGCGAGCGCTATAAAATTCTCAACAGCGACGGGAGCTATATCCGGAAACAACTTGGCTTTTATAACTCCATAGCCTTCTATCGTTATTTCCGCTATCTTGTCGCCGTTTTTCAGCGTTACATCGCCGATATTCCCCGGCTTTACGCCCGAACAGCCGCACAAGCCGACCGCCGCCGCTGCCGCCAGAAACAATCCCGTAAGCTTTCTCAACAGTTTCATATCAATTTCCTTTCCTTTCAGAGGTCAGCGTCAGCTCAGAATTCATGAACTGCTTTGACTATCACTATTTTGGCTGTCTTCACCGCTCTGACTGCCCGAAACGGTATCAATATCGGGGTCAAAAGTTCTTACCTTTACGGTCTTTATCACAATGGTTTCAACGGGCTTTGACTTTTCGCCGCTGCTGTTGTTCTGCACACTTACGGACGAGATCTTATCTATAACGTCAAAACCGTCGAATGTCTGCCCGAAAACGGTATATCCGCCGTCGAGCGACGGTGTTCCGCCTTTTTCCTTATAACGATTTACTATATTGTCCGAAGCGCCGCCTACCCAATTTACAATGTTCTGATAGGTTTGAAATCTTGAAAGAAGATCTTGGCCAAATGCCGAGTAAATAGCATAACGCATATCTTCTGCTGAAACCCCCGACTCAAGCGCAGAGAGGATTATCTGCTTTCCCTGTTCAACTTGCTCCTTATAGCTGTTAAGGTCATACGTGCTTATATCCTGCGGCTTTTTATTGTTTACGATATAAAACTGAGTTGTGTTCTGACCCGCGGCGTTTGCATAGCAAAGCGCTCCGTAAAAATGACGTGCATTCTGTGCTGTTTCAATACCGAAAGAACCGCCGTTTACAGCGGCATCGCCGCCCGTTCCGTCGCCGTTTGTCGAGCCGCCCTGAAACATAAAATCGCTCACGACCCTGTGAATTGTAAGTCCGTCATAAAAGCCGCTGTCGGCAAGCTTCTGAAAGTTTTCTACGCCAAGCGGCGCAGCTTCGGGAAAAAGCACCGCTTTTATCGTTCCGAAGCCCTCTATCTCAAACTCGGCGATAAGGTCGCCCGCTTTGGGCTGTACATCACTGACATTTCCCGTAAAACCGTCTATTTCTCTCGGTACGCTGTCAGACAAACCGAATTGAGAATAATCGACGTTTGTATTCGACTGAACGCTTTCATCGCTGCTCGTATTGTCCGACCTATCACAGCCTGCCAAAAACAGACAAGCGCCTAATATCCCCGCAATAATTTTTCTTTTCTTCATTTTTCTCTCCCGTTCTTATGCCTTTTTAACAATTGTACCCTGTTTTGTTTCCTCGACTATATAACCCATTTCGGTTATTTTGTTTCTCAGCTCGTCGGCAAGCGCGAAGTTCTTTTCCTTTCTTGCGGCAGCGCGCTGTTCTATCATGCTTTTTATTTCTTCGGGAATTTCGTCCTCTTTCTTATTATACAACAAACCAAGTACATTTGTCAATGAGTTAAATTCATCAAGATAAATTTTCACATCAGCCTTTGTTGTTTCGGTATTTGAAAGAGCAATATTTATTTTTTTCACAAACTCGAAAATTGCCGCGATAGCGTCGGCGGTGTTGAAATCGTCGTCAAGCGCTTTGATGAATTCGTTTTTCGCTGTCAAAGCGTCGTTCTTTGCCTGCTCGGACGCAGCGCCGTCCTTTGCCGAGGGCAAGGTGCGCTCCATAAGTTCGCGGCAGTTGTACAGCCTTGTGAGCGCGGCTTTGCAGCTTTCAATGACCTCAACCGTGTAATTGAGCTGGCTTCTGTAATGCACCGAAAGCAGCATAAAGCGAATAGGCTCATAGCCGAATTTTGCCGCCATATCCCTTACGAGAAAGAAATTTCCCGCGGATTTTGACATTTTCTTGTTGTCAACATTAAGCATACCGTTGTGCATCCAAATATTGGCAAGTTTGCAGCCCGTCGCGCACTCGCTCTGTGCTATTTCGTTTTCGTGATGCGGGAAGATAAGATCCGCTCCGCCTCCGTGAATATCGATCGTGTCGCCGATATAATGCCTGCTCATCGCCGAACATTCAATGTGCCAGCCGGGTCTGCCCTTTCCGAAAGGCGAATCCCAGTACGGCTCGCCGGGCTTTGCAGCTTTCCATACCGCAAAATCCATAGGGTCGCGCTTTTTCTCGCCGATTTCTATGCGCGCTCCCGCGCGAAGGTCGTCAAGCGGCTGGTGGGAAAGCTTTCCGTATTCGGGAAACTTTGATGTTTCAAAATAGACGTCGCCGTCCGCCTGATAAGCATAGCCTTTTTCGACAAGCGTTTTTACAATGTCGATTATTATGTCCATATTCTCGGTTACTTTGGGGTGAACGTCGGCTTTTCTCACGTTAAGCCCCTCTGCGTCCACAAAATATTCCTTTATTGCGTTTTCCGAAACTTCCTGCGCGGTCTTTCCCGTTTCGTTGGCTTTTTTGATTATTTTGTCGTCAACATCCGTGAAATTCTGAACATAAAACACCTTATATCCCCTGTATTCAAGATAGCGCCTCAGCGCGTCAAATACGCACAGCGCGCGGGCGTTTCCTATGTGGATAAGGTTGTAGACCGTCGGACCGCAGCAGTATATTTTCACCGTACCCTCTGTCACGGGGACAAGTTCTTCTTTTTTTCCTGTCATAGTGTTATAGATCTTCATTTTCTTACTCCTTTTTTCCATTGTTCTTAAGTTCTTCGACCTCGGCTTTAAGCTCATTTAACTGCTTTTCGAGGCGTTCAATGTACATAAGATGTTTGCACATAATTTCCGAAACAGGGTCGGGAATATGTATCTGGTCGAGGTCGCTGTTTGTAACACGAACTCCGTCCCTTTTCACTACCCTTGCGGGAACTCCCACAGCCGTACAGTTCGGCGGCACTTCCTCCAGAACCACAGCGTTTGCTGCGATCTTAGAGTTGTCTCCTATCTTCATAGGTCCTAAAACGCGCGCTCCCGAACCAACCATAACGTTGTTTCCGAGCGTGGGGTGGCGTTTGCCGACGTCTTTTCCCGTTCCGCCGAGCGTAACGTTCTGATAAAGCGTGCAGTTGTCGCCGATTTCGGTCGTTTCTCCGATAACAACTCCCGCACCGTGGTCTATAAACAATCCCTTTCCGATTTTCGCACCGGGGTGAATTTCAATGCCCGTGACGTGTCGGGAATGCTGAGATATCCAGCGGGCAATGAAATAATGACCTCTCACATAAAACCAGTGCGCCATACGGTAATCCCTCACCGCCCTGAAAGACGGATAAAGCAAAACTACCTCAAGAGCCGATCTTACGGCAGGATCGCGCGCCTTTATCGACGCAATTTCCTCTTTTAGCCTTTCAAACATAATTTCTCCCCAAAAACAAAAACTCCGCGCCAAAAACGGCGCGAAGGCGTTATTATACGCGGTTCCACTTCGCTTCGGGCAAAATGCCCCTCATAATTCCTTAACGCGGAAAACGTGTCTGCATTTCCTCAGACCGACTCCGCAGCCGCACTTCTTCGGCTGTACGCGCCGCTTCTCACCGTTCGCGGCTCTCTGTAGCTGTTACAAAACTGCCGAATACTCTTGCTGCGTTCAAACGCCTTTTACAAAATTACTGAATTATATTATACAACATTCCGAAAAATTTTTCAAGTGCTTTCTCTGAAAAATTCACGGGTTTTCGGAATTTTTTTCGGCTTAACAGATCAGAATGAAGATAAGCGCGAAAATTAATTTTTGATCCGCGCCGTTTCGATAAAGCACATAAATGAGCGTACAGATAAGCATAAAATCGCCGTCTGATAAAAACCCGTCATAACCGAAACTTGTTTTTCGCATATTTCCGCCGAAACGGCAGCCGCGGTCAGCTTTATTCCGACGATTTTCAAAATTATTTTTTCGTTTATTTTCGCCGAAATTTTCGGGGGTTTTTCCCGGTATTTTTTCTGCTGATTTTTCATATATTTTTTCCGTTAATTTTTGGGGTATTTTTTCGGGTGTATTCCGAGTATTTTCCCAAAAAATATTTTCAGTATTTTCCTCGTCATCATCTGCCCTCGAACTGCCGCTCACTATCTCTCGGTTATGCTCCGCGACAAACTTGTACAATGCGGATTGTGTGGAATTCCAAACCATTGTTTCACCCCCAAAAAATTATCCGAAATTCAGTCTGAAAAATCGTTAAAAAACACCTTATTTATTGCCTTAAAATCAGCAATAAAATACAGCAGAAAAATGCATTAAAAAATTGCAATAAAAACCGCTCTTAAATCCTTGTAAAAAATCAATTAAATATCCATAAAAATTAAGCGCCGTACTGCTGTGAAAATTACGCATAATTCCGCTGAGAAATGTTTAAAACATCTGCGAAAAAATCGTTTGTTTTTCCGAGCTTTTCGGTCTGTTCAAACCGACTTTAAATCAGCTTATCGAAGATTCCCGCTTCTTTCAGTATCGGAAATAACGTAAAAAGTTTTAAAAGTCTTAAAGCCGAATCGACTTTCGGACGGTTTTCCGGACGCAGAAGCGGCTTTAAAGCGAGCAGAAAGCGCTCAGAATCGTCGGGCTGGTTGAGCGTTTCCATAAGCCCCATAAGTTTTATGAGCATTTCAGGGTCAAGCCCCGAAAACAGCCCTTCGGACTGTTCGCAATTCTTTTCGCGGGAATCTCCCTCGTCATCACGGCAGTCTCTTTCGCTGCAATTTTGCTCTTTGCAGCTGTCGTCATCCTCGCCTACAAGTTCCCGCAGCAGATCTTCTATATTGTCCACATTTGCCTCCGGTTCGTTTTATGCCGAAAATTCGTATATCCCGATCGTATAAAAATATTATTTCAGACTGCCGAACGAGCTGTCTATAATGCGCATCAGCTTTGTCGGCAGCCTGACTTTACCGCTTTCCGATTATTTTCATTACATCTTCGGGCGAGGACGCGCTTTTAAGTTTCTGCATAAGCTCTTTATTTGACAGAATGGCGCGCAGTTTTTCCTTGTCGGATTTAGAAAGCACGTTTGATATTGCTTTAACATCTCCCTTTTCGAGAGTTTGACGGAGCTGAGAGGGAGACGTTCCGAGTTTCTTGCTCGCCGCTTCTATCAGCTTTTCATAGCTTTGTTCATTCACGGAAAATTCCTCCTTTTATTTATTTGTGCAAATTAAACAAAATTTGATAAAATTACTTTTATTTTTTACTCATTTATGATATACTTATTTGAACGGAGGTAAATATGAAAATTATTGTTGTTTCAGATACTCACCGTGATTTCAAATCCTTACTTACTGTTTTAAAGAATAATCCCGACGCGGATCTGCTTATTCATCTCGGTGACGGAGAAAGCGATTTTGAGGATCTGTCGGATATTTATCCGAATTTCCCCATGGTATATGTCAAAGGGAACTGCGACTATGGGTTTCACGATGTAAAGCACGTTGTGAAAACGCGCGAGGGCGTTAATATTTTCTGCTGTCACGGGCATACGTTTGCCGTAAAATCGACGCTGGATATACTTACGGCTGAGGCTCGTGAGGAAAAGTGCGATATTGCGCTTTACGGGCATACCCACGTTCCGTTTTGCGATATAGTGAACGGGATCTATGTTATGAATCCCGGAAGTGCGGCGCTTCCGCGCGGAGGCTCAAAATGCTCTTACGGCATGATCAAAATTGACAAAAACCGCGCCATAACTATGGATATTCACGATATTAACGGTAAATGACAGATGAACAATATTATTTTTTTAGAGGAAACAAGCTCTACAAACGACTGGCTGAGAGAACGGTGTAATACTCTTTCGGACGGCGCTTGTGTTACCAGCGAAAGGCAGACCTCAGGCAGAGGACGTCACGGTCACTCTTGGGATACGGCGGAGGGTATGCTGGCCATGTCGGTACTGCTTAAAGACCCGCCCGACTTTATGACTTTAACGGCGCGCGTCGGACTTGCAGTATGCGACGCAATTGAAGAACTTTATCCCGACGTAAAGGCGGGAATAAAATGGTCTAACGACATAATTATCGAAAATCGCAAGGTCTGTGGTATTTTATGCGAGGGCATAAAAATTTGTGAATGTCAGAACGTTATCTGCGGGATAGGCGTAAACATATCGCAAAGTGACGATTATTTCAGGCATATGGAACTTCCGAACGCTATCTCGCTTAAAACCGCGGCAAATACCGAGATACCGAAAAAATTGCTGTGCGAAAAAATATATGAACGTGTTATTTTCCGAGCGGGAGAATGTTTTAAAAATTGTTATGAAGAATACAAAAACCGCGTTATAAATATCGGGCGCGAAATAAGAATTATCCGCGGGACAAGTGAAAAATTCGCAAAGGCTTTGGATATTTCCGAAAACGGCTGTCTTATCTGCGAGGACGAAAACGGACGTTTTGAGATAAATTCGGGAGAAGTGTCAATAAGAGGAAAAGAGGGCTATATATGACGGGAAACGAGATTGAAAACGAGTTCAAGATAATGCTGACAAAAGAACAGTACGAAAAAGTCGTCGGGGCTTTTTCGTGGGACAAAACGATTTTACAGACAAACAACTATTACGACACAGAAGATCTTCAGCTTTCACAGCGGAGGATTACTGTCCGCGTAAGGGAAGTTGATGAAGAATTTTTACTTCAGATGAAGCTGCCTACGGGGAAAGTTTTTTCGCGGGTCGAACTTACAAAAAAACTTATCAGGCTGCCCGAAACAATTCACGGAGAATTGCTTTCGGAGATGGCGGGAGAGCCGCTGCCGGATGTAAAGCGCATAGGAAAGCTGTTTACAAAGCGGCTTGTAAAGCGGTTTAAAGGCGGCGAGATCGACCTCGATATGAGCGAATATTTTAACATACGGGATTTTGAAGCCGAGGTGGAATTTACGGACGAAAACGCAGGAAGGGAAATTCTTGAAAAAGTACGCGAATTGATAGGCGACACGTCGGACAGCGTTGTATGCAAGGGAAAGATAACGCGGTTTACCGAGGAATACAAAAAAAGGCGCGGCATTGAATGACCGCGCCTCTTATTTTAAAATAAAACTTTTAAATAAACTACCGTTCTTCTGACTTTTCAACTTGTATAAAAGATCTCTTTATGTCAGATATGTTCTCAATACGTCTTCGGCTATTTCCCGCTGGGATTTGCGAGTGTCCATTGCTAACTTTTGAATGTGACGGTGAGCCTGTTCTTCGGTGAGGTTGAGGTATTGAATAAGACAGCATTTGGCGCGGTCTATGGTTTTTACGTCGTCAAGCTGTTTTGAAAGCTTGTTTTTTTCGTCCTCAAGGCGGTTTATGTTCTCCTTTGCAAGAAGCGCCATTTTTATTGCGCTTTGAAGCACGCTCTTTTTAAACGGCTTTTCAACAACAAACGCTCCCGTAAACCTTATCCTTTTCTGAATATCGTCAGCTATATCCGCCCGCGCAAGAATGATGATCGGAACGGAAGTGAGCTTTGACGCTTCGCTTACATAATTCAATCCGAACTCGGCTCTGAGCGGCGCGGAAACAACGATCACGTCGCACCCCGCGAAATCGTACTGTTTTTTATCATCAGCGCACAGCACAAATTCCTGTGCAAAATCGCCGAGAATCTCACGAAGGTTTTCACACGCTTCTTCTGTTTTAGCGTTGACGAAAATTTTCATAGCCATCTCCATTGATGCTCATTTAATAAACAAAACGCGGCGGGGATCTGAGAAAATTCCGCCGCGTCAGCATTATCAGTTGTTTACATAAAGCTGTTTATAAGGGTTTGCGGAGTTTGGAACGAGCTTATAGAACTTTGAGCTTAAAAGCTCGTCGGTGTCGTGCTTGAAATGCTTTACAAATCTGTCTATATAACGGCGAATCTGCTCTTTTTCCTCTGCGGTAGCCTCCGAACAGCACACCTGAGCGGGAAGTCCCTTAGGCGCTTCGTCGCTTCTGATAAACATTTCGCCGCCGTGCATACCCGTACCGCAGAAACTTCCGACAGGACATCCCTCAACGTCTATTCCGAGGACAATTATAATTCCTCCCGCCTGATATTCGCCGAGAAAATCGCCGACTTTTCCGCCGATAACGATTATCGGATAAAGCTCTTTATAGCTCTTCATATGTATTCCCACACGATAGCCTGCGTTTCCCTCGACGTAAATTTCGCCTGAGCGCATAGCGTATCCTGCGGTATCGCCGCAGTTTCCGTGGACGATTATAGCTCCGTCGTTCATGGTGTCGCCGATAGCGTCCTGAGCGTTTCCGTAAACTACTATCTTCGAGCCGTTAAGATATGCTCCGAGGGCGTTTCCGGGAGTACCTGTTACAAGTATTTCCTTTTCGGAGCTTCCTGCGCCGATATAGCGCTGACCCAGAACATTTTCGACCTCTAAGCGGCTGTCCTCGCTCTCGCGGATTATTTTATTCAGCTCGGCATATTTGATATTTTTTGCATCTATTTTCATTTTATGATACCTCCGAGCTTTTCTTCGCGTCTTTCCTTTGAAAACATCATCATCTGCGGCTTTTCTTTAAGCAGTTTTTCGTCCACTTCGCTTATGTCAAGCCCCTCTTTGATAATTCCCGTGTAAATTCCTGCTCTCGCAACATCACCCATAAGGATATAACCTTTAAGTTTATTGTCGCGGAACACCAGCTTTTTATATGTATTCTCGGTTTCCTCAACATATTCCTCGCCGTTGTAATCGCCCGCAGAAATTATGTGAAGTCCGAAAAGCCCTATTGCATTCATTGGGATAGCGTTCAGATAATAGTTTTCTCTGCCCGCCATATTTCGTCCCGCCGTTTCGCCCTGCAAATAAGCATTAGGCAATACCGCAAGTATACGATTTGTTTCGGCGGCTGCGTCATAGCTTACGGTACAGTCGCCCGCCGCGTAAATGTCGTCAAGCGAGGTTTTCTGAGTCATATCGGTGATAATTCCGCGCTCGACCTTTCCCCCTGCGTCTGAAATAAGCTCGGTGTTCGGTCTTACTCCCACGGCAACTATCAGCATATCGAAATCGACGGTCATTCCGTTTTGCAGCTTTGCGGAATGTTCGGAAAATTCCTCAACAGACGTTTTTAAAACGAATTTTATCCCGTGATTTTCAATATGCCGCTGCATCATAGCCGCCGCCTTTACATCAAGTATTGACGGCAAAACCCTGTCCGCAAGGTCAATGACCGTAATGTCCGTATCATGTGCGGCAAGCGCCTCTGCGGCTTTAAGACCGATAAGTCCCGCGCCGATTATAAGCACCTTCATTCCCTTTTTAAGCTCAGAGCGGATAGCCTTTGCGCTGTCATAGGTCATAAAAGTGTGATAATTTACCTTTTCAAGCCCCTTCATCGGCGGCACAAACGGCTTTGAGCCCGTTGCCGCCATAAGCTTGTCATAAGGCACCGAAAGCCCGTCGTCTAAGATCACGCACTTTTTCTCGGTATCGATTTTCGTGACTTTCTTTCCGAGAATGGTTTCAACACCGTTTTTCTCGTAGAAATCCGGCTCGCGGTAATAAATATTCTTGTCCGTTACCTTTCCTTCAAGCCAATATGAGATAAGCGGGCGGGAATAGGTGTGATACTTTTCGTCAGAAATAACAGTTATCTTGCCCGTACTGTCAATCTCGCGGATACCCGCAATAGTTCCGACAGCGGCGGCGCTGTTTCCGATAATAACGTAATTCATATCCTCACCTCTCCTCAAAAACAACGGCTCTGTTCGGGCAGCCCTGAACGCAGGCGGGTTCGCCGTTGTGGTTCTTTACGCAAAGGTCGCATTTTTGTATCCTGTGACCTTCTTCATCAATGACAATGCACCCAAACGGACAGCTAAGAACGCAGGTATAACAACCCACGCATCTGCTTTCGTCAACAGACACTACCCCGTCTTTCACCGAAAGCGCGCCCGTAATACAGCCCTTAACGCAGGGTTTCGCGTCGCAGTGGCGGCACTGAACGGCAAAATTTACCTTTTCGCCCTCTTCTACTTTAATTCTCGGAATAGGCTTTTTTCCATCGGTTTTAAACGCCTTTACCATATTCTCCGCGCCCGAATTTGCCGCCGCGCAGTAATATTCGCACAAGTGACACGCAAGACACCAGTCTTCATTTACATAAACTCTTTTCATTACAAACCGCTCCTTTCGTTATTCGCCTGCGTGCATTATGCCCAAGATGTCAAGCTCTTTTTGCGTAAGCCCGACGCCTCTGAGCATAAGCCTGTTTCCGCGGAGCGCTTCTATTGAGTTTATTCCCATTCCGCCCATCATTTCTTTTATTTCGTGGTTCCAAGCGGTTATGAGATTTACAAGTCTTTCGCTTCCGATATCGGGATTAAGGCGCTTTACAAGGTCGGCGCGCTGTGTTGCAATACCCCAGTTGCACTTGCCCGTGTTGCAGCTTCTGCAAAGATGACAGCCAAGCGAAAGCAGAGCCGCTGTCGCAATGTAAACCGCGTCAGCTCCGAGAGCAACCGCCTTTACAACGTCCGCCGCCGAGCGTATCGAGCCGCCCACGACAATGGAAACATCATTTCTTATTCCCTCGTCGCGCAGCCTTGCGTCAACGCTTGCCAACGCAAGCTCTATCGGAATACCAACGTTATCGCGTATTCTCGTCGGAGCAGCGCCCGTACCGCCTCTGAAGCCGTCTATGGCGATTATGTCAGCGCCCGAACGCGCAATTCCCGAAGCAATTGCCGCAATATTATGTACCGCCGCTATTTTTACGATAACGGGTTTTTCATAGTTTGTAGCCTCTTTGAGCGAGAGAACAAGCTGACGTAAGTCCTCTATGGAATATATATCGTGATGCGGAGCGGGAGAGATGGCGTCCGCGCCCATGGGTATCATACGGGTTTTTGAAATTTCCTCGTCTATCTTCATTCCGGGGAGATGTCCACCGATACCGGGCTTTGCGCCCTGTCCCATTTTAATTTCAATCGCTGCGCCCGCATCAAGATAGCCCTTAAACACTCCGAAACGTCCCGAAGCTACCTGACAAATGGTATTTGCGCCGTATTTGTAGAAGTCGCGGTGAAGTCCGCCCTCGCCTGTGTTATAATATGTGCCGAGCTTTGTCGCCGCTCTCGCAAGGCTTTCGTGAGCATTCTTGCTGATCGAGCCGAACGACATCGCCGAGAACATTATCGGAACATCAAGCTCAAGATAAGGCGTTTTTTCATAATGCGCCTTGCCTTCTTTATCATAGGTAATCTTCTGCGACTTTTTGCCGAGAAACGTTTTCGTTTCCATAGGCTCGCGCAGCGGGTCAATAGGCGGGTTTGTTACCTGAGAAGCATTTAAAAGTATCTTGTCCCAGTAAACGGGATAATCCTTGGGCGTTCCCATTGCGGAGAGCAAAACTCCGCCGGTGCTTGCCTGCTTATATACTTCGTCCATGACCTGCATATTCCAGTTTGCGTTATAGCGAAACTGATTTTCATTCGGACGAATTTTCAGCGCCTGTGTCGGGCAAAGGCAAACGCACCTTTGGCAATCAACGCAGTTCTGCTCGTTTGAGATCATTTTATCCAGATCTGCGTCGTATTTATGCACCTCGTTCGCGCACTGTCTTTCGCATACTCTGCACTTGATACAGCGGTCGGGATTTCTGATTATCTCAAAAAGAGGATTATTGAAATTTATCGCCATTATCTTCCCACCCTTTCCGCAGCGTATTTGTCAAGCTCGGCAATGACAGGTTCTCCGCCGCGCGGCGACCATATCCTGTCAACGTCGGGACACATTGTTCTGATAGAACATTCCTCGGACGAAATATACATAGTGTCGCCCTTTTCCGCGCAGACCATTGAACGGAGCTTTAATCTGTCATTTAAAGCCATAAGACCGTTGTTATAGCCCAAAATTATCGAGAACGGTCCCGTGATAAGCAGACTTGAATAAACATTTCTGAAATGTCTGTACTTTTCGGTGTCCTCAGGGCTGAATTTTCCGCTTTCAAGCTCGCTCCAGAACGGCGAGGCTATGACTTTTGCCACATCCTCAAGCGGCATATTGAGCCTTCTGTGGAGATAATCTATGATATATGTAATAACTTCCGTATCCGTAAGCAGATTGCACTTATACCCAAACATCTCGATAAAGCGCCTGTTCGCGTCATAAGACGAGATCTCACCGTTATGAACTATCGTATAGTCAAGAAGCGAAAACGGGTGCGCTCCGCCCCACCAGCCGGGGGTGTTCGTCGGATATCTTCCGTGTACTGTCCATGCATAGCCGCTGTATTCCTCAAGACGGTAGAAATCGCCGACATCTTCCGGATAACCCACCGCTTTGAAAACACCCATATTCTTGCCGCTCGAAAATACATAAGCGCCGTCTATGCGGTCGTTTATCCTTATGACGCAGCGCGCGACAAAAGTCCTCTCGTCAAGCTGGCTGTCGGCGAGCTTTGTCGGCAGGGGATTTACGAAATAACGCCAGATAAGCGGTTCGTCTGTAATATTCGGATTTTTCCTTATCGGGATCCTCGAAAGATTTACCACGTCGAAATGTCTGTCAAGAAAAGCCTCGGTCTTTACCCTTGCTTCGCTTGAATCGTAGAAAACGTGAAACGCATACTGATTTTTATACTCAGGATATATCCCATACCCTGCGTAACCGCCGCCCAGACCATTTGAGCGCTCGTGCATACAGGCGATAGAATTAACTATCACGCTGCCGCTGGTGCGTCTGCCGCTTCTGTTTATAAAGCCGGAAATGGCACAACCGGCGGGGATCCTCGTTTCTCCTTCTTTTTGCAGCATATCCTCACTCCTTAAATCAAAACGGAGATCTCTCCCGAAATGCGGAAAAGATAATTCTCCTTAATAAATTACCTTCATATTATAACACCATTTTTTTATCTTGTCAAGTGCTTTTTTGCAAGAAAAGAAATTTAAACTTTCATTTTGGCGATAATTTTTATTCAGTTTGGGAGATTTTCACATCAAATTTGCAATTTCTGTTGTGTTTTCATTTCGTAAATTGTCTGTAAACACTCCCTAAAAGCAAAATTTTTGGATGACTTGCAAGAATGGCGGGGCGAAATTTCAAAAAAAATAGTCATTTTCTCCAAAATAGCAAAAAAAATGAAATATGACTTGAAAAATCAGAGAAAATAAGCTATAATATATAGTATGGTTATCTCTTGAAAAAAAATCATCAGCGATATATTTTTCAGAAGAAAGGATTGATCTTATGGCAGTAGATATGAAAACGATCGAACATCTCTGCGGGCTTTCAAAGCTCTCTTATGATGAAAAAGGCATGGAAAAGGTCATGGGCGAAATGAGCGACATAATTGACCTTATGGACGAGATAAAGGGATTTGACCTCACCTATGACGACACAAAGGATAAAAACGAGATACGCCTTTGCGATACGAGAGAGGATATTTCCGAAAAATCGTTTGAAACAGAAAATCTTCTTCAAAATGCTCAAAACACCGATAGCTGCTATGTAGTACCAAAGGTCGTTGAATAAGGAGTAAGTACAATGAATTTTACAAGAGCTAAAATACGCGATCTCAGAAAAATGCTCGACGGCGGCGAAATAAGCGCGGCGGAGCTTTGCGGAGAATATTTTAAAAACATTGAGGAAAAAGACGAGAAGCTGCTTTCTTATATTACCGTCACCAAAGACCAGGCAATGAAAGCGGCGGAAAATGCCCAAAAGCTGATAAGCGAGGGAAACGCCAAAACGCTTACGGGTATTCCTCTGGCAATTAAGGACAACATCTGCACGGACGGCATTAAAACAACCTGCGCGTCAAAAATGCTTGGGGACTTTATCCCGCCGTACAATGCGACAGTTATAGAAAAACTCAACGAACAGGGATATATACTGCTCGGCAAAACATCAATGGACGAATTTGCAATGGGCGGCTCTACACAGACCTCGGCTTTTGCCAAAACGAAAAACCCATATGACTTAGAACGAGTTCCCGGAGGAAGTTCCGGCGGTTCGGCGGCGGCTGTTGCGGCGTCTTTAGCGCCCGCGGCGCTTGGTTCGGACACGGGCGGTTCTATACGCCAGCCGTCTTCGTTTTGCGGAGTTACGGGGCTTAAACCTACCTACGGCAGAGTTTCAAGATATGGTCTGGTTGCATTTGCAAGCTCGCTCGACCAGATAGGACCTATAGCCAACGACGCAAGGGACTGCGCGCTGATGCTGAATGTGATAAGCGGAAACGACCGCCATGACGCGACCTCGGCGAGAGCAGAAGTTCCCGATTTCACCGAAAAACTCGGCAAGCCTATAAGCGGAATTAAAATAGCTCTCCCGAAAGAGTTTTACTCTGACGCTATTGACGATACTGTAAAACAGCATGTTATGAATGCGGCAAAAGAACTTGAAAAACAAGGCGCGGTGCTTGTTGACTGCTCAATGCCCGGACTAAAATATGCGATACCCGCTTATTATCTCATTGCCTGTGCAGAGGCGGCTTCAAACCTCTCGCGCTTTGACGGCATTAAATACGGCTTCAGAGGCGAGGGAAGAACGTTTAACGAGCTTATTATCGACAGCAGGAACAAGGGCTTCGGCGAAGAAGTAAAACGCCGCATACTTCTCGGAAACTACGCGCTTTCAAGCGGATATTACGACGCTTATTATAAGAAAGCTCTCGCGCTGAAACAGGAAATAATCAAAGAGTACAGCGACATTTTCGCCGAGTGCGACGTTATTTTAACGCCGACCGCGCCCACTCCTGCATACAAGATAGGCGCACAGGACAACGATCCCGTAAAAATGTATATGGCGGATATCTGCACTGTTACGGTAAATATTGCGGGACTTCCCGGAATTTCCACGACTTGCGGTTATACCGAAAACAAACTTCCTATCGGAATGTCAATAATCGGAAAGCGGTTTGACGAGCAGACGATACTTCAGATCGCTGACGCATGGGAGCAGGGTTTTGAGCCTGTCGCTCCGAAGTTTTAAGAGCGGGAGGATTTAAAAATGAGCCAATATTTTCCTACAATGGGACTTGAAATACACGCAGAGCTGCTGACGAATTCAAAGGTTTTCTGCACCTGCTCGGCGGAATTCGGAGGAAGTCCGAACTCGCGCTGCTGCCCTGTATGCAGCGGTATGCCCGGAACGCTTCCCGTACTAAATCAAAAAGCGGTAGAATATATCATAAAAGCGGGCTATGTGATGAACTGCGAAATATCGCGGTTTACCAAATGGGACAGAAAAAATTATTTCTACCCCGATCTTCCGAAAGCATATCAGATCTCGCAGATGCCGCGGCCTGTCTGCCTTTCGGGCAATGTCAAAATAAATGTAAACGGCGAGGAAAAAACTATCAGAATAAACCGCATACATCTTGAAGAGGACGCGGGAAAACTTGTGCATGACGAGGTAAACAGAATTTCGCTCGCGGACTACAACCGCTGCGGAATACCGCTTATTGAAATCGTAACCGAACCCGATTTCCACAGCGCCGACGAGGTTATAGCGTTTATGGAAAAAGTAAGGCTGCTTTTGCAGTATGCGGGGATATGCGACTGCAAAATGGAGCAGGGTTCGATACGCTGCGATGTGAACATTTCAATTGCGCCGAAAGGCAGCAGCGAGCTTGGCACAAGGACAGAGCTTAAAAACCTTAACTCACTGAAAGCAATTGCAAAGGCTATCGAAGTTGAGATCGACAGGCAGGAAGAACTGCTCGATAACGGCGAAAAGGTAGTTCAAGAAACGCGCCGCTTTAACGAAGCGCTCGGAGAAACAACGGCAATGCGCTCTAAAGAGGACGCTCACGACTACTGCTACTTCCCCGACCCGGATATTCCTCCGATAATTTTTACTGAGGAAGAACTCGAAGCTATCAGAAATTCTATCCCCGAACTTCCCGAACAGAGAGTTGAAAGATATGTAAATGCGCTTGGGCTTAAAAAGGCTGACGCGGATATAATCGTCGGCGACAAGAAAGTATGCGATTTCTTTGACGAGGCAATTTCCGCATATGATAATCCCAAAGCAATAGCAAATTATATTGTCGGCGAGCTTACGAGAAGAATAAATCTCGGAGAAGTCGATATGGAAGATCTAAAGTTTTCCGGAACAGATTTTGCGCGGCTTGTTGAACTGCTTCAAACGGATAAATTGTCGCAGTCGAACACGAAGATAGTTCTCTCAAAGATGATTGAAACGGGAGAAAAACCCGACGATATTGCCGAAAAAGACGACCTCTGGATAAAAGAGGACAGCGATTTGCTGGCAAAAACTATCGACGAGATCATCGCAAACAATCCAAAGCCCGTCGAGCAGTACAAAAACGGCGACCAAAAAGTTTTCGGCTTCTTTATGGGGCAGGCAAACAAGGCGCTTAAAGGACTTGCTTCACCAAAGGCAATTCAGGAATACCTCAAGAAAAAACTCAGTGAATAAAAATTTCGGGCTGACAGCAATGTTCAGCCCGAAACATTTATTCTGAAATAAGCACATTATAGGACATCTCTAAAACATCAGCGTAAGTACCGAGCGGATCGTTTGACAAAATGCACATAAGCACAAAACATTCATACGGATTTTGCACATATAATCTTCCGAAAGAACACTTTTCGAGTATCTTGTTCGTCGAATGTTGAAACTCAATATAACGTATTTTGGAATCCGAGTAAACATCCAGTTTCTGGGAAAACAAGAAAAAGTTAAGCGTTATCAAATCAAACCGCGTCACCGGTATGTTGCCCATCAAAATTTCTCCTATGCGCTGTCTGCTAAAGCGCTTTCCCTCAAACTGTTCGTTTAATTTTGAGGCTCTGCCGGGGACAATGTTTCCGTGTCTGTCAGTCGGGATCGCCGAGCAGATTATGTGTTCTATATCGCTTTCCGTAATGTCCTCGCGGCAAAACACTTTTTTCTTTGAGCGGAACTCCCCGACTCGCTTTTGTTTTTCCATATCTCCCACACGTTCATTATACAAAAGTTTTTTAATATAACCGCTGACCGCTATTTCGTATTCTTCGGATTCATAAGCATTGTACATTTTCGCAATAAGTTCTCTCGCTTCGTCATATAATTCGTCAAAGCATTTTTTGGCGGTAACGCTTATCACTGACATTTTTTCGTTTGCTTTCAGCTTCGCCAGATATTCAGCAAGCGCTTTATCACCGTTTATCGAGCGCATTGAGTTTCTGATGTTTACAGTCTGTTCGCTGTTAAAGTTTTCAATGTCGATCGGGTTTGGCGAAAGGTCGGTATAAATCTGCCAAAGCTGCTCGAATTTAAGAAAATTATATCCGTTTTTATAGCAGTACCAACAAATCACCTCAAACGGGTCTTTGGGATTTATCTTCTGTTCACGAAGAGCTTTTGTGAGAAACATATTTACATCATCAACGCTCATATTCAACCCGAAACCGAGCAGGAAAACCACATTTCGCCTTACCGTCTGCTGTGTAAGCCAGTTTTTGGAAAGCGCGCTGAGTTTCGCGGTTGTAGAGGTAAAAGAAGCGGGCGTGTAGTTGTCGGAAAATGAACTTTGGATAATAAGCCGATATTCGTCGAGCGGAACTTCTCTGAACGGTTCTGTCAAGCCCGCCTTCCGATAGATATAGCGTCTGAGATAGTCGCCGAAAGAGCGTATCTTCAGGCGGTGTTTGAGAGAATCGTATATAAGCTGTGCGTCTTTATCAAGAAACTGTGTGTCGTCAACGACATCTAACATAAGCTCCCATGCGTCGCCCGTAAAATCATAATCCTTTAATTCAAAATTTTTCATATTTCGGATTTTCCTTTCTAAATCTTGCCGCAATTATGCCAATGTCAAAAATAACGGTCAGATATTTCTTAAAAAACGTTGCAGTTTGGAAGCTGAGATCTGAGCCAAGCCTTGTCCGTTTCACTGATATTATCATCGTCTAAATCCACGCTTGTCAGCTTTCTGAGCTTTGCGAGGGGCTGAATGTTCTTGACGTCATTGCTGTACAAAGTAAGATACGTCAGATTTGTAAGCCCTGAAAGAGGAGTTATGTCGGTGATCTGATTTGTGTGCAAGTTCAGCCATTCAAGCTCTGTGAGATTTGAAAGCGGCGAAATGTCGTTTATATGATTAAAGCACAAATCTATCTGCTCTAACTTTGTGAGATATTTAAGCGGCGTTATGTCGGTAAACAGGTTTTGGTTGAAGTCAAGCCTTACCAGATTTTTAAGGCCTGAAAGCGGCGAAATGTCGCTTATCCGATTGTTGTTAAGATACAGGATTTCAAGGCTTGTAAGCTTTGAAAGAGGTGCGACGCTTGTGATCTTATTGCTGTTCAGCCACAAGGTATTTAGCTTTGTGAGTTTTTCAAGCGCTGAAACATCGCTTATCTGGTTGTTTTCGAGCTGAAGCACCGTCAGATTGGTGAGATTTTTAAGCGGCGTTATATCGCTTATGCCCGTGCCGCCCAGATTTATGCCCGTCAGATTATGAAGTTTGGAGAGCGGCGTTATGCTGCTCAATTTATTTCCGCTTAAATTTAAATACGACAGCCCTGTGAGATTTTCCAGCGGCGCGATATTGGTTATCTGATTGTCGCCCAACCACAGCTCTTTAAGATTAGTGAGGTCTTTAAGCGACGATATGTCGCTGACTTTATTGCCGTTTAAATACAGTACTTTCAGCTTGGTGAGATTTTTTAGGGAAACGATATTGCTGACTTGATTTTCGTCCAAATTCAGATTTTCAAGATCTTTAAGATTTCCAAGCGCGGATATGTCTTTAATTTCGCCGTTTGCGTCCAGACGCAGTTCTGTAAGACTTTTAAGATTTTGAAGTGACGAAATATCTCCGACGTTATTCCCGTACAATCCGAGATATGTAAGATTTGTAAGGTTTTTAAGCGGAGTTATGTCGCTTACCTGATTTTCATTGAGGTTAAGATATGTAAGCTCCGTCAGATTTTCAAGCGACGAAATATTGTTAATGCTGTTGCCGCGCAGGCTTAAATACGTCAGGTTAGTCAAATCTCTGAGCGGCGTGATGTCGCTTATCATATTGTTGTGCAGCTCTAAATGCGTCAGATTTACAAGCTGACTTATTTCTTCAAGGTCGTAGTTTGTAATATTGACGTCGTTTAAATCCAGATATGTCGTTTGTACAATGTCGAAAACCATTCCCTGAATAGTAACCGAGTTGCCCGAAGGAACAGTCGGAACGCTTTGAGATGACGAACTGCTTCTTGAAGAATTTGACGTGCTGCTTGAAGAATTTGTGTAGCTGCTCAAAGATGATTTTGAGGAACTTGCGGTATTGCTTGAAGAACTCGCTGGACTGCTCGAAGATGATTTTGAGGAACTGCTGCTTGAATGGAAAACCGTGGAACCGCTCGAAGAGCTGACCGAAACGGGCGCGCTTTGCGAACCCTCGGCAGGGCGTGAGCTGAAAAACGAGCTGCTCTGCCCGACAACGGTTGTGCCGTCTAACTTTTGCCTGATTTTATCGTCGCTTGTGTTTTCAAGTCCCCTTTGCAGAACTTCAAGAGCCTTGTTCGGGTCGCCGTTTTTCTCGTGCAGCTCGGCAAGTTTAAGATAAGCGTCAACGTTTTTCGGCTCTATTTCAAGCACCTTTTCATATTCGATAATTGCCTGTTCATAATTTTGCTCTGAAATAAAACGCTCGGCAAGCTCTATCCCTTTCGCCGCCTTATATGACGGCGAGTTCGTCACGAAAAGCATGATGATTCCCGCGCCCAATATCGCCAGAAATACCGAAAAAATGACTATAAAAATATTTCGCTTTGAGGAAAGTCCGCTCGGAGATCTATCCACAGGGGCAGTTTCAGCCTGTTCGGCGGCAGTCGTTTGGGACTGTTCGCTCGGCATATCGGGAAGATCCCCGCCAGATATCACATGACTGTCTTTTGCAACAGACATTAATGCTTTTTTCATTTCCTCTGCGGAAGAAAAACGTGCGTTTGGGTCATATGCACAGGCGCGAAGTATAACGTCCGCCATTTCGGGAGAAGCGTCACACGGCGCAGGAAGCGGCTCTCCGCGAAGTCTGCGGTCTATGGCGCTTTTTCTCTCGTTTGGATTTAAAAGCTGTTTTTCGGTGTCCAAAAACGGAAGCCTGTTTAAGTTTAACAGGCGGTAAAGGACAATTCCGAGCGAATATATATCCGCGCGAGTATCGTAATTTGTGCCTGCCGCGACCTCAGGAGCCATATAGTTTAACGTGCCTTTTTGGGAAAGTCCGATCGTCAGATTTTCCATTTTGCGGGCAATTCCGAAATCACCGAGCTTGAAATAACCGAAATCGTTTATGAAAATATTTTCGGGCTTTATATCGCGGTGTATAATATTGCGCTTATTGCAGATTTCAAGCGCCGAGCATATATCACAGCCGAGCTTTATGACTTCTTCTTCGCTCAGCTTCTTGTCGCAGATGTATGTATTAAGAGTGGTAAGAAGCTCCATTCTTATAAATATGTCCCAGCCGATCTCTTCTGTCTTTTCCACAACTTTATAGTCTTCAATGCTTACGATATTCTGAACGCCCTTAAATGACTCCATAAGCTGAATTTCATTGACAAAATCGTCAACAATCCCGCGCAAAAGAGTTTTTGTGGCGTCTATGTCCAGACCCTCAGAGCGAAGCGAGTCGATTTCAGAAGGATCCGATGGTATGGAGATCGTCTTTATTGCAGCATAACTTTTGACGTTATAATCGCTGCGGACGGCTTTGTAGACCATACCGAATGAACCTTTTCCGAGTGGCTTTTCTTTTATTTCCCATTCGGGCCAGATTTGCTTCAAAATATCACTTGTCATTTTTATACCTCTTTTTTGAGTTAAAAAAGCCGCTCGCGCTCGATTTTGCACAGAATAATTGTCGTGTTGTCGCGCCCACCGTTTGAAAGCGCTTTTTTAAGGAGCTCCGTACAAGCCTCTTTTACGGAATTTGCCGCCAGCGTTTTTGCTATTTCAGCCGTTGTAAGCATATCCGTAAGCCCGTCAGAGCAGATAAGATAAATGTCGCCGTCATTGTACAGCCTCCGCGCGTAATAAGGTTCGATCACAAGCTCGGTCGGAGGGATGCCGAGTTTTTGTGAAAGCAGGGGTTTCACGCCGTATGCGGCGGATATAACATGGTCTGTTGAAATTTGCTCTAAAACACCTCTGCAAAATCGGAAAATCTTGCTGTCGCCAATATTGCACAATGTAATTTCTTTGCGAGTGAAAACAAGTATCGCCGCGGTCGTTCCCATGGCGGGAACTTGATTATTGTCAGCATAAAAACAAATTTCGCGGTTAGTTCTGTCGCAGTAATCAGCCAAAGCTGATACGGCGTCTTTTTTGATCTTTAGTTCGGCAGCATTTTTAGCTGCGATATATGACGCTACATCTCCGCAAGCCTCTCCGCCCAGACCGTCAAAAACGCCGAATACCGAAGCAGTTTTCGATGATTTAACTCCGCACAGCAAAGACTTAACATTTTTATCATTTATTTCCAAATAAGTTCCGTCACATATAATATTGTCTTGATTTTTACTTCTGACATTTCCGATATGACAAACGCACGAATACAATATTTTATAATTCATATGTCCCTCGTTTTCTTATCGGCGGCAAAAATGCCGACCAAATCCGCTGACAACACAAAACTCCGATTGTATTATAGCGCAAAAGAGCCTTTTTGTCAATATTTGTTGTTTTTTTGCACATAAAGCAAAGTCTGTTTTTATTAAATTATACAAAGCACTGCCTGCTCCCCGAAAATCAGGGAGCAAATGCTTATTATTTTTTAGAATTTTTTTGAAGAAGAGTATGACAGCGAAAATCAAAGAAGCTGCCGCCAAAACTATTTCAGCTTTCCTAATTTAATTATATCATCTAAATGAAAAACTCTGTAATCTAAATTTTACATATTACGCACAAATCCCTAAAAAGTGTCATAAACATTGGTTTTTCCCTCAATTTGCGAAATAAAAACGTCTGAAATACAAATTTCGGGCTGAACAATATTTTCAGCCCAAACATTTGTATAAATTATTTCTTATTCAGCTTTCACAGAGCATTTCCTCAGCAGCTTTCAGACTTGCCTCATTCTTTCCGCTTCCGTCGATGATGCGAGCTATCTCGTTCACTCTGCCGTTGCGGTCAAGTTCTGAAATTTTCGTATATGTTCGCTCGTTTTCCACGGTTTTTTCAAGCGCAAGATGAGTTTCGGCTTTTGCGGCGATCTGCGCTAAGTGAGTTACACACATGACCTGCCGCGAACGCGAAAGCTCTTTGAGCTTTATGCCGACTTTCTGCGCGGCACGCCCGCTTATCCCCGTGTCGATCTCGTCAAAAATCAGCGTCGGCATATCGTCGCTCTTCGCCAAAACGCACTTTATTGCCAGCATTATCCTCGACAATTCGCCGCCGGACGCTATTTTGTTCATCGGCTTCAGTTCCTCACCTGCATTTGCGGATATCATAAGCTCTACGGCGTCCATTCCGCTTTTGGAAATTTTGTCGGGATTTACCGCGAAAACGATCCTTACGTCGGGCATATCGAGAAAAGTAAGCTCGCACTTTATTTCCTCTGAAAATTTTTCGGCGGCTGCTTTTCTCAACTCTGAAATTTCCGCTGCGGAAGACTTTACCTGTTTTGCAAGAAGATGCTTTTTTTCGTCAAGTTCTTCTATGCGCATACTCGAATTTTCTAAATTTTCAAGCTCGTTTTTACATTCGTCAAGATAATCCGCAAGCTCGTCAGCTGTCCTGTTGTATTTTCGCATTGCAGTTTTCAAAAGCGACATTCTGTCGGACAGCTCCGCCTCGTTGTTGTCCGAATAACTATCGCATGAAGTGTATATTTCCGCGGAAATATCGTTCGCTTCACTTATTATTGCCAAAAGCCTTGACGAAAGCGCGGCGGCTTTAGGCTCTATATCTGAAACACTGTCGAGATAATTCATCGAATCACGAAGCATTTCTATCGCCGCTGCTCCTTCTTCCGCCGAAAGCGCGGAATATGCCTTTTGCAGAGCGTTCATAATTTTCGCGCTGTTTCGCGCTTTTTCGAGCTGCTGTTCGAGAAGCTCCCCGCCGCCCTTTACGAGTTCGAGAGGTTCAAGCTCGGAAATAACCGACTTTAATCGTTCTATTTTAAACTCTCTCATTTCGTTGTCTTCGATAAGTTTTTTCAGCTCGCGCGAGGTCTTGGAAAAATCGCCGAACAACTCGTGATAAGCGTTTATTTTGTCGGTAATGCCCGCGTGCCGGTCAAGGATTTCGAGCTGACTTTCGTTTGACATAAGAAGGCGGTTGTCGTGCTGACCATGAATGTCGATCAGTAAACTGCCGAGTTCTTTGAGCATTGCCGCCGTCGCCGTTCTGCCGTTTATGTGAGCGGAACTTTTTCCGTCGGCAAATATCTCGCGCGATAAAACTATCTCGTCGCATTCTTCAAATCCAAGCTCTTTCAGCTTTTCAACCGCACATTTCGGAAGCTCGTCAAAAAGCGCCGTTATAACAGCCTTTTGCGCGCCCGAACGAACAACGTCGCGGCTTACGCGCTGACCTAAAATAGCGTTTATTCCTCCGATAAGGACGCTTTTTCCTGCGCCCGTTTCGCCCGTAAAAACGTTAAAGCTGCCGCAGAACCGAGCGTTTCCGCGCTCGATCACCGCAAGATTTTCAATTGACAGCTCTCTTAACATTTTGTTGCTCCTTATTTTTGCTTTCCTTTACCAAGCCGTTCGTCTATATTTTCGATCTTAAATCGCTTTTTCAAGGTATACCATATCAATAAGCTGTTTTCCACATTCAAAAATCGGATGGTCGTAATTATCGACAAAGAAATTCTTTACCCTGTACGTTTCCTTAAAACCGCATTTTTCATAAAACGGGATCGTCAGCTCACTGTCGCCTGTTCCCACTTTCAGGACATTATATAAACCTTTATATTTTTTCTCGACAAATCCAACAAGCTTTTTTCCGTATCCCATACGCCGAAATTCCGTCCTTACGGCGATATTCTTTATCTCAAGCACCGAATTTCCCTCGTCGGTGACAACGCATACCGCTTTTACGTCATTTTCCGCAAGCGCATACATTGTTCCGCGATCAAGATAGCGCATTATCATATCTTCTTGTTCGTCCGCCTGTAAAAGCAGGTCAATGAAAGCCCTTTTATCCGTTTTGACTTCAAAAATATCCATTCGTTTTTAAACCCGTAAATGTTTATTTTCAGCTGTTTCAGAAATTATCGCTTTGTTAAACTTTCAATACGCTCTTTCGCTTCGATATATATTGCCGTTGCCGCAAAATTCTGCAAATCCGCTTCATCAACGCCCCGAAAAACGCAAAGCTCGTCCCATAGCAAACTGCTGCCCTCAACTGTAAAAAATCCGCTCGTTATGTCAATTCCGACAAATATTCTCGTGATTTCTTCTCCCCAAATCGAAACATCATCTTTGTTTTCGGGAAGATAAAACCTATTTCCTTTGCCTCGGTTTTCAAGATAAAACGCTTTTGGAACGGGCTGTCCACCGCGCAGTTTCTCGGCATCATATTCATTCATCAGAACATTTTCCGAAACGACATCCAATGCGTCTTTATCAAAAATTTCCTTCAGCGGATAATTGCTTTCAAGATACGATAAAATTTCCGCTCCGCTTTTTCTGTTGGGCTTTAAAATGTCCTTGTGATTCTCCCATATTGCTTTCATTTTTTGAAGAGTTTTGCTGTCGGGCGCATGAGTTATCATAAATAACTATCTCCTCATCATTCGTGCAAGCTGGATTGAAAGGGCCTTTGCGTGATTTTCGGTTTTGGTGAGAATAAAAACCGTGTCGTCGCCCGCTATAGTCCCCATAACAGAGCTTATTTTTCTCTCGTCAACGACTTTACACGCGGCATTTGCAAGTCCCGCGTGGCACTTCATCACAACAATATTCGCCGCATAATCTACCGATATGACAGACTGTGCGAAAATCTCGCTGTAATACAGTTCTTCGTTTGAAACTCCCGAAAAATAGCGCGAAACGCCGCTCTCCGACATACATTTTTCGATCTTCAGCTCCGCTATATCGCGCGACAAAGTAGCCTGTGCGGTATCTACTCCGCGTTCTTTCAGAAGCTGCATAAGCTGGTTCTGAGTTTCGACCTCGTTTTGCGAAATTATTTCCATTATAAGAAGCTGACGCGCTTTCTTTTTCATATACGCTCCTTATTCTCCGTCCTTTATCGGCGTCAAGAGCTTGTTGTGAATTACTCCGTAAAATCCTTCGCCGGTTTCGATCAGAAGCAAGTCCTTATCGTATTTCGTAAGCTGAAGAACATCGCCCTCCAAAAAAGGAACAGCCGTTCCGCCGTCAGCGGAAATTGTAGCGGTGCTGTCGCCGTAATGGCACACGCGCGCGGTCACGTTCTGCTTTGCTGAGAATATCATTGTGCGGTTGAAGAGAGTATGAGGACACAGAGCCGTGAACTCTATACACTCCATATCCGGCGAGATTATAGGACCTCCCGCCGAAAGAGAATAGGCGGTAGAGCCTGTGGGCGTACTCAAAATAATGCCGTCTGCGCGGACGCGCGTGACCTCGCTGTCGCCGCAGTAGATCATATATTCGGGAAGTCTTGAACGGCTGCTTCGGGAAATAGTTACGTCGTTCAATACCTGCTCGGAAAAAATGACCTCTCCGTCGCGTATGAGTTTACAATCAAGCATCATTCGCGGCGTTACGGGGTGATTTGAGTTTAAAATGTCGGGTATCTTCCAGATGTCCTCGCTTTCGACGGTCGCCATAAAGCCGAGCCTGCCGAAATTTACTCCTAAAAGCGGTATGCCGTACTCCGCCGCTACTTTTCCCCAGCGAAGTATCGTTCCGTCGCCGCCGACAGTTATTATATAATCGCACCCCTCAGGCGAATCGACAACTTCCGCGCCTACCTTTTCAACAAAAACGGTGTTTTCGCCGAAAATGCACGGGGTAATTCCCGCAGCTTTAAGGAATTGTGCAATTTTGCGCGATTGCGTAGCCGCGCCTGTTTTTCCCATGTTGAAAACAATTAAAACTTTCATATATTTTCCTTTCTCAGTCCAAGAAGATATTCGACGTTTCCGTCGCCGCCTTTTATCGGGGAAACCTCTGTGCCGACAAGCGTAAAACCGCATTGTTCTGCGAAAGTTTTAAGCTCTTCGACTATCTTTTTCCTGATCTTTTCATCTTTTACTATTCCTTTTTTTGTAAGCAGTTTTTTATTTCCTGCCTCAAACTGGGGTTTTATAAGAACTGCCGCTTCGCCGCCGCTTTTCAGAAGTCGGAATATATGCGGCAATATCAGCTTTTGCGAGATAAACGAAACATCTGCACCGATAAAATCCGCTTTAAAATTTGGAGAAAAATCGCGGATATCGGTCTGTTCGAGGGATATTACTCGGCTGTCGTTTTTCAATTTTTCGGCAAGCTGTGCTGTTCCGACGTCTACCGCGTAAACCGTTTTCGCGCCGTTTTGAAGCATACAGTCGGTAAATCCGCCCGTAGACGCGCCGACGTCAATGCAGATTTTCCCGTCAAGGCAAATGCCGAAAACCTCTATCGCCCTTTCAAGCTTAATTCCTCCGCGTCCGACATATTTAAGCTGTTTTTCTTCCGAAATTCTGATATCATCTGCGTCATTTACTTCAATTGAGGGCTTTTCTGCCGTTTTTCCGTTTACCGAAACGCCGCCCTGTTCAATAAGCCGCACGGCGGCTGTCCTGCTCGGACATATGCCCCTATCTGCAAGATAAACATCAATTCTCATTACCTTTTTTTCAAAAGCCTTTCGGTCATCTTATTTTCCGACAATCCGTACATCTCAAACTGTTCTTCGACAGACGCCGCAGGAACAAACTCATTGTCTACTGCAACAATTTCAACTCGTGTTTCATATCCCGCTTCCATAAGTTTTGAGGCAATTCCCTCGCCTATGCCGCCGCTTTTAGAGCTTTCCTCAAACACGACCGCTCTGCTGTATTTGCCGATAATATCGATCGTTTCGTTCAATATCGGGTTTATCTTTACAAGTCTTATAAAGTCCGCGCCCGACTTTTCACAGGCTTTTACACAGTTCAGCGAAATTCTTCCGTAGGTAACAGCGACAACTCCGCTCTTTTTTCCGCTGTAATAATAATCGCGCGCGGGCGACATTGCCGCTTTGTATTTTTCCTCAATATACAGCGGTTCGCTTCCTTTGGGATAACGCACTGCGGCTATTGAATCCGTTTCATATACTGCGCGCTTTAAACAGCTTCTAAGCTCCTCAAACGACGCAGGCGCGAAAATTGTTGTGTTCGGAACAGAACGCAGCATTGGAACATCAAAAATTCCCTGATGAGTTTCGCCGTCTTCTCCGACAAAACCTGCGCGGTCTATCGCAAGCGTTATGTGCGTTTTTTCTATCGCGCAGTCGTGTATTATCTGGTCGAAACCGCGCTGTAAAAATGTCGAATAAACCGCGAACACGGGAAGCATACCGCCTGTCGAAAGTCCCGCCGCAAAGGTTACGCTGTGCTGTTCGGCTATTCCCGTGTCATAAAACCTTTCGGGAAAGAAGTCCTTAAAATAGTTCAGACCCACCGCATATTTCATCGCCGCAGTTATCGCGCATACGCGCTTGTCTTTTTTTCCTATACGCACAAGCTCCTGTCCGAACACTTCGGAATACGTTCTCGGCGAAAAAAAACTGTCCGAATTATATTCGACCGCTTCGCCGTCTTTTCCTATGGCGTGATATTTTCCCGGATTTTCCTCGGCAGGCTTAAAGCCCTTTCCCTTTTGAGTGAAAACGTGTACGATACACGGGCGTTTTACATATTTCGCAGCCGAAAGCGCCTCTATAAGATCTTCGAGATCATGTCCGTTTACAGGCCCGATATATGTAAATCCGAGATTTTCAAACAGGTTGCTGCTGTCATAGAGCGTTTTCTTGAGCAGGCGCTTTGCGTCTGTTATCATTTCTTCAAGCGGCTTTCCCACAACAGGAATTGCCGAAAGAGCAGATTTGACGTGTTCTTTTGCACGATAATATTTTTTTGTGGAACGTATATGCGCCAAATACCTCGCAAGAGCGCCCTTGTTCTTGCTTATGGACATAGCGTTATCGTTAAGAACAAGCGTAAGGTTAGACGCAGTTTTTCCGGCGTTATTGAGAGCCTCGTAGACCATTCCCCCCGTAAGCGCGCCGTCTCCTACGACAGCCGCCACCGCGCCGTTTTCCCCTCTGAGCCTCATGGCCTCGGAAATACCGTATGCAGCGGAAACGGAGGTGCTGCTGTGTCCTGAGATAAAAACGTCAGAAGGGCTTTCTTCCGGTCTCGAAAATCCCGAAATACCGTCCTTTGATCTCAGCGTATCAAATCGTGAATATCTTCCCGTAAGCAGCTTATGCGCATAAGACTGGTGTCCGACGTCCCATATTATCTTGTCGCCGCCGTTTACGTCAAATACGCTGTGCAAAGCGACGGTAAGCTCGACCGTTCCGAGGTTTGACGAGAGATGTCCGCCGTTTTTAAGGGTAGTACGCAGAATACATCCCCGAAGTTCTTTGCAGAGTTTTCGCAGCTGAGACAAGGTCATTTTTGAGATCTTATCGTGATCTATGTCGTCTGAAAGATACATTTTTCCTCCCGTAAATTTTATGCGGTCACAGGCACAGGAAATGCCATTGCAATAAGTATTCCTAAAAGCGAACCTGCAAGCACCTCGATAGGCGTATGTCCTAAAAACTCTTTAAGGTCTTTCTGATTTACAAGTTCTTCTATATCGGAGTCGTCTTCGCTTCCGCCCAGAGCCGCTATTTCATCATCAAGCTCATCGACAATTTTCCTAAGTTTATTCAGCTCTTTCGCATGAAGTCCCGCATTATAGCGGACGCTCATGGCGTCGTATATGACTATGCCCGCAAGAAGAAGCGAAAAAGCAAATTCCGTACTCGAAAAGCCCTTGAACCTGAGCGTATAAATCATGACCGAAACAACAAGCGACGAATGCGACGAGGGCATTCCTCCCGCACCTGTTATACGTTCGGGATTAAATGATTTGAATTTTATCGAATAATGTATTGTCTTCAATATCTGTGCCGATAGCCACGATATAAATCCCACGGAAATGATAGGATTTAACATCAGCAATTTTAACACTTTTTCCTTCCCCCTAATTACTTCTTTCGGCAAGAGCGTCTGCAAGCCCAAGCAAAAATTCTGTATCCGAAAACTCAGTCAAAAGGTCTTTTGCCTGAGCAGTAAGTGTTTTAACACGTTCTTTCGCTTTCTCGATACCGACGGCGGAAACGTATGTGTATTTGCCGTTTTCCTTGTCGCTTCCTATCGGTTTTCCGAGGGTCTTTTCGTCGGAGGTTATATCGAGAATGTCGTCTGTTATCTGAAATGCAAGCCCCAAACGCTGTCCGAAACTTCCCGCAGGGAGCTGTTTTTCTGCTCCCGCACCTGCCGCAATGCATCCCGCCTTACAGCAAAATTCAAGCAGCGCGCCCGTTTTCATTCTGTACATTTCGAGGATTTCCGAAACAGGCGGTTTTTTGTTTTCGTTTTCAAGGTCTATCGTCTGTCCGCCTATCATTCCTCCAAATCCCGCAAGCTCCGCGAGCATCTGCGAGATTTTAAGCGCCGCTTCTGCCGAAATTGTCTTTTTCAGTCCCGCTTTCGCTATTATCTCAAACGGCATTATAGCAAACGCGTCGCCCGCAAGAAGCGCCGTCGCTTCTCCGAAAGCCTTGTGGCAAGAGGGTTTTCCGCGCCGCAGGTCGTCGTTATCCATACACGGAAGGTCGTCATGGATAAGGGAAAACGTATGCATCATCTCTATCGCGCATGCTATCGGAAGCGCCGTTTCGGGTTCTCCTCCGCAGACGCGGCAAAATTCCATAACAAGCGCGGGTCTTATGCGCTTTCCGCCTGCGGAAAGGCTGTAGCGCGCCGCTTCTATAACCGATTTTTGCAGGCATTCAGTACTCGGAATATATTTTCCGAGCGCTTCTTCGGTCATCTGAGCGTATTCATTCAGCTGTTCATTTACGTTCATATTATTCCTTCATTTCCGCCTGTTCTATCACTAACTTTGCCTCGTCAAGATATTTTCCGCATTTTCTCACAAGCTCCGCCGCTTCGGTATACAGCTTCATACTTTCGTCAAGAGATGTTTTGCTCTCGGACATAAGTGCGGAAATTTCCGAAAGTCTTTTCATTGCCTCTTCAAAATTAAACTCCATTTTTTACTTCCTTTATCTCAGCGACCGCGCTTCCGCTTTTAAGGGTGATCTCAACCCGCTCTCCTACAGAAAGCTCTTTTGCGTCGGTCACTGTTTTTTTGCCTATCTTTACTATTGAATATCCTCTTTTAAGAGTTGAAAGCGGGTCGAGCGCGGATATCATCTCTCGGTTTTTTTCGAGAGCCGCTTCAAGTATCTCAATTTTCCTTGTCATAAGACGTTTTATTCTTTCCGACAAGTTAAAAAGCTCTTTTTCATTTGTTTTACATTCCCGCTCCATAAGCTCGCATATACGTCCTTTAAGCGCATAAAGCTCGCCTTGCTTTCGGCTGAGATTTGTACGGAGCTTGTCCGTGAGGGCAGAACTTATCATACCGAGCCGGCGTATCAGCTCGTCTTTATCCGGAACAGCAGCTACTGCGGCAGCCGTCGGCGTTGCGACAGTTTTATCCGCCGTAAGATCTGCTATAGTTATGTCTATTTCATGACCGACCGCGCTTATCGTCGGGATTTTGCTGTTGAAAACAGCTCTTGCGACCATTTCTGCGTTAAATGCACTCAAATCCTCGGACGCTCCGCCTCCGCGCCCAAAAATTATCACATCCGCGTCGGTCGTCTGCGCATATTCTATGCCGCTGACTATCGAAGCGGGAGCGTTTTCACCCTGTACAATTGTCGGAATAACAAGCATTTTCACACACGGAAAACGGTTTTTGAGCGTTTTTTCAATATCATGTACGACTGCGCCTGTAGGAGATGTTATCACGGCAATTGTTTTGGGAAACTCAGGCAAAGGTCTTTTCCTCTCGAAAAGTCCCTCCGTCTTCAACTTTTTTACAAGCTCGCCGAGCGCCGCAGACTGCTCTCCCTCGCCTTCTGTCTCAATGTCGCTGCAAATAAGGCTGTACGTTCCAGACGGCTCGTAAACGGAAATGCTTCCGCGGCAAACAACAGTCATTCCCTCACAGATATCGACCTTCAGTCTCTGAAAATTGCTTTTCCAAATAGAAGCGCTGAGCTTTGACGCGCCGTCCGAAAGGCTGAAAAAACAATGCCCCGACGACGCCACGCGAAGATTTGTTATTTCTCCGCGCACCGAAAGGCTCAGAAGTCTCGCGTCCTGCTTTAAAAGCCGCGCTATAAGCCCGTTTACGTTCGACGGAGTAACAACGAGCGTATTATTGTTCTGCATTGCCGCCCTCTAAATCTTTCATGTACGAATTTAAAATGCCGTTTATAAACGAGCTGTCGGATTTGAGAGAATATTTTTTTGAAAGCTCTACAGCCTCGTTTATTGCCGCGGCATTCGGAACTCTTTCACAATATTTCATCTCATAAATTGCTATTTTAAGTATAACGATATTCACCCTCGCTATTCTTGAAACTGAGCGCGTTTTTGAATATCTCGATATTATATCGAGCAGTTCGTCGCTGTGTTCAGAGACGCCTCGCACCAACTCATCCGTCTGCTCGTTTTTTGCAATATCGAACGCTTCGGCGTTAAGCTCGTCGATCTCTTCGGGAGTTGTCCCAAAAAGCGTCTGATACAATATCAGAAACGCCCCCTCGCGGACTTCGCTTCTTTTAAGCTTTTCCATTTTCCACCTCAGCGCCGTCACTGTCGTCTTTAAAACAAACTCCCGCGATATTTACGTCCACTTTTGTCACCGTAAAGCCGGTCATATTCTGAACGGCGGATTTCACGCTCTTTTGTACGTCTTCTGCGGCTTTTACGGCGTTATATCCTTCTTTGATAAGGATATCGATCTTTATCGCCGCTGTTTCTCCGGAGATTTTCGCTCTTACGGGGAGCTTTCCCGTAAGTTTTGCGAGCTTATCTTCTCCGTCTACCCGACTCAGCATTACTCCGTCGATCTCAAGCGCCGCAGTACGAGCGATCTTTACTATCACATTTTCGGAAACCTTTATGCTTCCGATAGTAGTCTTTTTGACTTTTTCCATAAATTTCCTCCATAGCTATCCGATTTTTTTACAGATAAGATATACATAAATGTATTATACCACAATTTTCTTTAATAAACAAGTATTTTTTTCAAGCATTTTTATAAAATGAATAATTTTTTTAAAACTGAATATTACTGCTGCCGAAATACGGGACAAAGAGCGTTTTAGTATTCCTAAAAAATGTCAAGTCCCTCTAAAAGCGCAAAACAATAATATTTCCATAAATACCGAAAGACATTTGCTTTCATACTGTCGATAAAGCTCTTTAAGCGCATACGGCGGGCAAAAATGCTATGGCTGTAACCGACAGAAGATGTTTTAAACTGCTGCTTTTTATGATTACCGTGACGCGAACTGTAACAAAAAATTTTTTTCGGAATATTATGCAGTGAAAGCGAGGTGAACAGAATGCGTTGTCCGAAAAAACGAAAACGCAAAAACGGCGGGAAAACAGCTCTGATACTTGCGGCGGCAGCGTTTGTAGGGGCAATTTTGTGTATTTCGCTGTTTTCGTACAAAGTCATGCTGTTTATCATTGCGATTTTGCTTATTGTTCTGGGAGTATTTTTGCTTAAACAGTGAAAGGAGCGGTTTTCTTGAAGGTCGTTGTTGTAAAAAGTCCGAAAATGTTTACGGGGCTTCTGAGGCTTATGTTCGGAATAAGGAACGAGCAGAACTGAGGCATTTCGTAAATTTGCTGTTTTCCGCCAAAAGAGACCGCGAGAGAACCGTAAATTCTCCCGCGATCTCTTTTCAATCCTATTGGACAAAAACTTTTGTATAAAAATCACATATCAGACTGTTGAGAAAGCCCCGATATGCGCTCGTTATCCGCTTTCGGCGGATAACGCCGCGCTGAAGACGGGGCGTTATTGACAGTCTTAACTATTTTACTTCGACTATGGTTATCTTATCCGCGCTTACTTCTACCTCAGATAAGAGCGCATTTTTTATCTTTGCCGCGCCCGCCGCGTCCAAGCCGTCGGTTTTTACGATTATGTTCGCTCCGCTCGCGGTTATGTAGCAGAGTGCGTCTTCAAAGCCCTGTGCTTTGAGCATTGTTTCAACAGCGTTTTCGCTGGCGATTATACGGCTTAATTCCTGTGCGTTTGCTTCTGTAGCGCTAAGCTCGTCTTTGGTCATATCCCCACCCTGATACATTACGGAAAGGACTTGAGCCGCCTCGTCGCGCGCCTGCTGTTTTTCGAGCCTTGCGCTCGCAAAATAACCGTCTGTGCTTGAAATATTGCCGGAATTGCTGTCGGAAACATATTCCATATCTCCATAGTTTCCGCCGACTTCTTCGGTCGGAGCAACATTCTTCTTTCCGCTCTGCGCGATGAAATTCACCGCAACAGCCGCTCCGAGAAGAACCGTAAGCGACGCAACGGCTATCTGTTTTTTCCCGATGATAAGATTGATTCTTTTCATTTTCATAAGTTTTCTCCTTTAAATAAATTTCAATAAGCGACATAGACTTTTGAAATGCCTATATTAAGCGCTTTTGATGCAACATTCGTCACACGCTCGCGTATAATGGGGTCTTTTGCGCCCTCACATACGATAGCCGCCGAACGTATCGTCGGCATTATTTTCCCGATCTCAAGCGGTTCTTTTGAGTTTCCCGAAAGTGCCACCTCCGTTTCTTCGGAATGATCGTTTTCCGAGCCGTTTGTTTTGCTGTTTTTTTCATATAAGATAAGTTCGGTCCTGTCGACCGTTATCATAACGCTCACTTTTCCTGCTCCTTCGATTTGCAGGATAAGCCCGCAGAGCTTATCTTCGAGCTTTTTTTCAAGCTCTTCATAATCAATGCTGTAAATTTTGTCCTGCGAGTCTGCGTTTGAACCGCTCCTGCCGAAAAAGCTGCTCAACAGTATCAGTATCATTGCCGCAAGCCCGCATATGACAATTATTTTTTTTGCTCTTTCGCTCGAAAAAAACCGCTTTATACCTTCGCTCAGAATCGTCATATCCTTCACCTTTTTGAAATCATTATTTTTATATCTTCCGAAATCTCGTTTTTAAGAAGCTCCGCCGTCCTAATTTCGTCAGAGCTGTTCTCACCAAGGACTATCCTTATTTCAGTAATATCTATGCCGTACAATCCCGAAATATTAACGATAACGTGAATTTGCTCAGGATATATCCCGTTTTGTGAGAGAATGTCCCTTATTTTTTCTTCCATTCCCGCGCAAACTTCGTTTTTGAGCTGTTCATTCACATCGCTCGAAAAATCGTTTATCTTGTCTTCAGACATCTCTTCAAACGAGCTTATATCAAGGTCGGGTCTTGTTCCCGCAAATGCTGTTATAACAATAAGCAGGAAAACGCCGGCTATAAGTACGGACATCTGCTTTGTAAATTTGTTTTCGGGCACTATTATCTTAAAAAGCGCGGCGGCTATTGACGCGACGCAAATTGTCGAAAGAAAGTTCATTTTATTTTCCTTTTCTTTTTTATTTTGTCATTGCAAAAAGCAGGACAACCGAAATAAAATTCAACAGCAGGAAGCAAGCGCACACCGCGAGTATTATTGACATTATCTGCGTACAGCTTTTGGCGAGCGTCGAAAACGGCTTTAGGTCGAACATTTCCGCGGCGGCTTCTGCGGCGGAAAATATCGCAAGATAACATACAAGCGTTGCTATTACGGGAAATATCATAACCGCCGCGGCAATTATCCCATATGTTCCGACGCTTGATTTTAATATCTCAAGTCCTCCGCCGACAGTTCCTACTGCGTCGGAGATAGTTCCTCCGACAATAGGTACGCCCTGTGATACGAGAAATTTCGCGGTCTTTAAAGCTGCTCCGTCCGACGCCGAAACGACCGCCGTCTGTACGGAAAGCACGCCCATAAATATCGTCATAATAAGCGACAATCCCCATACCGTAAACTTTTTTACTACTTCTCCCGCTTTTTCTGTTTTAAGTTCGGGATGGACAGCTCCTGCTATTGAAAACCCCAGTATAGTACTGCAAAGAGGGGCGATAAGATTTACGCATATCTGTGAAAAAAGCTGTGAGGCGGCTATAACTGCCAAGTTTACCGCAGAGGCTGTCCCGACATAGCCGAGCGCCGCCGTTATTCCCGCAAATGACGGGATAAAAACAAGCATAAAATTTGCCGAGGCGCTTAAAACGCCAAGCGCCTCATCTACTACTCCGCATATCGCCGAAGCGCAGATACCCGCCCCGCAAAGCGCTCCTACAGCAGGCAGGACTCCTTTAAGGGTGTTGTCGGGTGAAACGCTGTTCGCAAGAGTACAGAGAAGTATCGCCCCGCAAAGCGCTCCGAGTACCTTCAGCGGCTCTGTTACCTTTTCGGCGAGCATATCCCATATATTTTTCAGGACATCTGTAAATTTAAGGTTTGCCGCTCCGTTATTATCGGGCGTTATTTCGTTTTCGTTCAGGAAATCCCGTGCGTCGTCCGTGACAGCCCCCGAAAGCTCGTCTGATATTTCATCAACGTTTTGGGCAAATGCTTCCGAGTGCAGAAAAATGCCTAAAACAAGCGACATAATTATCCAAAAAATCTTTTTCATTTTTATGATCCCCGAATTTCCACAGCTCTTTATACTGCCTGAATATTTTCCGACCTATGTTTGCCGACAACTGAACTATAATAAACCGAAACGCCTGATATTCCGCAGAACAATGCTGAAATTCGCAAATGTACTCTATGAATTAAAAAAATTCAGAGCGAAGTTTCGCGGAAGATCTGCGCCATATCGAGCGCAGATCATTTATTATGAACAGTTTCTAATAAACCAACCCCGTTACAAGTTTTGCAAGATTTACGAATACAGGCAGCGAGATTGCCGCGATAGCCGCTCTCCCGCCCAGTTCGAGCTTTACTGCCGCGGAATTTTCTCCTGCGTCGCGGGCAATGCCCGAACAAAGCGCGGTTATATAGCAAACAGCGAGGGCTTTAAGCATTATCCCGACGAGCTGAAGATCTATACCTGCCTGCTCTGAAAGACTTTTTACGGCATTTATCGTCGGAACAAGCATTTTTATGACCATAGCAAAAACAACTACAGCCGACGCCGCGCTTACCAAAAAAGCCGCTTCATTATTGACCCTGCGCAGGATAAGACAAATGACCGCGGACAACAATCCTACGCCGCAGATCTCCAATATTTCCATATCTCACCACAACCCGAATACGTTCTTTATCGTATCGAACAGTTCTTCTATTTCCGGTATAAGCATCAAAAGAACTATTATAATGCCCGCGACAGTAAGCATAACCGCCTGTTCGTCATGGTCGGTCTTTTTTAATATAAGGTTAAGTATTGCGACAATAATTCCGACTGCGGCGATCTTAAAAAGCAAATCAAGCTCCATAATACATTCCTCATATAATAAGAATTGCGGCAGCCGCGCCGCAGAGCGCACCGATCTGTTTAAGCGCCTTTCCTTTTTTTACATATTCCTCATAGGCTTGTTTATAAAGCCGCGAAAATCGCTCGGAATACAGTGAAAGAGTCATGATTGCGCCTTCGCTCCCGCTTTTTGAAACAGCGGGCAGAAGCTCGCGCAAAAGCGCGGTTTCCTCCGCCTTTTCGGAAAGCGTCTCACAGGCGCTTTCCCATGCGGCTTTAATATCCGAAAGTTCTTTATAGCGCTCGTTTACGAGCCTTGCAAAACTCCCGTTTTCACGGGAAATAAGCTCGGAAAGAACGGGAGTTCCAAAGCGTATTTCTGCTGAAAAATTATTGAGCATGACAGAGATTTCGTCAATAAATTCAACTCGTTTTTTCATCTCGCGGCTTTTTTTAATTCCCAAATAAGCGCAAATAAAAAACGCGGCGATCGACAAAAAAATTCTCATATACTTACCCCCGCATAACGTGTATTTCGGATATTACTCCGCGGTCTTTGACAATTGCTGCGCTGTCGAAATACGGCAGAACAGCTCTTGTCGAGGGGCGTTCGGATAGTTCGCGGAAATTTTCGGCATGGGCGGAAGCTATGATCTTTGTTCCGCAATAGGCGCACTGTTCTATTGCTTTTTCGTCATCGCCTATTTCGTCGCAAATTATGATTTCGGGGCTTAATGTACGAAGCGCCATAAGTATGCCGTCTGTTTTTTCACAGCCGCACAGAACGTCGGTATTAAGTCCGACGTCAAACGAGGGAGTTCCCTTTACGGTCGCCGATATTTCACCTCTTGTGTCAATAACTGTCACACGGTATTTTTTTGAGAGTTCTCGTGCAAGATCGCGCAGTACGGTAGTTTTTCCCGACATCGGTTTTCCGCCGAGCAAAAACGAACGCGGCTTGTCCGAAAATATCATCTCAAAAAGTCCCTTTGCACAGCCTTTTACCTCGTGTGCGATACGGATATTCAGTCCCGAAATATCGCGTATTGTTTCAATTTTTCCGTTTTTGTAGACGCACGACCCGCAAATACCGACGCGATGACCTCCGTTTATGGTCACAAACCCGCAGGCAATGTCGTTTTCAAAAGAATATACGGAATATCCGCAGATCTCCGAGAAGACGTCAGCTATTTCCCTTGCTGAAAACGGCTCGCTGCAAGGAAACATCTCTCCCGAAACGCAGACGCATACGGCGGGTCTGCCGGAGCGTATATGTATCTCGGCAATTTCCGAAATCGGTTTCGTAATACATATCTTTGAAATTGAAGCGAGCGGGATATTTATTGATTTTATCATTTTAAGTTCCTCCTTTTTACTCGTCCGATTTGTACATTGTATTCCGCAATGATTTCATTTAGAACAAAGTAGCGGTTTCAATTACAGCACGTTACATAAAAGTTTTGAAAGGGAGCTTGAGGGAAAACTTTTTCAAAAGTTTTCCCTCAATGGGGGCGCGAGGGCGTAGCCCTCGCAAAGAAAAAAATCAGCAAAAGTGCATTTCCATTATGGCACGTTACATAAAAGTTTTAAAAAGGAGTTTGAGGGAAAACTTTTTCAAAAGTTTTCCCTCAATAGGGGTGCGGGGGCGAAGCCCTCGCAAAGAAAAAAATCAGCAAAAGTGCATTTCCATTATGGAACATTACATAAAAGTTTTGAAAAGGAGTTTGAGGGAAAACTTTTTCAAAAGTTTTCCCTCAATGGGGGCGCGGGGGCTAAGTCCTCGCAAAGAAAAAAATCAGCAAAAGTGCATTTCCATTATGGCACGTTACATAAAAGTTTTGAAAAGGAGTTTGAGGGAAAACTTTTTCAAAAGTTTTCCCTCAATAGGGGTGCGAGGACGAAGCCCTCGCAAAGAAAAAAATCAGCAAAAGTGCATTTCCATTATGGCACGTTACATAAAAGTTTTGAAAAGGAGTTTGAGGGAAAACTTTTTCAAAAGTTTTCCCTCAATGGGGGCGCGGGGGAAAACCTTTTTTAAAAGGTTTTCCCCCTTGTTCCTCTTTTGTCTTACATCTTTATAACCGCACTTCATTTTCAAGTTCTCTTCCCAAAAGATAATCCTCAAAATTTTTAAGCGTCACCTGTGCTATATTTGACAGCGCCTCTTCTGTCAGAAACGCCTGATGCGACGTTATAATAACGTTTGGGCGCGATACAAGCAGCGAAAGCACCTCGTCCGTCACTATCTTGTCAGAATTGTCCTCGAAAAACAGTCCGCTTTCTTCCTCGTAAACGTCAAGCGCTGCACCGCCTATCCTCTTTTCATTCAATGCTGACAACAATGCTTCTGTGTCGATTAAACTTCCGCGGGAAGTGTTTACTATAAGCACGTTTTTTTTCACAAGTTTGAGCGCTTCTTCATTAATGATATAATGCGTTTCCTTTGTCAGCGGGCAATGAAGTGAAATTATATCCGAGTTTTTAAAAAGTTCTTCTTTTGAAACATATTTAACGCCGTCTATATCGGCAGGCTTCGGGTCGAACGCAAGAACTTCCATTCCGAAACCCCTACAAATGTCGATAAAAACTCTGCCTATCTTTCCCGTGCCGATAACGCCTGCTGTCTTTCCGTGAAGGTCAAATCCCGTAAGCCCGTTCAGGCTGAAATTAAAATCGCGCGTTCGGATATAAGCGCGCGGGATCTTCCTGTTCAGCGCTAAAATAAGCCCCATTGTATGTTCAGCAACAGCATACGGCGAGTATGCAGGAACACGCAGTACCTTTATCCCGCGTTTTTTCGCTTCTTCAAGAGCGACATTGTTATATCCCGCACAGCGCATTAAGATGACCTCAACATTCAGCTTTGACAGAATGTCAATAGTCTTTTCATTTACAACATCATTTACAAACGCACACACCGCTCTGCACCCCTCCGCAAGTTTCGCATTTGCGGGTCTTAACCTGCCGTCATAATAGCGAATTTCGTATTCAGTGTTGAATTTGTCGAACCATTCTTTATCATAAGGCTTTGCGTCAAAAAAAGCTATTTCTTCTTTTCCCATAATATCCCTCCGTGAAATGTTTGATGATATTATCTCCGAGGTTTCGGCATTTTATGCTTGACAAAATGCGCGTTTGGAATTATAATTGTATATAGTACTTTCAAAATGGAGGAAATTGTGTATGCCGTCAACAAAAACTTATCTCGAATTTGTGCTCGGACAGCTTTCCGAGTTGAATGAAATCTCCTGCCGCAAGATGATGGGCGAATATATGCTCTATTACAGAGGAAAATATTTCGGCGGCATTTTTGACGACCGTTTTCTTGTAAAAAACATAAGCTCCGCGCGAAAGCTTATGCCGAGCGCTGCGCTTGAACTGCCGTATGAGGGAGCAAAGGAAATGCTGCTTGTCGATAATGTTGACGACAGGGAATTTCTTAGTGAGCTTGTCGAAGAAATGTACAAAGAACTTCCCGAACCGAAAAAGAAAAAATGAGGAATTTATGAACAAATACTATAGAAAATTAGAGCTTGACAAAATTTTAGAACTTTTAGCAAATGAAACAGTAAGCGACTATGCGCATAACAAAGCACTGAAAATTACGCCTCTGCGCAGTTATGACGAGATAAAAACCGAACTTCAAAAAACCGACGACGCCTTTACGCTGTCGGCTAAATTCGGAACGCCGCGTTTCAGGAAAGTTCCCGATATTTCGGACGCTTTAAAACGCGCGGCAGCGGGGAGTATGTTAAGTTTTAGGGAACTTTTGGATACAGCAGCCGTACTGCGCGAAACGGCGATGCTGTGCGACTGGTTTTCACAGTGCGAAAATTCAGACTGTTCTCTCTCGGAATATTTTAAGGGCTTAACACCGATAAAGTCTCTTGAAAAGCGCATTTCCGACAGCATTTTGTCCGAGGAGGAAATGTCCGATAATGCAAGCGCGGAGCTTGCAACGATAAGAAAACGCATAACGCGGCAGGGTCAGCATATCCGCGAACAGCTTGACGGTATGCTCAAAAACAAAACACAGCGGAATTTTTTGCAGGACGCGGTTGTTACAATGCGCGACGGGCGGTATGTCGTTCCCGTAAAGTCCGAGCATAAAAATGACGTTCCGGGACTTGTCCACGACACTTCCGCAACAGGTCAGACTTTTTTTATCGAACCGATGAGTGTTGTCGAGGCGAACAATGAAATTCGTATCCTCAAAAACCGTGAACAAGCGGAGATCGAAAGAATTACGCGCGAAATTTCCGAGGAAATAGGCGAAAATGCCTCGGCAATATCGGAGAATTTCAGACTTTCACAGATACTTGAATTGTATTTTGCAAAGGCAAATTTGGGCGCAAAAATGAAAGCGACAACGCCGACTCTCGTAAACGAGCCGAAAGTTGTACTAAACCGCGCTCGACATCCCCTGCTCGACAGGGATACAGCCGTTCCGATCTCCGTTGAAATAGGGAGCAAATACGGCTGTCTTATCATAACAGGTCCGAACACGGGCGGAAAGACCGTTGCAATAAAGACCGTGGGATTGCTGTCGCTTATGACGGCGTGCGGGATGATGATACCTGCGGGCGACGGCAGTATTATAGGAGTTTTCGACAGGATATTTGTTGACATAGGCGACGAACAGAGCATAGAAGAAAGCCTTTCGACATTCTCCTCGCATATGACGAATGTCGTCGGGATCGTAAACAATGCGACAGAAAATTCTCTTGCGCTTATCGACGAATTAGGAAGCGGAACTGACCCCGTAGAGGGCGCGGCGCTTGCAGTTGCGATACTTACCGAGCTTAAAAACCGCGGCGCGAAAGTTTTAGCGACAACCCACTATCAGGAAGTAAAAATGTTCGCACTGGAAACGGACGGTGTTGAAAATGCAAGCTGCGAGTTTGATGTTGAAACGCTCAAACCAACCTACAGGCTTATTGTGGGCGTTCCGGGGAAATCGAACGCATTTGCTATTTCTGAGCGTTTGGGTATGCCGAAAAGAATTATTTCAAGCGCGGAAGGTCTTGTAAGCACCGAAAACAAGCGCTTTGAAGAAGTAATAGACAGGCTCGAACAATCGCGGCGGGAGCTTGAAGAGCTGAGGGCAAGTGTTGAACTCTCCGAAAGAAACGCGAAAATGACAGAAAGCGAGCTTAAACAAAAGCTGTCCGAGCTTGAAGCGCAAAAGGAAAAAGAGCTTGAAAACGCGCGTCAGCGTGCTTTAAGCATTGTCGAGCAGACCAGAGCGCAGTCGAATATGCTTTTAAACGAGCTTGAAGAACTGAAAAAAACCAAGGACAAAGAGGCGCTTAGAAAGGGTATATCTGACGCCAAGTCACGCGCGAACTCCGCGCTTAATAAAATGCAGGACGAGGCTAATCCTGTTATTGAAAAGCGGGTGGAAAACTACGTTCCGCCGCGTCCGTTCAAGCAGGGCGATACGGTAAGGCTTGCGGATACGAACCGCGAGGGAACGCTTTTGACCGTTCCGAACATAAACGGCGTTTGTTATGTCCAGACGGGTTCTATGAAAGTCAAGACAAACGCGGAAAATTTAAGGCTTGTTGAGAAAAAAACTGCGGCTCAACCCATTGGAAAAGTAAAGAAAACCGTCACGTCAAATATGACGCGGCGCGGCGGTATGGAACTTGACATTCGCGGAATGATGGGCGACGAGGGAGTTATCGAAGTCGAGAGATTTATCGCGGGCGCGCTTATGTCGGGACTTTCACAGATAGTCATTATCCACGGAAAAGGTACGGGCGCGCTCCGCGCGGCAGTTCATACAGCTCTGAGACGCAATCCCGCAGTAAAGAGTTTTCGGCTCGGAGAATACGGCGAAGGCGAAGCAGGAGTTACTGTAGTGGAACTGAAATAAGGGGAGCGTTTAGAGGTAAGAAAAAGCGCGTTTCCATTACAGCACGTTACATAAAAGTTTTGAAAAGGAGTTTGAGGTAAAACTTTTTCAAAAGTTTTCCCTCAATGGGGGCGCGGGGGCGGCAGCCCGCAATTTTCCCATTTAGAGGTTAGAAGTTAGAGGTAAGAGGTTAGAGTTTAAATTGAGAGATTATTTGCTAAATATTACACATAAAAAGAGCAAGAGGTTAAAGTCTGAAACTCTAACCTCTTGCTTCTAACAGTGTTATCCGCCGAAGGCGGATAATGCGCTGACCTCTAAAAGGGGCGAGTGTACGTCATTTAGAAAAATAACGTTTGATAAGAACCGCTATACAAACTGAGGTCTCCGAAAAATCGGAGACCTTTTATACTGTTTATATTTATTCTTACTTATCCTCTGCCTCAACTACTTTAGCGTCAACAGCGTTTTTCTTTATGCTTTCAATTCCGTTCTTACAGCTTGCTTTTGCCTTATAGCCCTCGCCGGTCGCAATTATCTGACCGTTCTTTGCTTTAAGGCGGAAACGGAACTCGCCCTTTTTGTCCTGATAAACCTCGAACTTCGGGTTTTTCTCGGTCGCATAACCCTCTACAGTCTGGTCTTCAACAGCCGCCTCAGGAGCGTTTTTCACAACGCTGTTTATGCCGTTTTTGCAAGCGTCAAGCGATTCGTAAGTTTCGCTCGTAGCGATTATTTCCCCGTTTCCCGCTTTCAGATTGAACATAAATCCGCCGTTTTTGGTTTTTTTGATCTCAAACTTGCCCATTTTTAAACATTCCTTTCAAAAAAATTATGATCAGTTTATGCTACTTTTATTTTATCATCATTTCTCTGATTTGTCAAGTTTTTTTCCGATAATTATTGATTATTTTACAAATTTCACAAAATTCAGCGGAAGAACAGGCTCTTATAATAATTTAAAGCAGGAAAACCTTTTTCAACGCTGTTCAGAAAATGCTTTTCACAGATATGGGAAAGCTGTTTCGCGGCATTTTCCCGAATGTCGAATTTAAAGCATCTTTCTAAAGGTGAGAAAATAATGTTTCTCATTGCAAACAGCGTTTCGGGAAACAAAAGTTCATGCTCGCCGTCAAATTTTTCATTGAAACAGTCTGCGCAGATAAGCCGTGCAGTTTCAGGAAGGAAATACATTCCCCGCTCACATTCATAGCTCCCACAGTTGTCGCAAGAGATAAGATTAGGCGCAAACCCAAGCTCCGCGCTGTATCTCAGCTCAAACGCGGCTTTTACCTGATCGAGCGAACGTCCGTTCATAATTTCATAAAGCGCTATGGCGAAAAACCTTACGATACTGTCCTGAGGCTGTTCGGAAGGAGTACAGAATTTTACCGCCTGTGCGAAATAAGACGCCAGCGCGAGCTTTTCTATATCGTTTCCCAGTTCATGAAAGCTGAATTTCGGTTTTGCCGAGTTTACCGTATATTTAAGCTTTGACTTTTTGAGGCAGAATGTCGAATACGAAAACAGCGCCGATGAAGCCAAAAGATTGCTGTTTATCTTATTTGCGCCGTGTGCCGCGGCTTCGATTATTCCCTGTTCGTCGGTAAGAATGTCGATATAAACGCCGTTTTCCCCTACGACACGCTTCGAAATTACTATCCCGTCATATGTTACAAGCATATTTACTCCGTTTGCTGTTTTTCAACAATATTGCTGACCCAAATGCCCTTATTTATCAGAATACAGCCTATCGCTACCTTTATCAGATCGAGAGCCTGTACTACTGCGTAGACGCCGAGTACGGGCATTTGTGTAAACGTGCATAAAATTGCCGCAAGCGGAACGCCTATCGTCCACGAATAAACGCTGTCGAACAGGAACGTCACAAGCGTTTTTCCGCCGCTTCTGAGCGTGAAATACAGCGCGTTCAGAAATCCCTGAACAGGGAAAAACAGCGCCGTTACAAAAATAAACTCCGTCGCATACTCCCGTACCTCCTGAGAGGTATCATAAGCATTCGGAAATACTCCGGATATAGCGACAAGAATTATTGTCAAAACCGCACTTACTCCTCCCGTAAACCACATAAGCGCAAAAGCCTCTTTTTTAGCCGTATCATAACGCGACGCGCCAAGCGACTGACCGACAATTATTCCCACAGCATTTCCGAGCGAGACAAACACTACGTTAAGCAGGTTGCAAAGAGCGTTTGAGATGTTCAGTCCCGCGACTATCTCAATTCCCTTATGCGAATATATCTGCGTCAACAGCGCTATCGCTGCCGCCCACATAAGCTCGTTAAAGAATATCGGAAGGCTCTTTTTTATAAGATTTTTTGCGGTACTGAGCGGAATAGTGAGCTTTTTATACAGTCCTTTAAGAAATTCGTGCTTGTTCTTTGCCGCATACATCAGGATAATTATAACCAAAAGTTCTGCAAAACGCGCGATAACAGTTGCGAGCGCCGCGCCCCTTGCGCCCATTTTAGGAAAACCGAGGTTTCCGTAGATAAGAAGCCAGTTTCCGATTATATCGACAGCAACCGAAACGATCCCCGCTATCATCGGCTTTACCGCCGAGCCTGTTTCTCGGAGGCTTCCCGCAAATATCTGAGTTATCACAAACGGCGGCAGTCCCCAGAGCATTATGCCCATATATTCTTTTGCAATCTGCATTGTAAGCACGGGGTCGATATCATTGCTCTCGCCTTTTAAATAAAGGTCAATTAGGAACTCCCCGCCGAATATAAACGTCAAAAGTCCTACCGCCAGCACCGCCGCCCCTATCCAATGCTTCATCAGCACTGTCTGACGAAAACCGTCTATGTTTTTTTGACCGTAATATTGTGCGCCGTAAATTCCCGGACCGGACAGTCCGCCGAAAATGCCGAGATTGAATACAAATATAAGCTGTCCGACTATAGACACCGCCGTTATAGCCTCTGTTCCGAGACTTCCGACCATAACGTTGTCTACAAGCCCCACGGCGTTTGTTATCCCGTTTTGTATCATCATCGGCACTGCTATGACCAGCGCGCGGCTGAAAACAATTTTTAAACTGAATTTCTCTGTCTTTTCCATATAACACACCATTTTGCTAAATTAAAAAGTGCGCCGTTTGACGCACTTTCCGCATTATCATACTTTCTGCATTTTTTGCAAAAAACTATCTCACATACTCGCGCCAGTCCAGATCTCCGCGCTCAAGCGCATGGATAAGAGCCTCTGCGGTCGCAATGTTTGTGGCAACGGGAATATTATGCACATCGCAAAGCCGAAGAATATTCGCGTCGTTCGGCTCGTGTGATTTCATCGTAAGCGGGTCGCGGAAGAAAATAAGTAAGTCTATCTCGTTACAGCTAATGCTCGAAGCAAGCTGTTGGTCGCCGCCCTGAGAGCCGCTCAAAAAGCGCTGGATCTGGAGACCCGTCGCCTCTGCAACAAGTTTTCCTGTCGTTCCCGTAGCACAAAGATTATATCTGCTAAGAACTCCGCAGTATGCAATGCAAAACTGTACCATAAGTTCTTTTTTGGCATCGTGAGCTATCAACGCAACATTCAAAACAGACACCTCCCGTTTCAAATCCAATATTTATCTGCCGCAAAAATCAGTCTATGCTGATAGTAAGCGGAACGTCCTGACCGTCGATACGCTTCGCTATAGCGGTATAAGCCTTATATCCTCCGCACGAGGGAGGAAGCGCCTCTCCTTTTGCGCCGCATATCTTAATGTTTACATCTTCGGGAACAACGCCGATAAGCGGTATTCCCACGCTGTCCATAACTTCGTCGAGATCGTAAAGTATATCCTCTTCTTTGAATTTCGGACTGACTTTATTTATAATAAGCCGCTGATTTATACAGTTCTTGACATACAAGAAATCCGAGAGTATCGCTCCGTCGCGCACGCATACCGTGTCCGGCGTCGTAACCATAAGGATAAGATCCGCCGCTTTTATAACGCTGAAAACCGAGCTTCCTACGCCCGCCGTATCGATTATGATATAATCGAAATACTGGCGCATTTCCTCGCAGACCTTCATAATTTTCTCCGCATTTATATCAATAAACGGGTTTCTCGTCGCACAGACGAGAGATAGATTCGGAACTCTGTCTACCTTTATCGTCGCGGTAAGAATATCAATTTTCCCCTCAAGATATTCGCCGATATCGTGTTTTACCTTATCTTTAATTCCGAGCATAATATCCAGGCAGCGCAGACCGAAATCCAGCTCTACCAACAGTGTCTTTTTACCGAGCGTAGCCAGACCCGTTGCGACATTAGCTGACGTAGTAGACTTTCCCGTTCCGCCCTTTCCGGCGGTGACCGCAATAATCTGTGACATAATCTTCCCCTCTCCGATGTCAAACAGACATCAACCAATTTGCCGGATAGATTTTTCTATACTATAATATAATTTTACCACAAAAACTTAAATATGAAAAGAGTTTTTTTCATTATATGCGAAATTTCGTGATTTTTGTTACTTTATCAAAATAATTTTAGTAATTTTGCACAATACTTTTCAATGAAAAACATCAATCATAGCGCACTTAACGGAACTCCGTTTTCATCACAATGTTTAGAAATAGTACCCGAAACATATGCTTTTATTATATTCGCCACCATATATTTTGCTACTTCGCCCTCTTCGAGCATTATTCCGAAAGCAATTTCGGGATCATCTGCGGGATAAAAGCCTATGATAGCTCCGTTATAAGTCTTTGCAGTGACCTGAGGCGAGCCTGTTTTTATTGCGACGTTTTCTACTCCGACCCCGACATAATTATATGCGTTTACATAGCCCACGCCCTGAACGCGAAGAGTGCCGTCGTTTAAAGCTACGCGCTTCATACCTTCTTTTACGGCGTTCATATAATCGAGCATTCCGGGTTCGTCTGAAAAATCTTCCATTATCTTCGGCTCATAATCATAGATCTTTTCTGAAAAATCATAATTATATACGGATTTCAGGATATGCGGAGCATATCTTACGCCTTTATTTGCAATGGTCATTGCCTGAACAGCAAGGTGCATCGGGGTCACAAGCGTTTCGCACTGACCGATGCCTGCCTGCACAATATCGCCCGCATGCCACTCAAGCCCGTTTTTCTCATAGACCTCTAAAGAACTCATCTGCCCGTTCTGCATCAAAAGGTCAAATCCCAGATCCTCGCCGATACCGAATCTTGCTCCCCATTTAGCGAGTGCGTCAATGCCGACTCTCCTTGCGGTCTCGTAAAAGAAGATGTTACAGGAGAATTTAAGCGCGTTTTTCACATCGATCGCTCCGTGCCAGCCGAGACAGGTCGGTATAAATCCCGGCGCGTAATACATATAATTATGTCCGCAGGTTATCGTCGAGTTAAGTCCTATTTTACCTTCTGCGAGACCCGCGATCGAAGTTATCGTCTTAAATGTCGAGCCGGGACGGTATGTTCCGTTAAGGGCGCGGTTAAATACAGGGGAATATTCTCTTTCCGAAACGCCCTCATAATCCTCTACAAACTCGTTCAGATCATAGTTCGGATAGCTCGCCATAGCTAAAACGCCGCCTGTTTTTGCGTCCAAAACAACGACTGCGCCCGCCTGACAGTCCTCTCTCAGATAGCTCTGGGGATAATCCTTTCTTGCCGAAGGAGACTGAAGATACTTTATGTGATAATCAAGAGCCTCCTGTATCAGCTTCTGATACTCGGTATCAATTGTAAGCATAACAGAATTACCCGAAACGGGCGGCTTTGTTATCTCGTCGGAGATCATCATTCCGTCCGCTCCGTATGTTATCGTGCGCGTTCCGCGCGTTCCTCGAAGCTCGCTTTCAAAAGAGTATTCCGCCCCGCTCAGACCGATAACGTCATTGAGCAAATATCCCTTATCTTTAAGCGCCTTGTACTGGTCGGCTGAGATAGCGCCGACCGTACCTCTGTAGTGAGCGGAAATGTCGCCGTCAAGATAGACCCTCTCCCAGCTCTCGGTTATATCGACGCCGCTCAGAAGCTGAGACAGCTCTTTAAGCTCCTGTACAGTTTCGACGCTTATTCCCGAAGCAAGGGTAAACCTGTTTTCGTTTGAAAAATCCTTTATCGTCATTTCATAGCGAACGCCCGCGATAAGCCTTCGCATTTCTTCGTCATACTTTTCGTCGATATCATACGTTTTATACAGCCAGTATATACAGTCCTCTGCCGAGGAATAATCCGCAATATTAAGCGTAGATTTCAGCTTTTTTACCGCGCTGTCACTCCCGCCCATAAAGCTATAGGGAGCGGACTTGCTTATAGGCAGGCTCTCATTCCATTTTTCCCCATTCTTTTTCAATATGCTGAGTACTCTGTATATTGTTTCGTTTTCTATGCCCTCTGCCATAAGAAAGTTCTGTAAATTTACAGAATAAACGATCTTATTTGTATTAAGTATCTTTCCCGACGAATCGACTATCATTCCTCTTGTCGCGTCAACATCCTGTTCAGCGGTATAGGTAGTTTTGGTTATTTCGAGATATTTTTCGCCGTCCACTATCTGCGTCTGCATAAGCTTTAATCCGCACATAAACGATAAAATGACGACAAGCGCAGCCAATATCAATGTTCTTATAATATAATTTATCTTTGACATATATATCACCAAATATTGTATCAGGCTGTCGATAAAGCCTGAGATCCGACTTTTGATACAGTCAGATCGTATAAACTTAATGTTCCGTATGCTGACAATTGAAAGCGTTATAGTAAAGACATAGCCTTCGGAGGCAATTTTAATTTACTATTCTGCTGCTGACAAGGGGCGATTTAAACACAAACAGTTTACGATAAACTTCAACTGTCTTTTTCCTCTTCCTCGTCGCTGTTCTGGGCGGAAGAATCGAGCTTTTTCTTCTCGTCGGGGTACATTTTCGTTACAACAAGCGACAGCAGGAAATAAATAGGAACGGAGAACAATACTGCTCCGAAATATGACGGCAAGACCACTCTTATAAAAGAAACGACGCTTTGATTTCCCTCCCAGACCCAGTGCAGAAACAGCATATCCAAAACCGCTATCAGCGCCGAAACCGCCGCGTTCATCACAAAATGGGAAATGAAATTTACCTTTATAAGAAATCTCGACAAAAGCGAGATCATAGGACACACAGACAAAAGCCACAGCGCGTAAAATCCTACAAGCGAGCTTCCGTTTGCTATATCCATCATAAGCCCGCACATCATTCCGAAAATCCCCGACGCAAGATCGCCCTCGCGCATTGCGACAGCCGTCGCCAGCGGTATAAGCAAAAGCGGGCAGAAGCCTTTTATTATCGGGTTACACGAAAACAGATAAAACACGATCATAAGAACGGAATAAAATACCCATTTCATAACCGCTCTTATCACTGCACGACGGTTTCGCGCCCTGTTTCCGAGAGATTTTTTCATATTATTCTTCAATCTCGAAAGGCACGCCCTTTCCGTCAAAATCCGTTACAACAAACGCCGTCGTGACGCTTGAAACATCTACCGCCGGCTTTATCAGCGCGTGTTTTGAAAGTCCGTTTGCGTCATCATATATTTCTACAACTGTCCCGACCATAAGATCATCCGGAAACAATCCGCTCTGTCCCGAAGTAAAGATAACGTCGCCGACCGCCAGATCCGCGTCCTTCAAAATGCCGCTCATAATGCAAAGTCCGTCTTGTGCGCTTTCGATAGTGTTTTCGATAATGCCGGTTGCTTTTGCGCGCGTCGAATAAACGCCGATATTTACCTGAGGACTTAAAATCGTAGTAACGCGGGCGTAATTATCCGCAATGGACGTGACCCTTCCCGCAAGCCCCACGGACGTTACAACAGGGTCGTTAAGCGAAATTCCGCTCGCTTTTCCGCAGCCTATAGTAAATCCTTTGCAAATATCGTTTGTGTTTCTTGCGATAATGTCACAGCTCTCGGAAAAGATAAAATCGGGATTTTTCTCTTTCAGCTCCAACATTTCCCTTAGCTGGGCATTTTCTTCCAAAAGCGAATTATAGTCCTTCGTCTTTTTATACATTTCTGTAAGCTGGGATTTCAGCGACTCATTCTCGGATTTATAAGCGTCGGCGTTTACAAGTTTGTCAATAAACCCCGAAACTCCGTCTGCGACAGCGTTTGCCGCCGACGTAAAAGGATACAGAAGCGTCCCTACGATCTGTTCGGGGGGCGTTTCTGTTCCGAGAGTGACCGCCGCATATGCCATAAGCCCCAAAAGCAGGGCTGCAATACAGATTAGAATTTTAAATTTAACGCTGTGGAAAAATTCTTTCATAATTCAGTAATATAAAGCAGATCAATAAATAGTTTCATCTTCGGACAAAACGTCCTCAAGTTTATCAATATTTTCGAGAACTTTTCCCGTTCCGTCCGCTACGCAGTCAAGCGGTCTTTCAGCGATTTTTACAGGCATTCCCGTTTCGTCATGAATGAGCTTGTCGAGACCTTTTAAAAGCGCGCCGCCGCCCGCAAGCATTATCCCGCTCTCGATAATATCCGCCGCAAGCTCAGGCGGGCATTTTTCAAGAGTAGTCTTTATTGCTTCAATAACGTGAGAAAGCGGCTCTGAAAGTGCCTCTCTTACTTCCTCGCTTTTTATGGTTATGTTTTCGGGAAGCCCGTTTAAGAGGTTTCTTCCGCGTATGTCCATAACCGGCTCTTTATCGTCTGTTTTTGCCGCAGAACCTATTCCTGTCTTAATATTCTCGGCTGTTCTTTCACCGATAAGGAGATTGTATTTTTTCTTGATATAGTTTATAATTGCCGAATCAAACTCGTCTCCCGCAACTCTTACGGAACGCGCCGTTACAATTCCTCCCAGAGAGATAATAGCGACCTCGCTCGTACCTCCGCCGATATCGACTATCATACTGCCCATTGGTTCAGCCACGGGAAGTCCCGCGCCGATAGCCGCCGCCATAGGCTCTTCAATGATTGAAACGCGCTTTGCACCCGCCTGCTGTGCGGCTTCTTTTACGGCTCTGCGTTCGACCTCGGTAACTCCCGAAGGTATGCATATGATAACTCTCGCTTTTCCTCTGCCTTTAAGAGCCTTTTTGATAAACTGTTCGAGCATGATAGAGGTCATGTCAAAGTCCGCGATAACTCCGTCTTTAAGCGGACGGACAGCCACGATAGACCCCGGCGTTCTTCCGATAACTTCTTTTGCCTCTTGTCCGACATAGCGCACCTGATTAGCCTTTTTATCGACAGCGACCACAGACGGTTCGCGTATGATAATGCCTTTTCCTCTCATATAGACAAGCGTGTTTGCCGTTCCCAAATCAATTCCGATATCCTTGTTGATTCCAAACATTAGTTGTGTTCCTCCGAAAATATATCATAAGTTCAGCTTGTATAAAAATCACTTTTCAGTCCTGTGAGAAAGCCCCGTATACCCGCGGCTGAAACCGTTCATAATACAGACGCACTTTATCAGAAGTCTTCAAAGTTATAAACTGCCAACTTATATTATACCATTATTTTCTCCGCACTGCAATATATTATTTATAAATATTTTCTGAAATTTACAAGGGGTTTTTCGGCATTTTTACTAATAAACAAAAGGCAAGCCGAAACTTGCCTTTGAAATATATGATATTTTGTTAAGGTTTTGGTGTACCGCAGTTTTCACAGCTTTTAGCGGAAAACGGGTTATAAGAACCGCAAAAACCGCAAACCCAAAATCTTGCGCCGTTTGAATTGTCGGAATTTGGGAGTAATGTAATATGTATTTACGCTTTACATATTGTTCAGAATTTCGGCTTTCTTGTTTTCAAAGTCCTCTTTTGAGATAAGTCCGTTGTCGAGCATCTGTTTTAGTTCGTTAAGTTTTGCGGTTACTGACTGCTCTCTCGCAGCTTGCATATAAGCTTCTTCTGCGACTTCTTCCGTATCCACTATATTCGGAATTTCCGAATTGAAAATCAGCGGCTTTCTTATAATAAGACGTACAATATCTATCGGCACTAATCCATAGCCTAACATTCCCGCGGGAATTAAAGTGAAGTACATAGCGATAAGCCCAAACGGAATAAGAGGCATATTTTTTTTGATGTTGGAAAACCAGCGTCTTTGATGTGCAGCGCCCACTATTATCGCGCTCATCATCCACGCAAAAACGACCCCGACCACTATGTCTGTAGGATCAACTGTCTCCTGCGAAATATTGACTATAATTACCCCAAACAGCACGCCAACTATAAGCCCTATTATCAGCCAAATCTTTCGCAGTTTGTTCTCCTTGTCATACGCTTTCTTCATTGCGGGCGTCAGATCTTCATATTTGATTTTTTCAGCCATAATGATTACCTCCGTTTTGTCATATATAATTTGTTTGTCGAACATATTTCAACATTCAATAGTTGTATTATAACATAATACAATAAAAAAGTCAATACTATTTTAACTATTTTTTATAATTATTATATTATATTGAAATTATTAGTATAATAACTTAAAATAAATTTGGGTGATGAAATGAACGAGAAATGTTTTAAGTACGGAGAAAGACTGAGAAAACTGCGCAAAGAGCGCGGATTGTCGCAGGAAGAGGTAGCCTTGAGAGCGGATATAACTCCGTCGTATTATGGACAGCTTGAACGCGGAACGGCAAATCCGACAGTTTCAATGCTCGAAAAAATATGCGCGGTTATGGGATTTTCAATAAGTAATATATTTACTGAATCAAACACAAATCTGCTCGGTATAGACGAGTTTTCACTGCGCGTGCTGCAACAGCTCTACGGAAAGACCGACCGTGAAAAAGAGCTGGCGCTGTCGTTGCTGAAAACGGCGTTTAAACTGAAAAGCGAGGATTAAGCTGTTCTGCTGTTCATTTATAAACCAAATATCCGCCTTGATTTTCCAAAAATCAAGGCGGTTTTTTATTGCACAATATTGCACAAAAAAATATCCGAGAGCAAAACTCTCGGATATTTTCACGCCTATGCGCTGATTTTTACGAAACCTATTACGTTTACTTGCCCTCGACGAGCGCCTTTGTGTCGCGCGCAATAAGAAGCTCTTCGTTTGTCGGAACTACCCAGACCTCGACCTTGCTGTCGGGAGCGGAGATCTTTGCGAGCTTTCCGTGAAGCCCCTTGTTCGCAGCCTTGTCAAGTTTTATTCCGAGATATTCCATATTCGAGCAAACGTCCTCGCGCAAATCGTCGGAGTTCTCGCCGATACCGCCCGTGAACAATACCGCGTCAAGTCCGTTCATAACTGCCGCATAAGAACCGATGTACTTCTTTATCTCATAGCGGAGCATTTCGAGCGCAAGTTTTGCTCTCTTGTTTCCGTCGGCAGCCGCCGCGCCAAGGTCGCGCGCGTCGCTCGATACTCCCGAAACGCCGAGAAATCCCGACTTTTTGTTGAGATAATCGTCTGTTTCCTTCGGAGAAAGTCCCATTTTGTTCTGAATGAACGTAACAGCCGACGGGTCAACGCTTCCCGAACGTGTTCCCATAATAACTCCGTCCAAAGGGGTAAAGCCCATAGTCGTGTCGATTGACTTTCCGCCCTCGACAGCGGTTATTGACGAGCCGTTTCCGAGGTGGCACGAAACGATCTTCAAATCCTTTATATCCTTGCCCATAGCATCTGCAAGCGCCTTTGTGACAAAACGGTGAGAAGTGCCGTGGAAGCCGTATTTTCTTACATGATACTTTTCATAACACTCATACGGCATACCGAACATATATGCCTTTTCGGGCATTGTCGCGTGGAATGCCGTGTCGAAAACAGCTACCTGAGGAGTGCCGGGAGCAAGAACCTTTTTGCAGGCTCTGAGAGCAAGCGCGTTCGGGTGGTTATGAACGGGTGCAAGCTCCGAAAGCGCGTCGATAGCGTCGATAACAGCGTCGTCCGCAAGAATTGTCTTTCCGAACTGCTCTCCGCCGTGAACAACTCTGTGTCCGACCGCAGAAATCTCACTCATTGACTTTACAACAGCCGCGTCGCCCGTCGTAAGCACCTCTACCAGCTTTTCAAAAGCCTCAGTGTGCGTGGGAAAATCGCAATCGACATCTACGACCTTTCCGTCGAAGGTGGTGTGCTTGATGTGACCGCCAATGCCAATTCTGTCACAGTTTCCCTTTGCAATTACGCTCTCGTTGTCCATATCAAGAAGCTGATATTTCAGCGACGAGCTGCCCGCATTGATAACTAAGATCTTCATTGTTTCAAATTTCCTTTCATAAAGAATATAAATAACCACTTACATTTTAAAACATTTTTTAAAAAAAATCAAGTGCTTTTAGAAAATTTTATTGATTTTATCGGGAAAATGTTGTAAAATATAATCATCATATACCGGAAAGAGGGAATATAATGAATATAGCGGCAATAATCTCAGAATACAATCCGTTTCATAACGGTCATAAATACCAGATCGAAAAGACCCGCGAGGCGGGCGCTTCGCATATCATAAGCGTTATGAGCGGAAATTATGTCCAGCGCGGAGATCTTGCGATCTTTGACAAATATGCGCGGGCAAAGACCGCTCTCGAAAACGGGGTAGATCTCGTTATAGAGCTGCCCGCGAGGTATTCGCTGATGTCTGCGGAAGGTTTTGCAAGAGGGGCGGTGGGGATAATTTCCGCGCTCGGCTGTGTCGATATGCTTTCGTTCGGAAGCGAGAGCGGGGATATTTCCGCGCTGAAAGAAGCGTCCGCCGCGACGGAATACTGTATACATTCCGAAAAATTCAACGAGCAGATACAGCGCGGGAAAAGCTATCCCGCCGCTTTACAGGCGGCACTGTCCGAATATTACAGCGAGGACGTGAGCGAGGTCATACAAAGTCCGAACAACACCCTTGCTATAGAATATATGAGTGCGCTCGACGACCTCGGAAACTGCATAAAGCCTTTTACTATAAAGCGTACAACCGCGCATGACGCCGAAGAAGACGAAAATACAGACGGATTTGCAAGCGCGTCGGCAATACGCCGAATGATACGAAATAAAGGCGATTATTCAGCGCTTGCGCCCGTAATAAACGAACCGACAGCGGACATAATGCGGCTCGAACGCGCTGTTCTGGCAAAACTCAGAACACTTTCTCAGGAAGAATTTGAAAACATACGCGACTGTATAAACGGTCTCGGAAACAGGCTTTATAAAGCCTCGCGCACGGCAAAGACCCTCGACGAGCTGTATTTTCTCGCAAAAAATAAAAGCGTCACGCTGGCGAGGATAAGGCGCGCCGCGCTTTGCGGATTTTTGGGGATAACAAAGGCGATAAGCTCCGCGCCGCCCGCTTATATACACGTTTTAGGAATGAACGAAAGGGGCAGGGAAATTTTGTCGGCAATTAACTGCGCGCTGCCTGTTGACACATCATTAAAGGCGCTTTCAAAGACTTCTCTCTCGGCGCATAAACAAGCTGTTTTCGAGGCAAAGCTCGGAGACGTTTACGCTCTTTCATTTGAAACGCCGCGTCCGTGCGGCTATGACTTTACCGCAAAGCCCGTTATTATCTGAACTCACAAGAGGTAAGCTATGAGCAAATTTCAAGAACTTCGCAAAGAACACCCGCTTTTTATCTACCACAGCTATGAGCTGAACGAAAAAAGCCTTACGTTCCATTTTCAGATAGATGAATATCATTTTTATCCGAAATGGGAGTTTGACAAGAACTATATGAACGGGGATTTTTCCCGCTTACAGCTTGAAGAAGCGGCATTTTCGCTCGGTATGGCGGAGCTTGTTTCATACTGGAAGTGCGCTTGCTGTCCGACTGTTGAAATAAGGTGCGGAGGGCTTTCGGAATGGCAGAAGAACTGGTGGAAAAAACTGTACTTTAACGGCTTGGGAGAATTTTTTTACCGAAACGGCATTGATACGGACCTCAACGGCTTTATGACAATAACCGCTCCCGAACCTGAACCTCTCCCCAAAACAAACGGCGTTTTAAACGGCGCGCTCGTTCCCGTAGGAGGAGGAAAGGACAGCGTTGTGACGCTTGAACTTTTGAAAAAAGCGGGCGAGGACATTACGCCCTATGTCATAAATCAGCAAAAAGCGACTTTCGGCTGTATCAAAGCGGCAGGAATAGATCCCGCAAATGCTGTCTGCCCGCATAGGACAATCGATAAGACGCTTCTTGAACTGAACAAAAAAGGCTTTTTGAACGGTCACACTCCGTTTTCGGCGGTAGTTGCGTTTTCGGCATTGTTCCACGGCATTATGCTGAACGCAAAATATATCGTTCTGTCAAACGAAAGCAGCGCCAACGAAACATATGTCGAAGGCAAAAACGTAAACCACCAATACAGCAAATCCACCGAGTTTGAGAAAGATTTCCGCGAATACTGCACGAGAATATTCGGAAACTGTCCGGAATATTTCAGTCTGCTGCGCCCGCTTTCCGAATGGCAGATAGCGCGGGAGTTTGTGAATTATCCTCAGTATTTCCCCGTTTTCCGAAGCTGTAATCTCGGCGGGAAAACGGACGTATGGTGCTGTAACTGCGCAAAATGTCTGTATGTGTACATTCTGCTTGCGGCTTTTCTTGACGATAAAACTCTCGCGGATATATTCGGATGTGATATGCTCCAAAAAACCGAGCTTTCGGAAATGCTCGACGGGCTTATGCTCGACAAAGAGGATAAGCCGTTTGAATGCGTGGGAACTAAAAACGAGGTAAGGCTGTCGCTCTCAATGGCGCTCGAAAAGCGCAGAGAAAACACTCCACCGCTTTTGAAACGGTTTGAGGAAAAATTTCCCGACTACAGACCCGAAAAACTTATAGGTTTTTTTGACGAGAATAATTTTGTTCCCGAAAAATTTCTGTCATTTGTAAAGAGGGCTTCGATATGAATTTTGACGAACTTAAACCTGTATTCAAAGATAAACGCGTCGTTATCTTAGGTTTCGGGCGCGAAGGAAAAAGCTGGCTTGAAATTCTAAAGAGGCTGAATGTATGTAAGGAAATTGCCGCAGCGGATATGAACGAGCTTGATATTCCCGATATTACGCTGATTTCGGGAGAAAATTATCTCGAAAAATGCGCGGAATACGACCTTATTCTCCAGTCGCCGGGAGTTATCGTAAAAAACAGGCTCGACAGCGCCGCCAAAGCAAAAATTTTAACGCAGACCGAGCTTCTTCTGCGTCTTCACCCGTGTAAAATCATCGGAATAACGGGAACGAAGGGAAAATCAACGACCTCTTCGCTAATTCACCATTTTTTACAAGCTTGCGGGATAAACTCGATGCTTATCGGAAATATCGGCGTTCCGCCGCTGAAAAGGCTTGAAGAAATGGACGAAAAAACGGTCGCGGTGCTTGAAATGAGCTGTCATCAGCTTGAATTTGTACGTCATTCGCCAGACATTTCGGTTTTGCTGAACATCTTTCCCGAACATCTCGACCACTATATCGGCTTTGACGCTTATGCAAACGCAAAGCGCAATATAGCTCGGTTTCAGGACGAAAACGGATTTGCAATAGCAAACAAGGATCTTATGCCCGTTGAAACGAAGGCGAGGCTGTTTACTGCCTCATTCGACAGCAGCGCCGACATATCGACCGACGGCAGCAGCATTTTCCTTTTCGGAGAGGAGATACCTGCGGAAAAAATAAAGACCTCGCTTTGCGGAAAGCACAATGTTTATAATATCGCAGCCGCCCTTGCGGCAGCAGAAGCGGCAGGCGCTGACCGAAACAAATGTCTGTCGTCGCTTCCGGATTTCAAAGCGCTTGAACACAGGCTCGAAAAAGTTGCCTCAATAAACGGCGTAGAATATATAAACGACAGCATAAGCACTGTTCCCGAAGCGGCTATAGCGGCAGTAAAGGCGTTTGACGGAGCGGATTGTTTGATATTGGGCGGAATGGACAGGGGTATCTCATACGATATTTTAGGAGATTTCCTCAATTTAGGAGGGGTGGAAAATATAGTGCTTCTGCCCGACACGAGCAGGCGAATAGCGAAGCTCATCACAAATCCAACGGTGAATGTTGTATTCGCACAGGATATGGAAAATGCAGTTAAAACCGCTCATAAGCTCGCAAAAAAACGTGTTATACTCTCCCCCGCCGCAGCAAGCTACGGTTTTTACAAGAATTTTGAAGAACGCGGAAAACACTTTAAGAGCCTTGTAATGAATCTGAAATGAACAAAAAACGCGGAAGGATTATTCAGTAGACAGTGGACAGTGTATAGTTATCAGTAAAATGTATCCGCCTGCGGCGGATATTATTAGATTGTATTTATAGGAAAGAGCGTAAACCTTATCGTAGGCTTACGCTCTTATGATTATAAAACAATCTGAATTTTATCCGCGTTAGCGGATACCTTTGCTGTACACTGTACACTTTAAACTGTACACTGTCTGCAAATTCCGTTTAGTTATTTCGACAACCTCTTGTCCATAGTGTTCACTTGAACATATCCTTTAACTTTTCAAAAAATCCCTTGCGCTTATCATAGTTTTTGTCGTCAAGCGTTTCGTCAAAAGCTATAAGCGCTTCCTTTTGCTTTTTGTTCAGATTTTTCGGGACTTCGACTATCATTTTCACAAGCTGGTCGCCGCGGTCGCCCTCGCTTCTCTGCAAGCGCTGAACGCCTTTCCCGCGAAGTCTGAAAACCTGTCCGGGCTGCGTTCCTGCGGGAACTTTATAGCTCACCATTCCGTCAATTGTCGGAACTTCTATTTCTGCTCCGCAGACAGCCTGCATATATGTTATCGGAAAATCTATCAGTATATCGTCCTCGTCGCGCTTGAAAACAGGGTCGCTCTTTACGGTTATCCTTACCTTCAGATCGCCGCTCGAACCGCCGTTCAAGCCCGCTCCGCCCTTTCCGCGCACGGAAAGAGTTATGCCGTTGTCTACTCCGGCAGGAACTTTGACGTTCAGGGTCTTTGTCTGAGTAGTTCTGCCCGAACCGGAGCATCTCGGACAGGGCTTTTCGATTATCTTTCCCTTTCCGCCGCATTTAGAGCAGGGGCGCTGGGTCTGCATCATTCCGAACATACTGCGCTGCTGAACTGTAACGACGCCTCTGCCGTTGCAGTCCGGGCAGGTCTTTACGCTGCTTCCTGCCGCTGCGCCCGTGCCTTTACAGTCGGGACATTCTTCAAGACAGCTCACGGTGATGTCCTTTGAAACACCCTTACATGCCTCCATAAAGCTGATCTCAAGCGATACGGCAATATCCGAGCCTCTCTTCGCGGCATTCCCGCCCGCGGCGCGGCTCGAAGAGAAACCGCCGCCAAAACCGCCGAATCCTCCTCCGAAAATGTCCGCGAAAATATCTCCGAGGTCAACTCCGTCAAAACCGCCCGTAAAGTTTGCTCCGCCGCCATAGCTCGGATCAACGCCCGCGTGTCCGAACTGGTCGTACTTCGCGCGCTTTTCGGGGTCTGAAAGCACCTGATTTGCCTCGTTTATTTCCTTAAACTTCTCCTCAGCTTCGGGGTTATCGGGGTTAAGGTCGGGGTGATACTGCTTTGCAAGCTTTCTGTACGCCTTTTTTATTTCCGCGTCAGTCGCGCCCTTTTGCAGTCCAAGTACTTCATAATAATCTCTTTTGTCTGCCATAGTCATTTCCTCTTTTATTACGCTCTAACGCACTGATTTAACTCTTGTCAAACAAGTCGGGGTCAACAAGCGGAGTTATAAGCTCACATATTTCTCCGCTTTCGTCAAATCCCCAAAAACATTGGTAAAATCCGTCGCCGAAACCAGATGAAATCATGACCATCTTTTCGTTTGTGTCAGGATTTGTCCATTCGATAAAATCACCGCCCTCGCGCTGATACGCGGGGAGTTTTTTATAACTTTCAGCGAAAATTGCCGCGAAATAGTCGTCATAGTGGTTTTTGCCCTGATTTTGCTTGTGCCAGTTATCTATCCACTCGCCCATTTTATCCGCGCCTTTTGCGTCAATAAAGCACGTCATTCCCGCGTCTACGGGGTATCCCGTCCAGACCTCGCCGTTCTTTGAAACATTTGCCGCGGTTTCGGGAACAGGCTTTGCAAGCTCATAGCGAACAGCTTTCGCGTCCTTTATTTTAAGCCGCGCAGTGCAAATTCTCAGTCCCACCTGTTGGCTTTTGCAGATGGAAATATCGGCGGTATAAGTACCGTTCGGAATTTCTTTTTCCAATACGGGGGTGTACTTTCCCATAGCTATATAGCACAGCGGGTCTGCGACAACAACATGCCCCGATGTAATATCAACCTTTCCGACCTCGGTAAACCCGCGCGTTTCGGTTTTTACAAACTGCTGTGCGATTTTGTCAGCGTCAAGCGTTTTGCTTTGAACATACGCCATATTTTTCTTAAACAGCGCATTCATAGCCTCCTGCATCGCCTCGCGTTCGTTGAAATCGCGGATAAATGCCGCCATTCTCTGCCCTAAGTCAAGCGCAGTCTTTTCATCATACAAGTCTTTCATGCCCGTGAAAACATGACCGCAATTTTCGAGAGAATTTCCCTCATAACCTCCCGCAACGCCTATAAACCACTTTCCGAGAGCAGTCTTTTTATATTTTATGACGTAATACGTCAAGCCGTCCATAACAAAATCATGCGTTGCCTCGGCTTTTGCGGGGAATTTTCCGAAATCTTCCCTGTTTTTGAGCCAGTCGCAAAGCGCGCCGCAAGCAGCTTTAGCCTGTTCGCTGTTCATTTATACTCCTTTTCTCCTTATGCCGCACAATACGCCGAGCAGCGGAAAACCGCCCGGCGTAAAGCATAATTAAACCCAATTACTTCTCGGTGTACTCAACGTCAACAGCGCCATCGTCGTTATTTCCGTTATTTCCGCCGTTATCCGCGCTCTGCGCGCCGCCCTGTGCCGCGCCTTCGGGTGCGTTTGCCTGGTAAACCTTCTGTGCAACCTCGTAAAATGCGGTCTGAAGCTCTTCTTTGGCTTTCTTTATTGCCTCTATATCCGTGCCTTTGAGGGCTTCTTCAAGAGCTGTTATCTTCGGCTCGACCTTTGCCTTGTCATCAGCGGATACCTTGTCGCCGAAGTCGGTCATTGACTTCTTTACCTGGTAAACCATAGAATCCGCCTCGTTTCTCGCGTCAACGTCCTCTTTGCGCTTCTTGTCCTCTGCCGCATACGCCTCAGCCTCTTTAACTGCCTTGTCGATGTCCTCTTTGGACATATTTGTAGAAGCGGTTATGGAGATGTGCTGTTCCTTGCCTGTACCGAGGTCTTTTGCGGAAACGTTTACGATACCGTTCGCGTCAATGTCGAACGTTACCTCTATCTGCGGGATACCGCGCGGCGCGGGTGCAATTCCGTCAAGGCGGAAGTTTCCGATAGACTTGTTGTCCTTGGCAAACTCGCGCTCGCCCTGCAAAACGTTTATATCAACGCTCGGCTGGTTGTCCGCATATGTCGTGAACACCTTGCTTTCCTTAGTAGGAATGGTGGTGTTTCTTGCAATCATTCTCGTGCATACGCCGCCCGCCGTTTCAATTCCGAGAGAAAGGGGTGTAACGTCAAGCAGAACAATGCCCTGTACTTCCTTATTGAGAACGCCGCCCTGGATAGAAGCGCCGATAGCTACGCACTCATCGGGATTTATGCCCTTAAACGGCTCTTTTCCGAGGAAGTTCTTTACCATATCCTGGACTGCGGGTATTCTTGTAGAACCGCCGACAAGAAGTATCTTATGGATCTCGCTCTTTTCAAGTCCCGAATCGGCAATTGCCTGTTTAAGCGGACCCATTGTCATATCTACAAGGTCTGCGGTAAGCTCGTTGAACTTTGCTCTTGAAAGCGTAACGTTCAGGTGCTTCGGACCGTTTGCGTCTGCGGTGATATAAGGAATTGAAACATTTACCGAGGTCGAGTTTGAAAGCGCTATTTTCGCCTTTTCAGCCTCGTCTTTAAGTCTTTGCATTGCAAACTTGTCGTTTGACAAATCAATTCCGTCCGACTTTTTAAACTCGTCTTTAAGGAAGTCAATTATCCTCTGGTCGAAATCGTCGCCTCCGAGGTGGTTATTACCTGCGGTCGCAAGAACCTCCTGCACGCCGTCGCCTATGTTGATTACGGAAACATCGAACGTACCGCCGCCAAGGTCGTAAACAACAATGTTCTGGTCTTCCTCTTTATCAACTCCGTATGCAAGCGCAGCCGCCGTCGGCTCGTTTATGATACGCTGAACATTAAGTCCCGCTATCTGTCCTGCGTCCTTGGTCGCCTGACGCTGACTGTCCGTAAAGTATGCGGGAACAGTAATAACCGCGTCCGTTACTTTTTCGCCGAGATAAGCCTCGGCGTCGTTTTTCAGCTTTTGAAGTATCATCGCGGAAATTTCCTGAGGGGTGTACTTTTTGCCGTCAATGTCAACCTTATAATCGCTGCCCATATGACGTTTAATTGAAATAACCGTCTTTTCGGGGTTCTGTACAGCTTGGTTCTTAGCAAGCTGACCGACAAGTCTTTCGCCGTCCTTTGTAAACGCTACAACAGAGGGAGTTGTTCTCGAACCCTCGGAGTTTGTGATAACGACAGGCTCGCCGCCTTCAATTACCGACACGCAGCTGTTTGTAGTACCCAAGTCAATTCCTATTATCTTACTCATAATTATATCTCCTTTTCATAATTGATATTTGTTTTTGCTGTCTGTTTATCGCTATTCGGCGACAGCGACTACCGCAAATCTTATTACCTTGTCGCCGATCTTATAGCCTTTTGCAAATGTCTGAACAATCTTTCCGCTTTCGGCGTCGTCAGTCTGAAGCTTCTGAACCGCCTGATGAAAGCTCGGAGAGAACATCTCGCCGTCGCTCTTTATTTCCTCCACTCCGAGGTCGGAAAGGGTCTGCATAAAACTGTCGTAGATCATCTTTACGCCGCTCTTGTAGTTTTCGTCTGAGCATTCCGCCGCGAGCGCCCTTTCGAGATTGTCCATTATCGGCAGGAATTTCGACGTAACGTTCGTCACGATGTCCGCTCTCAGCGCGTCCTTTTCGCGCTGTGAGCGCTTTCGGAAGTTGTCGTATTCAGCCATTGTCCGAAGAAGCTGGTCTTTTACCGCTTTAAGCTCTTCGGCGGTCTTATCCTGTTCGGGCTGTTCGTTTTCAGCCGCCGTTTCCGTTTGATCCGCGGTTTCTTCGGAAGTCTTTTCTTCCTCGTTCACTTCGGATATTTCTTCTTCATTCATCAAGAGTCATCTCCTTTGTTTTCCGTCTTATTTTCTATTTCAAGGCTCTCATTTCCGGAGAGCATTGTCGATACCTTTTTGCTGAGATATTCTATATAAGGGATAACCTTTCGATAATCGAGCCGAACAGGTCCGATTATGCCGAGCGTTCCCGCGGGTTTCCCGTCCTTATAGTAGTTAGTGCTTACGAGCGTGGAATTTGAAATTGCAAACGTTCCGCTTTCCTCGCCGAACTTTATGTTTATTCCCGAAAAAGCGTCGTCTAAAAACTCTGTAAGCTCTCCCTTTTTTTCGAGGAATTTCATAACGTCGTCCGTTTCAAAATCCCTACAGGCAAGAAGATTTGCCTCGCCTCTCACATCTACGCTGTCTCTCATCATCTCTTCGGAAAGCTCGTAAACTGCGTTTATCAGCGGCGAAAGAGACAACATATAACCGCTCATGGCGGCAAATACGCCGTTTACATATTCTTCGGACATATTTTCGACGTTCACGCCGCACAGATGCTCGTTCAGAAAACTTGAAATGCTCTGCATCTGCTCGTTTGTAAGGTCAAATTCCATTCGGCAGACTTTATTTTTTATCGCGCCGCTCGATGTTATCATGAGCAGCACATATACCCTTCTGCCCGTAGGTATAACGTCAACTTTTGAGATGACAGAAAACTTTGCCGCATGATTTGTGGAGATCGCCGCGCATTTGGTTATCTCCGCGAGCGCCGTTCCTGCGTTTTCCACGATCGCCTCGTCGGTAACGCCGCTTTCGAGCAGCTCGTCTATGCGGGAGATCTTTTCAGCGGAAAGCGGTTCGGGGCTCATAATATTGTCTATATAATACCGAAAGCCTTTAAAAGTAGGTACTCTCCCGGCAGAGGTATGCGGGTGATCAAGATAGCCCTCTTGTTCGAGAGAAGCCATTGTGTTTCGTATCGTCGCGGAACTTACGCCTATATCGGACATTTCCGCAAGCGTTTTTGAGCCTACAGGCTCGCCTGTACGGATATATTCGTCAATAATCGCGGCTAAGATTTTCATTCCGCGCTGTTCCACGATAACCACTCCTTGTTGATTTTAGCACTCTATCTCTTTGAGTGCTAAATATAATTTAACACAATTTTACACGTTTGTCAAGTGTTTTTGAAAAATAATTGCACAAATTGAAAATATATTAGAATAATTTTTTGTGCAATTTGACTGCTGACTGTTCATAAAGCCTGCGCTTAAAAAAATAAGCTGACTGTTCTGCCGCCGAAAAAAGCAAAATACCATTCAATAAAGGTACTATATAAATTGTTTGACAAATTCTGCGGAAAATACAAAACAACAATTATGACCGAAATTTTTTTCTTTTTTTATGAATTTCCCGAAGCACGACAGATTACACTATTATAGTATAATATGCTCGGCAGGAACAGATAGCAGATTGAAAAATTTGTGAAAATAGTAAAAAAGTACTTGAAATGTTGAATATTTTTTGGTATAATAAACACGGTAAATGAATATTTTCCATAAAAACTTTTATGTTTGTTAATAAATTTTAGTGAATAATGCACATTTTATATTAAAGTGGGCATTTCAGAGGTGATAATTTTAATGTCAAAACTTGAACGAGCTTTAAAATACGGCGGGAACTTGGCTTTTTCAATGAAATATAAGGCGGGATTTCCGATTGAGTTTCTCGGCGAGGATAAAGATTGTACGCTTATGAGCAATATTATACACCCCGACGACTATATGCCTTTCTGCGAGGTCGTAAACGACGTTATTGACGGGAGGATAAAACAGATAAATACCCATTTGCGCCTTAAAATAAAGGAAACGTACAGGTGGTATTATATTTCCGCTTCGCCGGAGCGTTCGGACGAAAATTCAACGGAGTTTCTCGGAATGATGCATGATGTTTCGGAATATTTTGAATGTGATACTGAAGACGCGGTTTTAACAAACATCAAGAAAAAACTCACCCTTACATATGAAAAGGAAAAGAGTCTTCCGCCGCTAAGGGATATTCTCGGCGAAAACTATCTCGAACTTATACAACAGCCTTTCGCGCGCGTAGACGGTCTTTATTCGGCAATAGTTTCTCCAAGCGGAAACATAATAGCCTGTGCTGACGGTCAGTCAAGATCCATAAACCTCAACAAAATGAGCTATCAGCGAAAAAAAAGCATTCGCATAAAGCATAAGATCGCGGCGGACTGGATAATCGCGGGAGAAAACCTTGACGATATTAACGAAAACGCGCCGCTGCTTGATGTAATGGTGCAGACTGTGAGCAATATTGCGAACTCTTACGTCGTTATAGGCGAGGAAATTGAAAACAGTCAGAACGCCAACAAACTTCTCGGTGAAAATTTTGAAGATCAGATGCTGATAAACAGCATTTATACAAGTATCCTCAAATGCAAAACAAGCGTAGAAACTTTTAAGAGGATAATACCTCTCGTAAAGGACTATTTTGCGCTCGACAGAATTATTTTCTGTATTGATAAAGTAGATCCTCCGAAAGTATATCACTGGGACGAAAACGGCTCTATCACGCTTGTTTCGAGCGATTTCATCACGAACAGCAAGATAAACGAAGAACTTGAAATAAACACAATAATTTATGTTGACGAAGACGAGATACGCGGAGCGAAAAGCGAAAAGAACAGAAGCTGCGCGCTGTCGAGAATTTACGACAACGGAGACGCAAGGGGCGTTTTTATGTTTATTTCGCACGCTTCGAACAGGGTCTGGTCAAACCGCGAAAGAAAGGTTTTAAGAAGCATTACGCAGGTATTGACTACGCTTATTTACCGCTCGTTTACAGAAAATCAGCTCGCGCTTTCTCAGGAACATCTGCAAAGGCTTGCGTACCGTGATGCTGCAACGGGAATACCGAACAGAACGGCGTTTGAAAACGATTTTGCGGCGGTCGTGCAAAAGGGCGTAAGCGGCGCGGTCATCTCGTTTGAAATTGCAAACTACAAAGACATAACAAAATCTTACGGCTATCAGCACGCGGACGGGATAATCGGAAGCATAGCCGAATATATCGCGGCAATTCCTTCGACAAATCCCACAAGAGTTTATATTTTCTCAAACGATATACTTTTCGTCATAATCGAAAATGCGGGAAAAGAAACTGCGCTCGATTTTGCGAAAAGAGTTCTCGGAAAGTTTTCCAAGAGCTGGTATTATGACGACACAGACCATAAAATTGAAATGTACGCGCGGGTAAATTTCTTCCCCGATGATGTTTACACAGCAGAAGAGTTTGAAAACGCCGCGTCCGAAACGCTCAGTCTTGCAAAAGTCGAAAACGGAATAGACGAGCTTAGCGTTTCGCCGAATATGGAAAACAAGCTTGACGAAAACTCTCGCATAAGAAAGATGATAATTGAGGACGCGCAAAACGGATTTGACGGGTTTTATTATCTGTATTATCCGATATTGGACGCGGCAACGGGAGAGCTTGTAAGCTGTGAAAGCAAACTTTTGTGGAAACGCGAGGGATTTATGGCTCCGCGCGACAAAATTCTTCCCGTGGTAGAACAGCTCGGACTTATCGAGCAGCTTTACGACTATGCCTTAAATAAGCTGTGTTCTTTTTGTGCGGAAGTCAGAAATCTGGGCTATGAGAATTTCCGTATTAGTTTTGAATATCCGCGTTTCGCGCTTGACAATGACTATTATGTTGTCGCGGCTAAAAAAACTCTCGAAAAGTATGAACTGCCGCCAAACGCGCTTGGAATAACGGTTTCGGAAAGTTCGGGAACACTTGCGAAAAGCGCGGTAAACCTGAAACGTTTTTCAAAACTCGGCGTAAACATAATAAGCGAGGACAAGGGCAGAAGTTTTCTGACGGAAACGCTTTTTAAAACGCCGTATGTAAACATTACGAAGATAAGCTCAAAGCGGCTTTACGGCGACGAGATATCCTCGGTATATCTGAAAACTCTTATCGAAAAAGCCCATCAAAACGGAATGAAGGTCTGCGTCATAAATGTTGACAACGAAAAGGCGCGCGGACTTACGCGGTATTACAATTTCGATCTGATACACGGCGCAGTAAACGGTCAGCCGCTGCACTCGTGCGACTTTATTGAAAAGCTGAAAGGGAAATAAAAACATAGAGGGAAATCAAAAAGGTTTCCCTCTGTTTTTTGCAGTTTTTTGATTTACGGTGTTGACAAATTTCGGCAGAGGTGATATAATGTTCTTGTTATTCAGCTCCGTTTCGGAGTTATTATTGACAACTTTAAGGAGGACAAAATGAAAAGAGCAAAATTTTTATCGGCAATTTTAGCGGGAGCGTTGTTGCTGACGGGGTGCAGCGAAAGCACCGAAAACAAGCTTGACGCCGCAGAAAGCTATATGTCTGACGACAACTATAAAAAAGCTATAAAGGCATATGAGGAAATTTTAAAGGAAGACCCCGAAAATGTCGACGCTTATCTCGGACTTGCAGAAGCATATGAGAAGTCAGACGACATCGATAAAGCCATTGAAATTTTAGAAGAAGGTTTTGAAAAAACAGAAGATAAAAAAATCGAAAAGCGTTTGAAGAAGCTGCAGGATTCAGAAGAAGACTCGGACACATATTCCGCTGAATCCAAAGACGATACGGACTTTGATATTCCTATATTCGACGACGACAACGACAAACCCGATAAATACAGCGATGAGGAAACACTGACTATCCTCGCATGGTCGGGAAACAGCGACGTTCAGCCTATGATCGACTTCTTCTGCGAGGAGACGGGCGTTAATAAGGCAAGAATCAAGTGGGCACAGGTAGGTGCTAATGATGAAGAAGCTCGTGATCAGTATACAACTTACCTCGACGGCGATCAGGACGCGGACATAATCATCTGCGACGCTGAGTGGACAGCCGTATATACCAACAGCGACTACACTGTTCCGCTTTCCAAAATAGGAATAAATAAGGGCGATTACTCCGACGCTTATGATTATACTCTTAACCTCGGAACAAACGATAATGGAGAATTTAAAGCTGTTACATGGCAGGCTACTCCCGGCGGATTTGTTTACAGAGCAGACTATGCTGAGCAGTATCTCGGAGTTAAAACTCCCGAGGAGATGCAGGAACTTGTAAAAGACTGGCCTACTTTCGAGGCGACAGCTGCTAAGCTCTATGCTGAGCATCAGGTTTCTCTCTGCGCTTCCGAGGGCGGTCTCTGGCAGATTATGCAGTGCCAGATGCCTCAGCCTTGGGTAGTTAACGGAAAACTCGAAGTTAATGATTTCGCTAAGCAGTTTATCCGGACCGCTAAGGACTATGTAGACAAGGGCTATGTATCAAAGGCTACTCAGTGGCGGGATGACGAATGGTATCCTACCGTTCAGCAGGGTAAGGCTTTGGGCGACTTCGCTCCTACATGGGGTCTTACAGACCGCGACGGTACAATAGCTAAGAACTTCTCCGGCGGCGAAGACGGCGTTATGGGTCTTTGCGAAGGTCCCGCAAGATATTACTGGGGCGGCTCATTCATGCAGGTAACCAAGAAGTGCAACACAAAAGACCTCGCTAAACAGTGGATTGAATTCTACACCGTAAACGCCGATTCGATGAAGGCTTATCAAAAGGAAACCGGTGACTTCGTAAACAACAAGACGGTTATGAATAAGATTTCTAATGCCACAAATCTTACTAACGAAATGTACAAAGGCGGTATCCACCAGTTCGGCGTTCTCTGCAAGGCTGTTGAGGGAATAAATGTTACAGCTTCTCCGTATGACTCTGTAGTCAAGGGCGCATTCAACGAGGCAGTTCAGGGCTATGCTGTTGATGGCAGAATCAATTCTGTTGACGAAGTTATTGAGTCGTTCAAGAACAAGGTAGCAGAAAAGTACAAGGATATTGTATAGCAAAATAAAAGAAACTGTTTATAAAACCGAAGCTATTATTGACAACTTTCAGGAGGACAAAAAATGAAAAAAGCAAAAATCTTATCGGCAGTATTAGCGGCAGCACTTTTGTTGGCGGGGTGTGAGAACAGCACTGACAATTCGGAGCAGAACATTTCGTCAAACAGTTCAAGTTCAACATCTTCAATAACGTCAAGCACATCAAGCAGTCAAAGTTCGTCCGAAAGCTCTTCAAGCTCCAAGTCAGAAAGCAGTTCAGCGGGCAGACCCGTTGAATCTCCTTTAAATGTGATAATTAAAGGCAAACCGTATGATGTAAACAAGACCACAAGACTTAGCTTAGATTCTGCCGAACTTACAAGCGAAGATATTAAAGAATTAGGAAAACTGGTAAATCTCCAAGAGGTGCAATTTTATACAAATAAAATCACCGATATATCTATGTTTTCAAATCTCACCGAGTTGACGTCCTTGTATTTAGGTTATAATGAAATAAGCGATATTACTCCGCTTAAAGATTTGACAAAGCTGAATTATCTCGCTTTACACGACAATAAGATAAGCGACCTGACCCCTCTTTCAAATCTTACAAATCTGGAAACTTTGTATATATCGAGCAATCAAATAACCGATATAACGCCTCTCGCAAATCTTACAAATCTTAAAAACCTCGGAATAGAATTTAATCAGATAAGCGACATAAAGCCGCTTGCAAATCTTAAAAATTTACAATCACTGACTTATAAAGACAATAATATCAGCGAGGAAGATTTAAACTGGCTAAAGGAACAACTTCCGAACTGTGAAATTCTGGAAAATATCCATTAAAACGACACTGCGGGTAAGTTTTTTTGCTTGCCCGCTTTAGTTTGTATAAAAATTAAATGCTCATACTGTATATAAAACCGATATTTTGGCTTACCGCAGACGTTTTCACCGTAAACGGATTTCCCGCTGACGGATTTCCCGTCAACGGTAAAGCCCGCAACGTATGCTTATTAAAATATAAAATATTAAAGAATTAAATACTCATTCATCAATCACTCGTCCGCGCTAAGCTCGAAAAAGAGGAATTGACGGAATGAGAGAAAAAATTCGTGAGAATTTCCAAAATCTACTTGAAAAATTCACCGAAATATTGTACAATATATAGTGTAAGTGACAGGGTACTGTCAAATTTTAGCGTAAAGAAAGGATATTTCACATTATGGCGAAGCTGAACAAAAAAAACGTAGAGGATCTTAATGTAAAAGGCAAAAAAGTTTTGGTGCGCGTTGACTTCAACGTGCCGATGAAAGACGGCGTTATCACAAACGACAACCGTATAACCGCCGCTCTGCCGACTATCAACAAACTTGTTGAAAACGGCGCGAAGGTCGTTTTATGCTCTCACCTCGGAAAGCCGAAGAACGGCCCTGAGGCTAAATTCTCACTGAAACCCGCGGCTGACAGACTTGCGGAGCTTGTAAAGTGCAAGGTAACATTTGCTCCCGATGATACGGTAGTCGGAGATAACGCGAAGAAAGCTGTCGCGGAAATGAACGACGGAGAGATCGTTGTTCTCGAAAACACGCGTTTTCGCGGCAACGACGAAACCAAAAACGGCGAGAACCTTTCAAAGGAGCTTGCAGACCTCGTTGACAACGAGATTTTCGTTATGGACGCGTTTGGTTCTTCTCACAGAGCGCACGCTTCTACGGTCGGCGTTACAAAGTTCGTAAAGGAAACCGCCGTAGGTTATCTTATGAACAAGGAAATAGAGTTTCTCGGAAACGCCGTTGAAAGCCCCGTTCGTCCGTTTGTGGCAATTCTCGGCGGCGCTAAGGTAGCGGATAAGCTCAATGTTATCTCAAACCTTCTCGAAAAGTGCGACACGCTTATAATCGGCGGCGGCATGGCTTACACATTCCTCAAAGCGCAGGGCTATGAAGTCGGAACTTCACTTGTTGACAACGAAAAGATAGACTACTGCAAAGAGATGATCGAAAAGGCAAAGAAAAACGGCAAGAAACTGCTGCTCCCTGTTGACGCGACAATTGCAAAGGCGTTCCCCGACCCAATTGACGGCGACATTGATGTTCAGGTCGTTGACGCCGACAAGATACCCGCAGATATGATGGGACTTGACATCGGTCCTAAGACAATGGAGCTTTTCGCAAACGAAGCAAAGAACGCGAAAACTGTCGTTTGGAACGGTCCTATGGGAGTATTTGAAAATCCCACGCTCAAAAAGGGAACGGTTGCTGTTTGCGAAGCTCTCGCGCAGGCTGATGCTACGACAATTATCGGCGGCGGCGATTCTGCAACGGCTGCAATTAACCTCGGCTATGCGGATAAGATGAGCCACATCTCAACGGGCGGCGGCGCTTCTCTCGAATATCTTGAGGGCAACGGGCTTCCCGGAATTGACGCTATTCAGGACAAGTAATTTTATCAATTTTCCCCCGTCAATCGGGGGAAAAATTTAAAGGAGATTTTTTATGAATAAAACCGTTAGAAAAGCGATTATTGCGGGAAACTGGAAAATGAACAAGACCCGTCCCGAAGCAAAGGCTCTGCTTGAAGAATTAAAGCCGTTCGTTGCTGACGTAAAGGGAGTTGAGATAGTGGCGTGCGTTCCGTTTACAAACCTTGAAACCGCGCTTGCTGTAACAGCGGGTACTAACATAAAAGTCGGCGCGGAAAACTGCCACTTTGAGAAAAGCGGCGCGTTTACGGGAGAAATTTCGGCGGATATGCTGGCGGAAATGGGCGTTGAATATGTTGTTTTAGGTCACAGCGAGCGCAGACAATATTTCGGCGAAACCGACGAAACCGTAAACAAGCGCACGAAAGCGGCGCTTGCGGCGGGGCTGAAACCGATAGTGTGCGTGGGAGAGCTGCTCTGGGAGCGTGAGTGCGACATCACCGAAGAAGTTATCGCACGCCAGATAAAGCTCGATTTGTTCGGCATTTCTGCTGAGGACGCGAAGAAATGTACGATCGCTTACGAACCCGTCTGGGCGATTGGCACGGGAAAGACAGCGACCGCAGAGCAGGCTGAGGAAGTCTGCGCGTTTATCAGGGCGCAGCTTGAAAAGAAATACGACAAGGCGACCGCGGACAGCATAACCATTCAATACGGCGGTTCAATGAACGCAAAGAATGCAGAAGAACTTGTCAGAAAGCCGAACGTTGACGGCGGACTTATCGGCGGCGCAAGCCTTAAAGCTCCCGATTTCACGGCGATAATCAAGGCAGCGGAAGCGAACTGATAACTAAATCCGAACTGTAGAGAAAGCTCCGGTATGCATTTATAATGCGTTGCATTTGTGCCTTTTTGAAACAAAAGTTCAATGGCTTTCGGCAAGGTCAGATAGCGAAAACACGGTTTGATTTCAATTCTAACCTCTTATCTCTAATCTCTGAAAGCTGACGTGGCTTTATCTACAGTCCGAACTAAACGGAAAGGATAATTTATATATGGCTGTTAAACCTGTTTTACTTGTAGTAATGGACGGTGTGGGCTTCTCGAAAACGGGACTTGGCGACGCTGTTACAGAGGCGAACACGCCTACTCTCGATTGGCTGCTGAAAAACTGCCCGAACACGCGCCTTAAAGCGCACGGCTCGGCGGTCGGACTGCCGACAGACGACGATATGGGAAACTCGGAAGTAGGACATAACGCACTGGGCTGCGGGCAAATTTACTCGCAGGGTGCGAAACTCGTAAACGAGAGCATTGAAAGCGGAAAAATGTACAATTCCGCCGCCTGGAAAGAGCTTGTAAACAACTGTGTTTCCAAAAACTCGACAATGCACTTTATCGGCTTGCTGTCGGACGGAAATGTTCACTCGAATATCTCGCACCTGTTTAATATGCTGAAAAAAGCGAAAGCCGAGGGCGTTAAAAAGGCAAGAGTTCACTGCCTGCTGGACGGGCGCGACGTCCCCGCGACTTCTGCTCCTATTTATATAGAGCAGCTCGAAAAGGCTTTAGCGGAGCTTAATGACGCGGATTTCGACGGAAAAATTGCGTCGGGCGGCGGCAGAATGAAGATAACAATGGACAGATACCAAGCCGACTGGGCAATGGTAGAGCGCGGCTGGAATACCCACGTCAAGGGCGAGGGGCGGCAGTTTTCAAGCGCAGCAGAAGCAGTTGAAACGCTCAGGAACGAAACGGGCGCAATCGACCAGGATTTACCGCCGTTTGTAATTGCACAAAACGGCGAGCCTGTCGGAAAGATAGTTGACGGCGACAGCGTTATTCTCTACAACTTCCGCGGCGACCGCGCAATCGAGCTTTCAATGGCGTTCGATATGGACGATTTCACTTACTTCAACAGAGGAAAGAAACCCGACGTATGCTATGCGGGAATGCTGCAATATGACGGGGATCTGAAACTTCCCGCGCGCTATCTGGTAAATCCGCCCGAAATTCACGACACGCTGTCGGAAGTGCTGGTTAATGCTAAACTTAATCAGTACGCCGTTTCCGAAACGCAGAAATACGGTCACGTTACCTATTTCTGGAACGGAAACAGAAGCGGAAAATTCTCCGAGGAACTTGAAACATTCAAGGAAATTCCCTCAGACAACGTTTCGTTTGACCAGCGCCCGTGGATGAAATCTGCGGATATTGTAGACGACCTTATTGAAGCGATAAAGTCGAAGAAGTACGACTTTTTGCGCTGCAACTTCCCCAACGGCGATATGGTCGGGCACACGGGTTCAATGCAGGCAACGATAATCGGAGTTGAAGCCGTGGACATTGGACTTGCAAGGCTGATGAAAGTCTGCGATGAGTACGGCGTTACAATGATAGTAACCGCCGACCACGGAAATGCCGACGAAATGCTTGAAAAGAACAAGAAAGGCGAGGTTCAGGTCCGCACCGCTCACTCGCTCAATCCCGTGCCGTTTATAATTTACGACAAGGACGTCAAGTACACGATAAAGGACGGAAACTACGGTCTTTCAAATGTCGCGCCTACGGTCGTAAAGATGTTCGGGCTTAAAGCGCCCGAATGCTGGCAGGAAAGCATGATCTAATTTAAAACAACGCCGCCGTACTTTCACAACGGAAGTACGGCGGTTTTTTTCATTTTTAGTTTTTTTATTCAAAAACATACGCCCATTCGGAATATTCCTCTGCAACATATATAATATCATCATTTTCCCGATATTTCACAAAATAAGTATTTGCAAAGTCCTCTCCGTCAACGTGTATCACGAGATTAACATTTCCTGCGGCTTCATCGGCTCTTATTGTTCCCGTTCTGAAATATCTCCTGCCGTCTTTTACGACCTCTGTTATATCTCCGTTCTCTCCGTAAACAAGATTGAATTCGCTTTCCGACGAGATGTTTCCCGAAGGCATACTGCCGAAATTTTCGGGAGCTGCGCCTTCGTTGTTGTCTGCAATGTTCATTTCGCCCGCATTGTTTAAAGGCAAACCGAAAAACCTGGGAATGAAGATTATGCACAACGCAATACATGCCGCAGCTCCCGCTGCGGGAATCAAAACGCGCCAAAGCGGTTTTTTCTTCTCCGCGGTTTTCAGCTTTAACGGGGCGTTTTCTTCAAGCCGCTCATGCACATCGGCAATTATCTTTTCCGCGTCGGGAGGAACCGAGAGAAATGCCGACTTATAATCGTTTTTAAAGCTCATATTCTCCCTCCTCATTCAAATTCTTCGATATTTAAAAGTTTTTTCAGTTTTTCTCTTGCTCTGGACAGATGAGATTTTACGGTGCTTTCCTTTTCGCCCGTTATCTCGGCTATCTGCGCTATGGACAGATCTTCAAAATAAAACAGGTGGACGGCTGTTCTGTATTTTTCGGGAAGTTTCATAACAGCCTCTATGACCGCGCGTTTTCTTTCGTTTTCTTCTGCTGTTTCATCATTTGCGGTCTTCTCTCCCAAAAGTCCGAGAATATCATCGGGGTCGCATAACGCCCTGTGTCTGTGCCATGAGCTTTTAGCAAATGAATTTGAACAGTTTACGGCTACTCTTATCAGAAAAAATCTTCTGTGTTCTTCACTTTCAAAGGTCTTGTCAGCGTTATAATATCTTATGAAAACCTCCTGGGTCACATCTTCGGCGTCAGCCGCGTTTCCGAGCCTTTCGAGCGCAATGGCGTATACCATGGGGATATACAGCCTCATGATCTCATCAAAGCTTTCCGTAGTTTTTAAAGATGATCCCATAATTATTCTCCGAATTTTCTTCTGTCATAAATAATACTAAGCAAAAGCTGAAAAAGTTGCAGCTTGATAAAAATAAATTATCAAGCTGTACAATGAACCAAATATTATTATATATCTAAGTTATAACTCAGCTTCAGCATGCCTTGTGACATGACACCCCATATTCACCGCCACGGGAAGTCCCGCGATATGCGTCGGCGCTTTTTCAATGTTTACATAAAGCGCGGTCATTCTGCCGCCAAAGCCCTGTGCGCCTATTCCGAGCTTGTTTATTTCTTCGAGCATTTTTTGTTCCATTTGCGCGTAAAGCGCATCGGGGTTTCTTTGCGAAAGATCTCTGCAAAGCGCCTTTTTTGCAAGCAGCGCGCACCCCTCGAAATCGCTTCCTATGCCCACTCCGACAACAATCGGCGGGCAAGGGTTGCTCCCCGCTATAGAAGCGGTCTCGACAACAAAGTTTATAATGTCCTCTTTAGAAGCTGACGGAGTAAACATCTTCAGTCTGCTCATATTCTCGCTTCCAAAACCCTTTGGCGCGACGGTGAGCTTTATCTTGTCGCCTTCTACTATCCTTGTATGTATAAGCGCAGGGGTGTTGTTATTTGTGTTTTCTCTGATAAGAGGATCTCTGACTATCGAAAGCCTTAGCTTTCCCTCAACATAACCCTTTGCGACGCCTTTATTTATTGCGTCCTCAAATCCGCCGTTTATGATATGAACATCTTGTCCGATTTCCGCGAAAATGACTGCCATTCCCGTATCCTGACAAATAGGCACGGAAAGCTCTTTCGCGCAGTCTATGTTGTCGATAATATCACCTAAAACGCTTTTGCAAAGCTCGCTTTCCTCTTTTTCAGCGGCGTTTTCTATACACTCGCGCATACCGCACGGAAGCTGTAGATTTGCTTTTACGCAAAGCTCTGCAATCTTCTCAGTTATAAGTTCAGCGTCAATTTCCCGCATATTATTCTCCTTATTTCAACTTATTTACAACGATTTTTCCGTTTACGCACACAAGCTCCGGCGTTTCATAAACGCTCAGAGGGTCTCCCGAAAACAGCGAAAAGTCCGCGTCCTTTCCTGCTTCGACCGAGCCTATCCTGTCATAAACTCCGAGAATTTTCGCCGCATTTACGGTTATCGCTCTGAGCGCGGTCTCTCTGTCAAGCCCGCCCCTTACCGCAAGCGCCGCTGTAAGAGGAAGATACTGTATGGGGGTTTCGGGGTGGTCGGTGCATATGGCAAATTCTATCCCGTATCCGTTCATTACGGCAGGAGTAGTTATGCTGTGATTTTTGAGTTCGGGCTTTCCCCTGTCGCCGAAAACGGGACCTAAAACGACCTTTGGACTATCCTCCGCGAGTTCTTCGGCAATTACCCCGCCGTCAGTGCAGTGGATAAGCACATAATCGAGTTTAAACTCTTTCGCAATACGCACAGCCGTAAAAATATCGTCGGCTCTGTGACAATGAAAATGTGCCTGAAGCGGCTTTTTCGTGTCAAAAAGCGGCATGAGAGCCTCGCATTTCGCGTCGAAGTCGGGTTTTGACACCTCGTCGTCCGTTCCTTTTGTGCGATAATATTCATCTAAGTCCTCTTTATAGCGCAGCGCCTTTGCAAGCTGCTCGCGGATTATTGCCGCGGTAGCCATTCTTGTAACGGGAGTTTCGTCGCGGTCGTTATATGTGTTTTTGGGATTTTCACCGAGCGCGAATTTTATTGCCGCAGGACTTTTTATAATGAGCTTGTCCACGCGCTTTGAGCCGAATGTTTTTATTACTGCGAGGCTGCCGCCGATAGGATTTGCGCTTCCGACGCCCGTGCAGACCGCCGTAACGCCCGCGCTCGCCGCATCCTCAAAACATCTGTCCATTGCGTTTATACTGTCTATCGCACGGAGATGAGGCATAGAGGGATCTGTGTCCTCGTTTCCGTCGTCGCCCTCAAAGCACAGCGCGTCGCTCCACATTCCGAGGTGGCAATGAGCGTCTATAAATCCGGGATACAGCGTCATTCCCGCGCCGTCAAGCTCGATTTCGTCCGTTTTTACATATCCGCTCATACTTCCTGTTTCGGTAAATACCTCGTTAAAGCGGACAAATCCGTTTTCGATATTCTCGCCCGACATTGTTATTATTTTTACGTTTTTTACTACCATTTCAATTCCTTATTACTCTGATATATGCGACAATTTTGCTATTTCCTCGGCGATTATTGTGTCGCGGGTGTTTCCGTTTACCATAAACGTGCTGTTTTTGCGATATATGGGAGCGCGCTTGTTATAAAGCTCTTCGAGCTGTTCGGGGGTATTTTTCATAACGAGCGGGCGGTTTTTGTCGCCCTTTATGCGCGCATAACAGGTCTCAAACGAGGTGTTTATATATACCGAAATGCCGCTTTGTTTTGCAAATTTCGCCGTTTCGTCATTCAAAAGCGCCCCGCCGCCCGTCGCAACGACATAGCCGTTTGAAAGCTCCTTTATGTACTGCGCTTCAAGAACGCGGAAATGCGGTTCGCCGAATTTATCGAAAATTTCGGGAATAGTCATTTTTTCCGCGTCAACTATATACTTGTCAAGATCTACAAGCTTTATTCCGAGCTTTGAAGCGAGTATTCTCCCGACGTGGCTCTTTCCGCAGCCCATAAATCCGCACAGATAAATGCTCATATTGCGTTCTCCATTTCGGAAATAAGAGCGTCGATGTCGCTCTTGTTAAATTTTGCGCCGTACCATATTTCGTGCGCCGCGACTGCCTGCAATACAAGCATTGCCATTCCGCCCATAGCTTTTTTGCCGAGCTTTCGCGCCGTATTTAAAAGCCTTGTTTCCTTAGGGTTATAGATAACGTCGAATACTGCCGAAAATTTTCCGACGACATCTTCCGTACACGGCATATTCTGCACATTCGGAAACATTCCGACGGGCGTAGCGTTTATAAGCAGATCGCCGCCCTCGGTGTCTTCAAGCGCTCCTCCTGAAATAACCGAAATCTTCACGTCAGCCGAGGCATTCTGCGCTTTTATTTCCTCGACGACTTTCTGTGCAAGAGGCACGTCTTTTTCGAGCGCTGCGATAGTAAGAACTGCTCCTTGAGCTGCCGCTTCGATACAGATCATTCTTCCTACTCCGCCGCAGCCTATGACCGTAACGCGGGAATTTAAACTCGCGCCAAGCATCTCTATCGACTTTACAAATCCCACAGCGTCGGTGTTATAGCCCGTTTTGTCACTCACCTTTACACAGTTTACCGAATGATAGCGCTCCGCGCCCTCGGAAAGCGATCTGCAATAATCTATTATCGCAATTTTATGCGGAATAGTGATATTAAATCCGTCAAAACTGTCTAAAAGATCATATTTTTCCGAAAGCTCTTCGGGAGCAATGTCGTTTAAAGTATACTCCGCTTCGATACTCGAAAGCGCAAACAGCTTCGGATGTATCTTCGGAGAGAGCGAATGACCGAGAGGGTGTCCTATCAAACAGTATTTTTTCATAATTTTCCTCATCCTTTCAAAGCCGCAAGAGCCTTTTCCATAGTTTCATTGTTTTCAATATTCACGTTTACGACGTCCTTTAACGTCTTTCTGACAAGCCCCGAAAGAACCTTGTTCGGTCCAAGCTCGACAAACGCTTCAATTCCGTCTTTCTGCATTGCATTAAGCTCGTCTGCGAATTTAACGGGCGAGCAGATATGCTTTGCGAGATAATCGGGCATATCGGGGAGATTTTCGAGCTTTTGTCCGTACAAGTTTGAATAAAATGCACAAGTAGGCTCGGAAAACGTAAATCCCGCGATCTTTTCTTTAAACTCGTCTGCGGCGGGCTGCATGAGCTTTGTATGGAACGCAGCCGAGACTGCAAGCCTTACCGTGCGCTTTCCCATTTCGGAAAACTTTGCCATTGCCGCCTCAACAGCCGCCTCTTCGCCCGCGATGACCGTCTGCTCCGGAGAGTTATAGTTTGCGCAGGCAACAAAGCCGTCAATTTCCGAAATAACGCTTTCAATTTCCTCGCGCGTACATCTCAAAACGGCAGCCATTGCGCCCTTAGAATTTTCGGCAGCTTTTGCCATTGCCTCGCTTCTGAGCTTTATTGCCTTAAAAGCGTCCTCCATAGGGAGAATGCCCGAAGCATACATAGCCGCATATTCTCCGAGAGAATGTCCCGCGACAGCACAGTTTTCAATTCCGTTTTCGCGCGCGGCGTTAAGCGCAAGCAGCGAGACTGTGAAAATGGCAGGCTGTGAAAGGCGCGTCTGAGAAAGCTCTTCGGCGGACGCATTCAGGAGCTTGTCTTTAAGATCAAACCCCATAATATCCGAACCGCATTCCAAGATCTTTGCCGAGCCGGAATATTTTTCCCAAAGCTCACGCCCCATTTGCGGGTACTGAGAACCCTGTCCGGAGAATAAAAATGCTGTTTTCATAACTGAACCTCCAAAAAATTTTTCTTTGCCGCCTCCATATCGCAAATAACACAACAGGCGCTGCGGCATATAATGATCTTTGTTATTATTTCAGCTTGCGCTGATATATTCTGTTGACAGTGTGCAGCATAAAGCATTATGGGTCGGCTGAGCCGAAATTCTATAAACTGTACGAAACGAAGTCGACCAATTGAACTGCGTTTTATTGCCGAGCAAAAAATTAAACCGCCGCCGAAAGCTGTACATTGTAAAAAACTAAAATAAGTTATTAACCATAAACAGCGCTAAATGTGAAAAACTATACTGCTGCAAAAAAAATTCAACATTCTGTGCCTCTTAATTTCCAACATCTACTTGACAAATCTGCCAAAATAAGATATAATATTATTTGTATATTGAAAATTTATGCGCACAGCTTTTAAAATCATAAAGCGCAAACCATAATGTTATTATACATTATTTTCAAAATAAAATCAAGGAGTTTTTTATGAGCGGAATGATGTTTTTGGGAACAGGAAGCTATGTCCCCGATTTTGTCGCCGATAATGACAAGTTTTCGGAAATTCTTGACACCTCGGACGAGTGGATCTTCCCGCGCACGGGCATAAAAAAACGACAGCTCGCCGTGGACAAGCCGAATTACTATATGGGCACGGAAGCAGCGAAAGACGCGCTCAGGTCAGCGGGTATCTCCGCAGACAAAATAGACCTTATTATAGTGTCAACTTGTACTCCGGATTTCTTTTATCCCGCGATGTCGTGCCTTATACAAAAGCGCATAGGCGCGGTAAATGCGTCGTGTTTCGATGTAAACAGCGCCTGTACGGGATTTATAACCTCTATGGATATTGCTCACAAATTTCTCGAAACAGATAAATATAAGACAATACTTATAGTATCAAGCGAAAAACTTTCCTCGCAGCAGGACTATACCGACCGCGCGAACTGTATACTGTTCGGCGACGCGGCAGGAGCCGTTGTAGTTACGAAAAGCGACGGACAGTTCAGCTCGTTTTTGGGCGCGGAGGGCGACGAATTTGACGCGCTTTACTGCAAGGTCAACTATCAGAGCAACTGCCCGTGGTTCAAGGACGAGGACGAGTTTTACGAAAACCGCTTCGATACCTTTGCAAAGAAAAATTATCTCTATCAGGACGGAAAAGCGGTCTATAAATTTGCCGTAAACGCTATGGCTGACGCGGTAAATCACGTTTCAGAACAGATAGGGATAGCGCCGTCGGAGCTTGACCTCGTTATCCCGCATCAGGCAAATCTCCGCATTATCGCAAAAGCGACAGAGCTTTTAGGTATCCCCGAAGAAAAAGTATATACAAATATAGAATATATGGGAAACGTTTCGAGCGCTTGTATTCCCGTCGGAATAGACGAGCTTTATAAGAGCGGCAGACTCAGACGCGGAATGAAACTGTGTCTGGTGGGATTTGGAGCGGGACTTACATACGGCTCTATCATAATGGAAACTTAATGGAAAGCATAGATTTCAGTTGACGAAAGGATATTATATGAGTAAAACAGCTATTATCACGGGTTCGGGGCGCGGAATAGGCGCGGCTATCGCAAAAAGACTTGCAAAGGACGGCTTTGACATCGCTATAAACGAGCTTTCCGAAGAAGCGGGTCAGCAGACCGCAGAAGAATGCAGAGCGCTTGGCGTTAAAGCGGGCGTTTTCGCGGCGGATGTTTCGGACTATGCACAGTGCGAAGAAATGATAAAGAAAGTAAAAGACGAGTTCAAAACGATCGACGTTCTCGTAAACAACGCAGGAATAACACGCGACGGACTTCTTTTGAGAATGAGCGAGGAAACCTATGATACGGTAATACGCATAAACCAAAAGTCCGTGTTTAATATGACAAAGCTCGCAGGAGCAGCTATGCTCCGTCAGAAAAGCGGAAGCATAGTAAATCTCGCGTCTGTCGCAGGTCTGTACGGAAATCCCGGACAGATGAATTATTCCGCATCAAAGGGCGCGGTAATAGCAATGACAAAAACGGCTGCGAAGGAACTCGGTTCCCGCGGAATTCGCGTAAACGCCGTCGCTCCCGGATTTATACAAACTCCCATGACAGATAAGCTCACGGAAGAACAGAAAAGCGCAATTCTCGGACAAATTGCAATGAAACGCTATGGTCAGCCAGAAGAAATTGCAAATGTTGTAGCTTTTCTCTGCTCCGACGATTCTTCTTATGTAACGGGACAGATAATAGAAATAAGCGGCGGGCTCAGTATGTAACTGCGCCGCCGAGTATATAGACGAGTATATGAAAAGGACAGCTTCACGGGCGGCAAATTTTGTTTTTGCTTTATGACCGAACGGAGGAATTATGAGTATTGAAAGAAGAGTAGTAATAACGGGTCTGGGGTGTGTGACCCCCTGCGGAAACTCTCCGAAAGAGCTTTGGGAAAGCCTTCTTATGGGAAAGCACGGCTTTACGCTTGAACCGTGGTTTCCGGAGGAAAATCCCGAAGAGAAAAATGTTGTCGCAAGGGTAAAAAATTTCGACCCGTCGGCGGTTTTCGATAAAAAAGAACTCCGCAGAAGCGACATAATAACACAATACGCCGTTTACTGTGCGGATATGGCTCTGAAAGACGCGAAAACGGATCTCAAAGACCTTGACCCGTTCCGCGTGGGCTGTATAATCGGAAGCGGCATTGGCGGCATATGCACGACAGAAGACGAAATGATCTCCTATCGTTCAAAGGGCAGCGGCAGAGTTTCGGTTTTTACCATAACAAAGATGATAGGAAATATGGCGGCAGGAACAGTTGCAATAAAAAACGGCTTTAAAGGCTCGAATTTCTGCGTTACGACTGCCTGCGCTTCGGGAACTCAGTCGATAGGCGAGGCTTTCCGCGCAATAAAACACGGCTATCTTGACGCGGCAGTTACGGGAGGTACGGAACATTCCGACATAGGCTTCTGTTATGCTGCATTTAACAATATGAAGGCTATAACGCGCTCTACCGACGTAAACAGAGCTTCTATACCGTTTGACGCGGAAAGAAGCGGGTTTGTGCTTGGGGACGGCTGCGGTATTCTCGTTCTTGAAGAATATGAGCATGCAAAAGCAAGAGGCGCGGACATTTATGCGGAAATCTGCGGCTATGGCTCGACCTGCGACGCATATCACGAAACAAGTCCCGACCCCGAAGGCATGGGCGGCGCGAAAGCAATGGAGCTTGCGGTACAGGAAGCAGGCATAGCTCCCGAAACAGTAAATTATATCAATGCCCACGGGACTTCCACTCATATGAACGATATGACCGAAACAAAGGCGATAAAACTTGCGTTCGGCAAACACGCAAACAACATCGCAATAAATTCTACAAAGTCGATGACAGGACATCTTCTTGGCGCGGCAGGCGGCGTCGAAGCAATAGTTACTGCACTTTCGGTAAAATACGGGAAAATCCATCAAACGCTCGGCTATAAGATTGCCGATCCCGAATGTGACCTTGACTATGTGACAGAGGGCGCGAGAGATCTTAAAATAACCGCGGCTCTGAGCAATTCCCTCGGTTTTGGCGGACACAACGGCTGTATATGTCTGAAACCGGTCGAATAAAACAAAAAGGAGAACAGATATGAATATCAAGGATAAAGAACAGACCCCCATTCAGGATACTGTTGAATGTATCGAGGCTCTCGCAAAGATAGTAAAGGAAAATGAGCTTTCAAAGATAAAAATAAGCACAGAGGATATAGATATAGTTATCGAGGGAAAAGGAAAGCCGCCGTTTCCTCCTGCTATGCCGATAATGGCTCAGGCTGCGTCCGCCGCACAGCCGCAGCCCGCCCAGAGCGCGCCGACGGCTGATGTACAGGAGAATGTTTCGGGAAAGTTTATAAAATCTAAGATAATCGGAACGTTCTATACCTCTCCCGCTCCCGAAAAACCGCCGTTTGTAAGAGTTGGCGATACGATAAAAGAGGGCGACGTGGTTTGCATAATTGAAAGTATGAAACTTATGAACGAGGTCACAAGCGAATTTTCGGGAAGAGTTGCGGAAATTTATGTAAACGACGGCGATACTGTAGAGTTCGACCAGAAGATAATGAGAATTGAATAAACTTTGTGAAGGTGAAGTTATGACGCTGAATTTAGAGCAGATAAAAGAAATTATCCCCCACCGCGACCCGTTTTTGCTTATTGACGAAGTAACGGAGCTTGAACCCGGCGTGAGGGTAACGGCAAAAAAATATTTAAAGCCCGACGAATACTGGTTTAAGGGACATTTCCCCGGACAGCCCGTAACTCCGGGAATATTGATGATAGAAATGCTTGCACAGGCGGGAGCAGTTTGCGCGCTGGCGCTGCCCGAAAACAAGGGAAAAATTGCGTTTTTCGCGGGCATAGATAAGGCGCGTTTCCGCGGACAGGTGCTTCCGGGAGATACGCTTGAGCTGTCGGTGGAAATGACCGAAAAGAAAGGTCCGATAGGGTTTGGAAAAGCCGTGGCAAAAGTCAACGGCAAAAAGGTCGTTACGGCGGAAATTTCTTTCGCTGTTTCAGATCCCGAAACAAAGTAATTACAAGCGGAGTTGTAAAGTTTTGATGTTTAACAAGATACTTATCGCCAACCGCGGAGAGATCGCCATAAGAATTATGCGCGCCTGCCGTGAGCTTGGAATAAAAACCGTGGCGGTCTATTCGACCGCAGATAAATTCGCGCTCCATGCACAAATTGCGGACGAAGCCGTGTGTATAGGTCCTGCGCCGTCAAAGGACAGCTACCTCAACACAAAGGCAATTATCGCCGCCTGTGAGGCGACAGGCGCAAACGCTATCCACCCCGGATTCGGATTTTTGTCCGAAAACGCCGATTTTGCGCGGCTTTGTGAGAAATGCGGGATAACGTTTATCGGTCCTCCTCCGCAGGTCATGGACGAAATGGGCGATAAGGCAAACGCGCGGCAGACGATGATAAAGGCGGGCGTTCCCGTAATTCCCGGCTCGGACGGCATAGTAAAATCGCTCGAAGAGGCATACGAAGTCTGCGATAAAATCGGCTATCCCGTAATGGTAAAAGCCACGGCGGGCGGCGGCGGCAGAGGCATCCGTTTGGTCGAAAACAAAAAAGCTCTCGAAAGCAACTTTCTTTCCGCAAGCGCCGAGGCGGAGGCATGTTTCGGAAACGGGGGACTATACATCGAGAAATTTGTCGTAAATCCGAGACATATCGAGATACAGCTTCTTGCGGACAATTTCGGAAACGTCGTTCATTTGGGCGAGCGAGACTGTTCACTTCAACGGCGCAACCAGAAAGTCCTCGAAGAAAGCCCCAGTCCGATTATGACCGACGACCTGCGCCGCAGAATGGGAGAAGCGGCAGTAAGCGCGGCAAAAGTCAGCGGTTACAGAAACGCGGGAACAATAGAGTTTCTTGTTGACAAGGACAAAAACTTCTACTTTATGGAAATGAACACGCGTATACAGGTAGAACATCCCGTGACCGAATTTGTAACGGGAATTGACCTTGTAAAAGCGCAGATACGCATTGCGGCGGGCGAAAAGCTGTGGTTTTCACAAGATGATGTTAAATTAAGCGGACACGCGATAGAGTGCCGCGTAAACGCGGAAAATCCGCGCAGAAACTTCCAGCCCTGCCCCGGACTTGTAAAGTCAATACACGCTCCGGGCGGCTTTAACGTGAGAATTGACAGCGCGGTTTATGCGGGGTATGAAATACCGCCGTTTTATGACAGTATGATTGCAAAACTTATCGTCAAGGGAACAGACCGCGAAGAAGCTATAATGAAAGCAAGAGTTGCGCTCGCGGAATTTGTTATTGACGGTATAGAAACAAATATTGATTTTCAGCTTGCACTGCTGAAAAACGAAAATTTCGTGCGCGGGGATTTTGACAACGGATTTTTGAACCGCGTTGACATTATGAAGGAGTGAGCCGAATGGACATCGAAGAACTGTTCAAGGTAGTAAAAGCACGTTTTACGGACGACAGTCACGGCTCTTCCGAAAAAAAGGAAAAGACAGACGTTGAAATACCGCAGGATTTGCTTTTCAAATGCCCGCGCTGTTCGGGAGTTTTCTACAACGACGAGTTTGTCAACAACAAAAAAGTCTGCCCGAAGTGTAACTATCACGCAAGACTGACATGGCAGGAGAGGCTCGAAATGACCGCAGACGAGGGAAGTTTTATCCCGCTTGACGAGAATTTGCGTTCGTTAAACCCTATTTGTTTTCCGAGATATGAAGAAAAAGTTCGCAAGTGCATAGACGAATGTGAAACAAATGAGGCTATTGTCACGGGAGAATGTACGATACGCGGATATCGCTGCGTCATAGGCATAATGGACAGCCATTTTATGATGGCAAGTATGGGAAGCGTCGTCGGCGAAAAGATTACAAGGGCATTTGAATATGCAACTAAAAAGAAACTGCCTGTTATTATGTTTACAGCGTCTGGCGGAGCGCGTATGCAGGAAGGGATCGTGTCGCTTATGCAAATGGCGAAAACAAGCGGCGCGGTAAAACTCCACAGCGACGCGGGAGGCTTGTATATCGCCGTAATGACCGACCCGACGACGGGCGGCGTTACCGCTTCTTTCGCAAGCCTCGGCGACATTACGATAGCCGAGCCGAAAGTTCTTATCGGCTTTGCTGGCAGGCGCGTTATACAAGACACCATAAGGCAGCGTCTCCCCGACGATTTTCAGTCTGCCGAATTTCAGCAGGAATGCGGATTTGTGGATATGATAGTAGAGCGCGGAATGATGAGAAAAAGACTTTCAAACATTCTTAAACTCCATGGCTTTCCAAAGGAGGAAAAAGGAAAATGAACTTTACGGATCTTTCCGACAGTCAGAAACATATAACCGAGCTGTTGTACAAAATGTTTAAAGAAAACAAAAAGTCCTGACAACATTCAAAGAGCTTTATGTCCGGCAAAACGAATAAACGGCTCAAAAAGGAGAAAATTATGAATAATTTATCCGCTTGGGAGAGAATGGAGATAGTTCATAATAAGAACCGTCCCACCGTAAACGACTATATTCCCGCTATTTTTACGCGGTTTATGGAATTTCACGGCGACAGGCTCTTCGGCGACGACGCGGCAATTATAGGAGGAATAGGATTTCTCAGCGATGTTCCCGTTACCGTTATAGCGCAGGTAAAGGGAAAAACGCTCGACGAAAACCGCCGCACAAATTTCTCTATGCCCCACCCCGAAGGCTATCGTAAAGCGCTAAGGCTCGCAAAACAGGCTGAAAAGTTCCACAGACCCGTTATATGCCTTGTGGATACGCCCGGAGCATACTGCGGGATAGAGGCTGAAAAGCGCGGTCAGGGAGAAGCTATCGCAAAAAATCTTGCCGAATTTATGACGCTTAAAACACCTGTCGTTTCGGTGGTGCTTGGCGAGGGAGGCAGCGGCGGAGCGCTCGCGCTCGCAGTATGCGACGAACTGGCGATGCTCTCAAACGCGACGTATTCGGTGATTTCCCCGCGCGGCGCGGCGTCCATTCTCTGGAAGGACGGCACAAAGGAAAAAGAAGCAGCCGAGCTGCTTAAAATAACCGCAGAAGATCTTATGCGCTTCGGAGTATGTGACAAAATAATAAACGAGCCGGACGGCGGAGCACAAACTAATCCCGAACAAGCCGCCGACAGTATCTACGAGTATCTGGTTGACGCAGTTTCAAGGCTTAAAACCGTACCAATGGAACAGCTCATGGAAAATCGTTATAATAAATTTAGAAAAATTGGTATGTTTACCGAATAATTTCAGTAAAAATTACTAACAAAAATTAGCGATTTGCTCTTGATTATTTTGCAAAGATGATTTATAATATAACTTGATAATGCCAAGAATTTTTTGGTAAAATATTTTGGAGGTTTAATCAATGGAAACTTTTGAGAAAATTAAAGACATTATTGCAGATCAGCTCGATATTGCCGATAAGGACAGCATTACTGAAAGATCGGTAATTACCGACGACCTCGGAGCTGATTCGCTCGACGTAGTTGACCTTGTAATGGCGATCGAGGACGAATTTTCGGTTGAAATTCCCGAAGACGAGGTTGAAAACATCAAGACTGTCGGCGATATTGTAAAGTATGTTGAGGATAAGCAGTAATTTCGGCTTAACTGAAACAAGCTGATTAAAGCGTTCCGCAAAGGCGGGGCGCTTTGTCTTTTTAAGTTTATAAATTGCAGTCTGAACTCTGTTTTCTGCCGCAATTACGCTGACGACGCAGATGTGGCTTTATCGACAGCTTGAGACCCTGTTATTTATCCTATTTTTTTTGTTTTATAAAATAATAAATTTATTTAATATTGCTATTGAAAACAGGTGAAAAAAAGTATATAATATATGGTGTATAGGAATTTTTTTGTATTTTTTGGAGCAAAATGAAAACTGTTTTAAATTATATACTTGACTATCTCAAACACGTTGACAAAATTCTGCCGATTATATGCCTTGCGCTTACTGCGTTCGATTTGTTTATAATGTATTCAATGACGCAGACGGGGTATATAAGCGACGGCGTTTTTAAGCCGTTTATCAAGGAAAGCTATTTCACGACGCAGGTCGCGGCGGCTGTTATCGGGATTGTGGCGGGTTTTGTTATAAGCCTTATTGACTATAGGTTTTTTTCAAAAATTTGGTTTATACTCGCGCCGATAAGCCTTATTTTACAGCTCCTGCTGTTCACGCCGCTTGGGATACAGCGCGATGATGATGTTGCATGGCTTGATTTCGGGTTTATCACAATACAGCCGTCGGAGATACTGAAATTTGTGTTTATAATCACCTTGGCGACGCATATTTCAAAGGTCGGCGAAAATATAAATTCACCAAAACACCTGATTTTGGTCTGCATACACGGACTTGCGCCTACAGCGCTTATACTTTTGCAGAAAGACGCGGGTTCGGCGCTTGTATTTTTGTTTATATTTATTTGTATGCTGTTTATGTCGGGCATTTCGTGGAAGTATCTTGCCGCGGGGGTAGTAAGCATACCGCTTGTGGTCGTGTTCGCATGGAATTTTCTTATGGAGGACCACCACAAAACGCGCTTTCTTATACTTTTCGACAAGGATATGCAGGAAGCGGAAAAACTCGACAAGTTCTATCAGCAATACAACGGCACGATAGTTTTAGGTTCGGGACAGCTTTCGGGTCTTGGTTTCGATCAGGAATATTATCACTATACTTCTGAGCTTTCAAACGATTTTATTTTTGCTTATATCGGAATGACGCTCGGATTTATAGGATGTATGGCGTTAGTGATAATGCTGGCGCTTTTGTGCTTGAAACTTCTTTCAAATGCTTCGGGAGCGCAGACAAATCTCGGAAAACTTATGTGCATAGGCATTTTTGCAATGATATTTTTCCACTGTGTGGTAAATATCGGCGTGGTATTATGTGTTATCCCGGTTATCGGTATTCCCCTGCCGTTTATCAGCAGAGGCGGTACGTCTGTTATTATGGTAAATGCGTGTATGGGGCTTGTAATGAGCGTTTCGGCGCACAGGGAAAAAGAAAAGCATATGTTTTACTGAACAAAAGCGGATAATACAACCGACTATCTCCTCTATAAATTGTTATCCGACAGCACGGAATGATATAATATAATTAAAACAGCAGACAAAAGGAGTTTACAGCTATGCGTCCTATCATAAAGAAAACAGAGGAGATATATTCCGCCCACAGCCTCGAAAAGCAGAAAAAGCGCTATGAGGCGCTTGAAGAGGGATTTTCGGGATATTTCGGAGAACATAAAAAACTTAGGTTTTTTTCTACTCCCGGAACAACAGAGATCTGTGGAAATCATACCGAGCAGAACTGCGGAAAGGTTTTTGCGGCGGGCGTTGATTTAGATATAATCGCCGCAGCCGAACAGACTGACGACGGTTTTGTTACGATAAAATCAGAGGGTCTGCCTGAGGATAAGATCGACATAAACGACCTTGATGTCCGAGAAAGTGATAAAAACAATTCTTCGGGGATAATACGGGGCGTACTGAAAGAATTTAAAAACAACGGTCACAACATAGGCGGTTTTCGCGCATATACGGCTTCTACCCTTTTCAGAGGTTCGGGACTCGGAAGCGCGGCAGCGTTCGGAGTGCTTACGGGAATTATCCTCTCAAACCTGTATAACGACGGACAGTTAAGACCCGTGACGCTTGCGGCAGCGTCAAAGTTTGCCGAGGAAAATTATTTTCAAAGACCATGCGGGCTTACAAGAGCGGTTTCATGCGCTTCGGGCGGATTTACGTCGATTGACTTCAAAGACGGCGACACGCCTATCGTTGAGGAAATACGCTGCGATTTTGACAAATTTGAACACGCGCTGTGCATTATAGAAGTGGATAAAACGCCGAAACTTGACCTTGAAAAGCTATATAGACAAGTCAGCGGCGAAATGCGCGCTATAGCGTCATATTTCGACTGCGAAAATTTGCGGTCGCTGTCGCTTGACGATATAATGCTGAACATCGGCGATCTGCGCAAAAATTTCGGCGACAGAGCAGTTTTAAGAGCTATACATTTTTTCCGCGAGAACGACAGAGTGGAAAAAGTAGCTCACGCACTTTTAAACAACAGATTTGAGGATTTTCTGTCATCTGTCCGCGAGAGCGGGAACTCCTCGTTTAAATATCTTCAGAACGTCTATTCGCCTGACGATATTTTTCATCAGTCGCTCTCTGTGGCGCTGCATACGGCGGAAATAGCGCTTCACAGGCGCGGAGCCTGTAGAGTTCACGGCGGAGGTTTTGAGGGAACTATTCAGGCAATAGTACCGCTCGACGAGCTTACGCAGTTTAAGATGTACATGGAAAAGATATTCGGCATAGGGGCTTGTCATGTTATGACGGTGCGGTCGGTCGGGACATGTGAGGTTGAGGACGTCAAACTTGTTTGACAGCCCGTTCGTGCCTGTTTTTTGAAATTAGCCGGAATTTTTCGGAAATGTTGGGGTATTTTACGAGATAAAACGGGGAATTTTCCGCGCGCGGTCGTGCTGAAAAAATTTCAGTCAGCCGAAAACTCGCTCATTCGCTTTATCAAAGCAGGCTCGACCAGCGCGTCAATAACTATTCCGCTTTCGGTATACTCTTCGGAAAAGATCTTTCCGTTCTGCCTTATTTGTGCGGACAAGCCCGCTTTATCATACGGCAAAAGAAGCTTCATTCTGCGGGAGGTCTGAGGAAGGTTTTGGGAAATTGCCTGTAAAAGTTCGGGAATACCCTCGTTTTTAAGAGCGGAAATTTTTACAGTCTTATCGTCAACAGGCAGATTTTCGCTTATCTTATCGCATTTGTTTAAGACGGTTACAACAGGTATCTCCGCCGCGCCAAGCTCAGAAAGCGTTTTCAGAGTAACTTCCGCTTTTTCGGCAGCCTCCGAGTCGGAAGCGTCGCAAACGTGAAGAATTATGTCGGCGCTCGCGGCTTCTTCAAGAGTGGATTTAAACGCTTCTATCAAATGGTGCGGAAGCCTGCGGATAAGCCCTACCGTGTCAATTATAAGCAGACTGCGCCCGTCGGGAAGCTCTATCGAGCGCGCAGTCGGGTCAAGGGTCGCAAACAGCTTGTCCTCAGCAAGAACTCCCGCGCCCGTAAGCTGATTTAAAAGCGTGGATTTTCCCGCATTTGTATAGCCGACTATAGCTCCGACTTGAACGCTGTCCTTTTTACGGCGGGTACGCGCATAACTGCGCCGTTTTTCAAGATCTCGAAGCTCCTCAGACAGCTTGTCGATGCGCCTGCGGATATGACGGCGGTCGGTTTCGAGCTGAGTTTCACCCGGACCGCGCGTGCCGATGCCTCCGCCGAGGCGCGAAAGGCTTGCGCCTATTCCCATAAGGCGCGGAAGACGATATCTGAGCTGAGCAAGTTCGACCTGTAATTTACCCTCGGCGGAAACGGCTCTCCCCGCGAAAATATCGAGAATAAGCATAGTTCGGTCGATAACTCGGACATTTGTTGCGTCCTCGATATTGCGTATCTGCGAAGCGGTAAGCTCACAATCGAAGATCAACAGCGTTGCGCCGAATTTCTCGCAAAGCTCGGCAATTTCAGCGAGCTTTCCTTCTCCAACGACACTCGCGGCTTCATAAGCCTCACGCTTTTGAATAACGCGCGCGGTTTCTTCTGCGCCCGCGGTTTTCGCAAGCTCCGAAAGCTCGTCCAAAGACACATCACAGTCGTATTCTCCCGTGTCTACGGAAATTAAGATCGCTTTTTCGGGCATTTTGGTTCTCCTTTGACAAAGTTTATTCAGGGGCTTTCAGTCCTTTAATTATAAATGAATTATAACAAATTTTGCGGGCATTGTCAATAGCCTGCCGTATCTTAAAGCTAAGCGCTTTGGAAAGGACAAGATATGATATTCAAAAGATTTGACGTTCTTATTGTCGGAACGGGAATTTCGGGCATCTATGCGGCGCTTAATCTTGATAAGCGACTTAATGTGCTGATGCTGTCGAAAAAGGAGCTTTCACTGTGCAACTCCGCGCTTGCACAAGGGGGAGTTGCGGCGGTGCTTGACCCCGCAAATGACGAGAAAAGCCTTCATGTAAAGGATACCCTTATTGCGGGACAGTATAAGAACAACCTCGAAAATGTCGAGATACTTGTAGAACAAGGTCCGCGCGATGTTGAAAGACTTATTGAAAAATATGGCGTAGATTTTGACAGAAATGCGGACGGCTCGCTTGCCTTAACCTTAGAGGGCGGACATTCGCGCAGAAGAATTGCCCACCACAAGGATACAACGGGAAAAGAGATCGAAACCCGCCTTATCGAGCAAGTGGGAAAGCTTGAAAACGTGACCGTGATAAATAACTCCGTTTTGTGCAGGCTTGAACGGGAAAACACAATGTTTTTCGCGGACGTGTACACCGAAAACGGCACGCATGAGTATTATTGTGCAAACTTTGTAGTTATGGCTACGGGCGGTATCGGAAGAGTATATAAATACACCACAAACTCCGCCATTGCAACAGGCGACGGCATAGCGCTCGCGTATGAGCTTGGCGCAAAGATAAAGAACTTGAGTTATGTCCAGTTTCACCCGACAGCTTTTGCCGACAAGAAAAATAACGAGTGCTTTCTTGTGTCGGAAGCTGTCCGCGGAGAGGGAGCTTATCTCCTGAACTGCAATAAAGAGCGTTTTATGCCCGACTATGAACCCGAAAGAAAAGAGCTTGCGCCGCGCGACGTTGTGTCAAAATGCATAATGGAAGAACAGAAGAAAACAGGCTCGGACGAGTTCTGGCTCGATATTTCCTATAAGCCTGCCGATTTTATCAAACAGCATTTTCCGATGATCTACGAAAATGTTCTCGAAAAAGGCTATGATATGACAAAAGAGCCTATTCCTATTTACCCGTGTCAGCACTATCTTATGGGCGGGATAAACGTAGACGGAAAGGGCGCGACGAATATCGAAGGCTTGTACTCGGCGGGAGAATGTTCGCATACGGGCGTACATGGAAAGAACAGGCTTGCGTCAAATTCGCTGCTCGAAGCGCTGGTATTTTCAAGGCTTATTGCCGAGGATATAAACGCAAAGGATCTTACGGACAGCCGCGCTGAAATTGAATACAATATGAGTGCGCCTGACGGGAAATCCTTTTCAAACAAGTCTGAGATACAGAACGAGATACGCTCGATCATGCAGAGAGCATACTTTGTTTACCCCAATTATGAGGAAACCGAAAAGGGGCTTAAAAGGATAAAAGAGATAAAACAAGCGCTTGAAAACGGCGGTTATGAAATAAATGCGGACTATACCGAAACAAAGTCGCTGGCGACTGTCGCGTACATAATTTTAAGCGAGATTTGGGAAAGGAGAAACGAAGAATGATTTTGCTTCCTTTTTATGTTGACGATCTGATAAAAACTGCGCTTTCCGAGGACATAAATTATATCGACAGCACTGCCGATTTGCTTATCGACGAAAACTCTGTTTCGAGCGCATATTTTATGGCAAAAGCAGACGGAGTGCTTGCGGGAATTGAGATAGCGCTGAGAGTGTTTACAATATTAGACCCCGAAATGAAAATCGAAGTTTACAAAAAAGACGGCGACAAGGTAAAAAAAGGCGATATTATCGCCGATTTCAGCGGTCATACGCGCCTTATGCTTAAAGCGGAGAGAACTTCGCTCAACATCTTACAGCATATGAGCGGCATTGCTACTTATACAAACAAGTGTGTAGAGGCTGTCAAGGGAACGAATGCTTCTATAACCGACACAAGAAAAACGCTTCCGGGGCTTCGCGCTTTGCAGAAATATGCCGTAACGGTCGGCGGCGGAAGAAATCACCGCTATAACCTCACGGACGCCGCGATGCTCAAAGACAACCACATAGACGCTTACGGCGGAATTAAACCCGCAGTTGAGGCTCTCAGGAAAAAGGCGGGACATATGCTGCAAATTGAAGTCGAAACGCGCGATCTTGACGAGGTGCAGCAGGCGCTCGACTGTAATGTAAACGTGATAATGCTCGACAATATGACGACCGAACAGATGAGCGAAGCCGTAAAACTGATAAACGGCAGAGCAAAAACCGAGGCTTCGGGAAATGTGACGCTTGAAAACATTCGCGCTGTCGCTGAAACGGGCGTTGATATAATAAGCCTTGGCGCGCTTACTCATAGCGTTTCGGCGTTTGATATTTCAATGAAGTGGAAAAAATAAGGAGGAAAAATATGGCGGACGAAATTGAATTCAGATACGACACCCAGCTTCTGATTGACGGGGAAAATATCGACGAGGACGAGCTTGACAGCTATATTCGCGGGCATTTTGTCGGCGACAGCCTGCTTGTCATTGCGGACGAGGACACGGCGAAAATTCATTTTCACACTAATGAACCGTGGAAAATTTTAGAATATTGCAGCACGCTCGGCGAAATTTACGACATTGTTGTCGAGGATATGGTAAGGCAGTCTAAAGGACTTCACGGATAACAACAGGGGAAGGACAAACCCCTCCCCCCCTGTTCACAGCTTTATTAAACTAAAACAGCGCTTTTAATATAAAGCGCTGTTTTGTTGTTCATAACTCAGAACTGTTTACATGATCTCGTGCTTAACACGCGATCTTTCCTCTGCGCGCTTGGCATTGTTAAAGCGGTCAAGAGTTCCGACAAGATAACCCGTAATTCTGCGTATGCGCTGGAAAGGAATGTCGGAAAAACTGTACTTTGCATTTACATAGCCCCCGTCAAGCTCAAGCTCGATCGCGCGGAGAGTTTTGTCGGGATATTTTTCCATAGCCTCATTTATGTAGTACTGTACTTCAGCTTCGGAAAGGCTTCCGCCTGTAACATTAATATCGATCATATTTATCAATCTCCTGTCTATATTTGGTGTGTATTTAAAGTATAACACAACATCTTGTATATGTCAATTGGCAAAATACACAATTTTTTGATGATTTTTTTGTACAGGCTCTCAAGCGACGACCTTATTCTTACCGCTGTTCTTTCCGTCATAAAGCCGCTTGTCGGCAATTGAAATGAGCGAGTCCATATATGTAGAAGAATGGACCGCTTCTGTTCTTATGTTAAGCTCGGAAAAATCAACAAGCCCAAATGTCATACTGACCTTGACATTTATACCATTATGAACTATTTTAAGCTCGTTTATGTGTTTTCTTATCTTTTCGGTGCGCAAAATGCACTCGTTTTTGCTTCCGAGCAGGATAATAAGCATTTCCTCTCCGCCCCAGCGAACCGCAATATCTTCTTCTCCTACCTCGTCAAGAATTGTCCCCGCTACACATTTAAGAACTAAATCTCCACAGTCGTGACCGTATGTATCGTTTACTTTCTTAAAGTCATCTATATCACCCAAAATGACGCAGAAACTTTTGCCGTTTTTTGAAAGACCGTCAAAATAATCCCACAGAGCATGACGGTTATAAAGCCCCGTGAGAGCGTCGTGTTCGGCGATAAACTCAAGCTCGTCATTCTTTTCATTAAGTTTTGTGATAGCAGCGTATATCTCCATGCAGAATAAGAGCGTAAATGCACATAACGCGGTAAATGTAAAGAAAATATTTATCGAGCTGAAAACGTTTATATGTAATTGAGTTATACTATCTCTGCCTAAAATTTTGTAAACAGACCCGAACATAACATCGAAAGCTACGCTTATTCCGAGCATGACGATAACTACCGCGGTATAGGCGAAAATACGTTTGTAAATGAGCTTTCTATCCTCATAGAAGAAAAGGCAGTAAGACGCTATCGGAACAGTCATTATGTAATAAACATAAAACCCCGTGTCAAGTCCCTGAATGATCGTGCATAAAAAGGCGTGAATGACAATTTCAGTAAAAACTGCGTTTATCCAGCCACTCGCGTGCTTTCCGACCGTACCTCTAAAACAGCTTATTGCACAGCAGATATACAGCGTCACGCTTAAAACGTTGAATGCAGCCATAAAATAAAATCCGAAAATTACAAATGCCACAAGAAAAGTAAAGTGCATAAGCGCGCCGCAAAGGCAAATCAGTTTAAACTTATCATCGATCGACAACTTTGAAAGATCAAATTTAAATTCTGACAAACTGTGTCGCTTCCTTTCGGTCTTTATTTTTTTCAAAAATTAAATATACTGACTTTATTTTATTGTCCGCAGGTTCACTCTGCATTACAGCCCGAATAATTCGTGACCGTAAAATCAGCAAAATGCCTTGCACATAAAATAATGTATATATAGTATTATAACACAATTCTCCGGTAAAATCAACAGCTTTTTCTTATATAATGCGAAGTCCGCGAAAAAATTTTACTGATTTAAATTGAAATAGGGCTTCATTAAATATTACGCCGCAAGGCGCGGCACATAAGTTTTTGAAGGAGAGTTCAGAGAGGAAACTTTTTTCAAAAAGTTTCCTCTCTGGTCGCGGCGAAGCCGCGAAACTTGCGCTCACCGGCGCAATTGCGGGGCTGCGCTCCCGCATCCTCATTGAGGGAAAACTTTTTTGAAAAAAAGTTTTCCCTCAAACTCCTTTTCAAAAAACTTATGTGCCGCGCCTTGCGGCGCGGTCGAAAAGCGGATACGATGTCTGCTTCTTCTTACAGCGTTATCCGCCGAAGGCGGATAATGCGCTTGCTTCTAACCTAAAAAATTCTTTTTATTCAGTCTGAAATTTTTCTCGCCAAAAATTTTCAGCAAGTTTTCACATAATGTTATTGAACAATTCATAAAAAATGTTCACAAATACTTGACAAATTATGGCTTATGTGATAAAATTAAATTATCAAAATTTAAGGAGGAATTTTATTATGAAATATGTTTGCCCTGTATGCGGATACGTTTATGTCGGCGAGTCCGCGCCCGAAAAATGCCCGCAGTGCGGCGTTCCCGGAAGCAAGTTTAAAGTTGTAGCTGAGGACGATAAGCTCGTTTTTGCCTGTGAACATGAAATAGGCATAATCGACGGCGTTCCTGAGGAAATAGTAGAAGGTCTCCGCGCTAACTTTACCGGCGAATGCACTGAGGTAGGTATGTATCTCGCTATGGCAAGAGCTGCTTTCAGAGAGGGTTATGCCGAGGTCGGAATGTACTATGAGAAGGCTGCTTATGAAGAAGCCGAGCATGCGGCAAAGTTTGCCGAAATGCTTGGAGAGGTCGTTTCCGCTTCAACTAAGGAAAATCTTACAAAGCGCGTTCAAGCTGAACACGGCGCGACAGAAGGAAAACTTGAGCTTGCGAAAAAGGCAAAGGCGGCGAACCTTGACGCTATCCATGACACCGTTCACGAAATGGCAAAGGACGAAGCCCGTCACGGAAAGGCGTTTGAAGGACTGCTCAATCGCTACTTTAAGTAATATTTGATCTTTAATTTACAGGAGGTTATATTATGGAAAAGCACGTTTGCCCTTGCGGATATGTTTACGACCCTGCGGTCGGCGATCCTGACGGAGGAATTGCTCCCGGAACGAAATGGGAGGACATTCCCGATGATTGGGTATGCCCCGTTTGCGGACTTGGAAAGGACGCTTTTGAGGTTGAATAATCACCGAGCTTAACGGTAAATTTCGGGCTGTTTAATTGCAGCCCGAATATTTTATTCTGTATAATTTTGCATATATATTACTATTTGTTTAATATTTAACTGATTTTTATTGCTGCAATCAAATATCTTCTCAATTTCAAGAGTTCAATCGTTTTAAATAAGCGGTTTACTGTTGCAAATTGAGCTTTTATTGATTGTATGCAATTTTGAGCTTTCGGATAACAGGTATTTTACAGTTAGTATAATTGATGTAGAAAATTACTAAAAATATAATTTTTGCATAAAAAAACCGACGCCATAAAATGACGTCGGTCAATTTTTAACTTATGGGGTTATCCCTTAACAGCTCCGAGAGCAACGCCCTTTACAATAAACTTTGAAAGTATAAGGTAAATAACGATGATCGGAAGAACTGACAGTGTGATAACGAGATATTTCGCGCCGTTATCACTGAGCTTGTCGGCTGAAATGATAGATTGAACCATCATAGGAATGGTTTTCAGGTTATTGTCGGCAGGACCGAGCAACATAGCGGGTGTATAGTAGTTGTTCCAGCTCGTAACAAACGCGAATATCGCTTGTACGGCAAATGCAGGCTTAAAGATCGGGAGAGCTATCTGCAAAAACGTTCTGAACTCTCCGCAGCCGTCAATACGCGCTGCCTCGACTATCTCAAGCGGGAACGACGACCTCATGTACTGAAGCATATAGAATACAACAGAAGGCGCGGCAATTGCCGGAAGAATAAGCGCGATATACGCCTGAACACCGCCAACCAGATGCAGCTGATACATAAACTGAAGGAAACCTGTAGATACAACTTGCATAGGAACCATCATTACCGCAAGGATAAAGTTTGTTGCAAAACCTTTTCCTTTAAAGTCATAGACTACAAGTCCGTATGCCGTCATGCCAGAAAAGAAAACCGTGAATATCGTCGAAAAGCCGGCGATTATCAAACTGTTTCTATAGCCGTCCCAGAGCAGGAACTGGTTTTTGAACAGACCCGCGAACTTCGTCGGACTGTTTATGGTCTCAATATTCTTGAATAGATCTGTGCCAAAGAACGAGATACCCTGTTTAAGAATATCCTGATGATCTCTTGTAGCGTTACTTACGATAACATAAAGCGGGAACAAGCAGATAATCGTAAGTATAATGCAGACTATCAATCTTATGATAGAGTGAGTCATCAAGCTTCTTCTGTACGCCTTATTAGACTGATTATAAGAATCTGCCATAACAATTCACTCCTTTCAAACTTTCTTGCGCTTCTTCTTCGGCGCGGTAGAGTCGGTATTGAACTTGTTGATAAGCATACCGAGAAATACCGTGATGATGAACAATATAACCGAAGCCGCCGCCGACATACCGTAGTTCTTTACTCCCGTAAATCTCTCGTAAACGAATACAGCAACAGTTCTGAGGCTGTCATTTACATTAGAACCAACGTGGAACATATACGGAATATCGAACATCTGAAGTCCGCCTATGAGCGAAGTTATAACGACATAGAAGAAAATGGGCTTAAGTATAGGAAGTGTAATTCTGAAGAATGTACTCGGTCCGCTCGAACCATCGATCGCAGCAGCTTCGTAAATCGAAGGGTCAATTCCGAAGATGCCCGACATAAGCAGGAGCATTGTGTTTCCGAACCACATCCACGTTTGTATCATCATTACGATAATACGCGACGACCACACATTATCCACAAACCTGAACGGTTCGCTGAGCACTCCCATTTTTAACAGTATCGAGTTTACAGCAGCAAATTCGCTGTTACCGAAAATCATAAGGAAGATACCCGCTACAGACGCCGCCGTTATGATATTCGGCATATACATTACGACTTTAAAGAAGCCTGTTCCGGGAGTTTTAATTCTGACGTCGGAGAACCATACCGCGAGCAGAAGCGAAAGAACTATCTGCACAACGAAGTTTCCTATCCAGAGCAGAAACGTGTTTCCGAACGCCTGGATAAAATTATCATGGCTTACCTGAGCGAAAGACCCTTCTCCGCCGAACAAAATGAACTGATAGTTCTGAAGGCCGACAAAGCTGTCAAGACCATTTACACTGTCGCCCTGATTACCAAAAAAGCTCAGCCTTACGGTGTTTATAAGAGGATAAAACATAAAGAATGCGTAAACGAGAAAAAACGGGGCAATAAACATATATCCGAATTTGGAATAGCTTATCGACTTCTGTTTTGTCGTCGTATTTGCCATAAAAACACCCCTTCTGTTAAAAATTTTTTGTACATTTTTTCACGTCAAAAAAATCAATATACAGCTTGCGGGAAAATCCCGCAAGCGTATATTGCAAAAACCGATTATACCTTATTGTAATTAAACAATATCCTTGTACTTTTCTGCTACCTTGTTCTTGAACGCCTCGATAACTGCGTCAACAGAAGAAGTTGTGCCCTTAACAGCATAGCCCTGAACTGCTTCGTTGAATGCGCCCTTGATTACAGAGTCATACTCGGAAGCTGTAATGTTGATGCCCTCAACAGCCTTGCAGAGAACGCCGAACTGGTGAATACCGTCTTTGTACATGGGGTTAGTAAGGCTTGTGTCCTTAGAAAGCTCATCCATAACCTTCTTGTTGTTTACGAAGTCGCCGGTTTCCTTTGAATAAGCCTTCATCGTATCAGCGTTTACGGTGTAGAACTCGATCCACTGTTTAGCGAGGTCTTTTGTGTTGCACTTCTTGGTTACCTGCATGAATGTGCCGCCCCAGTAATATCTTGCGGGACCTTCGCAAAGACCCATAACGCCGTCAGTACCGCCGGAGAAGTTCTTAGCTATAGTACCGTCGCCGTTTGTAAGACCCCATGTAGGAGCGAAGTCACCCAAAGCCTTACCCTGCTGAACGGTAGGATACCATTCGTCATCCTGCCACTGAGTAGCCTTTGAAACATAGCCCTTGTCAACATAATCCTTAGCAGTCTGGATAAACTGCTTAGCAAAGTCGTTTACTTCGAGCTTTCCGTTAACTACCCAAGGCTGAGGCATCTGGCACTGCATTATCTGCCAGAGACCGCCCTCGGAAGCACAGAGAGCAACCTGATGCTCAGCATAGAGCTTAGCTGCTGTCTGCTCAAAGGTAGGCCAGTCTTTTACAAGTTCCTGCATCTCGTCGGGAGTTTTAACTCCAAGATACTGCTCAGCATAGTCTGCTCTGTAAACAAATCCGCCGGGAGTAGCCTGCCATGAAACGCCCTTGAACTCGCCGCTGTCACTTGTTCCGAGGTTAAGAGTATACTCGAAAGCGTCCGCATAAGCGCTCTTATCAATGCCTATTTCAGAAAGCGGAGCAGTATAGTCGCTGTTGGTATATACGGGCGTCCACTCAGCGTCGCAGAAGATTATGTCTGCGTCCTGATCGCCGTCAAGGTGAGTCGTATACTGATCACGAGCTTCTTCACCCTTAGAACCTACATGCGCCCACTTGATCCTTCCCTTATCAACGCCTGTCTGCTCGCAGAAGAAGTCGATCATAGGCTGAACGTCGGTATTTCCTGACCATGCAAGGATAGTCAGTGTTTCCTCATCGCTGTAAGTCTTGGCACAGCCGGAAAATGATACTGCTGTCAAAGCAGCCGCAGAAGCTAAAACTCCTGCCAATATTCTTTTCTTCATTGGATTTTCCTCCTAAATGTTATAAGCCTTTTCGTATTCCTTATGAATACGTCCGAAAGGCAATACCGAGCCGATTGCGATACAAATCGCTGCTCGTTTACATAGTTAGTTTAACATATTTTTTTAACTTTTGCAAGTATTTTTTTATAATTTTTTTCCAAGCGCTTTTAGTAAACGTTTTCACGAATATCTAATTGTTTATTTTGCCACATTTTTTACTTTATAACTTAAATTTTACTTTAATATTTTATAGTACATAAACGCTTATTTTCATCACGTTTTCATAAAACTTTCACTTTTTACTTAAAAAACTATCACTTTCAGATGTCAAATGTAACTGATTTGTAACTTTTCTTTTGTGTATTCTGACGATTTTACATTTTCCACAACAAAATTTGTATATTCTGTGAAACTTGGGAAATGACGAACGCATGCTGTTATCAGGCAAATGAAAAAGCGCTCCGTTTACAGACTTTGAGCCTGCAAACGGAACGCGCAATTTATTGTCATCAAACAGGATGAACTTTATTCTTCTTATCCGCATGATCGGCGTCAATGCCGAGCTTCTTGTCGCGGCGGGTCTCAAAGAACTTCGGAGCAACTTTCGGGAACATCGCGTAAGTGAGTATATCCTCAACCGACGACCCGTCGCACCATTCCTTCGCCTCTTCTTTCATTGTCTCAAACTCAGGTTCGAGCAGGTCTGCGGGACGGCAAGTTATAGGCTCTTCTGCGCCGAGTATCTTCTTTCTGAACTCAGGGTCGATTTCAACAGGCGTTTTTCCGTATTCGCCCTTGACCATGCCCTTAAACTCCTTGGTTACGGTCTTATAGCGCTCACCGGTAATAACGTTGAATACAGCCTGAGTTCCGACAATCTGCGAAGTGGGCGTAACGAGAGGCGGGAAGCCCGAATCCTTACGGACGCGCGGAACTTCTTTGAGAACTTCTTCAAGCTGATCTGCCTTTCCTGCCTGCTTTAACTGTGAGAGCAGGTTTGAGAGCATTCCTCCGGGAACCTGATAAATAAGTGCCTTTGTGTTGGTCGCAAGCATCGACGGGTCAAGCAGACCGCTGTCGATATACTTCTTGCGAAGTCCCATAAAGTACTCTCTTATCTCTCCGAGAGCCACAAGGTCAATTCCCGTATCGTATTCCGTTCCCATAAACGTAGCTACTATCGACTCGGTAGGCGCGTGAGATGTTCCGAGCGCCAGCGGCGACATCGCAGTATCGACCATATCGACGCCTGCCTCAACTGCCTTTAATATGCACATCGAAGCAAGACCGGACGTATAGTGAGTGTGAAGCTGGATAGGAATTTTAACTGCACTTTTAAGATCCTTAACGAGCGTTTCAGCCTCGTAAGGCGTGAGCAATGCCGCCATATCCTTTATGCAGATCGAATCAGCACCCGCGCTCTCGACCTGTTTAGCATAATTCATATAATACTCGTGAGTGAAAACTTCGCCCGTTGTGTACGAAATAGCGACCTGAGCGTGTCCGTTTTCTTTTTTCGCCGCTTTGATAGCGGTTTCAAGGTTTCTGATATCGTTTAATGCATCGAAAATTCTGATTATGTCAATGCCGTTTGCTATAGACTTCTGAACGAAATATTCTACCAAGTCGTCCGCATAGTGGCGATAGCCGAGCATATTCTGTCCTCTGAACAGCATCTGGAGCTTTGTGTTCGGCATTTCTTTTCTGATGATACGAAGTCTTTCCCACGGGTCTTCATTTAAGAAGCGTATGCACGAATCGAACGTCGCGCCGCCCCAGCACTCCGCCGAATAAAATCCGACCTTATCGAGAGCGGGAAGAATAGGGCGCATATCATCAATGGACATTCTCGTAGCGAGAAGGCTCTGATGAGCGTCGCGGAGAACAGTTTCCGTAATTTTCAATTTAGCCATAAGTTTCTCCTTAATTGTCCTTAATTGATAGTGATAACAGCCGCGCCTGTTTCAATAGCGTCGCCCTTGTTTACGAGAACAGCCGCAACTGTGCCGTCCTTATCGCAAACAATGTCATTTTCCATTTTCATAGCTTCAAGTACAGCTACGACCGTTCCGTTTGTTACCTTATCGCCGACCTTTACCTTTATGTCAACGATAGTTCCTCTCATAGGAGCGTTTATGGGAGTTCCGCCTGCTGCGGGAGCAGCCGCCTTTTTGGGAGCGGCAGCCTTGGGAGCTGCTTTGGGAGCGGCAGCGGGCGCTGCGCCCTCGCCGTTTTCCTCAACGGTTACGTCATAAGCTGTGCCGTTTACTGTTATTACATAATTTTTCATAGTTATTTACCTTTCTGTATTTTAATCAAAGCGACAAATTCGCGTGTTTTCTATGGGGAGCGTCCTCGCGCTTGCCTATATATACCTGCAATGCGCTATATACCGCCTCATAAGCGTTTTCAGCCTCGACAACTTGATCCACCATGCCTGCTGCCGCCGCCGCAAATGCGGAAATATCGGTTTCCCCTGCAAATACCGCGAGAGCCTCAGGATTCATAGGCGAGATTTCGGCGTTTTCAAGAGCTATCGCCGTGTCCGCACCCGCGAACGCCACTGCCGCCGCGCCGTAAGCCTTGCCGGTAATAAGATTTATTTTCGCGGTGGTGGCATTTGCGTACACCTGAGCCAGTCTTGCGCAGTCGCGGACGCTTCCCGCAAGCTCTGCCGCGCTGCTGCCCGCAAATCCCTCGGTATTGACCATTGTCACAACGGGAATTGAAAATGCGTCCGCAAACTCTACAAACCGCGCAATCTTCGCGCAGTCCGCAGCGGTCAGCTTTTCAGCCCTGTCGGTAGTGACAAATGCGATCGTGGAGGAATTTACCGCGGCAATAGCCGTTACAGCCGCCGAACCGAATTTTTCACCAAGCTCACACACAGTGCCCTTGTCCGCAAACGCCGAAACAAGGTCAATGCCTTTTAAAGAGGCGGTTATATTCCCGTCGGACTTCTCCGCGTCTATAAAGTAGTTCGCCTCGGTAAGATTGTTCTGCGGAAGCATTGCCGCAAGAAGTTTCGCTTTATTAACAGCGTCGGCGTTGTCCTTTGCTAAAATTTGGCAAACGCCCGCTTTCGCCGCATTTTCGGCAGTACCAGCGCCCGCAAGCTTGCCGTCCGCATTGTTGAACGGAGCGGTCAAAAACAGCTCGCTTTTCTCGGTCGCTATAACTATATCCGCGGTCGCCGCCAGCATTGCCGCGCAGCCCGCGCAAACGCCCGTTATAACGGCAATCTGCGGGACAACTCCCGAAAGCCTTGCCGACGCGGTGAGAATATCCCTGTAATCCGCCAGAACGCCCGCGCCCTCGGCAATATCGCCGCCCTTGGAGTCGTAAAATCCCACAACGGGGCAACCCGCCTTCGCCGCAAGCTCGTACACGCGCTTTATCTTCAGAGCCGCCGCCTTATTGACTGCGCCGCCTTTCACGCTAACGTCCTGCGCGAAAACAAACACGCTATCGCCGCAGACCTCGCCGCGCCCCGTCACAACGGAGCTTTGCTCGCCGTCAGCAGACAAAAACTTGTCAGTTTCAACGAAAGTTCCCTCGTCGAAAAAACTGCCGAGCATTTTTCTCGTTTCGCTTTCGGGAACGCTTTGTTCCATTTCAGCCAACGTCTTTTTCAATGCCATAATCTTCCTCCTATTTTAAATATGAACCCTATGAAATTGTAATAAATTTCCATTGGCTCACAAAAATATCCACGTTAATTATACAACATCTTTCGCCAAATAACAAGGCATTTTTTTCATTAAACTATTTTTTTACGTTTTGTTGGAATTTATATTCAAATTTTTGTGCAATCCGCATAAAAACAAGAGCCGACATCTCGGCTCGTCAAAATTCTATTTTCATTATATACTGCTGTTTATACTCGGAAGGAAGCCCGTTGTATTTATATTCTGTCAGAGCCTCCTTAAAGACCGCCATAAGCTGTTTTTCACAGATCAAGTCCGAATTGTTCAGCGGTTTAAAATTTACAAACCGCCACGCTTTCGAGGTTGCACTGATTTCGCTCATTTTAAGCTTAAACAAGAAAATTCCCGAATTATAAATAAAAACGAACAATTGTTCTTCAGAAAGGTCGTGATAAGCGCCAACATCTATAAGATAAGCGTTTCGCTCTTTATCCGCCGTCCAAAAATAAGGCTTCAGAATTTCTCCGGAGATCGGGTGCTTAATGCCGTAATTTGTAAATTCTTCCATTTACGCAGAGGACAGCCGCTCGTTTACAAAAGCCATATTTTCTCCTACTCGGCGCGGTTTGCGCGTTCAATGCTCTCCGCAGCCGCCCGCGAAAAACGCTTCAATGCTCTCGATTTCGGGCTTATCGCCGATAAAGCGCAGCCGCCTTAACAGTTCGGTTTTTTCGGGCAGCTCGAACCTTGCCCTGTCTATACCGTGAAGGCTCATCATATTCAGTATCGCGCGGATAAGTCCGTCCGCCATAAACTCGCCGCACGAAAGCTCGTCAATGACGAAAGTATCAAGCCCGTCGAGCCTTCCCGCAATTCGTCCGAGTTCTTCGTCTTTATCCCTTGCAATAAACTCTATCTTATCGAGATTTTCCTTATTCTGAATAATTTCTATCATAAACTTTTGAACCGTTATCTTTTGTTTCTCCCTTTGCCTATTGACGAGCGCAGTATGCGAAGTTCTTCTTTTGTAAGATCGCGCCATTCGCCCGGCTTTAACATTCCGAGTTTTACGCCGCCTATGGCTGTTCTGCGAAGTCTGCCGACTTGAAGACCTACCGCTTCGCACATTCTTCGTATCTGCCTGTTAAGTCCCTGCTTTATCACAAACCGCAATACCGTTCGCTCTTGTTCTTCCGAAATGACCTCAACTTTACACGGCATTGTCATTTCACCGCCGTCAAGCTCCACTCCGCCCGACAGCTTTACAAGCTGTTCGTCGGTGACGTTTCCGTCAATTGTCACGCGATAGACCTTGCTGACGTGGTGAGAGGGGTGGGTTATTTCATTTGCGAACTGCCCGTCGTTTGTAAACAGCAAAAGCCCCTCGGAGTTTCTGTCGAGCCTTCCCACGGAAAAAAAGCGCTCTTCTACGCCTTCGAGAAGCTCGGCGGCGGTCTTTCTGCCCTGCTCGTCATTCATTGTTACCACATATCCGCGGGGCTTGTTAAGCATTATGTAGCGCCGCTCAGGAAGAGCGGCGGACAATTTTTCTCCGCATACGGCTATAATGTCATTCTGCGGGTCAGCCTTATCGCCGAGCGAGCATTTCCTGCCGTTTACGGTGACTTGTCCGGAGGATATAAGCTCTTCGGCTTTTCTTCTTGAACAATAGCCGCTTTCGGCAATTATTTTCTGTATCCTGATAGCTTCCATAATTCTCCTTATTTCCGAAAATCACGCATATATCCCGAAAAACGACAGTATTTTCTGCCAAAGACTAAGTTCGCTTTTTACCTCGATCGTTTCCCTTGCAAAAAGCGGAACTGTCTTTACCGTTTTTCCGTCAAGCACGAACTGAAGCTCGCCGAGTTCCTGCCCTTGAACGACGCCGCCGTAAACCATTCTCGGAAGTATCACTCTGCGTTCAAGCCGCTCCCGATCTTCGGGAGTAAGAGCGATCTGAGCGCTTTCGGCGAAAACTCCGACAGTTTTTCCCGAACCCACTACTGCTGTCTGCGCATTACAGCCTGTTTCAAGCGGATAAGACTTCACTTTCGAAAAACCGTAGTCGAGCATTTTAATGTGGTCGTTCCAGTCGTCCGCATCGCTCAACGTAACGGCAATAAGCGTAACTCCGTTTCTTTCCGCCGCGGATACAAGACAGCGACGAGCGTTGTCGGTAAATCCTGTTTTAATGCCTATTGCTCCGTCATATTTTGAGAGCATTTTGTTTGAATTGTACAGTGTGCGCGAATAGGGAGGATTTCCGAATTCAAGCGTTTTTGACTTCGAGCTTACTATCTCGCGGAACGTTTCGTTTTTCATTGCATATGCCGCAAGTTCTGCTAAATCCCTTGCGGTCGTATAATGCCCGTCCGCGTCAAGTCCCGACGGCGTGACGAACCGCGTGTTTTTCAGTCCGAGCTTTTCAGCTTTTTCGTTCATCATCTTTACAAACGCCGAAATGCTTCCGCCCACGGAAACCGCCGCCGCATTTGCCGCGTCATTTCCCGAAGGGAGCAAAATGCCATACAGCAAGTCCCTTCGTGACACACGGTCGCCCTGCTGTAAGCCCATAGATGTTCCCTCGACCATTATTGCATAGCTGTCCACGGTAAATTCTTTGTCCAGATCTCCCGCTTCAATGGTCAGTATTGCAGTCATTATTTTCGTTGTAGAAGCCATTGCCCGCCGTTCGTCGGCATTCTTCTCGCTTATAACGGCTCCCGTTTCAGCTTCGATAAGAATTGCACTGACGGCAGACGACGCGCTCTGCGCATAGACCACAGACCCCGATAAGCCCGAAAAACAGCCGACAAACAGCACAGCCGCAAGCATTAGTGATGTAATTTTTTTCATAATAATCACACTCCGCAAAAATATTTTCACGGATAGTATGTGATAGTTTCGGAAAATTATTCCTAAGAAAACAAACGGCGTTTAACTGTTCTGCTCAGACAGTTTGTCGTAATTACTCCGCAGCTTTTTCCGCTTTCTCGGCTTTTTCCTTTTCCGCGGCGGCTTTCTTTTCAGCCTTTGCCGCTTTCTTATCTGCAAGAAACGCTTTTATCTTCTCAACAACTCCCGGAAGCGCGTCCATTACTCCGTCGAGCGGACTTCCCTTTGCGCCGAGTTCCATAAGCTGAACGTCGCCGTCAGACTTTATAACGATAAATGCAACGGGCTTTACCGTAACGCCTGCGCCGGATCCACCCGCAAATTTTTCTGCGGCTTGTACAGGCAGATCGCTGCCTCCCGAAGCAAAGCCAAACGCAACCTTTGATACGGGAATGATAGTCGCGCCCTCCGCGCTTATCGGCTCGCCGATAATTGTGTTTACATCTACCATTTCGCGTATTTTCTTCATTGAAACGTCAAGAATTCCCTCAATAGGATTTGCCATAATAAAAACTCCTCTCAAAAATTTTCGTTGTATCAAAACGGATCACCCGTTCAAACCAGTTTTTTGATTGCCTCTCGCGCGCCCTTATGCGTCAGATAATGCCTTATCAATCTTCCGATAAGTGTGAAAGCAAACGCAAAAACCGCCGCTATCGTGAGCTTTACCTCGACATAAGCGTCCGCCGTTGTTTCCTCGCTCTCAAAGTCAACATTTACTGAAAGCTCGTCTACGGGCTTCAGCGTAAATATCGTATCGAACCACCCCAAAAGATTTCCGACCGCCATATTTACCGCTCCGAAAGTTATCGCGGCTTTAGCCGCGTCCTCTCCTCCGCATACGACATTAAGCGCCAGATGAGATATTTCAATGCGCTTTAATATCTTTCTGAGAGGTTTTCCGATACTTGAGAAAGCAAATCTTGCGAGATCGAGTATATTGTCGAGCGAAAGCGAAATCTTCTTCTTCGGCTTTTTTTCGGCTTTTTCATCTTTGGCTTTCTTTTCCTTTTTCGGCTTTTTCGGCGCTTTTTTCTTTGAAGGTATGGTAAGTATTGGGAAAAACATATATTTTATCTTTATGACAAGGCTCTCGCTGAAATCAACAGTGACCTTAGCCTTTCCTAAAACAAGTATAAGTATGATTATCAGAATAATTCCCGCTATGATCCAACCCAAAAAAACGCCCCCTCTCCAAAAAGAATTAAGTTTTCATCAAAATTCCGAATTTTCGTAATCGTCAAGGCTCAGCTGGTCGGTGCTTCCCGGAATAGGCGGCAAGCCGTCCAGACTGTTCAGCCCGAAACACCGCAGAAAGTTTTCGGTCGTTCTGTATGCTATAGGCTTTCCCGGAATGTCGTTCATCCTCCCGTGTTCTTCAAGAAGGTCACGCTCCGTAAGGCTTTTTACAACGCCCGAACTATCGACGCCCCTCACTTGGTCAATAAAACCTCTCGTAACAGGTTGATTATACGCGACAATTGCCAACACTTCGAGCGCCGCCTGTGAAAGCGGGGCTTGTTTTCGCGTTTCAACCGCCGACTTTATATAGCGCGCGTACTCCGCTTTTGTCATCATCTGATAACAACTTCCGAGCTTTGCTATTTCAAAGGCGCTGTTCTGTTCACGATAGCGGTCGTTCAGGCGCTCTATGACGCGCACCGCGACCTCTTCTTCAAGCTCGCACGCCTGTGCCAGCTTATCAAGCTCTATCGGCTCTCCGACGGCAAACAAAACTGCTTCTACCGCCGCCATTCCCTCTGAAAATTTCATTCTTTCTCCTTGTCGTCCAAAATCAGGCTCATACTCTCTCCGTCCTCGGAAATGTATACTCTTCCGGACTTTGAAAGCTCTAAGACCGCCAGAAACATCGAAACCCTCTGAGAGCGCGTATGTCCCTCATAAATTTCGGACAGCTTTACTTTTTCGTTCTTTCTGAGCGCTTTCAATACCGTCATTATCCCCGTGAACACCGTAACATACGGCTTTGCAACTATCGGAGCAACCGAGCGCGGAGCTTCTGCTTTTCTTTTTGCTCTTTCTGCTACCGCGCTGTATGCGGAGGTTATTTCTTCGGGCTGGTGAGTGCGGCGATAAGACGCGTCGACTTCTATCTCCGTCGGCTTTCTTACGAAAACGTCGCTTCCGCGCCACATATTTTTCAGCTTCCCCGCCATTGTCTTACAGAGCGCAAGCTCAATAAGCGCGCCCTGAAGCTCTTTTTTCATCTTTTCGGCTTCGTCCTTCGGCAAAAGCGCCGCAGATTTTATCAGTATAAGCCGCGCAGCCATTTCGAGAAAATCGGACGTTACCTCTATATCCGCTTCGGTCATTCTTTCGAGATAAATGAGAAATTGGTCTAAAAGCGCCGAGATGTCGATATCGAGAATGTTCATTTTATGCTTTTGTATCAGCGACAACAGCACATCAAGCGGGCCTTCAAAATCCTCGTTTACCTTAAAATTAAGCTCTACCATAACTTAACCGATAAACGAAAGCGGAAGCATAAGCACCCACAAAATTCCGTTTGCCGCATATGAAAGCGGCACCGCAAGTACTCCCGAAAAGATAAGAACAAGAACCAATATCTGGAAAATATTTGCATTGCGTTCCATGAAATATATGGCTTTTGCGGGCAAGAACGAAGATATGAACCGATATCCGTCATACGGCGGCACCGGCAGAAGATGCAAAACCGCAAGGAATACCAGTATATTTGCCGCGTAAAGCAGCATCATTGCCGCAAGATACATGACGTCAGACAGTTGTGCGACCGCCTGAACCATAAGAATTCTATACGGGATAAGCAGTATAAACGCCATAAGCAGGTTTGCCAGAGGACCCGAAAGCGATATAAAAGCATTTGACGTCCTCGCAGAAAACCTATTGCAGCGTCTTAGATCAATAGGAACAGGCTTTGTAAAACCGATATTGCAGATAAACATCATGAGCGCGCCGAACGGTTCAAGATGAACCAGCGGATTAAGAGTGAGCCTTCCCGCTCTTTCAGCCGTGTCGTCCCCGCAAAACTTTGCAACAGCCGCCTGTGCAAATCCTCTTACCGGAAAGCACACTAAAAGTATTATTAAATCGGCAAAGACGGCAATAATTGCGTTTTGCATGCTTTCTTGTCCCGTTATCCAATATATTACATCAAAAAGAGAACCTCTCAAAGTAAAATGCCTCCATACTAACTTGATACTCAAATTTATTATAACACTATTTTCCGGAAAATTCAAGAGCTTTTCCTTGACAAAGGCAAAAAATTATGTTAGAATAGGAAACAGACTAAATAAAAAGTCAAAACTCAGGCTTTATCGACAGCCTGTAGGAAATACGGACTTTTTGAAATATTTTTATCGGCAGGTGGAAACTATGAGAATTTTAGCGGTCGATTACGGCGACAGCAGAACGGGGCTTGCTATAAGCGATAAGAGCGAAATTTTAGCTTCGCCGCTTCTGACAATTTATGAAAAGGATTTTGAAAGGTGCGCGCAGGCTGTCGCGGAAAATGCAAGGAAAAACGGCGCGGAAATGATAGTTGTCGGCGACCCGATAAATATGAACGGAACGAGAGGTCCGCGCTCCGAAAAATGCAGGCAGTTCGCGCAAATGCTCAGGGAATTAACGGGACTTGAGGTCAATATGTGGGACGAACGCTCGACGACAGTTTCCGCAATCTCGATAATGAATGAAAACAACAAGCGCGGCCAAAAACGAAAAGAAGCTCTCGACCAAGCCGCCGCGGCAATAATTCTCGAAAGCTATCTTGCTTACAGAAAGAATGTCAGCGCGCGGTGAAAATTGCCCTTGACAATTTTATGCATGTTGTGTTATAATTTTTATGTAAATATTTTCCCTCGGACGGGAATTTTTTGGAGGTAGAAATATGGTAGTTGAACCAAAAGTAAGGGGATTTATCTGCACAACGGCGCATCCCGTAGGCTGTGAAAAAGCTGTCAAAAAGCAGATAGACTATGTTAAGTCAAAAGGAAAAATGAGCGGATACTGCGCGAAGAAAGTTCTCGTTTTAGGCTCGTCAATGGGATACGGGCTTGCGTCGAGAATTTCCGCAGCATTCGGAATGGGCGCGGCTACGCTCGGCGTTATGTTCGACAAGGAAGGTTCGGGAAATAAAACAGGCACTTCGGGCTGGTACAACACAAAGGCTTTTGAAAAATTTGCCGCCGAGGACGGACTTTATGCAAAAACAGTAAACGGCGACGCATATTCCGAAGAATGTAAAAAGGAAATAATCGACATTATAAAAGCCGATCTCGGAAAGGTCGATATGGTTATTTATTCACTCGCCGCTCCGAGAAGAACGGTAGGCGATGTTGTTTACAAAAGTGTTCTCAAAACAACAGACAAAAGCTATACCAACAAGACCATTGACCTTAGAAACAACACTGTTTCCGAAGTTACGATAGAGCCTGCGACAGAAGAAGAAATCGAAGCCACCGTAAAAGTTATGGGCGGAGAGGACTGGGAAATGTGGATTGACGCGCTTAAAAAAGCGGACGCAATCGAGGACAATGCCATAACGATTGCATATTCTTATATCGGTCCCGAAATAACACACCCGATGTACTACGAGGGCAGTATCGGCAGAGCAAAAGCCGATTTGCTCGAAAGTTCAAGAAGAATTACAAACAGCGGCATACGCGCATATATTTCCGTAAACAAGGCGCTCGTAACCCAGTCAAGCGCGGCAATCCCGATAGTTCCGCTTTACATCTCAATTCTGTACAAGGTTATGAAACAGCACGGAACTCACGAGGGCTGTATAGAGCAAATGCAGAGGCTTTTCAGGAGAATTTCCGAAAACGACCTGAACCTTGACAGCGAGGGCAGGATAAGAATGGACGACCTTGAAATGAAGCCCGAAATCCAAGCCGAAGTTTCCGAAATATGGCAGAAACTTGACCAGAATAATTTCAAGGAATTTACAGATATTGACGGCTACTGGAAAGATTTTTACGCTATGTTCGGTTTCGGCATTGACGGAGTTGACTATTCGGCGGATGTTGAAGTGTAATTTAATAAAGCTTCTTTTAGAATTAAGTGCATTTCCGTTTCAGCACTTTGCATAAAAGTTTTGAAAAGGAGTTTGAGGGAAAACTTTTTCAAAAGTTTTCCCTCAACGGGGGCAGCGGGGTCGGCAGCCCCCGCAATTTTTCCCCCTTCCCCTTCGGGGAAGGGAGTCAAGGGGTTGGGGCGAGTGTATGTTATTTAGAAAAATATCGTTTGAAAAGAACCGCAAATAGATTTTTATACAAACTGTATCAGGGAACATAAGCTCCCCGATTGTTTTTATCATCAACTACTTTTTAAATCCGAACGCTTTCGGATTATCGCCAATCTTTTTATTCTCAACGCGCTCGTTTAACTCCTCGTTTGCAGTTTCCACAAGCTGTTCGTCGGTATATTCCTCATCAGTCGCGGTCTTAAAAGGAAAATCACACGCAGAATGTTTATCCACAAGTCCTCCCGAAAGATTGCCGTTGTTCTTTTTTATCATAAAGCACCTCTAATCTCTGATTATCTTAAAGCAAACAGTATTTTCATTTATAAGCGGATCGGAATATTCAAAATAAACTATCCCGCTGCAATCGGCGCGTATCTCGCTCGATAGCTCTCCGTCAAGCGGATCGCATACCTTTCCTAAAAGCTCGTTTTTCGCCACCTGCGCTCCCATTTTAACAATACTTATAAATAATCCTCCCGTTTTTGAATGTATCTGGCTTATGCTGTTTTCCGAAATTATTTCCGTCTGATAGCCCGAATGGATCTTTTTCGTTATCATTCCCGTATTCGCCATAAAGCGCAGTATCCCCTCTACAGCCTCATTCGCGGAGTTTTCGTCAATCCTTGACGTTTCATTTGTATACATCGAAAACGCTTTTGTTTCCCATATCTGCCAGTTGTAATTCAGCGTAGTCGTGTCGTACGGGCGCGGCGTTCGGACTATCCCGAACCTCATTCCGAAAAGCTTCATCAAATTTGAGTCCGTAAATCCCGTTTCCATTATCTTTACATGAGGGAGAAAATTTCCCGGCTGGTAAAAACTTACCATTTGTATGCCGTATTCAAAACCTTGGATCTTTCTGAAAAGTCCGTCAGCTATCCTCTGTGTAGTTTCTCCTAATTCATAGCCCGGAAACATACGGTTTATATCGGTGTTGTCCATTGTCCAAAAGCGCTTTCCGATGTTCATTGAATAATAGTTGACACACGGAACGACCATTATCCCTCGGCTTTGAGAAATTTCCCCCGCCGCTTCGAGGATTTTAAGCTGTGATATGAGCTTTGAGCAGACATACATCTGCTGTACTTCATTTCCGCGCATTGCCCCTACAACTGCGAGCGTTTTTTCTTCTCCTCCGAATTTGAAACCGATTATATCAAGGCTCTCCCGATAAGGCGATCTAAGCGAATAAAGAATTTCTTTTCTCATTTTTACGCTCCTTTTGTCTGCAATATACGCGCTAAAAGCGAACCGCCGAACACTATAGGATATTCGCGGAGCGTAAATATCATTCCGTCGCACACTGCGTTTACTTTCTCCGCAACTTCGCCCGAAAGCGGGTCGAGTACGTCGCCGATATGATTTCCCGCGCTTACGGTCTCGCCGAAATCGACGCACGGAACGAAAATGCCCGCAGCGTCAGAATTAACAAAACCTACTGCGCCGTTTAGCGATACGATAGGCTCTCTTACTGCCGTTACATCGCCGCTCCACATTCCGAGCTGCTTCATAAGGTTAAAAACTCCCTCGCAGAGCTGAAAACAATATTCCTTTGTTATCCTCATCCCCACGCCCATTTCTACTACAAGCGTTTTCGTGCCTGTTGAATTAAGCGAAAACGCGAGCGTCGATTCTAAGACCGTAGCCGATTCATGCACCCAGATAAGATCGACGTTCAGCATTTTCGCATACGGTATAAGAACATCTGCGGAATTTACGTTTATCCTTATCTGAGGAAGTTCTTTTAGAAAAATATTGCTCGAATGTACGTCAATGCATATATCCGCACCCGAAATGTCTTCGATTATTCCCGCGCATATCGTTTCAGGCATTGTCCCCTCGCTTGTTCCGGGAAAAATCCTGTTCATATCGAGGTCAAAAAGCGGTATTCCGCGCGTTATTGAGTCAATTCCCGTAGGATTGAGCGCGGGATATATATCTACCGTTCCGTTTAAAAGCGAGATGTTTTCTTTTATTTTGCTTCCGATAAGATATGCCAAATACTGACCCTCAAGCTCGTCGCCGTGAATACCCGTAACAATACAAAGCCGCTTTTTTCCGTCTCCGTTTTTCAGTCTGTTTTTGCGGATAACAAGTCTTTCATTTACCGCAAGCGATGCTCCCACAACATTTTTTATCATCTTCCGACCTCTATTCTACCGTAATGCGCGAGGAAACAAGCTGCATCTGACGAGTAAACGCGCCCTTCATTACTCCCCTGTCGATTGCGCAGTCGCCGAAATCACAGCCCTGTGAAAGCGTTATATACTCGTCTTCAACAAAAATAACGCTTGTCGGGTCAAATCCTCTCCAACATTCTCCCGTCCATACCTCTATCCAGCTATGCGTTTCCCCGCCGCTTTCCGTAAGTCCCGCAATATAGCGGCACGGTATTCCGTCAATTCTCAAAAGGCTCAATATGATATGCGAAAAATCCTGACAAACGCCTTTTTTCTGCGCAAAGGCTTGCGCGGCGGTAGTTTTAATGGTCGTCGAATTGGTTTCGTAGCTCATTATCTCGTGCAGCCGCTCCGAATAATATTTTGCTCTTTCAAGAGGCGAAAGGCTGTCGTTTTTTATCTGCCTATGAAAATCATATAACGCTCCGTCGGGCTTTGTATACTCGGAAAAGCGGCTATAACACGGCATAAAATCCGTTCGGCGTTTTGTTTTGTCAAGCTCCGCCGTACACCTCACCTCAAAATCAAGAAAACGGTGAGGCTTTGCGATATAGCCGCTCGTAACGTTGTTTCCGAAAGCATCGACCGTTCGATTTGTACTTATAAGCGGAGTTATTTCAAGCTGACAGGACACAATGTGCTGTGTTTCGGTCTCCGGAGGAATACAGCGAAGCGCGATTGAATGTTCTTCGACATAATCGTCAAAAGTAAGTTTTGTCGAAAAAACAAAATTTATCTTTTTCATTTTTTAAGACCTCCCTGTAGGTTCAAAAAGCGCTTCAAGGCTCGACACAGCCAAGTCCTTCTGCTCGGTATATCCGTCTTTAAGTCCCATTATTTCCACAAGCGACGAAAGCTGTTTTTGATTATAGTGATAAGGCGAATTTTTCGGTATTCCCGAAAGGCATCTGCAAAGCCTTCCGAACTCCGCGTCAATTATTTCAAACGGATATTTCAGGCGCAGATAAATATCGAGCCGCTCTATAATTTTTCCGCAGTGGATTATATAGCGCGTTTCGTTGTCGCATACATGGTCATCTACGCACCCCCAAAAGCCGAAGATCGTATCTTCTATCGGATGCAGCGCAAGCCTTAAACCCTGATTTGAGTTTTGCGCTCTGTCGAGATCGTCAAGCGCCAACTGTATAAAAGAAAGCGCTTCTGTCGAAATTTCCTCGCGCAGCACTATGCCGTTGTCATAAGCTCTTGATAAGCTGTATGCCGCGGAGCTTTCGTTTGACCTGTCAAAAATAAAGCTCTTAAAAAATTCCTTATAGTCATTATAAACATCTGAAAGTCCGAACGCCGAAAGATATTCTCTATAGCCGTATTGATCCTTGTCAATAACGCTGTCGTATAACTTTTCGAGCGCCTTTAATGTCGTAAAAAATCTTTCCGTATAGCGACCGAGCCAGAAAAGACGGTCGCTGTGTTCTACAGAAATTATCGAGATAGTACCCATGTGTCTTTAAAACCTCCGCCCTGAGATGAATTTACCACAAAGCTGTCGGGATTTCGTGAAAAGCGCGTAAGTCCCGAAGCCCATACTCTTGTTTTTTCTCCCGAAAGCACAAACGCCCTCAGGTCCGCCTTTCGCATTACCTGCTCTCCGTTTTCGATGATAGGAAGGTCTTTAAAGTCGATGACTTCCTGAGCGATAAAGCGCCTCGGCTCGTTTATTATTGTCTGCCTGAAATCAGCAAGTTTTTCGGCAGTAAGATCGCTTCCGAATACAACGCCGTATCCTCCCGCCTCGGCTACGTCCTTTATAACGAGCTTTTCAAGATTTTCAAGAACATATTTCCTGTCCTCCTCGTAAAACGGGAGATAAGTCGGGGCATTTTTAAGTATAGGTTCTTCGTTCAGATAATATTTTATCATTTTCGGAACGAAATAGTATATGCCCTTGTCGTCTGCAACACCGTTTCCGAGCGCATTTATTACCGCAACATTTCCCGCGCGGTATGCCTCCGTAAGATTTGGAACGCCTATGACCGAGCAAGGATTAAATGTGAGCGGGTCGAGATATTCGTCGGAGATACGGCGGTAAAGCGCGCCTATTCTTGTTTTTCCGCCGGTATATGTCTTTTGAAACAGCATATTGTCCTCGACAAAAAGCTCGTTGTTCTGAACGAGTGCCGCGCCAGTAAGCTCTGCCAGATAGCTGTGTTCAAAATATGCGGCGTTATATCGTCCGGGAGTGAGAATTGCGTTTATTCCTCCGCAGTTTACGCTGTCCATTGCAGATCTCAGCAGTTCTGCATAATTTCGGTTATCGACTATCCCGCTCTGTGAAAAACAGTCGGGAGACGCAGTTCTTGTAAGTTCTCTTGCTATAAGCGGATAAGACGCGCCCGACGGTATCCTTAAATTGTCTTCAAGAATATACCATTCTCCGTCTTTCCCCTCTACAAGGTCAATTCCCGAAATATGGCTGTAGATCTTCTTCGGCGGGGTTATTCCCTCACACTGCGGGAGATAACCGCTCGAAATATACACAAACTCCTCCGGGATTATTTTATCCGCAATTATTTTCTTTTCGTGGTAAATATCGTAAAGGAACATATTAAGCGCATCTACGCGCTGGATAAGTCCTTTTTCGAGATACGAAAAGCTGTCTGCCGATATAACGCGCGGGATCGTGTCAAACGGGAAAAGCTGTTCTTTAAACTCGCCGTTTTTGTAAATTCCGAACTTAACGCCGTATCTTCGCAAAAGCTCGTTTATTTCCTTCACGTTTGCGGAAGGAAAACTTATGTTTTCCATAATATCACTCCTAATTCGGACTGTCGATAAAGCCCCGTCTGCGTCAAAGGCGTGCCGGCGCATTTTTCGCAAAACAGTATTTGTGCCATGGGCAGATAATGCGGTATTTGCGGGCATATCGAGGCTTTTTCGCCGTCTGTATTTTAATTCGACAGAAAAATTTATCTGCAAATCGGAAAAAGGCGCTCAAAAAACTGAGCGCCTTTGCTTATGAATATATTATAAATGAATTTATGCAATTTGTCAATATCATTTTTACGAATATTTTATGATTTTTTATAGAAATTTTTATAAATTTTGCATAATTTTATGTCCAAACTTGCAAAATTGCAGATGATTGGCACAAATTTTTATTCGGCTATAGCGGGCAAAATTGTTTTCCGTCTTACAATCATTTTTTCAAAAACTCTAATGCGCTCCGATTTCGGCGGACACCTCCGTTCATTCGGACTTTTGTTAATTGAACGAAATACAATAAAAGGTGTACCTTTCGGAACGCCTTTGTTATCTCATTATTTCAGCTCTGCGGTTTTTCGGAAGCATGTTTCTTCTCCTTTAGCTTTATCATGATGTAAAGCACAACAATGCCCGTAAAAGTAACTATCGAAGTACAGACGCCGCCCTCAAGCCCGAACGCGCCGCCGTTAATGAACGAAGCCGCATCTGTCTGCGCCGATACAAGTACAGACGGCATACTTCCCATACCGCTTACGGAAACGCCGTAAAAATTGCCCTGAGTAAAATTCCAGAGCGAATGGAACGCACCCGCTATCCAGATGTTGTTGAACCTTATCATCAGAAGCGCCGCAAACACCCCGTACAAAAACAAATTTACAAACGCCAGCACCGAAATTCCCGGATTTGCTATATGCAAAAGAGCGAACACAAGCGAGCTCACTAAAACTGCCGTAACCGCCGAATATCTTCTGCTTATGCTCGACATCAGATACCCACGGCAGAAAACCTCTTCTCCCATTCCCTGAATGAGATAGCCAAAGAAAAACAGAACCAAAATGCCGATTTTTTCGGGAGTAAATTCGGAAAATCCCGAAAGCTCAACGCCACCCATAAGAAGGCAGATGAAGAATATTGCCGAAAAAACGGCGAACCCGCATAATATTCCTATAAGATACTGCGGCACAGCGCCTTTCTTCACAAATCCCATGGATCTTGCTTTGCGCTTTTCAAACTGCTTACAGTAGAATATCGAGCTGACTATCAGAAACGCATTTGAATACAGCATAGGAATAATGACCCACAGCGACGACGTTATGGCGGTCATCATCTCGTTGAACATTGCAAACGGGTCTGACGGGGTTTCATCAATGAGTTTTCTAAGCTCAGGGTCGAAGAAAAAACCGAGACCTATACCCACGCTCTGGACTATTCCCATTAAGGATTGAGCTGCTACAAAAACGACTATCGCTATTCCAAGCTCCGCGAAAATGTTTCGTCCTGTGCCGCCTGCTTCTTGCATAAAAGGCGGTTTTTTCAGTATCGTCATTTACTCTCCTCTATAATTACAGACTGAAGAAAAAGTCAAATTTCAGGCTGTTGAGAAAGCCCCGGATGTTAGGAAGCGTTGCTGCAACTATCCTTTGTGGCTGTTGCAGCAACGCTGACAATGCAGATGGGGCTTTATCGACAACCTGATAATTATCTGAAGCTGTAGAGCTGGACCTGTTCAAATCCGTCAAGAAGCTCGTTTGACATCGTAAATGCCGCGTCAACACCGCGCGCAACACATTCGATAGGATTTTCCGCCACAAAACACGGCGCGCCGACCTTTTCGGAAATAAGTTCGGGAAGTCCTCCTAAAAGCGCGCCGCCGCCCGTAAGAAGTATGCCGTTTGAAAGTATATCGCCGACAAGCTCCGGCGGAGTTGATTCCAAAACGAGCTTTACCTGTTCTACAACTTCCATTGCATTTTCGCGCAGAGCGTCATAGATGTCCTTATCGCTAATCTCAACGCTTTCGGGAAGTCCTTTCAGCAGATGACGTCCGCGAATTATCATCTTCTTTTCGCCTGTCGGATTATACACATTCGCAAGCTCGAATTTAGCCTTTTCGGCGGTTTTCTCGCCGATGAGTATTTTGTATTTCTGCGTAATATGCCGAACAATCGCCGCGTCAAACTTATTTCCCGCCATTTTTACCGAGCGCGACTGAACAATGCCGTTAAAAGAAACTATCGCAACATCCGACGTTCCGCCGCCGATATCCACAACCATTGTCCCGCTCGGCTTTGAGATGTCTATTCCCGCGCCGATAAGCGCCGCGATCGGCTCTTCTATAAGGTACACCTTTCTTGCGCCCGCAGACAGCGCCGCCTCAACAACCGCCCTGCGCTCTACGTCCGTCACCGAACTCGGAACGCAAAGCACTATCCTCGGCTTCACCATAAAGCCGCCGTTTACCATATTTATAAACTCTTTTATCATAGCCTGCGTCATATCGTTGTCGGAGATAACGCCGTCTTTAAGCGGCCTTACCGCGACGATATATTCGGGCGTTCTGCCTATCATTTTATATGCTTCTTTTCCGACAGCTACGACTGCTTTTTTCTTTCGGTCATATGCCACGACCGACGGCTCATTCAGTACAATTCCTTTTCCTGCAATTGTGATTATTATATTTGCTGTTCCCAAATCAATTCCTATATCCAATGCCATTTTTTACTCTCCCAACTATTGTTCATCAATATTCAGGCTTTCTCAACAGCCTGAGTTTTAACTTTTTATACAGTCTGCAATATTTTCCTGCTTTTTTTCAAAAATTATTCACTCGTCATGAAACCAGCGCTTTTTCTTTCCCATTATCTCTCTTACCATTTCAGGCATAACTGCTTTGCGCATTTGTTCTATCCTGCCGTAAAGCTCGTTCATACGGGCGCTGTTGTTTCCGATACTTCCCTTAGCTACCCTCGCAAATCTCGGCGGAACTCTTTGCGAAACTCTTTCCGAGAAAATTGCGACGCATTTTGAACAACTGCACGCATTGAACCTGTCTAAAATTTCCGGCGCCTCAAGTTTTATCGCAAGCTCCGAAATATTTACTATCTCTACATCTTCGTTCTCGGCGCGCATAAATGTACCATCGTGCTTCATCATCTTTGAAAGCGGCTCTTTTCCGCGAAGCTGATACGGTACGGAGCATTTCCCGCCCAATGCCGCGGGACTGACCTCAGGTATTTTTTCGACAAGCCTCATCACCTGCGGCGTTTTGCTTGAAACAGATCTTTCGGCTGTCTTACGCTTTTTTGCGGTTTTTTTGGGTTTTGAACCCTGAGTTTTCTGAGTTTTACCCATTCTCATCGACCTTCTTGGATTTGCTGTGTATATGCGGTTCTATAAGCTCGTCTACAAATTTGTTGAATTCAACTGCACCCTTTGACTTCGGAGAAAATGTGATTATGCTCTCCCCGTGTGCAGGAGCTTCGGAAATAGCGATGCTCGCGCTAATTTTCGTCTTGAAGATAGTTGTCTGAAGCTGAGAAGCTATGACCTGTGTAAGTTCTTCTACTTCCTTTGTGAGCAAAAAACGCCCGTTGTATTTGTTAAGCAGTATTCCCCGAACGCAAAGCGATTTGTTATAGTACTTCTTTACCGCGAAAATGGTCTGTTTGAGCTGTGCAATTCCCTGAAGCGACAATATTTCGCAAAGCATCGGGATTATCAGCTCGTCCGAGGCAGTATATGCATTTATAGTAAGCACCGACAGTGCGGGCGGAGTATCGAGGATTATGTAGTCGTAATTTTTCTTCACATAGTTAAGCTGTTCTCGAAGGACATATTCTCTCCCCACACCCGTCATCTCAAGTTCCAGACCCGAAAGCAGTATATTTGACGGAACGACGTCGCAGGTATCCCCGTGGATTATAGCGTCTTCTATCTCACAGTTATCTTTCAGCACATCATATATCGTAAATTTTTCATCAGCCTCCGCTCCGAGACTGAAACTCAAATTTCCCTGAGGGTCGAGATCGACCGCCAAAACCTTATATCCTCTCTTGGAGAGGCTTCCGCAGATAGCCGCACAGGTCGTTGTTTTTCCGACGCCGCCTTTCTGATTTGTAACAGCAATTATTTTAGCCAAAGTTTTTTGCCCTCCAAATTATATCAGACCGTCATTAAATCTATATCTTCCGTATAACCGCACAGGCGGGGCATTTTAGCCTTTTGCCGAAATCCAAATATCTCAACCGCCGCCGTTTTCCGAAAGCACAGCGCCTTTTTATGCCAAACTTTCTCACAGTCTGAAATTTTATTTTTTAAAGCCGATACTGTTTCCTTAAACAGATAAATCCGCTCCGCGTGCCAAACTTAATTCGCCGCGGAGCGGCGCTCCGAATTGTGAATGTTTATCAATATCCTTCCGGATCTTTATACTCGTCGTTTTCGCTGTCCTCCGGAACATAAACGTGATAGTTGTTTTTACCGTTTTTCTTAACGAAATACATTGCTGTATCGGAGAACGAGATAAGCTCATTTACATCTGTAGAATGATCCGGACAATATGTTATTCCTATAGACGCCTTTACGTTTATCATAATTCCTTCGCTCGAAGTATATCCCATAAACAGGTCGTCTATCATATCCATTGCCATTTGCTCGGCGTTTTCGATATCATCCTGGTTTGTAATGCACATTACAAACTCATCTCCGCCGAAGCGTCCCGCAAATCCGCCTCTGTTATCAACTCTCTTGCGGATAGTATCAGCCACAAACTTTATTACTTCATCTCCGACAGAGTGTCCGTAACGGTCGTTTATAAACTTAAAGTCATCGACGTCGAGGAACATGACCCCTATCTTCTTAGGTCCTCTGCGGTCAAGCTCGGTATTGAGCATTGAAGTAAATGTGCTTCTGTTGTAGAGCTGTGAAAGGAAGTCAAATGATGCGCGCTCGGAAAGCTGAAGCTCAAGTTTCTTTTCGTTATCAATATCGGTCATAACGCCGATAACTCTCAAAAGCTCGCCGGTACGGTCCGTTACGCAGTTTGCTCTGAACGATACCCATACCATTGCGCCCGTTTTTGACTTTATCTGATACTGTGCGCTATAGCCCTTCTGCCCTTTCAGCATCGCGCTTATGTCGCGCTTGTACTTGTCGGCGTCCTCAGGCGTCATAAGTCCGTCAAGAAAACGTCCGTTTGAAAGTGTTGCGCCCTCAGGTTTAAGGTCGAATTTCTGAAGCGCGTTATCCGAAATATACATTCTTTCCTTGTGGAAATCCCACTCGAAAAGCATATTGTCGGAGAGCTTTGCGATAGTTTTATAACGGTCGCTGTTGATCGCAACTTCATCAAGGAAGTCATTAAACGAACTCTGGATACTTCCAAGCTCGCTCTTATTGTTCTTTACATCAAAGCGCATGGCTGAGAAGCCTTCTTCTGCGTCGATGCTGTTCATTGTCTTTATCATATCGTGCATGTTTCCGATAATCTTGCTTATGATAAAGAACCCTGCCAGACAGCAAACTACTGCCAAGACCAGCAAAACTGCAAGCGATATGAGGCTTGAGAGCGGAATGCCGCTCGAACCTTCCATTATACCGATCCAGCGCCAGCTTGTAACATTCGGGATAATACCGCAGGAATATGTATAGCGTCCCGCAGTGCCGTTATTTATATTATCCTTAACAGGCGCCGTAACATTTACCGACGCGTCGAAAAATACAGGAAGCTTGTTTTTGATGCCGCTGTCAAGCTGTGATTCCCACATGACCGAGCCGTTCCCCATAAAGTTTATTGTATTTCCCGACTGATCTATAAGAGCGATACGGGCAGAACCGTCCGTAGTATATTTTCCGGAAAGCGTCTTTGCAATAAGTCCGCCCTCAGAGGGAGAAACAACGACGCACACATATCCCACTTTCTTTTCGTCTACCAGAATATCATGAGAAACAAAAAACGCATCTGTTTCATAGTTATTCCACTGCATCAAAGCAGAGACCGCGGGCATTGTTTCTTCAAAATGCTCAAAATTTGAGCCTTTTTCCACCTTATTCAGCGAAGAATCGATCACCACTCCCGCCGCGTCAAGAATAAGCACGTCGAGTATGCCGGGATCGCCCTGCGCAAAACTCGCTATGGTCGTATTCGCGTCGCTGCCGCCGCTCTGAACGGCGCTTGACACAACATCAAGCTTTGCAAGCGTAGCCGCGTCTGAAGTATACTTTGCGAACAAGGTACCGATAGAATTTGCTCTTACAAGCGAACCGTCCTGAAATTCGCTTTCTCTTACGCTGTTGTTATAGCTTATGGACGAAAGCGTCCCGACCGCTCCTACAATAAGGGCGGGAACGATCGCAAATATGACAAGTACAGCTATAAGAGAATACTTCATTGTAGTTCTTTTCATCGTTATTCCCCCTAATGATGATTAAAATAATGAAATCGTGCAAGTATATGTATCCTGCCGCATCATTATCTAAGAAAAATCGTTTTTATCAGACTCTTTCTGGCGGTTTTCCGACTGGACCTTCAGGATAAATCTGCTTATAAGATCCTCCTGAGCCGCCGTAAGCCCCTGAAACTCACAGCCATAGCCTTTTATCGAGCCGTCCTCACAGCGCTGTACTCTGAGGATCTTTGCGTCGGAAATAAGTTTTCCGCTCGACAGATCGACCTCAAGGCAAATAAGATCGTCTACGGCAAACTCCATTTTTTCACAGGTTATAAAAACTCCCCCGACATTTATATCCAAAACCTTTATCCTCGCGGGAACGTCAAGATTACTTATCTTATCTTCCCTTATAAAGCGGAGGATACGCCCCGGCTCGTCGACCTTTATTTTAAAATACCTTCGGCGCTCTTGAAGCACCTGAGAATTATTATTTCTGAGTATCCTTATATTAAGCTGTGTATCGATAGACATTGTAACGGCGCCCGTATACTTAATTCGGTCGTTTCCTTTTGTCGTAGTGACGACAAAGACAATCGAATTATACTCAAGCTCCGGCAGATTTCTGCCCTTTATCATAACGATATTATCCTCGCTGTCGCTCATGCTTTTTGGAAGCACAAAATTTTTATCGGCTTCGAGAATACGAACATTTTTTTCATCGGTTACTTCTATCTTAATTACTTTTCCACCGAGAATCAATCGCACCAAACTCCTTATTTGTGAAGTCAGATGTAAGGATTTTTACCCTTTTCTTACATACCTAAATAAACACAAAACGACCCTTTTAATATTATACAATATTCATCAAAATAAATCAAGAGCTATTGCAAATTTTATATACATTATACAGTTTTATCAAATGATTTTTGGTGATTTTTCAAACTAAAAAGTTGAATAATTCTCTCATATCATCGGGAAACGGGCTTTCAAGAGAGATCTTTTCTCCCGAAAACGGCTTTATAAAACTTATTTTCCCGCAATGAAGAGCCTGCCGTTTTATTTTGTCGAGAGCGCCGCCGTACATTTCGTCGCCTATCAACGGATAACCGATATGTGAAAAATGTACGCGGATCTGGTGAGTTCTTCCTGTTTCGAGCTTTATTTCAAGGAGCGTAAGTCCGTTTTTATGCATTACGGGCTTATAGTGTGTTACCGCGAGTTCTCCGTCCGCTCTTACCTCACGCTTTATTATACTGTCGGAAACTCTCCCGATAGGGAGGTCTATTGTTCCCGGCTCGTCAATATTTCCGCAGACAACGGCATAATAAGTCTTATCAAAATTTTTCGGGAGTATCGGCGCGGAAAGCGGATTTTTCGCGCACAGGCAAAGTCCCGTCGTATCTTTATCGAGGCGGTTTACAGCCCTGAAAACCGAATCGGGATATTTTACCGCAAAATAATTTCCGAGCGTGTCGGAATAATGTCCTGCGGAAGGATGAACAGCGAGACCCGCGGGCTTGTCGAAAACAACAGCGTCCTCGTCGTCGTAGACTATCGGCGCAAACAAGTCATAATTCGGCTCGAACCCGCATTTTTCCTTAGGCGAACGCACCTCTACCCTTTCTCCCGCATATACCTTGTCGCCTGTACGAAGTATGTTTCCGCCGCGCGTAATTCCTCCGCTACGCTTTAAGAGCATAACGGATCTTTCGGAGATACCGTGCCTTTTAAGAAACGTTTTTGCTAAAAGTCCGTTTTCGCTTTGTTCTACATCAAAACTTAACTCTCTCATATTTTACTTTGTCAGAGCTAACTTTTTGAGATTGCTCTCGTCGCAGAATGTGACAACATTATAAACAAACAATACCTGATCATAATCGCGGATATTTACAAAGCGGTTAATATCGGTATTTATATAGCGAAGATCGACCATTGTGATCTTGCTGTAATGTTTGGACAAAAACGGTACGAGCGAATGAGCATAGCTGTCTTTAATGATAAGAAGCTCTTTGTCATTGTCAACATCAGTCTCTATGGTAACTATAGGAACGTTGCTGCCCGTAAAAGAAGAATACTTATCCTTTACATCAAGATGATCTCTTACATAAAGCGTATCGAAAGTTTCGACCTGATCTCCGTTTATTCTCGTCATTTTTACATTCGGCTCGCCGCTTGCAAGAAAATAATAGTCGATACTGTCGGGAGATATGCTGTCGTCGAGCGTTCTTGAATAGAGAGTTCCGTAAAAAGAACTGCTCGCGGTCTCTACATTGAACTTGTCGAGACCTATCGCGTTAAATCCGAGCTGTTTTGCCGCCGCACAATAGGCGTAATATGCTCCGAGACTTGTCCAGTGGTGGTCTGTGCGGTAATATATATACTCTCCGCTTCTTCCCGAAAGATAGCTCAAAGCGTCTATAACATTTAAATTTACGAGCTTTCGTGAACATTCGTCTATGAATACCTTTTCGTTTGTCACTTCCGAATATGTCGGGAGCTTTGATTTATATATCTCCTGAGCGGTCGGAGCAAGCATAAAGTACATCGGGATATCCGAATATCTTTCCGCAAAATCATTTACAGAATCTATCATATTCTGAACTTCTTTTTCGTCATAGCCGCGGAATATCTCGATCATTCTGCCGTCAGTGGTATAAACGCCGTTTATCTCTTCTTTTCCCATAAGAGCGGACATTCTGTTTGAAACCTTTACCCAGAGTTCTCTTCCCGCAAGATGATCGGCGAAATAGGTCTCATAATCGTCCATAAAACTTGCGTCCTCGCGTTCGACTATATAATCCCATTTTACCGCGTCAATAACGTCTTTGAGATCTTCGGCATTTTTGAGCTTGGTTTCGTTTACAATGCTCGGAAATTTTGCGAGCCGTCTGTTTTCGTTTTCGCTCATATCTTTTTTCGGGAGTATAATGGTCGTGATCGGTATAACAAGCATAACTATAGCAAAAAGAGCTATCATCAGCTTATCCGGCGTCATTTTGAATTTCATGCCCTGCCTCCTTAAAAGTTGAAGTAAAGGAAAGGATTATAGGTCGAAGTCGTTATAAACGCGACGCTTACGAGCATAACCGCCGTCTGTATAACGGGATAACCGTACATGACCCATTTCGGAGCTTTTTCCTTAATTGTTTTAGCAAAATTCTTCAGCATATCTGTTGAGCCGATAATGCAAACGGCGAACATTATGCCGTAGTTTACAAAAGAGCGTTTTGCAAGATCGTCCATCAAAACTCCGTTTGCGCCGAACATTGCTCCTATATAAGTGAATACCTGAGAGAACATTTCGCCGAAATCGGTTGTTCCCGGTGCTACTCCGTCGAAAATAACAAAGCCGAAAACCACTAAAACAAAGGTGTAAAGCCAACTGAAAAACGACGGAATCTTTTCGAGAACCTTTCCGAGAAATATTCGCTCAATAACTATCAGCACGCCGAAATACAATCCCCATATCATATAATTCCACGCCGCTCCGTGCCAAATACCTGTCGCAAGCCACGTTATAAGAATGTTTATGAGTGTACGGACATATCCCTTTCTGTTTCCGCCGAGGGGGATATAAACATAACTCCTGAACCAAGCGCCAAGCGTCATATGCCAGCGCCGCCAAAATTCCGAAATACTTTTTGACATATACGGATAATCGAAGTTTTCGGGGAAGTTAAAGCCCATCATTTTCCCAAGCCCTATCGCCATATCCGAATATCCCGAAAAATCAAAATATATCTGAAATGTAAACGCCAATATTCCGAGCCACGCCGTTCCTGCCGAAAGAGTTGAATAATCGAGAGCTTTTACCTGCGTCCAAAGAGCGCCGATATTGTTCGCAATAAGAACTTTTTTCCCAAGACCCGTGATAAAGCGGGAGATCCCGTTTCCTACCATTTTTTCGCTTATGGTGCGCTCGTCTATCTCGTTCTGGATATCTTCATACCTTACGATAGGTCCCGCTACTATCTGCGGAAAGAGCGTTACAAAAGCCATAAAACTTGCCGCGTTTTTCTGGACTTTTATGTTCCTGCGGTAAAGGTCGATTGTATAGCTCATTGACTGGAACGTGAAAAAGCTTATTCCTATAGGAAGCGGCAAATTCGGGTTTGGTATCTCAAGTCCGAACCATGCGTTTACGGAGTTGATAATAAAACCGAGGTATTTGAATGTTGCCAAAAGTCCTAAATTCATCGTTATCGACACGATAAGGCACGCAAGCCTTATTTTTGGTCTGTCGTCATACTTTGCTATGATCCTGCCCGCCGTATAGTCGATAAATGTTGACAATATCATAGCTAAAACATATATAGGTTCTCCCCATGCGTAAAAAACCAGCCCGCTTACCAGTATAACAACGTTTTTCAGCCTTTTCGGCACAAGATAATAGGCTATCAGCGTAATTGGCAGAAAGCCGAAAAACAAAAATGTAAGGCTTGAAAATACCATTACTTTAACTCTCCCAAAATATTTTGTGATTTATGCAGAAATTCCTCACGCGAATACATTGCGTTTACCGCTTCTAAAAACATATTTGCCGAAAGCCCAGACGGAAATCCGAGCTTTTTTTGCAGCATTCTGCGCTTTACCGCAGAGTTTTCTCCTCCGCACAGTCCGAGGTCGAGCAGATCGGCTTTTGTCACGGGGTCTGTTTTCCCGACGCGTTCTTCTGCAAAAACTCCCGCTCTTTCAAATGCTTCGAGCAGAATTTCTTTCGTCATTCCTTCTACGCCCAAAAGCCCCTGTTTTGAAAAAGCGCGCTTTCGCTTTTCCTTTCCGCGTATCTCAGGTATAAAAACATTTATTACCTCTCCCTCGTTTATTATGCTTCTGAGCCTTGAACGTATCTGAAGACCCGCGCTGTCGCTGTCGGTGAGGATAATTATCCCCGTTTTCTTTGCGAACAGCTTTATAAGCTCGGCGGTCTCCCTGTCCTTATAGACGGAAAATCCGTTTGTGGGGATAATGACCGCTTCTACGAGGTTTGAAAGCGTGATCTTGTCGTATTTTCCCTCGACTATTATCGCTTTGTCAATTTTGATCATCTGTTTTCTTGAGCATTGATATCTCCGCTATCGCGCTCTCCACAAGCGTTCGGCGGTTCATCTTAGAGGAGTTCAAAAGTTTATTTGTCCTGTACAAAACAGTAAGGCAGTCGCCCAGATACCGCAAAGGCAGCTTTGCCGCTTTCTGATATGCATACTTCACGGCATAGCTCCTGCCGCCGTAATATCCGAACGCCTGCGCCGTTTCCGAATAGTTTTTCTCGGCAAGTTTTCCGAGCTTCGCGCGGTACAGATCTACAAAATATCCAGAAAGCGTAAAAAATATTTTATGCTCGTCAAACTGCTGTATAAAAAGCTCGTCTAAAATTTCAAACGCTTTTTGAGTTTTTCCCTCGAAAAGCGCGTCGGAAAGGGTGTAGATACCCGCGTCGGCGCGCTTCGGAACAAGCGCGTTCATGTCGTCCTTTGTTATTTCGCCGCTCTGCCGATAAGCGCAAAGTTTTTCGATCTCGTTTCCGAGAACAGTAAGGCTCATGCCGCATTCTTCAGCAAGAAAAGCCGCGTTTTCTCCCGATATCGTACAGCCTGCGCGCTCAATTTTTTTCCTTATCTGCGTGCATACGCGGTCAGTTGACAAAAACTTAAACTCGCATATCGCTCCGTTTTTTTCGGCAGCCTCTAAAAGCTTTTTCGGCTTTTCCTTTATCTTCTTGTCATTGTAAACGGCGGGGTTTATATGGAGCTGTTCTATTATCAAAACCGAGCTTTCGGGAATATTTTTCAAAAGAGCGAGATAATTTTTCTGCTCCGCCGCGTCAAGCCTGTCAAGGTCAAGATCCGTTATAAGCGCGCATTTATACTCCGAAAATACGGGTACTCCGTCAAGATAATCCGCAAGCTCCGCCGAGCGCGGCGCGTCCGTAAACTTTATAAAGTTCATATCGCGGACTTCTTCCCGAACAGCGGCGTCAACTATCCTGCCGGCATAGGTTTTCACAAGAAAATCTTCCTCGCCGTACAGAAAATATATCCTCGAAAGCGCGCCCGACTTTAGCTCGTTTTTAAGCTGTGTTTCGGTCAGTCTGCCCATATTTTACGCCATTTCCGTATTCAGCTTCTTGCCGCCGAGGATATGGAAATGCAGATGTCTGACAGTCTGACCGCCGTCCTCGCCTATATTTGAAACAACACGATAACCGTTTGAAAGTCCCTCTTGTTTTGCTATTTCTGCGATCTTCACGAAAATATGCGAAACAACTGCCGCATTTTTTTCATTAAGCTTGTCAACTCCCGCTATATGCTCCTTCGGAATAACGAGAATATGCGCGGGAGCTTGGGGGTTGATGTCGCGGAACGCAAGTATTTTATCGTCCTCATAGACCTTTGTCGAGGGGATTTCTCCCGCGATAATTTTACAGAACAAACAGTTTTCCATAATTACTCCTTTCAATGCCTTAAATTCCGAAATTCGCGGCACAACATCATCATGCCGCGAATTACAGCCTGTTCACATAAATGCCGAAAGATTTATTTCACATACTTTGCGACAATTTCATTCGCCGCTTTAAGCGCCTCGTCGAGCTTAGACGCGTCGGGAACTCCCGCCATTGCCTGGTCGGGCTTTCCGCCGCCTTTTCCGCCTGCTGCTGCGGCAATCTCGCGCACAAGCGTTCCTGCGTTCGCGCCCTTTTCAATTGCGCTCTTTGAGCATTTGCAGAGGATAGATGTTTTCCCGTCGGCAGTTCCCGCGAGAACTGCCACAAAACAATCGTATTTGTCCGCGACGGTATCGCCCGTTTTGCGCAGCCCGTCCGCGCCCATTCCGTCGAGCCTCGCCGCAACGAGCTTTACGCCGTTTATTTCCGGAACGTCCGAGAATATATCGCCGAGCTTTGCATTTGCCGCCGCCTGCTCCATACTCTCTATCTTTCTGTCTTTTTCGCGCATTTCACTCATAACGCTCTCGGCTCTGCGCACAAGGTCATCCGCGTTCTGCGCTTTAAGCGCCGCGCAGGTCTTTTCGAGCGTGTTTTTATAGTCGTACAGCATACTCATAACCGCCATACCCGTTACGGCTTGTATTCTTCTCACGCCGCTTGCGACAGAAGTTTCAAAGCAAATTTTAAACAAGCCCGCCTGAGATGAGTTTTTAAGGTGAGTTCCTCCGCAGAATTCCGTTGAATAATCCCCCACCGAAACTACTCTTACGACGCTTCCGTACTTTTCGCCGAACAGCGCCATTGCGCCCTTTTTGCGCGCTTCTTCGATAGGAAGCACTTCTGTTACAACAGGAACAGCCGCCATTATGACATTGTTGACATAGTTTTCGACCTTCTGAATTTCTTCGGCAGTCATTGCGCTGAAATGAGAAAAGTCGAAACGGCACTGATACGGGTCTACATAAGAGCCGCACTGGTGAACATGGTCGCCGAGGACTTCACGAAGCGCCGCCTGAAGTATATGACAGCAGGTGTGGTTGCGCTGTGTAGCCATTCTGAGCTGTTCGTCAACTTTCGCCCTGACCGTCTGTCCGACCTCAAATGTTCCGCTTTTCACTTTGCATTTGCATATAAACTGACCTCCGCCGAGCTTTTTAGTATCGAGAACTTCAAGCTCGCCGCTGTCGTTTAAAATAACGCCCTTATCGCCGACCTGTCCGCCCATTTCCGCATAAAACGGCGTTTTGTCGATAACAACTCCCGCTTCTTCGCCCGCTGTGCAGGTTTCGGCATTTTCGCCGTTCTTTGTTATCGCAAGTATATTTGCCTGACATTCAAGCGTGTCATATCCCACAAATTCGGTTTTCAGCGCGTCAAGCTCTGAGTTTTTCGCATTATCCCAGCCGCCGCCGAGAGCTTTATTTGCACGGGCGGTTTCCTTTTGCACTTTCATGCACTCATGAAAGCCCTCTTCGTCCGCCGAAAGACCTTTTTCCGAGAGTATCTCTTTCGTCAGATCAAGCGGGAAGCCATAGGTATCGTGGAGCTTAAAAACATTTTCGCCCGAAAGCACGGTCTTTCCGCTTTTGAGTAATTCCTGGATCATCTCGTCGAGAATTGCCGAGCCGTTGTCAACTGTTTTCGCAAAGCTTTCCTCTTCGGTCTGAATTACTTTCTTGATATAAGAGCGCTTTTCGGCAAGCTCCGGATAAGCCGACAAATTTTCATCGATAACCGTGTCGCAAACCTCGTATAAAAACGGCTTGTTATAGCCGAGCAAGCGCCCATGGCGCGCGGCTCTGCGCAAAAGTCTGCGCATTACATAGCCTCTGCCCTCGTTTGACGGCAATATCCCGTCGCCTGCCATAAACGTTGTCGAGCGGATATGGTCGGTAATTACGCGGATAGAGATGTCCTTTTTGTCGTCGTCGTGATAATTCACGCCGATTATAGAGCAGATCCTGCCCATTATATTCTTTACAGTATCAACTTCAAAAAGGTTGTCAACGTCCTGCATTACGCACGCAAGTCGCTCTAAGCCCATTCCCGTGTCGATATTTTTCGTAGCGAGCTGGGTATAATTGCCCTTGCCGTCGTTGTCAAACTGTGTGAAAACAAGGTTCCATATTTCAATAACTCTGTCGCAGTCGCCGACTTCTTCAAAATTGTCCTGTCCGATATGGTCAAACTTTCCGTACTTTTCGCCTCTGTCAAAGTGAATTTCCGAACATGGACCGCACGGTCCGCTTCCATGCTCCCAGAAATTATCGGCTTTTCCGAGCTTTATAATGCGCTCGCGCGGTATTCCCACTTCATTTGCCCATATGTCGCCCGCTTCGTCGTCCTGTTCATAAATGGTGATGTACAGCCTGTCCGCAGGAATTTCAAGCGTTTTCGTGAGAAATTCCCATGCCCATGCCGTCGCCTCGTGTTTGAAATAATCGCCGAACGAAAAGTTTCCGAGCATCTCAAAATACGTTCCGTGGCGCGCAGTCTTTCCGACATTCTCGATATCGGGCGTTCTTATGCACTTCTGACAAGTCGTCACACGGTGGCGCGGCGGTTCTTCGATGCCCTGAAAGTACTTTTTAAGAGGCGTCATACCTGCGTTTATAAGCAAGATAGAGTTGTCGTCCGCCGGCGGAACAAGCGGAAAGCTCTGCATACGCAGATGTCCCTTGCTCTCAAAAAACGAGAGATAGCTCTCTCGAAGTTCGTTTAATCCCATCCACTTCATTTTTTATCCTCACTTTTTAATTTAAAAATAAAACATACATATTTATTATAACTCTTTTTACCAAAATGTCAAGGGTTTTCACATATTTTTTTGATTAAGCTCAAACAAAAAAATGCAGAAAAAAAGCCGCGTCATAAGACACGGCTCATTTTTCACGAGATCACTTTAACAAGTGCCAGTTTCCGATCAACGGAAGCGGCTTTGCTTCGTTGTTTGCGGCATTTATAAGACCCATGATCCAGAAAACAAATGCGGGAATAGTTCCGATTATCGGAATAAGTGCGATAAGGTAAATGATAAGGTTCTGGTTGAGGTGGTGTTTTGCGAACGGGTCGTCCTTATCTCCCGCAAGCAAAGCGATAAGCCAGCCTATCCAGCCAATGTACGAAACGATCGCAGTAGTTTTTGCGTTCATATCTAATCCTCCTTTAAAATAGATCCAAACGGACAAATCCTATAATATTACTATTTTATCTCAATTTCGCAAAAAAGTCAAGAGCAAACGCGGATATTTTACATAATTTCTGAAACTTTTATAAATTTTAAACAAATTCGGCGAAAATTGAGCAAGATTTTCTACAATTCATTTAAATACGGATTTAAGTTTTTTTCAGCGTTTAAAGTTGTTTCATCTCCGTGTCCGCACAAAAGCCGATAGTTTCCCTTTAGAGCGGAAATTTTCGACAAAGACTTTTGCATTGCGCGGGAACTGCCCGAAAAGCCGTCCGTGCGCCCGACGCTGCCTTCAAAAATAACGTCGCCCGTAAATATCACGTTCAGTTTTTCGCAAAACAGCAAACAGCTTCCCGCCGTATGCCCCGGAGCGTTCATTGCGCGAAATTCTACGCCGCAAACCGAAAATTTGTCGCCGTCCGAAAACGTTTTATCCGGAACAACGGGCTTAAACTCCGTTCCCTGCATAAACCATGCCCAGCTCTTTTCCGCACTCGCAAGCATCTCCCTGTCAAGATCCGGAGCGTATACCTTTGCGCCTGTCGCGGATCTTATGTCCGAAACTCCCGCAAAATGGTCGTAATGTCCGTGGGTTATGATTATCCCGCCGATCTTTAATCCGTTAAGCTCAGCAAAATTAAGAACTTCCGCCGAAGAAGCGGGGTCGATAACTATTGCCTCTTTATTGTCCGCTGCTATTATATAGCAGTTTGAAGCAAGCGCCCCCAACGGCATCCGAGTTATTTGTTCCATATAATAAACCCCCATTTTAGAAGTAAGAGGTAAGAAATCAAGATTCAAATAATCTTACTTCTTACATCTTACCTCTATTACGCTTTTCCTGTTCTGTCGGCGGAGATGACTCCGGGTATTTTTTGAAGGCGCGAGATGACGTTTGTAAGCTGTTCAACTCCCGCGACTTCTATTGTTATAAGCAGGTTTGTATTGCCGTTTTTAAGCCTGTGCATATTCATTTCGTACATAGGTATGCGGTTTGCGGCAATAGCGGCGGTGATGTCGGCAATTACCGAGGATTTTTGCTCGGAAATGATGTCGATGGTCGCGCGGTAGGTCGTATCGTCAACTCCTGCCCATGCCGCTTTCAGCCACCTGTCGCGGTTTTCCTCGCTGTCCATATTGTTTATAACGTTTACGCAGTCCTGCTTATGGATAGAAACTCCGAAACCGCGCGTTACAAAACCGATTATCGGGTCGCCCGGCAGGGGATTGCAGCACTGGGCGAATTTTACCTGACAGTTGTCTATTCCCTCGATTATGATACCCTTTTTGCGGCTGCGGGCGTTGGTTTCCTCCATATTTTCCTCAGCCGTCATAAGCTCGGCGTTATGCTCTTTTTGAGCGCGGACGGCGCTGTCCTTTATACGCTGAATGACTTTTGACATTGACACGCCGCCGTAGCCTATCGCAGCATACAGGTCGTCTACGCTTCCAAGATGAGCTTTAAGAGCCGCTTCTTCGAGGATTTCTTTTTCAAGAGGAATGTTGTTCCGCTTAAATTCGCGCTCAAGCTCTTCTTTTCCGCAGGCGATGTTTTCCTCGCGGCGCTCTTTTTTAAACCACGAACGAATTTTGCTCTTCGCTTCTGTCGTCTGTGCTATATCGAGCCAGTTTCGGTTAGGACGATAATTCGGCGAGCCGCTTGTGAAAATCTCGACTATATCCCCAGTTTTCACCTGATAGTCAAACGGCACCATTCTGCCGCCGACTTTCGCGCCCGTCATCTTGTTTCCGACCTCGGTATGGATAGCATACGCGAAATCCAGAACGTTTGCCCCCGCGGGAAGCGCGAAAACATCGCCCTTCGGACTGAACACGAAAACCTCGTCCTGTGTAAGGTCGTTCTTTATCGCGTCGGTTATCTGCTCGACATCATCAGCCTCCTGCTGGCGTTCAAGAAGCTGTCTTATCCAGTCGAAGCGCTTTTCGCCCTCTACGTTTCCCTTTAATCCCGCCTTGTATTTCCAGTGTGCGGCGATACCGTACTGAGCGGTGTTATGCATTTCGACAGTTCTTATCTGGACCTCAAACGGTATTCCCTCTTTGCCGATAACAGTCGTATGCAGAGACTGATAGCGATTGGGCTTGGGCGTTGCGATATAGTCCTTAAAGCGATAAGGCATGGGGCTGAACAGATCGTGTATAACTCCCAATACGTTATAACACTCCACCACCGACTGTACGATTATTCTTACGGCGTAAATGTCGTATATCTCATCAAACGGCTTGTTTTTGACATACATTTTCTTGTAGATGCTGAATATCGATTTTACTCTGCCCTCTATTATAGGCGGCGGATCTATATCGGAAATTCTCGAACGTATACGCGTTATTATCCTGTCTATAAAGCTGTCGCGCTCGTCTTTGTGCAAATCGAGCAGCCGCTCTATCTCCTTGCAGCCGTAGGGGTCAAGATAGCGTATGGCAATGCTTTCCATTTCCTCTTTTACGTCGCTCATACCGAGACGGTGAGCAATGGGGGCGTAGAAATTCATAGTTTCGAGCGAGGTTTTAAGCTGTTTTTCGGGCGGACGGGCGTAAAGAGTACGCATATTGTGAAGTCTATCGGCAAGTTTTATGATAATGACGCGGATATCCTTGCTCATTGCTATGAGTATCTTGCGTATATTTTCCGCCTGCTGTTCTTCTTTGGTGTTAAGCGGTACTTGACCTATCTTTGTAACGCCGTCCACCATAAGCGCAACGTCCGCGCCGAACTTCTTTTTTATTTCGTCAAGCGTGATCTCGGTATCCTCTACAACGTCATGCATAAGCGCGGCGCAGATAGTGTCGGTATCCATAAGATAATCAAGCAGTATCATCGCAACGGACAAAGGGTGGGTTATATACTTCTCGCCCGAAGAACGCATCTGCCCCTCGTGAGCCGAATCAGCAAGCTCATAGGCGCGGCGTATCTTATCCGTGTCATATTCTTTGCCCGTATCGGAAATTTTCCGCATAAGGTCGTCAATTGTCACACTTTTTCTGATGTCCGTACAGATCACCCCTTAACCGCGGGAAATTCTCCCCGCGAAATAAATTCTTATCCGAAAGCGTTTTATGTAATAAGCACTTTTCCGTCCGTTACTTTTATCCTGCTTAAAAGACCCTCGGCAAACAAATCGCACTTTTTCGAGAGCTTTACGGGTTTAAGACAATCGCCGCTTTTTTCAAACATTCCCGCTTCAACAAAAGCGTCTGCGGTTATTTTGAGCATACAATAGTTTACAGAATTATCGAAAACCGAGAGCTGTTCTAAAGAAAGTTTATCGCCGAAATTTCTCAGCAGATCGTATATTTTCATAAGGTCGCCGCGGTTTTGCGGAACAACTCTCGGAAAAAGCCTTCCGTCACAGCCTTCGCCGCGGCAGATAGCCTCGTATGTTCTTTTAGCCGCAAAAAACCTGTTCTGGTCAAATGTACTCGGTCTGAAATCGACAAACCTCAGCTGAACGCTTGTATTGCCGTTATATGTGTTTATCTCCGCATAAGCGGCTATATCTATGACTGCGCCGTTTCCGACAAAGAGATCTTCAAAAGAAAAATCAAACGAATAACATCTTATCGACGCTTTTCCCTGTTTTGCAATAAATGAAACGAATTTTCCTCCCGACATCTGCGCCTTTGCGCTTACGGTACATCCCCTGAAAAGGAGCAGCGGTCTTCTGTTGCCCTCTCCGAAAGGTCCGAGCCTTTCGATGAGAGCGGTATTTTGAGAGTTTATCTCCTCTATTTTAGTTTCCCTGTTAAAGATAAGCTCAACGTCGGGCATTATAGGATAATATTCACGAGCAAATGAATAGATCTTATCACGCAGTATCTCAACATCTTTTTCCGGAAGAGAAAATCCTCCCGCCATAGGATGCCCGCCGAAATTTGTCAGAACATCCGCGCAGCTCGCCAGCATCTTATGTATAGAAAAGTTTCCCACGCTTCTGCAAGAACCCCTTGCCGTTCCGTTTACGACAGAAATAACGACCGTCGGTTTTCCGTATTTTTCCGCTGTCTTTGAGCAGACAAGCCCGATCATGCCGATATGCCAGTTGTTTCCTTTCAGAACTATTACGCGCTCGGTCAGAATTGCCGGATCTTCAATAATCTGCTTTTCGATCTGTTCGTAGATATCGTCGCTCAGCGTCTTTCGCCTTGAATTAAGTTCGTTGAGTTCTTCCGCCATCATATCCGCGCTTTCAGGGTCGTCAGAGAGCAAAAGCCGCGCTGCTTTCTGAGCGGACGCGATCCTTCCCGCGCAGTTTATTCTCGGACATATCTTAAAAGCCAGATCCTCCGCCGTTATTTGACGGCATTTTATCCCCGATTTTCTCACCAGAGCATTAAGCCCGATGTTCTGCTCGTTTGCTATGCTTTCCATTCCCTTTCTGACAATAAAACGGTTTTCTCCGCAAAGAGGCATTACGTCGCCTATAGTACCTACCGCCGCCAGATCCGCATAGTTCTCAATAATAAAATCAGCGTCGTTTTCGAGCGCAATAAGGAGCTTTAATGTCACTCCCGCGCCGCAAAGGTCTTTAAACGGTGAAATATCGTCCGTTCTGTTCGGATTTACACAGGCTTCGCATATCGGAAGTTCGCCGTTCGGTCGGTGGTGATCGGTAATGACAAGTTTTACGCCCTTTTCCGAAAGGAACTTTGCCTCGTTATTTGCGGAAACGCCGTTATCGACGGTTATGATAAGCTGCGCGCCGTTTTCAACGAGCCTTTTGAGCGCGGGGATATTCATTCCGAAGCCGTCCGAGCGTTCGGGAATATAAAACCCGACCTCCGCGCCTATCTGCTCTAAATAACTGTACAGCATAACCGCAGAAGTTACCCCGTCGCAGTCGTAATCCCCGTAAACGATTATCTGCTCGCCGTTTTCGACAGCAGCCGTTATTACCTCAACAGCTTTTTGCATATCCGTCATAAGAAACGGATCGGAAAGCTCGCCGCAGCCGAAAAATTCATCAACGTCTGCGTTTGACAAAAAGCCGTCCGAAAGCAGTATCTCGCCGAGAAAGTCGCCGTATTTTTCCCGTATCTCCCCGCCCTTTTGTATTTCGGGAAGCACCCATTTCTTCAATATCAGTTCACCCTTTTATGAACAAATTAAACCGAAAGCTCGGCTTTTTCTCCGAGATCATTCTTGTTTTTTTCCAGAACGGGATAAACACATTTTTTCAAAAACTCGTCTACCTGTTCGGGAGCGCGTCCCACATACATTTCAGGGACAAGAAGCTCTTCTATTTCTTCTTTTGTCACGCCGAACATCGGGTCGTTCGCTATCTTATCCACAAGGTCGTTCTTTCCTCCCTCGCGCACAGCCTCGGCGGTTTCCTGAGAATAGACCCTGAGCTGTTCGTGAAGTTCCTGTCTGTTTTTGCCCTTTTCTACTGCTTTCATCATTATATTCTCCGTCGCCATATACGGAAGCTTTTCCATAAGTCTGCGCTTTATGACTTCGGGGTACACCTTAATGCCGTCGGTAACATTCAGCATGATGTTCAATATCGCGTCTACCGCAAGAAACGCCTCTGCCACCGCTATGCGCTTGTTGGCGCTGTCGTCGAGCGTTCTCTCGAACCATTGCGTGCCCGAAGTAAACGCGGGGTTCAGCACATCTATCATAACATATCTCGCAAGAGAGGTTATTCTTTCCGAACGCATGGGGTTTCGCTTATAGGGCATAGCCGAAGAGCCTATCTGCGTTTTCTCAAACGGCTCGGACATTTCTTCAAAGCTCTGGAGCAGGCGCATATCGTTTGAAAATTTCGAGCAGGACTGAGCTATGCCCGAAAGCGCCGAAAGCACCTGAAAATCCGCCTTTCTCGAATAGGTCTGACCGCTGACGGGTACGCATTTTGTAAATCCCATTTCATTTGCAATCATTTTTTCAAGCTCGTTTATCTTTTCGGAATTTCCGTCAAAAAGCTCCACAAACGAAGCCTGAGTTCCTGTCGTACCTTTCTGACCGAGCAGAGCGAGATTTTCTATCCTGTATTCAATTTCTTCAAGGTCCATAAGAAGCTCATTTATCCAGAGCGTCGCGCGCTTTCCTACGGTCGTGGGCTGGGCGGGCTGAAGATGAGTATAGGCGAGGCACGGAAGATCTTTATATTTTTCCGCAAACGCCGCAAGATTTGATATGACGTTCAACAGCTTTTTCCGTACAAGATACAGCGCGTCATGCATTATGATAATATCGGCATTGTCTCCGACATAGCACGACGTAGCGCCGAGGTGGATAATTCCCGCGGCTTTGGGGCATTGCTGTCCGTAAGCGTAGACGTGTGCCATAACGTCGTGGCGCGTCTGTTTTTCGCGCGCCTCTGCGACGTCATAATTGATATTGTTTATATTCGCCTCAAGCTCGTCTACCATTTCCTGTGTTATATTCGGAAGTCCGAGCTTCATTTCTGCTCTTGCGAGAGCTGTCCAAAGTCTTCTCCATGTAGAAAACTTCTTATCTGCTGAAAAAATGTACTGCATTTCCTTGCTTGCATAGCGCGTGCAAAACGGGCTTTCGTACGAATGATAATTCGACATAACATACACCTCTCAAAAAATTAAAATATAATTCTTTTTCTATTGTAGCACAATCGACAATTTTATACAAGTAGCATTTTTGCGTTTGTCGGAAAATCATAAAAGTTTTTAAAAATAAAGCCGCTATTTGTGGATTTTTACGGCATAATTTGTCGTGTAAACAATTATGGCAAATCAAAAATCATAACAAAATCCGGGACAAAATGTTCTATTTGCAAAAAATCTCTCATAAAATACGGACAAAACGTACAAGTCAAAGAAAGGAATGAGGGAAATGTTTTTTAAAAACAAACTCAGCGGAATTGCAGGAAAGATCACAGGAAGGTCAATAAAGCTGGCGGTTTCGATAATAGGGTGTTTTGTGCTTTTGGCGGTATGCGCGAGAGTGACAGAAAACGTTATTCCGACGTCGGCGGACGCTTCGGAAAAGCCGGTGATCGTTATTGACGCGGGTCACGGCGGACTTGACTCCGGGGCGGTAGGAGTTACGGGAGTTTTAGAAAAAGACATAAATCTGTCGATAGTTTTAGCGCTTAAAGATATGTTTGAGATGTCGGGCTTCAAGGTCGTGCTTACAAGAAACGAGGACATTTCGATCTACAGTCCGGGAGTTGAGGGGATAAGAAACCAAAAGATCTCGGATATGGATAACCGTCTTAAAATTATCCAAAGCTATCCCGACAGCATTTTTCTGTGCATACATCAGAACAATTTTACCGACCCGCAGTATTTCGGCGGACAGATGTTCTACAATAACAACAACCCCTATAACAGAACTTTGGCAACTATAATGCAGCGGCGTTTTGCGGAGCTTCGTCCCGGAAACGACCGTGAAATAAAACTTTCGGGCGACGAGCTGTTCTTGCTGAAATCCAATCAGAATCCGTCGCTTATGATCGAATGCGGATTTTTATCAAATCCCGAAGAAGAACAGCTTCTTTCAACATGGGAATTTCAGCAGAAGGTCGCGTTTACCATTTACGGCGGCGTGCTGGAATTTATCGACGCAACTGCCGAAAATGAGATCGGAACCGAGTAAAACAGTGTTCGAACTTTCAGACAAAATTCCCCAAATATAAGCATAAAGGTCGGAAAAGTGTCCGCTCGCAACACTTTTCCGACTTTTGCTCTTTCTTCAAAAAACGCCGTTCAAACTCCCGGCTTTTCGGGCGGCTGTACGACAGACTGCTGTGAAACAGGCGACGCGATATTCTGCCGCAGGATATGAAGGTCGTTCAGATCCTTTTGGAGCAGTTCTTCTACCCTCGCAAGCATCTTATCCGCAAATGCGTCGGTAGACGCGCGCAGATCCGAACACCTTGCCTCGGCGCTTCCAAGAACCTCGGTGGCTCTGCGGCGGGCTTCTTTAAGAATGTCCGATTCGTCGATAAGCTCTCTGCGGCGTTCTTCCGCCTTTCTGATAATGCTTTCCGCCTCACGCTCGGCGCTTTCGATGATGTTGTTCTTATCCTCAACGACTTTCTGCGCCTGACGTATCTCCATAGGGAGCGCCATACGCATATCGTTTATAATATCGCTTATTTTCCCGACATCTACCATGCTTTTCTTTCCGAACGGCACGGGAGTTGCAGCGTTTATTACGTCGTCAAGTGCGTCGATAAGTTCCTGAATTGAATAAGAATTTTGCATAAAAGATCCCCCTTTATCTTATGTGTCCTGTCGGTTCGATGCCGCAAGACGCTTTTTTTCCTGAAATTCCGCTTTCAGCCTTCCGCTGACTTCTTTATGGATAACCGCGGGAACGTATTTTGACAGATCCCCGCCGAACATTGCGACCTGTTTTACCATACTTGACGAGATAAACGTCGTATTCGCGCTCGCGGGAATGAAAACCGTTTCCGCGCGCGGATTAAGGTCTTTGTTCGTATGCGCCATCTGAAACTCATACTCAAAATCAGACGTTGCTCTAAGCCCCTTTACTATCACGTCAACGTCCGAGCGCTGTGTGAAATAATCCGCTAACAGCCCGTCATAGCTGTCGATCTCGATATTTTTTATTCCCGCCGTTGCTTTTTCAAGAAGCTCCCTGCGCTCCGAGATAGAAAAGCTGTAGCTCTTTAGCGGATTTATAAGAACTACCACTATCAGCTTGTCAAACATTGTCGAAGCGCGTTTTATTATGTCAAGATGCCCGTTTGTAACGGGATCGAAGCTTCCGGGATAAATCGCCGTTTTCACGTTTCGTCCTCCTCTGCTGTCGGGATACGATATATCGAAATATCGAGTCCCCTGTGATGCAATACCCTTATTATTTCAAACCGTCCGATTTTTTTCGGAAGAGTACATTCGTTTTCGTGTTCGCAGATGATAATGCCGCGCTCCGACATTTTCGGCTCTAAAAGCGGCAGAGCCTTTCCTATAAGCCCGCAGCGGTACGGCGGGTCAAGAAACGCAATGTCGAAAATTTCCGATGTGCTTTTTAAAAACGCGGCGAACGGCTTTTGAACAACTATCGCCTGCTCCTCAAACTTTACCCAAGCGACGTTTTGCCTTACGACCTTTATCGACTCTGCCGAACTGTCCACAAAATACGCTTTTTTTGCGCCTCGGCTTATCGCCTCAATGCCGAGCTGTCCGCTCCCCGCAAACAGGTCTAAAACCGCCGCTCCTTCGATATCGAACTGAATAGCGCTGAACATTGCCTCTTTAACGCTGTCGAGCGTAGGTCTGACGGTTTCCGTACCCTCGACCGTTATCAGCTTTCGTCCCTTTGCTTTCCCCGTAATCACACGCATTGTCTCTTAAAACCTCTCCCGAATAAAATCATAAAGCTCTTTTGCGTTTTCATCGCTTATCTTCGCGGCTTTTTTAAGCTCGTCAATTGTCGCTTCTTTCATAGCCGCCTTTGTCTTGAACTCTTTAAGCAGCGCGCGGGCTTTCGCTTCGCCTATTCCTCTCACCTCGCACAGCTCCATTTCATAAGTTTTCTGCTTATGACGGACGCGCTGGAATGTTATTGAAAAGCGGTGTACTTCGTCCTGAATGTTTGTGAGAAATGCAAACAGCGCGCGGTTTGACTTTATCTCGATTTCCCCGCCTTCTTTGGCTATGGCGCGGGTACGGTGCTTACTGTCCTTTACAAGACCGAACAGCGGAATATCGATCTTCAGCTCGTCAAGTACCTCGGAAACCGCGGCGATATGACCTTTTCCTCCGTCAAGAAGAATAAGGTCGGGCAGGGGCGAAAAATTTTCGTCTCCTTCGAGAAACCGCGTCAATCTGCGGCGAAGCACTTCTTGCATACAAGCGTAGTCGTTTTGCCCCGCAACTGTTTTAATCGCAAATTTTCTGTAGCCGGGCTTAAACGGTCTGCCGTTTTTGTAGACTATCATTCCTCCGACAACGCCCGTTTCACCGAAATTTGAAATATCATAACTTTCGATTATGTCGGGAATTTTTTCCAGTCCCAACAGCGTTTTCAGATCCTCAAGAGCCGAGATCTCCCTCGCCGTTCTGCCGATTTTAAGCGCTAAATATTCTCCCGCGTTTTTCTTCGCAAGGGCGATTTGCGCCGCGCCTTCGCCCCTTTGCGGAACGTTTATTTTTACCGTGCGTCCGTTTTGTTCTTTAAGAAGCTCGGCTAAAAGCTCGCTGTCGTCAAATTCTTCATCTACAAGAATTTCCTTCGGAACGTCGCTGTTTCCCGAATAATAGTTCAAGAGGAAATCTCTGCGCATTTCTCTGCCCTCGTATTCTTCGCCGATAAAGAAGTTTTCCTTATCCACAAGCCTGCCGCCGCGATATTTTATGACCGCGACGGACGCCTGTCCGATATTCTGCGAAAGCGCGACAATATCTATATCGGTTTTCCCGCCCAATATCTTCTGTCTTTCGGCAGCTCTCGAAACCGCCGCAATCCTGTCTCTCAGTCTCGCGGCTTTTTCAAATTCGAGATTTTCCGCAGCTTTTTCCATTTCTTCCGTAAGCTCTTCGACGCTCGCCTTGTTTCCGCTTTTAAGATATTTTACCGCATCGTTTACTATCTTTTTGTAATCCTCCGAAGATATTTTTCCCTCGCATACTCCCATACATTTTTTTATATGATAGTTTAAACAGGGGCGTTCTTTATTAAAATCTCTCGGAAATTTTCTTCGGCAGGTCGGAAGCATAAAGATCGTATTTGCTTCTTCTACGGCATTTTTTATCGTATACCCGCTCGTAAAAGGTCCGATATATTCGGCTTTTTTATCGTCATTATGAAATGTGCAGGAAATACGCGGAAAATCCTCGTTCGATATTTTTATATAGCTGTAGCCTTTTACATCTTTTAAAAGAATATTGTATTTAGGCTGGTGAAGTTTTATAAGACTGCACTCTAAAACCAGCGCGTCAAGCTCCGTCTGCGTCACGATAAAATCGAAATCCGCGATATTATCTACCAGTTTAAGGGTTTTTGCGGTATGCTGTGAGTTATGGTGAAAATAGGTCGTAACGCGGTTTTTTAGCGCCTTTGCCTTTCCGACATATATTATAGTTCCGTTTTTGTCCTTCATGAGATAAACTCCGGGCAAAAGAGGAAGTCTGTTTGATTTTTCCCGCAGGGCGGGGATATTTTCGTTCAATTTGCAGTCCCCTTAAAAATTTTATTAAAGTGTACATATAATTGCACTAAAAAAACCTCATATTTATTATTTTATCACAAAAAAATAAATTTGTCCAGAATATATTTACTTTTTTATAAATTTTTAGTATAATAAGAGTAGAACCAATAAAAAATCCATATTCAAATGAGTTTTTTTTGGACAATTTGACTGTTTTTTCGGGAGGAAATTCAATATGAGAGCAGTTGTGGCTGTAATAGGAAAAGACACTGTAGGCATACTTGCGAAAGTCAGCGGGATATGCGCCGAATATAAGGCGAATGTTATGGACGTTACGCAGACGATAATGCAGGATCTGTTTGCAATGACGATGCTTATTGACATAAGCAAACTCAGCATAGATTATTCTGATTTTGCAGACCGTCTTAAAGCGGCAGGCACGGATATGGGACTTCAGATCCATGTTATGCACGAGGATATTTTTAACTCGATGCACAAAATTTAACACATAAACTTACAGACTTTCTGGAGGGAAAAATGCTAAGCACAGGCGACATTTTAGAAACAATAAAGATGATACAAGAGGAAAACCTCGATATCCGCACGATAACTATGGGTATCTCGCTTCTCGACTGTATAGACAGCGACGCGAAGACTTCATGCGACAAGATATATGAAAAGATGATGAGAAAAGCCGAAAAGCTCGTGAAAACAGGCGAGGATATTGAAAAGCAATACGGCATACCTATTATCAACAAGCGCATTTCCGTTACGCCTATATCAATAATATCGGCGGCTTCTTCGGCTAAAGGATATAGTCCGGTTATTTTCGCAAAAACGCTGCAAAAAGTTGCAGAGGGAACGGGCGTAAACTATGTCGGAGGTTATTCGGCGCTCGTTCACAAAGGATTTTCCGCCGGCGACAGAGAACTTATCGACAGTATCCCCGAAGCTCTCGCCGAAACCTCGAACGTCTGCTCGTCGGTAAATATCGGCTCTACAAAAGCGGGTATAAATATGGACGCAGTAGCGCTTATGGGAAAAATAATCCGTGAGGCTTCGGAAAAGACAGCCGACAACCACTGTTTCGGGGCGGCAAAAATTGTCGTTTTCTGCAACGCCCCCGAAGACAACCCCTTTATGGCAGGAGCATTCCACGGCGTCGGAGAATATGACACGGAAATAAACGTGGGAGTTTCGGGACCGGGAGTTGTAAGAGCTGCACTCAAAAAATATCCCGACGCGAATATTTCCGAAATCGCAGATGTAATAAAGAAAACCGCGTTTAAGATAACAAGAATGGGTCAGCTCGTCGGAACAGAAGCCTCAAAGCGGCTCGGAGTTCCGTTCGGAATAGTAGACCTTTCGCTTGCACCGACGCCCGCTGTTGGAGACAGCGTTGCGCATATACTTGAAGAGATAGGGCTTGAAAGCTGCGGAGCGCATGGAACGACCGCTTGTCTTGCTATGCTGAATGACGCGGTTAAAAAAGGCGGCGTAATGGCTTCTTCACATGTCGGAGGTCTTTCGGGAGCATTTATTCCCGTTTCCGAGGACGCGGGAATGATAGACGCGGTAAACCGCGGCTCGCTGTCGCTTGAAAAACTTGAGGCAATGACGGCGGTATGCTCGGTAGGTCTCGATATGATAGTTATTCCGGGAGATACGCCCGCGGACACCATCTCGGCGATAATCGCGGACGAAGCGGCTATAGGCATGGTAAACTCAAAGACGACGGCAGTAAGAGTTATCCCCGCGATAGGAATGAAAGAGGGAGAAACGCTCGAATTCGGAGGGCTGTTTGGAAGCGGACCCGTTATGAAAGTAAGCCCGTTCAGTTCTTCAAAATTCATCTCGCGCGGCGGAAGAATACCCGCTCCGCTCCAGAGCCTTAAAAACTGACATCAAAGAGTTTGACCGAACACAAAATACGGATCGTTCTATTCGGAACAATTCCTAAGGTCAAGACCCAATTTAAATATAAGGGGAGATAATTATGGATAAAAACAAACTGCTTGACATTCTCAGACAGAATGCGCGTCTTTCAAATGCGGAAATTGCCGCAATGACAGGCGAAAGCGAGGAAAAAACTGCCGAGGCTATAAAACAGCTCGAAGACGAGGGTTATATTATCGGATACTCCGCCATTATCGACGAGGAAAAAGCGGACGACAGCGGAGTTACGGCGGTTATCGAGCTTAAAATAACGCCGATAAAGGACAGAGGATTTGACGACCTTGCGCACACAATTATGGAATTTGACGAGGTTGACAGCGTATATCTCATGTCGGGAGCGTATGACCTTATGGTAACTATTTCGGGAACGTCGCTCAGAAATGTAGCGCTGTTCGTTTCGGAAAGGCTGGCTGTACTCGACGGCGTGCTTTCAACGGCAACTCACTTTATCCTGCGCCGCTATAAGGAAAAACACCATATCTTCAACGAGGACAAATATGACGACAGGACAATGGTCGCGCCGTAAATTCCTTAGGGCTGTTGACGAAAGTCAGTTAATACGGGACTTAACGCTCTTTTATACGTCAAATGTATCAAGAGCGCGATATTCCTAACTTTGAATTTAATATTCAGTGTTATCTGAAAAAGGACATACAGAAATGAACTATGATGAATTGATCCCTAAAAAAATAAGGGATATAGAGCCGTCGGGAATACGGAAATTTTTCGACATCGCCCAGCATATTCCCGATGTTATCTCTCTTTCGATTGGAGAGCCGGATTTTAAGACACCTTGGGCGGCAAGAAAAGAAGCGATAAATATTCTCGAACGCGGAAAGACCGCATATACCGCAAACAGCGGTCTGATGCCGCTGAGAAAAGCGGTCTGCGGCTATCTCAGCGATTTTATCCATACCGACTATGAACCTGAAAATGAGATAATAATAACCGTCGGCGGGTCGGAGGCTATTGATCTTGCGGTGAGGGCGCTTATTGAGCCGGGCTGTGAGGTGTTAGTCCCTGAGCCGAGTTTTGTGTGCTATTCGCCGATAGTGAGAATGATGGGCGGTACTCCCGTGCCGATAGTTACAAAAGCCGAGGATAAATTCAGGCTGACTGCAAAGGCGCTGAAAGAAAAGATAACCGACAAAACGCGAATGCTTGTTTTGCCGTATCCCAACAACCCGACGGGCGCTGTTATGAGAAGAGGCGACCTTGAAAAGATAGCCGAGGTCCTCAGAGGAACAAATATAATCGTAGCGTCAGATGAGATATATGCGGAAATGACGTACAACGGCGAAAAGCACGTTTCGATTGCGGAAATTGACGGAATGAAAGAAAGAACGCTTGTTATAAGCGGATTTTCAAAGGCTTATGCAATGACGGGCTGGCGGCTCGGATATATAGCGGGTCCTCAGCCAATAATAAAGCAGATGCTGAAACTTCACCAGTACTGTATAATGTCAAGCCCGACAGTAAGCCAATACGCAGCTGTCGCTGCAATAGAAAACTGCAAACAAGACGTAAAACATATGGTAGAAGAATACGATATGCGCAGAAGGCTTTGCGTAAAGGCATTTAACGATATGGGGCTTTCGTGTTTCGAGCCGGAGGGAGCGTTTTATGTTTTCCCATGCATAAAGTCTACGGGAATGTCGAGCGAGGAATTCTGCGAAAAACTCGTTTATGACAAGAAAGTCGCGGTCGTTCCGGGAAATGCGTTCGGCGAAAGCGGAGAGGGATTTGTGCGCGTTTCTTATGCGTATTCCGTTCAGCACCTCGAAACGGCATTTTCACGGATCAGAGAATTTTTAAAGGAAATCCAAAGCTGAGCCGATACATTCCGAGTGAGATTTGTGATATAATATGAATGAAATGACCTTATACGCGCCCGCAAAGCTCAATCTTTATCTCGATATAACGGGAAAGCGCGAGGACGGCTATCATCTTCTTGAAACCGTTATGACAAGCGTTTCGCTCTGCGATACAGTGAGGATAAAAACAAATGCCGACGGAAATATCTCCGTAAAATGCAGCGCAAAGGATATTCCCGAAAACGAGGGGAATATCTGTCATAAGGCGGCAGGGCTGTTTTTTGAAGCGGCTAAAATAAGCGGCGGAGCGGATATTTTTATCGAAAAGAAAATTCCCCACGGCGCGGGAATGGGCGGAGGAAGCGCCGACGCGGCGGCTGTTTTCAGAGGACTTAACGAGCTTTACGGAAAGCCGCTGAGTACAAAAGAGCTGGTTGAGATCGGTCTTAAAGCGGGAGCGGACGTCCCGTTCTGCATTGTCGGAGGAACAAAGCTCTGTAAAGGCACAGGAGAACTGATAAGCGGCTGTCCCGCGCTTAAAGACAAATTTTATCTGATAGTTATGCCCGACTTTCATTGCGACACAAAAGCCGCATACGCAAAATATGACGAAAAACCGATAAAACCGAAAAATGCGCTCGATAAATTCTTCGAGAATTTTCCGAACGGATTATATAACGTTTTTGAAGAAATTTACAAGAGCGGAGAAATAGAAAAAATAAAACAGCTTATGATCGAAAACGGCGCGGAAAACGCCTCTCTGACGGGAAGCGGCGCGGCGGTTTTCGGCGTGTTTGGTTCACGGGAAAAAGCCGAGAGAGCCGAAAAGGCTTTTTCGGGTTTGTTTACAGCAATTACCAAAGCTATTCCTTGAAAGGAGTTTTGAATTATGATCATTCTGCAAAATCATGTCGGTAAGATCGCAATTTCGCCCGAATACTTCACAGAGCTTATCGGGAAAACAGTCACAAGCTGTTTCGGAGTTATCTCTATGAACGTAAAAGGCTTCCGCGAAACGATATCGGCGGCTATACCGGGAAAAAGAAAAGCATATGCGCGCGGAGTAAATGTGAAGTTTACAAAAGACAAACTTATCATAAGCCTTCATATCTCGCTTATGTACGGAGTGAATATGAATGCCGTCGCAAAAGCAATAATCCATAAGGTAGGATATACCGTCGAGCAGAATGCGGGTATCTCTGTCGAAAAGGTAAACGTATATGTTGACAGCATAAGAGTATGACAAAAGTTGAAGATAAAGCCTCGCCTTAAATATGCCGAAAAACATTTTACGCGAAACAGCGACTTTTGCCTAAAACAGAATTACGGTCATATCGGGACTTTACCGACATTTTTTGAAAAACAACTTTTATAAAGAGCTGAATAAATTTTTTGAGATTTCAATTATCTGAAACGAGAGGACAAAAAATCATTATGACTATAAACGGACAGACACTTCGGGACGCTATAATTTCGGGAGCAAACAACATTTACAATCATCGCCGCGAAGTAGACGAACTTAACGTTTTCCCCGTTCCCGACGGAGATACGGGAACAAATATGTCGATGACGATAAAAAACGCCGCGCTTGAGCTTTCAAATGTGCCGAACAATACGAGCGCGGGCGAAACCGCAAAAAAAGCCGCCTCGGCAATGCTCCGCGGAGCGCGCGGAAATTCGGGAGTTATTCTCTCACTTTTGTTCAGAGGACTTTCAAAGGGGCTTTCGGGAAAAGACTGCGCGTCTGCCGCAGACCTCTCGGCGGCATTTAAGATCGGAGTTGACGCGGCGTATAAATCCGTAATGAAGCCGACGGAAGGTACGATACTTACTGTCGCGCGCGAGGCTTATGAAAATACAGCAGACAAGACTTCTGCTAATGTAGAGGATTTTCTTGCAATTTATATAGACGAGGCTAAAAAGTCGCTTGAAAAGACCCCTGAGCTGCTTCCGACGCTTAAAAAGGCGGGCGTTGTTGACGCAGGAGGAATGGGGTATATCGTTATCTTGGAGGGAATGCTCTCCGTTATCAGCAATAAAGGCATTATCCCTAACAGCGACGATGTAAAGCCCTCTGCCCCCGCTGCTGTAGCCGCAGCGGAGCAAAAACCGAGCTTTGCATATAACGCCGAGTTTGTTGTCGTGAAAAACAGCTCTAAAAACAGCGACGCGCTTTTAGCTGTGCTTGAAACGCTCGGCGAAAATGTTATGATAGCTGACGCAGACGGCATTATAAAAGTAAATATCGACACCGACCATCCCGGAAAAGCAATAGAAGAGGGAATAAAGTTCGGCGAGCTTACCAAGATCAAGATAGAAAATATCCGAGAGCAGAAAGAGCTTGTCGTAAAAGCAGATAAAGCTCAGCAGGAAAAACGAAAGCCGCCCGTTGAACCGATAAATGAAACGGGATTTGTGGCGGTTGCGGCAGGCGCGGGAATTGAGGCGCTGTTTAAAGACCTCGGCGCGGACAATGTAGTTTGCGGAGGTCAGACAATGAACCCCTCTACTGAGGATATTCTGGAAGCTATCGGACAAACTCCCGCGAAGAATGTCTTTGTACTGCCGAACAATAAAAACATTATTATGGCTGCGGAGCAGGCGGCGGAGCTTGCGGACAGAAACGTCTGCGTTCTTCAGACAAGAACTATCCCTCAGGGAATTACAGCAATGATGAACTTTGATCCCGACGGAGATTTCGCAGTCAACCGCGCGGCAATGACCGAGGCTTTTGACAGAGTTTCAAGCGGACAGATAACCTTTGCGGTACGCGACAGCGAATTTGACGGTCACAAGATAAAAGAGGGCGAACTTTTAGCAATGGACAACGGAAAAATTGTCTTTACCGAAAGAAATCTCTCAAAGGCTCTCACAAAACTTGTAAAGCGGCTTATCTCGCCTTCTTCGAGCTATATCACGGTCATTTACGGCTCGGACGTTTCCGACGAGGACGCACAGGAGGCATTTGAGGCGCTTCGTCAAAGAATAAGCAGCGATATTGATATTGTGCTTGTAAACGGCGGACAGCCCGTATACTACTACATAATATCAGTAGAGTAAACGGGAAACAACAGATATTACACGAAATTCGGGAATGACTTTCCGAATTTCGTTTTAGATGACGGATAATTTTATGGAAATAACGTATTTAAAGGGCGTAGGTCCGAAAAAAGCAGAGCTTTATCAGAAATTAGGGATAGATACCGTCGAAAAGCTGACGAAATTCTATCCGCGCGACTATATCGACTTTACAGAGCTTACGCCGATAAGAGAGTTTCAGATAGGCGAAACATATGCTTTCAGAGCTTTAGTCACGAGAAAATCCGAGCCGTTTTCAAGATATGCGAGAGTGGCGGTATATAAAGCTCTTTTGACAGACGGCGAGGGAGAAATAACGGCGGTTTTCTTTAACTCTAAGTTCACCTTTGACACTTTGAAGCTCAATCAGGAATATATTTTCTGCGGCAAAATAAGCGGTTCTCCTATTGATTTGCAGATAAGCTCGCCGCAGTTCCTTTCTCCCGAAAAGCAGGGTCTTGTGCCGAAATATCCGCTTACAGCGGGTCTTTCAAACAATATGATAAGCGCGAATATGAAAACCGCGCTTTCTCTCATAAAACAAAGCGAAACACTCCCCGAAAGTATTATAAAAAAATATGAGCTTATAGGCGCGGACGAAGCAATGCACAAAATACATTTTCCGAAAAATGCCGACGAATACAGACAGGCGCGGAAAAGGCTCGTTTTTGAGGAACTTCTTACGCTTAAATTAGGTCTTTCACAGCTGAAAAACCGCGGGAAAACGCTTTCGGGAGCGATAATGACCGATATTGATATGAGCGCGTTTTACGAGTCGCTTCCGTTTGTGCCGACAAATGCGCAGATGAATGCCGTAAACAACTGCATAAGCGATATGAAGCGGCTTTACCCTATGAACAGGCTTATTCAGGGCGATGTTGGTTCGGGAAAGACTATGGTCGCTGCGGCAGCGTCGTATTTTGCCTGTGTAAACGGATTTCAGACGCTCGTTATGGCGCCGACCGAGGTGCTTGCGCGCCAGCATTACGACACGTTTATGAGTTTCCTTTCGCCGCTCGGCGTAAGCGTGGGATTGCTTAGCGGTTCACTCTCCGCGGCAGAAAAAAAGAAAGTCAAGGCAGAAGCCGAAAGCGGTGAGATCGAAGTATTGATAGGAACTCACGCGCTTATCCGCAAATCGGTAAAGATGAAGAAACTGGGGCTTGCGATAGTTGACGAACAACATCGGTTCGGAGTTGAACAGCGCTCGGTGCTTGCGGAAAAAGGAACAAATCCGCATATCTTAGCCATGAGCGCGACGCCTATCCCGCGAACGCTCGCGCTTATAATCTACGGTGACCTCGATATTTCGATAATAAACGAAATGCCGAAAGGCAGGATTCCGATAAAGACCTATGCGGTAGATACATCTTTCAGACCGAGGATATATGCATTTATCAAAAAGCATATCGCGGCAGGAAAACAGGCATTTATCGTATGTCCGCTGGTTGAAAGCGGAGAGAACACTCCGCCCGAAAAGCAGAGCGCGATAAACTATTATAACACGCTGACCTCAGGCGAATTTAAAGGTATTCCTACGGGATTGCTTTACGGAAAGATGAAACAGGCGGACAAAGACGCGGTTATGGCTGATTTCCGCGACAACAAACTTAAACTGCTTATTTCCACTACAGTAATCGAGGTTGGAATTGATGTTCCGAATGCTGTCGTAATGCTTATAGAAAATGCGGAACAGTTTGGACTTTCACAGCTCCACCAGCTCAGAGGACGCGTCGGGCGAGGCTCGGAGCAGAGTTATTGTATTCTCATGACCGACAGCCAAAGCGAATATACAAAAGCACGCACAAAGACCATGGTCGAAACGACGGACGGATATAAGATCGCAGATACCGACCTGAAACTGCGCGGTCCGGGAAACTTTTTCGGACGAGAACAGCACGGACTTCCGCCGATGAAAGTGGCAGATCTTGCAGACGACGCGGAGCTTCTCACAGAAATAGATACGCTTGCGCAGGATATGATAAAAAAAGACCCTCAGCTTTCCGCTCCCGAAAACAAGGGACTTAAAGCGAATGTTGAGGAATTGTTCAGCAAAACGGGCGGCACAGTTTAGACGGCGTTTTGATGTTTCAAAAAAACTGCAAACAATAAAGGGGGAGCTTAAAAGCTCCCCCAAAAATTCAGTAAATTATCTGTGATGACCGCTGCTGTGGTGACCGCCGCCTCCTCCGCCACCGCCTCCGCCGCTTCTTCCGCCGCCTGACGAAGAACTCGTGCGGTAGCTGGTAGTGTATTCGCGGATAAATGCGTCGTTTCGATATGTTATGTCGGTACGGTGTTTGTCAAGATACTGCGCGGCGCTTATCGGAGCTTTTTTCATGTAGCTCTTCTTAATTGAATTAGCGAAAATAAGCGCCACTACCACGCCTACAATACACCCAAAAAATACCGCTCCGATATTTTCCCTCACAAAATCCCCTAATCCGACCCAGAACGCCGAACCGGGATCGCCGTATTTATCAAGAATTTTGCAAAAGTTCATGCAAGCCATATAATAGTTTGCAGAACTGTAATTTTTGTAAACATTCGGCTCGCTCGGAAGGTCGGATTTTACGTTATGGTTATCAAGCGCGGCGTAAATATTATCCCAGATTTTATCAGCCCTTTTATAATAAAGCTCATCGGCTTTACCAATCATATACATATCGTCTTCACAATAGTCGTATTCGGGCTTGTCGTGAGAATTAAACAGGAGAAGCGATATTGAATCGGATTTGCTTCCGAAATTTGCCTTGCAAAAATCCTCGATATATTTATCGTCGCTTACATGCCGTCCGTTATTGTCAAGAAGCTCCGCAGTAATAACAATTCCGATATTGATGCCGACTTTTTGGGCAACTGTCAGCATCTCTTTTGTCAGAGCCTCTTCTTCGGCTTGTGTAAGGCAGTTGTCAAGGTCTTCAAGGATAGCTCTGCCGTCTGACTGAGCATTCGCCCGAAAACCCGAAACTGTCGGGAAAAACATTAGGACAACCGCCATAAAACAACATACGGCCGCACACAGCGCCCTATTCTTCTTATCAGCCGCCAAAGCACACCCCTCCAATCAGGAATATGATAAGCGCTATCAAAAAACCTATCCCGAATGCCGCCCAAAAGAGCTTTGCCTTGCTTACAGGGAGCTGACCGAAAGTAAGTCCTGTCTGACCGTTTACTACAAATGAATAGTCCTTTCCCCTGTACTGGTAGTTAAGAAACCAGACCGGAAGCAGTGCGTAGACATACTGTTCGCTGCGATAGCCTGTCGTTATACTGACAGATTCGAGAGACGAATAAGTATCGGCTGTCCTGCGAAGCTCCGTTTCCGACGCTTTTCTCACTCTCTCGTCAATTCTCTGTGCAGCTTCTTCTTTCTTTACGTCATACTTTTCAGCTGGCGTGCCCGAAAGATAAGACATGGAAAAAACTTTTATTCCCGTATAGTTAAACGGCTCTATGCTTTCCATAAGCTCGTCGTCTATCCTCTTCGAGCCGTCGCAGGGAACTCGGATAAACGCAAATTCCGCTTGTCTTTCGACGCGGTATTCTTTTGTATTTGTATAGTGCGTGTCGCCGCTGCTCCATCTTCTTATGATTTTTCCGACAGCGCTCATATTCGCGTCAACAAGCCCGCTCTTAAGCCAATACGGCACATAAAGCGACGAAAGGTTGTTTATTTGCGCTTCGGACAAAAAGCCGTTTGGGAGGAATTTTTTCCCCTTTGTATACTCGTTGAATTTCGCGCGCGCCTGTTCTTTTGTAACGGAAAAAGGTATAAGCACGTCGGGCTTGAACTCTCCCGAAAGCCTGCCCGAAAGCACTACGGGCGTATGGCAAAAATGACATCTTGTAGAAGAAGTGAGCGAGTCGCAGATAACTCCCGCTCCGCAGTTCGGACAGCTATAAAGCGCGCTCTGACCCGTAAACTCTTCTTGAGCGGTCATATCTTCGCTAAGCGTCGGCTCGTCTGACTCAAGATCTACTTTGTCGTCGCGCTTTCCGAAGATCTCCTGTATCTCGCTTTCGGAAAACATACTGTCACAGTAAAAGCATTTGAATTTCCCCGAATGAGCATCAAATTCAAGCGGCGCGTTGCAGTTGGGACATTGATATGTAACGGTCTGCGCAGATTGTTCCATTGGTTATTTTCCTTTCATTCGCTATTTTATGTTTCCGAGTACCTTTCCTATGCTGTCGTTTATCGTAAGCTCGGCTTTGTTTACCGAAATATCGCTTTTATTTATAACGACGAGGTGTTTCCCTCTGAAATAATTTACAAATCCCGCTGCGGGATATACCACGAGCGAAGTTCCGCCGATAATAAGCGTGTCGGCGTTTTCTATTTCGGTTATGGCTCTGTCAATATCGCCGCTGTTCAGATTTTCTTCATACAGCACAACATCCGGCTTTATTATCCCGCCGCACTCACACCTCGGTACGCCCTCGCTTTCAGTAACCGCCGACAGAGGATAGAACTTTCTGCATTTTGTGCAGTAGTTTCTGTGAACGCTTCCGTGAAGCTCAATAACGTTCTTACTTCCCGCCATTTGGTGAAGTCCGTCAATGTTCTGCGTTACGACAGCAGACAATATCCCCTTTTTCTCCCACTCCGCAAGTTTTAAATGTGCGGCATTCGGCTTTGCATCCGCAAATATCATTCTGTCGCGGTAAAATCTGTAAAACTCTTCGGGATTGCTCACGAAAAAGCTGTGAGAAATTATATGCTCAGGCGGGAATTTATACTTTTGGTTATAAAGTCCGTCAACGCTTCTAAAATCGGGTATCCCGCTTTCGGTAGAAACTCCCGCGCCTCCAAAAAACACAATGCGCCTGCTGTCGTCAATTATCTCCTGTAAAGTCATATCAAAACCTCTTTTCACTATGAGAACAAGTTATTGACAATTTTTCCGTCTGAAATTCTTATAAGTCTCTGAGCCTGTTTTGCCGTCTGCTCGTTATGAGTTATCATAATTATCGTTTTCCCGGCCTTTGACAGATCCGAAAGCAGTTTTAAAACCTCCGCTCCCGAACGGCTGTCAAGATTTCCGCAGGGTTCATCCGCTAAAATGATTTCAGGGTCTACTGCAACTGCTCTTGCGATCGCAACTCGCTGCTGTTGTCCTCCGGAAAGCTCCGAGGGACGGTGGTTTGCTCTTTCCAGCAATCCCACGCTCTCCAATGCCGAAAGCGAAATCTCTCTGCGCTTTTGCTTCGGTATTTTTCGATAAATAAGAGGAAGCTCGACATTTTCGAGTGCCGTAAGTCCCGATATAAGATTAAAGCTCTGAAAAACAAAACCTATTTTCCTGCTTCTAATCTCGGAAAGTTTGTTGTCCGAAAGCTTTGAAACATCTTCCCCGTCGAGGATATATTTTCCCGACGACTGTATATCCAAACATCCCAGTATATTCATAAGCGTCGATTTTCCCGAACCCGACGACCCGACGACGGTCACATATTCTCCGTCGGAAATATCGAGCGAAACCCCGTCAAGCGCATTGATAACCGTATTCCCGACAGTATAAGTCTTTGTTAAATTCTCTACGGAGATCCCCATAAAATTCCTCCCATATACATAATCAATATGTATTTTGGAAAAATTCTACCGTTTTATTCCCTCCACAATTTCAATTATATATGAATATTCCGCAAAATCGCTCTGTATTCTTCGTTTACAGCGGTTTATAAAATCTTCACGAAGTTCGGGATTGTCGCGCATAGCCTGTTTAGCGCCCCAAAGGTGGGTAAAACAGTCCTGCGGGAAAAACAGGCTGTCCTTGTCCAAAAGCGTTTTTACGGGAGTTTTTGTATATTCCGCGCACATCGCCAAAAGTCTTTGCTCCGCGAAAACCATATATTTCAGATAATCATCGCAGTCTTGTGCGTTTTTCATAAACGCAACGGACTGTGAGGTGTAAAACTCTTTGAAATCATCATCAGGGAGGTACAAAAACGCCGTATTAAGAGGCAGTACGCTCTCGCTGAAATTTGGTATGATATGATTTCGCACACTGAAAAACGAGAGGTCGGGATAAATGTCGTCGGAAATATCTTCTCGATGTGCGGCTATAATTTCCTCGCCGAACTCCGGAAGTTTCCATACGATAAAATCCGTATCGAGCATTACCACGGGCGCACTCACATCACGAAGCGCTAAAATTTTTGCCCCCGCCCAGAACATCTTTGGATTTATGCCTTCAAGGTCGTCCGCAACATTACAGCGTATCTCGTTCCATATATTTACAAAGCCGATCTTCTTGTAATATTCTGCATAAGCGCTGTCACAGCACATTATGATATTTCCGCCGAGTTTTCGCCACTGAAGCGCCGAAATCGCCGTACAATACAGATCGAAATCCTCTGCCGAAAGTTCGGTCATACCCTTTGCTCTCGACGGAGCAAACGAAGAAATATGGATCGCGTTCATTTTCAGTCGCTTTCTCCGAGGTCTTTGAGGACAAGTATCAGAACTCCTACAACTCCTATGACCGTTAAAGCAATGCCGATGATCAAAAGCACTATATATATACTCCATGTGCTGCTTACAATAACATACGGCGTGATGTATTCTTCTGCCGCTTCCTCGGAGATACCCCAGATACTGCTGACAGAAACTTTCAGGAAAGAAAGCATCTGATCGTCGAGCTTTTCGAGCCTGCCGCGAAACGAGATGTACGTTAGGTATTCCAAATCGGCTTCATTTATAATAACGTCCTCTGTTTCTTTGCGCATTTGCTCAAAACTTTCAAGCTCTTTGCTGTCTTTCGAGTAAATCCCGATATAGATCGGAGATTCTTCGTTACGAGAATACGGCATAACCATGGTATAATACGATGCAACAGTTTTCGTTTCGCCGTTTACCGTTTTTCCCTCGTCGGCAAATTTATCCCATATTCCGTATACTGTGCCTTTTACCATAAGTCCGCTTTTTGCATTTTCCTTTGTAAGTTCGGCTATGTCTATCACATCTCCGAAAACTCCGTTTTCACCGCACGCGCCTATAATTATGGCGGCAATACCCAAAAGCGCCGAAACGCAAAACGCAATAAAAACACCGATAACTTTCTTCATTTTACCTTCCTGTCAAAACCTTTCTCGCAATAAAAAACACTAACCCTATAAGCCCTACAACCGCAAATACTGCCGCCAAAACCATGACAAATACCTCTGCGCCCTCGTTGTAGGTATAACTTACGAGGACATACGGCGCGTAATACTGTTTTGCCTCAGTCTCGGAAACTCCGTAAATGTTGGCTATGTACTCTTTGAAAAAGCCGAGGTATTCATTGTTGAGCTTTTTTACCCTGCCGACAAAATGCACCGTGGTATAGTCGTCATATTCTATACCGTTATAGTAAAAGTCGATAGTTTCTTTTTCAATTTTCTTAAAGTTTGAGATCTCGCCGCTGTCCTTTGTGCTGACTGCGATAAAAACGGGATCTTCTTTTTCGTAAAACGAATATTCAAGCGGCAGCGCAAAATAGCGGTAAGTCGTGCGTGATTTGCTTGTCTGAACGCCAAGTGTCGTGTCATATTCCTCCGTGTACGCAAACTCTTCCCAAAGGTCGTAAATTTCACCCTCAACTATCCGTCCGGTGTAAAGCTCGTCTTCGGTTATGGTTTCAAGGTCGCCGTGGGGCTTGTCCCACTCCGCCTTTGACCTTATCGTTCCTATCAGCATAACGATCCCGCCGACCAACATCAACCCGAAAATGAACATTCTACGTATAAACGCAAACATCATTTCTCCTTTTCAATCAACTTCCAACCAATTTTTTCCAAAACATCCGACCCCGCAATTGCCGCGGCAGCTAAATGTTATGTATGCCATAGCCATAGCCGTTAAGCCGACAGCCAAACACACACTCCATCAATATCCTGTCATATTCGTCGCTGTCCGGTATATCGAACATTTCAAAACTTCCGCCGCTAAAACTGCCCCGACTGCCGAGCGAAAAGCCCCCGCGAGAGCCATATTTTCTCATCAGATACGCTTTGAATGCCGACATAAAACTTCCGTAGAAAAATTTTCCGCTTCCGAAAACAAAACTTGTATTGTAAAACGAGCCGTAGCCCGCAAGGAAACGTTCCCATTCCCACTCCCACTCCAATCCGAATATTCCGCTGTTATAACGGAAAGAACCCGTTTTAGCGCTTCCAAAACCGATTTGAAGTAAATATGACGTAAATGAATAGCTCGAAAACTCAAATACATTTGACCCTGTATGAGAATAAAAGCCTTTTGACTTTACGAAGACATTTTGCGAACCATATAGTTCGGATTTAGTCCGCAATGCCGAGGAACTCGAATTTATGCTTATGCCGAGGCTTTTGTTTTCAGATGTATCACCTTTTCCGAACTGTTTATACGAAGCGGATTGTCCGCCAAAAATTATTCCGATTTTTTCTTTAAGCTCAGGATCTTTCGGAGAGATCTTTTCGAGTTTTTCGGCATATTTTTCTCCGTTATGCGTTCTGAGCCACTCTATGAGGCTTCCTGCGCAGAAATAACCGCAAAGCGACGCTATATCGGGATCATCGCAGATCTCTTCAGCGGAATAAACCTTTCGCTGATTTAGCCACAAAGCGCAATTCATAAAGCAGCACCCCCAAACGTAACAAAATTTCCTCTTTTTCACATAATGTTACCAAACAACAAATAAAAAATACCCAACATAATTATACCACAAACTATCCGAGTTTTCAACATATTTTTATAAATAATCTCCGAAAAAAGGTAAAAATTGCGCGAAAAAAGGCGCTCTTTAAAAAGAGCGCCAAATTTTTCTCGTCAAAACGGTTTATCAATACTCATAATCGGTCTTTGTAAATGTCTTTCCGTCCGCGCTTATATAAAGCGTGTCGTCATTTATTGCCGTAAATATTGAGCCGCCGCTTGTGTAAACAGACTCCGTATTTGACATTTTGTCCACCTTGTTGCCTTTAGAAGCGCCGCTCGTGGTGTAAAGCACGTCTTTATCGTCGATATAGCAGCACACGCCGTCCATGCTCACCGCGTAATCATACACGTCAGAGCTTATTTTTGTCGTCTTTTTCGACCTTCCGTCCGAAAAAACAAGGTTGCTGTCATCATCGCTAATGTAAATTTTTGTAAGAGTAGCGTCCGCATCATAGCTTCTTATATCTTTTTCAAGCCTTACAGGCTCTGCGTTTTTGCTTGCTTTCACAGAGTAAAGGTCGCCGCTTTTGGTGTAAACAAGCGTCTTTCCGTCAAGCGAAATGCTTACGTTGCTTGCGGAGCTTACGATAGTTTCGCTCTCAAATTCATCACCGTTGAGCGAAAACAGCTTAATGCTTCCTCCGTCAAGCGCGACAAAGCTCTTGAAATCGTCAAGCGCTTTTACGGTATTTTCGGGGAAAAGCGGCGTAACGCTGCCTTTGGAAACCCTTATCGGCTCGTCGTCTTTAACGTCCGGCGCATAATAATAGGTGTTTCCCGAAACCGTAAAGAGAATTTTTTTATTATCCTTGGAAACGCAATTTAAATTCCCCACATTATCCTTTATCCGCTCTGCGTCGTCTGCTTTTTCGTTCTTTATAACATAAAGCTCACTTTCATCGTCAAAAGCTGTTGCGTACATTACAGAAGCGTCGTCGCTGACAATTCCGACCAGATATTCGTCCGAGAATTTCTGCGCCTTAGAGCCTTTTGAGAGATAGGTGACATACCCGTCGTCGTCGCGGGCATTAATTGCGACAACGTTTCCGTTTGGAGAAATCGCCATAGTCCATAAATATCCGTCAATTGAATAAATTTTCGTTTCCTTGCCGTCCTTGTAGAGATAAACATCCTCATCGCTTACATAAGCAACAGCGTTTTCATTTGACGAAACATATACACTTGAAACATCATCGTTTATTTCGCGGAGCTTTTCGCCCTCTATTTTATACAGCCCGCCGTTATATCTGACAACGCCGCAGCCGTAATAATACTCCGGCTCGCTCCAGCCGTTATACTCAAGGCTGTTCTTTATTTCCTTGCCGTCAACGTACAAAAGCAGGTCGCCGCCGTCGTCAAACGCAAGCACCGAGTGGTCGTTTCTGTCAAATATAGCCGCCCCCGGACCTTGTGCAGCGTTTGCAATAATAACAATGATAATGATTATCGCAACGACCGCCGCGAGAGCCGCCGCACAGATAATTGCAATTTTTTTGTTATTGACAATGAAATTCTTCACGTTCGCCGCAGCCGACCCAACCGCGCTTTTCACGTTGTTCGCGGCTTTTTTGACGCTCTCAGAAGCGTTCTGCGCGTTATTTGCCGCGCCCTGAAACTGAGCGCCATCCGGCATATTGTTGTTTACATAAGCGTTATTATTTTGTGCTGGCTGGACAAAAGGCTGCTGTGCGCCGTTTTCATTTTCAATTTTTGCGCCGCACACGCCGCAGAACTGCGCGTCGTCGCTTAATGTCGCGCCGCAATTTGGACAAAACATAACTTACCTCCATAATAAAAAATAAACTCTTAAATAATTTAAATTCTAAACCATTTAATAATGTGGCATACTGAAAAAAATAACCACAATTACAATTATACATCATATGACTTTTTTTGTCAAGAGGTTTTTAGCATAATTTCCAAACTTAATTAAACCGCCGCCTCTACTTGACAATCTCGTGAAAAAGTGATAGAATATTAGAAGAACGGAAGAGAAATACAATTCGCCGTGGGAATAAATAATTTTTTTCAGAGGTAAAATAATGACTTTTTCAAAAGAAAGTCTGCTTCTTTATGCAATAACAGACGAGCTTTCAGACAGCGAATTTACTATATATGAAAAGGTTCGGCGCGCGCTTTCCGGAGGAGCGACTATCATACAGCTTCGCCAAAAAAATCTCGAAAGCGGCGGGATAATCTCTCTCGCAAAAGAGCTTTTGCCGCTGTGCCATAAATACGGCGCGCCGCTTATCATAAACGACTGTCCCGAAATTGCCGCAAAAGCCGGCGCAGACGGAGTTCATGTGGGGCTTTCGGATACTCCCGTAAGCGAAATACGCAAAATGTTCGGAAAAGAACTTATCATAGGCGCTACCGCAAAGACTGTTGAACAGGCTAAGTCCGCAGAAGAACAGGGCGCGGACTATATAGGGGTGGGCGCTGTATTCCCCTCTCCGACAAAGAAAAACGCTGTCAGAATTACTGCACAGCAGCTTAAAGCAATAACCTCTTCGGTAAAAATTCCTGCCGTAGCAATTGGCGGTATAACGGCGCAGAATGCTCTTTCGCTTGCGGGAAGCGGCATAAGCGGGATCGCCGTTGTGTCGGCAATTTTCGGCGCGAAAGACATTGAAGCGTCCGCCAGAGAACTTAATAAAACAGCTTCGGAGATCGTAAAATGAACAGAAAAGATGATTTTATCGTTCTTGATAAATTACATACAACAAAGCTCGGCGAAGAACGTATCAGAAAAAACCTTAATTTATCCGAAAATACAGAACCCGTTGAATATCTGAAAGGGCTTATCAGAGCGGGAGGCGAAATATCGCGGGTCGGAAAGAATTTCTATTTTTCAGCAGAAAGCGTTTTGATAACGATAAACGCGGGAAGTTCAACAATAATTACTGCTCACAGGCAAAAATAATATTAAAAATTTGTCAAAGGAGATGTATCTTATGAGCGTAAAAATGTGTCTTACTATCGCAGGGTCGGATAGCTGCGGCGGAGCGGGCGCACAGGCTGACCTCAAAACTTTTGCCGCGCACGGGTGTTATGGAGCGAGCGTTATTACCTCTGTTGTTGCAGAAAACACAAGTCGGGTAATCTCTTCGTTCAACATTCCTGTTGTTGAGATTGAAAACCAGATCGACGCAGTTTTCGAGGATATGAAAATCGACGCAGTAAAGCTCGGAATGCTGCCGACGGCGGAAATAATCGAAGCTGTCGCAAAAAAGCTCAAAGAATACAATCCTCCGTTTATAGTCTGCGACCCTGTGCTTGAAGCTACGAGCGGAGATCCGCTAAGCGAGCCGGGGGCTGTCGAGGCTTATATAAAATATCTTTTCCCCGTGATTGACCTTATAACTCCAAATATACCCGAAGCAGAGGCGTTTACGGGAATGAAGATCACGGATATTGCACAAATGAAAGCCGCCGCGGAGAGGATATATAATCTCGGAGCAAGAGCGGTTCTTGTAAAGGGCGGACATCTGAACGCAAAACATGCGACCGATATTCTTTATGACGGACATGAGGCTTCGTCAATAAAAGTAATAAAAGTCGAATCGCAAAATACCCACGGGACGGGATGCACGCTTTCGTCGGCTATAGCGGCAAATATTGCGAACGGATTTGCGATAGGCGGAGCGGTTTTCTCCGCAAAAGACTTTATAACCGAAGCGATTACAAACTCTTATTCAATCGGCTCCGGACACAGCCCCGTAAACCATTTTTATTCATACTGGAAGAAAAATAAATAATAAACATAATATAAGGAGAATAAGAAATGAGAGAATATTCTACGCAAATGGAAGCGGCAAAGAAAGGGATAATCACTCCCGAAATGAAAACTGTCGCGGAAAAGGAATATTGGGACGCGGAAAAGATACGCGAAAAGGTTGCGGCGGGAGAGATCGCTATTCCCGCAAACATAAATCATAAGTCGCTTTCCGCAGAGGGAATAGGCGGCGGACTTCGCACAAAGATAAACGTAAACTTAGGTATTTCGGGCGACGCTAAAGACTACGACCTTGAAATGAAAAAGGTCGATATGTCGATAAAATTCGGCGCAGAAGCTATTATGGACTTGTCAAATTACGGAAAGACAAATAAGTTCAGAAAAGAGCTTATCGAAAAATCCCCCGCAATGATAGGCACTGTGCCTATGTATGACGCTATAGGTTATCTCGACAAAGATCTGCTCGAAATAAAAGCGGAGGATTTCCTCAAAGTTGTAAAGGCTCACGCCGAAGAGGGCGTCGATTTTATGACAATTCATGCGGGAATAAACCGCAGAGCTGTCGAAGCATTCCGCCGCGACCCGCGCAAGATGAATATAGTATCGAGAGGCGGATCGCTTTTGTTTGCGTGGATGATGATGACGGGAAACGAAAACCCGTTTTACGAGCATTATGACGAGGTACTTGACATACTGCGCGAATATGACGTGACAATTTCGCTCGGCGACGCATTGCGCCCCGGCTGTATAGACGACAGCACCGACGCGGGACAAATTGCCGAGCTTATCGAGCTTGGCGCGCTGACAGAACGCGCTTGGGCAAGAGATGTACAGGTTATGGTCGAAGGTCCGGGGCATATGGCAATGAACGAGATAGCGGCGAATATGCAGCTTGAAAAGCGCATTTGCCACAACGCGCCGTTTTATGTTTTAGGTCCGCTTGTGACGGATATTTTCCCCGGATACGACCACATAACCTCGGCGATAGGCGGGGCAATTGCTGCGGCAAGCGGCGCGGATTTCCTGTGCTATGTTACTCCTGCGGAGCATTTAAGGCTGCCCGATCTGTCGGACGTTAAGGAGGGAATAATTGCGAGCAAGATAGCGGCTCATGCGGCGGATATTGCAAAAGGCGTTCCGCACGCAAGAGACAAGGACAACGAAATGGCTGCGGCGCGCCATGCGGTCGATTGGGACAGAATGTTTGAGATTTGCGCCGACCCAGAAAAGGCAAGAGCGTATTTTGAGAGCTGTCCGCCTGCCGACAGGCACACTTGCTCAATGTGCGGGAAAATGTGTGCAGTGAGGACAACGAATATGATACTTGAGGGCAAGGAAGTAAAATTCTGCTCGGAAAAATAATATTAAATGAGCAAGGGGGAACCCTTTTAAAAAAGGGTTCCCCCTTGACCCCCTCCCAAAACTTTTATGTCACCTGCGGTTAGAGGAAATGTTTTCGCATATTCTAACTATCCTCGCATAGCAACGAAAGTTTTTTGAAAGGGAGTTTGAGGGAAAACTTTTTTTCAAAAAAGTTTTCCCTCAATAGGGGCGCGGGGGCAAAGCCCCCGCAAAGAAGTAAAGTTCTGTTCGGAAAAATAACAGCTTTCAAAGGTAAAAAGGACAACGTTTTCTCTTTCCGACCGTCGCGCAAGCGGCGGCACATAAAAGTTTTGAAAAAGGGGTTTGGGGGAAAACTTTTTCAAAAGTTTTCCCCCAAAAAATGTGACATCGAAGCCAAATGCTCATACTGCTTTACGCATATCGTTTGCAGTTACGTTTTTTCCCCCGCTCCCCCTCCAGCGGATTGCCGTTTAAAAACAAAGTTTTAAAACGGCAATCCGGAGAAAACTCTTGTTTTCCCCGCACCCTTTAGCGCTTTTAGGCGAAGTTTCGCGGCTTCGCCGCGACCAGAGGGAAAAACTTTTTTGAAAAAAAGTTTTTCCCTCCGGACTCCCTTTTCAAAAAACTTTATATAGCAAATGTTGTTCTGTACTAAACGTTGTTTTTCTGTAATCTCTGCCGAAATTAAAGTGCAGTTTTTATCTCTTGTTAAATTGGAGTTTACAATATGAAAGAAAACAGTCTTACGAGCGGGAAAGTTCTTTCCTCACTGATAAAATTTTCGCTGCCGATAATGGCGGCGCTTTTCTTGCAGTCGCTTTACGGCGGCGTTGATTTGCTTATAGTCGGAAAATTTGCCGAAACGGCGGACGTTTCCGCAGTGTCAACAGGCAGCACGCTTATGCAGACGGTGACAATGGTAATAACGGGATTAACGGTAGGAGTAACCGTCCTTGTCGGTCAGAAAATAGGCGCGAAAAGAAAAGACGACGCGGGAAAAGTTATCGGCGCGGGAATTGTGCTGTTTTTGCTTATTGGAGCAGTGGTTTCGATAATTCTTGTGTCATACTTGCGTCGCTTTTACAAGCTCCCGAAGAGGCATACGCAAAGACCTGCGATTATATCCGCGTGTGCGGTATCGGAACGGTGTTTATCGTTTTCTACAACCTTATCGGCGCGATATTCAGAGGCATTGGCGACTCGAAAACGCCGCTTATAACCGTTCTGATCGCGTGTGTATGCAACATAATCGGAGATCTTGTTTTTGCGGCTTGGCTTGGTTTTGGAGCTATGGGAACGGCAATTGCGACAGTTATTTCGCAGGCAATAAGCGTTGTTGTTTCCGTTTTAATGCTGAAAAACAGGGAACTTCCGTTTGAATTCCACAAAAATTACATACGCTTTGACGGGTTTATTGCCAAAATTTTAAAGCTCGGATTTCCTATTGCCTTGCAGGAATTTCTGGTCGGAATTTCATTTTTGGTAATTATGATGATAGTAAACGCCATAAACGTCACGGCTTCGGCAGGCGTGGGAATTGCCGAAAAGGTCTGCTCATTCATTATGCTTGTGCCGTCGGCATTTTCCCAGGCTATTTCGGCATTTGTCGCGCAAAACATCGGCGCAGATCAGCGCGACAGAGCAAACTCGTCGCTAAAATACGGCATAATAACCTCGCTTTGCATTGCTGTAGTCATTGCGGCGCTGGCGTTTTTCAGAGGCGACCTGCTGGCGGGGATATTCTCAAATGACGAGACAGTAATTGCAAACGCGCACGAATACCTCAAAGCGTATGCGATTGACGTATTGCAGACATCGGTTCTGTTTTGCTTTATCGGCTATTACAACGGCTGCGGAAACACCTTGTTCGTTATGATACAGGGCTTGGTCGGAGCTGTCGCGGTGAGGATACCCGTGGTGTTTTTTATGAGCAGAATACCCGACGTTTCGCTGTTTCTGATTGGTCTGAGCACGCCTATCGCGTCTTTCGTTCAGATAATACTCTGCCTTGTCTTTATGGCGCACGTTAAAAGGAAGCAGAAGAGAAAGAGCAAGGGGGAACCCTTTTAAAAAAGGGTTCCCCCTTGACCCCCTCCCAAAACTTTTACTTCACCTGCGGTGAGCGGGATAGGTGGCTGCGAGTTTTTTTGGGGGAAACTTTTAAAAAAGTTTCCCCAAACCCCTTTCAAAACTTTTATGTCACCTGCGGTGAACGGGATAGGTTGCTGCGAATGAGCAAGGGGAAAAACCTTTTGAAAAAGGTTTTTCCCCTTGAACCCCTTTTCCAAAACTTTTATGTCACCTGCGGTAAATGGGATAGGTGATGCGAATTTTTTGAGAAAAACCTCTTTGTTAGTGTACAGTTTATAGTGTAAAGTTAACAGCTAAGGTATCGCCTGTGTCGTTTTTCTGATTGTCTTTATGGCAAAAAGTTGCTGCAAAACTGTAAAAGGAAAAACCTTTTAAAAAAGTTTTTCTCCTTGCCCCTTTTCCAAAACTTTTATGTCACCTGCGGTAAGAGGAAATGTTTTCACGCTTTCGTGATGTTTCTTTAAATCGAGTTTGTCCAAAATATCACTCCACAATTTTTATCCTGTCCTTGCGGCGCGGCTTTGTTTGCGGCAGCTCGCCGTCTATATATCCAAGTGCCACAAAGCATACGCAGCCGTAATTTTCGGGGATTTCCCATTCTTTAAGCAGCTGTTTCCCCGCATCACTCGCAAACGTTTCCGCTCCCCTTGACACAATTCACGAAGATATATCAAGCTCGGTTGCCTGCAACACGATATTTTCGGCAATGCAAAACGCGTCGGCGTCACGGAAAAGGAAATTATTTTGCCCGAAAATGCAAACAACGGTCGGCGCACCGTAAAAGCCGTTTTTGATTTTCGGGTCGTCAATAACGCTCGGCTGCTCTTTTGAAACATAATTCCCTATCAATTGCGAACGGTCGAAATCTGACATATTCATAATTCCGAGTTTTTGCGCAAGCTCCGCATTGTGTACGGCAACAATAATGCTCCGCTGTCCTCCGCCCGCATTAGGCGCGTAATTTCCAGCCTCAAGAATGGTTTCAAGGTCGCCGCGGCTAATTTGCCTGTCGGTGTATTTCCTTATGGAATGCCGCTTTTTAATAATGTCCATCAGCATAATTTTTCCCTGTTTTCACATTAAATTCTTTCCAACATTGCGGGTCGGGAGCGTACATATTTCCCGTATAGCCGAATGTCACGGCAGGACAGCCGCGGCAATATCCGCGAAGTTCGCATTTTCCGCATTTTTCAAACTTGTCAAATTGCCTGTATTTTTCCAACTTTGCGTCGACAAACAGCTCATACATCGGTGTGTCAAACACATTTCCGACTTTGCTTTCCATTCTCCTGCAAGCGTAAACAACGCCCGTCGGCAAAATCGTCATATGCCCTATTCCGCAATGACAGCCGTCGTAAATCATATCTTTATCGTCATTTTCGGGTATCTTGAAAAGCCCCTGTTCGTACAAGTACAATGTCCAGAGGTGGTCTTTGTACTGAAATGTGGTCTTACAGCCGTGCGCCTTGTGTTGCTGAAATTTCTTGTAACACATATCGAGAAAATCGCGGTAGGCAAGCGGTTCGATGTGATATTCTTCGGACTTCTGACCGCTTGTGGGGCAGTATCTCCCAAATGCGAAAACGTCAACATCTTTCTCCGCCGCAAGGTCAATAAGCTGCGGGAAATCGCCGATATTCGCCGATGACACCATTGACATCACAGCGCAGTACATTCCCGAATTTTTGATGAAATCCATTGCTTTCAGCGTTACCTTAAACGAGCCTTGTTTGCGGAAAAAATCGTGCGTTTGCTCCATACCGTCAAGCGAAAGCTGATACTTCCGACAGCCGTGGTCGTATAGCTTTTGACAGACTTCATCATTTAAATGAAACGGATTGCCGAGTATGCTCCAAGTGATACCCCTTTTCTTTCAGCAACTCCGCAAGCTGCCAGAAGTCGCGGTGAAGAACAGGGTCGCCGCCCGTGATGTAAAAATACGGCGTTCTGCCAAGTTTACTGCACATATCCTCGCAGCTTTCAACCACCTGTTTCATCTTCTCCCACGGCATTTCGGAAAGTTTTTTGCAATTATCCTCAGCGAAAATGTAACAGTGCTTGCACCGCTGGTCGCAGTTGTCTGTAATATGCCACTGAAAAGCAAAATACGGTTTCATTATAACTCCTGTCTATGTAAACGCATTAGCGGATTTTTAATTTACAGGCATACCGAGCCGATACGCCTGCTTTGTGAAGTTTAACGACTTACTTCTTGTCGGGATCAGACGCGCCGCAAGCCGAACCGCAGGCAGAGGGCGCAGGGTCTTTCGTGCCGCAGGCTGAACCGCAGGCAGAGGGCGCGGGATCTTTTGTTCCGCACGCGCTGTTTTCAGTATTGAGCGCGGCAACTCTTTTCAGCATTTCGCTCATAGCTTGAACCTCCTTTTTAAAATCAGGTTTCCCTGTTAAAATCAGTATATCACGGATTTTTATTTTGCACAAGTACGCACTTTTTTGTGACATAGTTACAAAAAAGTAACCGCTTGCAAATCAGGCTGTAATATGCTATAATAAATGTAACACTATTTTTGAAACTTTTGGAGGGTTCGCAATGATAAAGAAAGAAGAACTTCCCGATTGCCCCGTGGCGACAACCGTACAGCTTATCGGAAACAAGTGGAAACTGCTTATACTGCGAAATCTCACGGCTCGACCGTGGCGGTTCAATGAACTCCGCAAAGACCTTGACGGCATCAGCCAGAAAGTTCTGACCGAAAGTCTGCGGTCAATGGAGAGCGACGGCATAATTGTCCGCACGGTTTACGCGGAAGTCCCGCCGAGGGTCGAATACTCGCTCAGTCCGCTTGGCGAAACGCTCCGCCCGATACTTGACGCAATGCAGGCTTGGGGAAGGGAGTACAAGAAAAAAGCGGAGTGATTTTGCACACGGAAAATTTTTGTATCAACAAGAGAGTTTACATAGAATAATCTTGCAGAGTTTAATACAAAGCCGAGAAAACCCAAAAGTGCGCCTTTGCGGTTTAAAATGGTGTGCCATGGTAATAGTGGTAGATTTATTGAAGGATGGATATATCTGCCCGGCAAATCGGAATTTGAGGGAGTCAAGATAGATATGGCAAAAATAATATGGGAAGGAAATCAACCTTGGGGAAAAGAATTTCCTGATATTCCGCTTCCCGAAGGTGCGGTGAAAATAAAGAGGCCGGATAATCTGTTGAGCGCATCTGTGCCGTATGGGATCATCCCTATGATCCTGTGCTTTATCGCTGTTATTATCAAGAAAAGCACAAGTACAGAGTTTCTCTTTGACCTGCGCTTTATGCCGATTGGGTTTCTTATCGGCTTTTTACTGATACCTGTCCATGAATATCTTCACGCAGTTTGCTATCCGAAAGAGGCGACTGTTTATGTGGGTATCTGTATAAAGAAAGTGGCTGCTTATGCGGTTTCCGGTTTTCCAATTAGAAAATGCCGGTATATTATTATGTCCCTTGCTCCTGTCCTATTGGGAATCATCCCACTTTGCATTTTCCTGATATGTCCTCCGGAATGGAAAGGACTGTTGACAATTTGTATTGTTCCGTTGTTCATGGGTCTGATTTCTCCTTCGCCTGATTATATGGATGTAATGCAAATCATGAAACAGGTTCCGAATGGTGCAAAAATACAGGCAACCAATGAAGGATTATTCTGGTTTAAGGGATAATCTGTATACAAAAAATGATTATAGTATTGTTGTATTGATATTGGAAAAGCAGACTGACAATTCCCGTTTATCGAAAAGAACAAGCAAAAAGCTCCTCACCTCCGAAGTGGAAGTGAGGAGTTGCTTTCTGCCCTAAAGTTGACCGTCACGAAATCGGTTATTCCGCGCTAAATCTCGCGTTTCACCCTCTCGCTGTCCGCATGAGCAAAATACCGCTCAATCTCGCCTTCAAGCCTCTTGTCGTCGCTTTTCTCGAATTTTCGGAGCATCTCTTCGGACTTTCGGACAAATTTGTCGCGGAGGGCTCTGTAATCGGCTTTCTCGCTGTCCGAAAGCATTCCCCACCTCCTGTTTTTGTGAATAAAATTCTGACCTCCGAACTGTTCGGAGGTCTCTTTTTCAGCGCCGAGAAAATCGTGCATTTTTTTGCAGCTCAAACGCCGTAAAAAGCTCGTTAAGCGGCTTATACAAACACATATCTTGCCTGATGCCGAGTACCACAGTACACAGCATAACCTTAAACATGCAGCTTAATTTTCAGCACCATTGTACTGATTAAGTTCATCTTTTAGACTAATCAGCATTTACGCGCTGCCTTAATTATGCGCTTAAAATATTCCCCGCGCAGTCTTTACCCACCGCACTAATCGTCAGTCCCCGCGCCGCTTTGATCCGTCACTCAATTGTAACGCTGCTTTAATTCAATGTGCTAACTTATTATCACCGCCGCGCTGATTTAGTTCATCTAATAAACTAATTAACGCTCGCGCTCGCTTTAGTTTAGTGCGCAAATTAATTAGCGCTCCCGCGCTTCTTCGCTTCAACGCGCGTAAATTGCAGCAATTTGCAGTCCGCTCCGAAATAAAATCGGGGCAAGAAAGGAGCGTTAAAATGAGAATTACAAACGTACTGAACCCGGACAATACTCTCTCCGTAAACCGCCCGCTTGCTCACACGCTCGGCGTTAATGCCGCGATAATTTATGCCGCGCTGGTTGCAAAACAGGCATATTATGAGGAGCGAGAGATGCTCGATAACGAGGGTTATTTTTATTCGACAATCGATGATTTGAAGGAGAGTACCGCGCTTTCCCGCGCCCAACAGCAACGCGCACTTAACGTTCTCTTGAATGCCGGGTTGATTGAATTTAAAGTTAAGGGAACGCCGGCTAAGAGATATTTCCGTGTTATTGATGATGAAATTTTGCTTGAAAATTTGCTTGCAGAAAAATTGCAAACAAGTTTGCAAGAAACAAACATTCAAGTTTGCGAAAAAGTGACAAACAAGTTTGCAGAAAACTCGCAAACAAGTTTGTCAAAAAGTTCAAATCATACTTATAAAACTAAAGAAAATAAATCTAAAGACATCAATCCAAATCCATCAATCACGCCTGACGGCGCGGACAGAGGGACGGAGCGCGAAAAATATATTTCTTTAATTCACAAGAACATCGAATTTGAGAGCATAGCTGAAAAAGAAAGGGTCAGCGAATTAGTTGAAGTTATGGTTGATGTAATTTGTTCAGCAAAGGGAACTGTTCGCGTTAATGGCGGGGAATTGCCGATTGAGCAAGTGCGAAAGCGGTTCTTAGAACTTAACAAAACACATATTGAGCAGGTACTTACAGCACTTGAAAAGGACACAAACGAGGTGCGAAATCCTCGTGCTTATCTGATAACTTTGCTCTATAACTCTCCGACAACGGTTAGCAATTTTCAGCCTAAAAGCAATTCTACAAGCGGAAAGTTTGAAATGCAAAATTCGTCGATTGATATGGATGCCGTGATGAAGAGAATTTTGGCGAGGTATAAAAAATGTTCGGAAAGCGAGTAGCAATCCCCAAAAAGCGCGGGGTTTCGGTGTAAATTGGTCCGGGAAATTATTAGAGGACTTTTATCGAAATGAGAATTTTGTCGACGAGGCGGTAAAAATTCCGAAATCGCTGAAAAAACTCAATCGGAAAATTCTCCGAATTTAGTGAAAACCAAAAATCTTGCCGTTCAAAAAAATGCGGCAGAGGTTGAAGAGGCTGTTTCGCATTTAATTTAGATTTTATTTAATTCGATAAATTTCATTTCGGACTTCGGCAACGTGCGGGACGGTTTGGCGCACGCATTATGCACTCCGCGCAAAACGCTGACTTGTCACTGCGTCGTTCATCACCTCAATCTCATCTCGGACATTTTCAATTATGCGCTGCGCCCTTATCTCCGAAAATCCCTGCCGAAACATCATCATTCCACGCGGCGTGAAAAAGGAAAAAGAGGTTTATACCGTCGAGGAGGTAAAGCGGCTGTTCAAGCTGATTGACGAGAACAATGTTCCGCTGAAGTACAAAACTTTCTTTACGCTTGCAATTTACAGCGGATTTAGGCGCGGGGAGTTAATGGGTCTGGAGTGGAAAGATGTTGATTTTGAGCATAATGTCATCAGCGTTCGGCGAACGTCAAATTACACGTCTTTGGCGGGAAAATACACGGACACCACCAAAACCAAAAGTTCCCAGCGTTCGTTAAAGCTACCGCAGGCGGTTTTTGACATTCTGAAAGCACTGTATAACGAACAGCAAGCTGAAAAGGAACAGCTTAAAAATCAGTGGCACGACAGCGACAGGCTGTTTGTGACGTGGGACGGCTCGCCGATGTTCTGCGGAACGCCGTATTATTGACTGAAAAAGTTCACGGAAAAGCACGGGATGAGGTTTTGCGACATTCACAGTATGCGGCATTTCAACGCAACAGTGCTGATAAGCGCGGGCATTGACGCGGCGTCGGTTTCGGCGGCACTCGGTCATTCCAACATCTCAACGACTGTAAGCCTCCAATATGGACACAACAACCAAAGTAGCCAATATTCGATATAAAACAGCCTTGATTACACAAACGGTCAAGGCTGCATTTGTCTATAAACCTAAGGAAAACTTTAAGGGAATGTATATGAGGATATGAGTTAATTAATTCGTTTATATCCGAATCCCAAAGATTTGGACTTTAACAAATTTAAGCTTCAAGTATTAGTGGAATTGCACAAAGATGTGTCGCGGCTTTTGTATAATTAGACAAAAATATTACACGTTGTGCAGGATTTCGACATCTTGCGCAACGGGCATTGAAAAACAAAACAAAGTATACTATAATAAAATATAAAAAAGTATGTTCGATGTTTAATAGTTGCATATTATAACTACTATGATGCTAGGTCATAAGTATAGTCTAGAGCTACTGTAAACGAATACAATTAGGAGAAAGTAAATTATGAAAATCTTTTCGAAAGTACTTATTATTTTATTTCAAGCTGTATTAGCATATATAATCACTAAATTATGCGATATTTCAACCAAGATCTCTATTAATATTGGATATGTTATCGGTCTACTTATAATCTTGATTACTTGTGTATTTTTTGTTTTACAAGAAATTTTGAATTTAAAGCAGAATCAAAAAAATTTAAAGCAGAAGATGGAACAATCATTCTCAAATAGCTCCCAAAGCAATATACCTTTGAATGAAAAAAGTAATGAGGTGAACCATTTATTACTAATGTCGTTGTGTCAAAGCCTTTATGAACCATTAAAATTTAGTTTATTAGAAAAGTCCACTGTAGAGTGTAGCAATTTGCTTTCTGCACTTATATTGGCTGACTTCTATAACAGCGGAGTAAGTCTTGATTGCAAAAATATAATGCCGAGAAATAGAGAGAAGTCCGCAGAAATTTATGAAAAATTTAGCCATATTGATGAATATGGGGTTTGTTATTGGGAATTAGGGTGGTTTTATGAAAACAACCTAATCAATTCTGCTAGAGAACTTGATGAATTGGAGCGTCAAAAAAAAGCAAAATCTTACTATGAAAAATCTGCGGAGAAAAAATTCCCCAAAGCGTACAATAGCTTAGGAAAATTCTATCATTATGGCTATGGAGGTGTTGAAAAAAGTTTTGTAGAGTCAATGAAGTATTATACTAAAGCCGCAGATTCTGACGATATTTATGCAATTATGAATTGCGGATTAACATGTATGGAAGAATACAGCAAAGCTCCTACTAAAAGCGATCTTTTGGATGAAGCCGAAAAATATTTTTTAAAGGCAGCGTCATATAACAATGCTGAAGGATTATTTCAACTTGGAAATGTTTATGAAATACGAACCAAACAGGACAAAACTTTCTTAAACAAAGCTAAAGAATACTATATTAAAGCATTGTTAAGTGTAAAAAATCAGTACGGTGCAGCTGCATATTATAGACTTGGAAAATTAATAAACAAATATAACCTTCACAGTGACAATGATATTATTTTCGCACTAAATTTAGATGAGACCCAAAAGCTATCGTTTGAGTGTTTTAGTCAAGCATACAATATATTTAAAAAGCTCGATACTTTTGGAGAGCGTCTGGATGGTCAATATCGTAAATACTATGAGGAATTGTCAAACTTATATGATAATTTCTTATAATTCTTCCCAATATATTTAGGCAATAGATAAAAAAACATATGGCGACTAAAACTTTGATTGGTGTAACAAGGTAATTTAAACGCAGATATAGTGAATATCGACAGATTTAACTTTAAATAATTGTTTTTGACAGGAGGATACACAATGAGAATCTTCATTAGTTATTCCAAAAAAGATATATCTATTGTTAACCAACTTTCTACCGCATTAGAAGAACAAGGGCACGAAATCCTTCAGATAAGTGATGTGGAGGTTGGTGAAACATGGATTGATAGTTTGAAAAACAAATTGAATTCATCTGACTATTTTATTGCAATAATAGATGACAACTATTTGGATTCCTCATGGGCAAATGCAGAATTAAGTTGTGCGGTATTCAACAATAATATTGCAGTTATACCCGTTGTGGTTGGAAATATTTTCCTACCTAATATTTTAATTGGACATTATTGTATAAATATAAATTCTTTAAAGGAAATCACATCGGAGGTATTATCATATTTTAAAAAAGTCCAATTACGCCCCAATGATGTTTGTTTTAAAAATAAGTTATCGATACAAACTGAAAAAAATGATACAAATAAAAAAATTGAAATGATAAAGACTGCGTTGAATGAAAATCAACTTACATTGGTTTGTGGCGCTGGAGTGTCCGTTTCGTCATTAATACCTACTTGGGATGAACTTCTAAGGAATGTCCTTTCCGATATGTTTTTTCGCACTGACGAGGAAATCTTAAAGCAAAATTCAAGTGAACTTCTTTCATCCATGCCAAGCTCAAACCTTATTTTGGGAAAATATCTTAGATTAATCTTGAAAGATGACTTTGAAAAAGTTATCGGCAAACATCTTTACTCTAATTATAATCAAAATATTGTTTTGCGTCCAGGAACAGATTTATTGAATCAGGAAACGGAGATAATGAAGTCTATCAGCATACTTGCTTCTCCCAGAAGAAACGGAGGGAGATTAGATTCAATTATAAATTTCAATTTTGATAATCTAATTGAAAAATCCTTATCTCTACACAATATTGAATTTTGTTCAATTTGGGATGAGGGGCAAGAACATACAGCTTCTGAGTTACCGGTTTATCATGTTCATGGTTTTTTGCCTCATAACATTAATATTGAAAATCCCAATTTAGTCTTTAGCGAAGAAACTTACCATTCGCAGTTTATTGATCCGTATAGTTGGTCGAATCTAATTCAACTTAATACTTTTTCAGAAAATATATGCCTTTTTGTTGGATTAAGTTTATCTGATCCAAATTTACGAAGACTCTTGGATATATCGTGGCGAAAAAATCAAAAACGTAAACATTATATAATTACACGCAAACCTGAAAAAAGCGATAAGATAGGCGAGATTATTTCGATGCTTTTCGAACAGGATGCAAATTCTTTGGGATTAAACGTAATATGGTGCAATGATTATTCTCAAATTCCTGAGTTGATAATGAAAATTGCTAGGTAATGATTAAAAAAATTGTTGTGATATGCTCTGAACCCTCTGTCAAAATCTTCCAAAGACATATATGTCAAGTCAAAAACGAAATAGGCAGGTGCTTTTGAAAAGTACCTGTCTTTTTATATGTTTAAGATTGATTTTGTAATATGATACGTAAATAACCTATTGTAGTTCTATCTAAAATATAACCTCTAATTTCTACAATGATACAAGCCAATAAAATTATAACAAATAGACGACTTTATTATATCTAACAATGGAGTTGCAATTTTTCCCCCCCCGAACAAGCAACCGTCACTTTACGCCAGTTTCACAACCAATGTAACGAAAAAGCGCCCGTCACGAATATCCGCATACACCTCTCCGCCCATAAGCAACATCAGCCGTTTGCAGATAAAAAGTCCAAGTCCGTTGCCTTGTGTTTTATCCGCATTATTTCCGCGATGAAAGCTCTCGAATATCTGCGGCAGCTCTTTCGGTTCAAGCGTACAGCCTGTATTTGATACCGTGATAAGCTCACAGCCGTCCATTTTATCAAAGCCGAGCTCAATTCGTCTGCCGTCGCCGTATTTGATCGCATTTTCTATCAGATTTTGCAAACACTCCGCAAGGCGGTCGGGGTCGCAGGAAAGAATACAGTCATCATATTTTCGTATTGTAAACTCCGTTCCCGACATGGCAAGCTGAGAAGCATATCTCGCATCTATTCTTGTGATAACGCTGCTGAGAAAAGCCTCTCCCAATGTGACCTCAAAACTCATAAAGTCCTCGCTTGCCGCTTTTGTGATCTCGCTGACAAAACGCTCTATCTCATCTGCACGGGTATTGATGCTCTCGGCAGCGGCACACCGTTTTTCCTCGTCCTTGTATAATCCCTTGGCAAGCGCCTTTGCATTCAGCTTGATCGCCGACAAAGGCGTTTTTATGTCGTGGGAAAGGGAGAGCAGCAAAAGTTTTTTCTCCCTTTGCATTGTGATCTCTTTTTTACGGCTGGCTTCGATACTCTCACGCAGGAGATTAACACCCCATGTGAATTTACCAAAAAAGCGGCTTTTTTCTTCGGGTATCTGAACAGCAAGATTGCCCCTCGCAAGCTCCCGAGGAACGTCGTTCAGCCTACTGAACGGTACGATGATATGCTTTCGGATATAATACAAAAGCCCCGTCGTCAGCAGGAACAGCGCACCCAATACACAGTTTACCGCCACAATGCTATGCTGTTCGTTTCCAACGGTATACTCAACACGGTAAAGCGCTCCGCCCGCTTCTATGATAAGATAATGCTCATCGGAACGGTAGAGATAATCACCCGTGAACACTCCCGTAATGTGGGGATATTTTTCAAGGTCGTAATTGCCGATTTCCGTTATCTCATCGGCAAGCCGCTTGGCTTCAACACGGTAAATACCCTCATTATTGTCTTTCGCTTTCACAAGAAGTATATTCAATACCGCTGTCAGTAAAAGAAATATGGTAATCACCGCGATACACAATTTTCCGAAAGTCTTCATACAAACTTATACCCCACGCCCCAGACGGTAAGCAAACGCTTTGCGTTCCTGGGATCATCACCGAGCTTCTGACGAATTCGATTGATATGCACGTGAAGCGTTTGCAGCTCCGAATCGCTGTCGCTGCCCCAGACAGTGCTGAACAGGTATTCTTTTTTCAGAGCCTTGCCTTGATTCTCAATCAGAAGCGCCAACAGATCAAACTCCTTTGAAGGCAGTTCCACGGGCTTTCCGTCGATAACCGCCGTTTTATCCGCAAGGTTGAGTGTCACACCGTCCGCCGACAATATCTCACGCTGATACCGCCGCTTGAATATCCCCTTGATCTTAGCGATAAGAATATCTATGTCATAGGGCTTCTCAATATAATCATCGGCACCGAGGTCAAAGCCGTTCAGCTTATCATCTTTTTCCGTCCTTGAGCTTACGATTAGTATAGGAGTATCCGCATTTTCCCGCAGCTTGGAACATACTGCAAAGCCGTTTACATCGGGGAGATTGATGTCAAGCACCACAAGTTTTGCGCCATATCGTTCAAAGAGCTGCACGGCACGTTCTCCGCTGTCCACGCTTGACACGGTATAGCCCTCCTCGCGTAGGAAATCGGTCAGCAGATCTGCCAGTTCCTTATCATCTTCCACTATCAGAATATCGGTCATAAGATCACCACCTGTTAATTATTTTACCACATTTACATAAATATAGCAAGAGGTCAGAACCAAACTTCCAACCTCTTACCTCTTATCTTTAATTACCAGCCCTGTTCCATAAGCCAGTTATTCAATTCTCTTTCACGGTCACGAAGCTCCTTGTCACCGCCGCCGAAATGTTCCATTTCCTTTTCACCGACGATACCACCGTCCACAATGTAAAGCACTCTGCTGCACTTGGCGGCGACCTTTGGGTCGTGAGTTACGCACATGATTGTCGTACCGTCACGGTTGAGGGAAAGCAGCTCGTTCATGACCTCATCGGAGCTTGCACGATTGAGAGCGCCGGTAGGCTCGTCGGCAAAGATTATCCCGGGATTGTTTATCATACTTCGGCAAATGCAAGCCCTTTGAAGCTGTCCGCCGGATACCTCGTTGATGTCATTGCCGCCCACGTCGTCGATGCCGAGCCTGCGCATAAGCGCTCTGCCGCGCTCCTCAATCTGCCTGCGGCTCTCTTTATTCTTTTTTGACTTTACCGCAGGAAAAATGATATTATCAAGCACCGAAAGATTTTTCATCATATACATCTGCTGAAAAATAAAGCCCATTTCGTCAAGCCTGAGCCTTGCAAGCTGCCTTTCGCCAAGTTTTGCCGTTTCTATGCCGTTAAAGTACACCTCTCCCGAGGTCGCTCGATCCATTCCCGAAACGCAGTAGAGCAGCGTGCTTTTGCCCGAGCCGGACGGTCCCATGACCGCTACCATTTCACCCTCGACAATCGTCAGATCGACGTTTTTCAACACGTTATTTTGACGCTTGTTTACGATATATGTCTTGCAAAGACCCTTTGTCTGTAAAACCGTATTATTCATTATGTTGTCCTCCTTATTCTATGCTTGCCGTATCGGAAGCCTTGATCGTTTTTGTGTAAAGCGCCGTTAGGAACGAGCCTATGACGGTCACGCCGATGAGAATTGCCGGGCAGACCACAAATATTTCCAGCGGGTCAAAATCGCATTGCAAGCCTGATATATCGCCAATCATGTTACCTATCCAATTCATCATTACGTTGCTGATCGGCATAAGCAACGCGGTCGAAACAATGCAGGCAATGACCGATACGATCACAAATCTGAGCGAATGTTGCAGGATGATACTGCCGTTCCCGATGCCCACCGCTTTCATCAGTGCAATCTCGCTCTTTTCCTTTGAGATGAACGAACGCTCCATGAGTATGACAATCAATGCCGTTACGATCACAGTAATAATCATCATCATCTTCTTGGTCGCATTCAGCGTATCGGACATTCCCGTAAAATTATTAATGTAATCCGTGGTCGAATACACCTTGTCAGTTTCGAGCAAGCTTCTCAGCTTATCAATGTTTTGGTTTATCCGCTCCTTGTCGGGACTGCCGTCAAAGTGTATCTGCACGCCCATCACATTACTCGCCCCCTGATGTCCGAGGTCAAAATCTTTATATAGAAAAGCGGCGTTAGTGGTGTTGACGAACGAAGAAAATGTTCCCGTGATCATAAACTCATACTCTTTCTCATTTATTACTGCCGTTACCTTGTCGCCGATCTCTGCGTCCAGGTTATCGAGGGTGCCTGCCGTTACGGCGATCTCGTCTGTCTTCTGTGGCGCGCTGCCTTCGTCTACATAGAACGTGTCATTTGTTTCCCCTTTCACGACGCGGAAATTAACCTTTTCCGTTTTGCCTTCGTGTGATGTTTCAAACTGCGCACTTATCGTCATTGTACATTTGCCGGGCATTCCATTATCGGCAAGGAGCTTTTCGATATCTGCGATGATCTGCTTATACGTACCCTGATCTACAAGGACCTCTCCACATATTTCGCTCTCCATGATATGCGCTTCGCTTGAAGGTACATCGAAGAAGCGTAGCAGTTTTTCACTTTTTAATGTCAACATAAAATTTGACATGATCGTCATCAACAGAATACAGAGCGTAAATACAATTGTTATAATAGAAAACTGCTTCGGTGAGCTGAACACATCATTGACCGGGAAAAATGCAGCCTGCGGCAGCTTTGAACGTCCTAAGCGCATAAGGCTTCTTTTTCGGAAGCGCTCTCCCGTTTGCCCGTTTCTTACCGCATCAATCGGTGAGAGTTTATTGACTCTGCGTGTGCAGCCATAGCAGAACAGCAGGATAATCATAACTACCGCCGCAGAACTGAAACACCCTATCATAGTGCCGCTCTCGCTACCAAGAACCATATGTTCCGATACTGTTTTCATCATCATATCCCCGAGAGGGACGGAACTAAAATACCCTATCAGTGCACCAACCACAGCAATGGCAAGATATTTGACAATATACAGGCTTCTTATACTGTCGTTATCGATACCGACTGCCTTCATCACACCGATCTCACGAAATTCCTCACTGATCGTAAAGTCTATTGTGAAACGCAGCACCACAAAAGCTGTGAACATCAGCACAACGCTGATTATCATTAAGGCATAAGCCAAAAGCATATCATAGAGATAAATACTCTTGTTTTCTTCCCATGTGCTGACATATACACCGTTATAGTTCTTTGCAAGTTCCCTTATTTCATCAATATCTGATGTATTTACACAAAACTGCCTGCCATTCATGATATGAACGGCTTCGTCCTTGTCAAGATAGTCATAGTCAGCAGAGTTCATGATAAGATATGGGGGATTCGAGTTTCCCGAACCAAACAGCGCACCTTTGAACCGTCCCATAAACTTAAGTGTGAGATGACTGTTACCGACAGTAAGTTCCACCTCGTCGCCCTCTTTTATCGTAAGGTTCTGTAAAAAAGGGGCATTGGCATAAAAGCATCCCTTGTCCACGCTTTCGATGATGTTATTGTTCTCATCGAAATAGTTGATAGCCATTTCACTATCGGAAAGCAACCAGGCTGCATTCGCGAAATTATCAAGCTTTTTTCCGTTATGCCTGAAATACTTTGAGCTGGATACACACAGCCAATGCTCGGTTCTTATCTCTTTGACGTGGGCAAGTTCTCCAATCTTTTCCTCGAGATTGTTTTCCCTACTGTTCATCATCGTCACGGTAACATCGGGAACGCCCGCGGCGTCGAAATAATGCTCGATGCCGTCTGTGACGGCTATGATGTTGTTCACCGCCGCCGCTGCAAACATTGAGCATAAAATGATAAACAGCAGCAGAATGACGTTCATCGTTTTCTTGCGTTTCAGGTCTTTCTTCAATATCCTCCAGAACATATTGCATACCTCTTTTCTTGTGTTTGATTTTCTCTATGCTCTGATTATAGCATATAAATTCTTAACAAGTCTTTAACTTTTGATGGAAAGTGCAATTTTCTGTCTCAGCGACATCTACTGCTGTTATAAAACTTGCAGTCAATAGTATTGTTCTTCACGGCTCTCTCTGATCTTTGACCTGTTTTTACTTTAGCATAGTTAGTTTTTCCTAATAATTTTTGTAGTTGTGCGCAGGTTAGTCTGGGGTAACGATGTTTAGGGTTGGGTTCCCTAAACCCCAAATCGAGAGGGTTACCCTCGATTTGGAAGAAAGTTCCATAGAATACGGGACTTTCTCTGCTTGCTAACATTACCAAAACGTCAAGAATACGTACTCTGAATTTTTAGCTTTTTTCTCTCGGATTGGTTACTCCCTAGACTAACTCCGGCTATGGTTTTTCATTCGGGGATGCTACCCCCTCGGATTTTCTTTGAGCATTTATGTGAGGGAAAATTGGTTGCCCTAGACTAACTCGCGATTTGTATTTTTGTTAGAGAGTGCTGACCCCTCGGGCTTGGGATTTGGACTTGCAAACGGAAAAGCGATTAACCAAGACTAACTCTAATCCCATACTCCAAATAAAGAATGCCTACCCCTCGGATTTCTCAGCACCGGAAATTTTCGGCAGGATAGGTTATCTGTGACTAACTTATTACTCGCGTTTTACTCCGCAAGGTTATACCATTTAGAAAATCTCTGCTCCCCTTGATGTTAGATCATTAAGGGGAGCGGATTTTTTAGTCAAGCAAAGATTAGAATTTTTCTTCAAGGTCTTCTCTAGCACGGACAATTTTCTCTAACCAAGTGTTAACAGCTGTTCTATACGCCGCCGCATTATTGCTTTGCAATTTCTTTTTCTGCTTTGCTAACTCTCTTTTAAATTTCTCGAAGAGTGCAAGGTATTCGGCCTGAAGCTTTTTACTGCCAAGTCCAAAAACCTTACCCCTGCGAAAATTATTGTAGCCGTATCGTTCTTCTTGACATTGCTTGTAGAAACTGTCCTGTTCAAGTGAGTGTTGGCTATGGAGCTTGTTGTCTTTGTCTTGCAACTTGGCACATTCGTTGTGGTATCGCCGCCGTGAGGTGTTGGTGAAAAACGCCTTTCCACATCTGGGACATACTCTAAAAAATAAATTGCGATCCGATAGGCAGGATATGTACTGCACATAAAACTCTGCGAAGGTCGAACAAAATATTTTTTCGGTGAGGTTAGCCCTTTAATGAATCTGCTTCAAATTTGAGAGGGTGGTCGGGTTGTGAGCAAGCAAATCAAACTCTTGCTCCATGCTCTGCTCCAATTCTGAATACATCTCCCGTCTGCGCTCGGCGGTGTAGGCGAGGAAACCCGCCGTTCCGTTCGCTGCCAAGTGCTTGACCTGATAAAACTTACAGAAAAGGTAGTTAATGATGATTCGCTGAAAGACGTTGCCATCATGCCACAGCTTTTCGAGCATTTTATAATCGGAGGTTTTCTCACTGTTGCCGCTGTCAATAGAATGCAGCATTGAGCGGAAGATATTTTTTACCGACTGTAAGTTGTTCGTCACAAAATCGTAGCTGTCCATCAGCAGACTACCGAGCGGTCGTTCCTCGGATAACATAAGAACCGAGCCTTTGTGCTTTGATAAGAAGTCTGGGTTTTCTGCGATCTGCCGAACGGCTTTTTCCTCCCCAAGATAAAAGCGCTCCGAGTTATCTCCAAACTCTATATAGAGGAGAAGAGGATTTTCAATAGCTTTAAACGGCAGCTTAATTACAAGTTTACTCTTGTCATTGTTCCAAGCAAATTTTTCAAACGGTGTGACCCTTCAGGTTTCTGATCGTTTCATAGTATGCCCCTTTTGTTTTTGTTCGTCTGTGTAAATTATATTACATCTTTCCGACTTACAATATTCGGTTTATTGCATTAAGCGACAATGTGGATACCGCTAATAAAGATACCTCCGCAATGGATATGATGCCAATCGTGAATTTATTCAACGAATGGCATTCCGCTTCTACGTCAAAGAAAATAAAATCGGTAATCGAAGCAAATTGCAAAGCCGGAAAGTATCGCGCAACTGCCGCGCCATATGGGTATGTAAAGGGAGATGATGAAAAACACTTACCCGCAATAGATGAACCCGCAGCGAGTGTTGTTCGCAGAATTTTTGAAATGCGCTCGCAAGGAATAAGCCCTCGCCACATCGCCGATAAGCTCAACGAAGAAAAAATCCCTATTCCGTCGGATTACTATTACGCGAAACTTGGCAAGCCGAATCCGCGCCGAACAAATCACTTATGGTGTACGGAACGCATTACAGCGATCTGCAAAAATCCAACCTACCTCGGTCATCTTGCGCAGATGAGGACTACAACTGTTTCTTATAAAAACCATAAGACTGTCAAGAAAGACCAATCCGAGTGGGTGATCGTTTACAATACTCACGAGCCAATCATTTCGCAGGAAATTTGGGACAAAGTTCGCAAGATCGAAAAGTCGGTCAGTCAAGGCAAGAAAACCAAAAAGGGAGAAACAATGCCACTGAGCGGGTTGATGTTTTGCGCTGATTGCGGAGAGAAAATGCGGCTTTGTACGAACAACACTACAAATGGGAGCAAAAAGAAACCGCGAAAGTACATTCGCCACAATTACCAATGCGGAGCATATAATCGTTTCGGTAAATTTTATTGCACGAGCCATTATATCAAAATGAAAGATATTAACGCGCTGGTGCTTGCGGATATCCGTTTAATGGCGGCGCTAGTCTTGGAAGATGAAGAATTTGCTCGCAAACAATTTCTTTCAAAGAAAGAGCAGATAAACTCAAAACAGTCTGCCGAAGAACAAAAGCGTTTACACGATGGACAATACAGACTTTCCGAGTTGGAGAAACTTATACCCGCAATTTATGAGGATAAAGTGCTTGGCAAAATCCCCGAAGATGTGTGCGTAAACCTGTTGGAAAAGTATCAGGCTGAGCAGAAATCGCTTTCCGAGGAAGTTTGGCAACTTGAATCAAAGCTTAATGCCGTTAAACAGGGCGAAAACGATGTCGACGAGTTTATCAAGCGGTTAAAGAAGTACACCGATGTACAGGAGCTTACACGCGAGATGTGCTTGGAATTGATCGAGTACATAACCATTGACGAGTACGCGAAGGACAGACCGCGTGAGATTCACATTTATTACAAGCTGCTCGAAAAGCCACTCCCCCACAAGAAGTTTCTCGAAGTGGATAAAGTTGATGAGAGCAAGAAAACCGCTTAGCTAAACGGTTTGAGAAGATTTTAGAAATGTGTGCCCTTTTGAGAGGTTGAATACGACTTCGATTTACTGCCACGCATTTCAGGAAGTCAGAGCGCGGACGGGCGAGGCGATTGCCGCGGCTCTCGGATTTGAAGATACATAAAGCTGTGAAACGGCGCGACAAGCTGCACTATTCACTTTGTAAAGGACAGATAAAGGATAAAACGCCTTTTCCGGAAACAGCAAACCCCTCGATCCGCATAACAGAGCGGGTTGAGGGGCATAAAAAGTGGAGCGGATAATGGGAGTCGAACCCACCACCTCAGCTTGGGAAGCTAATGTTTTACCGATAAACTATATCCGCGAAAATGTTAGGGCAAACAGGGAACTTCAAATGCGCGCGGGAATTGCACAAAATGCACAAGTGAAAGCCGAAACAAGCTCCCGCGAAGCAAACGCGGGAGCAGTCAGCTTTAAAAATTACTTTTTCTTAGCAACAGTCTTCGGAGCTTCAGTTTTTACAGCAGCTTTCGGAGCTTCTGTCTTTACAGCAGCCTTCGGAGCTTCTGCCTTTACTGCAGCTTTCGGAGCTTCCGCCTTTACCGCAGCCTTCGGAGCTTCGGTCTTTGCAGCGGGCTTTTCAGCAGCTTTCGCCTTTGTACCGCACTTTGTTCCGCAAGCCTTCTTTGCGGGAGCTTTCGCAGCCGCCTTCTTTGCCGCAGGAACAAGAACCTCAAGCGCCTTAAACTTTGCAACGTCGCCGCCGCAAACTCTTACAAGCCCATCGGAAAGAGCCTTGTCGAAAGAAACCTCGCCTGAAAAAATCTTATCAACGCTTTCGGGAGCAGCCTCAATCGCGCAGCCGAAATCATTATAAGAATAAGGAGCAACACTTATCTTGCCGTCCTTAACCTCTACATAGAGATCTTCGTTGTTCTCCGAGATGAGGGAAATCGTCACCGCAACAAGGTCCTCAAACCTTTTCGCCTTGGACGCGGAAGCCTTTAAATAGCCCTCAACCTTTTTTGAAAGTTCTACATTATTCATTGATATATCCTCCTAATATTTTTCGAGTTACGCATAAATCCAAAATTGTACCTTCATATTCGTTAGTATAACACATCTTGTCGAGAATTTCAATAGTCAAATTTTATAAAATTGATTAGAATTTATCGGAAATTATATATAAATATCCCAATAAACTGCCGTTTTGAGGGCATTTTCGGTTGACAATCGAAAATTGCCGCGAAATTTGCGCTGTATATCTGCTGTTTTTTGCTCAATCAAGAAAGACTTTCAGACCCTTGCTCTTGCCCTGTGTTCTGAGTTTTCTGAGAGCTTTTGCTTCTATCTGGCGTATTCTTTCGCGCGTAACTTTAAACTGCCGCCCGACTTCTTCAAGAGTATGCGAACGGTCGTACCCTACGCCATAGCGGAATTTAAGCACCTCGCGCTCGCGTTCGGGAAGCGTGTCGAGAGCCTTGTTGAGTTCGTCTTTGAACACCGATTTCATCGCCGTATCGACGGGCGTAGGTCCGTCCTCGTCGGGGATAAAATCTCCTAAAATGCTGTCCTCTTCTTCGCCAACGGGCGCTTCAAGAGATACAGGCTCCTGAGATATCCTCAAGACCTCTCTGACCTTATTCGGTGTCATATTAAGTTCTTCGGCTATCTCGTTTGTCGTCGGTTCTCTGCCGTTTTTGTGCAAAAGAGCATTCTGCGTTTTCTTTACGCGCGAAATTGTTTCGACCATGTGCACGGGTATTCTTATTGTACGAGCCTGATCGGCGATAGAGCGCGTAATTGCCTGCCTTATCCACCATGTCGCATAGGTCGAAAACTTATATCCTTTTGTATAGTCAAATTTTTCGACAGCTTTTATAAGCCCGCTGTAACCCTCCTGTATAAGATCTAAAAGCGGCATTCCCCGCCCGACATAATGCTTTGCTATGCTTACGACAAGCCTCATATTCGCAACTATCAGCTTGTCCCTTGCTTCTTCATTACCCTCGGCGATCTGCCGCGCGAGGTCGGTTTCCTCTTCGGGAGAAAGAAGCGGTATGCGCCCGATCTCTCTGAGATGAATTTTAACAGGATCGTCGGGTATCGCCCCGTTCGGCTCGTTTTCGTCGTATTCAAGCCCCTCTTCAAGATTATCCTCTATGGTATAATCATCTATAAGCTTTATCCCGTTTGTTTCCAGAAGCTCGCTCAGCTTATCTATGTCGATCTCTATCTCGTCCATAAGCTCGTACAGCACTCTTGTGCTGAGAACTCCGGTCTGTTTGCTTTTTTCAATAAGATCGCCAAGTATTTTATCCGTATTGTTCATTATTAAAAATCCTTTCGGTAAGTGCGTCTGAGAACTTGTTCCCATAGGACCGCCCCGCTTTTTTGTCGGTCTTTTTCCGTCTGTCCGATGTTCATTTTTCCGCTCTGCGGCATGCGGGAGCATTTTGTCCGACTCGGACCCGTATGTATGAGATCATTCGAGAAAATCTCTGAGCTTTCGGCTTCTGGTAGGGTGGCGGAGCTTTCTCAGAGCCTTTGTTTCGATCTGCCTTATGCGTTCGCGGGTGACCTGAAATTCCTGTCCGACTTCTTCGAGAGTTCTTGCTCTGCCGTCGATAAGACCAAAGCGCATAATTATCACGCGCTTTTCACGGTCGGAAAGCGTGTCGAGAACATCGGAGAGCATTTGTTTAAGCATACTGTTGCACGCCTCGTCTGCGGGCGCAGGCGCGTCCTCGTCGGGGATAAAATCTCCGAGGTGGCTGTCTTCTTCTTCGCCTATGGGCGTTTCGAGAGAAACGGGGTCCTGTGCAAGACGGATTATCTCGCGGACTTTATCTGTAGACATTCCGAGATATTCGGCTATTTCGTCCTCTGTCGGTTCGCTTCCGTTTTCATGGAGCAAAAAAGTCTCCGCTTTCTTTACCCTTGAAATAGTTTCCACCATGTGTACGGGTATACGGATAGTTCTCGCCTGGTCGGCGATAGCGCGGGTAATTGCCTGCCTTATCCACCAAGTGGCATAAGTGGAAAACTTAAATCCTTTTGTATAGTCAAATTTTTCCACAGCCTTTAAAAGCCCGACGTTTCCCTCTTGTATAAGGTCTAAAAACTGCATACCTCTGCGGACGTATTTTTTCGCAATACTTACGACAAGACGGAGATTTGCCTCCTGAAGGCGCGTCTTTGCGCTTTCGTCGCCCGCCGCCATTCTTGCGGCAAGGTCTATCTCCTCTTCTGTCGATAGAAGCGGTATTCTTCCTATTTCTTTCAGATATTGTTTTACGCTGTCGTCTGCTGTGACAAGATCCGCGTCAATATCGTCATAATCGCGGTCGTTATAATCAAAAAGCCCGTCGATATCAAAATCTATATCTGCGTCAAAGTTATCGACGATCTTTATGTCCATAGACTCGATCCTGTCGAAAATGCGGGTGATCTGGTTCGCGTCAAAGTTCAGCTCTTCTAAAACGTCCGTTATCTCCTTTGCCGTAAGGTTTCCTTTCTTTTTTCCCTGTTTGAAAAGCTCTTCGAGCAGATTTTCTCCTCTTGAATTTTCAGACATTTTTTTCACTTCTCTCCTTCTTGTTTTTTTTGTATATATTCTCCAAGCTCCGCAAATGTGCGAACGCTTTCGTTTTTGCGCTTTATTTCCGAAAGTTTGCGTACAGCTTCGAGAAAACATTCTTCGCTGTAAGCGTAGATCATATCATTTGCAATATCCGTTATTCTGCCCATTTCATCGGGAAATTTCTCACTCAGCCATGAAATTTCACATTCTCCGCTGTTTTCATGTATTTTTTCGAGCAAAAAGTTGTACGCGCTGTTCCCAAATTCTGTCAAAAGCCCGTTCGGAAGGCATTTTTCGATTTTCTGAATGTCGTCGGGATTATGAAACAAATATGACAAGATAACGGTTTCGGCTTTTATCCCGCCTTTAAGGGATCTTTCGCCCCGTTCGCCGCTTTCGTCAGACCTTGTTTTATAGTATGCCGCCGTTTTTTCGGGCAGCGCGGAATTATGATACGGCGCTTTTCGTGAAATAAGATCATTTACTCCGTCGAGAACGGATTTTTTTGAAACATCACCTAAAACTGCCGCGTTTTCAATACAAAGCTCACGGAATGCGGGGTCTTGTATATCCGCCATAAATCGAACCGCGCGCCGTATAAAGACGTTCTTGTCGTCGGGGGTGTTCATTTTAAGTCCCGCCGAAAGCCGCTCCATTTCAAACTTAACCGCTCCCTCGGCATTTTCGATAAGCATTTTAAAAGGCTCTGCGCCGTATTTTACGATAAACTCGTCGGGGTCTTTCGCGCCTTCTATTTTCAAGACCGTGACATTTTCAAACGCTGTCTGCATAAAAAGACCTATCGCTCTTGAAGTTGCTTTCTGCCCCGCCGCGTCCGAATCGTATGAAAGCACAACTTTCTTTTTTCCGCGCTTTGAAAGGAGCTGAGCCTGTTCGGCGGTTATCGCCGTTCCGAGAGACGCAACGGCGCTGTCGAAACCCGCGCGGTGCATAGCGATAACGTCCATATATCCCTCGCAGATAATAAAATAATCCGCGGCGGACTTTTTTGCGTAATTCAGCGCGAAAAGCGTCTTTCTTTTCTGAAAGACAGGCGTTTCGTCAGAGTTCAGGTATTTCGGTATCCTTTTGTCGTCCGAAAGGGTTCTCCCGCCGAACGCAATAACTCGCCTCTGCTCGTCAAACACGGGAAACATAACGCGATTTCTGAACTTGTCAAAAAATCTCGTTCCGTCGCGCGTCGAGATAAGGGCGGCTTCTTTAAGCTCCGCGTCTGAATAGCCGAGGCTTTTCATATAATAGTGGAGCTTATGATAATCATCCGCAGCATATCCCAAACCGAACCGCCGTATATTCTCTGTCGAAAGTCCTCTGCGGATAAGATAATCAAGACCCGCTTTTCCTTCGGGAGAAAAAAGCTGATTATGAAAAAATCTTCCCGCCTCTTCATTCATCTTATATATCCGCTTTTTCTTTGAGTATCCGCTTTCATACTCGGAATTATTCTCCGACATTATGTAAGGCATATCTTCGGGAGGCATTTTATCCGTTTTCGGAGGGACATTTTCGGGTTTAAGCTCAGGCGGATATTCGGATATTGTTTCCGAAATATTTTCGGGCAATATTTCTGTTGTATAGCCGTATGTCTGTTCGGGCAATATCGGTTCTTCCAAAAATGTATCGGGCGGTATCTCGGACGCCGCAGGAGCAGAGTTTTCGTACGAAAAGCCCGAAGAATTGTTTTCGGGTTTGATTTTATGCTCGGAAGCAGACAAAGAATGAGTTTTGCGGCTGTCGGAAACACCGTAAGACGAACCTCGGCTGTTGGAAGCTCCATAAAACGAACCGCCGTTTGAAAAGCGTTTGGGCTTATTATTGCTTTTCGGTTTTCCCCTCGGTATCGTCATACCCGCGCGGTTTGAAAGCATCTCAACTGCGTCCATAAAGTCGATATTCTCTACCTGCATAAGAAATTTTATAACATTTCCGTGCGCTCCGCAGCCGAAACAATGATAATGATTATCCTCCGGATAAAGGTGACAGGACGGCGTTTTTTCCGCATGAAACGGACAACAGCACGAATAGCTGTTTCCCGAACGCTTTACGCTTATTCCGCGTTCAGCCGCGACAGATGAAATATCGTTATTCGCGCAAAGCTCGTCCAAATATGCCTGAAATTCGGGTGAAAGTGCCGTTGTTATCATCCCCTTGCAGTCATTGTACAATGTATAGTTGACAGTGAATAGTTAATATATCCGCTTCGCGTATATTATCAGATTTTTGTCAAACTTAAAGGTTTTTCATCTGCCTATTGTCCGAAAACAACCTAAATATTATCCGCCGCAAGGCGGATTTCTTAGCTGTACACTATACACTGTCCACTGTCAACTTTCTATATAGCCGCTCTTCCAACTTTTCGGAACGCAAATGCCGGTAAAATAATCTATAGCGTATTCATCAGTCATTCCGCTTATAAAATCCGAAACGGCGGTTTCGATTCCGTCGCGCTCGGATATTTCGAGATAAAGCCGCGGGAGCTTATCCTTATGCTTTAAGAAATAACCGAAAAGATATTCGATCACAAACGACGCCTTATCCTTTTCGGAAACTGTCTTTGACGCGCGATAGACCTTTTCAAACATAAATTCACGAAGCTCGTCGTGAGCCTTTTGGGTGGTAAAATCCATTTTGATCTCTTCGCCGCTGTTCATCACAAGGCTTCTGACAAGGCTCGAAATGCGCTCGGATTTTGTTTTTCCGAGTACCTTTACGGGAAAATCGGGAAGCGTATCTTCGGTTATCACTCCGCCGCGTATCGCGTCCTCAATATCATGGTTTATGTAAGCTATCTTGTCGCAGTATCTTACGACCATTCCCTCGCGCGTTTTCGGCATGATCTCCCCCGTATGCGAAGAGATACCGTCAAGGACTTCTGCGGTAAGATTAAGACCTCTGCCGTCCTTTTCGATTTTTTCACATACACGTCTGCTCTGGAGATTGTGCTTAAATCCGTTTTCCATAAGCTCGTTTAATTTTCTCTCGCCGTCGTGTCCGAAAGGCGTATGTCCGAGATCGTGTCCGAGAGCGATCGCCTCCGTAAGATCTTCATTCAATCCGAGCGCGCGCGATACCGTCCGCGAAATCTGACTGACCTCAAGCGTATGCGTAAGGCGCGTTCGATAGTGATCGCCAAGAGGGATAAGAAAAACCTGGGTCTTTTGTTTGAGCCTTCTGAATGAGCCGCAGTGGATTATCCTGTCGCGGTCGCGCTGAAAATCCGTTCTGAAATCACAGGGCTTTTCATATACCGCGCGTCCTTCGGACATATCTGCGCGCGTCGCGTATGCGCTCAGAAAAAGATGTTCGTTTTGTTCGATCCTTTCACGAGGAAGCATAAAAAATTCCCCCTTTTTCCCCTCTGCAAATAAATACAATTTTCGGCGACAAAAATCCTTTTTATTTTTTTAAAATTTTTTAAAAAAATCAAAGTTCGGCGTTTTATACAAATTATATCCGTTAAAGAGTTCTGAAAATTTACAAATTACAATCCTTTTTTCAGAGTTTTTTGCAAAATTCACAAATTTACAAATTATCTCTTGAAAACTTTTTGCGATTATGCTATAATCTTTTTGGATAACTCTACATTAAATCCCATTTTTAAGGAGGACTTTTTTAATGGATATTCAGAAGGAATATGAGCTTTGGCTCGAAAAAGCTGTCGAGGATCCCGACCTAAAGACCGAACTTTTGGAGATAAAGGGCAAGGACGCGGAGATCAGCGACCGCTTTTACCGCGAGCTTGAATTCGGAACGGCGGGACTTCGCGGCGTTATAGGCGCGGGTACGAACCGTATGAACGTTTATACCGTAAAGAGGGCTACACAGGGACTGGCGGAGTACATTCTTTCGAGCGGACTTGAAAAAAAGGTCGCTATAGCTTATGACAGCCGCATAAAATCTACATATTTTGCACAGAGCGCGGCGGAAGTCCTTGCTGCAAACGGAATAAAGGTATATATCTACAAAGAGCTTATGCCGACGCCTATGCTCTCGTGGGCGGTGAGATACCTTAAATGCGGAGCGGGAATTGTCGTAACGGCTTCTCATAACCCCGCGAAATACAACGGCTATAAGGTTTACGGAGCGGACGGATGTCAGATGACGGAAGAAGCCGCAAACGCCGTTCTTGCAAAGATAAATAATATAGACATTTTCTCAGGCATCAAGTCTTCTGACTTTAACACTGCCGTTTCAAACGGCGACGTAAACTATATGGGCGACGACGTTATCGACGCGTATATCGCAAAGGTAAAAGAGCAGAGCCTGCATACGGATGTTGTTGAAAAAAGCGGACTTAAAGTCGTTTATTCTCCGCTCAACGGTACGGGAAATAAGCCTGTCAGAAGAATTCTCTCCGAAATAGGCGTAAAGGACGTTGTTGTCGTTCCCGAACAGGAAAATCCCGACGGAAATTTCCCGACCTGTCCTTTCCCGAACCCCGAAATAAGAGAGGCTCTCGCCGTAGGACTTAAACTCTGCGAAAAGGAAAAACCCGACCTTATGCTTGCGACAGATCCCGACTGCGACCGCGTAGGAATTGCCGTTCCCGACGGCGACGGCTACGAGCTGTTTACAGGAAATGAAACGGGCGCGCTGCTGCTGGAATATGTGTGCAGAGAACGTCTGGCGCTCGGAAGAATGCCGGAAAACCCCGTTGCTGTAAAAACAATAGTAACAAGCGACATCACAAAGGCTATCGCCAAAAAGTACAACGTAGAACTGAGAGAAGTTCTGACGGGATTTAAGTACATAGGCGAGCAGGTAGGACTTCTTGAAGCGGCAGGTGAAGAAGAACGCTATATCTTCGGCTTTGAGGAGAGCTACGGCTATCTCGCGGGCGGTTATGTAAGAGACAAGGACGCGGTAGTTGCGTCTATGCTGATATGCGAAATGGCGGCGTTCTACCGCTCGAAGGGCATTTCTATGATCGAAGCGAGAGCGCGCCTTTACGATGAATACGGCGTTTACCTCAACAAAGTTGAGAACTTCGGGTTTGAAGGCGAAGCGGGAATGACGAAAATGCAGGAAATTATGGCTTCGCTGCGCTCGAAAAAGCTTGACAATATCGGCGGGCTTAAAGTGCTGGCGACAACGGATTACAAGGCAAGCGAGAGGGTGGCTGCCGACGGAACTAAGAGCGAAGTAAAGCTCCCGAAGTCGAACGTCATAACATACAATCTCGAAAACGACGCAAGCATTATCATAAGACCCTCCGGAACTGAGCCGAAGATAAAGGTATATTATACTACAAAAGCTCCTGCGAAAGATATTGCAATAGAGATACAAAAAGAGCTGTCTGTTGAATTTACCAAAATTCTCGGCATTTAAAAGAATAATTTGTGCATTATAACATAAGAATATTTTTTGAAATTCCCTTGATTTTTCGGGAGATTTGTGTTATAATTGATTTTGTGATTTATACACAGCAAATTTTGTGAGGTGAGAAGAATGAAAGAGGGTATTCATCCCGCATACGAAGCGACAACTATCAAGTGCGCTTGTGGAAACGTTATTGAAACGCGCTCTACAAAGAAGGACATAAGAGTTGAAATTTGCTCAAAGTGCCACCCTTTCTTCACGGGCAAGCAGAAGCTCGTTGACAGCGGCGGACG
>CANRDI010000001.1 GCA_947629335.1 uncultured Clostridia bacterium | reverse complement strand
AAACTGCACCTCATATTCAAACAATTGAATTTAAGCAAAAACCGGTTTATGACTTCTTCAAAAGAGGGTTTGATATTATATCATCATTGATCATAAGTATTATTCTGTTAATACCGCTCGGACTGATTTCACTTATTATTATGACAAAAGATAAAGGAAGTCCGTTTTATTGTCATAAGCGTGTTGGCAAAGATCATGCTGAAATTAAGGTATGCAAGCTGAGAAGTATGAAAAAGAACGCCGATGATCTTGAAAATATGCTGACGCCCGAACAGCTTGAAGAATATAAGCGGGAATACAAAATTAAAGACGACCCGCGGCTTATCGGGTACAAAAAAGTCGGTGACGGCGACAAGTGTTTTGGCGCAAGATTAAAGCGAATGAGCCTTGACAAACTTCCGCTGATACCAATCAATATCCTTTAAAAAGGGGATATGTCGGTGGTTGGTCCTTGTCCGATCATTCAATCGGAGATGGAAGAAAACTATAATCCGGAAGAACAGAAGTTGTTGCTTTCCGTAAAGCCCGGACTTACCGGCTATTGGCAGGCTTACGCAAGAAATGATGCACTGTACAAAACAGGAGAACGACAGAAAATGGAACTTTATTATGTACATAACCGGTCGTTCCTGTTGGATATAAAGATTGTCTTCAAAACTTTTTCAAGCGTTTTGTTTGAAAAGGGAGCGAATTGAGTGAGCAATACGGCAAAGCGTATAGTGTGGTTGGATAGCTGTAAGGGGTTTTCTATAACTGCATGAATATATTTTCAGACCATTTACGGCAATAGAAAGAAGAAAGGAAAGAAAAACAGCTTGAATATTAAGATCATTGTGGCAACTAATAAGCCCTATGAAATGCCGAAAGATGATATATATTTACCGCTGCATGTTGGCAGAGAGGGCAAGGATGATATCGTATTTACGGGAGATAACACAGGTGACAATATCAGCAATAAAAACGCAAGTTTCTGTGAACTGACCGGATTATATTGGGCGTGTTTAAATCTCGATGCTGATTACATAGGTCTTGTACATTATCGCAAACATTTTACTGCAAAGGGCAAGAAAGGAAGTAAATTTCAGCGAATTATAAATAGGGATGAATTAAATGAAATCCTGAAAAAATATGATGTTGTTCTTCCTATGCCGCGTCATTATTATATAGAAACAAACTACAGTCAGTATGTTCATGCTCACCATGAAGAGGATCTGATCGAAACAAGAAAAATTATTAAGAAAAAAATATCCGGATTATATTCCTGCCTACGATGACAGTATGAACAAAACTTACGGTCATAGGTTTAATATCTTCATTATGAAAAAAGACAAGTTTGATGCATATTGTGCATGGTTGTTCGATATTCTGTTTGAACTGGAAAAATGGTTGGACATTTCGCAGTACAGTCCGAATGATGCACGAGTATTTGGCTTTGTCAGTGAACGGCTTTTGGATGTATGGATCAATACAAATCATATTAGTTATGTTGATCAGCCGTATATTTTTATGGAGAAACAGAATTAGTTGGTTAAGGGTTTTAATTTTATCAAACGTAAATTTAGGTGAATAATTTTTTGTGTCTTTAACAAAATGAATTCAAAATGCAAAATATATTACATAGTAAACCGAGGTATTGAATATAGGTATGAAAAAGATACTTATTTTGGCAAAAACGCCCTTTTTAAATGACGGTTTGACAAAAGTAATGATGGATATTTACAGATACAACAGAAATGATATGAAGATAAATTTTGCTACATCGTTTTTCGACGAAAACAAATATAGAGAAGAAATCGAGAAAAACGGAGATGTTGTAAATAAACTGAATTCAAAAAAAACATGTTTTGTTGTATATGTATTCCATTTGGAAACTTATCAGAAAGAATAGTTATGATGTAATATACATACATGGAAACAGTGCGATGATGTTTATTGAGGCGCGGCCTTGCAAATTGGGTGCTGCAAAACGGATCATAGCTCATTGTCACAATACAAGGACGCAACACCCTTTCTTTCATTATATATTTAAACCACTTTTTAGTTTGATAACAGATGTAAAAATAGGGTGTTCTCAATTAGCTGCGCAATGGGCATTTTTAGGAAAAAATTATCAAGTTGTATTGAACGGTGTTAATACAAATAGACTACACTTTGATCTGTTGGTTCGGAATAAAGTCAGGGAGGAACTTGGCTGGCAGAATCAATTTATTATTGGACACGTAGGAAGATTTAATTATCAGAAAAATCATTAATTCTTGATAGATATTTTCAGAGAGATTATCAAGAACAAACCAGATGCAAGTTTATTGCTTATCGGAGAAGGAGAATTAAAGGATAAAATATACGAAAAAGTAAAGAACTTGGAATTAGAACAATATATAAATTTCTTTGGTGTGACAGAACATATTGAAAGCTATTATCAAGCAATGGATATGTTTGTGCTACCAAGTCTTTTTGAAGGATTGCCGATTGTTGCGCTTGAAGCTCAATGTACGGGTTTGCTCACTATAATGGCAGATAATGTATCATCGAATCAATTGTAACACCGATGGCTTTTTCGATAAGTTTAGATAGATCTCCTGAAGAATGGGCAGGACAGATTTGCCGCTTAGATTGTACAAATCGTTGCGATTATGTAGACATTTTTAAAGAAAGACAGCTTGATTTTGAAGGCATGATGAAAAAAATCAGGGTGATTTTGATTGGAAACAAGTAAAAGGAAGATAAAAATGAGATTTGCTTTTTGTGTTATGACACAATATCAACTTATGAACTGTATAAACTTTGTTTGGTATAATATAGAAGGCTCAAGGGGTAAGGGAGATCTTTACATTTACGAAAATATCAGAATGCTATTTAAGAAATTAAAAAAGAAAATTTGTTTGAAAATGTATATATATTCAATGATGCTTTTTCTGACGGTATGGTTCACAATTTCCATAGAGCCATTGAGCTTTTGTTTCCTTCATATGCAATAAAAAAATATTGCCGCAATGGCATATTCAGAATAAATTATTATAATGTTATAGTTTCTTCATCGTTAAGTGCATTCCCCATAGCATTAGCTGACTTGAATCATGATGCCGGTTTATGGTTATATGAAGATGGCAGTGGTAGTTATTATGGTGAATTATATTGATTATTATGGCTCATGGAAAACACGTTTATTTTACAGAATTTTCAAGAAAGGTGTATATGGCTTGAAACCGGAAAGAATATATGTAAATAACTTAGAAATGTGTAAAAGCGTGACAAATACAAAATTTATATTGCTTCCTTTCATAACCGGCGAGACCGACTGGATTGATTTTTTAAATAATGTTTTTTTGGAAAATAGTAAAAATGATCTGCAAAATAAAAAATATATCTATCTATTTCAGCCATTAGAAGAATTATTGGAAACTTCTGCGTATGAAGATTACAATAAGATATTAGATCACCTCAAAACAAACCATAAGAGTCAGACAATTGTTCGTAAGCATCCACGTGAGCACGATCAGGATTATCGAGGGTTGGATGTTTCTTTAAGTAATTCGATGTGGGAGCTGTTCTGCCTGTCATCACTCAGTGATAAACAAGTTCTTATCAGCCTGTTTTCAACCGCACAAATTACACCAAAACTACTTTATGGAAAAGAACCCCGATTAATTTTTTTGTATCATTTAGTGCCAACGTCGCTGACTAATGAGCGCATAGAGAATATTGATAAATTTGTTCAAGATATAAGGGAAAAATATAGGGATAAAAGCAGAATTAGTATTCCTACGACTATGCATAAATTTGAAGAAGCATTGTTTTAGAACATAGAAAACCAAAAAGTTTTAAGAAATTCATATATGCACTGCAACGTCTGCATTATTACCAATTTTCGCAATACATTTGATATTCTTTAACTTTTTTCGTGTGCTTCTTATATTGATGAAAATATATTGGAATAATGTATTTGCATCTATTGCTGAATTACAACAGAGGAGATGGATCATCATATGATAATCCAAAAAAATGGTTATTTTTACAAGTTTAGTCTTTGTATTACTACTAATTTGCGCTATTTTTTCAAGTATTAAGTTGTTCTCATATGTTTCATTATTAGTATATCTCGCATACTGGCTTTATATGTATTATGTAAACAAAACATATTTTGTAAGATATCTTGCATTTATATTTGTTGCGTTAGTAACGGTTGTTGGGGCGTCCATAATTGAAATTTTTCCTGAAATTTATCTGACAGAATTAGTAACGCATTCGCATTTTCCGGTTCACTTCCTTTACTTATTTTTTTCTTACTGGATATTCCTTTATGTTTTAGAACTGAGAGAGTATCGCTTTGAGAGATCAATAAATATACAAATTGATTTTCTTAAAAGTTCACAGGCGAGAAAAGTGTTAAATTTATTATCACTTTTATTTGTTGTACTCTGTATGATATTGCTTATGCATGTTGCAGCAAATTCGCCGCCTGCCCTTTTTCAGGGAATAGACAGATTTTCATTTTTGTCAAATTATAAAATGCCATGGTTTTTATTAAAAGTAAAAAATCAATTGTCTATTCTGGTCATTTTTCCTATGTTGTCACTTATATATGCAAATCGCTTTATTTCAGGAATTTCACTTGGGTTATACTGTGTATATTATTTCTGGCTCGGCGAAAAATTCGGAATGTTTTTCTCGGTGTTATGTATTTTTTAAATCGTTTTCTATAACAAGGTTTTATCTATTGACCCCCGCAAGATCAAAAAAATTCTGAGATGCATTGTTATTGCTTTTTTTATATTGATAATGATTGCCGTCTTTTTCGCGGTAAGTATTACTGACCTTGACCCATATGAATATTTTAGTGAAAGAGTTTCACAACAAGGTCAATTATGGTGGAGAATATATGATTTGTATGGAGGAAATATTCATCCGGACGAGTTTGTGAATGAAATCAACGCTTTTTTTGAGGGGGATAAACCAAATCAGGAATGTATAGGAGCGAAAAACGGAATATATAAAGTAATGTATTTGTGTGCTCCGGAGACAGTTGTCACAAACAAGCTGTCTACAGGTTCAAGATATATCCAAGCTGATTATGCCGTTGTTTATTATTATTTTGGAGTCCTTGGGGTGATAATATATTCTGTTCTAATGGCAATAATTGTATCGAGAATCGTTAATTTATTTATTCTTGCTCTGAAGAAAAAAGAATTTATTAAAACATTGATTTATCTACGATTCTTTAATATGATTCGATCTTCATTCTGTATGTTAACATTTGGAGAGTTTTTAGATATTATTTCAATACTATCATATGTATATTTGATTTTTACTTACGGAAGACGTTTAAAACTTGGATCTCATAGAAACATGAAATCACAAGTAGAAAATGGTGAAATAAATGTCAAACAACAATATTAAAGCTCTAAAATCCGGTATTTGGTATATCATAGCGAATTTCCTGACTGCGGCTTCATCGTTCCTGACGACACCGATTTTTACGCGTCTAATGACGCAGGAGCAGTATGGAATGTACAACAATTTCACCTCCTGGCAATCAATTCTTGCGATCTTATGCACTTTTAACGTTGCGGCAAGCCTTATAAGCGCAAGGGTATGATTACGAAGACGATTTAGATTGGTACATATTCTCTGCAATAGGCATAAGTGCTGCATCGGTGCTAATTTGGACTGTATTTTTGAATCTGTTTTCAGGTTGGTCGCAAAGTTTCTTTTCACTCAGTATGACATATCTTAACCTCATGATAGCGCATATTTTTTCATGAAGGTATTTGAGATGTTTCAGGCACAACAGCGCTACTTTTTCAAATATTGACTTCAGGTCGTTTTGAGTGTTTTGTCAACGTTTCTGAGCCTTGGACTGTCTCTAATTTTGGTCACGAATATGGAGGACAAGCTGTCGGGAAGAATAATAGGCAGCGTACTTCCGAGCATAGTAATTGGAGTTATCATTTTTGTGGCGTTTTGGGCAAAATGCAAGTGTATACACTTCAGCTACTGGAAGTACACTATGAAGATTTGTTTGCCGTACATTCCGCATTTGCTTTCCATGACGGTGCTTAACTCTACAGACAGGATCATGATAACCAAGATGTGCGGCGCAACAGATACAGCATTATACAGTTTGGCATATACTTGCGGCTCGATGATGACGATCCTGCTGAATTCGATCAACACCGCTTTCAGCCCATGGTTGGCAGAAAGATTACACGAGAATGATACAAAGAGCGTTCGTAGTTTTTCCAAATATTATATAACCGCTTTTGTATGCGTTTCTCTCGGAGCAATGATGATCGCGCCTGAAATTCTATATATATATTGGGCGGCAAGAAATATTTGCCTCGGTATATGTTATGCCGCCGGTGGCAATGGGCTGCATTTGTCAGTTTTTTATACTATGATGGTTAATATAGAGCAGATAAAAGGGAAAACTGTAGGCATGGCTTTTGCAAGTGTGGCAGCAGCAGTTCTGAATTATATTCTAAATCTTCTTATACCTAAATTCGGATATATAGCTGCAGCATATACAACTCTTGTAGGCTATCTTTTGCTGTTAGGTCTTCATATGTGGCTTGTACACCGTATGGGAATGTCACATGTATATAGTTATAGGTTTGTTGTGGGGATAGTAATTGTTTCTTTAGTTTTTATGATTGGAATGACTTTAGTATACGCAAACATTGTTATACGATATATTCTTGTTATAGGGTATATTGCCGTCTTGGGTGGATTTCTTAAGCGCAAGTTTATTATGTCATTTATCAACACATTTAGAACTAAGAAGAAAAAGACAAACAAATAAGGAGGGCAAATAAACATGAAGATTTTAGCCATTATTCCTGCACGAGCAGGTTCTAAAGGAATACCGAATAAAAACATCCGTATCATTGGAGAACATCCGCTTGTTTATTATGCGATACATAATGCGCTTGTGTCTAAGCTAATCACAGATGTCATTGTGACAACGGACTCAAAAGAAGTTGGTATTATTGCGACTCAAATGAGAGCAACAGTGAAATGGCGTGATCCTGCCTTATGTGCAGATGATGTTACACTTGATTCTATTATATATGATGCAATTCCAACCGATAGGCACTGGGATTATGTCATTACATTACAGCCAACGTCTCCTACATTAAAGGTGGAAACGCTCGACAAAGCAATTGAAAATGCCGTCACAAATGACTTAGATACAGTGATCTCAGCGATAAATGCGCCTCATCTGTCGTGGAGTGTTAGGGACGGAAAAAAGTACCGAATTATACTCAGCGATTGAATCGACAATTTCTTCCTCCTTGCTATATGGAAACTGGTGCTTTTGTCATTTCCAAAGCAAATGTGGTGACAAAAAAACAAGAATTGGAAATAAAATTGATGTTTATGAAGTGCCGGAGGATGAGTCGCAGGATATAGACACATTTGATGATCTTCGCAGCGCAGCGGCAACTTTCAATAAGCAAAAAGTGGCTATCTATGTAAACGGAAATAACAAGCGTGGAATCGGTCATGTATATCGTGCTCTTGAACTTGCAGATGAGTTTTATGTTAAGCCGGACATTTTTTACGATATAAATCAAACGGATGTGAAGGTATTTGGGAAAACAACTCATAATTTGCAGCCTGTAAATGGAATTGCAGAACTTTTTGATATATGCAAAAAAGAGCAGTATTCAGTTTTTATTAATGATATTCTGACAACCTCCATTGACTATATGATCGGACTGCGCTCTGTCCTTCCGAATGCGAAGATAATCAATTTTGAGGATGATGGGGAAGAAATCGTTAAGGCTGATCTGGTATTCAATGCCTTGTACCAAAATATTGATCTCCTGCAAGTGAGGTCTGGCGAGCAGTATTACATATCTGGCAAGACATTTATGTTTTATGAACCTATTCAAATCAAAGAAAATGTTTTTATTTCATTTGGCGGAGCAGACCCGCAGAATTATTCTGACCGACTGCTTCGAATTATATCACAGCCCGAATACGGCGCATATCAGTTTATTGTTGTGCTTGGGAGAGCAAAGTGCAATGTTGACGAGCTTCTTACATACGACCGATTTGACAACATAAATGTTTTGTTCGACATATCTAATATGCCTATGCCGGAAATTATGACACAATGTGATATTGGCATTACATCCAGAGGGAGGACAGGCTATGAATTAGCTATGCTTGGTATTCCTTCTATTGGAATGGCTCAGAATAATCGAGAAGAAAAACACGGGTTTGTTTGTAATGAAAATGGATTCACTTATATTGGATTAAATCCGAATGATGAAATAATCAAGAGCAATTTGGATATGTACTTAAAGCTATCGCAAAAAAGCAGGCAGCATTTTCAAACCATACTTCTCTAGCATAACCTTCGCGGCGGAAGAAAGAGAGTTATGGGATTGATCAATAGTATATAAATTTAACATAGAAAGGGAAAGATTGTATGAATAAGCCATACTTGATTGCAGAAATGGGAGTTAATTTTTACGATACCGCCAGGGTGCTTGGAATTACGCTGTTAGAAGCTGCAAAGTTGTACATTGACAAAGCTGCGGAGGCAGGCATTGATTGTGCAAAGTTTCAATCTTACAAAGCGGGAACTATCGTTTCAAAAAATTCTCCGGCATATTGGGATACAACTAAAGAACCAACGAAAACGCAGTATGAACTGTTCTTAAAACATGACAGATTTGGTGAAGCAGAGTATAAAGAACTCTGTGATTACACACATTCCAAGGGAATGGACTTCACTTCTACACCGTTCGATTATGTCTCGGCAGATTTTTTAGAGGATATGGTAGATTTATATAAAATATCCTCATCCGATATTTCTAATCTTCCTTTTATCCGTCATATCGGTTCAAAAGGTAAACCAGTATATATGTCAGTTGATGCGTCCTATATTTTAGAAGTGGATGAGGCAGTGAGAGCCTTAAAAGAGTTCGGATGTAAAGACATCGTACTGTTCCATTGTGTCCTGTCATATCCGACAAAACCAGAAGATGCAAATCTGCGAGTGATTCAAACATTGGAAAAAATTAATCCGGATGTGAGAGTTGGTTTCAGTGACCATGTTGCGCCAGATGATACAATGATGACGCTTGCTGCGGCTTATATGCTCGGTGCGGAAGTTATTGAAAAGCATTTTACTTTGGATAAAACATTGCCCGGTAACGATCATTATCACGCAGGAGATCCCAATGACTTCAAAAAAGCCATAGCAAATTTCAAATGGATTGATACTGTTTTAGGAAATGCGGAAAAGACGGTGTTGGACTGTGAGGTCGTGCCGCGCAAAGAAGCTCGGCGTTCATTGTTATTGACACGTGATATGAAGGCAGGAGAAACGATTCAAGCTTATGATATTATGGCAAAGAGACCAGGGACAGGGATTAGTCCGAATTTTACTGATATTGTTGTCGGAAGAAAGGTCAACCAAGATTTACCGGAAGACACGGTTATGATGTGGGAAATGATTTGAGTTTGTGTACAACTTTTAAGTTATTGCTTAAGTTTTATATGAATGGCAGAATCACAGCACGATTACATCTAATATTGCCAACATAAAATAAATTAGAGTCTTGAATAAACGTTATTTCACTGCTCCCCACTATATCATCAATCCCTCAAAAGTCAAGAATAATTTGTGCTGTTTCGATACGAAATATGCACCTTTGCGCCGAGAGTTTTGTGGAATGAAAAAGAAGCTGATTAACGGCAAAATCGAACGTATCCTTGTTTTATCCGGCGGCACTGACCGAATGAATGTTTTGCAGCAGATCCTTGATGCGATAGTGCATTTTAAAAACATACTCATAGACGCGATATGCGGAATATATAATCCAAATTATGATATGCTTTGCGCCCACTACAAAGAATTTGAAAATATAAGTTTGCATCGCTCAACTGATAAAATTATTGACTATATGCGCTCGGCAGATGTTGCCGTATCCGCAGGAGGGACTACACTTTATGAGCTCTGCGCATGCGGCACTCCGACAGTTTCCTATATTATTGCGGACAATCAGATCAATAATGCGACATGGTTTGCGGAAAACAATATTATAGAGCTTGCAGGTGATGCTCGGAGGGATGATATCGGAGAGACTCTGGTAAGTATCTTATTCAAATATCAGGATAAAGCATATCGAAAAAAGCTTTCACTTAAAATGATGCAAATGGTCGATGGGAAAGGGGCAAAAAGAATTGTGGAACACTTGATAAACGATAATACACTTAAACATATGAGTGAATAAAGTTAAATATCATTATCTTATCATCGGCTCCGGTCTCTACGGGGCAGTTTTCGCCCAACAGGCTCATGCCGCAGGAAAGAGCGTTCTTGTTATTGACAAACGCTCCAACATTGGCGGAAACGTCTATACCGAAAAAATCGAGGGCATAAACGTCCACAAATATGGCGCGCACATCTTCCACACCAACAATACCGAGGTGTGGAACTACATCACGCAGTTTGCAACATTTAACCGCTTCACTAACTCTCCTGTTGCGAATTATCACGGTGAACTTTATTCAATGCCCTTTAATATGTACACGTTCAATAAAATGTGGGGCGTTGTAACGCCGGAAGAAGCAAAGGCAAAAATAGATGAACAACGAAAAGAAATTACGGGCGAGCCGAAAAATCTTGAAGAGCAGGCGATCTCGCTTGTCGGGCGCGACATTTACGAAAAGCTCGTAAAAGGTTACACCGAAAAGCAGTGGGGACGTGATTGTAAGGAGCTTCCCGCATTTATCATCAAGCGTCTGTCAGTGCGTTTAACTTTCGATAACAATTACTTTAATGCGCTATATCAGGGTATTCCCGTAGGCGGCTACACGAAAATGATTGAGAAAATGCTTGAAGGAATTGAAGTCAAGCTCAACATTGATTACCTCGAAAATAAAGAGGAATTAGGCAAGCTGGCTGAAAAAGTCGTTTACACAGGAGCAATTGACGCATATTTTGGTTACAAATTGGGAACGTTGGAGTATCGTTCGGTTCGATTTGAAAATGAGATCTTGGACAAGCCAAATTTCCAAGGCAACGCGGCAGTAAATTACACCGACCGTGAAACGCCGTGGACAAGAATTATTGAGCATAAATGGTTCGAGTTCGGCAAAGACGAAAGCGGCAACGACTTACCGAAGACTGTCATCAGCCGTGAGTACAGCAGCGAGTGGAAGCCCGGCGACGAGCCGTATTATCCGGTAAATGACGAAAAGAATTCCGCGCTTTACGCTGAGTACAAGAAGCTCGCCAATGCCGAAAAAAACGTTATTTTCGGCGGCAGGCTCGGTGAATATAAGTATTATGACATGGATCAGGTGATTGCCGAAGCGCTGATGAAATGTGAGCAGGTAATATAAAATAATTTGACTCTCTTAACTTCTCCCCATTATAACACAAATCCCGCAAAAGTCAATAAAAATATGAGTTGTTTGTAAGAATTTTTACAAGCGTAAATATCTTGATCATGTCTTCGTAGCGTCAACGTCTTCATATTGGGCAAGTTATTTATCTAAATACTTAAATAACTGCGAAAAATGTCCGTTGTAAATTGAAGGGAAAATGCCGCAAAGCAATGAGGGTAAATATTGGGTTTAAACAGCAGGAATAAAGGTTGAAAAACGACAGTGTTTTGCTTTGAAAGTGTCTTACTAAATGTAGGGATCTCCTTTTAAACATATTAACTCGCTGTAAAAGAAAATACTGCAAAACGCGCCCTCGTCAAGTGATAAGTAAATTGAGTGACCAAAATTTACAAGCGAACTAAGCCGCGAAATTCCAAATAACTATCTTTACAAAATGCGGTTCTCTGAAAATAATCGGAATGACTGTTGCTTCGATGTTCAAGCGAGATAATTGCTGAATTTGAATAATATTTATCCCCGTTTCAGTAAACGGGGATTTAGTTTTTGTAAAATGAACGCACTTAAAGCTAAGAATGTTTTAGTCCAAAAACTTATGCAGCTCTAATCGCCGAGAACGTTCTGCTTGCCGCGCTTTTTAAACTTCACCAACCCCGTTTTATTCAGCGCTATCATTATTGCGGGTATAAGTATAAGCTGGATAATAATTCCGGGGACAGCGTTTAAAAGTGCGCCCGAAATAAAAGCCTTCCATGTAAAACCGCTTCCGCCTGCTCCGATAAGTACAACTTCCGTCGCTCCCCAGACGATTCTGCCTGCAAGCATTGCTATAATAAGCGAGCGATAAAGCGATATGACGCATTGCCAGCGCGACGACGCATAAAGCGCTCCTGCCACGACGCCATATGTCATAAGTTCGACGGACATAGCTACTGCATTTGGGAAGATAGGCGGCATACCGAAAAGCACCGACCGCATAAGCGGCAGGATAAATCCAACCACTCCGCCGTATTCCCACCCGCAGATAAGTCCGCACAAAAACACGGGAATATGCATCGGCAAAAGCATACTTCCGATCTCTTTTATCTGTCCCGTGAAAAACGGGAGAACTATTCCAATAGCAAGAAACATTGCTGAAAGCGTCAGTTTTTTAATGTTGTTTTTCATTTTTCCACCTCGTATGTATATATGTTCAGCCCTCGAAATTCTTCGCACATTCTTTTAGCGTTTCAATAACATTTATCTGCTGTGGGCAGGCTCTTTCGCATTGCCCGCAGGCAATACATTCCGAGGCTTTTCCGCCGTTTTCTGTCTCTTTCGCGTATTTTTTTGCACCTTCTTCAAGCTGCCCCCAGACAAGTTGTTTGTTTCTTGCCTCGAAAATTTCGGGAATGGGGATATTTTTCGGACAGCCTGCCGTGCAATAATGGCACGCGGTGCAGGGGATAGAGTTTATGCCGTTTATTATCTCCTGAGCTTTTTTGACAGTTTCGCGCTCTTGTTCTGAAAGAGGTTTGAATTCTTTCATATAAGAGATATTGTCCCGCAATTGTTCAAGATTTGACATACCCGAAAGAACGGTTATTATTCCCTCAAGCGAAGCAACATAGCGTATTGCCCACGACGCAAGCGAAGCGCTTGGATCTGCCGTTTTCAAAAGCTCTGCAACTTTTTTCGGAGGATTTGCGAGAGCGCCGCCCTTAACGGGTTCCATAACGATAATTGATTTTCCGTGTTTTCTGGCAACTTCATAGTTCGCCCGCGAAGCGACCTTGTTGTTCTCCCAGTCGGCATAATTGAGCTGAAGCTGGACAAATTCCGCGTCTGGGTGGGCGGTCAGAAGCTCGTCGAGTATCTTAGGGGTAGAATGAAACGAAAATCCCCAGTGCTTTATAAGCCCCTTTTCTTTAAGCTCTTTGACAAAATCCCACAGGTGATATTTGTCGTAAAGTTTATAGTTGTTTGTTTGGAGCGCGTGCAGAAGATAAAAGTCAAAATAGCCCGCGCCTGTCCTTTCAAGGCTTGTGTAAAACTCTTGCTTTGCGGCTTTTTCTGTCGGCATTACCCATGCGCACAGCTTTGTAGCAAGTTTATAGCTTTCGCGCGGGTATCTGTCTACAAGCGCCGCTTTTGCCGCTTTTTCAGAGCCGCCCATATCGTAGACATATGCGGTGTCGAAATAGTTAAGTCCTGCCTGCATAAATTCGTCTACCATCTGCTTTGTCTGTTCAATGTCGATTTTAAGCCCCTTTTTGGGCAGCCTCATAAGTCCAAAACCGAGTTTTGGAATATTTTCTCCGAAATATTTTTCCATAGGACCTCCGTTGTCGTAAAAAATCTAAAGTGCCGTATAATTTCAGTCGGCAGTTTTAAGGTATCATTTTCCGTAATGCTCGCTTACTTTTTTAAGGTTGTCAATAATAGGCAGATGCTGTGGACAAACGCCTTCGCATTGACCGCAGGCAACGCAGTCCGAAGCCTTTCCGAAAGTTTTATTCAGAATGTCGTAGTTTGTGATGTTGACTGTCCAGCCCTTTTCTTCGAGCTTTTCGCGCATATCCTCGTTATACAGCGAGAAATACTGCGGAATTGCAATGTGCTGCGGACAACCTTCCGTGCAGTAAGAACATCCCGTACACGGAACAGCGATCTGCGAATTTATAATTTCCGCCGCTTTGAAGCAAAGTGCTTTTTCCTCTTCGGAAAGCGGCTTGAAGTTGTCCATATAGCTTAAATTGTCCTGCATTTGAGAAATATCGGACATTCCCGAAAGTACGACCATTACACCCTCAAGGCTTGCCGCAAAACGAATTGCCCAGCTCGGTACGCTCATTTCGGGCGCATAGCTCTTAAAAAGTTTCGTAACTTCGTCGGGGACATTTGCGAGCGTTCCGCCCTTGACAGGCTCCATTACAATGATAGGCTTGTTGTGTTTTCTTGCCACTTCATAACACTCGCGCGAATGTACCCAAGGACTTTCCCAGTCGAGGTAGTTTATCTGGAGCTGAACAAATTCCATTTGCGGATATTTTGTCAAAATTTTATCAAGAAGTTCGGGGGTGTCGTGAAATGAAAAGCCGGGATGTTTTACGAGACCTTTTGCTTTTTTGTCAAGCACCCAGTTAAAGACATCGAGCTTCTCATATTTCGGATACATATCTGCTTCTACGCCGTGAACGAGGTAATAGTCGAAATAACCTGCGCCTGTTTTTTCGAGTTGGGCGCTGAAAACACAATCGCGTTCTTCGAGAGAGTTAAAAAACCCGGCATGGAGTTTTGTTGCAATTGTGAATTTATCTCTCGGATAGCGGTCGGTAATTGCTTTTTTCACGACGCTTTCGCTTGCACAGCCGTTGTACATAAGCGCCGTATCGAAATAAGTAAAGCCTTTTTCAATAAACATATCGACCATTTTTTTGACCTGTTCAACATCGACATCAGCGGCGTTGTTTTTGTCCAACTGCGGCATACGCATAAGACCGAAACCAAGTTTTTTCATAAGAATTTCCTTTCAAATTAAGTTATGTAATATCATATCGGAATGACATGATATAATACCGAAGTAATTGAATATGTAGGGTCGCGGCACAAAAGTTTTTTAAAAAGGGAGTACGAGGGAAAACTTTTTAAAGAAAATTTAATGTATAACGCCGTTTGATAAAATAAAACGCAAGAATACGCGGAACAACGTTCAGTAAATAACAGCGTTTGAATTACAAAAGTTTTTTGAAAGGGGAGTTTGAGGGGAAAACTTTTTTTCAAAAAAGTTTTCCCCTCAATAATTACGCAAACTGACGAAAAAGAGAAAACTTTTTAAAGAAAATTAATGTATAAAACCTTTTGCAAAAATAAAACGCAAGAATACGCGGAACAACTTTCAGTAAAAGAACAGCGTTTGAATTACAAAAGTTTTTTGAAAAGGGAGTTTGAGGGGAAAACTTTTTTTCAAAAAAGTTTTCCCCTCAATAATCACGAGAACTGATGAAAAAAGAGAAAACTTTTTAAAGAAAATTTAATGTATAAAACCTTTTGCAAAAATAAAACGCAAGAATACGCGGAACAACGTTCAGTAAAAGAACAACGTTTGAATTACAAAAGTTTTTTGAAAGGGGAGTTTGAGGGGAAAACTTTTTTTCAAAAAAGTTTTCCCCTCAATAATCACGATAACTAACGATAAAAGAGAAAACTTTTTAAAGAAAATATAATGCTCCTTTGGAATCCTTGTTACTGTTACCTTACGCTTACTTCGCCCGCAAGTACCCGCCTATAATCCTCTAAATTTTTCTTTAGCAGGGAAGGCGTATCCAATTCATAAGGGCATTTTTTACTGCAAGCGCCGCAGTTCATACAACTTTCGATCTTTTCCATTTCCGCCTGCCAATGCTCCGAAAGCCAGTTTTCCGACGGCGCACGCCTCAGCATAAGCGACATCCTCGCACACTGGTTTATGGTTATATCCTTAGGACACGGCATACAATACCCGCACCCGCGGCAAAATTCCCCGCCAAGCTCCGCGCGTTCGCGCTCAATAAATGATGAGATTTCATCATCCATAACAGGCGCGTCCTGCATAAACGAAAGCCATTGTGAAAGTTCGCTCATACGTTGTATTCCCCATATCGGAAGTACATTTTCAAATTGAAGCATAAACGCCATAGCCGCGCGGGCATTGGTGATAAGTCCTCCTGCCAAGCCTTTCATTGCAATAAACCAGACATTGTTTTTTTCTGCACGTTTCAACAAGGCTTATTTCTTTATCAGAGGAAAGATAACTGAACGGAAACTGGAGCGTTTCATAAAGCCCTGATTTTGCGGCTTCCTCGGCAATTCCGAGCTTGTGTGCAGTAATGCCGATATGCTTTATCATGCCCTGAGATTTTGCTTCAAGCATTGCTTCGTACATTCCCGTTTTGTCATCTGGCGTAAAACACCTGTCTGCACAATGAAACTGATAGATGTCTATATAGTCCGTGCGCAGATTATGCAGAGAAGTTTCAAGGTCGCGCCAAAAAGCTTCCGGTGACTTCGCCGTCGTTTTTGAAGCAATAAAGAGCTTATCCCGCATACCGCCGAAAGCCAGGCCGAGCTTTTCTTCGCTGTCTGAATAAGCCCGTGCAGTATCGAAGAAGCGCATACCACCTTCAAAAGCCTTTTGCAGAAGCAAAACAGCGTCATTCTGCGGTATCCTTTGTATCGGAAGCGCCCCGAAAGCATTTTGCATTACGGTTATTCCTGTACGGCCGAGTGTGATCTGTTTCATATGTGACTTTCCTTTCTCAGATCATTTTATAAAGAATATAAAAGATACAGAAGTTATATACAGTCCGATATGCGCACAGCAAAACTTTAAAAATTTTGCAAATGCGCAAGGGCATTTAAATCTATAATAATTATTATATAATTATTATACCATAAAATGTTGTTAATTTCAAGTGCTATTTAAAATCTGTTTAAATAAATGCAAGCGGTAAAACTACTGTTTCGGTTTATTGCAGGGGAGCAGAGAACAGCGTTACAGCTTTTCGACCACCGCACAAGCGGCGGTACATAAGTTTTTTGAAAAGGAGGTTGAGGGAAAACTTTTTTTCAAAAAAGTTTTCCCTCAACGGGGGCGCGGGGCAGGACCCCCGCAATTGCGTAAGCAGATGTGCATTAGATTAAAAGCCTACGGCTTTTAATCTTGGGTGCGAGGAAAACAAGAGTTTTCCATATAGAGGATAAAGAATCAGAGGATAGAAGTTAGTGTTTGAAAGGAAAAGTAGTTCGTTGTATAAAACAACCTTTCCCCTAAAATTCTAGCTTTTAGCTTCTGCCTTCTGCCTTTAAGAAACAAAAAACGCTATCTCCCAAAAGTTCCTTTAAATTCTTACCTCTTGCATCTTAGTATCTTACCTCTCATTACGATCACGGGGCTTGTGTACATAGCGTCTGACGGTGTTGAAAGCATCAAAACTGCTGTATGCGAATTGGAAACCTTTTGGACAATAAAATTTTTTTGTCAAACCCGTCAGAGGACGAACCGTCAACTGTAAACCGATCCGAGAACACTATTATAAAATTTAATACTAATAAATTAAAAACTTAAAAATCAAATCATATATATAATCGCGCTTCGCGCGTTGATAAAGGGAATGATAAGAATGTTTTTTTGAAAATAAAAATTTTTTTTCAAATAGCGAGCGCGAATATTATGAGAACATTATTCGTGAAAACATAGATTATTCGTATTTCTGTGAGGGAAGTTTCGACAAGTACGAACAAGTAAACGAAATTTTTCAATTATGACGGATGTTGTCTGTTCATCAGCACTGACTGTTTTTGTAAACGGCGAAGATATGCCGAAAACAGCAGTTAGCTCGCGCTTTCTTGAACTTGGGTTTGAGGAAATTGATTATGTTCTCTACTCGTTAAAAAATAATGGAGGTCGTGTAGGGAATATGCGTGCTTATCTTATCACTGCACTCTATAATTCGAAATCTACAAAAACCAACTATTTCTCGGCGCTTGCTTACAACAATATGCGCGAAGGAAAATAACATGCAAATGACAGCCCTCATTAATGGCAGTAATCAAAAGCTATATTTTTTCAGTTTTGCCAGCAGCTCTGAGGCGTAAAATAACGGAAACAGGAAATTTTGTGAAGACAATAAGCAAAGATCATCCGAGAGAGTTGTTCTTTTGAACTTAAAAAAACTATAGTAAAAAAAATAATACAACTTGATCATAAATAACTACATATTAGATGATATATTATCAAAGTTGAGTTACTTGTTCAAAGTGATGAAGAAAATAGAAGTGACTGCAATAACTGCACAAGACAATCATAAAAAAGTACATGGTTCTCCTATATGTTCTGCTTTTAACGTACCTGTAAGGATATGACCTCTTATATTAAAATAATATATAGCGGTGTCATAAAAAGTAGTTGAAAATAATCAGAAAATGTAGTATAATGCAATTAGTAAATTTTTTGACATTAAGGGAGAGTACATAATATGACAACAGATGAATTATATGAATTATTACGTATAGCATATAAGAAACTTAAATCCAGCGTGTATTATGATAAAACTCAGCTCATACTTAGGCAAAAACTTGTTGAATGGGAAGTAAATCATAAAGTTGAAGAAGAACTCAGTAACTTGACTAATGATTTAATTAGCAACTTTGTATCACTATGCAATGAAATTTGTGACAGTATAAATTGTATACCTTTCCCTAAAAAACTCGAAAATTCTAAAACCGATGGATCAAACATTATTTTCAATTTTACAGATAATGACATTAGAGTGAAAGAACTTCAGTATTTCATTGATATGGACATCAAAGGTCATATTCTTGGAGTTCTGTGGATAATGGTGGCTGGATACAAAATAGATGAGAGGATTTATGAGCACTCATATGGCAACCGAATTCGCAAAAACCTTAGGAGTGAATTCAGCAATGAATGCACCTACTCTCCCTATTTGTTTGAACCTTATTTTCAGCAGTATGAGAGCTGGCGTGACAAGGCTTTGGATCGAGCGTTAGAGCATCTCAGATCCAATCAAGATGTTGTCGTTATTACAATGGACTTTAAGCGTTATTTCTACTCTGTTGATATGAATGATGAAGTTAAAAACCAGCTTATTTTGGATTTGGAAATAGATTCGTATATTACAGAAAAACAGCTTGTTAAGAATCTTTTTGATTTTATATTTAAAGTTTTTGAAGTTTACTCAAAAAAATGTGCAGCAGGCGGGGATAGGACTATACTCCCGATAGGATTTCTTCCGTCAAATGTTTTATCCAATTGGTATCTCAATACGTTTGACAAGGCTATTTCCAATGGTTGGAATCCGATATACTATGGAAGATATGTCGATGACATTCTTATCATTGATAAGATCGAGAAGAATAGCGCCATTTACGAAAAAGCTTCCAAAGGTGATCTTACAAAAGATGATGTAATCTCTTTATTGCTTATACAATGCTCAAAGTGGTGCGGTATGGATAAAAAATTATCATCACAAGAAAATGCTCTGATAATAAAATATAAAGAAGAATCCCAAAATGCAGCAGAAGGATCCGATAAAACTCAAATAATGTATAGAGTTAATCCCAAATACCATGCTAAAGGAAAAGGCAAGTTACTGCTGCAAAATAGTAAGGTAAATATTTTCTATTTCAAGAGTGGAGGATCCGATGCACTTATTACATGTTTTAAGAAGAATATTGCCACGAATTCCAGTGAATTCAGGCATATGCCCGATGATGAAACTTTCTTTTGTGACGATGATTACAGCGATATTTATCATCTGGAAAATGAAGAAAGTCCAAACAAATTCAGAGGGATAAAGAATATAAGCATAGACAAATATGAATTATCTAAATTCCTTGGTAAGCACCTTCGAATAAGTAGCATGGTAAGTGATAAATGCGAGCATCAGTTTATCAAGGATATAAATATAATTTTTACTCCTCGAGTTATTATACAGTACTATGATATGTGGGAGAGAATAATTGAGGTGTTTGTTGCAGGTAACTCATTCTCAGCCGCTGTGGATTTTATAAATAAAGTCTTTCACTCAATTCAGAAAACGCATTTTTCGGAAGATGACATTACAAATGAACTACGATATGCATTGAATTTACATCTTATTTCCGCAATTTTCCGAGCATTCTCGTTGGTTTGGGGAACAAAAGTCGTTGACGCATTAAGCAAGATCAATATAGGTGCCAATTTCCTTATTTCAAAAGACGATCATAAATCTTCCTATATAAATTATCGTTTATGGTATCTCAAAACGAAAATGATGGATAAGTCTGTTATGCCTGTGTTTATCGATCTTATAGATGAAACAATTTTTAACGATAAAACTGATATAAACCTCACCTGTTTTCAAGATACTATTTCATTCATCAATAAAAATAATTGGAAGTCATGCTATCGCTATTATCCGTATGTAATCACTATGTACGATATTTCCATTATATCAAGTCTGGAGCAGATGAAAAAGGATTATAAAAACTTTTATAAAATAGCAAAAATGATCACTGATCAAGCTGAGAGGTTTGTGAAGTATAATTTTGGGGCATCAAATCATTCATTGAATGATTTGGTAAAAGCAGTCTCGTTCAAGCCTAAAAGAAATTATGATAAAAATACCTATCTTGTATCTGCCGGTTCTTCCAAAAAATCTTTGCTTAAAATAGCTGTTGCCAATGTATCGCTTTCATATGACAACTTAGATAAGTTGATAAAAGGCAAACCTAATCGTAGTTACAAACGATACAAGGAACTTGCAGGCATTGTAAACGCTGCAATTGATCAAAATGCAGATATGTTGGTAATGCCAGAATCGTATATTCCGTTTGAATGGCTCACAACACTTGCAAGGATCTGTGCCAAGAGTAATATGGCTGTTGTCACTGGAGTTGAGCACATTGTTTTTGAAAAAAAGGTGTTTAATTTAACGGCAGTCATTCTTCCTTTTACTAATCAAGAGTATGATTATAGTTGCGCAAATATTTCTTTCCATCTTAAAAACTATCTTTCTCCGTTAGAAAATGAACTCATCAGTGGATATCGGCTTAACGGCATTGAGGGAAATACATATGAGCTTTACAAATGGAATGACTGCTATTTCCCCATATATTGCTGTTATGAGCTGGCATCTGTAAGGGATAGAGCTATTTTCCAATCGTATGCAGATTTCTTAGTAGCCATCGAGTGGAATAAGGACACCAACTATTACAGCAACATTCTTGAGTCTCTCAGCCGTGACATACATTGCTATTGCGTTCAGGTAAATTCCTCGGAATACGGTGACAGCCGTATAACAAAGCCGTCTAAAACAGAAGATAAAGACATTCTGCGAACCAAGGGCGGAAGCAACAGCACAATTCTTGTAGGTCAGATAGATATTGGCAAACTGCGTAACTTTCAGATAAAAGAAATCAATTTGCAACAAAAAAATAATGACTTTAAAATGACGCCTCCTGAGTTTGATGCGGAGATCGTGTTAAACAAAATCAAAGGAGACATTCTCAGGAATACTTAATAATATTCCAAATAAGCTATACTCAGCAAATTCGATGAATTAATTGTCAAAACATCTGTTGATACTTAAAAGTCAACGTCTTGACTATATCGCAAATTCGTTATACCTATTCTGCGTCTGTTTTCAACTATGTTTGGAACAAATAAAAATATAGCCGAAGCGACGATTATAGCTATTTTCTATAGCTTTGAGAAAAGGAGTGTGATATGAGTGATGATTTAAAAGTCCTGTTAAGCTGAGTAGGACCGATGTTGGTGAAATCATAAATCACATTAATCATAACAAAATAGAAAAAAAGAAATCTTGCAGTTAAGGGCAATAACGACCTCAAAATTTCTTTTGACAGTGATTTATAATGTTGAGATGGCAGTACATAATTGAGCAGTTTCAGTAAGTAAAGTATCCCTTTGTAGATGAGAATAATTCAATTTATATTTTCAAATACTTACAACACGCCGCAATGCCACAATTATGAAAGAGAGCAAGAAAGAGCAAAAAATCTTATTTATAAAGGAAAAGGATGCTTTTTGAAACTGTTTGAAGCAGCGTCGTGTTCATGCTTGATATCTACAACAGTTTCTGACCAGCAAAAAATACTGAGTTTGGAGTTGGATTTGGACTTCAATAACATCATTAGTGTCCGATTTACAATCACAAGCGAAAGTATCTAATGCTGTGCACAGCACTCGATTTCAGCACTAAGAAAAAAGAGTAAAATGGTGCTTGACCCAAGATTCCAACATCCGCATTTTCAAAATAAAGAACAGATAAAGAACAAAGCCTATCTTCAGCATAAAACAAAAACTCGGAAACAACGCTATTATGCTGTTTCCGAGCATATGATTTGGTGACCCGTACGGGAATTGAACCCATGATTCCGCCGTGAAAGGGCGATGTCTTAACCTCTTGACCAACGGGCCAGGATTGGTAGCGGCAACTGGATTTGAACCGGTGACACCCTGGGTATGAACCAAGTGCTCTAGCCAACTGAGCTATGCCGCCGTACCAACTTGTTTATTATATCACGAAAAAGGATATTTGTCAATAGTTTTTTGAAAAAATTACAAAAAAAAGTTTTTACTGCTCATAAAATTTAAGCGCTTGCGGCATAACCGCGCCAATTTAAGTGCCTTGTAAAAGAAAATTTCTGCGCTAAAAGGTGCTTTTTTGTCATTGTTTCTGCCGTCCTAAAAAAATCGGCATTTGTTTAAAAATAACAGATTTAAGTTTTTAGAATTGTTTATTTCTACAAAAATGAAAATTTATCGCTTTGGACATTGACAAAAAATTGTCAATGTGATATAATTATCACATAAAGTGATTTATTTATCACCTTAAAAATCAGAACGGAGAATGAAAATGATAAGAAATTACAGGAAAAAGCATTATACGATAATACTTATGGCGGTGGTGCTTTCGATATTGCAGGTATTGACGATGCTGCCGTTTGACGCGCCAAATTGGATAGAAAAGATTGTGTTTGTGTTGTTTGCTTTCGGATTGGGATTTCTGGGGGTGGGTGAAAAAACCCAGAAACCTGATGAGCTTACACGGGCTGAACTTTACAAGGCAAATACCATAACAATGTTCTGCGCTCTTTTATGTATATTTGTTTTTTCGCTTTTAGGTGATGACAATACCGTACAACTGAATTACAACGTGTTTGTGTTTTGCCTTTGCGGTCTTATAATACTCAGAAGCGTTGTTTTTCTGATATTTGACATACGCGGAAACTGCGTTTCTGATGATGAAGAGTAAAAAATATGGCAATATTAAAAACCAAACTGAAAGAATACCGTGCAAAAGCAAATATGAAGCAGGACGAGCTTGCGGCAAAGGTCAATGTGCGAAGGGAAACAATTATACGTCTCGAAAAAGGTCAATACAATCCGTCGCTGAAACTTGCAATGGATATAGCGAAAGTGTTCGGCGTTACAGTAGAGGATCTGTTCTTTTTTGAGGATTGACAGGCCCTCTGATTTCATTGCCGCTAAAGCCCGCCTGCACTTCTTTTGTTAATGAATACCTTTGTATGCTTGATATTTTCGTGACAAAATTTAATTATATCTTATTGTTTATCATCAGCCGGCTCCGACAATTCGTTGGAGTCGGTTTCATTGTATTCTGCATTTATTCGGCAAACTTGTTTCAATTTAGCTCCCTTTCCTGCCCTTTTGCGTCTTTTCTGCCGAACGATAAGAAAGCTGAAATTTGTGTCGGGTTTCTAAAAATGGGCATATAATGAACCAAGCGCTAATGATTTAGCGTATCCTACAGCAATATAAGGAGATTATTATGTCGTACAGTATTTATATAAAATCATTCACTTCTGCGCAGAAAGCCCGCAATTTCCTGCTTAAAAACCATATCCCAAGTCTTGTTATTCGTTCAACAAGCAAAAGTCAGGGCTGCGGCTTTGCGCTTAAAATAACCGATAACCGTTTTGGAAAAGCAGAGGTTTGCGCTCTGTTAAAGCAGATCGGAGTAAACTGTGATATACCTTGATAACGCTGCCACGACTTTTCCGAAGCCGCGGTCGGTCTATAATATATGGCAGAAAGCCATGAGCGTTTATGGCGCAAACCCCGGACGTTCAGGCCATGCTTTTTCGGTCAAAACTGCCGAGGCTGTTTTTCGTGCGCGAGAAATATGCGCAGGATTTTTCGGCGGTGATGTTGAAAACACTGTGTTCACTTTAAACTGCACAACAGCGCTGAATTTTGCCGTTAAGGGCATTTCCCGCCTGGGCTGTAACATCATTATGAGCGATATAGAACATAACGCCGTCTCGCGTCCCGTTTATGCTGCTGTAAAAGACAACAGCGGAAGTTGTAAAATATTTGAAACTGCTGACGACGACGAACAGACGCTGAAAAATGCAGAACGCGCAATAAGCGAAAATACAACAGCGCTCGTATGTACTGCCGCAAGCAACGTCATAGGCAGGAGAAATCCTATTGCAAAACTCGGCGAACTGTGCAGAGAGCATAACATTTGCTTTATAGTAGACGCAGCGCAGGGCGCGGGCGTTTTGCCGCTTAAAATGAGCCAAGGCATAAACATACTTTGCGCGGCGGGACACAAGGGATTATACGGTCCTATGGGAACGGGACTTATGATAACCGACGGAAAATATCCGCTGAAGACTATAATCGAAGGCGGCACAGGCAGCGCCTCCGAAAGCATTTTACAGCCCGATTTTATGCCCGACCGCTTTGAAAGCGGGACAATAAATACCGCGGGGGTAATAGCTCTCGGCGCAGGCGTTGATTTTGTCAGGCACAAAACGATCGACGCTGTTTACAGGCACGAGATAGGACTTTGCATAAAATTCTGCCGTGAAGCAAAAAAACTTGGAAACATAACGCTTTACAACGATATAAACGAGCTGAATTATCAGATGTACGCGCCTGTTGTTTCATTCAACATAAACGGAATAAGCTCGTCGCAGGGAGCGGAATATTTGTCCGACAACGGTATCTTTTTGAGAGCAGGTTTACATTGCGCTCCGCTGTGCCACAAAAAAATAGGAACTATCGACAAAGGAACGATACGCTTTTCGCCGTCAGTGTTTACAAATGAAAACGAAGTCGGCGCGCTTTTAAAAGCGCTTTCGAGAATATCAAATCATAGATAAGGTCTAAAACAAGGGAATATTTTTTGGAAATTGCGTTTTACGGTTTTTGTAAAACGCTTTCCTTTTCAGAACCGATATTGTTTATTATTTGAAAGGGTGATATTATGTGCGGAATTGCAGGAGAAATCGATTTTAAAAATAAGATAAACAAAGAGCTTCTCAGGAAAATGAGCGCCGTTCTCACCCCGCGCGGTCCGGACGCAGAGGGGTATTATTTTGACGAAAATGTCGGCTTTGCCCACCGCCGCCTTATCGTCATTGATCCAGAAAACGGCAAACAGCCGATGTCTTTCGGAAACTATACTCTTATCTATAACGGAGAGCTTTACAACACCGAAGAGATACGCGCGGAACTTTTAAAAAAAGGCTATGATTTTATAGGACATTCCGATACGGAAGTTGTTTTGAAAGCATTTGCCGAATACGGCGCGGATTGCCTTAAACTTTTTAACGGCATTTTCGCCTTTGCCGTATGGGATAAAAGAGAACAAAAGCTGTTTTTGGCGCGCGACAGGATAGGCGTTAAACCGCTTTTCTATGCGAAAACAAGCGACGGAATAGTATTTGCGAGCGAGATAAAATCTCTTTTGCTTCATCCCGAAGTCAAGCCTGTTGTTACAAGAGAAGGCATAGCGCAGATAATGCTCGTGGGTCCGGCAAAAATTGTCGGGAGCGGTGTTTTCCGAGACATTTCAGATCTTCCTGCCGCGCATTATGCCGAATACAGCCGCGAGGGACTGAAAATAAAAAGCTATTGGAGCTTAAAGGCTCAAAAGCATACCGAAAATTTCGAGGAAACAGTCAGCCATACGCGCGAGCTTATCTTTGACGCTGTAAAACGGCAGCTTGTGAGCGATGTTCCTTTGTGTACATTTCTTTCGGGCGGTCTCGACAGTTCGGTCATTTCGGCAATAGCCGCAGATGAATACAAAAAGCGCGGTGAAAAGCTGACGACATATTCTATAGACTATAAAAACAACCGTGAAAACTTCAAGAAAAGCCTTTTTCAGCCTGACGAGGACGCACCGTATGTACTCGAAATGGCTAAATTCATAAATTCCGAGCATATCGGCGTGGAACTTGACACGCCTGCGCTTGCGAAAGCGCTTGAAGACGCGGCGTATGCGCGCGACCTTCCCGGAATGGCAGATGTAGACAGTTCGCTTTATCTGTTCTGCCGTGAGATAAAGAAAACACATTCCGTAGCGCTTTCGGGAGAATGTGCAGATGAGATATTTGGCGGTTATCCGTGGTATCACCGCCCCGAAGTACTGCATTATGACGGGTTTCCTTGGGCAACGAGCGTTCCTGAGCGCGCGGCGCTTATGAATGACCCTCTTTCGGCAGAAGAAGCCGAAGCGTTTATCAGAAAACCTTATGAAAAATGTTTGGAGGACGTCGATTATCTTGACGGGGAAAACGCAGATGAAAGAAGAATGAGGGAAATGTTTGTGCTTAATCTTAAATATTTTATGGCAACATTGCTCGACAGAAAAGACAGAATGAGTATGGCTCACGGCTTAGAGGTCAGAGTACCGTTTTGTGATTACAGGCTTGTCGAGTATGCATATAATATCCCGACTGAGTTTAAGAATTATCGTGACCGCGAAAAAGGACTTGTAAGATATGCAATGACGGGAGTACTGCCCGAAGACGTGCTTTGGCGAAAGAAATCGCCTTATCCGAAAACGCACAATCCGAATTATATGCAGCTTCTTGAACAACAGTTAAGGTCGCTTCTTGACAGTAAAAAGTGCAGACTTACGGAAGTTGTAAATGAAAAAGCTCTTAGGGAAATGCTCGATACGAAAGGCGAGTCTTTCAAAAAGAACTGGTACGGTCAGCTTATGACAGTTCCGCAGATATACGCATATTTTTTGCAGATAGAATATTGGATGAACAAATACTCCGTAGAAATAAGCGGTTAATAAACAGCTATAGATCCCGAAGAATTTTTACCAATCTTCGGGATCTTACGTTTGTTTTCAGAATTTTGTCCTATATATCCGTATCGTCTAAAAGGCTGACCGCAAATGCCGACATATAATCGAACTCGGAAAATCCCTCGATCATGTCAAACGGTTCTTCGAGCGGCTCGCATATACCTTTGCCTGTTTTTACAGCGCGATTTAACGAAAGAGTTATCTTGTCGTTCGTTCTTGATGTAATGGACACGGCGTTTTTCGGATTGTTTCCGCAGGTTATCACCTGTACTCCACGCGCCGTACTCATTTTCGCATTTTCTTCGACAATTACTCCGCGCGCTTTTATTACCTCTGCTTTGCCGTTTCTTGAAATGACGACAGCGTTTTCGTCATTTATAAGCGCCGCGCCTTTTACGGCGACATATCCTCTTTCGGGAAATATTTTTCCGAAAAGTTCCGAGACCTTTGTTTCGCCTATTATTATCAGCAATTTAACAGCTCCTTGTTTTCATAAGAATAAGCTCTTAATATTTTGCGGGTTTTTCCTCATTTTATGTTGTTTTTCACAAAGGTAATTTTTGTATAGGATCTCCGTTATTGACATTTTATTCAATTTATGTTATAATAATTGCAAAGCAATTATTATATGATTTAAATGCCTTGCGCATATGCAAAATTTTTTCAAAATTTTGCTCAGCTCATATCGGCAAATTATAACATAAATTCTTGCGAATTTATGTTATAATAATCGCAGAGCGATTATTATAGATTTCAATGCCTTGCGCATACGCAAAATTTTTTCAAAATTTTGCTCAGCTCATATCGGCAAATTATAACATAAATTCAGGCTGTAAATAAGCCGTATGCTCAAAAAATATCGGTTCGGTTTATTGCAGGGGATTTGCTGATGTATTCCCGCAAATGAGTAAGCCGGAGCTTTTTAAATTCTCTATCATAACTTTTTTACAGTCTGCATATCTACTTTCGCAAATATTTGTTTTGATGTGTAAACGTAATTGAATAACGGAGGCATAATATGGAAAATCTGATTTCCGATAACGACCCTATCTATGATGAATTGGACAGGCTTTATGACGAGGATAAATTTGACAGGATAATTGAAATAATAGAGGAAATACCCGAAGAACGTCAGAGCAATAAGCTCCGCTTCAGACTTATCGGCGCATATAACAACACGGAAAGATATGATGACGCAAGACGCGCGCTTAATGACATCTTTCCAAAATGCCAAAAACCTGAAGAGCTGGCGCGGTATTGGTATCAGTACGGGTACATTTGTTATAAGACCGACCATGAGTTGGCTGCGAAACATCTTTATGAAAAAGGACTTTCCGCCGATCCGAACGACGCGCTTGATCTGAAAAATGAAATAAAGGAGTGCGACAGGTATATCACGGAAGATCTGCAAAAACTTTCGGATACGGCTTATCGCGTAAAGGATACGCTCAAAAAGCACTGTTATGGGGAAATGGGCAGAATAAAGGCTCGCGTTTCCGACGAAGGGTTTACATTAAGGCTTTCATATCTCTCGGCAGTAAGAAAGATACCTGGTACGAACGAGATCTTGGGCATAAATGATTTTCTGAAAAAATATCCCGATAGGGAAAAGCCTATTGTCCGCACATTTTTAAAACAGCATTTCGGAATAACCGATTTCGGGACGCTTGCAGAGTTATGCGATAAAAAAATGAGCTATAATCTTACAATGGTTTTGGGAAATGTCTGTTCAAGCGCCATAGGAAAGCCGAATTTTGACATGGATAAACTCACGGACGACGGGCGCGAGCTTATGGGAGATCTTATGCTGTTTGTGAGCAGTATAATGAAATTTCTGCCCGAAAAGGGCGGCGTAACGGCATGGGACATATGTGAAAAGATAGGATTTTCGAGAATGGCATATGCGTGCGGAGTGATAAGCGAGAAAGAATACAGGGCAATAGCTGAAAGGCAGACGGATTTTGCGAAGAGGTGTTTTTCGGCATTTGACGAATATCTGACGTCGCTTGTATTGGGGAGCGGATTGTTTGTGTTTCTGGAGGACAACCGTTCGATAAAGTCGGCTATATCTTATATAAACAGCATAATGCCGATCGTGCTGTTGGGAGACGCGCCCGATATTATGTGGAACAAGTGAATTAGAGGTAAGAGGTAAGAAAAAAGACAGACAACGTTTTCACTCTCCGACCGCCGCATAAGCGGCGGTCGGAGAAATTTTTTTAAAAATTTTAAAAAAACTATTGACAAATTTAAAAAGTGTGTTATAATAAAATTAGATAGTGCGAGATTTAATCTTGCAAAAAATATAATGTAGTTCAGGAGGAATTTTTATGAGTATCTATGATTACAGCTTTAAGGCACAGGACGGAAGCGATGTTTCGATGTCAGATTATAAGGGAAAGGTTCTGCTGATAGTAAATACAGCGACGGGGTGCGGGTTTACTCCGCAGTATGATGAACTTCAAGATTTGTATGAACTGCACCAAAAGGACGGTCTGGAAATACTCGATTTTCCGTGCAACCAGTTTGGAAACCAAGCTCCCGGTGACGACGAGGAAATACACAGCTTTTGCACAGGAAGATACGGCATAACTTTCCCGCAGTTTGCTAAAATCGAGGTGAATGGCGAGAACGCAATCCCGCTGTACAAATATCTTACGTCGAATTCAACTTTCGAGGGATTTAACGGACCTATGGGACTTGTGCTAAAGCCTGTTGTAAAGAAAATGGACAAGGATTATAAAAACAACGGCAATATAAAGTGGAATTTCACAAAATTCCTTATCGACCGAGAAGGGAACATTGTAGCGCGTTTTGAGCCGACCGAGCAGATGAAAAACGTAAAAGCTAAAGTTGAGGAGGTTTTGTGATGTTTCATTATGATTATAAAACGGAAAACACTTGTTCACAACTCATAAGCCTTGATTTAGACGGCGACATTGTGCATAACGTAAAGTTTACGGGCGGCTGCAACGGAAATCTAAAGGCTATACCGCTGCTTATTGAGGGTTGGACAGTAGAGGAAATAGCCGGAAAACTTAACGGCGTTATCTGCGGCAGAAGACCTACTTCTTGCGCCGACCAGCTCGCCAGAGCCGTCAGAGAAGCTTATGAAGCAAGTCGGAAAGCGGCGGTAAGTTCGCGGGAAAATGCTTGAAAATTCCTGATAATGTTCGGGAAAAATCAGATCTTATAAGTTTTGCAGCATTTGGCTGCCGAAAATAAATAAACAGTTTTCAGGAGGTTTGAAAATGAGTAAAGTCCTTGTAGCATATTTCAGCACGAGAGGAATAACGGCTGACGCAGCTAAAAAGATAGCGGCTGCCGCAGGAGGAACGCTTTGCGAGATAAAACCGGAGACCGAATACAGCGACGCCGACCTTGACTGGCGCGACAAGTCGTCAAGAAGCTCTGTGGAAATGCAGCATAAAGAGCTTCGCCCCGCTATTTTGCCGACAGATGTGAATATCGCGGAGTTTGACGTGCTTTTCCTCGGATTTCCGATTTGGTGGTATACTGCGCCGACTATTGTCAACACGTTTTTGGAGAGTTACAATTTTGACGGCAAAAGGATAATACTTTTTGCAACATCGGGCAGCAGCGGTTTCGGAAGCGCTCTCGCCGACCTTAAAAAAAGCGTGAGCAATACTGCGAAAATTGAAGAGGGAACAGTTGTCCACGGCACTCAGAGCGCCGAAGAATGGGAAAAATGGGTAAAGACGCTTTCAATATGAGGGAGAAAGACGTATATGAAAATTGCAGTAAGATATTTTTCAAAAAGCGGAAATACAAAGAAGATAGCCGAGGCTATAGCAAGCGCCGTCGGCGTTGAAGCGAAGGATATTTCAAGCCCGCTTTCGGAAGATGTTGACATTTTGTTTTTGGGAAGCGCTCCTTATGCGTTTGATGTTGATAATGCTGTAAAAAAGTTTATTTCGGATATAAGCGTAAAGGTAGGAAAAGCCGTTAATTTCAGCACCACCGCGGGCATAAAATCTACAAGAAAATATGTCGAAAAGTTTTTTGCTGAAAAGGGGATAATCCTTGCGGAAGAAGAATTTTCCTGCCGCGGAAAATTCGGTATCGTCCACAAAAACAGACCGAATGACGAGGATAAAAAGGCAGCGGCGGAATTTGCTAAGAAAATTGTTTCATGAGTCAGTATCAAGAGCGATAACGTCGTTCTTCGCATATTGTACGCATAAAGTTTAAACTTCAGCTGTATGCTGCGAAATGGTTGGGTATTATGAAAGAGGTGAGTAAAAAATGCCTGAAATAATTGATCCTTTAAAACTCGAAAATCAGATATGTTTCCCTCTTTACGCCTGCGCAAAGGAGATAGTAAAGGCATATAAGCCGTTTCTTGACGAGCTTGATCTGACATATACACAGTACATCACTATGATGGTCATGTGGGAACATAAAAAGCTCCGTGTAAAGGAAGTAGGAGAGTATCTGTATCTTGATTCAAGCACCCTCACGCCGCTTTTAAAAAGGCTCGAAGAAAAGGGATATGTAAAGCGCAGGCGTTCTGAAAACGACGAGCGCGAGCTTTTCGTGACCATAACTCAAAGCGGCGAGGCGCTTCGGGAAAAGGCGCTGAGCGTGCCTGAGAAAATGGTGAAGTGCGTGGCTCTTGAACAGGAAAAAGCAAAGACGCTTTATGGGCTGCTTTACGAGGTGTTGGGAAAACTGAGCGATAAAGGCTGAAACCAAAAAACGCGGCGTGAGACCCCAAATGGCGTCACGCCGCTATTTTTATGATTTAAATTGCTTATTAAGAAAATTAAGAATTTAGCGTTGTTATTATTCGTTAAAGTCGTACTTATCATATCGACACTTTATATGAAATTCTCCTGCATCTATAATAAAATGCTCGCCTTCATAGGCGGCAGTCGGATGACAATCACTAATTCCTATTTTAGTATCGCCGATTTTCGTTTCCTTGAAATCGTCGGAATTGCCTGCAATTAAATATTGAACGCTCGGATAATCCATATATCCGTTGATATGATCTTCTATGGGTAATAACACTTCAAAAGGTCTTTCAATATTAATTCCTAATGACAAGAGGTATTCTGCTACATCGGGATAAGATTGTTTTATTTCATCTATCAAATTCTGACAATAGATACATTCACAAATATCCTCTCTTTTTAAACCTGAGTAATATGCTTTTGTCTTTTCAATATCCATAAAAACACCTCTGAATTCCGATTTATAGTAAATATTATACACTATTCCGTTTGCAATGTCAACACATTACAGAAAAAAGACAGACGCTCAAAAGAGCGCCTGTCGGCTTATTGTATAGTTTTTTTGGCTCTGTCAGTCACTCCGCATTACTCGCTCGCAATTTCTTCGATTATTTCTCTGAGCATTTCAGAACCCTCGCCCGTCTGCGATGAAAATTCTATGACCGTAAGGCTTTCGGCGCAGGGAAGCTCGTTTTTCAGTTCTTCGAGCCGCATTGCGCGTTCTGTTTTAGACAGCTTATCAGCTTTTGTCAGCGCGACAACAAACGGAAATTCCCCGTCAATAAGCGCATTTATCATCTTAATATCATCATCAGACGGCGAATGTCTGAAATCAACGAGCTGGATAACAAGTCCCAGATAACGCTCCGCCGACAAATATCCGCCTATAAGCTCTGAAAATCTTCGCTTTTCGGTCTTTGCAGCCTTTGCATATCCGTATCCGGGCAAGTCAACAAGAAAAATGTTTTCAAGCTCGTAAAAATTTATCGTCGCGGTTTTTCCCGGCTCAGCCGAGGCGCGAGCGAGATTTTTGCGGTTCAGTATTTTGTTTATCATTGAGGATTTTCCTACATTTGACCGCCCTATAAACGCAATTTCCGTCCGTTCGGGCAGGGGGAGCTGTTCAATTTTTCCGTAAGAAGCGAAAAATTTCGCAGTATTGTAGTTCATTTGTTTCTCCTGGTGTAATGTTTCGGATTTATACAGTGCAATAGCGTACAGTCTATCGCGCTTTGCTCGGTGAAGCCGACGCAAAATAAGCGAAACGACTGTACGCTGTTATACGCTGAAAACTTGCCTTAATATAGCCCTTTAAGCGTTAAGCACAGGTTTTTTCTTCAACTCCGACTTATTGACAACTCTCTTATCGGATATATCTCTCTTCTGTTTTACCGAGCAATTCGGCATAACAAGCGCCGTTTCAAGGACCGTCGAAATATCCTCTGCCGCGACAAATTTTATGCTGTCTCGGATTTTTTCGTCAATTTCGTCAAGGTCGGGCAGATTGTCTTTCGGTATGCAAACCGTCGATATTCCCGCTCTGTACGCCGCCATTGTCTTTTCTTTAAGCCCGCCTATCGCAAGCACTTTCCCGCGGAGCGTTATTTCTCCCGTCATTGCCACATCTCTGCGCACGGGCGTTCCCGAAAGCGCCGAAACAAGCGCAGTCGTAAGCGTAACTCCCGCCGACGGTCCATCCTTAGGAACAGCTCCTTCGGGCGCATGGATATGTATGTCCTTGTTCTTGTAAAACTCTTTGTCAATGCCGTATTTGTCCGCGAGAGCGCGCGTCAGGCTGACAGCTATCTTTGCCGATTCTTTCATGACCTCTCCGAGAGAGCCTGTAAACTCGGTTTTTCCCGTTCCGTCAAGAACAAGCACCTCAAGCGGCAGCATAGTTCCGCCAACCGATGTCCACGCAAGACCGTTTACAAGTCCCACTTCATCTCTTGCCGAGATCTTTTCGGGCATATATTTTCTTGTACCCAAAAATTCTTCAAGATTATTTTCGGTCACGCTTACAGTTTTTTGACCCGTAACTATCATTTTCGCGGCTTTTCTGCAAATTTCGGAGATCTGCCTTTCAAGTTTTCTTACGCCCGCTTCTCTTGTATAACCGTCAATTATCGAGTAAAGAGCCTTGTCGTTTATTTTAAGCAGTTTCGCGCTTTCACCGCTTTTTTTGAGCTGTTTCGGGATAAGGTGTTTTTTGGCAATATTGAACTTTTCCTCGCGCGTATAGCTCGAAAGCTCTATAACTTCCATTCTGTCAAGAAGCGGCGCAGGGATAGTGCTGAGGTCGTTTGCAGTTGTTATAAAAAGGACTTCGCTCAAATCAACGGGAATTTCTACATAGTGATCGACAAACGCGCTGTTCTGTTCCGAATCAAGAACTTCGAGCATAGCCGAAGACGGATCGCCCTTATAGTCGCTGTTCATCTTGTCGATCTCGTCGAGCAGTATAACGGGATTTATCGTCTTAGCGCTTTTAAGCGCGTCAATAATGCGCCCCGGCATTGCTCCTACATATGTTTTTCTGTGACCGCGTATTTCTGCCTCATCTCTGACGCCGCCGAGAGATATTCTCGCGTATTTGCGTCCGAGCGCCTTTGCTATAGACTTGCCGATCGAGGTCTTTCCAACCCCCGGAGGTCCGTAAAGGCAGATTATCTGCCCCTTTACATCGGGTGCGAGCGCCCTCACCGCAATTGTTTCAAGGATACGCTCCTTAACTTTTTTCATTCCGTAGTGGTCTTTATCGAGCTGTTTTTTTACGGCTTCGATACTGAGTTTATCCTTTGTGCGCTTGTTAAAGGGGATAGACAGAACTGTGTCGAGATATGTCCGCAAAACGGCGGCTTCCTGAGAAGAACCTGACATTCTTCCAAGCTTATCCACTTCTTTTAAAAGTTTTTCCTCAGACTGTTCGGGAAGTCCCAGCGAATAAATTTGCGCTATGTATTCCTGCTGTTCCTCCAACGGATCGTCGCCGTTTCCGAGCTGGCGGGAAATTGCCCTGAGCTGTTCGCGCAGATAATATTCGCGCTGGTTTTTATCGACCTGTTCGCGCACCTGCTCGTTTATTTCCATTTCCGTATGCATTATTTCAAGCTCATTTTTCAGCATGGAAATAAGCATCGTCACGCGCTTTGTGAGGCTGTTTGTTTCAAGAAGCCGCTGTTTTTCGTCTACTTTCAGAACAACGTTAAAAACAACTTTGTCAAAAAGCCTTGTTAGGTCAGTTTCGGACATAATGCTGTCGTAAAGTTCGCGCGGCATCTTCGGCGTTATCGTCGCATAATCTTCAAACGTTTGTCTGAGCGAGCGTATCATAGCCGTTTCGACCTTTTCGGAAAGCGGAGCTGTCTTTGTATTTACACGCGCGACTTCGTATTTAAGGTATTCCGCACAGCTTATTTCATTTACTATCTTCGCTTTATAAAGACCTTCGACGAGAACTCTCGTAAGTCCGTCGGGCGTAGTCAAAAGCTGGCGTATTTCCGCGACGACGCCGACGCTGAATATAGCGTCCGAGTCGGGGTCAATATCTCCCGCGTTTTTCTGTGACACGAGAAATATAAGTCCGTCGTTTGCGAGAGCCGCTTTGAGCGCCGCGACAGAACGCTCTCTGCCAACGTCAAAATGAAGGACCATTGAAGGAAATACCACAAGTCCCCTGAGAGGGATAGCGGGCATAATATTATTTTTGTTCATGTATTCTATCCTTTCTGAAATAACATATTGTCAAAACATATTTGTATATTTTCATTATACTGAATTTTTCTCAAATTTTCAACTCTGAATTTATGCCGATTTTTTTTCACATTATCGGAAAATAAGAGAAAAAATGAGATAAACGATGGGCTGGTGGAGCATATATATCCAAATCGTATAACGTCCTACTGCTGCAAGCCATTTTATATGTACGCGGTAGAAGAATTTCGGAAGCGAACCGTTTTTCGCCCAAATTCCGAAATAGCTCCCCGCAAGAAACAAAAACAGCCACGGAAAAAGCGGGAAATAGTCCATAGAACCGAACGAACTGCTGTTAAATCCGAGTGGGAACAACACCCCTACGCTGTATAGTTTTTCGGGCAGCATCCATTTAAAAAGTCCCTCGATCCCGAAATAGCCGCCTGTTCCGCTGTTATAGTCTATCATAACGTTATAAGAAAGCGCAAACAGAAGTCCGAAAACAATAATTCCTACCAAAGCCGGCATAACGTCAAGGACTTTTTCGGAAAGTCCGAAGATCATCATTGAAATTCCCAGAAAATGTAAAATCCCGAAATAAACCGTTCCGTTGACGAAAAAGGGTATTAAGAAAGTAAGTATCATTCCGAAGAAAAAGCACTGAGCGCCGCGTTTGAGGTTATTATGTGAATAGCGGCAGACTGTTCCCGAAATAAAGATAAACAGACCCGCGAAAGACGACTGTATAATATCGAACCAATCGTCAAAAAAAACCGGTACTTTAACGCCGAAAATAAAATTAAGGTCATACAACGCGTGATAAACCACCATACAAATAATGGCAAAACCGCGAAGCTCGTCAAGAAGTCCTACTCTTTCTCCTGTTTTTTTCTCTGAAGCCATATATTTCTCCCCGTATTTTTATCTCATTATATTATTGTAGCACATTTCACAAAAAAAAACAATAACCTCTTGAAAAAAAGTTTAAATTATGTTAATATACTTTTATGCGGAATTATGAAAAATTGAGTATATTGTTTTTAAATTTGAGTCAGGCTAAAGCGTAAAGTCCGAAAAGCGCTTGTCGAAAGCCGCAGATCTGCGCGCTTATTATAAACAGTCCGTATTTTCGCGGGATCTCGGCTGTCGGAATATTGTATATTGTGAACAGCAATTTTCGCGGGCATTCGGTTGTCGGAATATTCATATATTCATATATAATGAACAGCAGTTTGTAAGCTGCGAAAGGAAAATTCTTTCGGGAACCGAAAATGAATAATGAAATAATTCAGATGAAAATTGCATAGAATAAGAAACATTGTGAGGAACATTTGTGGAATATGTTAAGATAGGAAACGTAAAAATAGAAAAAACAGCGGCTCTTGCGCCAATGGCGAGCGTCGCGGACAGAGCGTACAGAATAATGGCGAAAGAGTTTGGAGCGGCATATTGCGTGGGGGAAATGGCGAGCGCAAAGGGTCTGTGCTATTCGGACAGGAAAACCGCCGAGCTTTTGAAAATGACCGAAGCCGAACGTCCTGCCGCTGTACAGCTTTTCGGCGCAGAACCAGAGTTTATGGCGCGGGCGGTGAAAATCGCAGAGAGTTATTCTCCGGATATAATAGACATAAACGCGGGCTGTCCGATGCCGAAAATTGTAAACGGCGGTTCGGGAGCGGCGCTTATGAAAACGCCCGAACTTTTCGGAATGATAGTAAGGGCGGCTGTCGAGGCTACAAAGATACCGATTACAATAAAATTTCGCAGCGGTTGGGACGAAAGCTCGGTAAATGCCGTAGAAATAGCGAAAATTGCCGAAGCGAACGGCGCGGCGGCTGTCACCGTACACCCGCGCACTAAAACACAACTGTATTCGGGAAGATCTGACCGAAGCATAATTAAGGCGGTAAAATGCGCTGTAAATATTCCCGTTATCGGAAGCGGCGACGTTCAGAGCGTTGAGGACTGCGTGAGAATGTATGATGAAACAGGCTGTGACCTTGTGATGATAGGAAGGGGTTCTTACGGCAGACCGTGGCTTTTCGGGCAGATACGCGACTTTTTTTCGGGAAAGACGCCTAAAGAAGAACCTACTCTTGACGAAAAAATAAGCATAATGCGGCGGCATATAACGCTTCTTGTTAAGGACAAGGGCGAGGTCGTCGGGATAAAAGAAGCGCGCAGACAGGCGGCATGGTATGTAAAAGGGATAAACGGCGCGGCAAAACTGCGCGATGAATTTTCAAGAATGAATACGCTCGAAGATTTCGAGCGGCTTTTGGAAAGAATAAAGGAGACTGAATAAAATGGATTTTACAAGGGCAATATCTTTTTGTGCATTTGATATTAAAAACGACAAGATTGTAAAATGTCTGGCGGAATGTGCAAAAAGCGACGAAAAGGCGACGGAATGTTATGCGGTGATAATAAACACGCTTGCAGAAAAGAACATGACCCTCGGAGAATATTTTTGCGACCTGCTTAAATATACATATTCTCCGCTTGTGGAAAAATGTGCAAAAGAGCCGACTATTGCGCGCAGAAAAGCAATTGAATATGATATTGAGGTAATACGCGGGATAGTCTCGGTGAGCGCGCCGAAGCTGAAGCTCGAACTTGCCGAAACAACAGGTACGAAGGCTGTATTTGCCATGCCCGATTTTGAAAACGGATTTTTCGATTATGACGCGGATTATTTCCTCGATTTCGTCCGCAATAACGGAAGCGGCGTTTTCGCAAAATACCGTGCGTTTATCTATAACGGAGAACTGAAGCCCATTGAAAATCCTGACCCGATAACGCTCAAAGACCTTAAAAACTACGAGATACAGCGAAAACAGGTCATAGAAAATACCCTCTGTTTTCTGAAAGGACGTCCCGCGCAGAATATACTTTTATACGGCGACAGGGGAGCGGGAAAATCCTCGACGGTAAAGGCTGTTTTCAACGAGTTTAAAGAACTGAGAATGGTTGAGATAGCAAAAGAAGATATAAAACTTTTGCCGTCGCTATTTGAGATACTGGGAAAGACAGATCTGAAATTCATAGTTATGATAGACGATCTTTCGTTTTCGGAGGTTGACGACAGGTTTGCGGTGCTTAAAGCAACGCTCGACGGTTCGCTTTCGGCAAAGCCCGAAAATATCCTTATATATGCGACGACAAACCGCAGGAAAATAATCCGCGAAACGGTTGCAGAGCGTGAAATATCCGCAGCTGACGCAATTGACGAAAGTATGTCGCTTTCGGACAGGTTCGGTCTGTTTATAACGTTTTCAAAGCCCGATAAACAGCTTTACTTGAATATAGTTCACCAGCTCTGCGAGGACAAGGGGATAGATATAGAAGAAACGCGGATCGATGACGCGGCGGAGAGGTTTGCGCTCAGGCACAGCGGGCGTTCTCCGAGGACTGCGAAACAGTTTGTCGAATGGCTTTCGGGCAGGATAGAACTGGGTCTGGAGTATTGACGGATGAAAGCGCAGTATTTGGCGAAAATAAAACAGCTTAGATACTGTTTAGCTTTTATGAACTTAAAACACTTAGCAATTTGGAGCAATGAAATGATGTTAAAAAAAATAAAGCCGTTAAAAGCGGTCATTGCGGCATTTTTGTGCGCGGCAGTATTGAGCGGCTGTGAGAATACGGAATATTATCCGTCGGAAATAGTCGTATCAGATACCGATAATATAGGCGAAGAAGAAAAATCGTTTCCTGCGGAAAGCTGCGGACAAAGGCTCGAAAAGGCGGTCGAAAGGGCAGTGTCGCTTTCGCCTGCAATGACGGAGATCATTTGCGAGCTTGGTTTTCAAAACACTTTGGTTGCTGTGAGCAGCTATTGCGACTATCCCGAAGACCTCTCGCTCAAAACAGTGGGAAGCACGGAAAATCCCGATATAGACGCAATAATAGAACTTGCGCCCGACGCTGTATTTACGCTGTCGCTTTTGTCTGAAAGGGACATTTACACGCTGAACCGCGCGGGGATAGCTGTGCTTACGCCGAAAACGCCCGAAAGTTTAGACGATTATTATGCAATGTACAGGGAAACTGCTGCGGCGTTTTACGGAAGAGAAGCGGATAATTCGGGAAAACTTAAAGCTGTCGAAACGGCAAATAACGCGCGGAACAGGCTTGAAAGCGCGGCGGCGGAGCTTGGGAGCTTTGTATACTTGACGGAAAAGCTGACAATAGCGGGAAGTGAAACGTTTGCGGGAGCGGTATTAGAACTGTGCGGAGAAAATTTGTGCAAAAAGAGCGGTTATGTTTTGCCGAAAGAATGTGAGGGAGTTGTTCCCGAATATATAATTGCAAGCGACAAGCTGACCGAACCGAAAATAAAAGCGGATAAGACGCTTGCGGCTATGATAAGCGGCGGAGCGAAGATTGTATATGTCAATTCGGTATATTTCGAGCGCCCGACAGCTCGTACAGCAGAAGTTTTTTCACAATTAAAAGAGTAAAACAAATATTGAAACAAAGTCCGAACGGGAAATTTCAGTTTCCGTTCGGATTTTTTTATAAGTTTTTGCGGATATTTTCTTTCGGTTTATTGTCGGCTCAAATTGTTCATGGCAGTTATTCAAATAAAAAATTACAAAAAATTTTACAAAAGTTCTACAAATTGTGCTATAATAGATATGATAATACGACGAAGAGGGGATAATTTTGGGTAAGTATAAAGAACATGTAAGGAAAAATCTTGCTTGCTTTATTTTAGGTCCGTTGTTTATGATACTTGAAGCAAGCGGGGAGTTCTTCCTGCCGTTTATAAGCGCAAATATCATAAATAAGGCAAGCGTCATAAACAATAACGCGGCAAGCGAGGATATTCGGTACATAATCGAAAACGGCGTCGTTATGCTCTGCGTTGCCGTAGGAATGCTTATAACAGGCGTTTTGGGAGCATTTTTCGCAATAAGAGGCGCGGCAAGGACCGCCGCAGGCGTCAGAAAAGATGTCTTTGAAAAGATACAGACGCTTTCATTTTCGGACATTGACCGATTTTCCACAGGCTCGCTCATTACCCGTGTCACAAACGACATCACACAGATACAGACCTTTATGCAGTCGCTTTTGAGAGGCTTTTTCAGAAGCCCCGTTATGCTTATCGGAGCGCTTGTAATGTCGTTCGTTTTAAGTCCGAATATCGCATGGGTCATTTTCATAGTCGTTCCGTTTTTGGCGCTGGCGACTTTTCTTATCATAAAAACCGCATCCCCTCGCTATACCGTTATGCAGGAGCATATCGACGGTCTTAATACGGGTGTAGGAGAAGCTGTCACGGGCATTAAGGTCATTAAATCGTTTGTGCGGGAGAATTTTGAAAAGTCAAAATTCGGAAAGATAAATACCGCCCTTATGGAAAAGAGCATAAGAGCGCTTAAAGTCATGATACTTATGCAGCCCGTTTCGGCGCTTGCGGTAAATATAACAACGCTTATCGTTGTATGGGGCGCGGGCAGGCAGATAATGATAGGAGATATGGAAGTCGGAAAACTGACGGCGTTTATTACTTATCTTTCACAGGTATTGACGGCGCTCAACTTTATGGCGAATATTTTTCTCCAAGGAACAAGAGCCGCAGCGTCCGACAAGAGAATTCAGGAAGTTTTGAGTACGGTTCCCGCTATATCCGACGAAAAATCGACGCAAAAATATCATGTTATAAAAAGCGGCGCAATCGAGTTTAAAAACGTTTCGTTCAGATATTTCAAAGACGCCAAAAAGCCTGTGCTAAATAACATAAGTTTTAAGATAGATACGGGAGAGACCGTCGGTATTATAGGTTCGACAGGTTCGGGAAAAACAACGCTCATTTCATTGATACCGAGGCTTTATGACACGGACAGCGGCGAGGTTTACGCCGACGGAGTAAATGTAAAAGAGCTTTCTTTGTCGGAACTTAGAGAGAGCGTTTCGGTCGTTTTACAGAAAAACACGCTGTTTTCGGGGACAATTTCGGAAAATCTGCGCTGGGGAAACGAAGAAGCCACGGACGCGGAACTTGTAAATGCCTGCAAAATAGCCTGCGCGCACGATTTTATAATGTCGTTTCCCGACGGATATGAAACGGAGCTTGGACAAGGCGGCGCAAATCTTTCGGGCGGACAGCGCCAAAGGCTTTGTATAGCAAGAGCGCTTTTGAAATCGCCGAAAATTATGATATTCGACGACTCGACTTCCGCTGTAGATACGGCGACGGACGCTGAGATAAGGCGAGGGCTTCGTGAAAAACTGCCCGAAATTACTAAGATAATTATTGCACAGAGGATTTCCTCGGTAATTGACGCGGATAAAATAATCGTGCTTGACGACGGAGAAATAACAGGCACGGGAACTCACAGCGAACTTTTAAAGACCTGCAAAGCATACCGCGAAATATATTTCTCTCAGACAGACGACGAGGAGGGAAACGAAAATGAATGAAAAACGAGCGGCTCGTATTGAGGAAAAATACAGCAGGATGAAGTTTTCCTCGACAAAGAAAAAGGAAATAAACCTCGCAAGGAATGCGGGGCGCGAGCGCGCAATGACGTCGGGCGGAAAACCAAAGGATACCAAAGCCGCCGTTATAAGGCTTATAAAATATGTTTCAAAAGAGCGCGGACTTATTATTTCGGCACTTTTCTGCTCGATTATAAATACCGTGTCCACACTTGCGGCTGGGTATCTGCTAAGACCGATAATAAACAAATTTATCTACTATGACGAAAATAACCCCGACTTTTCAGACAGACTGAGGGGGCTCGGCGTATGGCTCATATTTCTTGCGGTCATTTACGGAATTTCGGTTTTCACCCAATGGGCTCAGCAGCGGCTTATGCTCAGAGCTTCTCAAAAAACGCTTGTGAGAATGAGAAAGGAGCTTTTTGAAAAGCTACAGACGCTTCCTGTAAGATATTTTGACGTAAATTCCGTCGGAGATATAATGTCGAGATTTACAAACGATACGGATACTGTCGGCGAAATGCTTAATACAACACTTATACAGATAATTTCGGGAGTTCTTACAATTTCGGGAACTATCGTTTTAATGCTTGTTACAAATCCTATTTTGGGCGCGATAACTATTGTAAGCACGCCGATATTGACGTTTCTTGCGCGGCTCATAATGAAAAAAGGCAGAGCGGCATATTCCGCACAACAGCGCTGTTTGGGTATGTTAAACGGTTTTTCGGAAGAAATAATTTCGGGGCAGAAGGTCGTAAAGGTATTCAATCACGAGAGCATTTCCGTAGACGAGTTTTCATATCTCAACGACAAGCTGCGTTCAGCTCAGGAGCAGGCACAGTTCCGATCGGGAATTATGGGACCCGTCACTCACCAGCTTTGCAATATGGTTTATGCAATTTCCGCGTGTGTGGGCGGAATTATGATTGCAATGAAAACATTTGATATCGGAGGACTTACCGTGTCGCTCAATTACACCCGCCAGTTCAATCGTCCGATAAATGAAGTTGCAACACAGATAAATACAGTTTTCGCGGCGCTTGCGGGAGCAGAGCGTGTTTTTGAGGTATTTGACACGCCTTCGGAGCCTATTGATAAAGAAACTGTACAAATGGACAAAATTGAAGGAAATATTGTTTTAGAACACGTCAATTTCGGTTATACGCCCGATGTTACAGTACTTCACGATATATCGCTCTACGCAAAACCCGGACAGAAGATAGCGTTTGTAGGGTCTACGGGTGCTGGAAAAACTACCGTGACAAATCTGCTTTCGAGGTTTTATGATATTCAGGACGGCAGGATAACTGTTGACGGCATAGATATTGAAAAAATTGACAGAGGTTTTTTGCGGTCAAATATTGCAATGGTCTTACAGGATACCCACCTGTTTACGGGAACAGTACGCGAAAATATCCGCTACGGGCGGCTTGACGCAACGGACGAAGAAGTTATAAAAGCCGCTGAAACTGCGTCGGCTCATTCGTTTATTGAACAGCTTCCGAACGGCTATGATACGGTGCTTGAAAACGACGGTGCAAATCTTTCACAAGGACAGCGGCAGTTGTTGAATATTGCGCGTGCGGCAATATCAAAAGCGCCGATACTTATACTTGACGAAGCGACAAGTTCGGTAGATACGCGCACGGAACAGCATATTGAGCATGGTATGGACGCGCTTATGGAACAGCGCACAACATTTGTAATTGCACACAGGCTTTCGACGGTACGAAAATCGAACGCAATAATGGTTCTTGAACACGGGAGTATTATTGAGCGCGGAACGCACGCAGAGTTGTTGGAATTAGGGGGAAGATATGCGGATCTTTGGAAAGGATTAGCGGACAATTGAAAGAATATCGTTTACTCTTTCCGACCGTGCCGCAAGGCGCGGCACATAAAAGTTTTGGAAAGAGGGTCAAGGGAGAAAACCTTTTTCAAAAGGTTTTCTCCCTTACGTTTTTTTCTTTGACGAATTTGAGGGGGTGCTGCACACGCACCCCCGTTGGGGGGAAAACAAAATTTTTCCCCCCAACCCCCTTTTTAAAACTTTTATGTTACTTTCAGTAAGGGAAAAGTGCTTCCACTCTCCGACCGTGCCGCAAGGCGCGGCACATAAAAGTTTTGGAAAGAGGGTTCAAGGGAGAAAACCTTTTTCAAAAGGTTTTCTCCCTTGTGGTTTTTATTTTTTGCTTTGGCTCAAACGCACGCACCTTACGCAATTGCGGGGGCGCTTCTCCCGTACCCCTATTGAGGGAAAACTTTTTTGAAAAAAAGTTTTCCCTCAAACTCCTTTTCAAAAAACTTATGTGCCGCCGCTTGCGCGGCGGTCGGAGAGCGGAAATGCTGTCCGTCTTAGCTCTTATATCAGTAAATGTCCTGCCATTCTCACAATAAACGCCATTACCCATGCAACTGCACATTGCCCTATAACTACCCCAAACGCCCATTTCCCGCCAAGCTCGCGCTTGACCGCAGAAATTGCCGCAACACACGGCGTATACAACAGACAGAACGTTAAGAGCGCAGCTGTGTCCGCCGCTGAAAGCAATTCTAAAAGCCCCTCTGTTGTTCCGAAAAGCACGTTTATCGACGAAACTACACTCTCTTTTGCCATAAATCCAGCAATGAGCGAAGTACATATCCTCCAGTCCCCAAACCCAAGCGGCTTGAAAATCGGAGCAATAAATCCCGCAATTCCCGCTAAAATGCTCTCCTGAGAGTTTTCCACAAGCGTAAATTTATAATTGAAACTCTGTAAAAACCAAATAACTATCGCCGCAATGAAAATAACAGTAAACGCACGCTGTAAAAAATCCTTTGCCTTTTCCCACATAAGCATGCCGACATTCTTCGCTCCGGGCATACGATAGTTCGGAAGTTCCATTACAAACGGTACAGCTTCTCCGCGAAAAGCCGTACTTCTTGAAATAAGCGCCGCGATGATACCCGTCAATATTCCTCCGAAATACAGCGCTATCATCACTAATCCCGCAATATCGGGGAAGAATGCATTTGCGAAAAAACTGTATATTGGCAGTTTTGCTGAACAGCTCATAAACGGCGTCAGCATTATAGTCATTTTCCTGTCGCGTTCCGACGGGAGAGTTCTTGAAGCCATTATTGCAGGCACTGTACAACCAAATCCTATAAGCATCGGAACAACGCTCCGTCCCGAAAGCCCTATCTTTCTCAAAAGTTTATCCATTACAAACGCCACTCTCGCCATATAGCCGCTGTCCTCAAGCATTGACAAAAAGAAAAACAGCACAACTATAACAGGCAGAAAGCTAAGTATACTTCCGACGCCGGTGAATATCCCGTCAATGACGAGCGAATGTACTACCTCATTTACGTTCATTGCCGTAAGGGCTTTGTCCGTAAGTTCTGAAAGCGCGTTTATGCCGATTTCGAGCTTATCCTGCAAAAATGCTCCGATGACGTTGAATGTAAGGAAAAATACCGCCGACATAATTATGATAAACGAGGGTATCGCCGTGTATTTTCCTGTTAATATCCTGTCTATTTTTTTGCTGCGCTCGCGCTCTTTGCTTTCGTGGGGCTTTACTACGGCTGCCTTTACGAGTTTGTTTATAAATGTAAACCGCATATCCGCTATCGCGGCGCTTCTGTCAAGTCCGCGTTCTTCTTCCATTTGACAGACGATATGCTCGATCATTTCCTTTTCATTCTGCGTCAGTTCAAGCGCGTTTTCTATGAGTTTATCGCCTTCGACAATCTTGCTTGCGGCAAATCTTAGGGGAATATCCGCTTTTATCGCATGATCTTCGATAAGCTCCATGATCCCGTGCAAACAGCGGTGTACAGCGCCGCCGTTGTCGTTTTTTCCGCAGAAATCTATCCGCCCCGGTTTTTCCTGATAATAAGCTACATGCAGCGCATGGCTTATAAGCTCGTCTATACCCTCGTTTTTAGCCGCCGAAATAGGAACAACGGGAATGCCGAGCATATCTTCAAGCTCGTTTATCAATACCGAGCCGCCGTTTTCACGCATTTCGTCCATCATATTAAGCGCCAATACCATCGGCACGTTCAGTTCCATAAGCTGCATGGTAAGGTAAAGGTTTCGTTCAATATTTGTCGCGTCAACAATATTTATAATGCCTTTTGGTTTTTCTTTTATTATAAACTCGCGCGTAACAATCTCTTCGCTCGTATACGGCGACATGGAGTATATTCCCGGAAGATCAGTCACAAGCGTGTCGGGGTGATTTTTTATCACGCCGTCTTTTCGGTCAACAGTTACTCCAGGAAAATTTCCGACGTGGCGGTTAGAACCCGTAAGCTGATTAAAAAGCGTAGTTTTACCGCAGTTTTGGTTTCCCGCAAGGGCAAATGTAAGCGTCGTGCCTTTAGGCAGCGGGTTTTCGTCCGCTTTTACATGATATTTTCCGCCCTCGCCAAATCCGGGATGAGCTTTTTTCCTTTTTGCCTCGTTTGAGAGAATAGGCTCTTTAGTTTCGGCTTCAAGCGGCTGAGCCTCTATCTTTTCCGCGTCCGCCAGTCTTAATGTCAGCTCATAACCTTGTATCTGAAACTCTGCGGGGTCTCCCATAGGCGCAAATTTTACCAGAGTTATCTTAGCTCCCGGAATAACGCCCATATCGAGGAAATGTTGTCTCAGAGAGCCTTCTCCGCCTGTTTTGGTAATGATAGCCGACTGACCGACAGAAAGTTCTTTTAAAGTCATATATATTGTCATCTCCTGAAGCAGACAATTTTCCGAACTGCCGATAAAGCCCCATCTGCGTCGTCAGCGCCCGAAACTTTCTCAACAGTCTGTTATTTGTTTTTTATACAAGACATTTTACGATAATATACCGTGCAGTTTTATTATACAATTATTATTCTTTTTTGTCAAGATAGAAGTTACAGAATAGATAATGGCTGCGGACAGTTTGTCAGATCCTGAAGAACAAATGTTGTTTTTCTGCCGCATCAACAAAGAAAACCAAGCGCAAGAGAGCTAAAAATTTCTCTTGCGCTTAATTATGTTATTATAGCTTTTATTTGATCGGCAGTTTTTGCATATCTAAACTGCATGGAGCTGTCCGAAATTTTTTAAACCGAAGCCGAAAAGCCTCTATGTGTAATTGTCAATTAACATTGTACAGCTTGTCAAACCAAAATGTCAATGTTTTAAACAGCAGTTTGACTGTTCACTGTTAATATCACTTATGATATTTAGAGTTCGCTTTTATGCTCAATGCTCTGTAAACCTGTTCAAAGATCATTACCCTTGCGAGCGAATGAGGAAAGGTCATTTTCGACATAGAGAGCCTCATATCACATTCCTGCTTGAATTTTTCGTCAAGACCGTATGAGCTTCCTATAATAAAACTCATTTCCGAAATATCCCGTATTTTTTCCGAAAGCTCTTCGCTCGAAAATTCCTTTCCCTCAATACACATTGCGATCTTAAAGCCTTTTGACAGTTCTCTGAGCTTGTCCGCTTCTTTTGCGAGCGCTTGGGTTATCTGCGATTGGCTCGGAGACTGCGGCAAAAATACCGGTTCAGGCTCATATATTCTTACGTTAGAATATGCCAAAAGCCGTTTTCGATATTCTTCGCAGGCTTCTCGAAAACAGCTTTCTTTGAGTTTTCCTATTGCAATAAAATTTATATTCATTTGCGCCTGTCTTTCGGAGGCTTTGACTGAGAATTTACAGCAATTTTCCGTCTTGCTCGCTGGTCTTTCTTTTTATGCTTAATTACTGCTCTTATAACAATTATCCCGATAACAAGCGCGACAAGGCTGCATACACAGGCAATAAAGACTTTCGATTTCAGTATAGCTCCTATTTTCCTTTGGTAAAGCTCATTCTGGTCTACCGCGACATAACTCTGAGTGACAAGAGGTATCATCGCAACAACTTCTCCGTTCATAACGAGTTGGATATCGCATACATATGTTCCTTTTTCAATGGGCGCTGTAAGCGTTTTTATATCTTTGTCCTTATCGGGAGTTATTACCTGAACTATCGAATCTGATATGTTCTCGTCCTTCGGCAGAAGTGTGATAAATTCACCGTTTGCGACAAGCCCTACCTCGTCGGTATCCTGTCCGAGATCGACATTTGCCGACAGTTTAAACTCGTTGTTTATAACAACTTTTGAATATTCAAATTCCTCATATGCCCAGTCATACAGCGCCTTATGGTCGAGATAAGGATACTGCTGTTTAGGGATGGATTTTCCGTCTTCTGCATAAAAAGGCGCTCCGAGCGTTACGAGCAGATACGAATATCCGTCTTTTTCACACATTGATACGAGTGTTCTTGTACCTCTTGTTTGTACCTTTTCCCATTTTTGGGTCTCGTTATTGTATTCAAAATATTCGTTTATGCTTCCTGTTTTAATGCCTTTTACACCCTCATAGTAATATTCGCTGTTTGCTGTCATCATTCTGTTTGAATGATACTGGGTATATCCTTTGGGATTGTTGGAATTCGGAGGCATTTCATATGATTCCGCACAGCTTATTTCCAGAAATTCGGGATATGTTTCCATAGCATATCGGGTTATTAAATAGAGATCTTTGGCGGTGGTATAATTATCCTTGTCATAAAGTCCGTGTGCATTAGTAAAATGGGTATTCGTACAGCCTATTTTCTGCGCAGTTTCGTTCATCATATTTACAAATGTCGGAATATCTCCCGCGACGTTATATGCGATTATGTTTGCCGCTTCACAGCCCGACGGGAGCATAAGTCCGTAAAGAACGTCCCTATAGGTAAGGTTATTTTGGTTTGGAACAAATCCTGCGGTAGAAGCTCCGACGAAATTCGGATTGCTTCCCCAAAATTCGTCTGTGCAGGCATACGGACATTCTACGATCTTAGAAAAATCTGTTATATTTTCAAGACACACAAGCGCTGTCATAATTTTAGTAAGAGAAGCGGGTATCATTCGCTCGTCTGCATTTTTCGAGCAAACAATGACATTAGACTCCAGATTGACCATAAACGCAGCCTCGCTGTAGAGGGTATCGGTGTCGAAGAGGTTATATTGGGGAAGGTCGGCGGTTATTTCGTCGGGTTTATATTTGGTTGGGGAAAGTTTATCCGCGACAACCGAAGAAGAGGTGTCTGCTGCCGCAAAAGCCGCTGTTGGGGAAAAAGTTGTGCCAAATAATGAAATTATCGTGAAAAATGTAAAAATTATTGTGAACTTTTTTGCCTTTAACATATAGACAAACCACCTTTTTTAGTATATTATATATATAGGGAATAATTTTCCGAATAAATACGCTTTGTCAAAAAGCGTCGAAAAAAATAACTTTGCTCATATTATATTATACAAGATAAAATACCGCTTGTAAATAGCTTTCTCAAATTTGTAATAAATTTGTAATAATTTCATAGCGGATTTCAGGAAACAGCTCAGTTACAAGGTTTTCAAAGGAGCATTCGGCATTATTCAGCAAAAGGTTGTTATATGACATCAAACTTTTTAAAAAGTTTCCTCTTCATTATCAGCAGTTCGCGTGATAGTTGAGGGGAAAACTTTTTTGAAAAAAAGTTTTCCCCTCAAACTCCCTTTTCAAAAAACTTTTGTAATGCAAGCGCTGTTCTTTTACTGAATGTTGTTCTGCGCATTCTTGCGTTTTATTTTATCAAACGGCGTTATACATTAAATTTTCTTTAAAAAGTTTTCCCCTCAAACTCCCTTTTCAAAAAACTTTTGTAATGCAAGCGCTGTTCTTTTACTGAATGTTGTTCTGCGCATTCTTGCGTTTTATTTTATCAAACGGCGTTATACCTTAATTTTTCTTTAAAAAGTTTTCTCTTTTATCGTTAGTTCTCGTGATTATTGAGGGGAAAACTTTTTTGAAAAAAGTTTTCCCCTCAAACTCCCTTTTCAAAAAACTTTTGTAATTCAAACACTATTCTTTTACGGAGGTTCGAATGATTTACATAACAGGCGATATCCACGGCGATTTTACGCGCTTCAAAGACCCGAAGCTCAAAAAGCTCGGAAAAAATGACGCGCTTATCGTCTGCGGTGATTTCGGTTTTATTTGGGACGGAAGTCCGAATGAAATAAAACTCTTGAAAAAAATCGGAAAGTTAAAATATAACGTCCTCTTCGTAGAAGGTTCCCATGAGAATTATGACCTTCTCGAAAAGTATGAAATAAGCGAGTGGGGTGGGGGACTTACGCGGCTTATAAGCGGAAATCTCCGACAGCTTTTGCGCGGACAGGTATTTGAAATAGCTGAAAAAACTGTTTTTGCGTTCGGAGGAGGTCAGACAGACGACATAGCAGAGCTTGAAGAAGGAAAAAACTGGTGGAGAAGAGAACTTCCGAGCGAAAAAGAGCTTTCTGACGGTATTGAAAACCTCGAAAAAGCGGAAAATAAGGTCGATCTTATCGTGACTTATGAGCCGCCTGCCGCAATACAGGGACTTCTCACCGGAAGCGCCGACAAAAATCATATAAACGTTTATCTTGGCGAGATCTGCGAAAAGACTGAATTTAAAGGCTGGTATTTCGGAAAGCTGCATATGAATAAGACCGTTCCGCCGAAATATCATGCGGTCTATGACAGTATTTTGCCCGCTGATATGACGAAAATTAAAAAGAAAAAATTACCAAAAGAAGGTAATGATAAAATTAAAAGCGATAGAAAGGAAAAAGAAAATGGCTGATATTACCTATGAGATCACAAAAGAACTCGGAGTTATTTCCGAAAACGCAAAGGGCTGGACGAGAGAACTCAATCTCGTGAGCTGGAACGGACACCCCGCAAAATATGATATACGCGACTGGAGTCCCGACCATACCCGTATGAGCAAAGGTATGTCCCTCACGGAGGAAGAAATGCAGAAACTTGTCGAACTTTTCAATGCCCGAAACGAAGAGGACAGCTTCGAGTGATAAAAAACTGCTTCAACTTTTACAGAAAACAAAAAAACATTGTGTAAACTTCAGGTTGAGGGGTCGGACCTTTCCGATTTCTCAACTTCGGTTTTTCGGAGGTCTTTTAACTTGGCAAAAAAATATGAAATTGATATGTGCAGCGGCTCGGTATTAAAGAAGATGCTGCTGTTTTCGCTGCCGCTCATGGCTTCGGGAGTATTACAGCTTCTGTTCAACGCGGCGGACGTTATTGTTTTAGGACGCTTTGCGGGCGACAATTCAATGGGCGCGGTCGGGTCTACAAGTTCGCTGATAAATCTGCTTACAAACCTTTTTGTGGGGCTTGCGGTCGGAGTGAACGTAATTGCAGCGCGCGCTCACGGAGCAAATTCAGAAAAGGATATGCAGGAGACGGTGCATACCTCGATGCTTTTGTCTATGATCTGCGGAGTAATTTTAGCGATAGTGGGATTTATATTTTCTCCGGAAATTCTTGAACTTATGAATGCCACAGAGGGTCAGCTTCCACTTGCGTCGATGTATCTGAGAATATACTTTTTGGGTACGCCCGCGCTTATGGTATACAATTTCGGCTCGGCAATTCTCCGCGCTGTCGGCGACACAAAGCGCCCGCTTTATTTTCTGACGACAGCAGGCGTATTGAATGTTATACTAAACATTATTTTTGTTGTTTTGTTAAAAATGGACGTTGCGGGAGTTGCCTTGGCGACGGTCATTTCACAGTGCCTTTCCGCATTCCTTACGGTTTTATGCCTGATAAAAGAGCGCGAGGAGATACATCTTGATCTGAAGAAGCTCAGAATTAAAAAGCGCGTTCTTATTGGGATAATAAAGGTCGGACTTCCCGCAGGGGTACAGGGCTGTATCTTTTCAATGTCGAACGTACTTATCCAGTCGTCGGTGAACCTTTTCGGAGATACGGTCATAGACGGAAACTCCGCTGCACAGTCGATCGAAGGGTTTATTTATATGGCGATGAACACATTTTATCAGGCGGCAATCTCGTTTACCGGACAACACGTCGGGGCAAAAAAGTATGACCGTATACCGAGGATACTTTTCTGCGCGCTGGGTTGTGTGATAGTAACGGGGCTTATTTTAGGCTGGGCAGCGTATATTTTCGGACATCAGCTTTTGTCTATCTATTCCGAAAGCCCCGAAGTAATAGAAGCGGGAATAAACCGTGTTAAGGTCATCTGCACCACATATGCGTTCTGCGGAATGATGGACGTTATGGTAGGAATGATGAGGGGATTGGGATATTCTACAGTACCGATGATAGTTTCGCTTTTAGGGGCGTGCGGACTTAGGATATTATGGCTCGCAACAGTATTTCAGGTACAGGAGTTTCAAACGCCGTTCGGAATTATTAATTTTCATACGCCGTTCGGAATTTATATAAGCTATCCCATAAGCTGGGCAATTACATTTTTGGCACACGTCGGGTGTTATTGTGTGATCTGGCATATGGTGAGAAAGAAACTTAAAAAATCGGAGGTAAAAGGATAAAAGCAGTGGTCGGATAGTCGAAACGTTTTTCGGTTATCATCCGCTGCGCAAGCGGAAACCATAAAAGATTTGGAAAAAGATCCAAGGGGAAAAACCTTTTTCAAAAGGTTTTTCCCCTTGCGTTCTTAGCTCTTATAATATAATGCAGATAAGCCCTCCGCAGCCGTCGTTTATTATCCTTGCAATCGTTTCACGAAGTTTCATTCTTGCGTCGCGCGGCATACGGTTAAGTTTGTTGTGCAGTCCCTCGTTCACCAGATCATGCAGAGATTTTCCGAATATGTTGCTCTCCCATATCTTTGTCGGATTTTCCTCAAAATCGTTAAGCAGGTAGTTTATAAGTTCTTCGGATTGTTTTTCGCTTCCGACAATGGGATTTATCTCCGTAGTAATGTCCGCGCTCATCATATGTATAGACGGAGCGGACGCTTTGAGCCGTACGCCGTATTTTCCGCCCTGTTTTATAATCTCAGGCTCTTCAAGTTTCATCTCTTCCATTTGCGGCAAAACTATCCCGTATCCTGTTGCTTCTACCTCGTCTATGGCGTTCTTAACGCGTTCGTACTTTTTCTTTATCTCCGCAAGCATCAGCATACACGGCATTAAATCGCTCTCACAGTGGATATCGAGACCCGTTTCCTCGCCCAATATCTGATAGAAAAGTTCGTCATTAAGCGAAATATCAATAATCCCCGTGCCTGTTCCGAGGTCGGGAGAAGACGCCTCGGCTCGTTTTATGTATTCACATTCGGAAATTTTTTCGCCTGCATTTTTTATTTTGCTTACGTCAGTTATCTCGGCGCAAGCCGTTTTTATTGCCTCGATAACATCTTTTTTCAGCTTGTGGTCTTTTTTCAGCGACATCACCCACCACGGAAGTTTTATTTTTACTTCCTTAACGGGGAATTTCAGAAGAACCTCGCCCAATATTTCCGCAATATCTTCTTCGTCCATTTCCGAACAGCTTACAGCGATGACCCTTTCGCCGTATTTTTCCGACATTTCTTCTGCAAGTTTTTTGGTTTCGGAACTATTCGGCTCGCGTGAGTTCAGAAGTATCACAAATGGCTTGTTTATTTCATTGAGCTCGGCGATTATCTTTTCTTCGGCTTCTTCGTATTCTTTTCTCGGAATGTCGGCGATAGTGCCGTCGGTCGTTACTACAACGCCGATAGTTGAATGGTCATTTATTACTTTTCTCGTGCCTATCTCCGCCGCCATATTAAACGGTATCTCCTCGTCAAACCATGAGGTCATTACCATCCTCGGAGCATTGTTTTCAATATATCCGACCGCCGACGGAACAATATATCCCACACAGTCGATAAGTCTTACGTTCATTTTTACGTCGCCTATAGATACAGCAGCGGCTTCTTCTGGAACAAATTTCGGCTCGGTCGTCATGATAGTTTTTCCTGCGGAGCTTTGCGGAAGTTCGTCTGCGGCGCGTTTTGCGGCATATTCGTCGCTTATGTTCGGGATAACGAGCTTGTTCATAAATCTGCTTATAAAGGTGGATTTTCCCGAACGCACAGGTCCGACAATGCCGAGATAGATATTTCCTCCCGTGCGGCGTGCAATATCGGCATAAATAGAAGTGTTCATAAAATTTTCCTTTCTTTACGGATCTCTTAAAATACTTGATAAATTACACGGTAGGAACGACGATCATTCCTTCAAGTTTGTTTTCCTCGTTGGGTTTGTTTTCTTCGAGAAGAGCCGAAACTGTCGTGTTGTATTCCTTTGCTATTTCCCAACAGTCTTTCGGCTCGTCGGCATAACATATCCTTATTGCAAATTCGGTATCCTTATGCTTTGGCTTATCTTCGATTATCTTTACGGAGTTCAGAGCGTCTGCGCTTATTATCTCGCGCATATCTCCAGTAATACCGCACATTGATGTAACTTCGACGGTGTTGTCGGGCATTATCGCAAAATTCGCTTCTGTAACGCATACTCCGAAGCATACAGAGCAGTTTTCGGAAATTCCCGTCAATACAGTCTGTTCAAAAGGTTCTTGTTTTTCAATGCAGAAGATAGTACCGCTGTTGTTCTTGCCGTAGATCTTACAGCGAAGCAGTCCCGAAAGCACAAGCTCTGTGCCTGTGTTTCTGACGGCGGCATTCTTTATCTCCGAGCGTGCGTCCCAGACAGAGGCTATCTCTTCGTCAGACTTTGCGGAAAGTTTAAGCTGAAAACTCTGCGAAAGGGGCTTTGGAACAGACGAGAGCTTTATCCTGCCGGTAGTTATTTCAGTTTCAAATGCAGTCGAATATGCGTCTGAAGCAACGCTTATCTTTGTTTCCGACGCGGCTTTTACAGAACATTCCGCGGTAATTTCGCACGACATAACGCCGCTGTCGGGGCGGGGGATAAGCTCACAGCTAAGTACAAAGATAGACGGTATAGTCGAAAATTCATCTGTAATACCCGATATGTCCAAAATAGCGGAAACGGGGATATCCGCGGTCATTTTTTCGGCAGCTATAGAAGAACTGCTTTCGGGAAGCGCAACGCCGTAAAGCGCGTCTACGCAGATAGTTCCTTTTAAAACAGCTTTATCCGCTACGATACGAAGGTCGGTTATTTTGGGAACGGCGGTGCTGTCGATAATAAAGGAAATGCCCGAAGCGCCTGTGTCAATTTCTTCGCGGATAACGAGTTTTTTTGAAGAAAAGAGAGTTTTTCCCGCACAGGAAATATCTTCGGTTTTAAGCTCAAGTTTTTCGGGAATATCGGGCAGGCTCAGTTTTCCGCAGCCGAAGGCTTTAATTCCTATTGAAACAGCGCCGCGCACATCGATCCTGCGCGGGCTTATTGCGCGGCAGGTGCAGTAATCCTCACAGGCGGAGAAACGTACATCTTCGGCGAAAGCGCCTAAATTTACAGTTTTTGAAAAGGTCGTTCTTCCTGTCACACAGCACATCTGACCGCCTTCTTCGTTAGCATAAACGGCTCTGGCAATAATTTCCCCGTCAAATGTCAGCTTTCCGTCGGAAGAAACGGCATAGGACACGATCCTTGGTGAAAGGGAGCAGGAGAGCGTTCTGAAAACTTCCGGACAATAGTCCGGAACAATGCAGTCAAGCTCTGCGCTTTGTTCAATTGCAGCGTCATAGATAGTCTGTTCGGTATAGATACCTTGTTTTTCTTCTTTTTCCATAAGATCCTCCTCGAATGATTTTTGTACATCTTATGCGTGCAAGTCCGCGTTTAGAAGTCATAGTTCATAAATTAGAGAGCAGAAATTTTGATTTAGAACTTGTATTTTTCATCATAATATGATACAATAACAGTATAGATGATTTTTTATGAGTAAAGACCGCCGCATATTCAGGGTCAGACTATTTTATTTATACTAAAAAACAGGAAGAAGTGAGTATCATGATAGAATTTTACAGAAGCATTGAGGGAAAGGTGTGCCGTATTGACGAGTATGAAAACGGATGTTGGGTGTCGGTCATAAGTCCTACGGAAACCGAGATTTCATATATTGAAGAAAATCTTAAAATAGAGCGCGATTATGTGCGCGCCGCTCTTGATGAAGAAGAGCCTTCGAGAATTGAAAGCGACGACGGAGTTACGCTTATTGTCGTCGATTATCCCATTGCTGAACAGGACAACGATCCCGACCGCACGCTCCTGTATTCCACGACGCCTATGTCCATAATTATAACCGATTCCAATGTTATCACAGTTACCGCAAAGCAGAACGCAGTTGTTGACGAAATATCAAAAGGCGTTTTAAAAGGTATCCGAACAAATTATAAAACAAATTTTGTTTTTACGATACTGCTTAGGATTGCGGGACGATATCTCCAGTATCTTAAACAGATTGACAAGATATCGAACTATGTCGAAGGAAAGATGTATCTTTCAATGAAGAACAAGGGGCTTATACAGCTTTTGGGGCTTGAAAAATCGCTTGTTTATTTTTCCACTTCATTGAAGTCGAACGAGGCTGTTCTTGAAAAGCTTATGCGCGGGCGCTACATAAAGCTTTATGAAGAAGACGCCGACTTGCTTGACGACGTTATTATTGAGGTAAAACAGGCAATAGAAATGACAAACATTTATTCAAATATCCTGAACGGAACAATGGACACATTTGCGAGCATTATTTCAAACAATCTTAATATCGTAATGAAGCGAATGACGATACTTACTATAATAATTGCAGTTCCGACAATTGTGTTCAGTTTTTACGGAATGAACCTGAATGAAGCTGCAAACGGTTTGCCGCTGGCAAATATGTGGTTTCCGCTGGCGCTAAGTGTAGTGCTTTCGGTTGTTGTTGGAATCTTGGTAAATCTCATACAGAAATTTAAGTAAAGGTATGAATTTGCATTTGGGATTTAAAGTTTTTTAGAAGCAAGAAAAATCGGACAGCGTTTCCACTCTCCGACCGCCGCGTATGCGGCGGAACAAAAGTTTTTTGAAATTTTTTGGGGGAAAACTTTTGAAAAAGTTTTCCCCCAAACCCCTTTTCAAAACTTTTATGTAACTTGTTGTAATGGAAAAGTGCTTCCGCTCTCCGATCGCCGCGCAAGCGGTGGCACAAAAGTTTTTTGAAATTTTTTGGGGGAAAACTTTTGAAAAAGTTTTCCCCCAAACCCCTTTTCAAAACTTTTATGTAACTTGCTGTAAGGGAAAGGCGTTTCTACTCTCCGACCGCCGCACAAGCGGCGGTACATAAGTTTTTTGAAGGAGAGTCCAGAGAGGAAACTTTTTTTCAAAAAAGTTTCCTCTCTGGTCGCGGCTTTAGCCGCGAAATTTCGCGTCAGCGAGCGCTAAAGGGTGTGGGGAAAACAAGAGTTTTCCCCACTTTGCGGCAGCAAAGCTGTGCTTTGCTGCCGCAAACCGCTGGAGGGGGAGCGGGGGAACCGGCAGGTTCCCTCCGCGGTTTGGTTTTCCGACAGTTATAAACAGAAGAAGCACAAAATGGGTGCGTGCGTTTGAGTTAAGAGAAATGTAAATGGAAATGTTTAAGCTTTTTGGTTTGATTTACCAACAGTATGGGGCAAGCGGAAAACAAAATGGGGGCGTGCGTTTGGAGCAAAGCAACAAATAATAAAGCAAAAACAGTAAGGTTTTCAAGGTAAACAACGCAATGTAGAAAACCTTTTGAAAAGGTTTTCTACATTGAACCCTCTTTCCAAAACTTTTATGTACCGTGCCGCAAGGCGCGGTCGGAAAGCGAAGGTGCTTTCCGACTTTTTCTTACCTCATCACTGTTTAATATTAAACGCTTTTCTCCCTGCATAATACGCCGCTTTTCCGAGTTGTTCTTCAATGCGCAAAAGTCGGTTGTATTTTTCTGTTCGTTCACTTCTTGACGGAGCGCCCGTCTTTATCTGCATTGTATTAAGCCCCACCGAAAGATCCGCTATAAATGCGTCTGATGTCTCTCCCGAACGGTGAGAGGCGATCGCTGTATATCCTCCGCGTTTCGCAGTTTTTATTGCTTCTATTGTTTCGGAAACAGATCCTATCTGGTTCAGTTTTATAAGGACCGAATTTGCCGAGCCTGAACTTATACCTTTTTCAATGCGGCTCGTATTTGTTACAAACAGGTCGTCTCCGACAAGCTGAACACGTTTTCCGAGCGTATTAGTAAGCCTCTGCCAGCCTTCCCAATCTTCCTCGTCAAGAGCGTCCTCAATTGAAATTATCGGAAATTTGTTCACAAGGCTTTCCCAGTGTGAAATAAGCTCGTCGGCAGATAATTTCGTTTTCGATTTCGGCATAAAATATTCACCTTTGTTTTTGCCCTTCCATTCGCTTGCCGCTGCGTCAATTGCTATCATAAAATCCTCTGCGGGTCTATATCCGGCTTTTTCTACAGCGTTTAAAATAAGCTCGATAGCCTCCGCGTCGCTGCTTAGATTTGGTGCAAATCCGCCCTCGTCTCCGACAGACGTTGTAAGAGAACGCGATTTCAGAATGTTGCCGAGAGAATGAAACACCTCCGAGCATTGTCTCAGGGCTTCTTTGAAACAACAAGCGCCCACAGGCATTATCATAAATTCCTGCACATCAAGATTGTTTGCCGCATGAGCGCCGCCGTTCAAAATATTCATCATCGGTACAGGAAGCGCTGTCGCCGAAACTCCTCCCAAATATCTGAACAGAGGAATATCGAGCGAAATTGCCGCTGCTCTTGCACAAGCTATAGACACCGCTACAATAGCGTTCGCACCGAGATTTGACTTGTCCGCCGTTCCGTCTGCCTCTTTCATTGCCTCGTCAACAGCGTAGATATCCGCGCTGTCAAGTCCGAAAAGTACTTTGTTCAGTGTGTTGTTGATATTATCGACAGCCTTTTTTACTCCCTTTCCGCAATATCGCTCTTTGTCATTGTCACGCAGTTCAAGCGCTTCGTATTTTCCTGTAGAAGCTCCGCTCGGAGCTTTTCCGACGGCACTTGTCCCGTCCTGAAGCACGACCTCTGCTTCGACCGTAGGATTTCCTCTGCTGTCAAGTATTTCGCGCCCTATAACTTTTTCTATTGAACTGTAATACATATTTACCTCCATTATTTTTTTATTAGATTTACTCTTTTTTTCCGATTTATTCTGTTTTATTCGGAAAAATTCTCTGAAAAACCCCTTGACAAATCTATTATTATATGGTACAATATTAAAGTTGAATTTGTGAATGGAGTTCGACGCTATTCGGAGAGGTATCGAAGTGGTCATAACGAGGCGGTCTTGAAAACCGTTTGGGAGCAATCCCACAAGGGTTCGAATCCCTTCCTCTCCGCCATTTGAAGTTAGAGGTAAGAGGTTAGAATTTTCGTTCTAACCTCTTATTTCGCTTTAGTGTTAATGTAAAGTGAACAGCTATGCGGATATAATTAGATCGTTTTCGGGGTAAGGGTCGAAATGTTCGCGTTGAGCCTAAATTCTATCATCTATGCCACACGAAATTCAGCGCAAAATTTGCGCAATTATTCTATGATTAAAGCGTTTTTTTAATGAAAAAATTACACACAACTAAGCACGTTTTCGTGCTGAAACTGACAGTAGGGAGTAAAAATGTCAAAAGGAACAAATAAAATTTTATCAATACTGCACGAAAATAGTTCAAAATTGCTTTGTGTACTGTGTTTGATTGCTGCAAACCTGTATCTTATATCATATCTTTATCCTTTTGACCGACCTATCGTCGGTCACGATTATGAGTATCATTATCTTCGCGTCGAAGCATTGAAATATAACATTGAGAACAATAATCTTTTTACGGGCGTGGATTATCTATATTTCGGCGGAGGAGGTTATGCGGGCTTTTCTTATCCCGAAATTTTTTTGTTCATTCCCGCGCTTTTAAGAGTCGCAGGGGTCGGCATAGGCGAAAGTATGGCGATTTTCATCATTTTGTGCAACGTTTTGTCATACTGCTTTATGTTTATTTTTATGAGCGATGTCACAAAAAGCAATATCTGCGGAACAATGGCGGCAGTATTATATGTATTGTCCACATATCGTATCGACAACATCATAACGCGTTTTGCGCTCGGAGAGATATTGGCGGGCGTATTTCTGCCGCTTATTTTATACGGGCTGTACGACCTTATTTTCGGTGAATTTAAAAAGCCGTACATATTGTCCATAGGCTTTATAGGAATGTTATTCAGCCATTCTATTTCAACTGTACTCGCGCTGATATTGGCTGTAGTCATTTCGATTATTTTCATAAAGCGCATAATAAGCGACCGAAGAAAGCTGCCGAGGCTTTTTATAACAGCGGTCTTCTCGGTCGTTGTCACAACATTTTACTGGCTCCCGCTTTTAGAGCTTTTACTGTCGTGTGAAATGTCGGTTCAGAAATCTGCTTTTTATACTGCGGATTACGCTGTGCCGTTTTTCGGATTGTTCAGGGAAATAATGCACAACGGTATCGCGGGAATGAAATTCCCTATCTATCTGCTCTGCGTTCCGAGAATTTTTATTACAAAAAGATCTCCTGTTTATGAAAGCTGCATGATAGATGAAAAAACAAAAAAGCGTAAGGATATTTTTGTTTTGGCTGATATGTTTTTGATACTGGGTATAGTACTTTCTGTTTTATCGACAACGCTTGTCCCGTGGGAATATCTGTCGAAAGTTATGAATTTTATGCAGTTCCCGTGGAGATTTTTCCTGTTTGCGCAAATTTTTCTTATAATTGCCGGAACAGTATATGTATACTGTATAGCGGAGCATACAAAATCAGCCAAGACCGCGCTGGTTCTGATAACGGGGCTTTGCGTGCTTATAGCTTGTGTTCATGCCGAAGCAACAGGAGTAGAACACACGGAATATCCGTATGAAAACGATTTTTACGGCAATGCCGCCAATACTTGCACTATCGGGTGCGGCGAATGGCTTCCGCGCGCGGCAAACAGCAATGGTGTTTACGAGGTTACGGAAATGGGCGACAGAGTAAAACTCGCCAACGGTAATTACGAGGACTGCACACGAATAAACGGAACGCTCACATTTGAGCTTGACGAAACCGCCGAATATGCAGTAGTGCCGTATATCTGGTATAAGGGGTATAAAGCGTATGATGAAAACAAAAACGCGCTTGAAATAACAATGTCGGAAAACGGACTTGTAAAGGTAAATCTGAGCGGAGCAAGCGGGAAAATTACCGTCGAGCATACGCCGACAATGCTTCGCATTGTTTCGGAGATAATTTCTATAGTTTCGGTCATTGCGCTTATTTCTTCGGCGCTAATATTCAAGCGAAAAAAAACTCTGAAAAGCAGGTCTGAGGTTTAGCTGCTTTCAGAGCATTGTGCAACACGAAATGCAACACGAAAACTGTTCAAATTTCCCTTTAAAAAATATTCCCGACCTGCTGCGGTCGAGAATTTTGGTTTTAAAATAATTTACTGTGGGTTCCCGTTCTGGTGAGGTAGAGAATAAGTTCGCCCTCGGAAATTTCATAGATAAGCAACCAGTCGGGAGTTATATGGCACTCTCTGCACCCTTGATAATTGCCGATAAGTTTGTGGTCTTTGTACTTTTCATCTAATGTTAATCCCATAGCAAGAGTATCAACTACTTCATTCAGCAGGCGCAGGTCATACCCGCTTTTCTTAAGTGATTTCAGGTCTTTCTTGAAAAGCGAAGTCAATACCAGCCTGTACTTTGGCTCTTTATTCGTCATCTTCTGCATCAAGTTCCTCCAAAACCTCGCTGAAAGAACCGTATGTTTTCTTGTTCGGGTTGTTTTTCAGAGCTTGGACTTCTTGTATTGCCAGAATTGTATCGGCGTTCGGAATGTCGTATTCTATAACGCTTTGCATATATCTGACGATATTTCCTTTTACGTTCTCGCCGTGCCTGCTTACAATGCTCTTAAAAGTGTTATAGACATCTCTGTCCATTACAAAAGAGCAGGTCACCGTATCACGTTTCATAAAATTATCTCCTCTTAAAAATATTACTTAGTTCAGTTACTTAGTATACTTATATTATAGCGCATAATTTCAAAAATGTCAATATCTATTAAAAAGGAAATTAAGTTTAATTATACAACTTTCTGCTGTGTACCGTACTCTATAAATTGATAACGGCAGATAGAACGCTTTATTTTCGCGCCCGCGCTGTCATCTCCGCCATCTAATTATCTCTATCCTCTGACCGCACAAATCCCTTAGCCTTTTCGGGGCAGATATTTTCAATAAACTTGTACAGCGTCATAAGCCGAACGTCGGAGACTCTGCCGTTGATACAGTTTTCGATGTCCTCGGTTTCGATTCGGTCGTTCAGTTTTAATTCCATATCCTTTACCCTGAAAACAATCTCAAGGCGGCGGTTGTAGCCGTAGCGCGTAGATTCGGAAACTACCGTATAGTAAACGCTGTCCATTTCATTGAAATTCACCGTATATTTAAGCCGGAGCCATTTCCAGCGGATTTTTTCGGTATCATATTCAACGGTTGTTTTGACTAAGGACAGAAAAGCGATGATCAGCAAAATAACCAACAGCAACACAACTAACAGCAAAAGCGCCTGATTTTCCGCTAAGGTATTGCATAATACGATTACGGCGACTATCCAGAACAATGTGAGAGCTATTGTTATCGGTTTAATAAAATACGGGGTGTGAGATACTTTAAATTTTTTCATAAGTTCATCTCCGATCGGATTTATTATAGCGCTTTTTGGGGAAGTTGTTAACTGTAAATTTGAAGTTACTTTTACGTTCGCCCCGACATCAACAGTTTAAACTGTCAACTGCCTACGGTCCCATAACAGAAATCAAATCCACATCGGGATTTTCTTTCATCATCTTTCTCAGATACCCCGTAAACCGCCTGTAAAAATCAACCACACAAGCAAAATTGCGCTTTATTGTTTCACGGTTTGTAACTCCCGCCTTGTGGTCGGCACTGTCGCGGTCGGTCATATAGAAGATAGAATAGGTTTTCATTATCGGTTCAAGATAAGGGTTGTCGAAATCATTTTCAAGCGCATCCGCCGCCCATTCTATTTCGCAGCACATACGCTCCGCCTGAGTATAGGTGTAGAAATTGTGTTCGAGCCACCATTCAAACTCCACCTTGCCAAATCTTTCGCTTATGTACATACATTCGTCATGCCTGTACTTGTTGCAGGGAAGGGAAGCATCGAAATATTTATAGAAGAAATACTGCAAAAAGCACTCGACGTCGCCCTCTTCAACGGAAATTTCATAGTTGTATCTAAGCTCGACATCATCTTCAATTATCTTGTCGCTTAGTCTTACTTTCGCGGGCATTATCCAGAAATACGAACTTGTGTCATGACCCTCTTTTATTTCTATCTGCATTATTTCTCCTTTCGTTATGAATTTATGCGGTATAATCAGAATTTATAGTAATTTCAGTTCGCTTATAAATTTCGGGAAAACGGTCTGGTCTGTCATAAATTCAAATTTCAGGAAGTGGCTGCATTCACCGTCTTGCTGTATTTCGCCCGACACTTTGATATGTCCCGTTTTATCGCACTTGAATTTTATTGTGTTGCCGTAACTTATTTCGACAAAGGTTATTTCTTTTATCTTGAATGAAATCATATCCTCCAGTAATCCGATAAATTCCTGTAATTGCTTATAATCATATTCACATTTATATGCAACGCCTAAAAACGCTCCCGATTTCACTTTAATATCAAATGAACAATTATAAGGATTTCCGTTTTTCTCGTCGTCAACACTGTGGCGAAAATTTTCGATTTCTATATAATTGCCGCAGTATTCAAGTCTTGGATTCATATCTTATTTGCTCCTCATTGAAAGCGAAATTCTCCCTCGCTTTAAGTCAACGTCAAGCACCCTTACCTTTACTACATCATTGACCTTTACAACATCAAACGGGTTTTTTACAAACCTGTCCGCAAGCTGTGAGATATGCACAAGTCCGTCCTCGTGAACGCCTATATCAACAAACGCCCCGTAGTCAACGACATTCCTGACCGTTCCCATAAGTTCCATTCCGGGCTTTAAGTCTTTAAGCTCCATAATGTCGCCGCTTCTCATAAGCGGCGGCGGCAGCTCATCACGCGGGTCGCGCCCCGGCTTTTCAAGCTCTTTTGCTATGTCCTGCAAAGTCGGCAGTCCCGCGCCTGTTTCCTCGGCAATTCCTTTAAGTTTTACGCTTTTAAGCTTATCGCGGATAATTTCCGCTTTTCCAAGCTCGTCGGCTGTTATCCCGCTTTTTTCCATAAGCAGCTTCGCGGTTTCATAGCTTTCGGGGTGTATTCCTGTGTTGTCAAGAGGATTTTTCCCGCCCGAAACGCGCAGAAATCCCGCGCACTGTTCATATGCCTTAGCGCCTAATTTTTTGACTTTCAGCAGTTGCTTTCGGTCGGTAAACTCTCCGTTTTCCTCTCTGTATGCGACAATATTCTTTGCCACAGCCGAATTTATTCCAGAAATGTATGACAGCAGGGAATAAGACGCGGTATTTAAATCAACTCCAACCGCATTTACACAGTCCTCTACAACTCCTTTAAGCGCGTCGTCAAGCCTTGTTTTGGGCATATCGTGCTGATACTGACCAACGCCTATCGCTTTCGGGTCTATCTTTACAAGCTCCGCGAGCGGGTCTTGAAGCCTGCGCGCAATGGAAACCGCGCTTCTTAATGACACATCATAGTCGGGAAATTCCTCTGCGGCAAGTTTTGATGCGGAATAAACCGACGCTCCCGCTTCCGACACAACCATATACTGAACCTTTTCAGAAATTGATTTCAGCATATCGGCGGTGAATTGCTCTGTTTCGCGCGAGGCAGTTCCGTTGCCTATTGCAATAGTGGAAACGTGGTGTTTCTCTATCATTGCCGAAAGGATTTTCTTTGCTGTTTCGGCTTCGCCTTTAGAGCGCGTAAGGTATACAATAGCGGTATCAAGCACCTTTCCCGTACTGTCAACGACCGCGCACTTGCACCCGTGAGCATATCCGGGGTCAAGTCCGAGCGTTATGGTGTTCTTTACGGGCGGCGCCATGATGAGCTGACGAAGATTTGAAGCAAAAACTTTTATTGCGCCCTCTGCCGCGTTTGCGGTAAGTTCGTTCCTTACCTCTCGTTCAATTGACGGGAAAATAAGCCGCTTGTAGCTGTCCTCACAGGCGGCGCGCACAAGCTCTCCGCAAAGGCTTGTATTCTTTACAAGCTCTTTAATGCACATCTTCTCCCCGACGCCCTCTTCGAGCGACACCGAAACCTTCAGCGCCTCTTCTTTTTCGCCTCTGTCAAGCGCTAAAACTCTATGTCCCAAAATTTTCCCGACAGGTTCGGAGTATTCAAAATAGTTTTTGTAAACGTCGCTGCTTTCCTCGGAAACGGCGCTTGACGAGATAATTCCGTGAGCGAAAATTTCCTCGCGTATTTTCTTGCGCAATTCGGCATTGTCCGAGAGGTCCTCGGCAATTATGTCCATTGCTCCTTGAAGTGCGTCATCTGCGGAATTTACGCCCTTTTCCTCATTTACAAAAGCCTCGGCTTCTTTTTCGGGAACAGTAGCCGTGTTTTGAGCTAAAATGATTTCCGCAAGAGGTTCAAGACCTTTCTCGCGTGCAACAGAACCGCGTGTTTTGCGCTTGGGTTTAAACGGGCGGTAGATGTCCTCGACTTCTACGAGGGTTTCGGCTTCTGAAATTGCCTTTGCGATCTCGTCGGTCATTTTCTCCTGTTCGGTGATAGACGCAGAAATTTCTTCCTTGCGCTTTTCGAGATTTCTGAGGTAGTTGAGCCTGTCAGAAAGCTCGCGCAGTATCGTGTCGTCGAGCGAGCCTGTCTGTTCCTTTCTGTAGCGCGCGATAAACGGGATAGTTTTGTCGTCGTCGATAAGAGCGACAGTGTTGTCAACCTGTTCGCGGCGCAGATTAAATTCTTTTGCAAGTTTTTCGTTAATGTCCATAGTTATCTCCTAAAAATTTTTTTATTGTTACGGTGTTAAAGTTGGGAGGAAAGCAAACAGCGTTTCCATTTTCCTACCGCCGCGCAAGCGGCGGCACATAAGTTTTTTGAAGGAGAGTCCAGAGAGGAAACTTTTTTTCAAAAAAGTTTCCTCTCTGGCGGGGGGCGGGGGCGGAGCCACCGCAAACGCCAGTTAGCGCTAAAGGGTGCGGGGAAAACAAGAGTTTTCCCCGCATTGCCGTATCAAAACCTTGTTTTGATATGGCAATCTTACAGAGATGTTTTGAGCGGGGAACAACCGTAAAAATGAATTTGCCTTAGAGCGGGCTGTACACTGTCTACTGACAGCGGTCCTTTGGCTTTCCAAGAACGAATGGTCAACTCTAAAACCTATCCTCTCTCCCGTACTTCTCCATTATCCTGACCGCTGTCCTTATCCCGTCCACAGCCGCCGACATTATCCCTCCTGCATAGCCCGCGCCCTCTCCGCAGGGGTAGAGGTTCTCGACACATAATGAAACTCCAAGGTCGTTTCGAGGTATTCTGACGGGCGAGGAACTTCGCGTTTCAACTGCCGTGAGAATGCTGTCATTGTCTGAAAAGCCTTTTATTTTGCGCTCAAATTGCCTTATTCCCTCCGCAAGACTGTCCGAAATATATTCGGGGAACAGTTTCCGAAAGTCCGCGCTCTCGATACCCAGCGGATAAGTAGGAGTTACCTTTCCGAGCGAGAAAGCGCAATTATTGCCGATAAATTCGCGCGTAAGCATTGCGGGAGCTTTTCCGCTCGATTTTCCAAGGACAAACGCTCTTTCCTCAAGCCTATGCACAAAGTCAATCCCCGAAAGCGGATCGTTCGGCTTGTCGAAATCTTCGGGCGAGACCGAAACTAATACCGCGCTGTTGGCGTTTTTTCCCGCTCTGTCAAAGTTGCTCATGCCGTTTGTAAGGACAGTTCCCGCGGTGTTTTGCGAGGCAACTACATATCCTCCGGGACACATACAGAACGTGTAAACTCCGCGCCCGTTTATATGACAGGACAGCGCATATTCCGCAGGCGGCAGGGCAGGGTGTCCCGCAAATTTTCCATATAGCGCATTGTCAATGTCCGATTGCAGATGTTCAATTCTTGCTCCGACCGAGAATGCTTTCGGCACAAGCAAAACTTCGCTTTTCAGAAGCTCTGAAAACGTGTCGTGAGCTGAATGTCCGAGTGCCAGCACAAGCGCTCCGCATTCAATTTCCTCTCCGTTAGCGTAAATTGAAACGACATTTCCGTTCTTGATGTTCAGTCTTTCAACAGGCGACAAAAACCTTACCTCTCCGCCAAGCTCGATTATTCTTTTACGCAGATTTACCACGACATTCCGCAGCTTGTCCGTTCCGATATGCGGCTTTGCTTTGGTCAGTATTTCAACGGGCGCGCCGAATTCCGTAAACTTTTCTAAAACTCTTGTGCAAAGCGGGTCGTTTATTCTGGTCGTCAGTTTTCCGTCCGAAAACGTTCCCGCGCCGCCCTCGCCGAATTGAACGTTCGCGCTTTCATTGAGCTTTCCACCGTTCCAGAAACTTTCTACGGTAGCTATCCTTTCGTCCATTCTTGCTCCACGCTCAAAAACGATCGGCTTATACCCGAACTCGCACAGCGTCAAAGCGCAGAACATTCCCGCAGGTCCGAACCCCGCAATGCAAATTTTCCCCGAAAGCGGCTTTGTGCCGTATTTCCAAGACAATTCCCGACTATATGCTCTTACGTTCGGATAATTCTTTTCAAGCTCCGCTTCTTTATCGCTGTTGTAAAGCTCAATAAATACCGAGCTTACAAACGTAATTTCACTGTGCCTCGCGTCAACGGAGGTCTTGTAAAGCTTTGCGCATTTTATCTCCGAGGCTGAGAGCCTTAAACGCGCGACAGCCTTTCCGACCGCATTTTCACGCGGTTCGGAAAGGCTCGTTTTGATTTGTGAAATAATTATCGACATTATCCTGCTGCTTTCTGAGTTGCTTTGATAGTTACTTTATATTCTCCCGTTATCCAGCATTTCTGTTTTTCGCCTTTGAGCTGACAGGTTATCGTAACGTCCTGTGAGCCTTCACGAAGCGATACGCCGAGGAGATTTGCGGTAACTATAAAATCATTTTCCGATATTCCCGACAGAACGTCCGACGGTCCTACGACTACAAAGTTTATATTTCGTGTCGTAAGTGAGATGTCGAAATTATCGGGAGCGTTCGTTATGGTTATATTCTCTGTTCTCACGGGAATACTGAGCGTTCCGTAGTTTTCGGTAAACCATTCGATCCTTGCGGTATTGTTTCCCGAAAGGTTTTTATAGCCTTCGGGTAGGGGAATGGTGAAATAAGTGCTGTTGTTGAGATTGATGTCGGAGAGGTTTATAGTCCCAATGTCAAGCTTGCTGAGATTGTCAATGAGATTATCAGGCGCCGCGACGATTATTGTCGAGGGCTGTATTTCGTATTTCAGACTGTCAATATCGAAGTTTTCGGGATAAATAAGGACAATATTGAGCGGAAGCTCTTTTTGCCTGTAAACAGGTATATCGACCGTAACTTTATCGGTAGAGAACTTCAAACTGTCTGAAAGTATTCTTGAACCGTTTTCTCCGTAAATGATGATCTCGCTGTTGGTCTGGTGGGATTCAATTATTTCGCCGTGATAGCCCGACCGCGCCTCAACTCTCGTTATCTTGTTTATGATAGACGACGAGCCGGTTATAGATATCTTTTCAGGAGAGGTCGTTATATCACCCGCATAATATCCTTCGGGAAGACTTATGTCCGGAGCAGTACCTTCGATGTCAAATTCCTTTGTGATTATCTCGTCAATGGTGAGCGTTATTTTTTCGGGTTCTTTGAGCGTGACATTACAGTCAACTTTCGACTTCGGCGCAACATTGAGGTCAAATGTATATGTTCCTGCCGCGCGTACCTCGGACAGATCTATCTCGGCATAAAAATCGTCAGCTTTCAGACCGCTTATCTCATAGCGTTTTCCTTCAAGACGAATGTTTACGAGTTCGGAAATATTATCTACGATTTCAAGGTTGTTTTGAAGCATATAATCCGTGGGCTTGGCTTCGATCGAGATACCGTTTATGTCCATTTCTATCATCGGAAAGACCTGAATTGATACGACTATCCAGAACGCCGCCGCCAAAATAAATGCAACTATAAATGTTTTGTAATTCTGTTTAATATCTCCGAGAAAGTTAAATAATAAGTTCTTCATCTTTTTTCACCTCCGATTCAGCCTTTTTTCGCGCTCGTTTTTTTCTTTTTCTTTTCAGAGGCTTCTCCCGGCATATATTTTTTAAGGACGGAAATGAGGCTGTCCCTCGTAAGGTCGCGCGAGAGCTGCCCGTCCAAAGCGACGGAAATATTTCCCGTTTCTTCGGATACTACTACGACCAGCGCGTCCGAGTTTTCGCTCATTCCTACTGCCGCTCTGTGGCGTGAGCCGAGGTCGGTCGAAAGATACTGATCTTTCTGCGTATTCGGCAAAAAACAGCCCGCTGCAAATATTCTGTTGTCGCGGATTATGACTGCACCGTCGTGGAGCGGGGCTTTGTTGTAGAAGATATTGCAAAAAAGTTCGGGTTCACATTCGGCGTTTATGATGCTTGTGGTTTCTTTTTCGATAATGTCGCCGAGCTTTGTAGAGCGCTCAATAACAATAAGCGCGCCCGTTTTTGAATCGTGAAGTCTTGCACAGGCGTCTGCTATCCCGTGTATGGCTCTGTCGCGCGCAGATGTATTTCCGAAGTTTTTGTCAACCGACTGGGCAAATGTAGATACTCTTGTTCCGCCGACCTTTTCGAGTATTCGGCGAAGTTCGGGCTGGAATACGATCATAAGCGCAATGATACCGACCTGCAAAAAGTTATCGAACAAAAAGCTCATGGTCTTTAGCTGGAATATCTGAACGAGGAAATATACTACTACAACGATCAATATACCTTTTAAAAGCTGCATAGCGCGGGTCTCGCGCATCAGCTTTATGACATAGTATACCAGAAACGTCAGGATAAGGATGTCCAAAACGTCGAAAAATGTAATTGACTGAAATATCTTTACGAAGTTTCTGGATATATCCTTTACATATTCTATTGCTCCCAATGTATGCTCCTTTGGTAAAACCGTTAGTTAAGTAAGATTAAGCGAGGCTGTGGTCTTTGGACTTTATGAATACGCCTATGAAATCGGGACCTGCGTTGCAGCTTACCACGACCCCGCACTTGCTCACATAAGCGGGCGCGTAGCCTATTTTTTTCGTCAGCTTTTCTATAAGCTCTTTTTCAAGTTCGGGACGAGTGGTCGTTACAATACAATAGGGCGTAGACGGTATCATTCTCGAAGAAACGGTTTCGACGGCTGCGTCGATGACCGCCTTTTCTCCGCGCGCCTTTTTAAGTACCGCCGTAACTTCCGCATGGAGCATAATAAGAGGTTTCAGCCCCATAAGCTCTCCAAGAAACGACTTTGCCGCGGAAATTCTTCCCGACTTTTTCATATGTTTCAGCCCAAATCCGACGATAAACGCCTCGGAATGTTCTGCCCAGTCTTTGAGATAAGCCGCAACGCTTTCTGCGCTTTGTCCTTCGCTGAGCTTTTTGCAGGCTTCGATAATAGGATAGCCGTAATGCAGCGAATAGTTTTTGGAATCAACGTTGTAAATTTTAAGGTCGGGGCATTCCTCTTTTACGCTCTGAGCCGCAAGAACAGACTGAGAAAACGTCTGTGAACCTGCCGCGTCAATAACGTCAACAATTATCTCCCTTATGCCCTCGGCGTAAAGCTCGCGGTATTTTTCTTCAAACTGGAGCTGAGTGATCTGCGAGTGTTTGGGAATTTCCTCCTGCTCTTTAAGAACCTTATATATCTCGTCCTCGCTGATTTCAACCCTGTCGAGATATTCTTTTCCCTGAATTGTCACAACAAACGGGATTATCGTCAGATACTTTTCCCATTCTTTTTCCGACTCGCGTGTGATGTCACAGCCGCTATCGGTAATGATCTTAACTTTTTCGTTCATAATGATTATCCTTTCAATTTTATAAAAAAGTGCTTTTTTGTTTTGCTTTTCGGACAATAAAAGCTGTCCGGAATTTCCTGTTTATTCGACCGAGTTCCAGTCGAATTTTGTGAGCTGACCTTCGTTTTGCAGTTCGGGAAAATCCCACTGTCGAAGAATTTCATATGCGGCGACAGCGACGCTGTTTGAAAGATTAAGGCTTCTTAGCGTCGGCATCATCGGTATCCTAACGCAGCTTTTCTTGTTTTTGAACAATATTTCCTCCGGAAGTCCCGCGTCCTCCCGTCCAAACATTATAAAACATCCGTCTGGATAAGAAACGTCGGTATAACGTTTTTGAGCTTTTGTTGAAAAAAAGAAACACGGCTCGGAATGTTTCGAGAAGAAATCGCCGAAATTTTCGTAATAGGAAATATCGAGATAATGCCAGTAGTCAAGTCCCGCGCGTTTAAGCTGTCTGTCGGTCGGGGCAAACCCCATTGGCTTTATGATATGGAGAGCTGCGCCCGTTACAGCACAGGTGCGCGCGATATTTCCCGTATTCTGCGGGATCTGCGGCTGGGCTAAAACAATATTGAGCTTCAAGATAGTTCACGCCTTAATGTTCAATTTGAAAAATGCAAAAAACTGCACCATTTATAAGTATATCATAAACTAAAACGTTTTGCAATAGTTTTTTGTCTTGACAAATACATTTTTATATGATAAAATTTCATTAAGAGCATTATTTTTAAAAAAGGAGCAGTAAAATGGACGAAAACAATTTAAACGAGATACAGATCGGCGAACCTATTCCGACGGAATATGACTATTCGCTTCCGATAAGCGAGATTGACCGAATGATTTCCGAAGAATACCGCCTTTGTGAAAGCGAGGGAAAAGAGCTTTCGGGAGAAATAGCGATGTTGGGGTGTGCGCTTGACCTTATTTCATTTGCGAAAGAAAATCTCGGCATTGATCTTGATTTTTCGGAAAACAGCCTTGAAAAGCTCCGCACGATAGTTTCAATGATGAACGAAAGTTATGCCGAGGAAAAACCCTCCGACGATATTTTTGCAACATGGGTAAATATGACCGCAGGACTTTTCGGCTGTATAATAATAAGAAACATCGGCGGGTATTGGATAGGTTCAAACGCAGGCGTAAGCGTCGTTTCAAACGGGAATATCGCATTTGTCACAAACTCTATGATCGGCGGCATTACGGGCGAAAACAAGGACGCGGATTTTATAATGAACACCTATAATTACCTTAAAGAGCAGAAAAAAGATGCTGAGTGACGTCCATGCGTCGAGCATAAGGCTCAGAAGCGAAAGAAGTTCGGATATGGCTGTAGCGTGTGATATTACCGCAAATTCGGTCGTAGCGGAGCTTTTCGATATGGCGCTTTGCCGCTCTTATTCAAGAACAGCGCTCTATGGCGTGAAAATATCCGCGGATAACGCATATGAAACGCTTAAAAGGTTCATACCTACGGCTCTGAGGAGTGCGGATGTGCCTGCGAAAGCTGTAAAAAGCGCGGTTTTTTCGGCAGATGTTCACGTTTCTGACGATCTCGAACAAACCATCACCGCAGATGAGCTGAGCCTACATTCCGAAACGCAGATATGTTTTGTTCCGTACATTTCCGCGCGGCTGAGCGGCAGATTTACGGCAACATTGCTCACTGTTCCGAGAGAAAATTTTCTTGCGGCAGATGTTGGAGCGAGCCTATGCATAGCCGAAAGCAAGAACGGAGCGCTTCGCTGCGCGGGATTTCCTCTTTCGGGAGCATTTGACGGCACTGCGCTCGAAAGCGGTATGCCTTCGGAAAACGGCGCAATAGACGCGGTTCGCAGAGAGCGCGACGGCACGATAGCATACGAGGTCGTCGGTGACGCGGACAGCCTCGGCATTTCACCGTCGGGAGCGCTCTGTGCAGCGCGGATAATGCTCTCGGAAAACATCATAGATGCTGACGGGATAATGACCGACCGCGACCTTTTTGCCATAGGCGAAGATTTTTTCGTCTCACAGAGCGATATCCGCGCTATACAGTCGGATAAGGCAAAATGCAGCGCGGCTTTTGAGATGTTCAATGGAGAAAAAACATATCTTTCGGGCGCTCCGTTTGCAAATGACGAGGGATTTAAGGCAATGGCGGCGATAGGCGCGCTTCCGAAAGGAGAAATAGGCTTTTGCGGAAATTCGGCGCTAAGAGGTGCGGAAAATTATCTGCTCTCGGAAAAATATCGTGAGACGGCGCGGGATATTGTAAAAAATGCCGAGGATATTTCCGAGCAAGTTTTAGATAAATTTGAAGAAAAATATTTTGAACACCTTTGTTTTGTAAAAAAATATTGAAAAAATTGTTTAAATTCTATAAAACTACTTGATTTTTTTTATCAATAGTGTTATAATAATTAGGCATTTGGTATCCGTCGGGATAATTGCACCTTTATTTTGTACAATTCTCGGCGTGTGTTTAATGCACGGGAGAAATTCCCAAACATTAAAAAACGGATAGTCCGCTGAATTAAAAGGAAAAGACCTTTTGCGGGACTGCTTTTTCCAAAAAGCGCCGCACGGAATAAGCCGTGTTCAAGAATATCCGAAAATTCATCAGGAGGAAATATGGACGCACTGAAAATCATTGAGCAGAGCAGCATGAAAGAAGCTGCTCCGAAAATCGAGGTCGGAGATCTGGTAAAGGTCTATGTTCGCATCAAAGAGGGCGACAAGAGCCGTATCCAGATGTTTGAGGGAACAGTTATCGCTAAAAAACACGGCGGCGTAAACGAGACCTTTACGGTAAGACGCGTTGCGCACGGCTGCGGAGTAGAGAGAGTTTTCCCGCTTCATTCTCCGTCGGTAGATAAGGTCGAGGTAGTAAGAAACGGTAAAGTCCGCAGAGCAAAGCTCTATTATCTGCGCGACAGAGTCGGAAAAGCTGCCAAGGTCAGGTCAAAAGTCTGATTTTCGGCGGATCTCCGCTGAGGTGGCGCTTGTGTCTTTTGCGGGCATAAGCGCCTAAAACGCGAAAAGAGTGTGCTATGAACGAGTTTGATAATGAGTTTGAAAATAAAAAGGATGAACAGCTTTCCGAGAATATATCCTCGGAAATATCGGATGGGAGCGCTTTGAATTTTCGGTCTGCCGAAAATTCTTCGGCAGATAAGACCGACAGCGAAACCGCTGAAGCGTCCGGCGATAAGTCGGGTGAAAAGTCAGACGATAAAGAAGCGGAGGACGAAAAGCCTTTTTCAAATGTCATCTACTGGGTGTGCAGCATGGTGTTTACGGCTGCGGTAATAATAATGATAAACATTTTCCTGTTTCACCCAATAACCGTTGACGGCACATCTATGTGTGATACATTACAGGACAAAGATCTGGTTATAACCACGAGCGTCGCTTATGAGCCGAAGTTCGGGGATATTGTTGTTATACAGGCAAATAAGCTCGTAAATGGCGAAACGGGGCTTTACGGAGAACCGATCATAAAGCGCGTTATCGGAACAGAGGGCGACGTCATAAGGTTTGACCTTAAAACAGGCGGCGTTTACAGAAACGGCGAGCTTTTGGACGAGGACTATATAATAGGTCCTACAAACCAGACGTATAACGGTTGGGTTGAAAGCGAAACGGATTATGTTGTTCCGAAAGACTGCGTTTTTGTCATGGGAGATAACCGAAAGGTCTCTCACGACAGCCGCGATCTGAAGATCATCGGCTTTGTCAATAAGAATTATATTATGGGAAAAGCGCTTTTCAGACTTTACCCGCTGAATGAGATGAAACTTTTGTAATGAGCGAGATAGGTAATATCCAGTGGTTTCCGGGGCATATGACCAAAACACGGCGGCTGATAGAGGCTGATCTGAGGCTTGTGGACGCGGTCGTAGAGGTCATTGACGCAAGGATACCCGAAAGCAGCAGAAATCCCATAATTGACGAGCTGTGCGCGGGGAAACCGCGCGTTATGCTTATGAACAAATGCGATGTTGCGGACGAAAATGCCACGGAGCGGTGGCGGAGGTATTATGAAAAACGCGGATATTGCGTTATCGTTTGCGACTGCCGCAGCGGAAAGGGGATAAACAAGTTTGTCCCCGCCGTAAAAAAACAGCTTTCCGAGCTTATAGAGCGAAGAAAATCGCGCGGAATGATCGGAAAGGCATTAAGACTGATGGTGGTGGGTATTCCGAATGTCGGGAAAAGCTCGTTCATAAATCGAATGGCAAACTCGAAACGGACAAAGGTAGCGGATAGACCCGGAGTCACCAGAGGAAAACAATGGGTAACTATTGATAAGGACGTCGAACTTCTTGATATGCCGGGCATTTTATGGCATAAGTTCGATGATAAAGAAGCGGCGAAAAAACTCGCTTTTACGGGCGCGATAAAGGATAATGTTTTGGACACGTCCGCGCTTGCCCAGGCGCTCGGTGAACTTTTGATGTCGCGCTTTCCCAAACTTATCAAAGCAAGATACGGGATAAGCGGCGAGGAAAACGTTCTTGTTGAGATTGCAAAAAAGCGCGGTATGCTTGTTTCGGGCGGAGAGCCTGACACAGAGCGTGCGGCGATAACGCTTCTTGACGAGTTCAGGGGCGGAAAAATCGGCAGGATAACGCTCGACGAACCGCCGCATTACAAGGAGAGCGCAGATGAGCATACATCATAAGAGCAAGGAAACGCTTCTTTTTATAGAGGGGCTTGAAAATGCCGAAAGCCTGCGCGATTTTGACAGGATAGTTTTTGAAAAATTCGGGGTAGTCTGCGGAATAGACGAGGCGGGAAGAGGTCCGATCGCAGGTCCTATTTACGCTGCGGCAGTTATTTTAGATCCGAATAAGCCGATCGACGGTCTGAATGACAGCAAAAAGCTAACTCCGAAAAAGCGTGAAAAGCTGTTTGAGGAAATTTGGGACAAGGCGCTCGCGGCAAGCGTGTCTTGCGCCAATGCAGAGGAAATCGACACGACAGATATTTTGTCGGCTGATCTGCTCGCAATGGCGAGGGCGTTTGAGGGCTTATGCATAAGCCCGCAGATAGTTCTTGTGGACGGCGATGTGCTGCCTGAGCTTAAAGATCCGTTTGACAGTGCAAAACAGTACGCGGGAACGCTTAAAAACGTTATCGGCGGCGACGCAAAAAGCGAAGCGATAGCGGCGGCGTCTATTCTTGCAAAGGTGTCGCGTGATGAGGAAATGATAAAACTTGCGGTAAAATATCCCCTCTACGGTTTTGAAAAGCATAAGGGTTATGGGACAGCGGCTCACTATGAAGCAATTGGAAAATACGGCGTCTGCCCCATACACAGAAAGACATTTTTAAAAAAATTTTTTGCAAATAAAAATACCGATGAAAACGGAAAAACAGGTAAAGGGTAGGTTCGGCGAGGACGCCGTATGCGAGGAGCTTATAAAACGCGGACACACGATCGTTTGCCGAAACTTTCATAAGAAAGTCGGAGAGATAGATATAATCTCCAAGGTCGGAGGATATATTGTCTTTACCGAGGTCAAAACAAGAAAGTATAACAGCATTATAAGCGGTCTTGAGGCGGTAAATCCCGCGAAACAGCGCAGGATAATACTGACGGCGGACGCTTATCTGTCGGAAAATCCCACAGAGCTTCAGCCGAGGTATGATATTGCCGAGGTAATAATAGCGGGGGATATTTTAACAACGGCGCGGGTCGATATTTTCGAGGACGCATTCTCCGCAGACGGTGTTTATACCGTAAACTGAAAGGAAAGACTATTATGAATTACAGCAGCACAAGAAATTCTTCTCTGAATGTAACGAGCGCACACGCTATCGTAAAAGGACTTTCGGACGAGGGCGGGCTTTTTGTTCCCGAAACCGTTCCTGCGCTCACAAAAGAGGAAATTTGCGGTCTTGGAGAAAAGAAATATTCCGAAAGAGCATATGATGTTTTCTCAAAGTTTCTGACGGATTTTACTCCCGAAGAGCTGAGACATTGTGTTGAAAGCGCATATAACGACAATAATTTCGACAGCGAAAATATTGCCGAGGTAACAAAACTTAAAAACAGCAAGTATATTCTTGAACTCTGGCACGGTCCTACCTGCGCATTTAAGGATATGGCGCTCCAGATACTGCCGTATCTTCTTACAACTTCCGCGAAAAAAGAGGTAAACGGAAAGCAAATAGCTATTCTTGTCGCAACAAGCGGCGATACGGGAAAAGCTGCGCTCGAAGGCTTTAAGGACGTTGACGGAACGTCGATATGCGTCTTTTATCCTGAGGACGGCGTATCTCCCATGCAGAAGCGCCAGATGACCACTCAGGAAGGAAAGAACGTAAATGTCTGCGCGGTAAAGGGAAATTTTGACGACTGTCAGAATGGCGTAAAGGCGATTTTTACTGATAAGGACATCGAAAAACAGCTTTTGGACAACAATATTCTGCTTTCAAGCGCAAACTCCATAAACTGGGGCAGACTTGCGCCGCAGATAGTTTATTATGTCTCAACATACGCTCAGCTTGTAAAGGAAAAGGAAATTGAGTTTGGAGAGAAGATAAATATTGTTGTTCCGACGGGGAATTTCGGAAATATACTTGCGGCGTATTATGCGAAACTCATGGGTGTTCCCGTAAATATGCTTATCTGCGCGTCAAACAGCAATAACGTGCTTACAGATTTTATAAATACCGGCGTTTACGACAGAAACAGAAAGTTCTATACGACTGTTTCTCCGTCAATGGATATACTTATCTCGTCAAACCTTGAGCGCCTGCTTTATCATTTTACGGGTGAAAACGACAAGCTGATAAACGAATGGTTCTCGTCGCTTAAAAATACAGGCAGATACGAGGTAAACGACGAAGTAAAGAAAAAGCTCTCCGAACAGTTCTTCGCGGGATATTGTACTGATGAGGAAACAAAATCGCAGATTAAGAAAACGTTTGAAGAGGAAAATTATCTGCTCGATACGCATACGGCTGTTGCAGTAAAGGTTTATGAGGACTACAGAGCGAAAACGGGCGACAATACAAAGACTGTCATTGCGTCGACAGCTAATCCGTATAAATTCGGCAGAGCAGTTTTCGAGTCGGTAGGAGGAAATGCCGAGGGAGATGAATTTGATATCATCGCAAAGCTTGAAGCAAAAACTGCCACAAAGATACCCGCGCCTCTTGCCGCGACAAGAGATAAAGCCGTTAGATTTACGGGCTGTGTTGAAAAACAGGAAATGGGAAAAGCAGTGCTTGATTTTCTGAAAAGAAAGTAATCGTATCTTAAAAGGAATATCGAATTTGCCGTGAGTTTGGCGGCAAGCGCCCTATATAAAGGAGACGGAAAGTGGTTTATACAATAGGTGACCTGCACCTTTCATTCGGCACAGATAAGCCTATGGATATTTTCGCAGGTTGGGAAAATCATGTCGAGCGCCTGAAAGAAAACTGGAACTCGAAAATAACCGACGAGGACACCGTTGTGCTTCTGGGCGACCATTCTTGGGCAATGAAGCTCAAAGACGCGAAAAACGATTTAGAGTTTATTCATAAAGAGCTTAAAGGAAAGAAAATACTTGTAAAAGGAAACCACGAGCTTTGGTGGCAGACAATGAACAAAAACAAGGCGTTTGTCGAGGAAAACGGATTTACGAGCATAGATTTCCTGTTCAATAACGCTTTCAGAGTAGGCGATACGACCATTTGCGGAACGCGCGGCTGGATAAGCGAAAACGGAGAGCCTGCGGACGCAAAAGTTCTTGCCAGAGAAGCGGGGCGGCTCGAAATGTCGCTTCAGGCGGGCGAAAAACTTGGCGGCGAGCTTACGGCATTTATACATTATCCGCCCGTATACCGCGAGGAACAAAACCTGCCCATAATCGAGGTGCTTAAAAGATACAAGGTAAAGCGCTGCTTTTACGCGCATCTTCACGGAATTGCCATAAAAGGCTCAGTTGAAGGTATGTACGGTGGAATTGATTATAAGCTCGTTTCCGCAGATTCACTGAAATTTGATCCTATATTGGTGAGCAGATAATGGCAGGTAAAAGCTGTTCAGGGCAGGCAAATAGCAGGTAATAAAAACAGTAAATGATGAGAGCTAAGCTCTCGTGAAATAAGTAAAAAAATCGTCCGAACGGACAAGGAAGGAATTGCAAAAATGGAAATTTTATCAAAGAACAACACTGCGGTAAATACTTATGAGGTCGAGGTAAAGTTCGGCGCGGATGAGTTTGAGGCGGCGCTTAATGCCGCATATAACCGTCGGAAATCGGGAATATCCGTTCACGGATTTCGTAAGGGCAAAGCTCCGAGAAAAGTGATCGAAAGACAGTACGGCGAAGGCGTATTTTTTGAAGACGCTGTAGATTATCTTTACAGAAATAATATCGAAAAGCTCGCGGGAGAATTTGAGCCGGAGGTCGTAGACGTTAAGGACTCAGAGGCAAAAGAGGTAAATAAGGAAAACGGCGTTACAATAAAGACCGTTTTTATCACAAAGCCCGAAGTTGAAATTTCCGATTATAAGGGTTTAAAAGTAAAGAAAACCGTCAAGACTGTTTCTGACGAGGACATCGACAAGGAGATAAACTCTATGCGCGAAAAAGTCGCAAGACTTATTACCGTAGAGGACAGAGCTGTTGAAAACGGCGATACAGCGGTCATTGACTTTGAGGGATTTGTAGACGGAACTGCGTTTGAAAACGGAAAGGGCGAAAAGTTTCCGCTTGAGATAGGCTCAAATACATTTATTCCCGGTTTTGAAGAGCAGATCGTCGGAAAGAATATCGGCGAGGAATTTGACGTAAACGTTACTTTCCCTGAGGATTATCAGGAAGAAAGCCTTAAAGGAAAACCCGCTGTATTCAAGTGCAAGCTCCACGAGATAAAGGCAAAGGAAATGCCCGAACTTAATGATGATTTCGTAAAGGACGTTTCCGAAAAGGATACCGTAGATGAACTGAAAGCTGAGATACGCGAAAAACTTGAAAAAAGATATGCAGAAGACGCGGAGAACGATCTTGATAACGCGCTTATGGATGCAATGCTCGAAAATATGAAGGCAGAAATTCCCGACGCAATGTACGAGCGCCATATCGACGACCTTATCCGTGAATGGAGCGCGCGCACCCGCATAAGCGTAAAGGATTATCTGAAATATACGGGCATGACCGCAGTACAGTTCAGAAAGGGTTTTGAAGAGTCCGCCAAAAGACAGGTAAAGCTCAGACTTTCGCTTGAAAAAATAGCTGAACTCGAAAACATTGAAGTATCTCAGGAGGATATTGAAAAGGAATATTCAAGCCTTTCCGAACAATATCAGATCGACGTTGAAAAGGTAAAACAGGCTATTCCCGAAAAGACTGTCATAAGCGACCTTAAAATCGAAAAAGCTATTGATCTCGTTAAAAACAGCGCGTCTGTCGAAGAAGTCAACGAATAATTTTTTGACGTCAAATTAGCTTTTGACGTCAGATAATAAAGTTTCAGACTGTCGGTTTCCGTATGCTCGCGGTTATCGCTTTTTGCGAAAATTGCGGACAATTTACGCTGTCAGTTCGAACTAAAACCGAAAGGAGATAAACTATGGCTTATATCCCTTATGTTGTAGAACAAAGCGCTCACGGAGAGCGTTCTTACGACATTTTTTCCCGCCTGCTCAACGACAGGATAATACTTCTTCATGACGAGGTAAATTCCGCGACAGCGAGCGTTGTTGTAGCACAGCTTCTTTATCTCGAAGGACAGGATCCCGATAAGGACATTTTTCTCTATATAAACAGTCCCGGAGGTTCTGTTTCGGACGGAATGGCTATCTACGACACCATGCAGTATATAAAATGCGACGTATCTACGATCTGTATGGGTATGGCGGCGTCAATGGGAGCGTTTTTGCTTTCATCGGGAGCAAAAGGGAAGCGCATAGCTCTCCCAAACAGCGAGATAATGATACACCAGCCCCTCATTGCCGGCGGCGGTATTTCAGGTCAGGTAACAGATATTATGATAAGGTCAAATTATCTGAAGCGTACAAAAGACAGACTTAATAAGATACTCAGCGAAAATACGGGAAAACCGTATGAAATAATATGTCAGGATACTGAGCGCGATAACTTTATGACTGCCGAAGAGGCACTCGAATACGGTCTTATAGATAAAGTATATAATTCTCGTGAACAAGGCGGCAAATGATCTGAACGGAGGGAATTAAAATGATGACCTGCTCGTTTTGCGGAAAAAGCGAATCACAAGCAAGAATGTTATTTGGAGGAAACGATAACGTCGTTATTTGCAGCGATTGTGTAGTGGCTTCATATAACCTTCTTCTTGAAAACGGCGATATAAAAGTCCCCAGAGGTCTGAGACGCCCCACAAGCTCCTCGCAAAGAGGAAAACAGTTCCTTTCCGAACCCGATAAAATTATGACGCCGGAAGATATAAAAGCATATCTTGACAGATATATTATCGGTCAGGACGAAGCGAAAAAAGTTCTCGCGGTTTCGGTCTATAACCATTATAAGCGTATTTTTATGCAGTCAGGCGAGGACGACGAAGTAGAACTTCAAAAATCAAACGTGCTTTTGCTCGGACCGACGGGAGTTGGAAAGACGCTTCTTGCGCAAAGTCTTGCAAAGCTGTTAAATGTTCCGTTTGCAATTGCCGACGCAACAACGCTTACACAGGCAGGATATGTCGGCGAGGATGTTGAAAATGTTCTGCTGAGGCTTGTACAGGCGGCTGATTTCGACATAGAGGCGGCTGAACACGGGATCATATATATTGACGAAATTGATAAAATCTCCCGCAGAAGCGAAAATACATCAATTACCCGCGACGTAAGCGGCGAGGGTGTTCAGCAGGCATTGCTCAAAATAATTGAAGGTACGGTTTCAAATGTTCCGCCGCAGGGCGGCAGAAAACATCCTCAGCAGGAGTTTATACAGGTAAATACAAAGAACATTTTGTTTATCTGCGGAGGCGCTTTCGAGGGCATTGAAAAGAAAATAGCCCAGCGTGTTTCAAGCTCGGCTATGGGATTTGGTGCTGATGTAAAATCCGCGAAGGAAAAGGAAACAGCCGATCTTCTCAAAAAAGTGAACCAGCAGGATCTTGTAAAATACGGAATTATTCCCGAACTTATCGGAAGACTTCCGGTAATAGTTCCGCTTGACGCGCTCGACGAGGATGCGCTCGTAAGGATACTTGACGAGCCGAAAAATGCGCTTATCAAACAGTATAAGTGCTTGTTCAGCGCGGACGATATCGAGCTTGAATTTGAGCAGGGTGCGCTGAGGGCAATTGCTAAAAAGGCAATTGAAACGAAAACCGGCGCAAGAGGACTTCGCTCTATAGTTGAAGATCTTTTAAGAGACGTTATGTTTACTGCGCCGAGCGACCCGACTATCTCTAAGATTACTATCACAGAGGATTGCATAAACGGCGGTGAGCCGCAGATAACGCGAGATAATTCGAGAGCGAAGGCTGTTAAATTTTCCAAAAAGAAAACAGGTTGAGAGCTTTTAAGCAATTGATATAAAGCTATGAATTTAAGCTGTTCGGTATCAAAATTTTCAGATATCGAACGGCTTTTGATTATCAGGAGAAAATATGGGAAAGGTATATAGAAAACAGCGGATAGAGGGCGTCACTGTGCCTGCAATAATTCATAACAGAAACTATTTCTGGTTGAATATGGCGGTTTATGAGGACGGCGCGATAAGCTGCTGGGAAAAGACCGATTTGTGTGATGTTATGCGGCAGATTGAGCGCGGGTGGCTGACGGTAGGAGTGCCCGCGGGCAGTGCGCTTAGCGTTCATGGCTTGTGTACGCTTGAAATCATTTCGGCTGACTGGAATTTCGACAGCGAGAGTTATCGAAAGTTTATTGAGGACACCGTTCGCTCCATAAATCCCGAAATGGCGAATATTTATCAAGCAACACAGCGCGAAAAGGACAAGTGGAAAGAATTTCACGTTGGATTTTCCGCGTCACCCACGCCGTTTAAAGTAACAGGGAAATTCGGCTATGACACAAAGAACGGAAAGCAGATGAATGTATTTCTCCGAAAAAACGGGGATTTAATGCTGACGTCCGTCACGGCTTACGAGGACGGGACTTTTTCTGTTGACGGGCTTGACGGGGAAGAATACGTTTCGCTCGACAAAATTCACGAGCTGTTTAACGAAGATATTCTCTGCGTTTCGCCGAATGAAAACGAAACCGTGAGTTTCGGAGCGCTCGGTACTGCTGTCTGCAAAGCAGTTTATGAGGTACTGAAATCAGAAAAAATCAAGGAAATAGAAAACGAGTCGCTTCGGTTGCAGAACAAGCCCGACGCATTTGAAGCCGCTCGGCGGGCTTATATTAACTACCTTGAATACCCGTCAGAGCAAAGCAAAAACAAGCTCCGCGAGGCATACGAGGCAGTCCCCGAACATCAAAGAATGTACCTCGGCGATATGGACATGAGAGATCGTGACTATATACGCATACTGTACACAAATGATAAGAGGGAAGTTTGAGTTATAGTTAAGAGCATTATCCGCTTGCGGAGGATAACGCTGTAAGAATTAGAAATAAAAGATAGGTGAGAGCATGGGAACGTTTGAGAAAATATATGAGATTGTGAAAAAAATACCATACGGAAAAGTTGCAACATACGGACAGATCGCTATGATGGCGGGAAATCCCCGCTGGGCAAGAGTAGTAGGCTATGCACTGCATTCAAATCCCGACCCGCAGACAATAAAATGCTATCGCGTGGTAAATCGTTTCGGACATCTTGCTCCCGCATTTGCATTCGGCGGAGAAGACGAGCAGGCTAAATTGTTAAGGGCAGAGGGAATTGAGGTGAGCGAGGATAATTCGGTCGATCTTGAAAAATATTTGTGGGACGGAAGATAAAACCGTCCCGCTTTTTTATACATCAATACTTGACCTTAAATGTTTTGAAATATTGCAGACAGGCTGTTTGTGCAGCAGTTTTTATAAAATAGTTCTGTTCGACATTTTCCGAACGGTTTTTTTGCCTTTTGCATAAATTTTCTGTTGTTCGACACGCTAATTCGGCATAATTCGCGGCATATCAGCGTTATAATAAGTACAAGCGAGGTGAAAGCCTTGACAATTTACGTTGATGTTCTTGTGGCATTAAATCTTTACATAAACTTCTTTTTGCTATATTCGACCGCACTGTTTTTAAAGCGCCGACCTTCCCGCCTGAAACTTGTGCTTTCGGCATTTGTCGGAGCTTTAGGCGCGCTTATTATACTTGCGCCGCCGCTCGGATATTTGTTATCGGCATTATATAAAATCGCGCTCGGCGCATTGATGACATTTATAGCTTTCGGAAAACAAAAGCCCTCGGATTTTGCAGTATCCGCGCTGTTCTTCATACTGGTAAATTTTATTTTTGCAGGAGCGGTAAATGCGTTCTGGACATTTTTTTCTCCTCTCGAAATGGTCTGTGAAAACGGCGTTTTCTATTTCGATATTCCTGTCGCCGCTGTTATTGCATTTACCGCCGCAGCGTTTTTCCTGATAAAGCTCGTAAAATTTATTGCTTCTAAAAATTCCCGTATAAATAAATTCTGCGAGGTAAAGATCATTAGTGAAAACGCCGAAATAACTTTAAACGGACTTTGCGATACAGGCTGTGACGTAAAGGATATTTTTACAGGAACGCCTGTCGTTATATGCGCGGCAGAAAAGATTACGAAAATAATTCCCCAAAGCGTAAATGATTATTTCAATGGGGGTTCGGTAGAGAAAATTCGCCTTATTCCGCTGAATACAGTGTCTGATGAAACGCTTATCCCTGTATTCAGACCGCAGCAGATCATTATAAACGGAAAGAGCGCTGACGCTCTTATAGGCGTTTCGGGAAAAAAACTCGGCGATGACGTCGATTGTGTATTAAATCCTGAAATTATTTCAATATAGGGGGAACAGTTATGTTTAAAAAACTCTTTGCAAAGATATTTGCCGTCATTTTCCGCAAAAGAAAAAACTTTGTACACTATATAAACAGTTCCGACCAGCTTCCCCCTCCGCTGTCAAAAGAAGAGGAAGAAGCCGCGCTGTCGCTTCTTGATACGGATTTTGAAAAGGCAAGAGATACTCTTATTGTACATAATCTGAGGCTTGTCGTATATATTGCAAAAAAATTCGAAAATACGGGCATATGGCTCGAAGATCTTACTTCAATCGGAACAGTCGGACTTATCAAAGCCGTCAGTACATTCAGCAAGGACAAAAACATAAAGCTCGCAACATATGCTTCGCGCTGTATAGAAAATGAAATACTTATGTTTCTGAGAAAATACAGCCAATATCGCTATGATGTGTCAATAGACGAGCCGCTGAACGTTGACTGGGACGGAAACGAGCTTTTGCTGTCGGATGTTCTCGGAACAGAGAGCGACTGTGTAAATGCTCATATTGAAGACGAGGTAGAAAAACAGCTTCTGCATGAGGCGGTCAATCATCTCGGAAAGCGTGAAAAAAAGATAATGGAAATGCGCTTTGGGCTTAATGGCTGTAAGGAAAAAACGCAAAAAGAAGTTGCCGACGAGATAGGTATATCCCAAAGCTATATTTCGCGGCTTGAAAAGCGCATTATAAAGCAGCTTCGAGAGGAATTAGAAAAAGTTTGCAACTAAAATAACTCTAAATTTACAATTTAAACCGAAGAATATTTCGGAATAACCAAACCACTTTATGACAATAATACTTGTACAGTTTTATTGTCAGAGGTGGTTTTGTTTTGTACTACAACAAAGTTGAGATAAGCGGAGTAAACACAAGCAAGCTGAAAGTACTCAAAGAATCGGAGAAAACCGAGCTGCTGAAGAAAATAAAAGAAGGCGATATGAACGCCCGCGAGGAACTTATTCGAGGAAATCTGCGGCTTGTGCTTAGCGTTATACAGCGCTTTACAAACCGCGGAGAAAGCGCAGACGATCTCTTTCAGGTCGGCTGTATAGGGCTTATAAAAGCTATCGACAACTTTGACATTTCACAGCAGGTAAGATTTTCGACCTATGCCGTGCCGATGATAATGGGAGAATTAAGACGTTATCTTCGTGACAATGCGTCTGTACGAGTAAGCCGTTCAATGCGCGATTTGGCATATAAAGCAATGCAGGCAAAAGAAAAACTCACGGCACAAAACGGTCGTGAGCCAAAAATTGAAGATATAGCCAAGGAGATCGATGCGCCGCGAAAGAATGTTGTAATTGCGCTCGAAGCAATAAGCGAGCCTATATCGCTTTACGAGCCTGTATTCTCCGAATCGGGGGATACTATCTACGTTTTAGACCAGATTGGCGACCATAACGACGATATGAACTGGCTGAACGAAATATCGCTCAAAGAAGCGATAGAACAGCTCGGAAAGCGCGAAAAGCGCATTTTAAATCTTCGTTTTTTCCGCGGGAAAACTCAGGTCGAGGTTGCAAAAGAGATAGGCATAAGTCAAGCGCAAGTCTCGCGGCTTGAAAAAGGAGCGCTTGACAAGATCAAGAATCGGATTTAGTTGTTTCTTCTCCATCAGTATTTCCTATCTTTTCAATAAGAACCGATACAACTGCACCGATTATCAGGCATACAAAACCATATCCCGTATCGAGGTTAAATCCGAAGCCTTCGGGAAGAATTGCGTAGACCGAGCCTATGACAAGTCCCATAAGCGCGGAGTAGACCATAAGTCTGTTTTTGTTTATTAGCATTGAAATAAGTTTCGCGCCGACGACAATTCCGATGACCGCACCTATTGCAAACGGAATAAGAACGAATAAATTCAGCGATTTCAGCGCGCCTGTTATCGTTTCGTAAACTCCCAAAAGCATCATAATAAACGAGCCTGAAATGCCGGGGATTATCATTGTTACTGCCGCAAGAGCCGCACATCCGACCATTTTAAGCGAGAAAATCAAATCAAATCCTTCTGCCGAGCTGCTTCCGAGAGAAATAATGTTCGTTTTTTCCAGAACTGAAAGCCCTATTACTACAGCCATTGCTATTATAAAAGGCAGAGCGCACAAAGGTTTTGCCTTTTTTTCGGAAGTGCCTATTTTGTAAATAAGCGGAACTCCGCCGAGAATAAGACCGATGAAAAACATATTTGTCTGTACGCCGAACGTCTCTAAAAGGTACGAAATAATATTTGCCGACGCAAGTATTCCCGCGCCCGCGCCGATGCCGAACGTCAGAAGAAAAGGCAGATTGCTTATTATTTTTTTAATTCCCGAAATCGAGTCCGTCAGCTTGTCGAAAATTCCGAATATAACGAGCATTGTTCCGCCGCTTACTCCGGGGATAACATTTGCCGTTCCGAAAACAATTCCGCACAAAAAATATCTGATATATTGAGCTATGTTCTTCATTTCCACTCCTTGATATTAAGAAAAAATTTAACTCCGAAATAAGCTGCCGAGGGGATAATGCCGATGATAATGCTTGTTATGACTGCAAATGCGTCTATCGGCAAAAGTCCGAATGCACTGTTTACTCCGGGAATAAACACAAATAAAACCGAAATCGCAACCGCCGATATAAGCGCAATTTTTGACAGTATTCCCGACCTCAAAAACGCCTTAAACGGATTATGCTCGGAAAAACGTATAAATACAAACGCCGCCGTACATATCATAAGCGTTATAAAGCCGCAGCTTCGCGCCGCTCCTTGTTCAAGCGCAGGCTGGGTGTTATTATACATCAGCGAATAGGAGACAACGGCGGATAATCCCGTAAGAAGTCCCGTTACAGCGCAGAAAATGAGATATCGAAAATTGAACTTTCTGTGCGAAATGAAATCCGAACTGGGCATACGGGTGTTCATATCCGTCTTGTTTTTTGCATAACCGACCGTGAAAACAGGAAGCAGTATCATGGTAAAAAGCGCCATGATCGGCGGATTAAGCAAAAGCTGGGCGTCTACAAGCAGATTGCTTATCATAATTATCAGAAATCCGATATATTCGGATATTATAAGCGAAACGCCGCGTTTTATGTTTCGGTGTATTTGTCTTGCGGCAGCTATAGAGGACGCGATCGACATGAAATTGTCGTCGTTCATGATAATATCCGCGGATTCTCTTACGCTCGGAGAACAATGATCGACGATCGTAAACCCGATATCAGCCGTCCTCAGAGCCTCCGCGTCGGTTGCGCGCGTTCCTGCCATTCCCACAACATCTCCGTTTGCTTTGAGATGTTTTATGATAAAACGTTTTTGCTCCGAGGTAATTTCTGCGAAGATGTTTCCGCTGAAATCTATCTGCTCTCCGCTTTCGAGCTGAGTTCCTGTTACTGTCTTATTGTAAGGTATACCGACCATTTTTGCCGTAGCTGCGGAAGAATCCGCCGAATCCTCGCACAGCATGACCACTTTTACTCCAACGTTCTGACACGTTTTTACCGCGGACAGTACCGAATCGCGCAGCGGAGCGGAAAATGCCGCAAACCCGACAAATGTATAACTGAAGCCCACGGTTTTATCAAGCTCGGCGGACTCAGCCTCCACACAGGCAAACGCTATTACAGAATAACCCTTTTCATAATATTCTTGATAGCGCTTTTGCGCCGCGATCAGCTTTTCGCCTCTTAGCTTGCACATAGGAAGTATCTGTTCCGGAACGCCTTTTATACAGTAAAGTTTGTCTTCTCCTACGCTCCAGAGCGCGCCGCTTATTGTATCGTCGTCGGGAAGTTTTTCAATAAGCTCAAACTGAGAATAAATATCCGAAAAATTTTCATAAGCAAATGAGGCTTTTACCATAAGCGCGCGTTCTGCGGGATTTGTTGTGTTTCTGTCGCAGGCGAGCGCAGCTACCTTGTACAAAAGTTCTATACTTGGACCGTAAAGCTCGCGTACTTCAAGATTGTTTTTTGAAATAGCACCCTCTTTTTCAACGCAAAGCACCGAAAGGCTGTTGAGCTTTTCAATATCGTTATACGACCTTATTACCGCGCCGCATTTTAAAAGCTCCTTACAGCCGTGAGCATAATAGTATCTGATTACCGACTCAAAGCCCGTAGGTATAAAGCAAAGACCGAGCGTCAATCCGCTTATAGCCGTAGAAATGATACCGCTGTTTCCGACAAGCCCCACCACAAACGTTATCGCGGTTATCATAAGTGCGATAATGCTGCTTGCGGGGATAAGCGAGCGTATAATTTTCTCGAACCCAGTATAATACGGACTTCTTTCCGAAACTTCGCCTATGTACTGATAATATTTTGTATCGACGCCTGTTGCGCTGACTTTACAAATAGCTATTCCGGAGAGGACGGTAGTCTGCGCATAAACAAATGTCGGCTTAAATTCGCTGCTTGAAATTCCTCCTGCGTATTTTGCCGCAGGATTGCTGCTGTCGGTGAAAATACTTTCGTCGCAGGTCAGGTCGCGCGATTCAAGTATAAACGCGTCAGCAGGCACGCGCTCGCCCTCTTGGATAACAATCAGGTCTTCCGGCACAATATTTTCCTTATCCACAAGCTCTACTGTTCCACCTCGGATAACTCTCATCTTCATTTTAAGAGTATCTCCAAGCTCGGAAAACCTTTTATCCGCAGACTTTCTGAAAAATATCTCCGCCGCGCAGTATAGAGCGTCAATTACAATAGTTATTATTCCCGCGGCAATACCTATCCCGAAAAGCGCCAAAATTCCCGCCGCAAACATTATTATGACCGACGGAGATAAAAACACGCTCAAATAAGAAAAGCCGTCGGTTTTTGTATTTTTTGTATATATGTTTGCTCCGTAAATCGAGAGCCTTTTTTTCACATCTTCGGAAGTCAGACCGTAATAATCCTCGTTGAAATTAAAAAATTGAGCCATATAGACATTCCCTCATATATAATATTTAAAACAAAACAATTTTATTATAACAAATATTTCCGCAAAAATCAAGTAGAATTGCGATATAATGCACATTTAGGCGTACAAGGGGAATGTTTTTCGTTAATTTTAATAAAATCATTTGTAAAGTTTGTACATTTTTACAATGCTTTTTCAGTAAGCATTTGATAGAAAAGAAAATGTGAAAAACTGCGGCAAAATTTCAGATCGCAGTTAAAGCGCAAAGCATAGCGCGTGTATTGCCGCAGTGTTTAAGTGTCGGTAGTGTTGATATTGATGTTGTAAATAATCACAGAAGCGGTGCTGTTAAAGTCAGTTTCTGCTGAATTCCGCAAGTTTCAACCCCTCGTTTTTATCGAGCGCCCATTTTATGTTCCATTCGCTCGTAAATATAAGCAGATAGTTTCCGTGAACGTCCTGAATGAGTTTAGTGTCTGAAGTTATAACAAGTTTTTTAAGTTCGTCAAGTCCTCCTTCAAGATGTTTTTCACTCGTGATCCAGCGGATATATTCATACGACAGATCCTCGCGGATAATATCCACATTATATTCATTTTTCAGCCTGTATTCAAGAACATCAAACTGCAATACACCGACAACTCCCACTATTACTTCTTCAAATCCGCTCTGCGGTTCGGAGAAGATCTGGATAGCTCCCTCTTGTGCAATTTGAGTTGTGCCTTTGATAAACTGCTTTCGTTTAAGAGTGTCTTTTTGACGTATCCTCGCAAAATGCTCAGGAGCAAACGTCGGTATACCTTCAAATTTTACTTTCATTTTCGGCGCGCATATCGTGTCGCCTATAGAAAACTCTCCCGGATCAAAAACGCCCATAATGTCGCCCGCAAATGCTTCTTCTATTACCTCGCGGTCGTTCGCCATGATCTGTTGGGGCTGTGAAAGGCGCATAATGCGGTTGTTCTGAACGTGCAGAACTTCCATTTCCTTGGTAAACTTTCCGCTTACAATTCTCATAAACGCAATTCTGTCGCGGTGAGCCTTGTTCATATTAGCCTGTATCTTAAAAATGAACGCAGAAAAATTCTCGTCAAACGGGTCGATAACGCCGTTTTGAGTTTTCCTCGGCAGGGGAGAAGTCGTCATTTTCAAAAAGTTTTCCAAAAACGGCTCAACTCCGAAATTCGTAAGCGCTGAACCGAAGAAAACAGGCGATAATTTTCCCGAATTGACCTGTTCCTCGTCAAATTCCTCACTCGCGCCGTCCAAAAGCTCAACGTCGTCTTTAAGGGTGTTATAGTTAGACTGTCCGATAAGCTCGGCAAGATTTTCGTCATTCAAGTCAGCTTCGGTAGCCGCGACTTCTTTTGTGCCGTAGTTCATTCCGTCGTTCATTTCAAAGGAAATAATTCTGCGGTTTTCGCGGTCGTAAACGCCTTTGAAATCCTTTCCCGAACCGATAGGCCAGTTTACGGGATAGGTCTTTATTCCAAGTTCATTTTCGATCTCTTCAAGAAGGTCAAACGGATTTCTGCTTTCTCTGTCCATTTTGTTTATAAATGTGAAGATCGGGATATTGCGCATAACGCAGACCTTAAAGAGCTTTCTTGTCTGATTTTCAACGCCCTTTGCCGCGTCAATAACCATGACCGCGCTGTCCGCAGCCATAAGCGTGCGATAAGTGTCCTCGGAGAAATCCTGATGTCCGGGGGTATCAAGAATGTTTATGCAAAAACCGTTGTAGTTGAACTGCATAACGGAAGATGTAACGGAAATACCGCGCTGTTTTTCAATTTCCATCCAGTCGGAAACAGCGTGTCTTGTATTTTTCTTTCCCTTTACCGCGCCCGCCATAGCGATAGCCCCGCCGTAAAGCAAGAACTTTTCGGTGAGCGTGGTTTTTCCCGCGTCGGGGTGAGAGATGATAGCGAACGTTCTGCGGCGTTCAATTTCGTGTTTCATATCGGACATATTTTTTATTCCTTTTCGTTATTGTTTATCAGATCTTGTTCAGCATTATAGATCTGCTCGTTTGCCTCGGTTTTCGTCGGTTCTTCAATGCCTTTGTTTTTAAGCGTCAGCGTAAATATCATTCCTACGATTATCGGCAGGTAAAAGGTAAATATTCTCCAGAGCATCATAGCCGTTCCGGTGAAATCTTTGAAAATATCCCCGAAAAATCCCGCAAATCCGAGTTCAGCCGCGCCCATTGCTCCGGGAAGCGGTATAAATGCCGAAATCATAAGTACAAACGCCTGGTATGACATTATCTGTAAAAGCCCCGAACCTTCAAGTCCAAAGCCGAGATAAAGGACGTATGTGATCGAAAGGTACAGTGAAAGCTGAATAAAAGTAAAGATACAGGCTTTAATGATAGCGGGAATATTATTTTTGAGAAATCGGAAATTTGTGTGGAATTTTTCAACTTCGCGCGTAAAATACACTCTATAGCGCATAGGATTTTTCACAACGTGCATTTTTTCGAGAAGTGAAATTATCATATTCAAAAACTTTATTGTTCCCTTTCTCCAGATCGCAATGCCTATAAGGAAAACAATAACGGCTGTATTCACTACAAATCCCACAAGCACAAACGGTATAAGTCCCTTTGACGAAAGGTCGCTCCCAAACTGTCCTATGCCGATACAAAGCGTAAAGACCGAATAGAGCGTTAAAACAAACTGATATACGATAAATCTTGAAAGCAGGGCAGTCAGAGTATGTCCCAAAGGCACTCCGAATTTTACAAAATAATAGGTCTGCATAGGCTGTCCGCCCGAAGCAAACGGCGTTATGCAGTTGAAATACTGTCCGATTATCGTATCGAGCCAGCTATGATAAAATTTTGCCGTTTTGTGCATGGGCTTTAAAAGGGAATGCACCGTGAGCGCTTCGCATAACCAGTATCCGACCATAAACAGCATGCAAATCACAATAAACCAAGGGTTTATGGCTTTTACGGCGCTGAAAACCTTTTCGGGCTTATCAAAAACAAACAGATATATTATCATTACGGCAAAGGCAATACCGCAAATAATAAGATTTAGCTTTTTACTTGATTTTTTCATAAATTATCCCTCTATACACATACTTATACTATTATAAAAAAAATTAAACTGATTGTCAAGTGTTTTCTTCCAAAATATATTAAAATTACTTGACAAAAAATATGTTTGGTGTTATAATAAGATGTTGAATTATAGCGAAAGGGTGAAGACATTGTTTATAGAAAATGAATACAGAACCGCTTATTGTAACGGTTTCGGCGAAAATGACATCGGAAAAAAGGTCAGAGCGGCGGGTTGGATAGCAAATATCCGCGACCATGGCGGAATTATGTTTGCAGATCTCAGAGATCATTATGGAGAAGTTCAGATCGTTTTCCATAATGAGAGCTTGCTTGACGGTATTCACAAAGAGTGCGCGGTGAGCATTTCGGGTACTGTCATAAAGCGCGACGAAAGCACCTATAATGATAAGATCGAGACGGGTACTATAGAGATCGAAGCCGAAGAAGTAAGAATACTCGGCAAAGTTACGGAACAGCTCCCGTTTGAAATTGCGACTTCGCGTGAAACGCGCGAGGACGTTAGGCTTAAATACCGCTATCTTGACTTGCGCAACAAGAAAATGCACGACAATATTGTACTTCGTTCGGATATTATTGCGTTTTTGCGCGATAAAATGCGCGAAATGGGATTTTTGGAGCTTCAGACGCCGATCTTGTCTACGTCGTCTCCTGAGGGCGCAAGAGATTATCTCATACCGAGCCGAAAACATCACGGAAAGTTTTACGCTTTGCCGCAAGCTCCGCAGATTTTCAAGCAGATCTATATGGTTTCGGGATTTGACAGATATTTCCAGATTGCTCCGTGTTTCAGAGATGAGGACGCAAGAGCCGACCGTTCGCCGGGAGAGTTTTATCAACTTGACTTTGAGATGAGTTTTGCCACGCAGGAGGATGTTTTCAAGGTCGCGGAAGAGGTACTTTCGGCAGTATTCACAAAGTTTTCGGATAAGAAAGTAAGTACTGCGCCTTTCAGAAGAATTACTTTTGCGGAGGCAATGCTCAATTACGGCTCAGACAAGCCCGATCTGCGCAATCCGCTTATAATTAAAGAGCTTTCCGACTTGTTTGTTGACAGCGATTTCAAGCCGTTTGCGAATAAGTGCGTAAGGGGAATAAGAGTTCCGAAAATGGCTTCACAGTCAAAGAGCTTCTTTAAGAATATGGAGGACTTTGCGGTAAACGAAGTCGGAATGAAAGGCTTGGGATATTTCAAGGTCGAAGAGGGCGAAAACGGCGGATTTAAGTACAACGGTCCTATTGACAAATTCCTTGACGACAGTCAACGCACGGAGCTTGCAAAGCGCTGTGAGCTTGAAGTGGGAGATGTACTGTATTTTATTGCCGATACTCCGAAAAATGCTCCGAAGTTTGCTGGGCAGATAAGGACAGAAGTTGCGAAAAGAATGAATTTGATTGACGAAAGCAGGTTTGAGCTGTGCTTTATCGTTGATTTCCCGATGTACGAGCTTGACGAGGAAACGGGAAAGATAATTTTTACGCATAATCCTTTTTCTATGCCGCAGGGCGGGCTTGACGCGCTTTTAAACAAAGACCCGCTTGAAATTCTCGCGTACCAGTATGATATTGTCTGCAACGGCGTTGAACTTTCGTCGGGTGCTGTTCGTAACCATGACCTTGACATTATGATAAAAGCGTTTGAAATTGCGGGATATACCGAGGAAGATGTTGCGACAAAGTTCGGAGCATTGTATAATGCGTTCAAGTTTGGCGCACCGCCTCATGCGGGAATGGCACCGGGAGTTGACAGGATGATAATGCTTCTGACAGGAGAAGAGAGCATACGCGAGATAATTGCGTTCCCGCTCAACTCTAACGCGCAGGATCTGCTTTTGGGCGCTCCTACGGAAGTTACCGAACAGCAGCTCAGGGAAGTTCACATAAAGGTTAGAAAGCAGAATTAAACGAAAATAAGATTTCAAAGAAAATTGCAATTGAGGTGGAAGCTTTTTGAAAAAAGTTTCCACCTCGAACAGTTTATAGAAGTAATAAGAAAGAGGTAAGATAAAAGTCGGACAGAATTTCCACTCTCCGATCGCGCCGCAAGGCGCGGCACGAAAGTTTTTTGAAAAGGAGTTTGATGGAAAACTTTTTTTAAAAAAGTTTTCCATCAATAGGGGTGCGGAGACAGCCGTAAATTGTCAAGTCAAGTGCAACAAATGACAAATCACAGACCACAAGATTTTCAAGGTAAACAAGGGAGAAAATCTTTTGAAAAAGGTTTTCTCCCTTGAACCCTCTTTCCAAAACTTTTATGTGCTGCGCCTTGCGGCGCGATAGGAAAAATGAGGCTTTTTTATTTCCACACATAATAAGAAAATATTATTTTTATTATCTTAGTGGTTCCTTTATATTCATATTCCCGTACAAATTTCGTCGGTTTTCCGACGGCTGCTCCCGAATTAAAAAATTCTCCGCCTATAATTCCGCCGCAGCTGCCTCTCGGTGTGCTAAGTTCAAATTCAACCAGCTCGCTGTCTTTAAGCTGTATGTCGTCATTTTCATCACCATTAATGATATTCATACGCTTTCTCAGCTTGTCCATAAATTCCAAATCTGTTTCGTCGATAATAACTCTGATATTTTTACCCTCTGACGCGTCAATATCGTAAATTACAGCGTAATTTTCCGCGTCAATAGGAATTTCCGCGCGGAATGAAATATTACGATAACCGTCTTTGTCAACATTATCGTAAAATTCTCTCTCAACATTTTTCCCACCCAAAAGGAAATTTATAGGCTCGCCCTTTAAAACCGCGTTCATCGTTAATACAGACATTACTGAGATCAATGCGACCGCAGCCGCAATAAAAATCGGTCTGAATTTTTTGATCTTTCGCAGATATGCTTGAAGCGCTTCGGAAGTTCAGAATGAAGTTGTACAAAACTTTACCGCAACATGGGAATAAGACTATTATGTAAACAACTTAAAAAAACAAGGCGCTCTGAAATGAGCGCCTTTTATGTATTATTGTTTATTGTTGTCTTTGAGCAGATCGCGTATCTCCGTAAGCAAAAGCTCTTCTTTTGTAGGAGCAGGGGGCTCTGCGGGTTTTTCTTCTTCCTTTTTCTTGCCGATAGACATCAGTTTGTTCATTCCCTTTATCATAAGGAAAAGAATAAACGCCATTATGAGGAAGTTTATAACTGCTGAGAGAAACGCGCCATAGGTGAATTCAACGCCGTTGATAGTAAAACTTCCGCCTATATAGACGGGATTTCCGTTTTCGTCGTGCTGAACACCGCCCATTATCAGAGCTATAAGCGGATTGATAAAGCTGTTAGTCAGCGCCGTAACAATGGTCTGAAACGCGCCGCCGATGATAACGCCGACCGCCATGCTCATAACGTTGCCTTTAAGGGCAAATTCCTTAAATTCCTTAATAAATTTTTTCATTTAAAAAACATCCTTTCTGAATTTTATCTGCTAAAGAATATTTTAGCATATCTTGTCGCATTTGTCAATAATTTCACAGCATTTTCTTCAGATAAATTCCCGTATATGATTTCGGATTTTCCGATACATCTTCGGGAGTTCCTTTTGCAACAACAGTTCCTCCGCCGTCGCCGCCTTCGGGACCCATATCGATTATATAGTCCGCGCATTTTATAACGTCAAGATTGTGTTCAATGACAAGAACAGTGTTTCCTGCGTCCGCAAGCGCCTGTAATATATCTATGAGTTTTTGTACATCAGCCGAGTGAAGACCTGTAGTCGGTTCGTCGAGGATATAGATAGTCTTTCCCGTAGAGCGCTTCGAAAGCTCCGCCGCAAGTTTGATTCTCTGCGCTTCACCACCCGAAAGCGTAGTAGAACTTTGTCCGATCTTGATATAACCTAATCCCACGTCATTAAGCGTTTTCAGTTTGTTATAGATTTTCGGTATATTCGAGAAAAATTCAACTCCCTCCGCTACCGTCATATCTAAGACATCATAAATGCTTTTGCCCTTGTATTTTACTTCAAGAGTTTCGCGGTTATAGCGCTGACCCTTACATACCTCGCACGGAACGAAAATATCCGGCAAAAAGTGCATTTCTATTTTCAGAATTCCGTCGCCCTCGCACGCTTCGCATCTTCCGCCCTTTACGTTGAAGGAAAAGCGTCCCGCCGTATAACCTCTTGTTTTTGCGTCGGTCGTTTGTGCGAAAAGGTCGCGTATATCCGTGAAAACTCCCGTATATGTCGCGGGATTTGAGCGCGGAGTTCTGCCGATAGGCGATTGGTCTATCATTATAACCTTGTCGAGATTTTCTATGCCCTTCATATCGCGGAATTTTCCCGCTCTGACACGTCCTCTGTTAAGTTTTCCGTAAAGATTTTTGTAGATTATCTCATTTACGAGTGAACTTTTGCCGCTGCCCGAAACACCCGTGACGCAGGTAAAAACGCCAATCGGCACGTCAACATCAACATTTTTGAGGTTGTTTTCTTGAGCGCCTATTACTTTGAGCCATTTTCCAGTAAGTTTTCTGCGCTTTTTCGGAACGGCAATTTTTTTCTTTCCGCTCAGATATTGCCCTGTAATGGAGTTCTTGCATTTTAAAATGCCCTTTACATCGCCGCTGTATATGACATTTCCGCCGTGGATACCCGCAAGAGGACCAATGTCAACTATCCAGTCTGCCGCGCGCATTGTATCCTCGTCATGTTCTACAACGATAAGCGTGTTTCCGAGGTCGCGCAGGTTTTTTAAAGTCGCAATCAGCTTGTCGTTGTCGCGCTGGTGAAGTCCTATACTTGGTTCGTCAAGAATGTATAAAACCCCCGTGAGCGCGCTTCCTATCTGTGTCGCAAGCCTTATGCGCTGGCTTTCGCCGCCGGAAAGAGTGCCTGCCGCGCGCGAAAGCGTCAGATATTCAAGTCCTACCGATTTCAAAAAACCTAAACGATTTTTTATTTCTTTCAGTATCTGACCCGCTATCATTCTGTCGTGTTCAGAAAGTTCAAGGTTGTCCACAAAATCTATCGCGTTCAATACCGACATCTTGCAGAAATCCATTATGTTAAGGCCTCCGACAGTGACCGAAAGAGCCGTGTCGTTAAGCCTTTCTCCGTGACATTTCGGACATTCGACGTCGCTCATAAAATCTTCGAGCGCGTCTTTTGAGTAGTACTGCCAGCCCTGCGCTTCGTTATAGCGCCTTTGCAGGTTGTTTGCTACTCCCTCAAACTCGGTGTAATATTCTCCGCCGCCTTGTTTTTTAGGGCGCTTTACAAGAATTTTCTCGCCGTTTGTTCCGTACATAAGTTCGTTTATTGCTTTTTCGGGAAACTCCGAGACAGGCTGTTCTACGCTTACACCATTTCTTTCGCACACGGCGTCAAAATACATCGCCGCAATCGTTCCTTCGGCATAAGTCCAGCCATAGCCCTTTATCGCGCCGTCTTTTATTGAAAGATACCTGTTCGGCATAATAAGGTCAGGGTCAATTCTGCGATAACTGCCTATTCCCGTACATTCGGGACAAGCGCCGAGTGGATTGTTGAATGAAAACATTCTCGGAACAAGCTCGTCCACCGAAACTCCGTGTTCGGGACATGCATAGCTCTGCGAGAAATGAAGTTCTTCTCCGTCAATAACGTCTATATAGATAAGTCCGCCCGTCAGATTGCCCGCCGTTTCAATGCTCTCCGCAAGGCGCGAGCGTATTCCGTCCTTTATCACAAGTCTGTCCACGATTATTTCGATAGAGTGCTTGTTGTTTTTTTCAAGGGAAATTTTTTCGTTCAGGTCAAAGGTAATGCCGTCAACCCTCACGCGCGAAAAACCCGCTTTTCTTGCGCTTTCAAATTCCTTTTTGTGCTCGCCCTTGCGCTGCCTTACGACAGGCGCAAGCACCTGAAATTTCGTTTTTTTGGGAAGCTCCAACACCTTGTCAACAATTTCATCTACCGTTTGCTGTTTTATCTCCCTCCCGCAGACGGGGCAGTGGGGAATACCTATCCTTGCGTACATTAGACGCAGATAGTCATAGATTTCAGTGACAGTGCCGACCGTAGAACGGGGATTTTTCGAGGTGGTTTTCTGGTCAATCGAAATGGCAGGAGACAGCCCCTCAATACTGTCAACGTCGGGCTTTTCCATTTGCCCCAAAAACATTCTTGCGTAGCTTGAAAGGCTTTCCATATAGCGCTTTTGCCCGTCCGCAAAGATAGTATCGAATGCGAGCGAGCTTTTGCCCGAACCCGAAACTCCCGTCAAAACGACGAGCTTGTCCCTTGGGATAGTAACGTTAATGTTGTTCAGGTTATGCTCACGCGCGCCTTTAATGATTATCTTGTCGTTTGCCATAACAGATCCCTCTTTTGTTGTTATTCGCCGCGAAGTTCTTTTATCTTGTCGCGCAAAAACGCCGCGTGTTCAAAATCAAGCAGCTTCGCCGCCTTTTTCATTTCTGCCGTATATTGAGCTATAAGCTGTTCTCTTTCGCGCCGAGGGAGCTTTTTATAATCGCTCTTCTTCAGCTTTTTGTCAGTCTTTTTCGTTATTTCAAGAACATCGCGTACTTCTTTTACTATTGTTTTCGGAACGATATTATGTTCCTTGTTGTAAGCCTGCTGTATCTCACGTCTGCGCAGGGTCTCGGAAATTGCTTTTTCCATTGATTGAGTTACAAAGTCGGCGTACATTATTACAGTACCCTCGGCGTTTCTTGCCGCGCGCCCTATCGTCTGCACAAGCGATGTTTCCGAGCGCAAAAAACCTTCTTTGTCTGCGTCAAGAATTGCCACCAACGAAACTTCGGGAATATCCAGTCCCTCGCGCAAAAGGTTAATTCCGACGAGAACGTCAAATTCTCCTTCTCTGAGGTCGCGGATTATCTCCATTCTTTCGATAGTATCAATATCGTGGTGCATATAGCGGACTTTTATTCCTGCCTTGTCGAGAAATTCCGTAAGATCCTCCGCCATTTTTTTCGTAAGAGTTGTCACCAAGACGCGTTGTTTTTTTTCAACTCGCACATTTATCTCCGAAATCAGATCTTCAATTTGCCCGTCTGTCGGCTTTACGATAATTTCGGGGTCTAAAAGACCTGTCGGACGAATTATCTGTTCGACTATCCGAGTTGACTTTTCTCGCTCGAAATCTCCCGGAGTTGCGGAAACAAAAACAGCCTGATTTACCTTTGCATAGAACTCGTCAAAGTTCAGCGGTCTGTTGTCGTAAGCACAGGGAAGCCTGAAACCATAGTCAATGAGGTTCTTTTTTCTTGCGACGTCGCCACCGTACATTCCGCGAACCTGCGGCAATGTAACGTGACTTTCGTCCACCATAAGCAGAAAATCTTCGGGGAAATGGTCTATAAGCGTAATGGGAGTGCTTCCCTTTGGTCTGCGCGCAAGCACCCGCGAGTAGTTTTCAACGCCCTTGCACGTTCCAATCTCGCGCAGCATTTCCATATCGTATCTTGTGCGCTGTTCTATTCGCTGGGCTTCTATAAGTTTGTTTTGGTCTTTAAAGAACTTTATACGCTCTTCAAGCTCTTCTTCAAGCTCGTTCAGTGCTTCTTCCATTTTATCCCGTCCGATTATATAATGCGAAGCGGGGAATATCATAGCGTGTTTGAGAGTTCCGCGCAGATTTCCCGTTACAACTTCAAATTCGGACAGCCTTTCTATTTCGTCCCCGAAAAACTCTACTCTTACCGCAGTTTCGCTTGTGCTGCCTGCGGGGAATATCTCGACAGTATCCCCTCTTACACGAAATTTATTACGGATAAAATTCAGCTCATTTCGCTCGTATTGCATTTCGACAAGCCGCTTTATAATTTCATCTCTCGATATTTCCATACCCTCTCTAAGCGACAGCGTATTCGAGCGGTAATCCTCCGGCGAACCGAGCGAGTAAATGCACGAAACGCTCGCAACAATAATAACGTCGCGCCTTTCTGCAAGCGCCGCCGTCGCCGAGTGTCTGAGGCGGTCTATCTCGTCGTTTATCGCACTGTCCTTTTCGATATAAGCGTCTGTTGAGGGGATATAAGCCTCAGGCTGATAATAATCATAATAGCTGACAAAAAACTCTACCGCATTTTTCGGAAAGAACTCTCTGAACTCTGAGCAGAGCTGAGCGGCGAGCGTTTTGTTGTGAGCAAGGACAAGCGTCGGCTTATTTACGTTTGCGATAATATTAGCCATTGTAAATGTTTTTCCCGAACCTGTCACACCGAGAAGCGTCTGTTCTTTGTCGCCGCGAAGTATTCCCTCGGATAGCGCCGCTATTGCTTCGGGCTGGTCGCCAGTGGGCTTATATTCAGAATGTATTTCAAATTTTTCCATAATACTCCCGTATATACTAAACTAAAAACGTTCACTTATAAAAATTACAAGTGAACGAGTATCTTACAGCTTTCCGACTAGTCCCGAAGTTTCCGGCAGCATTTCGGAAGTCTGATAGAAGTGACTTTTTATTTCCATATATCATTCATAAGATTTGAGCGGCGCATTGAAAAAAATCCGTCTATACCCATAATTATATGGTCGACAAGAGACAGATCAAGCGGAGCGATCATTTCTGCTATAGAACGCGTATACTTTACGTCATTTGACGAAGCGACCGAAGAGCCGTTCGGATGATTATGCACGATTATTATCGAATCCGAATTCAGATCTATAGCCTTATTTATAATCTTTTTCAGATCTAAGTTGACCAGACTGAATTTACAGTTTGTCAGGCTTTGATGAGTTATAAGATTTTTCCTTTTATCGAGAAATATAAAGTGGCAGTTTTCGTTTTCTTGGTCTGTAAAATGTTCGGTACAAAATTGTATGATGTTTTCAAAAGCCTTTAGGTTATATATCTTTTGGTCAGATCTGCCGTAGAGTTCCGAAAAATCGCCCAAAAATTTAATAAGCAGGGCGGAAGAGCTTCCTATGCCGTTTATTTTCGTCAATTCGTCTATAGAAGATTTAAAAACATTTTCTATACTGCCAAACTTGTTTAAAAGATTATGGCTCAATTCATTTGTATTGCATCTTGAAAACGCGAAAAACAGAAGTATTTCGAGAAGCTCATGTTCTTCGAGCGAATCAATACCGTTTTCCTTATATTTTTTCAATAGACGCTGTCTGTGACCATTGTGAATTCCACTGTGAACTCCATTTTCATCAGCCATTAAAACCATCCCGCAAACTATCAAAAAAACGGAGAGCTGAAACTCCCCGAACCGACAAATATAACCTTGGCTTTAAAGAAACAAAAAGATAAATGACCTTGGTACGCCCGATGCGATTCGAACGCACGACACATAGCGTCGGAGGCTATTGCTCTATCCAGCTGAGCTACGGGCGCTCATTCAAATTTTCGGAGATTTATAGAGATATTTCAGACAATGCCGAAAAGCAGAAATATCTGTATCAAATCATCAGCAACAAGACAAATCGATCTCCTTGCTTCTTATAAAGTAAAGTAATGGTGATTCACCCGGGATTCGAACCCGGGACACCCTGATTAAAAGCCAGGTGCTCTACCGACTGAGCTAGTGAACCATGGAACTTCATTATTATACCAGATTAAAAACAGTTTGTCAATAGTTTTTTTAAAAATTTTAAAAATTTTTAAAAAATTTAATATAACTATTGAAATAAAGACTGAAAAGTGATATACTTAAATATATATGTACAAATATTATGTAAAGGAAAGAAATTGTGGAAATAAGCATAGGCGATAAGATCATAATGAAAAAAAATCACGCCTGCGGAGGAAATACAATGAAAGTTCTGCGCGTCGGGGCGGATTTTCGGCTTGAATGTGAAAAATGCGGTCATATATATATGATCTCCCGCGCGAAATGTGAGAAAAATATAAAGTCTGTTCTGCGGGACGAAATCGATCGGACGGTATAGAAATTATCTTGAAGTTGTTTTCAAGTACTTTAATATAAATATTATGATCTTGAACTTATCGTCGGTATGCGGCGTGAAAAGTATTTATTGCGGTTTGAAAAAGAGATTTGGTTTTAGTTCGGGCAAAAATACATACCGCCGATTAACCTCTAACAGGAGAATTTTATGCAGGAAAAGTTAAGTATGATAATTGCGCGCTATGAAGAAATAAGCGCAAAGCTGTCCGATCCGAAGGTCGTTTCGGACAATAAGATCTATACAGAACTTATGAAAGAATATAAAAATCTCACTCCGCTTATTGATACTCATAAGCGCTATCAAAAGGCTGTAAACGACCGCGAGGGCGCTTTAGAAGAGCTTTCGGCGGCGGGTGATGACGAAGAGCTAAAAGAGCTTGCAAGAAGCGTATATGAGGAAAACAAAGCTCTGGCAGAGGATTTGGCTGAAGAACTGAAAATGATGCTGCTTCCGCACGATCCCGACGACGACAGAAGCGTAATAGTCGAGATACGCGCAGGCGCAGGCGGGGAAGAAGCCGCGCTCTTTGCAAATTCAATGTTCAGAATGTATTCTATGTATGCCGCGAGGCAGGGCTGGAAAATCGAGATACTCGGCGGAAATCCCACTGAGTTGGGGGGATATAAGGAAATATCGTTCGGTATCGAAGGCGAAGGAGTATACGCAAAGATGAAGTATGAAAGCGGAGTTCACCGTGTTCAGCGCGTTCCCGAAACCGAAAGCCAAGGCAGAATACAGACTTCTACCGTTACCGTTGCGGTTTTGCCCGAAGTCGAAGAAGTTGACGTAAACATAAATCCCGCTGATCTTACCGTTCAGACATACCGTTCGAGCGGCGCGGGCGGTCAGCATATAAATAAGACCGAATCCGCAGTGAGGATAATTCATAATCCTACGGGAACAGTCGTCGAGTGTCAGGAAGAGCGCTCACAGATGAAAAACAAGGAAAAGGCGCTTAAAATGCTGTACAGCAAACTTTATGAGGCAGAACGCACTGCCCGCGACAGTGCGATAGCCGAAGAACGCCGCGTTCAAGTAGGGACAGGCGACCGCTCCGAGCGCATAAGGACATACAATTTTCCGCAGTCAAGAGTTACCGACCACAGAATTGGTCTTACACTGTACAAGCTGGACGAAATGATGAACGGAGGGTGCGACGAGATATTCGACGCGCTGAGGCTTGCGGAAAAAACGGCGCTGCTTGCAAAGAGCGAAAACTGATACCGAGAAGGTGAAAAAATGCTTGATTTTCCTGCAAACAGCTTTAAGGTTATGTCCTCGAATAATTTGCAGACAAGAATAATGCCTTTTTGTGAGGAAAGCGTATGCGAAGCCGCGGATATCTTAAAAAACGGCGGCATTGTCGCGCTTCCTACTGAAACGGTATACGGGCTTGCCGCAAACGCTCTTGATGAAAACGCAGTAAAAAGCATTTTTACGGCAAAGGGCAGACCACAGGACAATCCGCTTATCGTTCATATAAGCAATTTTGAAATGATAAAGCCGCTTGTGACGGAAATCCCGGAGCTTGCAAGACGGCTTGCGGAAAAATTTTGGGCAGGTCCGCTGACTATGATCTTCGGCAAGACGAGCGTTGTTCCCGACATAACAAGCGGCGGACTTTCGACAGTTGCCGTGAGGATGCCCGCGAATGATGCGGCGAGAGCTGTTATTGAAAAATGCGGTTTTCCGCTCGCTGCTCCGTCGGCAAATCTCTCCGGAAAACCAAGCCCTACGTCTGCTCAACACGTTTTCGAGGATATGAACGGGAAAATCCCGCTCATTATCGACGGGGGAGAGTGTTCGGTAGGAGTAGAAAGCACGGTCGTTTGCTTTAGGGAAGATAAGATCCATATTCTGCGTCCCGGCGGGATAACCGCCGAAATGCTTTCAAAATTTGCTGAGGTTGAGATCGATAAGGCGGTCGAAACCGCTCCGAGACCCGACGAGCGTGTGCTTTCTCCGGGAATGAAGTATAAACATTATTCTCCGAAAGCAAACGTTTTTGTTGTGAATAAAAGAGCGGATCTTTTCAGAAAATTCCGCGCTATGCATGAGGACGAAAACGCATGGTTTTTGTCGCGGGGAGATTACGGCGAGGGTTTTATTGATTTCGGCGAAATTGCTGAGATACAGGCGCAAAGGCTTTTCGGTCTTTTGAGAAGCGCCGATGAAAACAATATCGAAACGGTATATGTCGAAGCTCCGGATAAAAGCGGCATGGGGCTTGCCGTTTACAACAGGCTCATAAGAGCGGCGGGCTTTAAGGTGGTAGATGAATAAAATGCTTGAGCTTTCGGATATTAACGTTGTAGGACTTACGGGAATGAGCGGCGCGGGAAAATCGACCGTTTCGGGCGAGTTTATGGTAAACGGCTTTTTCGTTATAAACTGTGACAGGCTTGCGTACAGCGTTCAGTGCGAACCTGCGTTTTTAAAGGAGATCTCGGAGAAGTTTGAGGAAGATCTGCTTAATGACGACAGAACGCTGAACAGGGCAAAGACCGCCGAGGTCGTTTTCTCAGACCCGAAAAAAAACCGAAAATATTTCGACATAATTTTCCCGTATATAACTTACGACCTTTTAGATCTTATAAGAACAAGCGGCAGAACAAATATACTTCTTGATGCGCCGACTCTTTTTGAGGCAAAGCTGAATATTCTGTGCAGTCATATAATAAGCGTTGTCGCAGATAGGAAAACCTGTTTAAAGCGCATAACCGAGCGTGACGGTATAACCGAGGCGCAGGCTCTGGCGAGGCTTTGCGCACAGCATGACGAGGAATTTTTCCGCGCTCGCTCGGATTTCATTATTGAAAACAACAATGATGATTTCTGTAAGCTTGAAGAAACAGCTTTGGAAATTGCAAAAAAAATCAGAAAAGGTGAATAATTATCATTTACAAAAAGAATAAACGAAAGAGCAGAGCGCCTATAATAATTTTAGTGTCGGTTTTTTTAGCCGCGTTGCTTTTAATAGGCGGAATATGGGGATATAATAAAATAATGCACGAAGCGTATCCGATAAAGTATTCTGATTATGTTGAAAAATACGCAAAGGAAAATAACATAAGCGTATATCTGGTCTATGCGGTTATAAAAACCGAGAGCGGATTTAATACGGACGCTTGTTCGGAGGTTGGAGCGAGAGGACTTATGCAGATAATGGAGGAAACGTTCGACTGGATAAAATACAGGCGTGAGGATACACAAACGGTTTATTATGATATGTATTCGGCACAGAAAAATATCGAATACGGCTGTTGGCTGCTCGGATATCTGTATGAGGAGTTTGGCAATACGGACTGTGTTGCGGCGGCATATCACGCGGGACGGAACAACGTCAACAAATGGCTTTCAGACAGTCGGTATTCGAGCGACGGCATACATCTCGACAATATCCCTATCTCTGATACCGCATATTATGTCGAAAAAATAAATAAAACTATTCGTATTTATGAAGACCTTTATTCGGGCTGAATATGTACTTTATTAAAAAATATAAATTGAAAGGAAGAAAAACAGAATGGCAAAAAAGGAAACAGCAAAAGAACTTAAAGAAAAGCTCTTTTTGCAGAGGAAAAACGCTTATCTCAGAATGAGCGACGCGGAGATCAAAAAATGCGAAAAATTCTGCGAGGGATATAAGGCGTTCCTCGACGAGTCAAAGACCGAGCGTGAAGCAGCGGGTTTTATAGAGCGCGCTGCAAAAGAGGCAGGCTTTGTACAATTTAACAAAACCGCAAAATACCAGGCGGGCGACAAAGTATATCTTTTGAACCGCGAAAAGGCGGTCATACTCGCAGTTATAGGAAAAGAGCCGATAGAAAACGGCGTAAATCTTGTAGCGGCGCATATTGACAGTCCCCGTCTCGATATGAAGCAGAACCCCTTGATAGAAAATGATGAGATAGGTTATTTCAAGACCCACTATTACGGAGGAATAAAAAAATATCAGTGGCCGACGGTACCGCTGTCGCTTCACGGAGTTATTGTAAAAGCTGACGGAAGCAAAGTTGTCGTTCGCGTCGGAGAGGACGAGGGCGACCCCGTGTTCTGCGTTTCCGATCTGCTTCCGCATCTTGCGTCAGCGCAGATGAAGCGCCCTTCGACGGAAATTATAAAGGGAGAAGAATTAAATCTGATAATCGGCTCGCGCCCGTTTAAAGACGATGAAGCGAGCGAAAGAGTAAAACTAAATCTCCTTATGCTGCTCAATGAAAAGTACGGGATAACCGAAGAAGATTTTCTCTCTGCGGAGCTTGAGGCAGTACCGGCGTTTAAGGCAAGCGACATTGGCTTTGACAGAAGTCTTATAGGCGGCTATGGTCAAGACGACAGAGTTTGCGCATATACTGAGCTTATGGCTGTGCTTGAAGCAAAATCGCTCAACAAAACGGCGGTAGCTATCCTCACCGACAAAGAGGAAACAGGCTCCGACGGAAATACAGGACTTCGCTCGGCATATTTAAAGTACTTTATCGCGGATCTGGCGTCTTGCTTCGGTAAAGAGGGGAGAGAAGTTCTTTCAAATTCAAGATGTCTGTCCGCAGACGTAAATGCTGCATATGACCCGACGTTTCCCGACGTTTTCGAAAAAAATAACGCAAGCGTCTTAAACGGCGGCGTTTGTGTGACAAAATACACGGGTTCTCGCGGAAAGAGCGGAACGAGCGACGCTTCGGCGGAGTTTGTAGGAGAAGTACGGGCGCTTCTTGATAAAAATAAGGTCATATGGCAGACCGGCGAGCTTGGAAAGGTAGACATCGGCGGCGGCGGAACTGTCGCGGCTTATATCGCAAACCTTAATGTTGACACGATAGATGTGGGAGTTCCCGTTATGTCTATGCACGCGCCTTTTGAAATAACCGCGAAAACAGATGTTTACGCGGCATATAAGGCATTTGAGGCGTTTATAAACAGTTAAGTTCTTGTCCTAAATCACCCATTTGCATAATAAACATATTATAGTGAATGGGGGTGGTCGTATGGCGAAAGTCTTTTTCAGAAAAGTCGGCGTAAAGCTGATCGCAGCGGGAATGGTCGTTTTGGGTCTGCTTCTGCTTATGGATCTGAGTTTTCGTGAAGTGATTGAGACAGTAAACGCTTATGAGTGCCGCGAGATAGTTGAGTCGCTCATAAACCGCGCTATATCGGATGAACTTGAAAGCGAAGAAACGGATTACAGCAAGCTCGTTACGCTGTCCAAAAATAACGACGGCGAGGTTATTTCCGTCGAAAGCAATATTGTGAATATAAATAAACTTAAAACAGGTATAATCAAGCGGCTTGAACACGAAATAGAACAGCTTTCGTCATACAATATCGAAATTCCCATAGGAACGCTTTTGGGTATTCAGCTTTTACACGGAAAGGGCTTTAATGTCGGAATGACGGTAGAGCCTGTAGGAACGGCTTCGACGACAATAATAAGCCGTTTTACTTCGGCGGGAATAAACCAGACCCTGCACAGAATTGAAATAGAGGTTAGCGCGGACGTAGATTCGATCATACCGGGATTTACGTCGAGAGTTCCCGTGAAAACTACTGTAATTGCGGCTGAAACGGTAATTGTTGGAAGAGTTCCCGACGCGTATACACACGTTATAGCGAGCGAGGAAATCGACGGATATTTAAACGATTACGGAGCAGTACTGAACTAACGGAGATGATGATTTGGAAATAAAAGAAGCGAAAAAGAGGATTTCCGAGCTTACGGAAATTCTCGAAAAGGCAAATCACAACTATTATGACCTTGACGCGCCGACGCTTGAGGATGATGAATACGACGCATATATGCGCGAGCTGAGAGAAATTGAACAAAAATTTCCCGAACTTCAGAGCGAAAATTCTCCCTCTCAGAGAGTAGGCGGGTCGGCGGTAAACACGTTTGAAAAGGTAAATCATGCTGTGCAAATGGCGAGCCTACAGGACGTTTTCGGTGAGGACGAGGTAAAGGCATTTTTCGAGCGTGCGTCAGAGGCTGGAGCAAGAGAGTTTACCGTAGAGCCGAAGATAGACGGGCTTTCCGTTTCGCTTGAATATGAAAACGGCGCATTAGTTCGCGGTTCAACGCGCGGCGACGGTTTTATCGGCGAAAATATCACGGCAAATCTAAGAACGATAAAAACCGTTCCGCTGAAACTTGGCGAAGAGATACCGTTTTTGGAGGTTCGCGGAGAAGTCTATATGCCGAAGGAGAGCTTTGGGAAATTATGCGAATTGCAGGAGAAAAACGGCGAACCATTGCCGAAAAATCCCCGAAATGCAGCGGCTGGTTCTCTTCGGCAAAAGGACAGCAAAATAACCGCCGAGCGCGGACTTGATATTTTCTGCTTTAATGTCCAGCAGGTAAGGGGAATTGAGTTTAAAACTCATTCCGAGAGCCTTGAATATCTGAAAAAACAAGGGTTTAAGGTCATACCCGATTTTAAAGTCTGCAAAACGTCTGACGAGATATTGACGCGCATTTCGGAAATCGGACAGATGAGAACTTCTCTGCCGTTTGACATTGACGGGGCGGTAGTAAAGGTAAACGATCTTGCGTTGAGAGCGGAAATGGGCGCGACAGCGAAAACGCCCAAGTGGGCGGTGGCGTTTAAATATCCTCCCGAAGAAAAGGAAACGACGCTAAAGTCTATCGAAATAAACGTCGGCAGAACAGGCGCGCTTACGCCTGTTGCGGCGTTCGACACTGTTCAGCTTGCGGGAACATCGGTTTCGCGCGCTGTCCTGCATAATCAAGATTATATTTCCGAAAAGGATATCCGCGTCGGCGACAGGATAATTGTCAGAAAAGCGGGAGATATAATACCTGAAGTCGTTAAAAGCATTTCACATTCGGACAATTCCGAGCCGTTTTTGATACCGAACGTTTGCCCCGTGTGCGGAGCAGAGGCAGTAAGGGACGAAGATGACGCAGTTATACGCTGTACTAATATAAACTGCCCCGCGCAGATACTCCATTCTATCGAGCATTTTGCTTCAAGAAGTGCAATGAATATCGACGGGCTTGGAGAAGCAATTGTTGAACAGCTTATAAACGCGGGTCTTGTGCATAATGTCGCGGATCTGTATACGCTTGATTTGCAGGATTTGACGGCGCTTGAGCGGTTTGGGCAAAAGTCGGCTGAAAATCTGCTTTCGGCAATTGAAAAGTCAAAGCAAAACGAGCTTCCGCGCCTTATATATGCTCTCGGAATACGCGGGATAGGCGGCAGAGCGGCGCTGCTTTGTGAGAAATTCGGAGATATGGACGGTATAATGAAAGCAACCGAAGAAGAAATTTCGTCAATAGACGGCTTTGGCGAGGTGCTTGCAAAATCGGTTTATACGGAAATGCGCGAGCCGCACAGAATTGAGCTTATAAACAGGCTTAAAGAGCTTGGGCTTAATATGAAATACGAAAGCAAAAAGGTTTCGGACAAGCTTTCGGGACTGACTTTCGTCATAACGGGAACTCTCCCGACGCTAAAGCGCGACCAAGCAAAAGAAATGATAGAACAGCGCGGCGGAAAATGCAGCGGTTCTGTTTCAAAAAAGACAAATTATGTTCTTGCGGGAGAAGAGGCGGGTTCAAAGCTCACAAAGGCAAACGAGCTCGGAATAACGGTCATATCCGAGGAACAATTTTTAAAAATGATTTAATGCGGAGGTAAAAACAAATGGGAATGACAATGACACAGAAAATTCTCGCAAAAAAAGCGGGACTGGAGAGCGTTGTTGAGGGACAGCTTATAAAAGCAAAGCTGGATATGGTGTTGGGAAACGACATCACAAGCCCCGTCGCAATCAACGAGTTTGAGAAAAACGGCTTTACGGGCGTTTTCGACAAGACAAAGATCTCGCTTGTAATGGACCACTTTACGCCCAACAAGGATATTAAAGCTGCGAAACAATGCCAGCAGTGCCACAATTTCGCGGACAAATACGACATTCTTAATTATTACGACGTAGGAAACGTCGGTATCGAACACGCGCTTTTGCCCGAAAAAGGACTTGTAATAGCGGGAGATTGCGTTATCGGCGCGGACAGCCACACCTGCACATACGGAGCGCTCGGAGCGTTCTCTACGGGCGTAGGTTCAACCGATATGGCTGCGGGAATGGCGACAGGAGAGGCTTGGTTCAAAGTTCCGTCCGCGATAAAGTTTAACCTTACGGGAAAATTGAATAAATGGGTCAGCGGAAAGGACGTTATCCTGCATATTATCGGAATGATAGGCGTTGACGGAGCTCTTTATCAGTCAATGGAGTTCACGGGCGAGGGACTTAAAACTCTCTCAATGGACGACAGGCTTTGTATGGCAAATATGGCGATAGAAGCGGGAGCGAAGAACGGAATTTTCGAGGTAGACGACGTTACGCTTGCCTACATAAAAGAACATTCCGACCGCACTCCCGAAATTTTCAAGGCTGACCCCGACGCAAAGTACAGCAGAGTTATAGACATTGACCTCAGCACAATAAAGCCGACGGTTTCTTTCCCTCATCTCCCCGAAAACACAAAAACAATTGACGAAGCCGAAAAGCTGAACATAAAAATCGACCAGGTTGTTATCGGTTCTTGCACGAACGGAAGATACAGCGACCTTAAAACTGCGGCGAAAATTGTAAAGGGAAAGAAAGTTGCAAAGGGAGTTCGCGCGATAGTTATTCCCGCAACACAGAAAATCTATCTCGAAGCGCTTAAAAACGGTCTGCTCGAAACATTTGTAGAGGCGGGAATGGTCGTTTCCGCGCCGACCTGCGGTCCGTGTCTTGGCGGGCATATGGGCATACTCGCTCCGAATGAGCGCGCTGTTTCAACCACCAACCGAAACTTTGTCGGAAGAATGGGCGATACAAGCTCGGAGGTATATCTCGCAAGTCCCGCTGTTGCTGCGGCAAGCGCGATAAAGGGCTATATTTCGGGAGAGTTTGAATAATGGTAAAGCACATTATTATCTGGAATTTAAAGGAAATGCCCGAAGCTGAAAAAGCCGAGCGCAAAAGGCTGATAAAAGAGGGCTTGGAAAGCTTAAAAGGGAAGATAGACGGGCTTCTGGACATAAAGGTGATAACCGAAACGCTTTCGACCTCAAACGGCGATCTGTTGCTTGACAGCACGTTTGCTGATTTTAACGCGCTGAAAGCATATTCTGTCCACCCCGAACACGTTAAAATAGCAGACGAGCGCGTCAGACCGTTTACGGCTGAAAGAAAATGCGTTGATTTTGAAATATAAGGAGAATTGAAATGAAAGCACACGGAATTGTACATAAATATGGAGATAACGTTGATACGGACGTAATTATTCCCGCGCGTTATCTCAACACTGCCGACCACAAGGAGCTTGCCGCTCACTGTATGGAAGATATTGACAAGGATTTTGTCAAAAACGTAAAAGACGGCGATATAATCGTTGCAAATATGAATTTCGGCTGCGGAAGCTCGCGCGAGCACGCTCCTATTGCAATAAAAGCAAGCGGCATAAGCTGTGTTATCGCGTCTACATTCGCAAGAATTTTCTATCGCAATTCGATAAACATAGGCTTGCCTATACTCGAATGTGACGAAGCGGCAAAGGATATTGAAAACGGAAATGAAGTAGAGATAGACTTCGACAGCGGAGTTATCACAAATATCACAAAGAATAAAACATATCAGGCGCTGCCGTTCCCCGAATTTATAAAGGACATCATAAACAAGGGCGGACTGCTTAATTCTCTTAAAAAATGAGAATTGACATCAGACCTGCCGAGCTTCGTGATGTTGAGGAAATGGCACAGGTTGTAGACAGCGCGTGGCAGACAAGCTACAAGGAGTTTTTTTCGGCGGAACAGATTGCCGCCTACACGGGTGAATACCGCCGCAGGAGCTTTACGGAGCTTATTAAGAGCGGACGTGACATGTTTGTGCTTCTTGCAGACGGCGAAATCGCTGCGGTGTGCGCGGCGCAGACCTGCACCGAAAAGCCGTTTGAGGGGTATGCGGAGATAATGCTGTTGTATGTTGCTCCAAAGTGGCAGCGAAAGGGTATGGGCAAAAAGCTGCTCTCGCATACGCTTCGGAAAATGCGCGGCAATGGTTACAAGAGCGCTGTGCTCGATACCGCTGAGCTTAACGCGCCCGCGCGAAAATTTTATGAGAAATTCGGCTTTATTGAGCGGAAAACCGCCGTAAGCCGAAAGTTTGACAATGTTACAAGGGTAATTTACACTATTGATTTTTAACTATGAAAGACCTGACTAAACTCAGCAAATTTATTGCGCTTATTTTGCGGCATAAGCCCGAAACTATCGGCATTTCGCTTGACAAAAACGGTTGGGCAAGTGTACGGGAGCTTATAGACGGAATGAACCAAAGCGGATATTCAGTTGATATGGAAACCTTGGAGGAAATAGTATGCACGGACGAAAAGGGACGCTATTCCTTTAATGACGACAAGACGAAAATCCGCGCAAATCAGGGTCATTCTGTAAACGTTGATGTTGAACTAAAAGAAGCTGTGCCTCCGAAAACGCTTTATCACGGCACAGCCGAGCGTTTTTGCGAAAGTATACGCGCCGAGGGTCTTAAACCTATGTCGCGGCTGTATGTTCATCTTTCAAAAGATGTCGAAACCGCCGTAAAAGTTGGTTCAAGGCACGGAAAATGCGTTGTTTTCGCGGTTAAAACAGGGGAAATGGCAAAGCAGGGACATAAATTCTGGATTTCGGAAAACGGCGTGTGGCTGACAAAAAATGTTCCGCCGATTTTTCTTGAAGAAATTGAAAAGAGGTAAAATCCAATGGAAAAGAATATTGCAGTTATCAAAGGCGACGGCATAGGACCTGAAATCGTGACAGAGGCTATGAAAGTACTTGATAAGGTCGCGGAAAAATTCGGACATAAGTTTAATTATGAACAGCTTTTAATGGGCGGCTGTTCGATAGACGCAAACGGCGTTCCGCTTACAGATGAAACCGTTGCGCGCTGCAAAGCGTCAGACGCGGTGTTAATGGGTTCAATAGGCGGAAACACGACCACTTCTCCGTGGTATAAGCTCCCCGCAAATCTCAGACCCGAAGCGGGACTTTTGGGACTTCGCAAAGCGCTGGGGCTGTTTGCAAATCTGCGCCCGTGCGTGCTTTATAAACAGCTTGCGGAGGCTTGTCCGCTGAAAAAAGAAATAGCGGATAAGGGCTTTGATATGCTCATTATGCGCGAACTTACGGGAGGACTGTACTTCGGCGAAAGAAAAACCGAGGAAGTAAACGGCGTTATGACAGCTATTGACACGCTGAAATACGACGAAAACGAAATACGCAGAATTGCAAAAAAGGCGTTTGATGTAGCAATGCAGAGAAAAAAGAAAGTAACGAGCGTAGATAAGGCAAATGTTTTAGACAGCTCGCGCCTTTGGAGAAAAGTAGTAGAAGAAGTGGCGAAAGAATACCCCGAAGTTACCTTAGAGCATATGCTCGTGGATAATTCTGCAATGCAGCTCGTAAAAGACCCTGCGCAGTTTGACGTTATGGTGACGGAAAATATGTTCGGCGATATACTGTCGGACGAAGCGTCAATGATAACAGGCTCTATCGGAATGTTGGCGTCGGCGTCAATGAACGAAACGAGCTTCGGACTTTACGAACCGAGCGGCGGTTCAGCGCCGGATATTGCAGGGCAGAACAAGGCAAATCCTATAGCAACTATCCTTTCTGCGGCAATGATGCTGAGATATTCGTTCAAAATGGACAAAGAGGCTGATGCCGTTGAAAACGCAGTCAACAGCGTACTTGAAAACGGTTTCCGCACGGGCGACATTATGAGCGAGGGTATGAAACTTGTTTCATGCTCGGAAATGGGCGACAAAATCGCGGAATTTATATAATGTTGTCAAAATAACCAAAAAATTCCGAGTTAAATTGTAATTTAATGTTATAAATAACTTATTGAAAAAAGGCGTATTTTGTGGTATAATCATTAAGTAAACAGCTATATGTGGGGTGTCCCACAGAAAGGATTTTTTATGTACAACGATTTGGTGGATACTATTGGTTTTCTCGGACAGTATGACAAAGAAGTCGCCGACGCAATGGGGCTTGAGCTTGCGCGTCAGAAACGCAACCTTGAGCTTATCGCAAGCGAGAATATCGTTTCGCCCGCGGTTATGGCGGCAATGGGAAGCGTTCTGACAAACAAATATGCCGAGGGATATCCCGGAAAGAGATATTACGGCGGCTGTGAGGATGTGGATATTGTCGAAAATATTGCAATAGAGCGCGCGAAAAAGCTCTTCGGCGCAAAATTTGCAAATGTTCAGGCACATTCCGGCGCACAGGCGAATACGGCGGTTTATGTTGCGCTTTTACAGCCCGGCGATACCGTTATGGGCATGAGCCTTGCTCACGGCGGACATCTTACACACGGTTCTCCCGTAAATATTTCGGGAAAGTATTTTAACTTCGTTCCTTACGGAACAAACGACGACGGCTTTATCGACTATGAGGAACTGTATAAACAGGCTAACAAGTGTAAGCCGAAACTGATCGTCGCGGGCGCTTCGGCATATCCGAGAGCAATAGACTTTCAGAAACTTTCCGCAATAGCAAGAGCTGTCGGCGCTTATCTTATGGTAGATATGGCGCATATTGCGGGACTTGTCGCGGCAGGACAGCACGAAAGTCCTGTTCCTTACGCGGATATAGTAACCACCACTACACATAAAACGCTTCGCGGTCCTCGCGGCGGACTTATCCTTACAAATAACGAATATCTTGCGAAGAAGATAAACTCTGCTATCTTCCCCGGAACACAGGGCGGTCCGCTTATGCACGTTATAGCGGGCAAGGCGGTATGTTTCGGAGAGGCACTGAAACCTGAGTTCAAGGCATACGGCGAGCAGATAGTAAAGAATGCAAAGGTGCTTGCAGATACGCTTCTCGAAAAGGGATTTGACCTTGTTTCGGGCGGCACGGACAATCATCTTATGCTCGTCGATCTGCGTCCGTTTAATATCACGGGTAAGGAACTTGAAACAAAACTTGACGAGGTTTACATCACTGTAAATAAAAACGCAATTCCAAACGACCCGCAGAAGCCCGCTTATACAAGCGGCGTTCGTATCGGCACGCCTGCTGTTACGACGCGCGGTCTTAAAGAGGAAGATATGAAGATTATCGGCGAATGCATTTACCTCACAGCGAAGGATTTTGACAACAGCGCCGAAAAGGTTCGCTCGACAGTTATGGAGCTTACGAAAAAATATCCGCTTTACGAATAATGAAATATGACTTGAATTACGTTTATGAGCGTTTCGCTTCGGGAGAACACTTGAAATTTGTGTTCTTCTGGAGTGCAAAGGCTCAATATGACAAAAGCGTTTCAAAGGCTTGTTTCAGTCAGTGGTGGGACTGTAAATTTACTGTTGACGGCGTGGAATACCATACCGCAGAGCAGTATATGATGTCTCAAAAAGCGCTGATGTTCGGTGATAAGAAAACATACCGCGACATCATGTCCGCAAGTCACCCGCACGAGTTCCAAAAGCTCGGAAGAACGGTTTCGGGCTTTGTTCAGAAAACTTGGGACGAGAAGTGCTGTCAAATCGTTATCGAGGGGAATTTTGCCAAATTCTCGCAGAACGAGGATCTAAAGGCGTTTCTGCTCGGTACGGGGAACAGAATTCTTGTAGAAGCCTCGCCGTTGGACAGAATATGGGGCATAGGCATGGCAGAGAACGACGACGGCGTTGAAAACCCGTTTAATTGGAAAGGGTCGAATTTTCTCGGATTTTCGCTTATGGAAGTTCGGGATATGCTCTTTTCCCGTGAATAAACGAGGCAAAAAGCCATTTAGCGTTTTATTGGACAACGGCGTTAAAGATGTTGTAAAAAATGGATTGGTATAAAAAGGAAGTAAAATGATGGCAACTTTAAAAAATACAGAGGTCCTTTATCAAGAATACAACGAGGTAGCTCCCCTCGGACTTATCGCAATGAACGGCACTGAGGAGCTTGAACAGAGGATAAACAGTTATCTCACAAAATGGAGTGAACGCAACGGCAAACCCTCATACAATTATCTTATTGAAGCAGAATGTCCGCGCTTTGCTTCGGGTGACGCAAAGGGACTTATTAAAAACACTGTCCGCGGAAAAGACCTTTTCATTCTCGTTGACGTAGGAAATTACAGCATTAAATACAAGTATTTCGACAACATAAACTATATGTCTCCCGACGACCACTATGCCGATTTAAAGCGTATTATTCAGGCTGCTTCGGGAAAACCGCATAGGATAAACGTTATTATGCCGCTGCTTTACGGCGGAAGACAGCACAGGCGCTCATACCGCGAGAGCCTTGACTGTGCATTTATGCTTCAGGAATTACAGCAAATGGGCGTAGAAAACCTTATCACTTTTGACGCACACGATCCGAGAGTATGCAATGCGATCCCGCTTATGGGATTTGACAACATAATTCCGTCTTATCAGGTCTTAAAGGCAATGTTCAACGCCTTTCCCGACCTTGTAGTCGATAAGGACAACTTTATGATAATAAGCCCCGACGAAGGCGCACTTAACAGAAATATGTTCTATGCGTCTGTGCTTGAGGTAGAAATGGGAATGTTCTACAAGCGCCGCGATTATTCTACAATAGTAAACGGCAGAAATCCCATTGTCGCGCACGAATATCTCGGAACTTCCGTTGAGGGAAAGACAGTTTTTGTCGCGGACGATATTATTTCAAGCGGCGAAAGTATGCTTGAAGTTGCAAGAGAGCTTAAAAAGCGCAACGCAAAACAGTTCTTCGCATATGCGACTTATGCGATTTTCACAAACGGTCTTGAAGAATTTGATAAGGCTTATGAGCAGGGAATTATAGACGCAGTATTCGGAACGAACCTTACATATCGCTCGCCGGAGCTGAAAAAGCGCGAGTGGTTCAAAGAAGTGGATGTGTCAAAGTATATGGCATATCTTATAGCTTCGCTTAATCACGATATTTCGGTAAGCAATCTTATTGACCCTCATGAAAAAATAAAAGCGCTGCTTGAACAGCACAGAAAGTAAAAAAATGCCGCTTGCAGATAAGATCCGTCCCGAAACTCTCGCCGATGTTGTCGGACAGCCGCACCTTATCGGCGAAAACAAACCGCTTTTGAAAATAATCAATTCGGGAAAAATTCCGAATATGATATTTTACGGACCTTCGGGTGTAGGAAAGACTACTATTGCGCGCATAATCGCAAATTCGGCGAATATGCGGCTTCATAAGCTGAATGGAACTTCGGCTTCTACCGCTGATATAAAAGAGATTGTCGGGGAAATAGACACGTTTCTCGGAAGCAGCGGTATCCTGCTTTATCTTGACGAAATACAGTACCTGAATAAGAAACAACAGCAAAGCCTGCTTGAATATATCGAAAACGGCTCGATAACGCTTATAGCGTCAACGACCGAAAACCCGTATTTTTATGTCTATAACGCTATTTTGTCACGCTGTACGGTGTTCGAGTTCAAGCCCGTAGAGCCTGAGGAACTTGAAAAGGCAATAAGACGCGGCTTTGCTGAAGTGTCAAAGGAAAACGGTATAAAATATGACGTGTCCGATGAAGCAGTAAATTACATCTGTCACGGAGTAGGCGGAGATGTAAGAAAATGCCTGAATACTGTGGAATTGTGCGCTCTGTCGGCAATAGACGGCAGGGTAGACCTTGCGCTTGCGAAAGAACTTACTCAGCGCAGCAATATGCGTTACGACCGAGACGGCGACCAGCACTATGACCTTTTATCGGCGCTCCAGAAGTCGATACGCGGTTCGGACGAGAATGCCGCGATACATTATGCTGCGCGGCTTATTGACGCGGGGGATATTATTTCGCTTTCGAGAAGACTGCTTGTTATTGCCGCAGAGGACGTGGGGCTTGCTTATCCGCAGGCGATACCTATTGTAAAAGCTTGTGTGGACAGCGCTATGCAGCTTGGACTTCCCGAAGCCAGAATACCGCTCGGAGATGCAGTGATACTGCTTGCAACGCTTCCAAAATCGAACAGCGGATATATGGCGATAAACGAGGCGCTCGCAGATGTACAAAACGGCGTTACGGGCGATTTTCCGCGTCACTTGCAGAACAAGCATTGCGACGGCGAGGACGCCGAGATACGCGGGCAAAATTATCTTTATCCTCACGATTTTCCGAACCATTATGTCAAACAGCAATACCTCCCTGATAATCTTAAAAACAAGGTCTATTATCATTACGGAGATAACAGCAGGGAAAAGAATGTCGAGGAATACTGGAAGAAAATCAAATAATGAATAGACCCTCCGATTTTTCGGAGGGTCTGAATTATAAAACTGTAAAATCGGTTTCGATAATCTTTTGGCAGTTTTCGGTCGAATATACCCACTTGTCGATATGTCCCGAATTTATAAAGTAGTTGATTTTCGCTTCGTGCGTTATGCTGTAGTCTCCGGAGTTTACTATTATGAGTTTTACTTTCATCTTTTCGGGAATTATTGCTTTTATGTAAACGCTGACGTGCTGGTTTACAGTTATGTCCGCTCTCGGCTCGGCAAGTCCTGCTAAATTAGGAGTAAGCTCCACAAAAACTCCGTATTCTTCAATTGACCGTGCAATGCCTGTAACTGTTTCGCCGTTTTCAAAAAGCTGTGCATTTTGAAGCCACGTTCCGAGAAGTTCTTTGTGCGAAAGGAATATCCTGTCGCCTTCGAGCGCCTTTACAACTGCCTTTATGTCCATTCCTACCGAAAATCTGTCCGAAGGATGAGATATCCTTGAAACCGAAATCAGATCTATTGGTATAAGCGACGGTATTCCACACCCAATATCAACAAAACAGCCGAACTGCTCAAGATGAGTGACCCTTGCTGAAATAACATCACCCGCCGAAAGTTTTTGTACAAATTCATTCCGACAGCGCTCCTGTGCTTCTCTTCTTGAAAGCACAGCGCAGTCTTTTCCGAACTCGTCCTGTGTAAAGCTTTTGACAATAAAGCAAACAGGTTTGTTTACCCTTGAAATAAGCGCTATATCTTTTGTATAGCCTTCTGTTATTCCGAGCGCGCCTTCTTCTCTGGGTATTATTCCGCGAATTTCCCCCAAATCAACTATAAGATTATGCCTGCTGTCGCATATCATACAGGGCGCTTCGAGAATTTCCCCTGTCTTTATACAGTTAAATATCGAGTCCTTTGATGAAAGTTTTGCGATATTTTCAGGTGTGTTTAAAAGAAAGCCCTCCGGCATATACTCGTTCATTTTTTACCTCCGTCAAATAAATTCAGATATTCATTTGTATGATTTTGACGAGGGATTTATTACAAAAACCGCCGTTCAACACAGAACGGCGGCAAATTTTTTTCGCATGGAAATATGGCTGAAATTTTCTTGTCTTACATCATCGGCGCTAAAAGCCTTAAAAACATTCTGCCTATTCGTACGAAGAAATTTTCTTTCTGACACATTTCAAATGTAATTTCTTCACATTCTTTCAGCGTATTGAGGTAGTCCGCTTTAATGTCGGGAATACACGAAGTCTTATACATCCATGCCGCGCACTCGAAATGCAGATAAAGGCTTCTGAAATCGAGGTTTATAGTTCCTACGACAGCGAATTTGTCGTCGCTTACAAAATTTTTCGCGTGGATAAAACCCGGCGTATACTCATAAACTCTCACGCCGTATTTCGTAAGGTTTTTGTAAAACGACCTTGTGACGCAGTGAACATACCATTTATCCGGAACGTGCGGCGTAATTATCCTTACATCTACTCCGCTCTTTGCCGCGAGAATAAGCGCGCTCTGCATTTCGTTGTCGATAATGAGATAAGGCGTAGTAATGTACAGATATTTTTTCGCAGAGGTAACTATATTCATGTATACATTTTCGCCTACGGGTTCATTGTCGAGAGGGCTATCCGTAAAGGGGATAATAAAGCCGTTTTCGCGGTTAAAAGTCTGCTGTGGATAAAACTTCTGGAAATCTTCGTCCTCTGTTCCCGAAAGAAAGTTCCACATTGTCAAAAACATCATGGTAAAGCTCTTAACTGCCTGTCCTTTTATCATGATAGCAGAATCTTTCCAGTGACCGTGTTTTTCATAACGGTTGATGTATTCGTCCGCAAGGTTTACACCGCCCGTAAACGCAGTGTTTCCGTCAATAACAAGTATCTTTCGGTGGTCACGGTTATTCATCTTTGCCGACAAGATAGGTCTGAATTTGTTGAATACACGGCATTTAAGACCCTTCTTTTCAAGCTCGCGGTCATATTTGTAAGGAAGCGTCAGCAGACACCCCACATCATCATAAACAACTCTTACATCAACGCCCTCGGCGGCTTTTCTGACGAGAATATCAAGAATTGAGTCCCACATTACTCCCTCGTCTATAATAAAATATTCAAGGAAAATAAACCGCTTTGCTTTTTCAAGTTCTTCAAGCATTGCCTTAAACTTATCTTCGCCCGTAGGGAAATAAGTTGTATCAGACGATTCATATACCGGATAACCGCCAAATCTGAAAAGATAATCCGCCTGTTTTCTTGCAGGCTCATTCAGTTCCGAGAGCTTATCGGCTGCTTCATCATTCTGCGGAAGTATTTTGCGTTCTGCTTTTGCGTAATAATTCATTCTTTTACGAAGTCTTTCGCCCGAACGGCTGTTTCCGAAGAAAATAAAAAACATCACTCCGAATATCGGAAATGTAAGTATCGTCATGATCCATGCGATCTTGTAGCTCGGATTAAGGTCAGAGTTTACAATAAAAAACGAAATGACTACTCCTACTCCCTGAAAGAAAAGGAAGGAATAGCTGTAAAGCGTTCCGATCTCCCAGAAAAGCGACATCAGATATAACACCTGAAGTAAAATGCCCAAAACACACACAAATGCTCTGGTAAATATTTTCTTTAATAGTTTTGTAAAAAAATTCATACATATCCTTCTTTTAAAACAAAAACAGCCTTTAGAGGCTGTTTCAGACTGTTAAATGACCCTCATCTGCATTGCCGACACTTTCGTAAGCCGCAAGAGCTGACCTACAAGCCGCGTTTTCCGCACATTAGGCGGATAATGTACATTGAGAGTTTCTCAACAGTCAGATATTTGACTTTTATAAAATTGAACAGCCCTTTGATATGCTGTTTTAATCCATCATCAGTTTCCCGGAACGACAATATATATCTTCTCGTCAGGATTTGCATAGTCGAATTTATCACGAGCTATGTTTTCGATATATTCGTCAAAATTCCCGCTTCCGTTGAGATAAGCGTCGATCTGAGCATTCTTTTCTTTGATCTGAGCAGTCTGATCGACAAGAGCGTTATATTCTTCGGTTTTTTCTTTCATTTTAATGCTGTTTGAAATAATTGTATAAACAACAAACACAACAGCTATCAAAATCGCAGCGCCCGATAAAATATTAACAATACTATGATGTTTAACATTTTTACGGGCTTCGTTTGACGACAGCCTTAATGACATTTTTATTTTCATCCCCAATTATATCTGACTTATTTTTATTATACACTATCTTCTTATGTGAATTCAAGTCTTTAAAGTGATTTTTATTATATTCAAGCACATTTTCGGATATTTTAACAAATACTGCCTTAACTTTATGTGCAATTTTACCCACCAAATTACAACAAAAAACTTTAATTTTCATAAATAATCGACCGAGCGTTTTTCTCCATACGACAGCCATAGCGCTTTCAAATAAATTCAGAACTCTGCCGATAGTAGTGATATAAGCGAAAACGCCTGCGCCAAAGCCCAGAACTGTATATATCCTTACATAATTTCCGAGATTTTCCGAAAGACTTATGACCGCAAAAGCCGAAGCGATAAAAAACAGAATATCGCAGACAAAAACAACTGTTTTAAACTGAAGTATCAGGCGTATAACTCTCAGTATCTCATAAACGATCCCGAATAAAAAGCCTGCCAAAAATGCGATCATAAGACAGTCAAAAATACTTACATTCATTATCCTCACCTTATCATCTGAAAATTTTTCTGAACGGTCCGTCCATAACGCTGTTTCTGCTGTAGCTGAGGCTGTTTACAGTCCCTGTCATCAGAAAATCTCCTGTCTGAGCGTCGAGCGACGAAACGTGAAGATCCTCGCCTTTTATAACCAGTTCACCCATAATTGTTGACAAAACTATTGTATTTTCGCTGAATTTGTCAATATCGTTTACTCCTGAAATTTTGAGCGAGTTTCTGTTTTCCATAATGACATTGTGATATTCCTGCATAAAATCACCCCCGCTGATAACCTATTTATATTCGGCAGGGGAGAAGATTATACCTTACAGGCTGTCTATAAAGCTCGTTATTCAGTTTTTTATACAAGCTGTATGCATTAAACAGATACCCCGTCTGCGTTGACTTTGCCGCAAACAGGGTATTTGAACTTAAATCATAATTCTAAATTACCTCATATAACTCCGATGCGTCTTCTTTTTTCGTAAATTCCTTAATATCCTTAACGCGCACCTTTAAAGGCTTTCCGATATTTATTTCGATAATATCCGCCGCCTTAACTTCATAAGAAGCTCTCTGAACTCTCCCGTTTACAAGGATTTTTTCCGCGTCGCAGGCTTCGTTCGCTACAGTTCTTCGTTTTATTAGCCTTGAAACCTTTAAAAACTTATCTAATCTCATCTTAATTTCCTTATTTCAGCATATTAAAAAGCGGCAAGTAACACCCGCCGCTTTTTGTAACCTTACCCGAAATTATTTTTTCTTCTTCTTTGTCGCAACAGGAACGTTTACTGCGTCCTTGAGAGCGCGTCCTGCCTTGAAAGCGGGAACCTTTGTAGCGGGTATATTGATCTTTTCCTTTGTACGAGGATTGATACCCGTTCTTGAAGCACGCTCGCGTACCTCAAATGTTCCAAATCCAACCAGCTGGATCGACTCGCCCTTAGCAAGTGTCTCGGATACAGCCTCGATAACTGCTGCAACTGCCTTCTCAGAGTCTTTCTTGGTAAGACCGGACTTAGCTGCTACTTCTGTAACTAATTCTGCTTTTGTCATTTGTAAAACCTCCAAAAAATTCTATCTAATAGCGGTCGATCCGCTAAAGATCCTGTCTTTTATCGAGCGAAGCTCGTCCTGTGAAAGTTCATCGAACTTTTTCCCGCCCGAAGTAATCTCCTCTTCGGCTTTTTTGAATTCATCAGTAAATCTTTGTGAAGCATAAGTAAGAGCCTTTTCACTGTCAACTTTCATAAGCCTGTCCGCTTCGCATATCTTCAGCAGGATATCTCCCATTCTGCTTTGACACCGCTCGTTCTCCACGCCGGGCGAACTGACCTCTTCTGCAAATCTGCCTATCTCGTCTGAAAGATTTTTAAGCGCGTCTGCGGCGCTGTTTTCGCAAATACCTGCCCGCGAAGCTCTCCTACAGATCTTATCGCCTTTGATCAAAGCAGGGAATGTGTTCGGGATACTTTCGAGAGTATCCGAGTAATTTTCCTGTTTTTTTGTTTTCTTTTTTATTGCGTCCCAGTTTTTTAAAACCTCGTCCTCATTTTTTACCTTTACTTCACCGAAAACATGGGGGTGACGCTCTATAAGCTTTTTGCAAATATCGTTGCAAACATCGCTGAAAACAAAATTACCTTTTTCTCTTTCGATCTGAGAATGAAAGACTATCTGCAAAAGCAGGTCGCCAAGTTCTTCTTTCAGCATTTCGGGACTGTCCTTATCGATACCCTCGCAGACCTCGTAAGTTTCTTCAATAAGATCCGAACGGATACTTTCATGCGTCTGTACTTTATCCCAAGGACAGCCGTTTTCACCGCGCAGTATCTGTACGATATCGATAAGGTCGGAAATGTCGTAACTATCCTTAAATACAAATTCCATTTCCAACGCTCCCAAAGAAAAGATTACTTTCTTATAATACCCTATTTTGTTCTTTTTTTCAAGGGCTTTTTTCAATTTTTTTCAATTTTTTTGTTAATTATGGCGTTTTTACAAAATGCAGCATTAAAAATCGTCAATATTGCACAAACAATAATGCCTGAAAACACTGAAATTCCAATACAAAAGACTTCATTTAGAGAGTTTTCAACAATGTTATACACAGTTTTTGCAGTAATTCCGCAAAAGATACCGTTCAAAAAATTCGGAACGATAGCTTTCAGCACTCCCGTTATCTGCGGAAAATTTCGTTTTAACAGTAAAAGTCCGACAAATGACGTAAATGAATAGCCGATAATGCTTGAAAGAGCTGCGCCGGAAATATTGAGCTGCGGCACTGCTATAAGTATCGGATTTAGAACAAGTTTCAGAAGAACAGATATTATCATAAGTATCAAAGGTATATATGGTTTTCCTATAGACTGGAATATGCCGAAAAGCGCTGATGAAATAACCATAAATATACCGCCAAGACAGAGGATAATGAATGCATTCGAGCATACCGAAACTTCCGCCGCGCGCGATTTGTACAGCAAATTCAATACAGGCTCGGCAAGTGCCGCCGCTCCGAAACAAGCAGGGCAGGCTATGAGCGTGCTTGTTTTAAGCTGTAACGAGATCTTCTGCGAGATGAGTTCAGAGTCTTTTTTCTCCCATGCCGCTGCGATCTCAGGTGCGGCGGCTGTTCCTGCCATTCCTGCGAATGACGGGATAAGCATAAAAAGCGACATCGCTATTCCCGTATAGCTTCCGTACATAAAGTTTGCAAGACCGGAGATTCCCCCGCATTCTTCTAAAATTGTCCTGAAATGCTCGGAATAAAACGCGCTGTTTTGCTCGGCAGAGTAGGAGATAGTGCGGGTGACAGTGAGCAGGTCAACAAATGAAACGCAGTTCATTACAAGCGCCGACGCCGAAAGCGGAAGCGTTTCCTTTAAAAGCGACCCCCATATCTCTCTTATGCTGTAGCAGCATCTTTTCGGCAGAGGTATTTTGTTTGGGTCTTTCTTTTCCATTATCAGAAGCGTCAAAAGTCCGAAGCCTTCGCTAATGCTTACGGCAATGATTGCTCCTGCCGCCGCATACGGAAGCGAAACATTGTACGCTTCTTCAACAGTTGAACAGGCGACGCCGAAAACATTTCTTCCGCTGTAAAACGAGTTTTGAGCGTAATAAACGGCTGCATATGAAAGTGAAAGACCAAATACGGCTCTTGAAACAGCCTCTGCTACAGAAGCCGCCGCAGAGGGTTTTACATCGGCAAGTCCCTCGTGATAACCCCTGAAAACGCTCGCTATACAGCAAAGCATGACCGCGGGCGCTATGCAAATTATCGCCAAAACGCTGTTGGGAGAGCAGGCTATGTACTTTGCAAAAGGCTTTGAAAGAAGTACAATAAGCGATGAACCGATAAGTCCTGTCGCAGCAAACAGAATAACAGCATATTTCTTGACAACCGACGCTCTGCAAAGATCGTCGCAAGCTGCACAGCGCGCTGTTGTACGCATTATAGCCGTGGGGATACCTGCCGCGGTTAGCGCAAAGATCGGCGAATAAAGTCCGTATGCTGTTGAAAAATAGCCCATTCCCGTTCCGCCGAGAAGGTTTGCGAGAGGTATTTTGAAAAGCGCTCCGACAATCTTTGTTATTGCCATGGAAATAAACAAAAATGCCGCATTTTTAATAAATCTTTTATCGCTCATAGTCCTGACCTTTCCTATTGTTTTTGTACAAGTCTATGTGCATTTTTCTCCGATTATGAACCGATTTTTCCCAAAGGCATATAATAAAGAAGCGGGAACGCCCGCTGAAAGATCACGCTCATATCTTTAAGAAATGAGCTGTTTATTTATGAAAGGAAGATTTTATGGATAAGATGAGACCGCAGGTCGGATACTCTTATGTCCCGATACAGAGAATGGATAAGGTATATTCACCGTCCAAAGCTCTTATGGTCGGAACGATTTTCCCCGATCTTAACATCACTATAGAAGAGTATGAAAGGGGACTTTACAATGGGAAATAACAATATGAATATGAACCGCGGCAGCCGCGTTTCTCCGAGAAACGAAAATAATGGCTCGAACAACTCTCAGTCGGCTTGCAGCGAGCTTCTCAAAGCGATAATGGAAGCGGATTTCTTCGCTCAGGATCTGAAGTTATACCTCGATACACACCCTGATGACGAAAAGGCTGTGGGAATGTTCCGCGAGGCGGTAAAGCAGAGTAAGGCTTGTAAAAAAGCATTTGAGGAAAGTTTTTATCCGCTTACTGCACATTCCTCAGGCAAAAACGGCGAGTGGGACTGGCTTTGCGGCGAATTTCCTCCTCAGAGCTGATATATTTTAAACGAGGTGAAGATTTATGTTTATTTTTGAAAAAAGAACGCAAATTCCTGTTTGCATAAAAAACAGAAATCCGCGTCTTGCGGGAATAATTCTTTCGCAATACGGTGGACCGGACGGCGAGCTTGCCGCGTCGCTGCGTTATCTGTCGCAGAGATTTACAATGCCCGACAATATGGGAAAGGCGCTGCTTACAGATATAGGAACGGAAGAGCTTGCGCACCTGGAAATTGTCGGAAGTATAGTTTCGCAGCTTACCGACGGAGAGGGCGCAAAGAGTTTTGACAAGTACGGCGTAGGCGACTATTATGTTGACCATGCGAATGCTGTCTATCCTGCAAGCGCGGCGGGAGTACCCTTTACGGCTGCATATCTCCAGTCAAAGGGCGATCCCATAGCGGATCTTACGGAAAACTTAGCGGCAGAGCAGAAAGCAAGAGCAACTTACGACAACATTTTGCGCCTTTCGGACGATCCCGATGTAAATGAGGTCATAAAATTCCTGCGCGAACGCGAGGTCGTACATTTCCAGCGTTTTGGAGAACTTCTTGACCATTATCAGGAGAAAATACAGAAAAACGGCTGCTGCAATTAACGATGTACATTGTTTAGTTGATAGTAAACAGTAAGTTGTGCAAAAAAGAAAACGTCCCGCAGCAACGTGCGGGACGTATCGTTTGCAGGGCTTGCCATGCTGGTTGCGGGAGCAGGATTTGAACCTACGACCTTCGGGTTATGAGCCCGACGAGCTACCGAGCTGCTCCATCCCGCGATATCTGACCAAACGGTCACTCAACAAAAAATATTATACCACAATAAAAGTAGTTTGTCAATAGTTTTTTTAAAATTTTTTCAAATCAATATCATATTATTCGACATCAACTGCACGCCATGTAAAGTGTACAGCAAAACGCGGGCATTTTTCTATGGTAAGACCAAGCCCGAATAAATGCTGTACACTTATACCAGAGAGGGTATGTTTTACTCTCTTATCTTTCTGACAAGTTTGATCGTTTTTCCGTCAAAATCTACTGTATACCCACAGCCGTTATCAACTCTGAAATCAAAATAACCGCGTTTCGGTTCGCAAAAACGCTCCATTATGGACATTATTGTTCCTCCGTGAACAACAAACGACAGCGTTTCAGATGAGCTGTGTTCTGCGACAGCCTTCAGAAATTCGTCGCATGAACGTTTTTTAAAATCTTCCTGCTTTTCTCCTCCGGGAAACGGAAGCGTTTTTCCGCTGTCAAGCCATTTGAGATAAAACGGATTATCGTTCAGCTCTCGCGGACTTTGCCCCTCAAATGCTCCGAAATTACATTCGCGGAGATCTTCGTAAATATGTATGGGTTTTTTCGGGTAAATAAACTTCGCAGTCTGTATACAGCGTTTCATCGGTGAACAAATTACCTCGTCACAGTCGGGATATATTTCCGAAACGGTAAGCTCGTTAAATCCCTCTTTACAGAGCGGTTCATCGATAATTCCTATATAGCGGCTTTCCGTATTTCCTTCTGTTCGTCCGTGACGGATAAGATTTATTATCAAATCGTTTTCCTTCTTTTTTATATGATTTTCTTGCTGAATTTAAAGCGCGATACCTGCGAAAGTTGACGCTTGTAGACTCAATCTCCGAAAGAGATACCGATAGCTCTTGCCGTCTTTACAAGCTGGTGGTTTTCGGGAACAAATTTTGTTTTCATAGCTACGTCGCTGAGAGCGTTTTCTGTAATTTTTCCGTCTACCATTGCCACGCTATAGCCGAACTTTTCCTCTTTCAGCAGCTTTGCCGCGTGCGCTCCGAATTGTGTCGCTAAAACTCTGTCATAAGCCGAAGGAGAACCTCCGCGGAGAATATGTCCAGGAACGACCGTTCTTGTTTCAAGACCTGTTTTGTTTTCAATTGCCTTTGCAATTCGCGTTGTCGCGGTGACGATACCTGCATCCGCACGGGTCTGAGCGCGCTCTTTCTTCTTCATTTTCGCTTCTTCAACATTATACGCGCCTTCAGCAACGGCAATAATCGAAAAGTCTTTTCCCGCGTCAGCCCGCTTTTGACAAGCCTTTGCAACTTTATCGATGTCATACGGTATTTCGGGGATGAGTATAATGTCCGCTCCGCCCGCAATACCGCTGTAAAGCGTGAGCCAGCCCGCCTTATTCCCCATAATTTCGATGACCATAATTCTGCTGTGAGAATTTGCGGTGGTATGTATCCTGTCGATCACTTCTGTTCCTATATCGACCGCCGAATGGAAACCGAACGTAACGTCTGTTCCGTAAATATCGTTGTCAATAGTTTTCGGAAGTCCTATTACGTTAAGCCCCTCTTCTGAGAGCATATTTGCGGTTTTATGAGTTCCGTTTCCGCCGAGAGTAAACAGACAGTCAAGTTTCAGATCTCTGTACGTCATCTTCATTTCTTTTACTTTATCGACGTTATCGTCCTCGATTATCTGCATCATCTTATAGGGAGTTCTCTTTGTTCCGAGAATAGTTCCGCCTGTGGTAAGAATTCCCGAAAAATCAGACGGCGACATTACCTTATAGTCGCAATGTATAAGACCATGATAACCGTCGTGTATGCCGACAATTTCCACCTTATCCCCGAACATTTCATATGTCGCCTTTGCAACTCCGCGTATAGTCGCGTTAAGTCCGGGACAATCGCCGCCGCTTGTAAGAATGCCGATCCTCATTTTTGCCATAATTTTAAACCTCCAAAGAATTTATTTACAAATTATTTCTGCGCCGTAAGTAAACGGTTATCCGTTCCGTAAAACAACAAGACCCTCATACTGAAAAGCCTTGACCATATTCTGTCACGATAGCGCGCCTTGATTTCGCTCATATCGAGATTTGTGCTTACAATAATAGGTTTGTTGTGCGAAATTCTCGAATTTATAAGCTGATATACGAGCGACGCGCTGTATTCTGTTGAATGTTCTGCGCCAAGGTCGTCAAGAATGAGCAGATCGCAGTCCTGCGTTATGCGTATAGTATCGCCGTCTGATTTTCCGAACTGTTCTTCGCTCAGCTTTCTCACAAGATCCGGAACAGAATTGTAAACCACCGAATATCCTTTTTTTATCAGCTCGTTTGCAATAGCAAGCGAAAGATGAGTTTTTCCAAGCCCTGTCGCGCCTATCATAAAAAGTCCGCCGCCGGTGCCGTTAAAATTTTCAGCAAATTTTTTACAGTCGTTCAGATTTTTTTCCATTGTTTCCCGCGGAATACAGTCATTTCTCGGATCGTTCTTGTCCGAATAATACGAGAGCTTAAAATCCTCAAACGTGCAAAGAGAAGCGTTTTCGTTCAGGTCGTCTGCCGCGAATTTAACGGCGGCGCGCTTTATACAGCCGCACCATTCGCCGTTTACCGAGCCTGTGTCGCTGCAAATTTTGCAGGAATATATAGGTTTCAGATAATCCGCGCTATATCCGTTTTCAACGAGTATATCATTCATTCTTTTCTGAATATCAAGATTTCTGTTCTTTATTTTTTCGACATTTTCGGCAGAACCTTTTCCTTGTATAACTGTTGAAATAATTTCCTGTACAGTCTGAGCAAGTTCTTCTTCAAGAACAGCATATTCCGGAAATTTATTCAGTATTTCCTCGCGCCTTTGAAGCTCTGTGCGCTTGTTTTTCGAGCGTTCTGCTTCAAGCATATCGCGGGCTTTTATAAGATATTCGGTATTTATCAATTTTGTCAGCTTCCATTCTTATAACGATTTTTTATCTGCGCCATTATATCGTCCATATCAAACGAAGAATTAGACGGCTTTTGAGAGTTTTCTTTCGGTTTTGACTTTTCTTTTGAGGCTGTTTTTGCCGATTTTCTGGCGGCTTTGTATTCCTCCGAGGCTTTTTTAGCTTCTGCAACGGTAAAGATATTGTTGTTTTTCCAGTTTTCGAGAATGGTATTCATATATTCCGGTTTCCACGAGCCAATCTCGTACACTGTTTCCTCATAGGCATACATTATCATATCCTCGCTGAAACCCCACTGTTCCGACCATATCTCAACGCGGTCGGTTATTTTTTTCGGCAGTTTTGATTTAAGCCCCATTGCTTCTTTCAGACGTTCGGAAAGGCTGTCGAGCTGTTCGAGCTTTAAAACTCTTGCATTTGCAAGTTCAATGCTGTTTATGCCGTTATCAGCCCAGTCTTTCGCGCAAGTCTGGATATAATCAGGCGAGGTCTTTCCCGCTTTTTTGCAGTAATTCAGCAGCATCAGCGCTACTCCCGCATTAAGCTCATAATGGTCTACAAGCGATATAACAAGATTTAATTCGCGCTGTAAAAGCGGTCTTTCGTATATCTTTTCAGCCTCTGAAAACAGCATGGCTATATCCTTGTCGCTTTTTATCCTGTCTGCTATCTCACCCGAAGAAACCGCGACAGGCTTTAACGCTCTTATTTTTGGAGCAGTAGCGGCGTTATTCGTCGGCGCAGCGGAAACCGAACGTTCTTTTGCCGCGCAAAGCTCTCCGCTGTCGTCGCCGTAAATTCTTTGTATGATACCACGCTGTTCCCAGAAAACGGCTGCGTCTTCAAGCTCTCCGATCTCTGAAAAACCGAGTTTATCGCAAAGCTCGTCCTCCGAAAAGCTGTCGCCTCCGTGTCTTAGCAAAAACAGCAGGAGTTTTAGAGAATTTCCTCCCGCAAGTTTTATATATTCGTCAACTACGCCGCACGGAACAGCAAAAACATTATTCCATACGCCTGCGTTTAGTGAATAATTCATTTCAATATCCAATCTGTATAAAAAATTATGCGTTATATCAATTTGAAAAATCAAAATTATCTGCAAACCGATATAAATATTGTAACATAATCCGATATATTTTTCAAGGGCTTTTGAAAAAATCGAGCTTTAGTCTGCTAAATCGCAGCGTTGCATATAATTTATATCTTGAATGAAAGAAAGAAAATATCGGAAAACAACAGCGCCGCAGCGATAAATGCCGATAAAATAAGGATACACATCACGGTTCGCTTTTTGTTTAGCGGCAGGCACACCCTTATCAGCGAGCAAAAGCAGACCGCCGCAGTAAAAAATGTGCATAAAGTTGAGGCAAAATCGTCCGAAAAACCTTGCGCTCCGCAGATGATCTCTGTTATTACAACACCTGCCGCCGCCGTTATTCCGAACGGCGCGGCGCGTTTCAGCGCATTTTTGGCAAAACTTCCGCGTACAATGCTGAAATTCGGCTCAAACGTCAGCAGAAACGACGGCGCTCCTATCATAAGCGCGCTTATGAGAGTAAGCTGAATGGGCTTAAACGGATAGTTGTAGGGGAGAAAAAGGAACAATGCCGAAAGAATAAACGAAAATATCGTTTTTACAAGAAAAAGCGCCGAAGAACGCTCAATATTGTTTATACATCTCCTGCCTTCGTTTACACAGTCTGAAAGATTAGCAAAATCCGAATTCATCAGCACAAGCTCGCACACACATCTTGCCGCTCCGCTTCCCGACTGCAAAGCCGCCGAACAATCCGCCGCCATGAGCGCGGGAACGTCGTTTACTCCGTCGCCTATCATAGCTACAGTGTGACCCGCCGATTGAAGAGCTTTGATTATTTCGACCTTCTGATTGGGTTTTGCTCTGCCGAAGATAGAGTTGTTTTCGGAAATTTCCGCGATATTTTCGGCGTTCGCTTCGGACATATCCGCACAGTTCCCCTTAAATCCGCATTTTCCTGCAATATTAGCGACAGTTTCGGGATTGTCGCCGCTGATTATTTTAAGTTGAACGCCCTGCTTTCTGAAAAATTCGAGAGCGGCTGAGGCTGACGGTCTTATCGTATCGGAAAGCGTTATGACAGCTTTTGCCGAAATATTTTCGGGAAGATCTCCGCCGTTTATCTTGTCGTCGCTTTGCGCAAGCACAAGCGCCCTCAGTCCCGATCTTGAAAACTTTTCACACAGATCTTCGCTTTTGAGAACAAATTCTTCCGCTCCGAGGATAATTGTTCCGAGTTCCTCGAAATGTGCTGCGCTCCATTTGCGCTCTGACGAAAATTCAATAACATTTGTCGGTTTTATGGCGTTTTGTTCGGTCATAGTTTCTGCTATAGCTTTAAGAGTGGCGTTCGGAGCGTCAAATGCGTTTACAAATGCCGAAAGCGCCGAATTTATGTCGAAATTTTCGTCAACAGGAATAATGCTTTCAACTTTCAGCTTTCCCTCGGTAAGCGTTCCTGTTTTGTCAATGCACAAAACATCTGCGCGCGACAGCCTTTCTGCACAGTAAAGGTTCTGACAGAGCGTTTTCTTCCGCGCAAGACGTATAGAACTTACCGCAAGCGCCGTGCTTGTCAAAAGCAAAAGCCCTTCGGGTATCATTCCTATAAGCGCCGCGGCGGTCTGTTCGACGCTTTCGGTGAGAGATGTTTCGGAAAATAAAAATGCTTTTATAAATAAAATTGCTCCGAAAGGGAAGATGCAGGCTGAAACTATTTTCAATATCTTGTTTATGTCGTTCATCATTGCCGAAGGGCGCTTTATAGGTTTTTTTGCCGACGCGGTTATTTTTCCCGAAAGGCTTTCGTCGCCGACGCGTATCGCCTGTGCCTTGCAATAGCCGCTCGTTATAATGCTTCCCGAATACAGAACGTCGCCCTTTTGCTTTATAACGGGATCGCTTTCTCCTGTCAAAAGGCTTTCGTTTACCTCGACTGTTCCCTCGCGCACAACACAGTCCGCACATACAGAATTTTCACTTCTTAATATTAAAATATCATTTTCCGCGACATCTGTAAGCTCCGTTTCTATCTCTTTTCCTCCGCGTAAAATGTTCGCTTTCGGAGCGGTAAGTATCCTGAGCCTGTCGAGCTTTATCTTCGCTCGTATTTCCTCAAAGATACCGATAGCTGAATTAAAAACGACTACGCCCATAAAAAGCATATTTCTCCAGCTTCCGACAATCGCCAGAGCCGCCGCTATAATAACGTTTATAAGGTTAAAAAAGGTAAATATGTTTGAAGCTATGATCTTTTTTATGCTTTTGGTTTTTATGCCGCCTCGGTTTTTCTTTGCATTTTCGGCTTCTTCGGGACTTAATCCCGTATTTATATCGGTTTCTTTCATTTTTTCACTTCCCATTGTTAATTATAACCTTTTATTACCGCCGTGTCAATGTGATATTTTGATAATTTTGTGAAAATTTTTATGCGCCTCTTGATTTATTTATTTGTTTATGTTACAATGATAGTAATACACAAAAAAAGTGAAACTGTCTGCCAAGCCCTTTCGGGGCATAGCCAAAGCGGATAAAAGATGTTCTGATAGTTATATCGGGATAGCGCTGTTCGCTTATAAATTCTGGCTTGGATATTGTTTTCGGTCGGACAGGCAGAGCCGTTTCGGAAAGAGAGGGATCATATATGACAGATGAAATCAGAGAGTACGCGGCTGAAAAGCAGGAACTTTGCAAAAAGAACGACGAGATATCCGATGAGCTTTTCAAAAAATACGGCGTAAACAGGGGACTCCGCGATATAAACGGAAAGGGCGTTCTGACGGGACTTACTTCGATTTCAAAAATGGTTTCATTTACCAAAGACGAAAACGGAAACGAAGTTCCGTGCGAGGGCGAGCTTTGGTATCGCGGATATAATGTAAAAGACCTTGTGGCGATGTGCGGGGATTCCTGCAACGGGTTTGAAAAAACGGCATATCTTCTTGTTTTCGGCGAGCTTCCGTCAGATGAAGAGCTGAAGCGGTTTATGGGCATTTTAGGACAGTGCCGCTCGCTTCCGACAAACTTTACGCGCGACGTTATTATGAAAGCGCCGAGCAAGGATATTATGAACTCAATGACAAGGAGTATTCTTACTCTTGCCTCATATGACCCTACGACAAATTCGGGAAAGTTTGAGGACAGCCTTTACCAGTGCATAATGCTTATCGCGGAATTTCCAATGCTCGCGGTTTATGCTTATCATGCGTACAATCACTACGAAAACGACGAAAGTATGTATATCCACCGTCCCGACAGCACGCTTTCAACTGCCGAAAATCTTCTGATGATGCTTCGTCCCGACAAACAGTATTCTCCGCTCGAAGCAAAAGTTCTGGATGTAGCGCTTATGCTTCATATGGAACACGGCGGAGGAAACAACTCTACGTTTACGACGCGCGTTGTTACATCTTCGGGTTCTGATACATATTCGACCATTGCCGCGGCAATGTCGTCGCTTAAAGGGCCGAAACACGGCGGCGCAAATATGAAAGTAATGGAAATGATGGACAATATTCGCGCCAATGTAAAAGACACAAAAGATTATGAGGAAGTATACGATTATCTCGGAAAAATTTTAGCAGGAGAGGCTTTCGACCATAAGGGACTTATTTATGGAATGGGACACGCGGTATATTCGCTTTCCGATCCGAGAGAAAGAATATTCAGAGGATTTGTGGAAAAACTCGCCGCTGCAAAAAAACGCGAGGACGATATGCTTTTATACAAGTATATCGAGGACGCAGCGCCGAAACTTATCGCAGAAAAGCGCAAGATAATGAAAGGCGTAAGCCCGAACGTCGATTTTTACAGCGGGTTTGTCTATGATATGCTGGGTATACCGACAGAGCTTTTCACGGCAATTTTCGCTGTTGCAAGAATTGCGGGCTGGAGCGCGCACAGACTTGAAGAGCTTACAAGCGCGGGAAAGATCATACGTCCCGCTTATATGAGCGTTATGAAGTGCGTCGGAAAGCCGGAATAAACGATATTTTCAGAGCCGAAAAAGGTCGGCTCTGAATTTTTTTGCAAATTCCTATTGAAACCTATTGAAATGAGAGAGAAAATGTATTATAATAAATATATATAACTTTTTTGAAGAGGAGTTTTCAAAATGCTCAACGAAAGAATTACCGTAACTATCGGCGGCAGGAATTATAAACTTGTTACTGACAATGCTAAAACGCTTATAACTGCCGCGGAGAATATAGATAGGAAAATGTCGGAATACTGTACGGATAATATCGACCTAAAACGCGACGATGCGGCGGTCTATTCCGCGCTCGAAATTTCAAACGAGCTTTGCGAAGTAAAACAAATGCTTTCAGAAGCAGAAACCGAAATTTCGCGCCTGAAAAATGCCGCTGTTGAGGGAACAGCCGCCGCAGAGGAAAATAAAAGACTAAAAGCAGACAGCGACGAACTTAAAAAGCTGAAGATCGAATTTGATAAACTTTCAAAGCGCTTTTCGGAGCTTGAAGGAAAAAATGAACAGCTTGCGGAAACGCTTAAAGCCGCCAATGAAAAAGCGGCGGAGTGTGAAAAGCTGAAATCTCAGCTTTCTGCGGCAGAACAGAACATTTCCGACCTCAAAAAGAAAAATTCCGACCTTTCAAAAGTGTCCGGCGACAATACCGCCGAGATCGAAAAACATAAAAAGACGATTTCCGAGCGTGACAAGCGCATTTCTGAACTTATGACAGAAAACAACAAAGCGGTAAAGATTTCCGAGGAAAACAAGCGCCTAAATGAAAAACTCGAAAAAGCAATGAACTTTGAAGAAGCGTTTAACCGCGAAAAATCGCGCGCTGATAAAGCCGAAGCCGAAAACGCAAAACAGAAAGAACTTTGCGAAAAGCTTACAAAGGATAATGACGATAAGCAAAAAGCTCTCTCTGAGCTTGAAGAAAAGCTGAAAAACAAGAAAGACAAGGACCTCGACGATATAGCGGCGGCTTATGATGAGCTTGAAAAGGACAACAAAGCGCTCAAAGAGCAGATCTCAAAGCTGTATTCGGATAAAAACGAGTTTGATAAATTGAACGCGCAGCTTAACGAGCTGAAAGTAAAATATTCACAGATAGAAAGCGAAAACACGGCGCTTAAAGCTGCCGACGAGCAAAGCCCCGCCGCAGAGCTTGAGCGCGCAAAAGAAGAACTCTCATCTCTTACGCTTAAAAACGCCGAGCTTTCAAAGGAGATAAGATCCCTTAAAAAGACAAACGCGTCTCTTGATAAGCAGATAAAAGAAATGCTTGAGGACGGTCAGCTTACGTTATGAGCGAGATACTTGCGCCATGCGGGAGTTTTGAGACGCTGAGAGCCGCGCTTAATTCGGGAGCGGATGCAGTTTACGCGGGTATGAAGAAATTTTCTGCAAGAAAAAACGCCGAGAATTTTTCTGACGAAGAACTTGAAAAAGCAGTTTACGAATGTCATAAACGCGGAGCAAAGCTCTATGTCGCGCTGAATACACTTGTTTACGACTATGAACTGAGGGAGTTTTCGGAATGTGTGAAAACTGCTGCAAAATGCGGTGCTGACGGGATAATAATTCAAGACATCGGCGCGGCGGAACTCGTCCGAGAGATATGTCCTGAGCTTCCTCGACACGCTTCTACGCAGATGACGCTGAACAGTGTTTCGGGTGTGAAAGCTGCCGAAAAGTTCGGGTTTACGCGAGCTGTCATTGGACGCGAGCTTTCTAAAGATGAAATTTGTAAAATAAGCAAGGAAACGGATATCGAACTTGAAATTTTCGTACATGGCGCGCTCTGCACATCTGTCAGCGGTCAGTGCTATATGAGTTCTTTTTTTGGCAGGAGAAGTGGAAACCGCGGACTTTGCGCTCAGCCATGCCGCCTTGATTTCAGCATTAACGGAAGGCATAACGTTATTTCACTTAAAGACGGCTCGATAGTAAATGTTTTGCCGTCGCTTCCTGAAATCTCGTCATTTAAGATCGAGGGAAGAATGAAACGTCCCGAATATGTCGCCTGCGCGGTGGACGCTTGTGTTAAAAGCCTGAGCGGTAAGCATTTTGACGAAGAACGACTGAAAAACGTTTTCTCGCGCGGCGGTCTGACAGACGGATATTTTACGGGAGATTACCGCGGCATGAACGGGATACGCGGCAGGGACGACGCCGAGCTTTCCGCAAAAACATTAAGTTCGGTACGCGAGATATATAAAAATGAATTTCCAAGGTTCAAGGTCGATATTTTCGTCAGAGCTGCGCTCGGAGAGCCGATTTATGCAGAAGCTGAATGTTGTTTCGGAAAAGTAACTGCGAAAAGCACGGAGATCTCCGAAAAAGCCGATACAAAAGCGCTCGACAGCAATTCTCTGTGCGATAGGATGTCAAAGCTCGGCGGTACACAGTTCTATGCGGGAAATATTTCGGCATATGTCGAAGAAGGGCTTTTTGTTCCTGCTTCCGTACTAAATGCTTTAAGGCGTGAGCTTTGCGAAAAACTTACGGAAATGATTTTAGAAAAGCATACGCATAATTACAGTATAAACGAGCCTAAATTTCCCGAAAAAGGCAGATGTTTACAAAAAAAGACAACTTTCCGTGCGGAAGTCCATACCGTAAAACAGCTTTCTGATTCATTGGAGCTGCCTTTTGAGTTGATTTATGCTCCGATAGAACTGCTTGATGAAAAAATGTCCGGCAAAGAACAAATTGCAGTCACTCCGCCGCTTATCCTTGATGAAGAATATGACAGGAAAAAGCTGTTAAAACTGCGCGAGGCGGGATTTGACAAAGGCTATGCACAAACGCTCGCCCATGCCGAGCTTTTAAAAGAATGCGGATATAAGATATACGGCGGTTTCAGAATGAATATTCTGAACAGTTTGTCGGCAAAGGCTTGTGAAAAGTTCGGGTTTTCGGATATCACGCTATCCGTTGAGGGCAGCGCAATGAGAATGTCGGAGATAGACAGCAATATACCCGTCGGTATGGTCGTATACGGAAAACTGCCGCTTACGCTCATGCGGCGCTGTCCTATTGCAGACGAAAGACCCTGCGGAATTTACGGAGGTAAAAGCAATTGTGGCAAATGCATTTACGACCGTTTCGGACGAGAGATACCCGTTTTATGCAGCGGGAGGAATGTCGAGCTTTTAAATCCCGATCCGCTTCTCCTTTGCGATAAGCCGGAGATATTCGGCAGATTTGATTTTGCTGTGCTGTATTTTACAGATGAAAACGACCCGAAAAGTATACTCGGTATGTATGAAAATCATGCAGTACCGAGCGGCAGATTTACCAGAGGAATGGTTTTTGAGGGCGTAATTTGAATAACAATAAAACTACAAGAGACAGACTGTAGAGTTTAAATATGAAAGGAACGTTTTTATGAGGCTTAAAGCTCCGAAAAATTTTATTACCTCCGGTGACGACGGAGCTTGCGTGGCAAAATGGGACGCTGTTGAGGGAGCAGAGGGATATAAGCTGTATTTTTTCCGCGCTTCCGAGCCGGAAAACTGTATAAAGATACGCTATTCGCAGACTTGTGAGAAAACTGTTTTAGGATTTGAAAACAACGAGGAGTATCTCGCAAGAATACGCGCATTTACTTTTAAAAACGGAAGAGAAACCGTAGGAGCAGCGAGCGAGAAGGTTTCATTTATCCCGTTCTGCTCAAAGCTCAAAGCTCAGAAAACTATATGCCTGAAAGCAGGCGAAACGGCAAAGATAAAGTGTGAACGCGAAAACTCCGAGCCGCAGATAAGGTCGTATGTTTCGAGTAATGAAAGAATTGCCGCTGTGGATATGTTCGGTGTTGTCACGGCTAAAAGGGCGGGCGCTTGTAAGATACAGATAACAGCCGCCGACGGCGAAGTTTTTGAAACGAATATTGAGGTAGAACGCAGTCTTTCTTTAGCAGAAAACCATGCAAAAATATATTTCGCGGGAGATATAATGTGTACTCTCGTTCAAAAGCTCGGAGCGAAACAGTACGCCTATGATTTTTCCGAGGCTTTTTCGCAGATAAAAGATACTCTTTCGGAGGCTGATCTTTCTGTCGGAGTTCTTGAAACGGTATGCTATGACGGCGCGCCGTTTGAAAACGAGCGCATGAGGCTTGAAAACGGAGCTTCAAACTCAAATTCGCCCTCGACATTCCTTACGGCGGTTTCAAACGCGGGCTTCAACGGACTGGTTACTGCGACAAACCATAACTGTGACGCGGGAAAAGAAGGACTTGAGGAAACGGTTCATAAGATAGAAGCACTCGGAATGAAGAATATCGGAACGCTTGGCAGAAATCCCGTTATTGTGACAATAAACGGGATAAAAGTCGGAATTATCGCGCTTTGTTCCGCATCGAACGGCTTGGAAAACAGCGTTGCAGACAATCATCATTTGACGACAACTCTCGGAAAATTCGGAAGGAAAAACTTTGAAAGGCTTTTTAACCGCGCAAAAGCAAAAGGCGCGGAGTATATTATAGCATATATGCACTGGGGAAGTATGAATTCTCCCTTGGTCACCGATTTTCAGAAAGAAACGGCAGAATTTATAGCAAATATAGGCGCGGATCTTATTGTCGGCTCTCACCCGCATGTACTTCAGAAAATGTCTTATATAGAAACAGGAGAGGGAAGAAAGGTACCCTGCGTATATTCTCTGGGCAATTTCCTTTCTACAATGCATGACATAAGCGAAAACCGCGACGGCATCATTCTCAGTATAGAGCTTACAAAAAAGAACGGAACTGTTTCGGCGGATCTTTCGTATATCCCTGTTTACAGTGAGAGCAGGTATTTTGGAGCGGCTGTTGTGCGCGCGTACCCTTCATGTAACGCTCATACCCGCGAGAGTTTTGAAAGGATTTCAAAGCTCTTTTCAAAAAAACTGTCAAACAGGGCGGCACAGCCGAAAATCCTTTTGTCAGGCTCGGCTCTCCTAAAAAAGATATTTGCTTCGGGAGACCGCTTCAAAACCGACGATACGACTGTCTTTATTTCGCCGCTCTCGCTCGGCTCTCAGGCTATACTCTCTGACGAAAAGTGCGGCAAAAGGCTCGGACTTGAGCTGAAAAAAGACCTTTCGGAATATATATTTGAAACAAAGCCCGACTTTGTTGCGGTCGATTTTTTCGGAGCAGGGACGTACTCTTGTCTGAAATTTGACGACGGCGATGACCATAGTTTTTTTACAAACTCAAAAAGTTTTGTAGAGAGCGGTTGGTATGAAAAACATCAGAATGAACTCGTTAAAATACGTCCGCCTTTCGGAGAGACGATATACCGCCCGCTTATAAAAAGTTATGCAGAAAAGCTGCTTTCGGCGGCTTCGGAGAAGAATATTATCCTTTTCAGAACAAACATCACAAATGCGCGGGCTAAAAGAACGGAGCTTCGCAGTGTCCCTGCTCCGGAGCGCATAAATAAGTTTATAAGGGCTATGGAGGATTATTTTATCGAGCTTGTACAGCCGAGGATAATCGACCTTTCGGGAAAATATTTTGCCTCTGTAAACGGAGAAGAATTTGAGGACGAATATTATAAAGAAGCCTACCGTGCTGTTCTTGACATAACTTCATCTTGTCAAAGAACTTATATAAACAAGCCCGACCCCGACGCATGGTTTGAAAGGGTATTGAAATATTACGACAGTATGACAAAGCGCTCATATAACAGGCGCGTTTTGGATATGAGTTGTGCGTCGGATATTATAATAGCAAAAACCAACAAGGATTTTGCTGCAAGAAACCGCACCCGTCTTTTAAAACTTAAAGCCGCAGGGAACTGTGAGCTGTCCTCTGTGCGCGCTTTTTTCGCAAACGATCCGTATGCCGAGGAGATATGCCGCGCCGCGGAAATAATTGACGCTGTTCAGCGGGGAAGCCTTGAAAGAACATATGAGTTCTTTAAGCCCGCCTTTTCTGAAAAATACAATATAGTAAGATCTATAGCCAAACTTTTATCCGCACAAACCGGTATACCCGTAAATGAAAAAAACGCAGAGCTTGTATTTCTTATACGAGGAAAGCCGCAGTATAAGCGTTATGCGGCGGATCTTAACATGATGACGGTAGATATATGGGGAAGTTCGGTTTCGCGGGAGTCTTTGAATTTCTGCAAAGACGCGCAAATGGGACATAATATTCAAAAACAAGCGGCGATACTGAATTATGAAGCACCCGTAAAAATTGACTTTCCGGAGGGCGCAGACTCTTTTGGCGGAAGTTTATCACGCAGAAAAACCGTAATTGACTCTTTTGAAAGAAACGGTTTTGACGTTCTTGAAAACAGCAATTCGAGCTGGATATTGCTGGATTTTTATGACGTTATCTGCCGTATGGCTGAATACAACGGGGCAATGTTTGAGCTTGACGACATTTTGCTCAGGACAGATTTTTATGCCGACATAAAAAGCAGATGTTCAGAAAGTTATCTGTTTGAAAAACGGACAATGGACTATTGCTGTGAAAAAATAACCAAATTTGCCGAGGAAATAGCCGAACTTTACGGCGACAATATTATCCTTATAAAAGCCGAGCCTAAAAACAGCTATATTTCTTTAGACTATAAGCTCGAACCGCTCGGTTCGGATAAACTTTGCGGAATAAAGAAAAAATTTATCGCCCTTTGCGAAGAGCGTTTCGCAAGCGTTACAAAATGTTATGTTATAGACATTTCGAGAAAATTCTATTCTTCAGATAAATATACCTATGGCGGCGCAAATATGGTGCATTATGAACAAATGTTCTACAGGCTCGCGGGAGAATATATTTCTCAGATATTAAACGGAAACACCAAAAAAGTTTATAACGAGGTCGACGAGGACTATATTCTTCTGCGCGACCTCAGACTCGGCAGATAAATACGAAAGGAGTGCTTTATGAGCAGCAGACGCAGCGGTTTTCCACCGCAACCGAATAAAATTTTTGCGCTTGCAGCCCTGATCGGCGTTTCTCTTTCTTTGGTCGGATGTGTGAATGACCCAAAGCAAAGTTCGTCGCAGAGTATGCCTGAAATATTATCGTCCGGCGATAATATATCCGCTTCTTATTCGGAAGAAAGCCGATCGGGTACTTCTTCGGAAGACTATTCTTCGTACTTTGCCGAAAGCTCGTCGGAATTTTCGTCCGCCGAAAGCTCTTTTGTAAGCTCTTCGGTCACTTCTTCGGCAAATCCTTCGGAGAGTTCTTCATCATACGGCTCGTCGGAGAGTTCTTTGTCCACATCTTTTTCTTCAAGTTCTGTAACACCGAGCCGCTCTTCGTCGGAAAAAAGCTCTCCGAGCAGCTCGTCTAAAACTCCGCAGAGCGTACCGATACCGAATTTTGAAGTTCCGTCATCTCCCGGCTCGGCTGTAATTTCAGGAAGCAGCGCGGTAATTGACTATTCAAACGCCGCAAACGGCTATGTTTCTGTTAAATATACAGGAAGCAAATCAAAAGTCAAGTTCAGATATTCCTGCGGGGATAGTCAATATACATTTACTTTATCCAAAAAGGGAAGTTTTGAATATTTTCCGCTGTCGTGCGGAAGCGGCTCTTATACATTTTATATTTTTGAAAATATCGAGGGAAATGTATATTCCACAGCATTGCAGCAGTCGGCGGATATTAGTATCGTAAACAACACAAAACCGTATACTTATGCAAACCAGTATGTTGATTATACAAAAAATTCTCAGTGCGTCGCAAAAGCCGCGGAATTATGTGCGGGGAAAACAACCTCAATCGACAAGATATCGGCGATATTTCTCTATATCTCCGAAAATATCACATATGACTATCAGCTCGCCGCAATCGTAAAAAGCGGCTATGTGCCTAACCCCGACAAGACCCTCGCTAACAAAAAAGGGATATGCTTTGATTATGCCTCGCTAATGGCGGCAATGCTCCGTTCTCAGGGCATACCCACAAGGCTTGTCGTAGGATATGCCAAGACCGATATATATCACGCATGGAATGAAGTATATACAGAGCAGACGGGCTGGATAACCCCTGAACTTTTGATGAACAACAGAGGATATAATATTGCGGACGCGACATTTTACGCGAGTGCATCAGATAAAAAATCAATTTCGGATTATATAATGAACAGCACGAATTATACCGCTGTTTATTACTATTAAAAATAAGGAGAAAAATAATGAAGAAGCTATCTTCGGACGAAACGGCATATTTTTTTGAACAGCTTGCGCTGATATTAAACGCAGGTATGCAGCTTTCTGACGGTATGGACATTCTCTTTGAGGACTTAAACGACAGCCGCATTAAAACTATCTGCGGTGAGCTTTCAAAGAGCGTCAACAGCGGAAAAACTCTCGGCGAAGCAATGGAAGAATGCGGCAAATTCCCTGATTATGCAGTAAATATGATAAAAATCGGAAGCGTTACAGGACACCTCGAAAACGTACTTAAAGACCTTTCGGAATATTATGAAAACCGCTCTGAGCTTAACAGAACAGTAAGATCCGCAGTCATGCATCCGCTTATGCTTCTGCTTATGATGACGGTGGTCATAATCGTGCTTATAGTGCTGGTGCTTCCGATGTTCAGCAAGATCTTTGCTCAGTTTGACGCGTCCGTAAGCGATACGGTAAGCTCGGCGGTCAATACGGCTTATACGATAGGCTGGATAATTCTGATAGGACTTCTTGTTATAGCGGCGGCGGCTTTGATATTATCGCTTTTGTCGCTCATTCCGTCCGTAAGAAAAAAACTTTCGGGTTTTCTGACGGTATTTCCGCTTACAAAAGGTATTTCAAAAAAGTTTTCTCTTGCAAAAATCTCAAGCGCTATGAGCCTTATGGCTTCTGCGGGAATTTCGCCCGAAGAGATGCCGTCATATGCGGCTTCGCTTATAAATGACAAAAAACTTATAAATAAGCTCGAAAAATGCAGAGAGCGTATCCTTAACGGCGAGGTCTTCGCGGAAGTTATTTCCACGGCGGATATTTTCCCGCCGATGTTCGCTCATTCACTTAAATTTTCGTATACATCGGGTTCTTTTGAACAGTCTTGGAAAAAACTTTCCGAGCGGTGCGACTATGAAGCGGCAGAGGCGGCTTCGGGGATAGTATCTGTCATAGAACCGCTTATCGTAATTGTTCTTACGACAGTTATCGGCGCGGTATTGCTTTCGGTAATGATACCTCTTATGAACATAATGTCGATTATAGGGTGAAAAAATGAAACGTATCTCAGTTAGAAGGATTTTGTCGGCGGTTGTTTCGATAGCTGCGTTTATTCTGATGATCGTCTGGCTCATTTTCGGGATAATGGACGCGGACAGCGCCATTGACGCAAATGAACTTGAAAATGTCAGGCTCACCATTGAAAAGGGCGTTACAATATGCTATGCAATAGAGGGCGTATATCCCGAAAGCATAGAATATCTTTCGGAAAACTATGGCGTGGCTGTCGATACAAGTAAATATCTGGTGCATTATGAATGTATCGCGGCAAACATAAGACCGACAATAACGGTTTTTGAAAGGCGGTAAGCGGTGAAGAACTACAAAAATACAGCGGATACCATAAGTACCGTCGGAAGTATGATGCTTTTTTTGCTTTTTGCGGTGTGCATGATGATGATAATAGCCGCTGCCGCAGGCTCGTACAGCCGTATAAGCGACAACTACGGAACGGATTTTACGGCTTTGGCTTCGATAAGGTATATCTCAAACAAGATAAAAAGCTCGGACACGGTATACATAACCGATAAAGGTATGATCCTTGAAAGCGGAGCTATGGCAAACATAATCTATTGCTCCGGCGGAGGATTATATGAAAAGACGGTCGCGGTAAATTCGGAATATGACGTTTCGGGCGGAGAAAAGATCTTTGATATAGACGGAATGACAGTCGATGAAACAGAAGAATTGTATACAATAACGGTAAATGTCAGCGGCGAAAAGCACTCTGCCATTGTACGAAAAGGAATGTAAAAATGAATAGACATGAAAAGCGCCCTCTAAACCTGTTCTTTATAGAAATAATAATTGCTCTCCTTTTTTTCAGTATTTCGGGAGCGGTCATACTTTCTGTGTTTGCAGGAGCAGACAAAAAATCACATGACGGAGAAATACTCGAAAGCGTAATAATGTTTTCCCAGTCGGTCGCGGAGGTCTATTCTCTGAACGGCGACGCAGACGAAGCCGTCAGGATCGTCACAGAACAGTGCGGAAAACTTGACGAAAGCATAGTGCTTTCAAAAAGCGAAGAAATAGAGGAAAGCCCGTCGGGAACTTTTTCAAAGCTTTTTCTGGAATTTAAGAACAATGAAAAAGTCATTTACAGCTTTGCCTGCGCGGCGTATATTCAAAACGGAGGAAGCCGATGAAACAGCATAAACAAACAAACGCGGGAATAGGCGTAGGATATATTACGGTAATGATCATTTTCGCCATTATTTGCCTTACGATATTCGCCGTACTGAGTTATCGCGCGGCAGGCTCGAACGACGCTCTTAACGAAAGGGCAGGGGAGCATTTGAACAAATATTATGAAGCGGACGCCTCTGCAAAGAAAACGCTCTATGAGCTTGATGAAATTGCCGCAAACGCAAGAAATACTCCGTTTTTCGCTGATAGTTTTGAGAGCGAAGCGGCAAAATTCGACAAGGTTTCGGTAAAAACAGAACCCGACGGCTGTACTGCCAATTTCAGCGAGCATATAAATGAAAACAGCTTTATTTTCGTAAGTGTTAAATTTTACGAAAATAAAAAAGAATATAAGATAAACTCATGGAAAAGAATGTCTGCTTTAAATTCCGACGATAATAACATTAATGTATGGGACGGTACGTTCTGATAAAACGAGGTAAAAATATGGAGCTTCTTGAAATTTTGAAAACAGCATCCGACGATCATGCTTCCGATATTTTTATTGTTTCGGGAGCAGCTATAAGTTATAAGTCAAACGGACATCTGATAAAGATCGGCAATGAGCCGCTCATGCCCGCTATGACAAAAGAGCTTGTATACGAAATATTCAAGCTCGGAGGATTTACTTTCGGGATAGACGAAATGCCCGAAAAGGAAATGGATTTTTCAATATCCGTTGTCGGAATGGGACGATTCCGCGCGAATATATACAAACAGCGCGGGTCTTATGCTGCGGTTTTGAGATATGTTCCTTTTAACCTACCAGAGCCGGATAAGCTCGGAATACCCGAAAGCATAATGAAGCTGTCAAATATGAAAAGCGGCATTGTGCTTGTCACAGGTCCTGCGGGAAGCGGAAAATCCACAACTCTTTCATGTATAATCGACAGGATAAACAGCTCGCGCACGGGACATATCATAACTATCGAAGACCCGATTGAGTTTCTTCACAAGCATAAGCAGAGCATAATAAGCCAGCGCGAAATAAATATAGATACAGAAAGCTATCTGTCGGCGCTGCGTTCGGCTTTAAGACAATCTCCCGACGTAATTCTGCTCGGAGAAATGCGTGATTATGAAACGATAAGCGTTGCAATGACCGCCGCGGAAACAGGACAGCTTGTGCTTTCGACGCTGCATACGCTTGGGGCTGCAAACACTGTTGACAGAATTATAGACGTTTTCCCGACCAACCAGCAGCGTCAGATCAGAATACAGCTTTCAATGGTACTTAATGCTGTTGTATCACAGCAGCTCGTCCTGTCAAATAACGGAACATATGTCCCCGCGTTTGAAATCATGACAATGAACAGCGCTATAAGGACACTTATCCGCGATGAAAAGACCCACCAGATAGATTCCGTTATCCAGTCCGCGCCCGGAATGACAACAATGGACAACAGCCTTTTAAATTTATACAAACAAGGCATTATTTCCGCCGAAACCGCAGTCCAATGTGCTTATAATCAGGATATAATGAGCAAGAGAATAACCTGAGATACAATATAATGTATGTAATAATGTTATACATAGATCGCCTCTTTTGTGATTTTTTTTGAAAATTTTATCGTAATTTTGTTTAAAATTGCTTCATAATTTTTGTGAAAAGTATTGACAAAAAATAAACTCGGTGTTATAATGATATTAAGCACAATCCTGTGGGTAATTATATGATTTTTTATTTTTTAGGGAGATGACAGTCATGTCTAATGAGGAAAAAAATAAAAAGACAAATAAAGGCAAAGTTGCTTTTATGTTTGCGTTTGCTGTTACTGTCCTGGGTTCCCGCGCAGGCGCCCTTTCGGCATCGGCTGCGAGTGCTCCCGGCGGAAATGACGCTAATGACAATGACGGCGGCGAAAACTTAAATGCACAGCATGAAGAAGTTGGTGCTGATAACGGCTTTATCAAGCAGGACAGCAATGTCTATCTTGCTTCGGACGAGGCTGCTTCTGTCGCTGATTTCAGAGGATCTCTCGATGGTCTGAGAGGTTTTGCGGTATATGCAAAGTCGCTTAACGCTTCCCACACTGAGGGCAATATTTGCGTAGATAACGTCAACGTTGCTGACGTTTACAATACAAATGTCGCTTCAAAACTGGGAGAACAGGCGTCGAAAAATTATACTCTTTATCTCGCCGAGCCGCCGACGGACAACAACTGGATCTCTGTCGGAATGCAGAGCGGTACGACTTATGAGCTTGTACTCGGTTTTGATTATGAGGAATTTACATACGATAACGGAAACAAGGTTGGTTTTACCGCAAACGGACAAGATTATTATATTCAAGTAAACGGTGATTTGAACAACTTCTCTATCCGCAGCGCCACCGAAAATGATGATTTCACTGACATCAACGCTAAGTTAAAATCGATGGCTGCCGCAGGTCAGGCGCTTATTGACCAGTCGGTTGCAGCGGGATTTGACGCTGAGGATTCGCTGAACGGTTTGTTCTTTGTTTCCGATGATTTCACTAACAGCAGCAAGCATTTCTATAAAGATGGTCAGACGCTTGTTGTTAATATTGACGCCAACTGCTTAAACACTAACGAGAGCAATACATATCTCCAGAACATTGTTACCCAGAACAACGGGGTAGATGTTATTATAAACGTTATTACCGACAGCAGCACAAAGAGCGTAAATCTTGGTATGACAAACGGCGCGGAGTGGAATCTTCAAGCCGCAAATGTTGTGTTCAACTTCGGCGATTATGACGGCGAGATCTGTTCTTCGAGCATGATGGGCGGAATTATAGTTGCGCCTATGGCTGATTATAAACTGGGCGGAAATCTCAATGGTTCTGTATATGCGAACAGCGTAGATCAGACTTATTTTGAAATTCACCAAATAACGGAAGATGACAGAGTTGTTCCGCCTGCGGAAGACGCTGATGAACCTGTTACTCCCGATCAGCCGCAAACTCCCTCGGAAGAGGATAATGATGATAATCAGGACAGCGACGTTGTTCAGGATAATGACGACAGCGATGATGATACGCCTGAGGAAGATGATACAACAGGCGGTGGTGATGACGATGATGAAGAAGATCAGCCTGAGCCGAATGAGCCTGATGATGAAACAAACACTGATGATGACACAGACGATACTGAGAACAACACCGACGACAATGTAGATGATGCTGATGTTCCCGATGAAACGCCTAAAGAAGATATTAATGTTCCAGATCCGGACGATAATTCCGATGAAAATACTGATGAGTCGGGAACCGATACGCCTGTTGAGCCTGATGACGGCGTAGTTGATGATACACCTGATGAGCCGCAGGAAGAAACACCTGACGATCCTCAGGACGAAACTCCTGATGAACCTCAGGAAGAAATACCTGAAGAGCCTCAGGATGAAACACCTGACGAACCTCAGGAAGAAACACCTGAAGAGCCTCAGGATGAAACACCTGATGAGCCGCAGGAAGAAACACCTGACGAACCTCAGGACGAAACTCCCGATGAATCGCAGGAAGAAACACCTGACGAACCTCAGGACGAAACTCCCGATGAACCGCAGGACGAAACACCTGACGAACCTCAGGACGAAACTCCTGATGAACCTCAGGATGAAACTCCTGACGAACCACAGGATGAAACTCCCGACGAACCACAGGATGAAACTCCTGACGAGCCTCAGGACGAAACTCCCGACGAGCCTCAGGTAGAAACACCTGATGAGCCGCAGGGCGAAACTCCCGATGAACCTCAGGATGAAACGCCTGACGAACCTCAGGATGAAACGCCTGACGAACCTCAGGATGAAACGCCTGACGAACCTCAGGATGAGACACCCGACGAACCTCAGGATGAAACTCCTGACGAGCCTCAGGTAGAAACACCTGATGAGCCGCAGGACGAAACTCCCGACGAACCTCAGGATGAAACGCCTGACGAGCCTCAGGATGAAACTCCTGACGAGCCGCAGGATGAAACGCCTGACGAGCCTCAGGACGAAACTCCCGATGAACCTCAGGATGAAACTCCTGACGAGCCTCAGGACGAAACTCCCGATGAACCCCAGGATGATACTCCGGAGGACGAGGTTATCGAGCCGGTAACTCCGGATGTTGAAGAAGAATTTGACGACGGTAATGATGATTTTACTGATAATGATGTAGTTGATGAAAACGAAGATGATGTTCCTGAAGTTGACGAGCCTGAAGTTGAGCCTTCTGAGGAAACTTCTTCCGACAACACGGTAGTTCCTAATGATACTGAGAATAATGTTCCGGAAGATGAACCGACTGAGCCTGTAGAGCCTGTTCAACCTACCGAACCGTCTCAGCCCGCAGAAGATAAGCCTATAGACTTTGATGATATCGAGCTTGATGATTTTGATGATAACACTCCAACAGAGGATACTTCAACAACAAATAATCATGTCAATGATTTTGTAATGATTGAAGATGATGAGGTTCCGCTTGGAGATAATCCTTATACAGGTGTTGAAGATACATCTGCGGGTCTCGGAATTGGCGCGGCTGTTGCTCTCGGAGCTACTGTTGCGGCAGCTTCTTTGAAAAAGAAGAAAAATAAGAATTCCTGATTGATTTATACCATATAAAAGTGTTCCGCCGTGCTTTTATAAGCATGGCGGGATTTCTTTTTAACATATATTCTGACCAAATTCGGACAAAAATAAAAAGCCCTCTTTCGAGAGCCTTTTATTTACAGCTATTAAACGCGAACATTAAGCAGATTTCCTCTGCCGTCAGGAGAAGGCATACTGTCAATCATTTTAATAAAACCTTCCATGGTTTCTTCAACAGCATCCATACTCTTTTTCAGCATACTGACAGATAAAGAATTCTGAACATTTGAGTATGACAAATTCATTGACATAGCAGCAATATCCATTTCCATAACATACGCCTCCTTATATTTTTTTATATTATACCATATTCTGTTTTATTTGTCAAGAAGTTTTTTGGTTGTTTTTAAAATTATATAATTTTTTTAAGAAATATATTGATTTTTTATTAAAATTGTTGTATAATAAACTTGGATATTAGTGGATTTATATTGCACTAATTAAAAAATTCATAAGGAGCTTTTAATATGGAAAATAATATTCTCCTTGAAAGCGGTACAAATGAGCTTGAAGTTCTTGAGTTTACCGTCGGTGCGCAGAACTTTGGCATCAATATCGCTAAAGTAAGTGAGATCATGAATTATCAGCCTATGATCCCTGTCCCTGAATCTCCGGAAGAGTTTGAGGGCGTTTTTACTCCGCGCGATAAGGTAATTTCTGTAATTGATCTACATAAAGTTCTTCATAAAGAACCTTCAAACGAAGGACACGATCTGCTTATTATCTGCAATTTTAATCAAATGGACGTCGGTTTTCACGTTTCATCTGTAAAAGGTATCCAGCGCATTTCGTGGGAAGATATTGAAAAGCCGCCGAGAATTTCAGGAGACGGTGTTTCAAATATTGCGACGGGAATTGCAAAGCTGTCGGATAGAATTATTCTTATCCTTGACTTTGAAAAGATTGTTTCCGATATAAATAGATCGGCTGTTCTTGACACGACAGGAACAACGGCTGTTTCTCAGGATAAGGCTGATAAGCATATAGTGATTGCTGAAGATTCGCCGTTCTTGAATACTCTTATTCTTAATACGCTTCATGATGCGGGATATAATAATGTCGTTTCTTTTGACAACGGTAAGGACGCGTGGGATTATATAAGCGGTCATAAAAATATATCAAGTAATATCCTTGACGAGATCTCATGTTTGATAAGCGATATTGAGATGCCGAAAATGGACGGACATCATCTTACGAAGCTGATAAAGGATGATGATGTTTTGAAGAGGATACCTGTTTATCTCTTCTCGTCACTTATAAATGATCAAATGAGGATCAAAGGAGAAAGCGTCGGTGCTGACGCGCAGTTCTCAAAGCCTCAGATCGGTATGCTGATAAACTATGTGAATGAGCATATCTGATTTGTAAATTTGATATATTTAGCCCCGTATTTTTACGGGGCTTCGGTTTTGTAACTGTTTTGGTTTATTGCGGGGACGCTGCATCTGCACCCATCCAAAATCCCTTTTCAAAAAAATTATGTACCGCTGCTACTTGCGGCGCAGTCGGATAGTTGAAATTCTTCTTAAATACCAATTTTATTTTTTATGGAAATTCTTCTGACGATTTTTTACATAAAAGATATTGACTATATTTTAAAAAAGTGGTACAATATAATGTGGAATGCAAATATTTGATTTGCAAAAAATATAGAAAGGTATCTGAGGTGTTTAAAATGACAAAGATAGATGTTTTTTCGGGATTTTTGGGAGCAGGCAAAACAACGCTTATCAAAAAGCTCCTGAAAGAAGGCTACAGCGGCGAAAAACTTGTTCTTATCGAAAATGAGTTCGGGGAAATAGGCATTGACGGCGGATTTATGAAGGACGCAGGAATTGAAATAACAGAGATGAACCAAGGCTGCATTTGCTGTTCGCTGGTCGGGGATTTCGGAAAGGCTCTGCAAAAGGTTCTCGAAGAATTTTCTCCCGATAGAATTTTGATAGAGCCGTCGGGTGTTGGAAAACTATCAGATGTGATAAAGGCAGTTATGGACATAAAGAATGATAATATTGTTCTTAACAGCTATACGACAGTTGCAGACGCGACGAAAATAAAAATGTATATGAAGAATTTCGGAGAGTTCTATAAAAATCAGGTAGAAACCGCTAAAACTATTGTTTTAAGCCGTACTCAAAAACTCTCAGAGGAAAAACTTGCAGAGGCAATTTCGCTAATTAAAGAGCTGAACGCAAATGCAACTATCGTTACAACTAACTGGGATGAAATAAGCGGCGCGCAAATATTGCAGGCAATGGAAAACGAAAATAAATTCGCGGACGATTTGCTTAAAGAAACGCTTGCGCATCATCATGATGATGACGATGATGAATGTGAATGTCATGACCATGAACATCATCACCATGACCATGATGAAGAAGATGAACATCACCACCACGAGGACGGCGAGGAGTGTCACTGTCACAACCACGAACATCACCACCATGACCATGATGAAGAACACGAACATCATCATCACGATGATGAGCACGGGCATCATCACGATGAACACGAGCATCATCACCACCATCATCATGCTGACGAAGTTTTCACTTCAATCGGTATTGAAACAGCGAAAAAGTTTACGAAGGAAGAACTTGAAAACGCGCTTTCAAAGCTTTCGAGTGAAGAATACGGAGTTGTTTTGAGAGCAAAGGGCATTGTAGAGGGCAAGAACGGTTGGATCGAATTTGATTTTGTTCCCGAAGAATATGAGATAAGAAACGGTTCTGCTGATGTTACCGGAAAAATGTGTGTGATTGGCTCTAAACTTGAAGAAGAAAAAATTAAGACCCTTTTCGGCGTCTGATCGGAGTTAAAAAATGGAATTACCCGTTTATCTTATGACCGGCTTTCTTGAAAGCGGAAAAACCTCGTTTATCCTTGAGACCCTTAATGACAAAGAGTTCAGCAGGGGCGAAAGAACGCTTGTCATTGCCTGTGAAGAGGGAGAGGTCGAATATGATGAGAAAATTTTGAAATCGTCCAAATCTGTTGTGGAATTTATTGAGGACGAAGAAGACTTTAATCCCGAAAACCTTACGGCGCTTATAGAAAAACATCGTCCAAGCCGCGTAATGCTCGAATACAACGGAATGTGGAGTCTTAGAGATATGGCGCAGAAGGCTCCTAAAAACTGGATATTCTATCAGATATTTATGTTTGTTGACCACACGAAATTTGATGTGTATATGAACAATATGCGTCAGCTTCTTTCGGATAATATCGCAGTCGCGGACATTGTTATATTCAACCGCTGTGAGCAGGGAAAAGTGGATAAAAAGCGCATACGCAGGATCCTCAAATCGCTCAACCCGCGAATTGATATGATGTTTGAGTATATGAACGGCGAAGTTGAACAGGGATTTCAAGGCGACGACGAAATGCCGTTTGATGTAAACGCCGATCCTATAGACATTGTTCATGACGATTTCGGGCTTTGGTATGTCGATATTATGAGCAACGCCAAGCGTTATAAAGACAGAAACGTAAGAGTTCGCGGAATGGTTTTCAGAGCGAAAACTGTTCCAAAGGGATATTTTGTCGTTTCCAGGCGAGCAATGACCTGCTGTGCGGATGATATTCAGGTCGTAGGTATACTTGTAAAATTTCCGGATGAAAAAAATCTTAAAGACGGAGATTGGGTTGAGGTCACAGGTAAAATTGTCGGTGAAAAACAAGAGGTTTACAGGGGAGTAGGTCCTGTTATTCTTGCAAAATCTGTTATCCCTACAGAAAAGGCCGACAGCGAGCTTGTTTATTTCAACTGAAAATCGTTTGAAAGTAAAAAATATCGGTGTTTTTATGGACAAAATTTTTACAGTAAGACTTTCTGATGACAAAAACGCGGTCGAAATAATCGACCAAACGCTGCTTCCAAACGAGATAAAGTTTTTGAGGTTGGAAACTCCCGAAGCTGTTTTTGAGGCAATTAAAGAGCTTCGCGTGCGAGGAGCTCCCGCTATTGGAATTGCCGCGGGATTTGGAATGTACGTCTGCGCGAAAAAACTTAGCGAAGATAATTTTTACGGCGAATTAAACAAGCTCGGAAATTATCTTGTATCGTCAAGACCAACGGCGGTGAATTTAGCTCATGCGGTAGAACGTATGCTTTCGGCGGCAAAGGGCGCTGATAAAAAATTGGCGCTTGCTTTGCTTTATGAGGAGAGTACGAAAATCTACGACGAGGACAAGCAAATGTGCAGGAAAATTTCCGAATACGGGCTTACTCTCGTGAAAGACGGCGACGGCATTTTGACGCACTGTAACGCGGGAGCACTTGCTGCATCCGAATACGGAACGGGTCTCGGAACGCTTTTGCTGGGCAAAGAAAAGGGATACAATTTTCACGTTTTCAGCGACGAAACTCGTCCGCTTTTGCAGGGTGCAAGGCTTACGAGCTTTGAGCTTAATCACGCGGGGATTGACGTTACGCTGATATGTGATAACGCCGCGTCGCTGTTGATGTCGCAGGGAAAAATAGACGCCTGCTTTGTTGGCTGCGACAGAGTAGCCGCAAACGGAGATACTGCAAACAAGATAGGGACGCGCTCTGTTGCGATAAATGCGAAGTTTCACAATATCCCGTTTTACGTTTTCTGTCCAAGTTCTACGATTGATTTCAATTGCGAAAGCGGCGAAAAAATAGTTATTGAAGAGCGAGGCGGCGATGAAATAAAGACAAAATTCTTTGAGAAGCCCATTGCAGAAGCAGAAGTAAAGTGCTTTAATCCTGCGTTTGATGTTACGCCCGCCGAGCTTATTACGGCGATAGTTACGGAAAAGGGAATTTGCCGCTATCCGTATACAAGTTCACTAAAGAAACTTTTTGGCTGATTTTTGAAGGGAGTTTTTATGAAACTGCGCTTTTACAACGCGAAAATTCTCACAATGGAGAATGAAAACATCATAAGCGGAGAACTTTGCACAGACGGCGGGCTGATTTCCTATGTCGGCAGTGAAAAGCAGGACGGCGATTTTGACCGCGAAATTGACCTTTGCGGAAATCTGATAATTCCCGGATTTAAAAACGCGCATACTCACACCGCTATGACGTTTCTGCGCTCGTTTGCGGACGATTTGCCGCTTAACGATTGGCTGTACGAACAGGTTTTCCCGCACGAAGCTAAACTTACTGAAGAAGCAATTTACGTTTTCACACAGCTCGGCAATATGGAATACCTCACAAGCGGCATAACTTCGAGCTTTGATATGTATTTCAAGCTGCCGAGTTATGCAAAAGCGAATACCGATATGGGTTTCAGGACGGTAATTTGCGGCTCAATAAATGATTTTGGCGGCACTGTCGAGGGCATTGAGGAAGAATACAACACCTATAATAACTATGACCCGCTTATTTCATATCAGCTCGGTTTTCATGCGGAGTATACAACTAAACTTGAAACGCTTGAGGGTCTTGCAAGGCTTTCGCAGAAATACAAAGCGCCGATGTTTACACACAACAGCGAAACGAAATCGGAGGTTGACGGCTGCATAGAGCGGCACAAAATGACCCCTACTCAGCTTTTCGACAAGTTAGGAATGTTTGAATACGGCGGCGGCGGGTTTCATTGCGTTTGGTTTGACGAGCGCGATATGGAGATTTTCCGCGACAAAGGGCTTTATATGGTGACAAATCCTGCGTCAAATCTCAAATTAGCAAGCGGAATTGCGCCGATTTGCGAAATGAAACGCCGCGGAATGACGAATTTTGCAATAGGAACAGACGGCGCGGCTTCTAACAACTGCCTTGATATGTTCAAGGAAATGTTTCTTGTCGCGGGATTGCAGAAAGTAAAGGAAAACAACGCGGCGGCGTGTCCTGCTTTCGGGGTGCTTGAAATGGCGACAAAAGGCGGCGCGAAAGCTATGGGACTTAATGACTGTGATATTCTTGCCGCAGGAAAGCGCGCGGATCTGGCAGTTATAGACCTTATGCAGCCGAATATGCAGCCTGTTCACAACATTGCGAAAAATCTCGTTTACGCGGGTTCTAAGCAAAATGTAAAAATGACCGTTGTTGACGGGAAAATTCTGTACGAGGACGGAAAGTTTCTGACTGTTGACGCTGATGAAATTTACAAGAGAGCAAATAAGATAGCAAGAGAGATCTGCGGGGACTGATTTACGAATGAAAATTCTTGTAACAGGCGGAACTGTATTTGCAAGCCGCTTTACAGCGGAATATTTTTCAAAAGAAAACGAGGTATACGTTTTAAACCGCGGAACTCGTCGTCAGTCAAAAGGCGTTTTTCCGATAGTTGCCGACAGGCACGCGCTCGGAGATGCGCTGAAAAAATATTCTTTTGACGCAGTTATAGACGTAACGGCTTATAATTCGGCGGATATTGACGATTTGCTTGACGGTTTGGGCGAATTTGGAAGCTATATTATGATAAGTTCAAGCGCGGTTTATCCCGAAACCTTACCTCAACCGTTTTCCGAAGAAATGAAAACAGGCGCGAATTTGATATGGGGCGATTACGGCATGAACAAAATCGCGGCTGAAAAACGCCTGCGCGAACGTGTTTCGGACGCTTACATACTTCGCCCGCCGTATCTTTACGGAAAATACAACAACTTATACCGCGAGGCGTTTGTTTTTGAATGTGCCGAGCAAAATCGCAAATTTTATGTTCCAAAAATCGGGAAAATGAAACTGCAATTTTTCGACATTGAAGATATGTGCCGATTTATTGAGATAATTCTTGAAAATAAACCGAAAAGGCGAGTTTTCAACGTCGGAAATCCCTGCTCTGTCTATATTCTCGAATGGGTGAGTAGGTGTTATGAAGTCTTGGGGAAAACTCCCGAATTTGAGTTTGTCCGCGAAAATATCAGTCAAAGAAGTTACTTCCCGTTTTACGACTATGAATACGCTCTTGACGTTTCGGAAATGTCAAGGCTTATGCCGAATGTAAAGCCGCTCGGAGAGGTTTTAAAACAGTCATACGAGTGGTTTAAAAACAATCGCGGTGAAGTTTTAAGAAAGAAACTGTTTGAATTTATAGAAAGTGAATTGAGAGGATAATATGCCGTTTTTGCCTGTATGCAAAAAAGACCTTGAAGAACGCGGAATATCACAGCTTGACTTTATCTGCGTGACGGGCGACGCTTATATAGACCACCCGACGTTTGGTATTGCAATAATCTCGCGTATTATAGAAGCGGCGGGATTTACGGTTGGAATTATCGCCCAGCCCATAAGCGACAATGATTTCAGAAAGCTCGGAAAGCCGAAATACTGCTTTATGGTGACGGGCGGGAACATTGACAGTATGGTGTCGAATTACACTGTTGCGCTGAAAAAGCGAAACGACGACGCTTATTCTCCCGGAGGAAAGGGCGGAAAGCGCCCCGACAGGGCAGTGATAACATACTGCAAGGCGTTAAAGCGGCTGTTTCCCGATACGGAAATAGAAATAGGCGGTCTTGAAGCGTCGCTCAGGAGGTTTGCACACTATGACTACTGGAGCGACAGCGTAATGCCGTCGATTTTGGTTGACAGCGGCGCGGAGCTTCTTATGTACGGAATGGGAGAAGTCACGCTTTCGGAAATGCTCAACCGCTTTAAGCAGGGACAAAAGCTCTCGGATATGCACGACCTGAGAGGGATTTGTTATCTCACAAAACCTGAAAACACGCCGCTTGGCGCTGTTCAGTGCGACAGCTTTGAGATAGTAAGCACAAACAAAAAAGCCTATGCAAAGGCTTGCAGAAAGCAGTATGACGAGCAGGACGAGGTTTACGGAAGAACAATTATCCAGCGCCACGGCAATATGATGCTTGTGCAGAACCCGCCGCAGCGCTCTGTAACGCAAAAAGAATTTGATTATGCATACGAACTGCCGTATATGCGTACTTACCACCCTATGTACGAAAAAGACGGCGGAGTTCCCGCTATACAAGAAGTAGAGTTTTCGATAACTCATAACCGCGGCTGTTTCGGCTTTTGCAATTTCTGTTCTATCGCGCTTCATCAAGGAAGAAGAGTTCAGACAAGAAGCGAAGAGTCGGTTATAAACGAAGCGGTTATGCTGACTGAAAAACCGAATTTTAAGGGGTATATTCACGACGTCGGCGGACCAACCGCAAATTTCCGCCATCCGTCCTGTGAAAATCAGACAGAAAACGGGCTTTGCAAAGGCAGAAAGTGTTTAGCTCCGACGCCGTGCAAAAACATAAGAGCCGACCACAGCGACTATATTGCGCTTTTGCGAAAACTTCGCTCAATCAAAAAAGTAAAGAAAGTTTTTATCCGTTCGGGAATTCGGTTTGATTATCTGCTTTTGGACAAAAATACAAATTTTCTCGACGAGCTTGTCGAATATCACGTCAGCGGTCAGCTTAAAGTCGCGCCCGAACACGCCTCGAACAAAGTTCTCGATCTGATGGGAAAGCCGCATATCGAGGTATACGAAGAGTTTGAAAAGAAGTTTTATAAGTCAACTAAAAAATGCGGAAAAGAACAATATCTTGTGCCTTATCTTATGTCGTCGCACCCCGGCTGTACGCTTAATGACGCGATAGAACTTGCGCTGTTTGAGAAAAAGCATAATATACGTCCCGAACAGGTACAGGATTTTTATCCCACTCCGGGCACTATTTCCACGGCAATGTTTTATACAGGCTTGAACCCATATACAATGGAACCCGTATTTGTTCCGAGAACTGCCGAAGAAAAAGCAATGCAGCGCGCTTTGCTGCAATATTTTATGCCGAAAAACCGCGCGCTTGTGGAAAAAGCGCTTACAATCGCAAAGCGCCGCGATTTGATTGGCACAGGCAGCGAATGTCTGATAGCGCCCGATAGAAAAACTTCCGAAAGGAAAAACAATGAGAAAAAAACGAAAGCCAAGCGTCAGGCAAATATATAAAAAGATCGTTTCGGCGGTGCTGCTAATTATTACAGTAGCGGCACTGTTTTTCTTTGTAAACGACAAGTTTTTAAAAATCGACTGGATACCTTCGTCAAATAACGTTATAATTTTTTTCGGCGGAGGGGTAAAGCCGCTTGTAAAACCGAAAGGCAATGAAGCGGTCGTGCATTTTATAGATGTCGGACAGGCGGACTGTGAGCTTATCGTAACAAAAAATTACACGGTACTTATCGACAGCGGCACAGGCGACGACATAGGAAATATTTTAGGTTATCTTAATTTTCAAGATATTGATAAAATAGACCTTGTTATCTGTTCACACCCGCACGGCGACCATATCGGCGGAATGTATAAAATAATTATGGATTATAACGTTAAAAAGATAATTATGCCGAAAATTCCCGAAGATATGGTACCGGAAACGGTCAGCTATCTGAAAATGATGGCTGAGATAGATATGAAAAATATTGACGTTCAATATGCAGTTGTCGGTGAAAGGTATTTAATCGACGAAGATACATATATAGAAATACTTTCGCCGCTTGAAGATTATTATGACGACCTTAATGATTTTTCAATAGCGGCTAAATTTGTCGACGGTGAAAACTCGTTTTTATTCACGGGAGATTTGACAAACATAAGCGAAAAGGATCTTATTGAAAGCGGAGCGGATATTGACGTTGACGTGCTTAAAGTAGGACACCACGGAAGCGCAGGATCGAGTTCTGTCGAATTTTTGGAGGCAGTAACGCCCGATATTGCCGTTTTTGAAGTTGCGGAGATAAATTATTACGGACATCCGCGAAGCGAAGTTTTCGACCGTCTTGAAGAAGTCGGCTGCGATGAGTTTTATACGACCTCGCGTGACGGTAATATTGTCATAGTAAGCAATGGTACGGAATTAAGGATCGAAACGGAAAAAGGCGCGGCATAGTTGTTGTCAAATTGCATAAAAATCAAAGCCGTTGTTTGATTAAAATAAGTAAAAACACGGTTTTTGTTTTTTTATCTTGTAGAATTAAATATTTTGTTGTATAATATTTTTTGTTAAAATATTCATAAAGGAAAGTGAAAAATTTTGGTAAGAGAAGATCTAAGAAACATTGCTATAATAGCGCACGTTGACCATGGAAAGACGACGCTCGTTGACGAAATGTTAAAGCAGGGCGGGGCGTTCCGTGAAAATCAGGCTGTCCAAGACCGCGTTATGGACAACAACGATATCGAGCGCGAGCGCGGAATTACAATCCTTGCGAAAAATACATCCTGTATGTATAACGGCGTAAAGATCAATATTGTAGATACTCCCGGACACGCGGATTTTTCGGGAGAGGTCGAGCGTATCCTGAAAATGGTAAACGGCGTTCTGCTACTTGTGGACAGCTTCGAGGGAACTATGCCCCAGACGCGTTTTGTTTTGCAAAAGGCGCTTGAACTCGGACACAAGATAATTGTAGTCGTAAACAAGACCGACCGTCCCGATGCAAGAAACCACGAGGTAGTAGACGAGGTTTTAGAGCTTTTGCTCGACCTTGACGCTACGGAAGAACAACTCGACAGTCCTGTAGTTTTCTGTTCGGGAAGGCTCGGCTGTTCGTCATATAATCCCGATGAAATGGGAACGGATTTCAAGCCGCTTTTTGAAAAAATAATCGAGCATATTCCCGCACCTGAGGGCGACGAAAACGGCGATCTTCAGGTTCTTGTTTCGTCGATTGACTACAATGATTATGTGGGAAGAATTGCTATAGGCAGGGTAGAGCGCGGCGTTATAAAGCAAAATCAGGAGGTCACTGTTTGTGATTATCACAACAGAACAGCTCCCTTTAAGGCAAAAATTGTTTCGCTCAATCAGTTTGAGGGATTAAACAAAGTGCCTGTGGAGAGTGCCTCAGTAGGTGATATAATTGCATTTTCGGGAATTGAGGGAGTTACGATAGGGCAGACGATATGCTCTGTCAACAATCCTGAACCGCTTCCGTTTGTTAAAATCAGCGAGCCTACAGTTGAAATGACATTTTCTGTCAATACCTCTCCGTTTGCGGGAAGAGAAGGAAAATTTGTCACTTCGCGCCAGATAAGAGAAAGACTTATGCGCGAAACCCTTAAAGATGTTTCATTGCGGGTTTCGGACAGTGACACAGCGGACGCTATGAACGTTGCGGGGCGCGGCGAAATGCACCTTTCGATACTTATTGAAACCATGCGCAGGGAAGGCTATGAGCTTTCCGTAAGCACTCCGCGCGTTTTGTACAAGGAAATTGACGGAGTAAAGTGCGAGCCGGTAGAGCGGGTAATAATTGATGTTCCCGAAACGGCTGTAGGCTCTGTAATGGAGAAAATGGGACAGCGAAAGGGCGAAATGGTCGAAATGCACCCCGTCGGAAACCGCACAAGGCTCGAATATCTTGTGCCGTCAAGAGGACTTTTCGGATACAGAAGCGAATTTCTTACCGATACAAAAGGCGAGGGAGTAATGAACACGATCTTTGACAGCTATAAGCCTTATTATGGCGATATAGCAAGAAGAACGGTAGGTTCTCTTGTCGCTTGGGAAACAGGAACGGCAGTCACTTACGGGCTTTTCAACGCTCAGGAACGCGGAACATTGTTCATTGATGCGGGTGTTGAGGTCTACGAGGGAATGATAGTCGGCGTTTCACCGAAGGCAGGGGATATCGTAGTAAACGTCTGCAAGAAAAAGCACCTTACAAATACGCGCGCTTCGGGTTCTGACGACGCGCTCCACCTTATCCCGTGCAAGCAGATGAGCCTTGAAGAAAGCCTTGAATTTATTCAGGACGACGAGCTTGTAGAAGTAACGCCCAAGAACATAAGACTTAGAAAGACAATTCTTGAACGCGATCTTCGCTTGAAAGCAGAAGCAAAATTAAAGAAATAACAATGAAAGTTAAGAACAATGGTTAAGGATATGACCCGCGGCGCGGTTACGCCCATATTGATACAATTTTCGATACCTCTGCTGATAAGCGTTGTTTTCCAGCAGATGTACAACATCTCCGACAGCATAATCGCGGGAAGATTTATAAACAACGACGCTCTTGCCGCGATAGGTGCATCTTATCCTATCACGATGATTTTCTTGTCAATTGGCACGGGAATGAACATAGGCTGTTCGGTAGTCATCTCGACGCTTTTTGGCGCAAAGGATTACAAGGGAATGAAAACGGCGGTTTATACGTCGATAATTTCTACATTTTCCCTTGCTTTGATGCTTACTGTTGTCGGTATTTTCACAAGCGGACTGTTTTTAAATTTACTTGGAACGGATAATCTGATCTTCTCCGACTCCAAAACTTATCTTAATATTTACGTTCTCGGACTGGTTTTTCTGTTCGTGTACAATATCTGTACGGGAATTTTTACGGCTCTCGGCGACAGCAAAACACCGCTGTATTTTCTTATCGGTTCGTCGCTCGGAAATATCGCTATGGATCTGCTGTTTGTCGCAGTTTTCAGAATGGGAGTTGCGGGCGCGGCATGGGCAACTTTTATATGTCAAGGTATCTGCTCGGTACTTGCGTTTATCGTTCTGCTCCATAGAGTAGGCGAAATCAAGAGCGAAAAATACAAGCTGTTTGAATGGAAAACCCTTGGTAAAATTGCGTCGCTTTCTATCCCCAGTATTTTCCAGCAGAGCTTTGTATCGGTTGGACAGCTGTTTATTCAAAGTCTTGTCAACAGCTGCGGAACGGACGTTGTTGCAGGATATGCTTCGGCGATAAAGCTGAATACATTTGCTGTGACCTGCTGTTCTACAGTCGGGAACTCGATTTCAAGTTTTTCAGCGCAGAACATCGGCGCTAAAGAATATCCCCGTGTAAAAAAGGGATTTTACGTTGGAAGTCTGATAACGTTGGTCATATCAGCAGCTTTTTCAATACTCTACCATATTTTCGCGGAAAATCTGATCTATTTGTTTATGGATAAAACAAATGCAAATACCGCTGCGGCGGCGGAGGCGGGAGTTCATTTCCTTACTGTGGTTTCACCGTTTTATGCGGCGGTCGGGCTGAAACTTGCAGCGGACGCTATATTGCGCGGCGGCAGGAGAGTTGTTGCATTTATGGTGACAACATTCAGCGATCTGATTTTAAGAGTGGCGTTCGCGTTTATATTGAAACCGCATTTCGGAGCAACGGGAATATGGCTCTCGTGGCCTGTTGGTTGGACAACAGCGGGAATAATATCACTTTCGCTGTACGCTGTCTACATAAGGAAGATCTGCCCGAAAAAGAAAGCGAAAGAAAAGAGCGACCCCGAAAACGAGATCAAGCAGTAACGCTGAACAGGAGCTATTATGACTGAGATAACTGTTCAAAAAAATGACGCAGGACAGCGCGCTGACAGGTTTTTGTCGAAAGCCTACCCGAATTTGAAATCCGCGCTTGTCTGCAAACTGATGAGAAAAAAGCGGATAAAACTGAACGGCGCGAAAGCCGAGCCTAATACGATACTTAAAGAGGGCGATGTGTTCAGATTTTATCTGAGCGAAGAGTTGTTGTCAAAAAAACAGCATACCGAAAAAAGCGCTTCCTCCGAAATAAACGTGATTTACGAGGATGAGAATATCCTGCTTTGCAACAAGCCGTGCGGGTTGGTCGTTCACGAGGACAATGAAAATTCGCAGGACACGCTTATTGACCGCATACTCTGTTATCTTGAAGAAAAAGGCGAGTATGATCCTGAAAGCGAACAGAGCTTTGTTCCTGCGCTTGTAAACCGAATTGACAGAAACACAAGCGGAATAGTCATTGCGGCAAAAAATGCCGAGGCTTTGCGCGTATTAAATCAAAAGCTCCGCGACAGGGAAGTGGAAAAGCTTTATTTATGCGCGGTTTTCGGAAAGCCCGAGCCGAGCGAAGCGGAGCTTACGGCTTATCTGAAAAAACTTTCCGAGGAAAACCGCGTTGTTATTTCCGACAGCCCAAAGCAGGATTTTCTCACGATAAAGACAAAATACCGCGTATTAAAGAGTAGGGGAGAGCTTTCGCTCGTTGAGGTCGATTTGCTTACGGGCAGAACGCACCAGATACGCGCGCATTTTGCGCATATCGGCTGTCCTCTGCTTGGAGACGGGAAATACGGCGACAACGCGCGAAATAAAATGTTTAAGGCAAAAACACAGGCGCTGTGTTCATATAAACTGACATTTAAGTTTACGACAAGCGCGGGTATTCTTGAATATTTGAACGGGAAAGAATTTAAAGTGAATAATATTCAAGATTTGTGGTTTATGAAATTTTTTGACAACAATAAGGAGGAACTATGAAAAAATCAATTTTTTCAGCAGTCATAGCGGTGATAATTTTGGCGGGGTGTGCGCCGAGGGAAAATGAGGCGAATTTTTCAAGTAGCAGTTCGCAAACTCAAAATTCGGTTGAAAACAGCACTTTTACATCAAAAAACAGTGAAAATTCAAACTCAAATTTAACCAATGATTTTAGTTCAAGTTCCTCTTATAATAATAGTAGTTATATTAGTAGTGATAATAATAATTTTAAGCCGGATTCTGCATCTTCCGGCGAATTAAGCAGTTCAAGTATTGAAAATTCGTCAAATAAGCCCGAACAGTCAACCCCCGTACAATCATCTTTACAGTCAACTCCCGTACAATCTTCATCTTCAACCCCAACCCAGTCAAGCAGTCAAAAGCCCGCAAGTTCGTCGAGCAAACAGACGGAAAGCAAGCCTGCTCAATCGTCTAACGGTGGAAATGCAAATATACCGGGTGTAAATCCTGCTCCGGGCGGAGAACAGGCAGGTAACACATCTAATTTAACACCCACAGATACAACAGGTATGATTTTAGATGAGAATGGTTTCCCGACAGAAAACTTGAAGAGAGGCACACTTTTTGTAGACAAGGATCACAGACAGTGGGCATATAATCCGAGAGTAGGTTGGGAGGAAGTAACTCCCGGCTCCGGCGGCCAACTCCCCGGTCCTACAGGGGATCCTAATGATCCTTCACTTTGGGGACAATCACCTAATGCTCACTAAATTTAATAGTTATGTTAAGCCCTCGGCTTTTGTGCCGAGGGTTTTGTTATAAAAGGCGCTGTAAAGCTGAAAAAAAATTTTATCATTAACGCTATAACAAAACAAAACCCGTTTGAAAGCGCCGTTTGTGCAAAATATACAAAAGTGCGTGGAAAATGTTTACTTTTATCGTTAGATAAATTTTCCGAATTTACTTGATAATTTTTTGGAAATTTAGTATAATATTAGTTGATAGTAAATATCAAATTTTATTTTTCAGGAGGATTATTCCAATGGCAGTTAAAGTTGCAATCAATGGTTTCGGTCGTATCGGACGTCTTGCTTTCAGACAGATGTTCGGCGCAGAGGGCTATGATGTTGTCGCTATAAACGACCTCACAAAGCCTTCAATGCTCGCAAATCTTTTAAAGTATGATACCGCGCAGAAGGGTTATTGCGGCGTTATCGGCGAGAACCTCCACACAGTTTCCGCTGATGATGAGGCTAACACAATCACAGTTGACGGAAAGACACTCAAGATCTACGCTGAAAAAGACGCTAAAGATCTTCCTTGGGGTGAGATAGGCGTTGACGTTGTTCTCGAATGTACAGGTTTCTACTGCTCTAAGGACAAGTCTATGGCTCATATCAATGCAGGTGCAAAGAAAGTTGTTATTTCCGCTCCTGCGGGCAATGACCTTAAAACTATCGTTTATTCCGTAAACGAAAAGACGCTTTCAAAGGACGATCAGATAATTTCTGCTGCTTCTTGTACGACAAACTGTCTTGCTCCCATGGCAAAGGCTCTTAACGATTATGCTCCTATCCAGAGCGGCATTATGAGCACTATCCACGCTTATACGGGCGACCAGATGATACTTGACGGTCCTCACAGAAAGGGCGACCTCAGAAGAGCAAGAGCGGGCGCAGCAAATATCGTTCCGAACTCTACGGGCGCTGCAAAGGCAATCGGTCTTGTTATCCCTGAGCTTAACGGAAAACTTATCGGTTCTGCACAGCGTGTTCCTGTTCCCACAGGTTCTACAACTATCCTTACGGCTGTTGTTAAGAAGGCTGACGTTACTAAGGAAGCTATCAATGCTGCTATGAAGGCTGCTGCTTCCGAGTCTTTCGGCTATAACGAGGATCAGATCGTTTCTTCTGACGTTATCGGAATGAAGTTTGGCTCTCTGTTTGACGCTACACAGACAATGGTTTCAAAGGTTGGCGACGATCTTTATCAGGTACAGGTAGTTTCTTGGTATGACAACGAAAACTCGTACACATCTCAGATGGTAAGAACTATCAAGTACTTCGCTGAGCTTTAATTTAACGCTTGATACCGAAAACGGCTTGGATTTTCCAAGCCGTTTTTTTGCAACAGTTTTTCGGCAATCTGTTTAATATCTTGTGCGTCAGCAATTGTGATAAATAAAACCCTCGGCTTTTCACCGAGGGTTAATACATTATAAACCTAACAAGCCTTTTATGCATTAAATCAAAGGCTCTTGATTATTTCTCCCATAAGATTTGGAGTTGCGGAAATAGCGTTGCTTTCGTCTGTGTCAATGTGCATAGCGTCAGCAAACTTGTCGCTTACTCTTACGACAACATCGCCGAGAATTGCTTCTCTGCCGTTTGTTTTACACTTAACCCATACAATGTCCTTGTTCTGAACGCCTAACTTTTCAGCTGTTTCGGGAGTAAGGTGGATATGGCGCTTCGCAACAATAACGCCCTCTTTTATAGTAACTTCGCCCGCAGGACCTTTAAGCGTGCAGCCGGGCGTTCCTGCAATATCGCCGCTCTCACGGATAGCAATATCTACGCCGATAGAACGCGCGTCAGTTGCCGAAAGCTCAACCTGGTCTGCAGAACGGCACGGACCGAGAATAGAAACGTTTGCAAGCTCCTTTTTAGGACCTACGACCGTAACTCTCTGCTCGCTTGCAAACTGTCCGGGCTGTGACAGATCCTTTTTCTTTGTAAGCTCAGCGCCCTTGCCGAAAAGGATCTCAAGCGTTTCCTTTGTAACGTGAACGTGTCTTGCCGATGTTTCAACGAGTATTTCTGCCATAATAAATTCCTCCAATTTTTTACAGGGCAATTCGCCCAAAATTTACTATTTAATTATACTACTTTTTTTTAAAAAAATCAAGTAAAACTATTGAAATTTATAAAAAAATATGTTATAATTTGAAATTGATAGTGAAAATCATTTTCAATTTCATTTAAAGCAGGTGAACCTCAAAATGGACAGAAATAATTACAACACAAAACAACGTGATGAAATCGTTGAATTTTTTTCAAAACGCCGTGGAAAATGCTTTTCTGCAAAGGATATTATTAAAAGCGGAGAAATCACCTCCGGCGAAGCGACCGTTTACAGAACGCTCTCAAAACTTACGGAAAGCGGCGTTTTAAAGCGTTTTACTGACGGAAATTCCTCGTGCTATCAGCTTTCGGACTCGGAAGAATGCGCGTCGCATTTTCATTTAAGGTGCGAAAAATGCGGAAAGCTGATTCATCTTGATTGTGATTTTATTTCTGAAATTCAAGAGCATATCAAAGCAAAACATAATTTTTATGTTGATATAGGTAAAACCGTGTTTTACGGATTGTGCAGCGTATGTGCGAAGGGAGAAGAAAATGTTTAAAAGATTTTTTTCTGCAATTTTATCCGTCGTTTTAATTTCGGGTTCTTTTTGCGGCTGTAAGGACAGCGACAGCGGTAAATTGCAGATAGTCACAACGATTTTTCCCGCATACGATTTCGCGCGTCAGATTTTTGGCGATACCGCAGAGGTTACTCTGCTTCTGAAGCCCGGAACAGAAAGCCACAGCTACGATCCCTCGGCAAAGGATATTGTAAAGATAAACAATTGTGATTTGTTTATATATAATGGCGGTGAATCGGACGAATGGGTAGAAAATATTCTGAGCGGAACTGACGAAACTAATACGCTGAAAATGATAGACGAAGTTGAAGCGATCAAAGAAGAAGAGATAATAAACGGCGAGGAAAATTCTCACACTGATGAAACAGATGAATATGACGAGCATATCTGGACGTCTCCGAAAAATGCAGTAAAAATTGTTTCAGGCATTATGAAAAAAGCAATAATGCTGTTTCCTGAAAAAAAGGAAGTATTTGAAGAAAACGCCGAAAATTATATTGCACAAATTAATTCGCTCGACAGCAGATTTGAAGAACTTTTTTCCGAAGAGGACAGATATTTTGTATTCGGCGACAGATTTCCGCTGTTATATTTCTTTAAAGAATACGGTTTGAAATATTATGCGGCATTTCCGGGGTGCAACTCGGAAACTGAGCCTTCCGCGCAGACTATAGCGTTTCTTAATGAAAAATTAACCGAAAACGATACAGTAAAAGCTGTTTTCTGCATTGAACTTTCAAATCACAAACTTGCTGAAACGCTTGCAAATGAACACAAACTTCCCGTTGAAGAATTTCATAGCTGCCACAACATTTCCGCAGACGACTTTTCGGCAGGCGAGAGCTATCTGACGCTTATGGAGCGAAATTATGATATGCTGAAAAGGATTTTGGAAAATTAAATCATTTAAAGAAAGACGAGTTTTTATGGCACTAATTAAAGTAGATGACCTTACTTTATCATATGAAAATATTATGGTAATAAAAGATCTCAGTTTCAAAGTTGAAAGCGGAGATTATTTGTGTATTGTCGGAGAAAACGGTTCGGGAAAAAGCACGCTCGTAAAGGGACTTTTGTCGCTTAAAAAACCCGAAAGCGGCACGATAGAATTCGGCGAGGGACTTAGAAAAAACGAAATAGGCTATCTTCCTCAGCAGACAAGCGCACAGAAAAGTTTTCCCGCGAGCGTTTACGAGGTCGTAATATCGGGCTGTCTTAATTCAAGGGGGATTCGTCCGTTCTATTCTTCAAGAGAGAAAAAAATTGCCTTGGACAACATTGAGCGTCTCGGAATTACAGACCTGAAAAACCGCAGTTACCGCGATCTTTCGGGCGGTCAGCAACAGCGCGTACTGCTTGCAAGGGCGCTTTGTGCGACAAAAAAACTTTTGCTTCTTGACGAGCCTGTTACGGGACTTGACCCGATTATAACTGCCGAGTTTTACGAGCTTATTTCCAAAATAAACAAAGAAGGAATTACCGTTATCATGGTAACTCACGATATTTCCGCCGCGCTCAAATATGCAAACCGTGTGCTTTGTATGCGTGAAGAAGGTTGGTTTTTCGGGGGAATAGACGAGTTTAAGAAAAGCGATTTCGCAAATCTCGCAAAAGGCGGTGGTAAAGATGTTTGAAATATTTGCGGAGATATTCAGCGTACCTGTTCTTGTGAGAGCGCTTATTGTAGGGATATTGGTTTCGCTCTGCGCGGCATTGCTCGGAGTAAGCCTTGTTCTGAAGCGGTTTTCAATGATCGGCGACGGGCTTTCGCATGTTGGTTTCGGAGCGCTGGCTATTGCAACTGTTATGAATTTAGCGCCAATGGCTGTTGCAATTCCCGTTGTCATCGCGGCGGCGTTTTTACTGCTGAGATTGACGTCAAACGGAAAAATCAAGGGCGACGCGGCCATTGCTCTTATTTCAACGGGCGCTCTCGGAATAGGCGTTATGGCGGTCTCGCTTTCAAGCGGCGTAAATGTAGACATCAACAGCTATCTTTTCGGCAGTATAATTTCCGTCAGCAAAAGCGATGTTGTGATAAGCGTAATACTTGCGCTTATTGTATTATTTATGTTTGTATTTTTCTACACAAAAATATTTGCGATAACCTTTGATGAAAGTTTTGCAAAAGCGACAGGCGGCGCGGTAAATGTCTACAATATGATGATAGCGCTTCTTACGGCGATAACTATAGTTATAGGAATGAGGCTTATGGGAAGTATGCTTATTTCGAGTCTTATTATTTTCCCTGCGCTCAGCTCAATGAGAGTTTTTAAAAGTTTCCTTTCGGTAACAATAAGCTCGGCTGTCGTCTCAGTCGTTTCGTTTATCATAGGAATGATTATTTCTTACGCTCTCGACACGCCCTGCGGCGCGTCAATCGTGTGCGTTAATATAGCAATGTTCGCGGGATTTTTCGCAGTTGGACTTGTTTCAAGAAAGAGAGCGTAAATGAAATTTTTTATTTGCATAATGAAAATCTCCTTTCATAAAACAGATAACCCTCGGCACAAAAGCCGAGGGTAAAATATAACTATTATGAATTAGTGTGCATTAGGCGATTGTCCCCAATATGTGGGATCATTAGGATCTGCTGTAGGGCCGGGGAGTTGACTGCCAGGACCGCTGGTTTTATCCCAATATCCTCGCGCATTCCACTCCCATTCCTGACCGTTTTTATCTACAAATCTATCATTCCTTTGAGGATTTGTGGGGAAACCATTTTCATCAAGTTCCATGCCTGTTGTATCAGTAGGTGTTAGTTTGCTCTGCGTGGGCGTTGACGAACTCTGAGCAGGCTTGCTAGACGATTGAGCAGGCTTGCTTTCCGCTGGTTTGCTCGACGAACTCTGAACGGGCTTTTGACTGCTTGACTGAGTTGGGGTTGAAGATGAAGATTGTACGGGAGTTGACTGCGAAGATGATTGAGTTGAACTGCTAGACGGAGTTGATGACTGAGTTGATGAACTCTGCGTACTTTCAGAGCTCTGAACAGCGCTTGAACTTTCCGAAGCTTTGGAGCTGCTCAAACTGCTTTGAGAACTAGACGAGCTTTGCGAAGCGATTGAGCTGCCTGAAACACTTTGCGTGCTGCTCGAAACCGCCGTGCTGCTTTGCGAACTTTCAGCCGAGCTTGAAGAACCGTCGTTCTCCCTCGGCGCACACCCCGCCAATAATGCCACCGCGATGACTGCTAAAAAAACCGATTTTTTCATATTTCTCTCCAAAACCTATCGGCTTTCTTTTTCAAGAAAGCCGCGGCGTTTAATTATTGCATCTGAAGTCCCGAAGCAAGCTGTGTTACAGCCTTTATTATCTCGGTGATCTCAGAAACGCTGTTGCTGATAAAACTCAGACTGTTGTTGAGATCGTCAACGGCAGTATCCGTATTGTCAACGTTCTGCTTTGTTTTATCAACATCGCTTACGATAAATGACGTTGCGTCCTTAATTCCGTCAATATTGCTGAGAATTTCGCTTGTATGCTGCTTCGCTGCATTAAGCGTGTCGGCGGAACGAACCGAAAGTGTTCTTATCTCTCCCGCAACGACCGCAAATCCCTTTCCGAACTGTCCCGCTCTCGCAGCCTCGATTGAAGCGTTTATCGCAAGAATGTTTGTCTGCTCGGAAATGCTCTTGATTTTTGACAAAATCCTCTCATACTCGCCTATGCTGACGCTGATTTTTGAAACAAACTCGGCAATGTCATTCGCTCGATTTTGAATACCCGTAATATCATTACCGAGAGTACTCATATCGTTCTTAATACCCGCATTCTTTACAGAGTTATCAGCCGCCTGTTCGGAGATAGGCGCGATTTTCTTATTGAGCGCGTCCATTGCGTTATGTATCTCAAGTACGGCTTTTCCGAGATCTTCGTTCTGCTTTTCAATCTTACTTGCAAGAAGCCTCATCTGGTTCTTTTCATAAACCATACAGTTGTTCGGACGGTTGTTTCCATAGTAAATTGTTGTAGCCATATCATGGCAGGATTTAAATCCGCAAGCATGACAGTTGATATTCCTGTCTGCTTCGGTAAACTTGCCCATAGATTTGTAAATCTCGTCAAGCTGCTCGTCCGTTGGTCTTTGGGAAACGCACCTGTTTTTATATGTTCTGATAAAATCCTCAAGCCTTAACTGTTTAAAAATCTTTCTGTGGAAACGCTCTGAAACATTTTTCTTCTTGCTCCACGTTCTCGCGTTCGACATAATATCATACGCGTTAAAGTTGTTTATGGAATCTCTCGCGCCAACGCCCGTGTTGCAGCCAAACTCGCAGCTCAGAACGTCATATACCGTGGGAAGATAATTCTTGTCGGTCTCTATGTAGTTATCAAGGTCGTCATACACTTTTTGCACGCCTTCTGATGTTGAAACCAAAAGGTCGGGGTCGTATGCGTGCAGACAATCTTTAAGACCGCCCGGAATGGGATAAAATGCGCCATCAAAACCGCGTGCGGCAGAAAACTCAAACGGGCTGTGACCGTTGGGAAGGGAAATGCTGTGGTCTTTTAGATAGCGGATAATGCTTTTAAACGTAACGTTATACGAAACCACTCCCGTATTCTGAAACTCGACAGTCTTAGCAATACACGGCGTAATTCCCACAAGTATATCGTTGTTGTTAAGGTATTTTTTAGCGTAAATTGCCGCGCACATAAGAGGCGACTGAACAGGGGAGAGGCGCGAAATAAGTTCGGGCTTGTGAAGCTCGGCATAATTTACGATTGCCGCACAAGGCTGTGAAATAATTTTTTCACCTTTGTGCTGATTTAAATATTTGATGTGCATATATGTACAAATATCCGCACCGAAAGCTCCGTCATAGATTTCGTGAACGCCTTGGTCCTTAAACCACTGTAAAACATGACGCCAAGTGCCGTCCATAGAAGCCTTTATCGCAGGAGCAACAACAAACGACACTTTCTGATGAGCATGAATAAGTTCCATTACCTTATCAATGTCGTCATCATAATAGCGCGCACCGTGCGGACAATGCTTTACGCATTCTCCGCAGCGAATACATTCGTCGTTGTTTATCTTGACAACTTGTCCGTCATAAGTGTTTGCGTTAGGGATAGGGCAGCATCTGATACAGGCGTTGCAGCCGATGCACTTATCTTCTCTTACATGAACCATTGGTAATTCCTCCAAAAATCAGAAATTATCAGAAAATAGCCGCAAGTTTTACAGCGGCAGCAATATTGCCTTCTGCATAAAAATCCTTTTCGTTAATCAGGTCGCCAAGGGAGAGCTTACCCTCAACAAAAGCAGAAGCGAGCGCATAGCTTAAAGAAACTCTGAAATCTTTTTCATCATAGGTGTAGGGCATAACAGTAACAGCGCCGTTGTTTACTTCGATATACATTTTTCCGTTTGAGCCGTCCTCAAAACCCCATACCTCAATATCAGCGGCAATCTTGCCTTTAATTGCGGCAGCCTTTTGCGAGGAAATTTTCTTTTCAAGTTTTTTGCAGACAGTTTCAACAGTAACGGCTTTTTTAGCGGGAGCTTTTTTCGCAGGGGTCTTTTTTGCCGAAGAAGCGGTCTTTGCAGCAGTTTTTGCAGCAGGCTTTTTAGCGGCAGCCTTTTTTGCAGCTGCCGTAGATTTTACTTCCGCAGCGATTTTTTTCTCATCAGTTTTCTTAACATTTTTGACCATAAAAAACAATCCTTTCAAAAAAATAATTCCGCAAATGCGAGAATAATTTACCCTTACACATATATATTAACATATTTGTCTAAAAATTTCAACTGTTTTTTTACACAAATATGACAATTACGTCTTATTTTTTAAAAATATTTGTTGATTTTATATAATTATGCATTTTTTGTGAAATAATTCATCAAATAATTTCAAACTGAAATATCAATTACATTTGAAAGGGAAGAAGAGCTGAAAAAAATCAGCACAACGGATATTATAAATTGGAATTTATTTTTTTGCCACGAAATAAAACCGATGAATTCTGCCGCTTATTGCTCCATTTCGCATTATCTCTCGTTCAGCAGAAAGTAAGTTATCAAAGCATTTTTCGACACTGAAATCCACAAATTCTCATTCTATAACTTTAGCAAACCAAACAAGCGCGCCGGTATCATAGAAATTTATAGGACGATAGGCTTCATTTTGTTCTAAAATTTCAAAACCAACTTTACGGAATAGTTCATACTGTTTTTCAAGATTATGTCCGATGAACCTTTTATTCGCATTTGGAAGCAGACTTTTGACGAGTTCAAAGTCATTATCTTCGCTCAAAATTCCAGCCTTTAATTTTAGCATTGTTTTCTTCAGTTTCCCAATATTTTCTCAATTCTTTGATATTCAAAATAACTACTCCTTAAAGAAAATCAGACAAAAAGTCTGAGTTTAGAAAAATAGCCGCTCCGAGCACCAATCGAACGGCTATATGCACAAAACAATTCAAAGCGTGAGGTAACTCTCACTGCCTAATGCTTTGAATTATATCATAAAATTTAAATAAAGTCAAGAGATATTTAAAATGATTTACAGAGCTTTTTATGAAGTAGATGATTTTTATAATAATCCAAAAAATGACCTTGAAATGTATGTTTTTGAGGCATATGATGATTATGAGACTTTCAGAAAAATCCTTGATTACGAGAGTGGTTCTCGATTTTTATGCAACATTTACGAACTTGGTGAAAACTATGATGTAATCCGTTTTTTATTTTGATATTGACTAATTTCCCGCAAAATGCTATAATAACCTCAGCAGGGGAAAATATATGCAATTGCGTATAATTCTTGTATTATGATAGTTATTTTTGTTTATAATTTCTATATCTGTTAATAATTTTTATTTAATTTTTACTTTGGGGGAAATATAGCTTATTGCGTAAAATAGAAATTTTACGCAATCAAGAGGAGGGTAATCAAAGAAATGTCAAGAAATAACTTTTACAACTCAGCGCCGCAGTCTATCAAAGATTTCATTTATTACGAGCAAATCGTCAAAGGTCGCTCGGAACTTACGGTAAAAAATTATTATAACGATTTAAAATCATTTTTCAGATTTTATAAAATAAGTAAAAACCGCGCAAAAGAAAATGAATTTTCTGAAATAGATATTTCCGACATAACCGACGACGATATTAAATCAGTTGATCTTCGGATTGCTCAAGAGTTTCTGATATTTATGCAGACAAAGAAAAACAACAATCAAAAAGCCAGATATCGAAAAGCCGTTACTTTAAGGCAATTTTACAAATTTCTTACAAATAACAAAAATATGTTTGAAGTAAGTCCTATGATAAAACTTGAACTTCCGAGTCCAAAACCTGCGCTTCCTAAATATCTGACGCTTGAACAGTCTCTTGAACTTCTTGTAAACGTAGACACGCCCGATCAAAAGCGGGATTATTGTATAATTGTTTTTTTTCTCAACTGCGGAATGAGATTGTCGGAACTTGTCGGGATCAATTTAGACGATATTCGTATGACCCATGACAGCGGCGGAAACGAGATCTATACTCTGAAAGTCCTCGGCAAAGGCAGCAAAGAGCGTATAATTTATCTAAACGAAGCCTGCGTAAGCGCTTATAAGGATTATATCTCGCCGAATATCACCGACAGCGAAACACGACGTGAAAAAGGTATGCGCGATATGTCCGCGACAACAGACGCTCTGTTTTTGAGCAGACGGCGTACACGAATATCAAATCGCCGCGTCCAGCAGATTGTCGAGGATTGTTTAAAGAAATGCGGGCTTGATAATTTAGGGCTTTCGGTACATAAACTGCGGCATACTGCCGCGACGCTTATGTATCAAAACGGCGTTGATGTGCGGGTTCTGAAAGATGTTCTCGGACATGAAAACCTTAATACAACTCAGATATATACTCATGTCTCGGATATGCAAATGGAAAACGCCATGAAGCAAAATCCTCTTTCAAAAATCAAGCCTAAGAATGACAACAAAAAATAATCGAATTATAATAGGATTTGCCGTGCAGATCATTCTGCGCGGCAAATTTTGTTAAAAGGCTATTGAAATTTTTGAAATAATATGTTAAAATATTTATGTGTGCAATTTTAGTTTTTTATAATTAGGAGTTATACTTATGGAAAAAGTTACAATTAAAGCAAGCAGGACCTATGAGATCCTTATTGATAACGGTATTATCGACAGGACAGGCGAGCTTGTTTCCGAAATAAAAAAATCGTGTAAAGCTGCCGTTATAACTGACGACAACGTTGACCGCTATTATGGAGAGCGTGTTATGAAATCGCTTGAAAAATCGGAATTTGCTCCGAAAAAATTTGTTTTTAAGCATGGCGAGGCGTCAAAATGCCACTCTACACTGCTTGAAATTTATGATTTTCTTGTGGAAAACGGTTTTACGCGCTCGGATATTATAGTTGCTTTAGGCGGCGGAGTTGTCGGAGATACGGCAGGATTTGCCGCAGCGACATTTATGCGCGGCATTGATTTCGTTCAGATACCGACTACTGTCGTTTCACAGGCTGACAGCTCTGTCGGCGGGAAAACCGCTGTAGATATTGCAGGCGGAAAAAATCTTGTCGGAGCTTTTCATCAGCCGTCTCTTGTTATCTGCGATACCGAAACGCTTAATACGCTTACGCCTGAGTTCTTTTCTGACGGAATGGCTGAAGTCGTTAAACACGGAATGATAAAATCACGAGAGCTTTTCGATATTCTTTCCGAGCGCGACATAAAAGAAAATCTTGTTGATATTATGAAACGGAATGTTTCTATCAAAGGACAGGTCGTTGAAAATGACGAGCGCGAAAAAGGCGAAAGAATGCTGCTTAATTTCGGTCATACGCTTGCTCATGCAATCGAAAAATATTATAACTTTACGGGACTGACACACGGGTGCGCGGTTGCTGTCGGAATGAGCGTGTTTACACATATTGCCGAAAAAAAAGGTATGACCGAGAAAGGGACTGCTGAAAAGCTCGACGCATTGCTGATAAAATGCGGACTGCCCGTTACAGACGCGGCTGTAACCAAAGATCTTGACAAACTATATGAATTTTCTCTGCGTGACAAAAAGCACCTTTCAAGCGGAATGAATATCATCATTTGCCCGAAAATCGGCGAAAGTAAAGTCGTTAAGATGTCTGTCGAAGAGTATAAGGAATTTTTAGAAAGTTATGGATATTAAAATCAAACCAAAAACTCTGAGCGGCTGCGTAACAGTGCCGCCTTCAAAGAGCATTGCTCACAGAATGATAATTGCGGCGGCTCTTTCGGAGGGAAAATCGGAAATATCAAACCTCTCCCCTTCTGTTGATATTAAAGCAACAATAGGCTGTATGAAAGCTCTCGGAGCAAAAATTGAATACAACGGCGAAAATGCGGTAATTGAAGGAATAACAAAAATTCCCGAAAAAGCTGTTCTTGACTGCTTTGAATCGGGTTCAACACTTCGGTTTTTAATTCCTGTTGCTGCGGCGCTCGGTGTAAACGCCGAGTTTCAAGGCAAAGGAAAGCTCCCCGAAAGACCGATAACTCCGTTTGTAAACGAATTTCCGAAACATAATGTTTTGTTTGATTTTTTGGGAAGTTCAAATCTTCCTTGTAAAATCAGCGGTAAATTAAGCGGCGGAACGTTTGAAATTGACGGCGGGATTTCATCTCAATTCATCACGGGGCTTTTGCTTGCGCTTCCGATTTTGTCTGAGGACAGCAAGATCCTGCTCACCTCTCCCCTTCAATCAAAACCGTATGTAGATATTACAACAGGAGTTCTGCATGATTTCGGCTGTGAGATATCCGAAAACGACAGCGGTTATTCAGTAAAAGGCTCGCAGAAATTCAAGCTGTTTTCGGGAGCGGTCGAGGGAGATTATTCTCAGGCGGCGTTCTTTTATGTTGCAAACACACTTGGTTCTGATATAAAAATAAACGGTCTTAATGAAAGATCTTTGCAGGGCGATAAGGCTATCGTCGATATTTGCAAGAACGCTGCTGACAGAAAGCCGTTTGAAATTGACTGCTCTGATATTCCCGACCTTGTTCCCGTAATGTCGGTGCTTGCTTGTTTCTGCGACGGAAAGAGCAGCATAACGAACGCAGGCAGGCTCAGAATAAAGGAATGCGACAGGCTTGCGGCAATGGAAAGCTGTCTTAACAAAATTGGCGGAAAAGTAAGGTCAACTGCCGACAGTCTTGAAATCGAGGGAGTTGGTACGCTTAAAGGCGGAGAAGTCGAATGTTTTAACGACCACAGGATAGCTATGTCAATGGCGGTTGCCGCGACTATCTGTGAAAATACGCTTACAATAAAAGGCGCAGAATGCGTCGCAAAATCTTATCCGAACTTCTTTGACGTTTATAAGAAGCTCGGCGGGAATATAACAGAGGTATAAAATGACGAGAGAAGAGCTTAAAGCGCATATTTTTGAAACCTATGGAGTATGCGAAGATTATCCGTGGGAAAACGACACGGTAGACGCTGTTTTCCGTCATCCCGAAAACAAAAAGTGGTTTGCGCTCATTATGAATATTCCCGCGGCTAAACTTGGGTTAAAAAATGATAAGAATATAGATATATTGAACGTAAAATGCGACAATATCCTGATAGGCTCGCTGATAAAGGAAAGCGGGTTCTTCCCTGCTTATCATATGAGCAAAAGCAGTTGGATAACCGCTGCGCTGGACGGCTCAGCTGATGATGAAAAGATAAAATGGATATTGGATATGAGCTTTGATATGACAAAAAAGAAAGTAAAAGCAAAATAATTCGGAGGAAATATATGTCATCTTGTTTTAAAGGCGGAATTGACGTTTCTGTATTCGGCGAAAGCCACGGCAAAGCGATAGGTGTTGTTATAGGAAATCTCCCCGCGGGCGAGGAAATCGATACGGATAAGATAATTGATTTTATGCAGCGCAGAGCTCCGAAAAAGGACGGAACTTCCACAACACGCAATGAAAAAGATATTCCCGAAATTATGTCAGGCATCTACAACGGAAAAACCACGGGAACTCCGCTTTGCGCTATGATATTCAATTTTGACCAACATTCGTCTGATTACGGAAATATCTCGCATATCGCGCGCCCTGCTCACGCTGATTTTACGGGATATCTGCGCTATAACGGCGCAAACGACCCCGGAGGCGGCGGACATTTTTCGGGAAGGCTCACCGCTCCGCTTTGCTTTGCGGGAGCTGTCTGCGGACAGATACTCGAACATAGAGGGATCACTACAGGAGCGCATATTGAACGTATAAAAAACATTTGTGATGAAAGATTTGATGATGTAAATGTTACTGCCGAACAGTTAAATAAAGTAAAAAAAGGTTTTCCTGTTATTTCGTGCGTGGTCGAGGAAAAAATGCGAGAAGTCATAAATTCTGCAAGAAATTCTCTCGACAGCGTAGGCGGTATCGTAGAATGTGCGGCGGTTGGATTTCCTGCGGGAATAGGTTCGCCTATGATGGACGGGCTTGAAAATATCATCTCTCAGCTTGTTTTCTCAATTCCCGCCGTGAAAGGCATCGAATTTGGGAACGGCTTTTCTTGCGCAGATATTTTCGGAAGCGAGAACAATGACGAGTTTTGTATCGCCAACGGGAAAATTGTCACCAAAACCAACAATCACGGAGGAATTTTAGGAGGAATAAGCTCAGGAATGCCGATAATTTTCCGTACAGCATTCAAACCTACGCCGTCTATTTCCCGTCCGCAGAAGAGCGTTGACTTTAAGGCAATAACCGAAACCGAGCTTGTAATAAAGGGCAGGCACGACCCATGCGTCGTTATAAGGGCAGTTCCGTGCGTTGAAGCGGCAATGAACATTGCTCTTTTATCGGCGCTTGTTGATAATGCTAAGATCTGAGGGGGAAACAGATTTGGAAATTCCAAGAATACGGGTCGAAAACACGGACGATATTTGCGTGCTTATATGCCATTTGATATATTCGCTCGGCTGTCCGCTGTCGAAAAATCAGCTTATCGAAATAACCTCGTTTGAAGACGCAGTAAACTATTTCGGGCTTATGAAAGCCATTGAAAAAGCCGACGGGCATTTGCTGAAAGCAGTTGAAACAGATGATGAGATCTACTATTCAAATACCGAATTCGGCGTAAAAGCTGCGCGCGAATTAGGCTCGTCCGTTCCTCTGTCGATACGCGATAAGACGTTTCAAGAGGCTGTAAGAGTATATACGCGCGACGCAATGAAGAAAAAAGGTTCGCAGATAGCCATTCGCTATATACAGAACCTTGACAACACCTGCACTATAGGCATAAGAATTATGGACGAGGAAACGACAAAGCAGAAATATTTTCTTGAAATGACAGCGGAAAATCCCGAAAAAGCTGATTTTATAAAAAACAAGATAAAAGGCGACCCAAAGGCTTTTACGGACTATCTTGAAAATTATTTTAACATATAAATTAACGGCTTGATGTGATATTCAAGCCGTTTTTCGTTATTATTTTATTCGCGGATACCGTCCTCGTTTACTTGCTCCGACGATAACCAATCCTCCGATAATCTCCCGATAGTTCTTGCATAAACATATGCATCATTAAGATTTAGTATAGCCTGAGCCTGATAGCTTCCAAGACGTGTTATCTCAAGTAAGACCGCCGCGTCGGGAGTTGTTTCATCTGACAGCGCCAGCGGCAGCAGCAGCGATAAAGCATCATGTTCGGGATAATAAGCGGGTATCGCGGTCTTATAATTCCATTTAATTCGCTTTTTCGCCAACTCAACCGAATTTTTAAGGCAATTCTGAAGTCTTGAAGAAAGCCTGCTGTTTGAAATAATTATTTTCTTTATCATATCATAAAGAGGTTCGGAGTTTTCTGAGCGGAGCTTTTCTATGATATCTCTGCCCTCGGTGTTGTCGAAAAATTGTTCATAAAGGAAATCAAGCGGAATACTTCTGATATTGTCCAACAGCAAGCGCTCGTGATCTATATGAAGATACCTGCTGAAATCAAAGAACATTTCATCTTTCTTTGTGAAGTAAACAGCACGGCGCGGCAAAGGATTAAATATTTCGGACAGATTTTTCCCCGCAATGCTTGAAAATGCTGTGCAGAAACCGACAGCCTCCCATTCGTTCGCGCTGTTTTTACATGGGACAAAACAAGCGAAAATATCGTCGTAATGTTTATCTGCAAGCCCCGTGTTAAAAGCCGCTATATCCCTATCCTCAGAAATATAGAGCTTTTTTTCGCGCATAATTCTTTCAAAAGTAAATTTCAGATAATTGTTTAAAACAAAATTCTTGTTCTTCCCTATGCTCCATTCTTCCTCGACCGCGATAGCTTTAAGCTCGTCAGAAATATTATCCCAATCGCCTGTAAAAGAAAAACTTTCCTGCTGTCTTATAGAAAAAGCCGCAGAATTTTTATTTTCATGGACAGCCGTGTCAACATAGTACAAGAACCATTCTTTTCCCTCGTAGGTACTCGGTTTAAGAGTAAGCTCAATATAAGTACCGTCATTTTTCTTATATCTGCAAGGAAATATCATCTTTCCGCCGTAAAACCGTATAGTTCCGTTTTTGCGCGCATTTTCAAAATCCGCTGTGATCCGGTCTGCCAGCTCATAAAATCCGAGTTTCTCTCCCCTGCTCTCTATAAATTTTTCAAGTATTGACATCGGCTTAACAGGAAGATTACAAAAATCGGTAAGTATACCCTGAGGAAAATTTGATACGGGGTATTTTCCGTATGGGATATTTTCCTTGAAAAGATCTGTTTCCGAATATTTTTCCGACGGATCTACGACGCTATGATCCGATATATTTCGGCTGTATGCGGGATACGGCGAATATCTGACGGCGGAATGAGAAAAAATCTTTTCGGGATAGAGTTCTTTTATTGTAACAAGAATTTGCGGAACTCCTCCGAGAATTATCTCCTTCATTTCAAGATAATTCAGATTTGAAAGAAAATCTTTCATTTTGTTGTAGCCGTATTTTGCCCTGTTAATTCCCCTTTCAGTAAGGAATTTGCTTATTGTCGCCATATGCAGGGGCTGGTTCAGCGGAAAATTTGCCGTCAAAAGCGAATATATATGTTTCTTTTCTTCTTCAGGTATCTCCAAAACATTAGGTCTTTTATCATTTAAGCCGACTGAACGCGGTACACGGGTCTTTTCAAATGAAAAATACAGGCTTTTCCCGTATGCGTTCATATTTTTTGTTATCAACCCGTTTACAGACTGTCCGTCGGGACATACCCCAATGTGAAAGCAATACTTTTCTCCCGAAAAATCGAGGCTGTTAAGCTGTTTTGCTTCTTCAAATTTTCTGAATATTTCTTGTTTCATCTGCTGAACGGTATAATTATTTCCAAGTATTTTTGTAAGCGCATAGAGAGACTGCTGCGTCATTTCAATTATATCGTCGTTCAGGATAATATTCTTCGTCCCAAAAAAATTATCCGCGGGGTGAAGATATTCTTCCGAAAGATTTCTGTTTCCGTCCTGCCAATCGTTTATAAGTATAAATCCGCTGTTTTTATCGTTTTGAAATTCAAACACCTCGGTAAAGTCGCCGCAAAGCTCTTCAAATGTATCATATCCTAATTTTTCAAGTGAAAATCCGTTTGTAAATAACCAATCGTACACTCTTGACGACTTATAAAGTCCCGGATCGGCAAACTGTCTTTTTATACAGCCATAAAGCTGTATTTTTTCTTCATTATCCAAAATAATTCTCCCACAATTTTTTAATCTGAATTTTCTGTATCTTCTGAATTTTCGAGATCTTCAAGATCCTCAAGATAACCCGTATCTTCTATATAAATATGATCGACCTGTTCAGCAAGACGGCTTTCCGAATAATCCTGTAAAAATTTTCCCTCTACATTGAGCTTATAACTATGAAAAGCGCTTTGATTTACAAAATGGAAATCGGAAATATCAATACCCATTATTCTGAAACCGTCCATTATCTTTTTACAGTCTTCGGCAAAAGCCCTTGGCGTAGAATAAACTCCTCCAAATTCAACGTCTACCGTGATATTGTCTCCGGCAGAGAGAGCTTCAATTCCCTTTGTAACACCCGTTCCGTCGGGATTTAAATCGACCTTTATGTTCATTGCTTCAATATCGGCAACATATCGAAGCTCTTTATAGCTTCTGTCATATATTTCGGCGGCAATCGAGCGGTTGTTATACTCGATTTTATCCTGATTATATGAGTGGTTCAGCAATACGCCCATTGTACAGCATCCCGCAACGAGCAAAGCCGATATTATAACGCTTATAATATTAAATTTTAGTCTTCCGTGAGTTATAAGCAATGTAACCAGTATCTCAATTCCTAATAAGATCGCCGCAACAGGCGACAGCTTTAAAGGAAGCAGATAATCCGGAGCCTCGGAAAACAGGCAGCATATCATTATAACTCCAAACAATATAAGTATAAGCGAAAGAGAAATAATTCCGACGCCTTTTTTTACAATTCCTTTGGCAAAACGCTCTGAAACAGTAAGCGGACGCTTTAAATTTCCTGAATTATAAAAATCTCTCGACCTTTTTTCAAGAATTTCGTCGAGCGCGTCAAGAAGCTGTTTATCTATAACAGGAAGCTCAGATGCGTTTTCTTCTGAGGATATCGCGGTTTCGGGCGAATTTTCGGTTATTACACCGCCGTTATTTGATTTTTCCTTCTGATCGTCAGCCATTATTTTTCCTCCTTTCCGAAAAATTACGAACTAATTATTACGTTTTTATTATAACAGATTTTTAGACGCTTGTCAATGACGAATATTTTCAGTATTGCATAATTTTTGCTGATTTGCATATTATTATGGGATCTATTTATAAATTAAAGCGATATTTTTCCAAATACCGCTTTCTTAACATATATAAAGTTGAATTTTACTGTAACGCAAAACAAGTCACGTTTCCTGTTTTTCCGAGATCATCATTTCCGCAAGCTCCGCAGCGTATTTACAAAGCATAGGACAAGGACGTTTTTTATAATACTCTGCCGTACGCGCTTCAGGCTCGGCTGAACTTTCCGCTTTTTCAAGCCCTAAAAGCTCTCGGCAGATAATACTTCCGTTTGCTTTGCGAAACTCTTCGGCAGCGGCGCGTATCTTTTCATAAAGAGCCTTTTTTGCTTCAATATTCTTCGGCTCGGAATATCCGTATACCTCGCTCAATATCATAACGATACCCGAAAATGTTCCGCAGACTTCCCTCATTCTGCCTATTCCGCCGCCGAACCCGCCCGAAATCCTCATAAGTTTTTCTTCGGGAAGCCCTAATATATCTGAAAATGCGAGAGTGACCGCCTGTGTGCAATTATATCCTTTCAGAAAGTTTTCATAGGCAAGTTCTCCCCTGCTCATTTGCAAAATTCCTCTACTGCATCGGCGATCGGGTCGGCGGCTGTCGTTTCCATAAGTTCGAGCATACCGCTGTCAACAAGCTTTGAAAGCTGAGCGTCGATCGGAAGTTTTGCTATAACTTTCAGACCAAACTTATTTGCAGTCTCATCTATATGACTGTCGCCAAAAACATTTATATGCTTTTTACAATCGGGACACTCGACATAGCTCATATTCTCGACAAGACCTATTATCGGAATATTCATCATCTCCGCCATTTTGACCGCTTTTCCTACGATCATTGAAACAAGCTCCTGAGGTGATGTTACAACTATAATACCGTCGAGCGGAATTGACTGGAATACGGTAAGAGGCACATCTCCCGTTCCCGGAGGCATATCCACAAACATATAGTCAACGTCATCCCATACAACATCCGTCCAGAACTGTTTAGCCGTTCCCGCTATGATAGGTCCTCTCCAGACAACAGGGTCTGTATCGTCCGGAAGAAGAAGGTTTACGCTCATAATGCGTATTCCCTTTTTTGTTTTAACGGGAAATATCGCATTCTCGTTTCCCTGAGCCTTTTCTTTTATGCCGAATGCCTTCGGAACAGAAGGTCCGGTTATGTCCGCGTCAAGTATGGCTGTGCTGAAACCTCTGCGGTTCATAAGGACAGCGCTCATACAAGTAACGAGAGATTTTCCTACTCCGCCCTTTCCGCTTACTATACCGATAACTTTCTTTATATGAGAAAGCTCGTGCGGTTTCTCAAGAAAGCTTTTCGGGTCGCGCTCAGAACAATTTTCCGAACACCCCGAACAATTGTGGTTACATTCACTCATTTTAATATACTCCTGCCTTTCTTAAATTCAAAAGAAAACAACTGCTTTTTATAAATTTGCGAGTTTTCATCTTTTACATAGTTCATTCTTTTAAGCATATCTTCATATCTGCCGTCAGACACAAAACGCATTTCGCTGCAAAATATGCTGTAAGCCCAGTTTTCAAGCGCTTTTAGCAATATTTCGTCCGCATTGTGTTTCATATAATAATCCAGAACAATGAAATCCACGACCTGTGAATAATGCCCGAAACCAAGAGAAAAGCCCTCTGTGGCATAGGCGTATCCCGCCATTCTGTTTCCGTGAATTATGGTAAGAAAAATGCCCTTGCTGTTTGTTATTATCTCTTTGAAAATCAGTTTGCTCTGATATTCCGACATGCATTTATCTTTAAACATACGTTTGTTTATCGAAAGAATAAATCTAAGGTCGTCATATCCGGGTTTTTTAATTTGATAATTAAACATTGCCTTTTTTGACTATTCCTTCCGCAAATCCGTCTGTACCGCTTTCAATGCCGAAAAGCCGAAGCACAGTCGCCGCTATCTCGCAAAATCCCGCTCTTGTTCCGAGATTAACGTGCTTTATCTTTTCCCCGCAAATCAGAACGGGTATATATTCGCGTGTATGATCCGTTCCGCTGTGACAAGGGTCGCAGCCATGGTCGGCGGTCAGTATAAGCACATCTTCGCTTTGCATTTTTCCGATAAATTCTCCCAGCCAAATATCAAATTCGTTCAGCGCGTTTGTATAGCCCTCAGGATCTCGTCTATGACCAAACTGCATATCAAAATCCACAAGATTTACAAAACACAGTCCCGAAAAATCTCGCTTTTGATATTGGGAAGTTATCCTCATATCCTCGGCGTTTCCGATATTTCTGTTGCTGTCGGTTATACCTTTTCCTGCGAAAATATCGTATATCTTTCCGACTCCGATCGTTTCAAAACCGTTTTCCGAAAGGACATCAAGCATCGTTTTTTTCGGCGGAACAAGCGAGAAATCATGTCTGCGCGGCGTCCTGACAAACGGATATTCCCCCTCAAACGGGCGCGCAATAACTCTCCCTACGGCATATTCTCCCGTAAGTATCTCCCGTGCTGTCCGACAGTATTCGTAAAGTTTTTCAACAGGAACGATATTTTCGTGAGCGGCTATCTGGAAAACGCTGTCCGCAGATGTATAGACAATAAGCGCGCCCGACTTCATATGTTCTTCGCCGTAGTCGGCTATGACCTTTGTTCCCGAATACGGCTTGTTGCAGAGCGTTTTTCTGCCTGTTCTGCGCTCAAATTCGTCAATTACTTCTTTTGGAAATCCGTCGGGGAATGTAGGAAACGGATTTTCACTTATTATTCCTGCAATTTCCCAATGACCCGTGGTTGTGTCCTTGCCCTTGGAAAGCTCGGAAAGACGCGCGAAAGCTCCGCTTGGAGAGGGTTCTTTTGCGCCGAAATCAACACCTTCAATATTAAACAGTCCGAGCTTTGCCATATTCGGCACATTCAGTTTTCCCGTGTTAAAGCAGGAACGAAGCGTATTTGCGCCTTTATCGCCAAATTCGGCTGCATCGGGCATTTCTCCGATACCGAAGCTGTCAAGTACTATGAGAAAAACACGTTTAATCATTCAATCACCCTCAATCAGCATTTTTACCGCCGAGCTTGTTCCTATTCTATCACAGCCCGCGTTCAAAAACATTTCGAGCTGTTCTTTTGATTTAATTCCTCCCGCAGCTTTTATTTTGACGTTATCTCCGATATATTTTCTGAAAAGATAAACGTCCTCGATTGCCGCGCCCGACGAACCGAAACCCGTCGATGTCTTGATATAATCCGCTCCGGCGCTTGTAACAACTCTGCAAAGCTCGATCTTTTCCTGCCGTGTAAGATTACAGGTTTCAACAATAACTTTAAGTATCCTGTTTTTACAGGCGTCTTTAATAAGCGCTATTTCTTTTTCAACAACCGAAAACCTGCCGTTTTTCACTTCGGTCTGATTTATTACCATATCAATTTCGTCCGCTCCGCATACAATTGCGTCCTTTGTTTCAAACCACTTTGTCTGAGCGGTAGAATAGCCGAGCGGAAAACCTATGACCGTGCAGATATTAAGCTCCGGAAATTTTTCCCATACTCTTTTTACAAAGCAGGGCGGTATACATACCGACGCAGTATTATAATTCAGAGCCTCGCGGCAAAGAGCGGCGATCTGTTTTGAAGTTGCAACAGGATTTAACAATGTATGGTCAATATGCGGAAATATCTCGGAATTTTCCATTTTTACCTCTTTAACTTTCTCCTTAAAAGCGACCTCGGCGGAGCATTTATGTCTGCGGCAACAGTTATATACTCCATCGGGTGGTTTGCAGCAGAAATTTCTTCGCCGTCTTTATCTATCATCTTTTTCGGTACAAATTTAATCGGCTCTTTTTTCGGAATTACAAGTTCAAGTTCATCTGTCATCTCAAAATAATTCCGCACAAGAAGTTTCATAATCCCGTTTTCACATTCTTCGACAGCGCCTACAAAATCATAATTGCGGATATAGCTGCTGTCAGAAAAATACTGACCGCCGTTTGTTATCTCCGAAGGAGCCTGCGAGCCGCTTCCGTTTTTAGGATCTCCGTAGAAAAATCCTGTACAGTAAGGGCGGTGGCTGATCTTATTCATTTCGTCAAAAACCCAGTTCGGAACTTCTTCTCCCTTCAATGCGCAATTAAGCGCTGCTCTGTAGGCATTTGTCGTAAGCGCAGTATAATATGCAGACTTTGCTCTGCCCTCAATTTTCAGGCTGTCTATCCCCGCTTCGATCAGGTCATCTATATGCCCTATCATACACATATCTCTTGCGTTCAGGATATAACTTCCCCGTTCGTCCTCAAAGACCTGATAAAACTCGCCGGGACGTTTTTGTTCCATAAGATAATACTCCCAACGGCAGGGCTGGGCACATTCGCCGCGGTTTGCGTTTCTTCCCGTGAGATATTCGGAAATAAGACATCTGCCTGAAAACGACACGCACATCGCTCCATGTACAAAAGTTTCTAATTCCATATCATCGGGAATATTTTGTCTTATTTTCTTTATCTCTTTAAGACTTAGTTCGCGCGCCAATACAGCGCGTTTAACTCTCATTTTATAAAGTTCGGCGGCTGTTCTGTAATTTACTATCCCCGTTTGAGTTGACGCGTGTATCTCCAGCTCAGGCATAAGTTCCCGAATAAGAGAAATTATGCCTATATCTGCGGCGATAACCGCGTCTGCTCCCGCGTTTGCAACAGCCGAGATAAATTCGGGAAAAAGCTCGATCTCATCGTTGTTCGGAACTATGTTACAGGTAATGTAGACTTTAGCGCCTTTTTTATGCGCTGTCTGCACGGCTGTACAAAGTTCTTCTTCGGTGAAATTTTTAGCTCCCGCTCTCATTCCGAATATCTTTCCGCCGAGATATACCGCGTCTGCTCCGTAATCAAGAGCGTACAAAAGGCTCTCGAAATCACCTGCGGGTGAAAGAAGTTCTGTTTTCCTGTCCAAAATTTGCACCTCAGCTCTCGCTGTCCTCTCTCAGCGCGGCGTCTTTTATATTCTGCTCGTGTTCTTCATGAGTTTTTGCCCAATAGAAAGTGCCATCCTTTGCCGCAAGAAAGAAATAATAGTCAGTGTCAGAAGGATAAAGCGCAGCGTTTATTGCGTCAAGTCCGGGATTGCAAATCGCTCCCGCAGGCAAACCCTCGCACTTGTATGTGTCATATGCGTCCTCAATCTCCGCGATCTTATCCTTATTTGTCGATGTTTCAGTCGGAGCGATTACCTCTTCAATATAAGTGTCGGTCGTATCGGACTGTAGCAAAGGAAATTTATCGGAGTTATTAAGACGATTGTGGAATACCGAAGAAATTCCCGCCATGTTTTTCTCGTTTGTTCCTTCCCAGCAAATAAGTGAAGCGAGCCGTATCACCTCGTCAAGCGTCATTCCGAGTTCTTCCATACGCTGTTTCATCTTCTTTGTTATCTTGTCCTCAAAGTTGTCGTACATTTTTTCAGCAGCAAGACCCGCATAATACGAGGTGTCGAAATTCGGGTTTTTCTTCAGATCGTCAATGACGTAAAACTCATAGGTGTCTGGGAAAAGATAACCTTCAAGCATATTAAAGCGGTTTTTGTCGTCATTAATGCCTTCTTCAAAATCGTATTTATTCAGCTTGCTCTTATAATACTTTTCAAAATCCACCGCTCGGCATACATAATTCTTTTCGAGAAGCTCTCCGATCTCCTTCGCGGTAAAGCCCTCCGGTATCGTTACGGAGATAGTTTCGGTATATGTTTTGGGAGATTTCAGAACGTTTATTATATTTACATAGGACATATTGGAATAGAGCTTATAGCTTCCTGTGAGGAAAGGCTTTGTGCCGTCGTCCGTGAGATTGATATAGGTTTTCATCAGATACGGCATATCTATTATCCCGCTTTTATAAAGCTCGTCTACTATCTTGTCCGAAGGCATACTGCTGTCAATCATTACTTCGGCTTCGCGCACGGTTTTTGCCATTCCGGTAAAATCACGCATTCCGTTTATGATGAATACCGAAAGGACCACCCCTACCGCCAACGACGTAACGGCAATAAGAACTCCGAGAAAGACTTGTCCCATAGTTCTTGTGTGATTTATCTGCTTTTTCTTTTTATGCTTTTTACGGCGCTTTACCGTGTTTTCAGACGCAGAATGATAAGAAGTATTATCGGTGACAGAATTCATGAGCCGCGTTTTTTGCAGATCGTCGGCAGAATTCAGTTCTGTAAATTCTTCTCTCGGACGAATTTTCCGTTCTTCATCGGAATAATCAGAAATTCCGGAAATTTCTTGTGTTTCTTCAAAATTTTCCGAAAATCCATTGTCCTGTTCTTCCGTATATTCATTTTCCTGATCGTCCGAGTCCTCGTCAAATCTTAATTCATGTTCGTCCATAGATGACCTCCGTCGAGCGGCTCATTCATCGAAAATCGTGAATAACGTCCGCATATCGTGCGGTTCTGTCGGAACCTCACATTTAAAACTTCTGTAACATATAATAACGCTGATTCCTTTGAAGTTTTCAAGAAATCTGTCGTAATATCCTTTGCCGTAGCCGAGCCGAAAACCTTTTCCGTCAGCGCACAACGCAGGAACTACCAAAAGCGTTTTCCCGTCAGCAAAAGCGGGTCTTGACTGCGGCGGCTCGTCAATATTATAGCGCCCTTTTTTAAGCTGTTCGGTACTGTCGATATAAAAGAACGAAAGCTCGCTGTCGCCGCTCACGGGAAGCGCCACGGGTATTTTTTCTGCAAGACAATAGTCGATAAGCCGTCTTGTATCGACCTCAATTTCCGTAGAAGCATAGCAGAAAACCGAACTCGCTTTTTCTACAAAAGGCAAAAGCTGTCTGAAAATACTTTCATCGGCGAAAGTTCTTTCATTTTGGCTCATTGCTTTTCTTTTTGCAATAAGCTCGCGTCTGAGCGCGGATTTTACTTTTAGCATTGTATCTGCTTTCTAATTGAGTTGCTGAGTTCTTTTCCTTTAAGCACGCTTACAAGTTCCAGACCGAACTCAACGGAAACTCCCGCGCCCGCGGCGGTCGTAAACAGACCGTCTGTTATTACATTACTCTCGGCAATTTTTGCGCCTTCGAGATATTTTCTGTAGTCGGGGAAAGCCGTAGCCACAGCTCCTTTTAAAAGTCCTCTTTTTCCGAATATTGACGGAGCGGCGCATATAGCGCCCATCGGTATCTTATTCTTCACGCAGAAGTCAATTGCCGACTGAACCACAGGCGATTTGTCGAGATTTTCCGTTCCGAGAGTACCTCCGGGAAGAACAATCATTTCGAGCCTATCAGAAAGCTCTGCCTCTTTATCGGAAATATCGGTTTTCATAGGTATCCCGTGAGAACTTTCAACATCTTTTCCGCCAATTCCGACAGTCTTTACATCAAGCCTCGCGCGGCGCAGCATATCAATTGGCGCAATCGCTTCTGTTTCTTCAAATCCGTTTGCCAAAAATACATAAACCATTTTTTTGCTCCTTAAAACTAAATCATTTCATCAAGCTGTTCACAGATCATTTTGTGAATTTCTTCAATTGCAAGCGGAACATTATCCTTTGCACATTCAACAACGCTCCAACCGCAGTTTTCGGCGGAAAACAGCGCGCACTTGCGGCATTCTTCAAGAAATTCAATGTTTCTTTCGTGAATATCTTTCTTGCTGTCGTCACCGTCATAACGCTTTTTCAGAAGCTCCTGAGATATCTCTATCGGCATATCGAGAAAGATAACCTTATTCGGTTCGGGAAGTCCGAGCTTATTGTATTCAAAATCAAAAAGCCATCCGAGAAAATCCTTATACATTTCATTCGGCATTTTAGCGAGCTGGTAGATCGCATTTGAAGTCGTATAGCGCCCTGTTATGACAAGACCACCGCTTTGATAAAATTCCTTCCAGTCGGTTGCATAGCTTGCATATCTGTCAACTGCATATATAGCTGAAGCAGAATAAGCGCCGTTTATTCCCTCGCATTTTATTTTCCCGCTAAGGTATTCGCTTACGAGCTGTCCGCTCGCTGTATTATAGTTCGGAAAGCTCACCGAACGGAATTTAACGCCTTTTTTCCGAAGATAGTCTGCCGCAAGCTCAAGCTGGGTCGATTTTCCGCTTCCGTCCAAACCGTCGAGTACAATAAGTTTTCCTTTTGTCATTATAAACACTTCCGAAAATCATTATATAATATATTGTACCACATATTTACAATTTAGTCAATATATATGAATTATTTTTTACATAAAACTGCCGAAAAATCAGGCTGTCGAAAAATCCCGCGCCTGAGCGTCCGCTGTCGGACAAGCTCCGACGGAGGTTTTATTTCACCCGAAAATCTTCCGAATGTCCTATTTATAAAGTTCATATTTTTTCCCGCAGCGCTCAAATCCTATACTTTCGTAAAAACCAAGCAACTCATTTTCACAAAGCAGGAAAACATCATTCAGTCTATTGCAAACTGACATTATAAGTCCCGAAGCGCTTCCTTGTCTTCGTTTATCGGGCAATGTCGCTATCTGAGATAAAAGAGCCTCTCCGCAAAGGTCATGCTGTACGCAAAGGACAGAGCTTTCATTGCCGTAAAACCGAGAAATGCCGTGTCTCGTTCTGTGTGACATTTCAAGATACCAAGACTCGTATTCAATATTAAAAGCCGTTTTCAGTATCTCATAGGCTTCAGAAAGCGAAAGTTCTTTGATCTCGTTGCAATTTTCTTTTAAAGCTCCCGAAAATTTCATTAAATTCAGTATTTTGCAGTTAAACGACAATTTTTCACAAAGTATTTTCCCAAGTTCTTCAGAGCAGAAAATCCTCGAAGCTCCGCAGAAATTTACAAATTCACATAATTCTTCAATATCAATACCGTTCTTGTTAGTTTCGCAAATTACGGCGTCATTATAAAATAACGTTATTATCAGACTTTCCGATCTAAAAAACCTGCAAAAATCATGATCTGTATTGTAACATTTGAGAAGCGCTCTTATTTTCTGAGCTTCAACGCCGCTTTCAGGCAAATCAAGCTCATTTTCGGAATTAATGCGCTTTATCATATATTCGCAGCCTCGGACAGCATTTTTTCCGCAAGAGCGCCCGCTGCGTCCAGATCGCTCGTTTTTATAACACATGACGGCGAATGAAGATATCTGCACGGAACGGAGATTGAACATGTTCTTACCCCCGAACGGCTTTGGTGTATAGCGCGGCTGTCGTTTCCGCCGGCAATAAGCGTTTTTGTCTGAACGGGTATGTTGTTTTCAGAAGCAGTTTTCATAGCAAGTGAATACAATTCTCGGTCGTAGAGAGTACCGTTGTCCATGTATGAAACTACTGCGCCTTTTCCAAGCTCACAGACCTTTTTCGCACCGGAAACTCCAGATATATCACAGGCAGTCGTCGCCTCAAGAACAAACGCAATGTCCGGAGCAACAGCAAACGCCGCCGCAGCCGCTCCGCGCGTTCCTATCTCCTCCTGAACGGTAAAAACATACCAGGCGTCATATTCTGGTTTGCCGTTTATCATATTCATCATTATGCTGCATCCTGCGCGGTCGTCTATCGCCTTTCCCTTTAAAAATCCGTCGCCAAACTCAAATTGATCCGCGTCAAAATACGCATAGCTTCCGAGTGGAGCAATTTTCTCGGCTTCTTCCCGATCGTTTGCTCCGACGTCAAGATAAAGCTCACTTATTTCGGGAATTTTTGCGCGTTCTTCTTTTGACTGTTGATGAATGGCTTTTGTAGAGCATACGGCGTAAGCCCCGTTTTCGAGCTTAAATCCTCTGCCAAGCAGCACCGCGGGGTCTATTCCGCCTACCGCTCCAAACCGCAAAAAGCCCTCTTCGTCGGCATATGTTATCATAAGTCCGACCTCGTCCATATGCGCGGCATACATAATTTTATTTTTCGGAACTTTTTTGCCTTTTTTAAAAACTGTCAGATTTCCGAGATTGTCAGTAAAAACGTAGTCAGCATTGATGTTATTCAGTATAAATTCACGAACTCTGCGTTCGTCGCCCGAAGCGCCGTTTATTTCACAAAGCTGTTTTAACATTTCGTTCATTTTACGTTTCCCTCCGCATATCTGCAAATAAGCGCGGCTGTCGCTTCAATATCCCGTATACCAACTGTCTCTACGGCGGTATGCATATATCTTATGGGTATCGACAAAGTACAGCATTTTACGCCGTTTGAGCTTGTTCCCAAAGCGTCGGCGTTTGTTCCCGTTGAAGACGGCATAACCTCGCGCGTATACGAAATGTCCGCGCTTTTCGCAATACAGCACAGTTTGTTTGACATATCCTTGTCAAGACTTGCGGAAAAGCCGATCATAACGCCGCTTCCGAGTTTTGCGGTATCCTTTGGTGAGCTGTCGGGAGTTTTGCCGAATGAAACATCAATAACAAGCGCTTCGTTCGGGCGTATCTTAAATCCGTTCATTTTCGCGCCGCTTTCGCCTGTTTCTTCGCGGCAGGAAAAACAAACGGCAATATTATACGAAATATTTCTGCCTTTAAGCATTTCAAGCGCGAGCAGTATCGCGCAAACGCCGCCTCTGTCGTCAACAGCGGGAACGGAAACAATATTTCCGAACAGCTCGCGGAACTCCGAATTTACGGTAATTCTGTCGCCGAGGGAAATGACCTCTTCCGCTTTTTCCTTTGACAGACCGATGTCAATGAAAATATCGCCGACCTCCGGAGCAGACTTTTCTTTTGAAACATGGGGAGGCAAAGTTGAAACAACTCCGAAAATTTTCTTTTTACCATGAATAGTTACAGACTGAGCCAAAAGCGTTCTCAGATCAAATGCCCCGCAAGCGCCTACCCCCACAAATCCTCTTTCGTCAATAAACGTAACTATAAGTCCTACGCGGTCAATGTGCGCGTCAAGAAGAAGTGTTTTCGCATTAGGGTCATTTGTACCGACAAGACCCGTGACGCTTCCGAAAGCGTCTACGCTTACATTATCCGCATATTTACGGAGATATTCCGCAGCTTTTTCAGACGCAGGAAATTCGTCGCCCGAAACTCCCGCACAATTTGTAAGATCTTTTAATACCGATTTTATTTCCATATGCAAATCATTCCTTTAAAAAATCGTTCTTTATTTCCGAAATGTTAAATCCGCCGCCCGTACTGTTCATTATTTCGAGCTTGTACAAAACTATCTCACGGGGATAACCGAGCCTTGCGGAAATTAAATCGGAAGAGTTGTCGCTTTCAAGCTCCGATAATATCTCACCGTCGGAAATAAGCAGGCTTGCCGCAAACAAATTTGCCTCGCGTTCGGTCTTATTGTTTTCAAGAAACAACGTTGTTTCACTTATCCTACCTTTTGAAAGCTCGCGGTGAAGCTGGTCGTGACCAAGCTCGTGAGCGCATACAACTTCTTTCATCTTTTCGTCTAACTCTTCGTTTATGACAATGTACCTTATGCCGTTTTCATACAGGTAAAATCCCTTCAGAGAGCCGAGTTTTCTGAACCAAACCTTTGCTCCCGCGTTTTCGGCTGTTTCTATAATATCCGCTCCGCCGTATTCCTTTTTAATTTTTTCTGCAAGTTCAATGATCCGCTGCATTTTTATCCTCCGCTTTTAGCGTTTATGAGGTCTGCCGATATATAATCAAGCGTTATTTCGTTTTATTCCCGCGGCTGTCAAGATATATTTCATTCAGGCATTGTATGAGAAATTCTTTATCCTCGTCGGATATGGAATTTCCCGCAAAAAGTCCTTTTGTTTCCTCAAGAAATCTGATCGCGCCCGAACTGCTCTTGCCGCTGTCGTGGAGCGTTTTTATAAATCTTTCCTCGGCAGACAGCTCCAGTTCTGCGCTGTCATCCGAAAGGAATTCCGCCGTAACTCCGAGTTTATCCGCCATTCTTGCGAGAATATCCTTTCTCGGTCTGCGTCTGCCTGTAGAATAATAGTTGAATGCACGATAAGTAATGCCGACAGATTGGGCAAATTCTGTCTTGCTCATACGTTTTCTTGTCAGAAGATATTCCAATTTTTCGCTTAATTTCATGCAATATCCCTCCTGTAAAATAATTCATTATTAATTATAACAGCGCAAATCGGTTTTGTCAAGTTTAATTTTTATTGAAGCAATGAATAAAATTCAGATATATCCAAATCAATGGATTTATAAATGAAAAATATTTTTATTTTGTGGATAATATGCACATAAATGAATATTTATACTTGACAAACAAAATGGATGATAGTAAAATGATATTTGTAAATATTTTTCTGAAAAAAGGAGTTTTTATTATGGCTGATCAAATCAAAAAAGTAGTACTGGCATATTCGGGCGGTCTTGACACTTCGATAATTATACCGTGGCTGAAAGAAACTTATCCCGGCTGCGAAGTAATCTGCGTTGCGGGAAATGTCGGGCAGGACGCGGAGCTTGCGGGGCTTGAAGAGCGCGCGAAGAAAACGGGCGCTTCAAAGCTCTATATCGAGGATATTCAGGAAGAATTTGTAAACGATTTTGTTTTCCCCACCCTTAAAGCCGGCGCTAAATACGAGGGCTATCTTCTCGGAACATCTTTCGCACGTCCTCCTATTGCGAAAAGAATTGTTGAAATTGCGAAAAAAGAGGGCGCTGACGCTATCTGCCACGGCTGTACGGGAAAAGGCAACGACCAAGTTCGTTTTGAGCTTACGATAAAGGCGCTTGCTCCCGAAATGAAGATAATCGCGCCTTGGAGAATTTGGGACATTAAATCGCGCGACCAAGAAATTGACTATGCCGAGGCGCATAATGTTCCCATAAAGATCACGCGTGAAACTAACTACTCAAAGGATATGAACCTGTGGCATCTTTCTCACGAGGGACTTGACCTCGAAGACCCTGCAAATGAACCGCAGTATAACAAAAAGGGATTTCTTGAACTCGGAGTTTCTCCCGAACAAGCTCCCGACAAGCCGACTTATATAACCATTCACTTTGAAAAGGGCGTTCCTACTGCGCTTAACGGCGAGAATATGGACGGCGTAAAGCTTATAAAGACACTAAACAAGATAGGCGGAGAAAACGGCATTGGTCTTTTTGATGTTGTTGAAAACAGGCTTGTCGGAATGAAGTCAAGAGGCGTTTACGAAACTCCCGGCGGCACAATTCTTTACCACGCTCACGAAGTGCTGGAAACTATCTGTCTTGACAAAGAAACACAGCACTATAAATACGGTCTTGCACAGAAGTATGCGGAAATCGTTTACAACGGTCAGTGGTATACTCCCTTGCGCGAAGCTATGGACGCTTTTGTTGACAAAACCCAGGAAACCGTTACGGGCGATGTAAAACTGAAGCTCTACAAGGGCAACATCATAAATGCAGGCGTTACTTCGCCGTATACTCTCTACAGCGAGGATTTCGCTTCATTCGGCGAGGACGATGTTTACAACCAGAAGGACAGCGCGGGATTTATAAACTTGTTCGGTCTGCCTATCAAGGTCAAGGCATTGCTTGACGCCGAGAGAAACAAGAAATAATGAGCGGATTTATGGTTTACTGGTCAAAGGAGTATGTGTCAAAGGTCAAAAAAGCCGGCGACACAGGTCCTTTGAAGGTAGTGTACGGCAGCCACCACACGATTATGCCGCACATAAAATCGGTCAAAGTCGGCGACATTATTTACCCCGTGACGCTTATAGACGGTACTTTGGCGGTTATGGCAAGGCTTCCCGTTGAGAAGATAGAGTGTGCGTTTGAATACACCATACGCGAGCTTGGCAGAGCATACAGCGCTCTTATTCCAAAGGGCACGGCGTATTACTGGAGAGAGCCGCGCGGCGAATTTGTCGCAGTGTACCGTGGCGGCGGGTTTGTTACGGGGAAAAACACATACATAAGTTTTCGCTACAGCGGAATGGCTGACCCGAAAGAAGACCGTATTCCCGATGATATAACCCGCGAATACCGCGAATGGGAAATTCTCGAACCTCCGCATCTGTTTACACAAGAACCAAAGACTTGTTGTGCGGAACAAGCGGCAATCGGCGAACACGGTTCGGAGATATATCCGCGCGAGATACCGCTTGAAACGGCGAAAACCTTGCTTTTCGGCAACACGAAATCGTCCTTGAAACCGTTAAAGCTTGACAAAAACGGTCGTTTCTTAACCATGTCGCTTTCGGGATCTGTACGCAAAATGAGCGATGAAACGTTTGAGGTTTTTGAAAAGCTGTTTTAATTAGCGAAGAACAACGTTCAGTAAAGAACACGTTTGTTATATAAAGTTTTTTGAAAAAGGAGTTTGAGGGAAAAACTTTTTTTCAAAAAAGTTTTTCCCTCAACTATTATACAAACCGCCAATAAGAGAAAAACTTTTAAAAAATTTGATAATAATAACAGGAGTAACTTTTATTATGGCAATGTGGGCAGGAAGATTTTCAAAAGAAGTTGACGAGGGCGTAAACGCGTTTAATTCGTCTATCTCTTTTGACGCGAGAATGTATAAGCAGGATATTGCGGGCAGCATTGCTCACGCGACAATGCTCGGAGAACAGGGCATTATAAGTATGAGCGACAGCCTTGAGATAATCGGCGGCTTAAAGGAAATTCTCGCGGATATCGACAGCGGAGCGCTTGTGTTCGACCCAAACGCGGAAGATATTCATATGTTTATCGAGGCGGAGCTTACAAAGCGCCTTGGCGACGTGGGAAAAAGGCTTCATACATCGCGTTCGAGAAACGACCAGGTGGCGCTTGATATTCGGCTTTATCTGCGCGATGAAATAAAGGAAATTAAACAGCTTCTCACAAAACTTATTGAAACGCTGTGCAAATTGGCTGAAGAAAACGCCGACACGATAATGCCCGGCTATACTCATCTTCAGCGCGCCCAGCCTATCACTTTCGGACACCATCTTATGGCGTATGCGCAGATGCTGCTGAGAGATATCGACAGGCTTTGCGACACGGAAAAGCGAATGAATGTAAATCCACTTGGGAGCTGCGCCCTCGCGGGAACTACCTACAACATCGACCGTTTTCGCACTTCTTCCCTGCTTGATATGAAAGAGCCTATGGAAAATTCGCTTGACGGAGTGTCGGACAGGGATTTTTGTATGGAGCTTGCAAATGCGCTTTCAATTTGTATGGTGCATTTGTCGAGATTTTCCGAGGAAATCATTCTCTGGTGCAGCTGGGAATTTAAGTTTATCGAGCTTGACGACGCATTTTCAACGGGTTCAAGCATAATGCCGCAAAAGAAAAATCCCGATGTTACAGAGCTTATCAGAGGCAAGACAGCGAGGGTCATAGGTGACAATATGACGCTGCTTACTATGATGAAGGGGCTTCCGCTTGCGTATAATAAGGATATGCAGGAGGACAAAGAAGCAATTTTTGACGCTGTGGACAACATAAAACTCTGCATTTCAACATTTACGCCTATGCTTGCGACAATGACCGTTCTCCGCGGCAATATGCGAAATGCCGCTGCAAAGGGCTTTATAAATGCCACGGACTGCGCTGATTATCTGGTGAAAAAAGGTATGCCGTTCAGAACCGCCTATAAAATTACGGGCGGGCTTGTCGCGCTTTGTATCAGCAAGAATACAACGCTTGAAGAGCTCCCGCTCGACGAATACAAGAAAGCGAGCGAGCTTTTCGATAAAGACGTTTACGGCGCGATAAATTTAGAAACCTGCGTTAAAGAGCGAAAGTCTTTCGGCGGTCCGTCGCCCGAAAGCGTGTTGGCGCAGATAAAATCGGTAAAAAATAAGCTTGGAGAGTTAAACAATGGTTAAGGTATATATAGACGGGCAGGAAGGAACAACGGGGCTTAAAATTCTCGAAAGATTTGAAGGCAGAAACGACATAGAGCTGCTTAAAATCGACGAGGACAAGCGCAAGGACAACGACGAGCGCAAAAAGATGATAAACTCCGCAGACTTTACGTTTTTGTGCCTGCCCGACGCTGCCGCGAAAGAAGCGGTCGCAATGGCGGGAGATAAAGTGCGGATAATAGACGCGTCAACCGCTCACAGGACAAATCCCGACTGGGCGTATGGATTTCCCGAGCTTGGCGCGGATTTCAGGGAGAAGATAAAAAACAGCAAAAGGACGGCTGTACCGGGCTGTTATGCAAGCGGTTTTATTTCAATGGTCTATCCGCTTGTAAAGCTCGGTATCATGCCCGAAGATTATCCCGTTGTGTGCCACGCGGTTTCGGGATACAGCGGCGCAGGAAAGAAAGCAATTGCCGTTTACGAGGGCGAAAATCGCCCCGCGGAATATGACAGTCCGCGCCAGTACGCGCTTTCTCAGCAGCACAAGCACCTCCCCGAAATGCAGAAGATATGCGGGCTTTCATATGTGCCTATCTTTAATCCGCTGGTGTGCGATTATTTTTCGGGAATGGTCGTAACTGTTCCGATATTCACAAGGCTGCTGACCAAAAAATATTCGGCGGACGACATCAGAAACGCACTTATGGAATTTTATGACAAAAACGGCTCTTATTTCGTAAAGGTAATGCCCGCAGGCGAGCCTGAGGACGGATTTATAGGTGCGAACAACATAAGCGGCACGAATAGTATGCAGATTTTCGTAAACGGAAACGACGAACGGCTTGTTCTCTGCTCTCGGCTTGACAATTTAGGAAAAGGCGCTTCGGGAGCGGCAGTTCAGTGCCTGAACATTATGATGGGAATTGATGAGAAAACGGGACTTGTTTAATTGCTATCAACTAAACAGCTTCAATCATATCAATAAGCAAAAGCTTTCGGCTAAAATATTCAGTGGGCTTAGGCAGTAGAGAAAATGAGTTACAGTGTGATCTAAAACACGTTGAGGTAAATTTATGTACTACAAGGAATTGAGAGTCTGGATACCTGACGAGGAAATTCTTGATATATTGTTTTATCCGCACGAAAAGTTCTTTTTACTGAACTATATCAATAAGCCGTATATTATTTTTGCGGTCAGAAACAATACAGAAAATTTTTTCGGCTTTGGAGCTGACGGAAATATCTATTATCTTGAAAGAAGCAGCAATCGCGTTGTTTATGTTTCGAGCGCGCTCGCGGTTTTCGGAAGACAGCTCAAATTATACCGCGATCATATTGCACAACCTGAAACAATTGACGAACATAATATTGAACAGGATAATAGTGTGCTTGCAAAGAAAATTGAAAAACTTGATAAAAAAGCATTTTCGGACGAAAATAATTTCTGGTCGGTCATTTTAAAACAAGAAGCATATTGTCTGACGGAAATTTCAAAAGAGGTATAAAAATGGTAAAAATTAACGGATTTGATTTTGTAGACGGCGGCGTGTGTGCCGCAAAGGGATTTACCGCTTCGGGAGTTATTGCAGGAATAAAGGCGGGAAACACGACAAAGCGCGACCTTGCTCTTATAAAATGTTCGGTCAGGTGCAAGACGGCGGCTATGTTTACGAAAAATAAAGTAAAAGGCGCGCCTATTCTCGTATGCAAAGAACATTTAAAAGACGGTTATTCGCAGGCAGTAATTGTAAACAGCGGAAACGCCAACACCTGCAACGACAACGGAATTGAAATAGCCGAGGAAATGTGCGATCTGGCGGCAGAAGCGCTCGGACTTTATAAAAATGATATTCTTGTCGGCTCAACGGGAGTTATCGGACAGAAACTTTCAATCGACCCTATAAAAGCGAAGATCTCCGAACTTTGCGGTACGCTAAGCGAAAACGGAAGTTCTCTCGCGTGTGAAGCGATAATGACGACAGATACGCGCAAAAAAGAATTTGCGGTAGAATTTGAGCTTGACGGAAAGAAATGCCGTGTAGGCGGAATTTCCAAAGGCAGCGGAATGATAAATCCGAATATGGCGACAATGCTCGCGTTTATTACGACAGACGCGGAAATTAACGGCGTGCTGCTTGAAAAAGCTCTCAGAAAAGTGTGCGGCGTGACATATAATATGGTAAGCGTAGACGGCGACACTTCTACAAATGATACTCTAATACTTATGTCATCGGGACTTGCGGGAAACAAGGAAATAATCTGCGAGGACGAAAACTACGAGAAGTTTGTAAACGCGCTTTACGCAGTCATGATGAACCTCGCGCGCGAAACGGCGCGTGACGGCGAGGGCGCGACAAAGCTGATAGAATGCGTTGTAAACGGCGCTCCGGACGAAAAGACCGCAAAGATCGTCGCAAAGTCGGTCATTTCATCAAGCCTTGTAAAAGCGGCGCTGTTTGCGGCGGACGCGAACTGGGGGCGTATTCTCTGCGCGATAGGATATGCTGACGCGGAATTTGACATAAACAAAACGGCAGTCGTGCTTTCAAGCAATAAAGGAAAAATTGCCGTATGCCAAAACGGAGCGGGCGTTGAGTTTTCGGAAGAAAAAGCAAAAGAAATTCTTTCCGAAGAAGAAATAAAGATACTCGTTGACCTTGACAGCGGAGATGGTATGGCAATAGCGTGGGGCTGCGACCTTACGTTTGATTATGTCAAGATAAACGCTGAGTACAGGACATGATTGAATATCCGATACCGCGTCATCTAAAAGGCATTTTCACGGTTAAAGACTTCGAAAGAAATTCGCTTGACGGGAAAATCGTCTGCGAATGCGGGTGCGAAAACTTCAAGGTGCTTTATTTCGGCAATGAATATAAAAACGGGCATATTGACTGTTTGAAATACAAAGACGGTTTTGCTATGAACGTCACGGCTGTCTGCGTTTCCTGCGGGAAAGAACATCTGCTGTTTGATTTGGCAGAACACGGTTTTGACGGGTTTATAAACAGCAATGGCATTAAAATTCCTGATAATGAACTGAAAGAGTTTAACTGCTGTAAAAGCGGATTTAATATTGAAATGCAAATCGAAACCTGTGACAAAGAGAATTTTGCAGAGGATTTTACTGGCGCTGAAAAATTTTCTGCGGAAGATTATGTTGACGCTTTCAATTGGCTTGTGATAAACCTTGAATGTCCAAACTGCAAAAAGACTTTTCGGGATTTTGTAAATATCGAGCTTTCATAGCTTGCTGATAAAGAGGAATTAAAATGGAAATTGATTATGAAATTCGGGCAAATGTAATGGTAGAAGCGCTTCCCTACCTGCAAAAATATAACAACAAAGTTGTTGTAGTAAAATACGGCGGAAACGCCATGACAAACGACAGACTTAAACAGGCTGTTATGCAGGATATCGTGCTTTTATCGCTGGTAGGGATAAAAGTGGTTCTCGTTCACGGCGGCGGTCCGGAAATAAACGATATGCTGAAAAAAATCGGCAAGGAAAGCAGATTTGTAAACGGTCTGCGTTATACCGACGAGGAAACCATTGACATTGTGCAGATGGTTCTCGCGGGAAAAGTAAACAAAGACCTTGTTTCAATGCTTGAAAGCCACGAGGGAAAAGCAATAGGGCTTTGCGGACTTGACGGAAATATGATAGAAGCGAAAACGCTTGATGAAAATCTGGGATATGTCGGAGAAATAACCGAGGTTCACCCCGAAATTATCCAGAACGCTCTCGACAACGGCTATATTCCCGTTATTTCAACAATTGGACGCGGAAAGGACGGAACTGTCTACAACATAAACGCCGATACTGCCGCAGCGAGAATTGCCGCGGAAATGAAAGCTCCGAGCCTTATCCTGCTTACAGACATAAAGGGTCTTTTAGAGGACAAGGATGATGAAAATACAATAATCAGAACCGTTGGCGTAAGCGAAGTTCCGTATCTTAAAAAGCAGGGCATAATTTCGGGCGGAATGATACCGAAGATAGAATGCTGCGTCGAGGCAGTCCGCAGAGGCGTTAAACAGGCGAACATAATCGACGGAAGAATACCGCACTCTATCCTCATAGAGCTTCTGACGGATATTGGCGCTGGAACAATGATAGTTGCGTAAGGACAGGTGAGAAAAATGGAAACTATCGAACAATTCAACAAATATGTTATGGGCTCTTACGGCAGATACGACCTTGTTCTGGACAAAGGCGAAGAAGTAACTTCTGTCGCTGAGGACGGGAAAAAGTATATCGACTTCGGCTCAGGGATAGGAGTAAATTCTCTGGGATACTGCAATGAAAAATGGGTAGAAGCCGTTTGCTCGCAGGCGAAAAAGTTACAGCACACGTCAAACTATTATTACACGAAGGTTCAGGCTGATTTTGCGAAAGCTCTATGCGAAACGGCGGGATATACAAATATGTTTTTCGGAAATTCGGGAGCGGAAGCAAACGAATGTGCGATAAAAATTGCCCGCAAATACAGCTTTGACAAGTACGGAAAAGGTCGCCACAACATCATAACCCTAAAAAACTCATTTCACGGAAGAACTCTTGCGACTATTTCCGCGACGGGTCAGGACGTTTTCCACAACTATTTCTTCCCTTTTGTAGAGGGATTTGTAAATGTTGAAGCGAACAACATAAACGATCTGCGTGAAAAACTTGACGACACGGTTTGCGCGGTCATGTTCGAGTATGTTCAAGGCGAAGGCGGAGTTATAAAACTTGAACAGGAATTTGTTGATGAGATTTTTAAGCTCTGTGCGGAAAAGGACGTGCTGACGATTGCGGACGAGGTTCAGACGGGCGTCGGAAGAACGGGAAAATTCCTCTGCGGAGAGCATTTCGGACATAAGGCAGACCTTACAACGCTTGCGAAAGGGCTTGCGGGGGGAGTTCCGATAGGAGTATGTCTTTCGGGCGATAAATGTTCAAAAGTGCTTACTCCAGGAACTCACGCATCTACATTCGGCGGAAATCCCATAGTCTGCGCGGGCGGACTGGCGGTTCTTGATACAATAAATCAAAACGGTTTTCTTGATGAAGTTACGAAAAAGGGTGAATATTTCTGCAATAAGCTGAAAAATATTCCCGAAGTCGTATCTCTTTCGGGAATAGGGCTTATGATAGGGATAGAGCTGAAATCAAAAGATGCTCATGACGCTGCAAAAGCGGCTCTTGAAAACGGGCTTTTGGTACTTACCGCTAAAGAAAAATTAAGGCTTCTGCCTCCACTTACAATATCCTATGAGGAAATTGACGAGGGAATGAAAATACTTGCAAGTATCTTAAAATAGGAAAGGAACAAAAATGAAAAGAATAACACAGGTCATTTCGGTCATCAGCCTTTTAATAGCAATTGTCGCTCTGATCTTAAATTTCCAGGTGCTTTCCGGAAAAAGCTATTTTATAAGATTTGCGATTTTTTCAACTATTCTTAGGGGCGATTTTCTGGGATTTATAGGAAATCTCCTTGGACTTTTGATGACCTCTCTTGCTTTTGCGGCAATGGGATTTTACGGAGCAATGCTGTCGATATTCAAAAAGGAAAAAGCCCGCAAACCCGCTCTTATCTCCGGAGCAATAGTAACGCTAATTGCGTTAGTTTCGCTGTTTTTCAGCTTTAACAAAGGCTTTAACATAGGCGATATACTTATAGTTCTCTTCCCTGCCGCATTTACATTCTGCGTTATACAGACAACAGAATAATATGATAATCTGAAAGGAAAATTTACAATGAAGCATTTACTGAAACTTCTCGATTTAAGCACTGAGGAAATTATTGATATTCTGAACCTTGCGGATCAGCTTAAATATGAGCAGAAACACGGTATTCCGCACAATATCCTCAAGGGAATGACCCTCGGAATGATATTTCAGAAAGCCTCAACAAGAACCCGCGTTTCTTTTGAAACAGGAATGTACCAGCTCGGCGGAAACGCGCTGTTTTTGTCGTCAAAAGAACTCCAGATAGGACGCGGAGAGCCTGTACAGGACACGGCTCGCGTTTTGTCGCGTTATCTGAACGGTATTATGATAAGAACGTATGAACAGTCGGAGGTAGAAAATCTCGCGGAGTACGGTTCTATCCCAATAATAAACGGTCTTACTGATTTCTGCCACCCATGTCAGGTGCTTGCAGACCTTCAGACGATACGCGAGTATAAAAACAAGCTCGACGGTCTGAACTTCTGCTATATCGGCGACGGAAACAATATGGCAAACTCGCTTACCGTAGGCTGTCTGAAAGTAGGAATGAATGTTACTCTTGCATGTCCCGAAGGATATTATCCCGACAAAAAGGTGCTTGATTTTACAAGTGATTATGACAATTTCAAGATAGTAAACAGTCCCGTTGAGGCGGCGGCTGACGCGGACGTTCTTTATACCGACGTCTGGGCTTCTATGGGAATGGAAGATGAAGTTGAAAAGCGGAAGATCGCATTTAAGGGCTATCAGATAAACGACAGCGTTATGGCTTCGGCAAAGCCCGACGCGATAGTTATGCACTGTCTTCCCGCACACCGCGAGGAAGAGATCACCTCAAAGGTGTTTGAGCAGCACGCAAAGGAGATATTCGACGAGGCTGAGAACCGCCTGCATGCACAGAAGGCAGTTATGGTAAGGCTTATGGCAAACGAGGGCTGAATTTAAGACAAATGACCGACGCTGAAGAATTGCTTTGGCGTCGGTTTTTTGTTTGAAACTTTCAGCAAGAATTTATTGGTATTGCACAAAAGTTTTCAATTACAAGGGAAAGAATTAGTTAAGTATTGACATTTGGAGGCGTTTGCTGTATAATAAAGTTGTCAAAGTTTATTTGGGATCGCCGAAAAAAATAAAATATTGGGAGGTAAAGTAAAATGGCGGCAAGAGAAACAAAAATCAAGTACCGTATTTTGAGATTGGGTCTTATAAGCGTAGCGGTCTGCGTTGTGGCGCTTATGATCTTAATGAGTATCACTACAATACTTTCATACAACAATAGCTATAAAAATCAAACAGCGGCTATTGCAAAAGCGTATGAAAACGCGATAATAAACACAATAAGTTCTCTCACGCTTGAAATAAATTCAGCCGCAAATGATGCGGTGATATTTAACCAAACAATCCCTATAGATGTTAGAAAAAATCGACTTCAAGAGCTTGCTTCTCCTACCCTTTTCAAAGATCTTGCGGTCGCGTATAAAGACGGAAAGACCTATAATGACACCGATATTTCCGACCGCGAATATTTTCAGGATGCTTTAAACGGCAAAATTTCTATCTCTTCGCCCGTTATCAGAAAAACTGACAACAGCGTAACGACTATGATGGCTGCTCCCGCTGAATTTAACGGCGAACAGTATGTCGTCTACGGCGGACTTGACGCAACGGTTTTTTCAAGCGGTCTTGAAAATATTGACCTCGGCAAAAACAGCAGCGTAATTGTTCTTGATAAATACGGACAGGTCGTTGCTTCGTCTGACGGCGACAGTGTTAATAATATGACAAATTTTCTCGAAAGCGAGAATGGCGGGATCAAAAAACTTGCGCAGGAAATGCTCAAAGGCGAAGAAGGTTCGCTTTACTATAATAACGGCTCTAACAATATGCTCGCGCATTATATGCCGATCGAGGGTACGGACGGTTGGACAATAGCCGTAAGTGCGAATTTTGATGATGTTATAACATCTGTTCTTATCGACCTTGGCTTAGGAGTGATTTTGAGCCTGCTTTTAATGACTTTTGGAACGTTTGTTTCAATAAAGGTTGCGCGTTATATTTCAAAGCCCATAGTTAGTTCATCAGAGCGCTTAAAGCTCCTTTCAGAAGGAGATATAACCACTCCGTTTAACATAGACGCGCTTAACGATGAAACTTATGTTCTCGAACAGTCGCTTTACGACACAGTAGAAAGGCTTCACACATACATAAACGACATAAGCGAAGTTCTCGAAAAACTCGCAGACGGAGACCTTACGGCAACATCGCGGCTCGAATACAAAGGCGATTTTGCAGCGATAGGAAAATCTCTCAACAAAATTTCCGCGTCGCTTAACTCTGCAATGACCGCCGTTAAAAACAGCGTAAGCAATATCCGCTCCGGCGCAAGTCAGGTAGCAGAAGGCTCTCAAAGCCTTTCTGAAACGGCAATTCGTGAAGCAGAATCGGTCGACAAGATCTCAAACACGATAGTTTCAATAAAACAACAGGCGGACAACTCTGCGACGATCTCAAAAAATGTTGCTTCTCTTGCTCAAGAAGCAAACACAAACGCCAAAGACGGCGGCGCACTTATGAAAGAACTTCTTGAAGCAGTCGAAAATATAAAGGAAAAATCTTCATCAATAAAGAATATAATCCAGACTATAGACGATATTGCATTCCAAACAAATATTTTAGCGCTAAACGCTTCTATCGAAGCTGCGAGAGCAGGTGAAGCAGGAAAAGGCTTCGCGGTCGTTGCGGACGAGGTGGGAAATCTTGCGGCAAAGAGTGCGCAGGCTGCACAGAATACAACAAATCTTATAAACGATTCGCTTGTCGCGGTAGATAAAGGAACAGAACTTGCTGCGGAAGTTTCTACGGCAATGGACAGCATAGTTGTCGGTATAAACAAGATATTTGAGCATATGAAAGATATTACTACCGCCGCTGTTGAACAGCAGTCGGCTGTTGCGGAAATAACAAGCGGAATGGCACTGATAGAATCCGGTATGCAAGCGACAACTGCTACTGCCGAAGAAAGCGCTGCTTCAAGCGAAGAACTTTCGTCTCTTGCAACGCTGCTTGCAGACGAAGTAGACAAGTATAAAACGGAATAATAAAATTAAAATTTCTGACGGCGGTTGCGCGAAGTCAACGAAACAGTATTTGACCGAGATCTTCTGATCTCGGTCTTTTTCATCCGAATTTTGAAATAAGTGTTTTTATAATCTCTTTTTTTTCATCAGGACCTAAATCGGAATTATCCAAGTATTTCTTTACCGAATAAACATAAAGTTTATTTGTTTCTTCCGTTAAGCTCTGCCAGGAATAATTGTCGGGAATATGTATCAGTACATCAATTTTATCGTGCTTTCGTGACATACGGTCAACCCCTTTCAAAATATATTATGAAAGCTGTCTTGTACAAAATTACGAAAAATTAACGAAAGGAGCATTTATATGAAAATAGCCGTTTATTCCCGTAAATCAAAGTTTACGGGAAAAGGTGAAAGTATCGAAAACCAGATCGCATTATGCCGTGAATACATAAAACTGCACATTTCGGGCGCTGAAGAAAATGATATCACAGTCTACGAGGACGAGGGCTTTTCTGCAAAAAATCTTGACAGACCTATGTTTAAAGAGATGATGAAAACCGAAGAACAATCGCCGTTCGATTATATAATTGTATATAAGCTGGACAGGATAAGCAGAAACGTCGGCGATTTTGCAAAACTTATCGAAAAACTGAATGAACTTAAAACTGCATTTGTTTGTATTAAAGAACAGTTTGATACGTCAACTCCCATGGGTCGCGCAATGATGAATATTTCAGCAGTCTTTGCACAACTTGAGCGAGAAACAATTGCCGAGCGTATCCGTGATAATATTATTTTTCTCGCTAAAACAGGAAGATGGCTCGGAGGCGTCGCTCCATTAGGGTTCAAGGGAGAAAAAACCGAAATAAAGGACGCGGAAAACAAAAAACGTTTTGCATTTAAGCTCTCCCCTGTTCCCAATGAAATAACAAAAGTTAAAGTCATTTATGAAAAATTTCTTGAATTTCATTCACTTACCAAAACAGTTTCGTGGCTTATTTCTCACGGCATAAAAACGCGCGAAGAAAATGATTTCAGACCCCGCTCTGTAAAAGACATTTTGAAAAATCCCGTTTACTGTACAGCAGATAAAAATGCGTTCAAATATTTTCTTGAACTCGGATGTGAGATATGCTTTACGGAAGATGAAGCTGACAAAAAACACGGGATAATGCCGTTTTACAGGACAACTCAGAGCGGAAATAAACCGCGCCGCACGCCGCCAGAACAATGGATAATTGCTCTCGGAAAGCATAAGGGAATAATTTCTTCGGAGAAATGGATAAAAACTCAGACCTTACTCGGAAAAAATGCTTCAAAAACATTTTATAAGCCATCAAGAAACGAGACCGCAATATTTACGGGACTTGTAAAATGCGGAGAATGCGGACATAATATGCGTCCCCGATTATATAGCAATAACAGCGGTCATCAGAATGTTACACGAAAATTTTCATATATGTGCGAATATAAAGAACGCTCTCGAAAATCAAAATGCAATATGTGTAATGTAAACGGAAACGTTCTCGACGAAACCGTCTGCAATGAAATCTCAGAGCATTTGACCCCAAATTCAGACGTCAGAAAATATCTGACAGCTTTACTCAAAGAAACAGAAACTCCCTCGGAAAAAATAAATGAGCTGAGAAAACAGGTATTGTCAAAAGAAAAAAACATCTCAAAACTTTTGAAAACATTTGCCGTCTCCGAAAACAAAGCTGTGTGCGATTATGCAAAAAATGAGATTGAGGCTATCGACAGAGAGATCATATGCCTTAAAAATGAAATTTCAAAGATAGAATATCAGGAAAATCGGCATAAAAGTTTTAAGTCAGATGAAATAATAAGCGAATTAACTGACGCCAAAAAAATATTGAACAGGCTTTCCGTAGTTGAAAAAAGGGATTATATGAATAAGATTATTCAGAAAATAGTTTGGAACGGAGAATGTATACATATTTATCTCAAAAGCCAAAATTAGTTTTATGTAATAATTGTCTACACTTTTGGATAAGGTGGTTGACATTATTGAATGGAAATGATATAATTGTATACGAAATAAGCAAAAGAGGTATACAATTTTGACCATCAAAGAACAAGTCCAAAATCTTTTTGAAGAATATCCGGGAGAATATATTTCGGGAGAGTATATAGCAAAAAAGATATACTGTACGCGCGGAGCGGTATGGAAGGCAATAAACGCTCTAAGAAACGAAGGATTTCAAATCTCGGCAGTTACAAACAAAGGCTATTGTTTTGAAGAAAAAGGCGATTTTCTGAGCGAAGCGGGCATAAGACGAAATCTTAGAGGAAGATGTGAAAATATTGTCGTGCTTAAAACAATAGGCTCTACAAATACATATCTGCGGGAAATGGCTCAAAACGGAGCAAAAGAAGGAACGCTTGTCGTTTCGTCAGCGCAGACAAACGGCTATGGCAGACGCGGAAGAAGTTTTTTCTCGCCTGCCGATACGGGGCTTTATATGAGTATTCTGCTTCGTCCGAATTTTACCGCAAAAGAAGCCGTCATTATAACTGCGGCGGTTGCCGTGGCAGCAAGTACGGCTATCGAAAAGGTTTTAGGCGCTTATGCCGAAATAAAATGGGTAAATGATATTTATTACAACGGTAAAAAGGTCGCGGGAATTTCAACCGAAGCGGCTCTTAATTTTGAAAACAGTATGCTCGATTATATCGTGACGGGCATAGGAATAAATGTTTATACACCACAGAACGGTTTTCCGAAGGAAATCGCAGACACTGCGGGAGCGCTTATGAAAAAACGATCGGCAAATATAAGAAACAAACTGGCGGCTGAGTTATACGATAATTTTATGGAACTGTACCTTAAACTTCCTGAATGTAACTATATGAATGAATACAGAAAGCGGCTCATGTGGCAGGGTGAAAAAATCTATATTCTCAGCGGAGCAGACGGAAAAATCAAAACGCCCGCTGTTCTTATCGGAACAGACGACAACTGTGCGCTTAAAGTCCGTTATGAAAACGGAGAAGAGAGCATTGTGTACTCAGGAGAGATCAGCATAAGGAGATAAAAATTATGACAAAAGCAAAAAATAGGACAGTTATGATATGTATGTGCGCATTATTTTCCGCGCTTATAGCGGCAGGCGCGTTTATAAAAATTCCCATTCCCTACATAAGTGTAACGCTGCAAGTTTTTTTCATTGTGCTTGCGGCAATGCTTCTTGGAGGAAAATACTCAGCGGCAAGCGTCGGGGTCTATGTTCTGCTCGGACTGATAGGCATACCGATATTTACTGAGGGCGGAGGATTTTTCTATGTGCTGAAACCTACTTTCGGCTATCTGATAGGATTTATTATCGGCGCATACGTTATGGGAAAGATAGCGAATGCAAATTCCTCGTTAAAGCGTTTGTTTTTGGCGGATATTGTGGGCATTTTAATAATCTACGCTATTGGAGTTGTGTATTTTTATGCTGCGTCAAACCTGTGGGTAGGTGAAGGCGGGATAAGCGTAAAGGACTGTCTGCTTTACTGTTTCATACTTCTTTTTCCAAAAGACCTGGCGTTAAGCATTATCGCTGTATTTATTTCAAAGCGACTGATACCTATTGTGAGAAAATATCAAGGTGAATAAATTGAACATAAATGAACTTAAAAACAAAGTATTAAACGGTTACTCTATAACGCAAAATGACGCTATGGAGCTTATAACAGCGCCTCTTGAAGAACTGTGCCAAGCGGCGGACGAAATAAGGCGGAAATTCTGCAATAATGCTTTCGATATTTGCACCATAATTAACGGCAAGAGCGGGCGCTGTTCTGAAAACTGCAAATTCTGCGCGCAATCTGCTCATTTCGGCGGAAAATGCGAAGAATATCCCCTGCTCGGAAAGGAAGAACTTGTTAAACAAGCATTATATAATTATAAACGCGGTGTGCATAGATATTCGATCGTCTGTTCGGGAAAAAAACTTTCAGATATTGAAGTCGAAAATTTATGTGAAAGCATTGTCGAAATAAAAAAAGCCTGTCCTATCTCGATATGCGTTTCGGGAGGATTGCTTGACGAGCAGAATTACCGAAAACTGAAAGAGGCAGGGGTCGCACGAATACATAACAATCTTGAAACATCGCGCAGGTTCTTCCCGAAAATCTGTACAACTCACACTTATGACGACAAGATAAAAGCTGTAAACGCTGCAAAAAGTGCGGGACTTGAAGTATGCAGCGGCGGTATAATGGGACTTGGCGAAACAATGGAGGACAGAATTGATTTGGCGTTTAGTTTGAGAGAGCTTGGCGTTAAATCAGTTCCCGTAAATATGTTAAACCCGATTTTAAACACGCCTTTTCAAAACAACAAGGTCCTTTCAGAAGATGATATGAAAAGAATTGTTGCAATATTCAGATTTATAATTCCCGACGCGCAGATAAGGCTTGCAGGAGGACGCGGACTTATGAGCGATATGGGAAAATCGCTTTTCGTTTCGGGAGCAAACGCCGCTATTTCGGGTGATATGCTTACAACAAGCGGCATTACGATAGAAAATGATATGAAGATCATATCGGAGCTTGGCTACAGAGTGTGAAACAGCAAAATAAAAATCAGACTGTCAAGAATAAAGCGTCAAAAAATTGCGCCGACGATTATCCGCTGTCGTCGGCGCAATCATATGTCATTATAAACAGTCTCATAATATTTTTCCGTCAGTGTGCTATTGCATTATCAATACATCTGGAAGCATAAGTGGAGAATTTGTTGTTTTTAGCGGGGTCAAAGGTTTCCGCAGCGCGAATAAGTCCTATCGTTCCTATCGAAACAAGATCGTCGGTGTCGGCAAAATCGGGATATTTTTTGTTTACGATATATGCGACGAGCCTTAAATTATGAACAATTATCTTATCGCGGGCTTCTTTTCTTTCATGCTCAGTACATTCTAAGTTTGAAATTTTTTCCAGACATCGTTGTTCTTCCTTTGCAGAAAGTTGTTTTGGAAAGTTGTTTTTTCCGTCGAAATGAAGTCCGAAAAACAAAAAATTTTCAAGCGCAAGTTTTAAGATCAACCAAATCATAGTGTGTTCCTTTCGTCGTTTTTGGTCTATTCTATTCTTCTTCGCTTGTTTAATATTCAAAAATGGGCAAGTCCTGCCCGTTTTTATCATTATTGCTTTTTTGTAATTTTCATCTCATGCTTGTGCTTTTTTGGTTCTTCGGGCAAATCTTCGGAGTATTCCGGAGCTTCAAACCAGAACTTGCTTCCCTTTCCGAGACTGCTCTCCGCTCCGTATTTGAACCCATGCTGTTCAAGTACGCTCTTTACTATCGAAAGACCTATTCCGCTTCCCATTTTCGCGCGCTTATGAGTAGCAGAGCGCTCGCTTACTTTGTAATATCTGTCCCAGATATACGGCAGGTTTTCGGGAGAGATACCCTCCCCGTGGTCTTCAACTTCAAAGCGAACAATTCCGTTTTCCTTTCGGAAAAGTCTTACGAAAACCGTTTTATCCTCGCCGACGTAAGTGACGGCATTGTTTATCAAATTATAAACTACCTGGTCTATCTTTGATATATCGGCAGATATGAAGATATTCTCCTCCGCCTGCAAATCAACGGTTATACCCTCATTATATCTGATAACTTCAAACCTTGAAACAACGCCCGAAACGTTCTCGGATAAATTGAACTCCTCAATATTCAGCTTTGCAACGCCCGCCTGAAGTTTTGAAAGGTCAAGTATATCCGTTACGAGCGATGAAAGTCGGTCTGTTTCGTCTATGATTACTTTAAGATGTTTTTCCCTTTTTTCGGGATTATCTCCGGAAATATCTCTTATCATCTCCGCATAAGCCTTTATCATAGTGAGCGGAGTTCTGAGGTCGTGAGAAATATTCGACATAAGCTCGCGCCGCAGATCGTCGGATTTCGCAATTTCCTTTGACGCCTCGGACAATGTTCCCGCGAGCTGTTTTATCTCCATATAATCCCGTTTTCCTATCTTTGCGTCAAATTTTCCTTGCGATAAGCTTTTCGCTGAATTATTTATTCTGATAATAGGACCTGAGATCTTGTTTGAAAAAAACGCCGATATAAAGATCGTCAGTATCATAATTAAAAGCCCGACGATGAAAAACTGGCTTGTGAATATCTGAACGGTTGTGCCTATCGGCTGGAGATAATTGAATATAAAAATATAGGCGTTAGGAGAGTTTTTATCTCCACCTATATAGCTTCCCATCATAAGGACAAAATTATTTTCCTGTTCATCACGAAATGTTTTATAAATAATTCCCGACTCTGAATTTTTAACGCTTTTTATAAAATCGGTTTTTGAAAGCAATTCGTACGAAAGCTTTCCGCCAAGTCTGTTTATGATATAAGTTCTCTCATTTGGATAAATTATCTCTATAAACATTCTCTTGTCGGACGCCTGTTTAACAATAATATCCCGCATAGAGGTACTTATATATGTTTCGTCATCACTGCTCCAGTTGGAACTTATCTCAATAAACGCTTCGCTTATTTCATATGTTTTCATCCATTCATAAAACTTAGGAAACATAGCGATAAGAAAAATATAAGTAAATACAAGCATCGCAAGTACTATTATCTCAAACCTTGCCCAGACGCGTACTTTTATGCTACGGAAAAAATTCATCTTAAACCTCGAATTTATAACCCAAACCGCGTAAAGTCACTATAAATTTTCTGTAAGGACCTAAATTATTTCTAAGCATTTTAATATGTGTGTCGATAGTTCTATCGTCGCCGAAAAAGTCATATCCCCAAACCTCTTCAAGAAGCTTGTTTCTCGTAAGCGCTATGTTTTTATTTCTTACCAGATAAAACAAAAGGTCATATTCCTTTGGCGTCAGATTTGCCTTTTCACCGTCTATATAGACGTTTCTTGAAACAAAGTTTATTTCAAGTCCCTCAAACTTTTCCGTGTCGGATGTGGAAACTTGTGCAGAGGCGGTTGAATTGCGCTTTACTATCGCGTTTATTCTCGCCATAACTTCTTTTGGAGAAAACGGTTTTACTACATAATCGTCTATACCGATCTCAAATCCAAACAGTTTATCATATTCTTCACCGCGCGCCGAAAGCATCATCATCGGCGTTTGTTTATACTTTCTTATCTCCTTGCAGGCAGAATAACCGTCAAGTCTCGGCATCATCACGTCCATAATTATAATATCATAGTCCTTTGCTTTTGCCATTTCTATAGCCTGCATACCGTCTACAGCCTCATCGACCTCGTGACCTTCAAACTCGGCGTATTCTTTAAGCACCTCGCGGATATGCTCTTCATCATCTACAACAAGAATTTTATACATTATACTACCTCTTTTCATTAACGTTCTGACAGCCATAGCCTAATACAGTTTTTTTGCAAAAACAGGCGTCCTTTCGATATTAAAAGAACGCCCTAAAAAAATAATAAAGAGAAAATTATGAACATTGCCGCATATTATCGGGTAATGTATCCACCCGACAAATAAATTATACCTCATTATTATGAGAAGAAAGTGAAAAGAAATTGAAATTTTCCGAAGAATTGCTTTCACATTAAAATGTTCTTACAATTCTGTCACAGACCCGCACTAACTCCAGATTGTTTCCGAATAATTTTTGAAATTCTTCAATGATTCATTTTCACAATTAAACGTCTGAACAACTTCAAGCGTCATAAAATCTATCATCTCATCTAATTCAACATCAACGGAATTAACCGAATCGGTACATTCAAAAAACATTACGTCGTTTTTCAGCGGTTCGAGCGCGGGCATTTTAATAATTGTTGTCACTCTGCCGTTATTTTCATTCAAACTGAATTCGCCTCCGGTTTCTTCCGCAAAAAGTTTTATCAAAGGTATTCCGCAGCCTATACGATTTTTACTTACATTATTTTCATAGATATTATCATGGTTATTAAAAAAATAGCTGCTATCATTTACTATCTTTAAAACAACATACTTCTTCCCTTCAATTTCACAGTTGCTTAATGTTATAAACGGATAACAGTCCTTTGGAGAGTATAAAAGCGAATTTTGAATAGCGTTTATGAAAGCATAGATGATATGACGCCGGTCAGCACAGACATAACATTCAGTGTACTCTCCCATAAAATCAATATATCTTCCGCAATTGCACAAAAGAGCATTACAGCGTCTTATCATATTATTCAATAATTCCGAGCAGTTTACCCTCATAGGTTTCGGTTCAAAAAGGATGACCTGAAGAAGACTGAAAACATTTTGAAATCTCTGATTTATATCTAACAGATATGATTCCATTTCCGAAGCGATCTTGTTCTGTTCGAGAGATCTTAGCGTTGTCATTATCTCCCAAAGATGTGAAAGACTATATTTTATAAAATGAAAAGACGGAGCAATTCTTTCAAAAAAATCTGTATTTCTTGCCATTTCTCCGACTTTAAAATTATCAAAAAGTCCGCAGATATACATATTATCTGTCTTTAGAATTTTTGTGCAATATTGAACGCCTCTGACTATAAAAATTGTGGTAATAAAATCTTCTGCCTTATAAATATCGTCGGACGTTGTATAAAGATTGACCTTTGATTTTAGTTTGATTATATTATTGCGGCTATAAATACATTCAAAATCAGCATTAAAGATCGCTGTCGGAAAATCAAGCAATTCACATAAACCGATCACTTTTTTAAGAATTTTCGGTTCGGGCGAATTGTTGTCTATATTGTTATCCAATAAGTGCCTCCATTTCGTCGATCAGCCTGTTAAACAGTATCATAGCATTTTCCGCGGGCTTTTCGGATGTCATATCAACTCCCGCGTCTCTTAAAAGCGATATAGGATCTTTTGAAGAACCGCCGCTTAAAAAGCCGATATAATCCTTTACTGCGCTTTCGCCCTCGGTAAGTATTCTTTCCGAGAGGGCTATTGCCGCGAGATAACCGGTCGCATACTGATAAACATAATAGTTATAGTAAAAATGCGGTATTCTCGCCCACTCAACATCAAGTTCTTCGTCTACCGTAAGTCCTTCGCCATAATAGTCAACATTAAGCTTATGGTACAACTCATTGAGTTTATCCGAAGTAAGGCTTCCGCCGTTTTCTACTATCTCATTTATTGAAAGTTCAAATTCTGCGAACATAGCCTGACGGTAAAAAGTTGTCCTAAACTGCTCTAAAAAATAGTTAACAAGATAAACTCTCAGCTTTTTATCCGTGCATTTTTTCAGCAAATGACGTATCAGCAGACTTTCGTTGCAGGTAGAAGCTACCTCGGCGACAAATATCACATAGTCTGAGTAAACTACCGGCTGGTTTTTGTTTGAAAGGTAAGAATGGATAGCATGACCCATTTCGTGTGCAAGCGTAAACTCACAATTAAGTGTGTCTTTATGATTTAAAAGCACAAACGGATGAACTCTCGCTCCCGCGGAATATGCTCCGCTGCGTTTTCCGACATTCTCATATATATCGACCCAGCGCTCGTCAATACCCTTTCTGAATATTGCGCGATATTCCTCGCCCATAGGCTCAAGCGCTTCATATACCTCTTCGACCGCCTGTTCAAACGGTATCTTCATCTCAACGCCCTCTACGCATGGCGCGGAAAAATCATATGCGTGAAAATCTTCCGTTCCCAAGGCTTTCTTGCATAACTTTACATATCTGTGGAGCGGTTCTAAGTTGTCCCGTACAGACTTTATAAGCTGGCGGTAAACAGCAGTATCGACCTCGTTTGCTGAAAGCGCAGCTTCGAGAGTAGAAGAATATCTCCTTGCCTTAGCATTGAAAACAAGCGATTTCACCTGTGAAGAAAGCATCGCCGCGCAGGTGTTCTTAAAACCTGCATACGTTTTGTGAATTGACTCAAACGACGTTTTTCTGAGCGTTCGGTCGGGACTTCTTCTATATGCGCCGTAGCTTTCGTGTGTGACCTGATGAAGATTTCCACTGCTGTCAACAGCGTCAGGAAAAACCAGATCCGCGTCATTGAACATTGAGAAAACAGTGTCGGGAGCTTCCGCCATCTCCCCCGCCAACGCAATAATTCTCTCTTCGTTTTCGGAAAGAATATGCTCGCGCCTAATTCTTATGCGTTCTAACGCTCTTTTATAGAGCTTTAGTTCAGGCATTTCCTCAAAAAACTTTTTGAGAGTTTCATCAGAAATTGAAATTATCTCAGGAGCAGCGAATGACGAAGCGTCAGACAGCGCAACAAACAACATTCCGAGCCTGTTTGACATATCCTGATACTTAGATATCCTCGTATCCTCGTCGCTTTTCCTCTGAGCATAGTTCATCAGCTTGTCAAGAAGGACAGTGAGTTCGTCGTCCATTCTGCAATATTCAAGCATCTTTTCTGCGGAAGAACAAAGTTTTCCCTTAAAACCAAGGGTTTTATCCGCGTATTCCTTTGCTTTTTTATAATCTTCTTCCCAAAGCTCGTCGTTTGCGTAAATATCTTCAATTGACCAACGGCTTTTTTCGGGAATTTCTGCGCGCTCAGGTATTTTTTCCGACATAATATTCTCCTTATCTCTCTCGTATCTCTCTCGCCTTTCAGCAAGGTAAATTCCCATATCTTTCAGCATTTCGGGAATATCGTAAATTGTCTTTTTGCCGACAGTTACGGCAAAGCTTTCTGCGGGGTTTTCATCAGTTACAATATCCCACGCGCTGACATAATTATCCGTCTTGGGAATGTCGTGTTCAGTAAAGAACAGCTCATATTTTTCGGGATTTTTGCTAAACAAAACGACAGAATTGTATTCAATCGAAAAAAACTCATCGCCGCTGTTATGACACCCAAAACCGAACGCCGCAATTCCGTCGCTGTACAGAATATCTCCAACGCGCTTCAAAATCTCCGAAGCCTGAGCTTTATTCAATCCGTCGATATAATAAACGTCCGTATGAACCGAATTTTCTATATCAGGCTCGTCGTTTTTGTTTGTGGGCAGCTCCAGAATAAAGAACAGCGGTTCGTCGTGCATACTTATGAAGTGCGTCATCATAGCGGGCAGCTTATCCGCCCCGACATTCGCCATTATTCTGTTATCGCCAAAAGCGTAACACTCAAAAAGCCGTTCGGGAAACGGAACTTTGCACCCGCTTCTCATAAGCAATTCTTTCATCCTGCCTCCTCAGTGCATTCGCTTGAAGATCTTCTGCTTTATCAATTTTTCATAAAACGGTTTTGCAAACCCAAGGAAAATGTCGTAAGCCACAAATGCAAACAGCGCAAGAACGACTATCACAAGCATACCGTATTTCCCAAAATCGTCCGATTCATCAAGCAGATATGTCATTCCCATAACATAAATCAATATCCAATAACATACGGTCATTGGAACGGCCATAACTACTAATTTAACAAATCCTCTTAAAATCTTAAACTTTATTTTCTGAAGGTATTCACGAAGTATCGGATAATAACCGAGCAGAAATATAAACAACAAAGCCACCTCATAGTTTGAGGTAATAAGCAGGCACAAAAGACCTATCGATATATAACACACAAGTCCGTATCTAACACCGAGATTTTCTCTGATTATATACACAAGAACTCCTGCAAAAGCAGGAGTTACATACTCAAACGTAGGCACAAATCCTAAAACAAACATAACCGCAAGCGCAAGCCCGCTCATTATTCCGCAAAGCGCTACAACATAGCCTATTCTTTGAGGCTTCTGTGACATATTATCTGTGCCTCCATATTATCTGCGCACCAATATTATACGCACCCATAACAACTGCGCATCTATATTATATCCACACTAACTGCATAACTCCATTTACAAATTCACTTCAACTGCGCTATCAAACTATATGCATCCGCATTAGCAATCAACGCTACTTATCGCCTCTGATTTAACCGCACTCATTCTGTCAACAATGCACACTATTTGCGCCCCTGTCCGTAAAAATCCATACTTTTTTCTTTCAGGATTCTTCCGTCTTTGAGAAGCTCCCGTAATGTGTCAATATCATCATTTACCATAGCGTCACGGTATTCCGTAAGAGAGCGAATAATATTATTCATCTCAAACAAAAGCGCCTCTTTATTGCACATAAAAAGCCCTGACCACATTTCCTCGTTAAGGTATGCTACTCTTGTCAAATCAAGAAAGCTGCCCGCTGAAAAACCGTCCGCTTTTAGCAGAGAAGGACTTTTTACATAAGCATTTGAAACAACGTGCGCAAGCTGTGAAGTATATGCAATATTCCTGTCATGCTGTTCGGGAGTGGCAATAACCACCTGTCCGAAATTCATACATGCTCCGAGCGTCGAAACCAGATCTACTGCGATCTGCGGAGTATTCTCGGTAGGCGTAATGATAAAACTTGCTTTACTGAACAAATCAGCACTTGAATAATCAAAACCCGAATGTTCCGTTCCCGCCATAGGGTGAGTTCCGATGAAGACAACTCCCTTTTCTTCAAGAACAGGCGTGCAGTTATTTACAATATAACCCTTCACGCCGCAGATATCCATAACAATAGAACCTTTTTTAAACTTGTCCGCATTTTCCTTAACGAACTTTACTATTGAAAACGGATAGAGAGCAATCACCGTAAGGTTAGCCTCGCCAAGCTTCTCAACGCTTATTTCCTCGTCGATTGCACCTGCCTCAAGCGCTTTTCTTACAGTTTCCTTGTCGGAATCAATGCCCATAATATGGTGAAACGTGTTGGCTTTAAGAGCTTTACAAATAGACCCGCCTATAAGACCCAAGCCCACAACAGCAATATTCATTCAAAATTACTCCCACTTACAACATACTTTAATTTTACCACATAATTCATAAAAATGCAATAGTTTTTTCAAAAAAAACGAATTATTTTACTTTTTTTAAGGTAAAAATTTAAAGCTGAATAGTGTTTCCGCTTTTTGACCGCACTGTAACGCGCAGCACGAAAGTTTTTTGATTTTTTATTGGGGAAAACTTTTTCAAAAGTTTTCCCCAACCCCCTTTTCAAAACTTTTATGTAATATGCTGTAACGGAAAAGCATATTTGCTGATTTTTTTCTTTGCGGGGGCTTCGCCCCCACGCCCCCATTGAGGGAAAACTTTTGAAAAAGTTTTCCCTCAAACTCCTTTTTAAAACTTTTATGTAATGTGCTGTAACGGAAAAGCATATTTGCTGATTTTTTTCTTTGCGGGGGCTTCGCCCACGCGCCCCCATTGAGGGAAAACTTTTGAAAAAGTTTTCCCTCAAACTCCTTTTCAAAACTTTTATGTAACGTGCTGTAAAAGAAAATGTTATCCGCCTAATTTCTTACCTCTTACATCTAACCTCTTACATCTAAAAAAGGGCGCTCGAAGCGCCCTTTATGTGTTATTATGCCTTTCCGACAGAACCGAAAAGCTCCATTTTCTCCTTTACTGTAGCCTTGATAGCCTCTGCACCGGGAGCTAAAAGTTTTCTCGGATCAAAGCCCTTGCCCTGCTGATCCTTGCCTGCCTCGATGTACTTTCTTGTTGCGTCAGCAAACGAAAGTTGGCACTCGGTATTGACATTTATCTTCGCAACTCCCAGAGAAATCGCCTTCTTTATCATATCTGCGGGAATGCCCGTGCCGCCGTGGAGAACAAGAGGCATATCGCCGACTTCCTTCTTCACTGCCTCAAGCGTTTCAAACGAAAGACCGGGCCAGTTTGCGGGATATTTTCCGTGAATGTTTCCAATGCCCGCCGCGAGCATTGTAACTCCCAGATCTGCAATTGCCTTGCACTCTTTGGGATCAGCACACTCGCCCATTCCGACAACGCCATCCTCTTCTCCCCCTATAGAGCCGACCTCAGCCTCTATCGAAATTCCCAGAACATCGCAGGTATTAACGAGAATTTTCGTCTTTTCAATGTTCTCCGCAATCGGATAATGCGAGCCGTCGAACATTATCGACGAAAATCCCGCCCTTATGCACTTTTGCGCGCCCTCAAACGTTCCGTGGTCGAGATGAAGCGCAACAGGAACGGTTATGTTCATTTCTTCGAGCATTCCGTTTACCATTCCGACAACGGTCTTAAATCCCGTCATATATTTGCCCGCGCCCTCGGATACTCCCAAGATAACGGGCGACCTCAGCTCTTCGGCAACATCCAGAACAGACTTTGTCCATTCGAGGTTATTGATGTTGAACTGACCGACAGCATATTTTCCGTCGCGCGCCTTGTTCAGCATTTCTTTTGCGGAAACCAACATAGAAAAAATCTCCTTTATAATTAAATTTGGGATTATAAATCCATAAGGTAATTATATCACAATTTCCACAAAATTGCAAGGGCTTTTGAATAATTTTTCTTCAAACTTCACAAATTTTGTAAAAATTCTCATTCTGTATTCATATCAGCAAGTTGGATTTTTTCTGCATTTGAGTTTTTTTATTATCAAGTGTTATGGTCGCTTGTGTGAAACTGTTTTAAATTCCCGATTTTTTTCGCTCTTTCGCGCATTATGTCGTCAACTTCCTCAACGGAAAGCCCGCGCTCAGCCATAAGCACCGCGACGTGATAAAACAAATCGTTTATCTCGTTTGCAAGCTCGTCATTATCGGCATTTTTCGCGGCTATCACCATTTCCGTACATTCCTCGCCGCACTTTTTGAGGATTTTGTCAAGTCCTTTGTCAAAAAGATAGCAGGTGTAAGAACCCTCCTGCGGGTTTGCCCTGCGGTCTACAATTACATCATACATTTCCTTAAATGCTTCGCTCATTGTTTTTCCTCCCGTAAATCTTCGTATTTTATAATCTCTCCCAGCGCGGAAAGATTTTTCGGTGTGGCTATAAAAGTTATCAGCTCTTGCTCCTTGTCCCCCACATTTGCCATTATTGCTATTTGATTATTGTCAAGTTTTGCAACAACAGGAACAGAATATTTCATTCTTATTGTCCTACAGCCGATTTTAGTGATTATTACCAGATTTCCAAAAGCCAGCAATAACATTTCTGTCCCCAAAACAAAAAACAAAACAGCTAATTTAGCGTAGATGTCGGCATTGGCGTTGAGATCGTTTGCCATATTCTGATAATATACATCGGGGTCTGTAATTTCTATTCCAAACTTTTGCTCGTCCTGCTGTGCCAAATATTCGACATAATCAGTCCCCAGATATCCCTCGACAATTTTAGCGTTTTTAGAAATTTCATTTGCACGACTAAAATTGTAACCTGCCGTCACAAATATTACAGCGGACGCAGCAAGAACAATCACTATGCCTATAGTAAATTTCAGCTTTACCGCAAGAATACCCTTTTTATTACACGACGCAAAAGCCCTTATATATTTGCAGAGCATAATAAGCACCGCCGCGCACAATATACACATACTTACGGTAAATAATAAATTCATCACGTATATATCCTCACTTTATCTTGTTGAAAAAGCACGTCCTGTTTCCCGTATGACAAGCCGCGCCCGTCTGCTCGACCCTGACAAGTAAAGTGTCGTCGTCGCAGTCGCCGTAAATCTCGATAACGCGCTGAACGTGACCCGAAGTCGCGCCCTTGTTCCACAATTCCTGCCTTGACCTGCTCCAGAACCACGTATAGCCTGTTTCGAGCGTTTTTCTCATACTCTCCTCGTTCATATACGCCAGCATAAGCACTTCTCCCGTCTGATAATCCTGCACTATCGCGGGGATAAGCTCCGATTTTTTAAAATACTTTGTTAAGTCCATAAACTACCTCAATCCCACCAGAAATACCAAACCGACGACTTCATAAGCGTATCCGCAAGCGCGCCGATAGTATTCAAGCCCTGATCGACAATATCGCTGCAAAACACATATTGTTCCAGCGCCAGCTCCATAGCGGCTTTTTTATCCTTTACGGGGCGTGCCGCAAATTCCAGAATATCGTGCGTCATAACCGCAGGTATCGCATTGTATTTCTCATACCAGTACTTTGCTATGTACATAATTTCGTCATTTGTCGGACATTCGTTCCAGCCGCCGAACGGTACCCATGCGAAAACCTCCCACGGGTTTTTAACAGGAATTTTAGCTATAACGCACTCCGTTGATTTCCTCGTTTCAAAGTCCATAATCCCGCCGAAAATGCGGTTTGCCTCGCCGCCCGACACCGCGCCGATACTCTCCTCCAATTCCTCTTCGGTAAGATTTTCTCTGTGCTCCGATATCCTTTCACGAAACCAATTTGCGGGAATTGTCGGTTCTTCTGACATTACTTCTTTTTGGTATTCCACGCGCGGTTTCCATTCGTCGTAATCATATCCGAAATACCCGTCAAAGCCGAAAATCATCGGAATAAATCCGCCCATTTCGCGCTTTGCGTACAGATTGTCATAAATATTCATTATTTTTGAAAGCTCCGTCCCTGCGGGTATAACTTCACACGGACAGCCGAGGTAATCCATTAACTTTTTTGCCTGTTCGCTTATTTTAACCATATTTTTCTCCTTTTACCTTGCGGGAATGTTGTGTTCTTTCAGGTGCCGTTTTACCTCGCCGACTGTCAGCTCTTTAAAGTGAAACAGCGACGCCGCCAATGCCGCAGAGGAATTTGTTTTCTCGAAAACCTCGGAAAAATGCTCTAATTTACCGCAGCCGCCGCTTGCTATAACAGGAATATTCACGCGCTCGCACACAAAATTCAGCATATCAGTGTCAAAGCCGCCGCGAACGCCGTCGGTATCAATTGAGTTAAGGCAAATTTCACCCGCTCCGCGCTCGGAAATTTCTTTTACCCAATCGCCCAAATCAAGGTGCATATCAACTCTGCCGCCGTTTATATAAACCGAATAACCGCCCTTTCCGTTGCGTTTGGCGTCTATTCCCACTACAACACACTGACTTCCGAATATCTCCGCCGCGTCGCTGATGAGCTTTGGATTTTTTACAGCCTGAGAGTTTACGGAAACCTTGTCCGCGCCTGCTCTCAATACCTCGCGGAAATCATCGACCGAGCCTATTCCCCCGCCGACGCAAAGCGGAACAAAAACCTGTCTTGCTGTCCTTCTCACAACGTCGAGCATAACTCCGCGCCCCTCGTAAGACGCGGTTATGTCGTAAAAAACTATCTCGTCCGCGCCCTGCTTGTTGTATTCAACAGCAAGCTCCACAGGGTCGCCGACATCTTTTACTCCCTCAAAATTCACGCCCTTTACTACCTTTCCGTTTCTTACGTCAAGGCAGGGGATAATTCTTTTTGCAAGCATATTTTACTCCTTCGCCGCATTTATTGCTTCTTTCAGGTCAAGACTTCCCGAATAAATTGACTTTCCGCATATCGCGCCGTATAATTTCAGATTTTTGCATATATTTATGTCCTCAATTGAACGCACGCCGCCGCTTGCGATAATATTTGCAGAGCAGCTTGTGTTTATCTGTTCGAGCTGTTCGGCATTTACTCCCGAAAGTGTTCCGTCCTTTGAAATGTCGGTGAATATAATGTACTCAACGCCTATCCTGCTCATTTCTTTTGCAAGAACCGTAAAATAAACGTCCGAGGTTTCAAGCCACCCCTCTGTTGCAACATAACCGTTTTTCGCGTCAATCCCTACAGCAATTCTCTGACCGAATTCCTTTACGGCGTCTTTAACAAGCTGTGGATTTTTAACGGCGGCAGAGCCGATTATAACGCGCGAAATTCCGTTTTTAAGATACATCTCGACGGTATCGAGCGAACGTATTCCCCCGCCGACTTCAACCTTTAAACCTGTATTATTCGCAACTTCAAAGAAAATTTCCTTGTTCTGCTGAGTCGCGTCCTTTGCTCCGTCAAGGTCAACCATATGTATCCATTCAGCGCCCGCGTTTTCAAACGCCTTTGCCGTATCCATATAGCTGTCTGCTACCTTTTGAACGGTATTATAATCGCCCTTGAAAAGCCTTACGCATTGTCCGTCCTTTATGTCGATTGCAGGCAAAATTACCATTTTATTATCCTCGTTATATTTTGAATTTTAAACGCTCCGCACACGCGTCAACCGCAAAAAAGCAGCTTCACTTCACTGAAACAAAAAGTGTGAATAAGCTTTTATCACAGCGCATTTGTTATCCGTAAATCCCGCAGAGCGCGATTGCGTAAAATTAAACTTTTACGCCGTATTTGTTTTTAATATCACAGCGCCGCAAATTTTCTCAAAATTTCAAGCCCCGCTTCTCCGCTTTTTTCGGGGTGAAACTGCGCGCCGTAGACGTTGCCCGAAAACACCAGCGCAGGCACTTTCATTCCGTAATCACAGTATGCCGAAACGTTTTCGCTCGGGCAATCCGCCGCGTAAGAATGTACAAAATACACATATTCCCCGCCCTTTTGCAGAAGTCCGCACGGAACGTTTAATTCAAGCTTGTTCCAGCCTATATGCGGCACGGGGAGATTTTCGGGCGTCATCAGCTTTACGCTGCCCTTTATAAGCCCCAAGCCCGACGTTTCCTCAAACTCATAGCCTTTTTCAAAAAGCATCTGCATTCCGAGGCAAATTCCGAGAAGCGGCTTTTTCTCGGCTTCTTCTTTAATAACGCCGACAAGCCCGCTTTCGTTTAACATTCTCATTGCGTCGGGAAATGCACCTACTCCCGGAAGTATAAGCCTGTCGGCATTTCTCAGATCATCTGCGTTCTTTGTTATTATATTGACTATTCCGAGATAATCGAGCGCGTTTTTCACGCTGAACAAATTTCCTGCGCCGTAATCAATTATTGCTGTCATTGAGGTTATCCCCTTTTTTACTTTATAAAACGCCCTTTGTCGAAACGACTTCACCCGAATTTTGCCTTGTCGCGGTTTTCAATGCATAAGCAAGCGCCTTAAACAGGGCTTCTATCTTGTGGTGGTCGTTTTTGCCGTATTCACAGCGCAAATGCAGTGTAATTCCCGCATTAAATGCAAACGCTCTCATAAATTCCTCAACAAGACAGGTGTCAAGTCCGCCTACCATTTCATTTGAAAACTCAGCATTGAACACAAGAAAAGGTCTGCCGCTTATATCAACCGCGCAGAAACCGAGAGCTTCGTCCATTGGGATATACGCGCTTCCATAACGCACTATCCCCGACTTATCGCCGAGAGCCTCGCAAAACGCTTTTCCGAGCACAATTCCGACATCTTCGGCGGTGTGGTGGGCGTCAACATTTAAGTCGCCTTCTGCGTCAAGATCCAGACCAAACCCGCCGTGAACACCGAGAGCTATCAGCATATGGTCAAGAAAACCAATTCCCGTATTTATTTCTACATCTCCGCCGTCAAGGTCAAGGCTGATTTTTATATCTGTTTCCTTGGTTACTCTGCTTATTTTCGACTTTCTGTTCATAATTTCCTCCGTTTTTCAGGCGTTATTCTTCCGTACCTCTATCGAGTTTGCGTGCGCGGTAAGTTGCTCGCGCTTTGCAATAAGTATTATATCGTCCGCTGCGTCAAGAAGCGCGTCTTTGGTATAGCAAATATAGCTCGAACGCTTTATAAAGCTCTCAACCCCCAATGGCGAATAAAATCTCGCCGTCCCGCTTGTCGGAAGGACGTGGTTTGGACCCGCGTAATAATCACCGAGCGGCTCGGGAGAATACTGCCCCAAAAACAGCGAACCAACGTTGTCGAGCCTGCCTATGTACTCCATAGGATTTTTCACAACACATTCAAGATGTTCGGGAGCTATTTTGTTTGCAATTTCCACTGCATAATCCATATCGTCGCAGACAATTATCCCGCCGTAGTTTTTAAGCGACTCCTCAATTATCTCCCTGCGCGAGAGATACGCGCTCTGCCGCTCTATTTCGGCTTTTGTTTTCTCGGCAATTTCCATACTTGTCGTTATCATTATCGCGCTTGCAAGTTTATCATGTTCTGCCTGCGACATAAGATCCGCCGCTAAATAAACGGGGTCTGCACTGTCGTCGGCAAGCACTAAAATTTCGCTCGGACCTGCCACCATATCAATATCGACCGTTCCGTAAACAAGTTTTTTAGCTGTTGCAACAAAAATGTTTCCCGGTCCGACTATTTTTGACACTCTCGGAATTTCTTCCGTTCCATAAGCAAGCGCCGCGATTGCCTGCGCTCCTCCTGCAAGATAAATCTTATCAACTCCGCAAAGCGCCGCCGCCACAAGTATGTCCTTGTTTGCTGTTCCATCTTTAAGCGGTGGCGTTACCATTATAATTTCCTTTACGCCTGCAATTTTTGCGGGAATTGCGTTCATCAATACCGACGAGGGATAAGCCGCCGTTCCTCCGGGAACATAAAGTCCTACCTTATCAAGACCTCTCACGCGCTGTCCCATAATAACGCCGTTTTCTTCTGTCACGCAAAAACCCTCGCGCTTTTGTCTGCTGTGGAAAGCAGTTATGTTTTCAACAGCGTTCAGCATTGCGTTTACAAAATCGGGCGATTTTTCGTTTGCTTCAGTAAGCGCGTCTTGAATTGCCTCGTCGGGAACGCGGTAATACTGCGCGTTTGGACTGTCGAATTTCGCCGTATAAGCCTTTACGGCTTTATCGCCGTTTTCCCTTACATCAGCTAAGATCTCCTTTACTGTCTTTTCGACCTCTGCGTTTACTTCTCCCGCGCGCTTTTCCACTTCGTCAAGAAAGCGCTTTTCATCGCCGTTTGCTTTTATTATTCTTATCATCACAAATTCTCCTCGATAAGTTTTACAATTTCCTGAATACGTTCTTGTTTTAATTTTATGCTTACGGTATTTGCAATAAGTCTTGCGGAAATCGGCGCAACGTCCTCGCAGACCTCAAGCCCGTTTTCTTTCAAGGTAGTACCCGTTTCGACAATATCGACTATCCCGTCCGCAAGCCCCACAAGCGGCGCAAGCTCAACAGAACCCTCGATTTTTACAATATCAACGTCAATTCCCTTTTTCTCGAAATAATTTCTTGTTACATTCGGATATTTTGTGGCAACTGTCTTTACGCCGTATCCTGCGAAAAAGTCCGTTCCTTTTTTTACAGCAAGCGCAAATCTGCACTTTCCGAAACCGAGGTCGGCTATCTCATAAAACTTTCCGCCGTGTTCCATAACTGTATCCTTACCGACAACTCCGAGATCGCACACGCCGTGTTCTACATAAGTAATTACGTCCGCAGCTTTCGCCAAAACTACTTCAATATCCTCGTTCGGAATTGAAAGAATAAGCCGTCTTCCCTTTTCCCTAAGATCCGTTACATCATAGCCTATTTTTTCAAGAAGCCCTACTGCCTTTTCTTCTATTCGCCCTTTTGTGAGAGCAATCCGCAGTTTCCTGTTTTCCATAGCTCACACTTCCTCGCTTGTTATTTTTTCGTCATCATTTACTATGTCAATCCGCTTTATGCCATGCATTTCAGCGTATTCTCTCGTTTGCTCAATACTGCCTAAAACGGAATTTACCGCACAATATCCTGCCGCAATAAGTTTACTGCAATGCTTTAATGCAAAAACGGGAGTTTCGCTCCACACAATAACATCGGGCGACCTCTTAAACTTCTCGCCGCCCTTTTGCAAAAGTACGCGCGCAACTGCCTCTACATTGACCGCAAATCCTACCGCGCCCGCGTCTCTTCCGAAATCGCCGAGCAGTCTGTCGTATCTTCCTCCCGAAAGCGCGGGCTGTCCGTAGCCCTCCACATAACCGCGGAATATTATTCCCGTATAATAATTCTTTCTGCTTAAAAGTCCCAGATCTACGCGTATCTTATCTTTTGGAACGACTTTGCTCAGATCGCCGCAAAGCTGTTCGAGACTTGCCAGTTTTTTATCGAAAAACTCTCCGCGTAAATATTCCTTTGCCTTTTTCAGCACTTCAATGCCGCCGAAAAGCCTCGGCAAAGCTCTAAATGCCTCCGCAAAGCATTTATCGGATTCGGTTATATTCTCCGAAGAATAAACCTCGTCAAGTTTCGGAAGGTTTTTGGTTTCTATCCAGCCGCGCGTATTCACGGCAAGCTCTACGCTGCATTCATACTCAGCCATAAGCTCCGCAAATATTCCCATATCGCCTATTTCAATGCGGTAATCCTCGTCGCACAGCTCCAACGCTTTCGCCGCAAGAACAAGCGCCTCGAAATCCGCCTTTTTGCTTTCGCCGCCGAGTATTTCTATCCCGCACTGCGATATTTCATCATCTCGCCCGCTGTCTTTGGGATTTACCATATAGATGTTCTGATTATAAAACAGCTTTAGCGGCAGTTTTTCATCTCTAAGCCTTGTTGCCGCAAGTCTTGATATGGGTATTGTGCTGTCGGGTCTTAAAACCATAAGCCTGTTTTTGCCGTCTACAAGTTTGTACATCATTTCCTGCGGAAAATCGCGCACATAGCCGTTGAACACGTCAAAAAATTCTAATCCCGGCGTTATCACTTCCGAATAACCCGAACCCTCAAACAATCCCGTCAATCGCTCGGAGATCTCGCGTTTTGCCGCACATTCTTCAAAAAGCAGATCCCGCGTTCCTTCGGGGGTAAGCAAATCATTTCTTTTCAAATTTCCTGCTCCTTTTCATTTCATCAGCTAATGAGCTGCCGACAATTATTTAATCTAAAACATTTAAAAATTTTTATTCTGTTTTGCTCAATTGCCCAATATGCTTTAGCGCGCTAACACGGCAGCATAATATCACACTAATATAATAACACAACATCATTTATTTGTCAATAACGCGGAAAAATTTCAGCAATAACAACTTATTTTTTCAACAATGTTGAAAATTACATATCAAAAAGTGTAAACTGAGCAGACTGTTGAAAACCGTTGAATGCGCCCATATCTTTGAGCTTCTCAATAACTGTCGAGTTTACGCCGCTCGTTGCCTGAATATCATCTATGCAGGCATTCTCGTCTTTATCAATTGTTTCACGAAGCTTTATTGCCGCGTTTTCTCCGCAGCCTGCCACTGCCAGAAACGGCATTCTCAGCTTTCCGTCCTCGATAGAGTATGTCAATGCATTTGATTTCCTTGCGTCAACAGGAAGTACCTCTATTCCCCTCGAAAGCATCTCTAAAACGAGCATAAGCGCGTCGAGAGTATCTTCTTCTTTTGCCGAGGGTTTTGGGAGAGATTTTATTTCCTGTATTCTCTGTTTTACCGAACTCTTTCCTTTGAGAATTGTTTCGAGTTCAAGATTGTTTGTGTGCTTCGTAAGCGTAGCAGCATAGAACTCTGCGGGTTTATGTATCTTGAACCAGCCGAGTTTAACCGCCGCGGTCACATAAGCCGCCGCATGAGCTTTCGGGAACATATATTTTATCTTTTTACAGCTCTCCACATACCATTCGGGGACATTATTATCCGCAAACGCTTTGTAAATCTTATCGTCAAACTTGCTTTGAGCTTTTCCCTTTCGGGTTATCTCCATAATATTAAACGCCATTGACGGTTCAAGCCCTTTATGCATAAGATAAGTCATAATGCTGTCGCGCGTTCCGATTACGTTTGAAATAGTACAAGTACCGTTTTTGATAAGATCTTGCGCGTTTCCGAGCCATACGTCCGTTCCATGTGAAAGACCCGAAATCTGCAATAAATCCGAAAAGTTTTTCGGCTGGGCGTCTTGAAGCATCTGCATAGCAAAACCCGTTCCAAATTCGGGAATGCCCAATGTTCCGCAGCTCACGCCTATTTCATCAACAAGTTTAAGCGGTTCGGTAGACACAAAAAGTTTGTATACATCGGGGTCGGTTGTCGGAACGTCGGCTATCTTCAATCCCGTCATATCTTCAAGATGTTTATAAAGCGTCGGCACATCATGTCCAAGCTCGTCAAGCTTTAAAATCGTATCGTGAAGCGCGTGGAAGTCGAAATGCGTCGTTATCATATCGCTTTCGGTCTTGTCAGCAGGGTGTTGTACGGGAGTAAAGTCGTAAACCTCGTAATCATTGGGTACAACGACCATTCCTCCGGGGTGCTGCGAAGTCGTTCTCTTTACGCCGGTACAGCCGACCGCAAGTCTTTCTACCTCGGCGTCGTTTATATCTAATCCCCGTTCTTCGGCGTATTTCTTTACAAAACCGTATGCGGTTTTATCCTGTACGGCGGAGATAGTTCCCGCTTTGAAAACGTGGTCTTTACCGAAAAGTTCTTCGGTATATCTATGTACCTTTCCCTGAACTTCTCCTGAGAAATTAAGGTCTATATCGGGAGCTTTATCGCCCTTAAAACCGAGAAATGTTTCAAAAGGAATGTCATGTCCGTCGCGTATCATATCTATTCCGCAATTCGGACAGTTTTTAGGCGGCAAATCAAATCCCGACCCGACCGAGCCGTCTGTAATAAACTCGGAATGACGGCATTTCGGACAGCGATAATGCGGCGCAAGCGGATTTACCTCCGAAATTCCCGCCATTATCGCAACAAACGATGAGCCGACCGATCCTCTCGAACCTACAAGATAGCCGTTGTCCTCCGAGTATTTTACGAGCTTCTGTGCTATCATATAAAGAACCGAAAATCCGTATTTAATAATGGATTCAAGCTCTCGTTTAAGTCGATTTTCAACTATCTCCGGAAGTTCCTTTCCGTCTTCTTTAAACCAAGCGTTTGCCCTGCTCCAGCACAGATCTTGAAGCTCCTGTTCTGCGCCTTCGATAGACGGGGTATAAGTTCCCTTCGGGATAGGTCTGATGTCGCTTTCAATCATATCGGCGATCTTATTTGTATTTGTAACAACGACTTCAAACGCCTTTTCCTCTCCGAGATAATCAAATTCTCTAAGCATTTCATCAGTCGTTCTGAAATAAAGGTCAGCCTGATTTTCCGCGTCCTTATACCCTTGACCTGCCTGAAGTATTTTTCGGAATATTCCGTCCTCTTTATCCTTGAAATGCACGTCGCAAGTTGCCACACAAAGCTTTCCGTGCTTTTGTGCAAGCTCGACAATTCTGCGGTTCAGGTTTTTAAGCTCCTCGTCATCATTTACTTTGCCCTCACGGACAAGGAACCTGTTGTTGCAGATAGGCTGTATCTCATAATAATCATATACAGCAGCTATTTTTTCTATCTCTTCTTCCGGCTTGTTTTCAAGAATTGCACGGAAAAGCTCGCCTGCTTCGCAGGCAGAACCTATAATAAGTCCCTCGCGGTGTTTTTGAAGCTCTGAAAGCGGTATTCTCGGCTTTTTATGGAAATATTTAAGGTTTGAATATGAAACGAGCTTATAGAGATTTTTCAGACCTATCTTGTTTTTAACAAGAATAACCATATGATATGTCGGGAGCTTTTTTACATCTACGGTCGAGAAAAGCCTGTTGAAATCGCCGAGCTTCTCAAGTTTTCCGTTCTTCTCGGCATCTTTTATCAAATTCAAAAATATCTGACATAGCATTTTCGCGTCGTCTATGGCACGATGATGATTAAAATCGCCGAGCTTATATTCTTTTGCTACAATATCGAGCTTATATTTTTTTAAGTTAGGCAATGCTGCTTTACAAAGCGGAATTGTATCAATAAAGTCAAATTTGTAGTCAACGCCGTTTCTCTCCGCCGCTTCTTTTATGAACGAGGTATCAAAAAGCGCGTTATGCGCGACAAGTACGCTCTTTCCTGCAAATTTCATAAATGCTTCGAGCGCGTCTTTTTCTTTTGGAGCGTTTTCGACCATTGCGTCGGTTATTCCCGTAAGCTCGGTTATGGGCGCGGAAATTGACATTTCAGGGTCGACAAACGTCTGAAATTCTTCAACTATTTCGCGGTTTTTAAGTTTTACAGCTCCTATCTCGGTCATTCTGTCGTTTTTTGAGGAAAGACCCGTTGTTTCAATATCAAATACAACTATCTCGTCATCCGCCGAATAGTTATCTACGCCTTTTACAAGCTCTTCTCCGTCATTTACGAAATATGCTTCTATACCGTAGATCATTTTAATGTCAGAGCCTTTTGAATTTAATGCCTCAACGGTATTCATTGCCTCAGGATAGCTCTGGAGATTTCCGTGGTCAGTTATTGCCACAGCGGGATGTCCCCACTCGTTTGCCTGTTTTATCAGCTCTTCTGCGGAAGAAACCGCGTCCATATCGGACATTTTTGTGTGCATATGAAGCTCAACGCGCTTTTGCTCGGCGCTGTCTTTTCTGCCGAGAGGCTTAATAAGCGCTATTGAATTTGGGCGAAAATTTATTTTATGCGTAAAATTATCCTGCTCGAATTTTCCCGTGGAAATGATAGTTTTCCCGACAGAAAGATTTGATGTGATAATATCCTTATTTTCGATACCCGTGACAATTTTTAAAATTGCCGAAGAAGTTTTATCCGAAAAGCAGACGGAAAAAATAAAGGTTTGTCCGTCACGAGAGGTTTTTTCATCGGATATTTTGAAAATCGTTCCCCACAAAGTAGTTTCGTCCGCCTCGGAAAAATTTTCGGACATTTTATCGGGAAAACTGAAATTTTCTTTTCCGTATAAAAGTTTTGCTTTACTTTCAAATTTTTCGTGTTTAAACGGAAGCTCTATTTCGAGCGGTTCTTCTAAAAACTGAGGTTTTCTTGAATAACCGCTTCTAAAACCTTTTTTTTCTTTCTGCTTTTCCTTTACGGCTACTATAGGTATTTGTTCTGTAGGGGCGCTGTTTTCTTGTTTTATATACTCGTCTACGTCAAGTTCGTTTTCCGACGACAAAACGACCTTTATCTGCTTATCAAAAAAACCGCGGATATAATTCTGTATCTTATTTTCTATCCCAAGCCCCATAAGCACTTTTTTTCCGCCGTTTTTAAGCGTTATCTCATAGGTAGAACCGTCGTCATTTATCTCCGCATTGTCGAAATATCCGTTTACGGAGATCATTTTCCGCTTTAAAAGCTCAATTATTTCATATATATAATCAACTGTAAACATACTTTCATGATATTTCGGATAGATCATAACCTCCGCATTTATTGCCGAGGAAATAATTTCAGACGCGGAAATAAGCTCTGACATCGGAACAAGCGCGTCAAGAGCAAGGTTTATCTTTAAATCTGTTTTCTCCTTGTTGCAGGCAATTTTAAGCACAGTTCCACTGCTTATATTTTCGGGCAGTTTTACATTATCGACAAGTTCCAAAAGCTTTGCCATTTTTATCTTCCTTTACAGTTTATCAATTTCTTTTTTCAGCTCTTCCAACAATCTGTCCTCCGAGACTTTTCGCACGACTTCGCCTTTTCTGAAAATAAGACCCTCGCCGTTTCCTCCCGCAATTCCTACGTCTGCCTCGCGCGCTTCTCCCGGACCGTTCACCGCGCAGCCCATTACTGCGACCTTTATCGGCTTGTCCACGGTTTTAAGCATTTCTTCGACCCGATTTGCCAGAGAAATGAGGTCGATTTTTGTTCTCCCGCAGGTCGGACAGGAAACTATCTCCGCTCCCTTTCCCATACCGCAGGCTTTAAGTATATCCTTTGCCGCATAAACTTCTTTTACGGGATCTGCCGTAAGAGATACGCGGATAGTAGCTCCTATGCCGTCGCATAAAAGCGAGCCTATCCCTACGGCTGATTTTATCAGTCCCATTCTTTCTGTTCCCGCTTCGGTCACTCCCAGATGAAGAGGGTAGTCGGTTTTCTCAGCAAGAAGCCTGTAGGCGCTTATCATAAGCCTTACGTCAGAAGATTTTATGCTGATAACAATATCGTCAAAATCGAATTTATTAAGCAGTTTCGCATGATTTAATGCACTTTCCACAAGCGCTTCCGGCGTCGGACTTCCGTATTTTTCGAGCAAGCCCTTTTCGAGAGAACCCGAATTTACGCCTATTCTTATGGGAATATTCTTAGCTCTGCAAGCGTCCGCGACAGCCTTCACCCTGTCAAGAGAGCCTATATTTCCCGGATTTATGCGTATCTTGTCAACTCCCGCGTCAACACACGCGAGCGCTATCTTATAATCGAAATGAATATCCGCTACTATCGGCGCACTTACTGCGTTTTTTAACGCGGCAATAAGTTTTGCATTTTCAATTTTCGGCACAGCCGCACGGATTATCTCACAGCCTGCCTTTTCAAGCTCCGCCGCTTGTTTTATGCTGTTTTCAATATCGTCGGCGGGAACGTTCAGCATAGACTGGACATAAATATTTCCGTCGCCGAGCGTAATATTTCCGACCTTGACTTTTTTCAACTAAAATCCTCCCGTAAACAACTTCGTTATGTCATTAAATGTGACAACAACCATCAGCAGCATTAAGACCGCCATTCCCACTAAATTTACAGCGCCCTCGACCTGCGGCTTCAATGGTTTTCGTATGATAAGTTCTATCAAAAGAAAGATCAAACGGCATCCGTCAAGCGCGGGTATCGGAATAAGATTGAAAATGCCGACATTTATCGAAATAAGCGAAATAATGCTTAAAAGGTCGGTTATGCTGAATTGCGGATTTGAAACGGTTTCGGTTATGACAGAGCCAACGCCTATCGGTCCTGAAAGGTCGTTAAGCCCGTATTTTCCCGTTATCATATCTAAAAACGACAGAATTATGATCCTCGCGGTCGACAGGCTTTCCTTAAAGCCCTGTGTGATAATATTTACGAAATTCTTTTCAAGGCGATATACATAAAAATCAAAATATACTCCTGTCGAGCCGTCGCTGTTTGTTAAAGTCATAAACTCAACATCTTTGAGAGTAATTTTCTCGCCGTTTCTTTTTACGACAATATCGTATATAAGATTTCCCTCAGCATTTTTTCGGTCGCTGTTCTGGAGTTTATATGAAATATCGGTGGCAGAATAGATAGGAAGTCCGTCAATGCTCAAAATCTCATCATTTACCATAAGAGTATCGCTGCTTACGCTCTGCTCGCGGAACTCCGCTATAGTCGTTGACGCCATTGCCTCGGAAATGCAAAGCGCTGAAACCACGACAATAAACCCCAAAATAAGGTTCATAAGCGGTCCTGCAATAACGACTATCATTCTCTGCCAGACGGGTCTTCTGTTGAATGCGCGTGGATTTGAAGGAGCAGACAAGCTGTCGTCAAAGTCGTCTTCAAACGAGCAAAAACCTCCCACGGGAAACGCGCGAATAACATATTCTGTTTCTTTGCCCTTTTTTCTGAATATCGCGGGACCCATTCCCAAGGCAAACTCTTTTACATATATCCCGCACGCCTTTGCCGCAATAAAATGCCCGAATTCATGAAGCAATATAATAACGCAAAAAACTATAATAGTGACAACAATTGAAACTACGGTCATATTTCCCCCTGTTTAAACATTTCATACACATAATTTTCCGCAGCAATTTTGGTATTTAAAATATCCTCAAGCGACGGATCTTTCTTATATTCAACATCGGAAAGCGCTTTATTTACAGCTTCTCCTATGTCGGAAAATCTTATCCTGTCATTCAGAAACAGCGAAACCGCCGCCTCATTCGCGCAGTTTATAATACACGGAGCGTTTCCGCCCATTTTTATCGCCTTTTTCGCGGCTTTAAGACAAGTAAACGTATCCTCGTCGGGCTTTTCAAATGTAAGCGTTCCTACTTCGGTGAGCGAAAGTTTTTTCGCAGGACATACGAGCCTTTTTGGATAAGTAAGCGCAAGCTGTATCGGAATACGCATATCCGCTGTTCCGAGCTGTGCTATTATTGCTCCGTCCTCAAACTCTACTGCCGAATGAACTATGCTCTGACGGTGAATAACTATCTCGACCTGTTCGGGAGACGCGCCGAAATATTGTACAGCCTCAATAAACTCCAGACCTTTATTCATCATCGTCGCGCTGTCAACAGTTATTTTTGCGCCCATTTTCCAGTTTGGGTGGTTAAGAGCCTGTGCCTTTGTGACATTTTTCAGTTCATCTGCGGTTTTTCCGAAAAACGGTCCGCCCGACGCGGTGAGAATGATTTTCGAGAACTTATTTTCTCCTGCTCCCATAAGGCACTGGAAAATTGCCGAGTGTTCGCTGTCTATAAGCAGAAGGCTCGTTTTGTTTTCTTTCAGAGATCTCATCACGATCTCTCCGCCCGCCACAAGCGTTTCTTTGTTTGCAAGAGCAACGCTGTTTCCTGCCTTAAATGCTGTTAATGTAGGCAAAAGTCCCGCAAATCCTACAACAGAATTTACTACTCTGTCGCATTTAAGCGCGGCAAGCTCGCAAACAGACTCTTCTTTGCAAAGAATTTTTATGCTTGTATCTGCTAAACGCGTCTTTATATCACTGTAATATTTTTCATCAGAAACGGTAATATATTCAGGCAAAAATTCTCGCGCCTGATTTTCAAGCAGCTCGACGCTGCAATTTGCGGATAATGCTTTCACCTTTATATTATGTTTGCGGCACACGTCTAATGTCTGCGTTCCTATCGAGCCTGTCGAGCCAAGCAAAACAATTTCCATATCATACTCCATTTTCCGCGAAAATATTTGTTTTTTCAATAATAAATAATCAATAGGGAGAAAACCTTGTTTTCTCCCTCAGAAGAAATTTTTACTGCATTATCGGTGAAAAGAAGCTGAAAACGATATACATAAACGGAACTGTAAACAAAACGCTGTCGAAACGGTCGAGAACGCCGCCATGCCCCGGCATAAGGTTTCCGAAATCTTTTATTTCATATTGACGTTTAATAACAGAAGCAGTCAGATCTCCCAAAACACCGATACCCGAACCGACTATAGCTACAGGTATAAGTACCGCATAATTCATTGTGACATCATGCTGTATCAGCAGATTATATACTAAACACTGGACTGTTACAACAATACCCACCGTCACAAGTCCTCCTATAAGACCTTCGACAGTTTTCTTCGGACTTATTTCGGGGCAGAGCTTATGTTTTCCGAGAAATGTTCCGACAAAATATGCTCCTCCGTCGCCGAACCATGCGCTGAAAAGCATAAAAACTATCATAAAGACGCCGACGGACCGGCTCTCAAAAGAATAGCGTATCAGAATAATACCGCTCAGCGACATAGGAATAAATATTCCCGCTCCGCCGCACGCCGCCGCTTCAAGAAGTTTTACAGACTTGTGATTTGCCATCATCATTATGAGAAGCACTATCACATATGCAAAAAGCGCCGGCATTCTGTACGGAGCAAAAAAGTCTATACAGACCGCAGCCGGAATTAAAGCCGAGCAAATAATGCAATACCATGACAATAACTTATGCCTGCTGCATTTTACCGCGCTTATAAGCTCATAAGTCCCCACGGCGGAAAAAAAAGATATTACCGCGATATAAAGATAGATGTTGTCAATAATCAGGATACTAACGCCGACGATTATTCCTACAACAGCGGAAACAATTCTCGTAACCATTAGAAAGCCTTTCGGATAAATTTACTAAATTCCGCCAAATCTTCGGCTTCTCTGAGAGAACTCTGAAATAGCGGATATAAGATCGTTTTTGCTAAAGTCGGGCCACAGAACGTCCATAAAGACAAATTCCGCATAAGCCGCCTGCCAGATAAGAAAATTTGAAAGCCGCTGTTCACCGCTCGGACGAATGACAAGATCAAGCGGCGGCATCTCGGCAGTATATAATAATTTTTCTATAGAATTTTCGGAAATATCTTCGGGAGCAATCTCAGATCTTGCCGCCTTATCGGCAAGTATCCTTGCCGCACGCGTTATTTCGCCGCGCCCGCCGTAATTCAGCGCGATCCCTACAATAAATCCGTCGTTTTCTTTTGTGCGCTCCATTATATCGCTCAGTTCAAGTCTTATATCCTCGGAAAGCTGAGAAATATCTCCGAGAATGATTATTCGAGTATTTTCCTTCGTCATCGCTCGGAGATCTTTTATATACCGTCTGAGCAAATTCATTATTCCTTCGATCTCGTCTGCGGGACGCCTCCAGTTTTCTGTGGAAAAGGCATAGAATGTCGCACACTTAACGCCAAGCTCTTTACACCAGTTTACCGTTTTCTTAAAGACCTCCGCGCCTTTGCTGTGACCGAAATTACGCGGCATTCCGCGTTTTTTCGCCCACCTGCCGTTTCCGTCCATAATAAAACCGATATGAGCGGGGATTTGATTTTCTTCCATCAGATAGACATAATTTCCTTATCTTTTTCTTCACCGATCTTGTCGATCTTCTCAATATATTTATCGGTAAGTTTCTGAATATCCTTCTCCGCTTCTTTTACGTCGTCCTCGGTTATTTCGTTTGCTTTTTTCTTCGCCTTTATCTTATCCATTCCGTCGCGGCGAACGTTTCTTACAGCGACCTTGCTTTCCTCGCAGGTCTTGCTTACTGTCTTACAAAGCTCCTTGCGGCGCTCTTCCGTAAGCTGCGGGAAAACAATTCTCAAAACAGACCCGTCATTTGTGGGATTTATACCGAGTTCACTTGCCTGAATTGCCTTTTCAATAGGCTTGAGCTGTGATTTATCATATGGAGTAACAACTAAGATCCTTGCTTCTGCAACCGAAATAGAAGCCATTTGATTTATCGGCGTAGGCGTTCCGTAATACTCTACCGTTATCCTGTCAAGAACAGCAGGATTAGCTCTCCCTGCCCTTATCGACGCAAGCTCATTCGATAGAGCAGTAATACATTTTTCCATTCTGTCCTTTGTGTTTGCTATAACTTCTTTCATAGTCATCCTCCTGTTATTATTGATTTATAACAAGTGTTCCTACCTGTTTGCCCATGACCGCATCATAAATATTGTCGGGTCTGTCAAGATTAAAAACAATGATCGGAACATCATTTTCGGTACATATCGCGGCAGCCGCGCTGTCCATGACCTGAAGCTTATTTACCAGTATATCGTGATAAGTTATTGTATCAAATTTTTTGGCGTCGGGATATTTTTTCGGGTCTTTATCATAAATTCCGTCAACCATTGTAGCTTTTAAAAGCACGTCTGCTTTAAGCTCCGCCGCTCTCAAAGAAGCCGCACTGTCGGTCGAAAAGAAGGGGTTTCCCGTGCCGCAGCCAAAAATGACGATCCTTCCCTTATCGAGATGTCTTAAAGCCTTTCCCATAATAAACGGCTCTGCTACCTGCTGCATAGTGATAGCTGTCTGAACTCTTACGACGCATCCGAGACTTTCCAAAACGTCCGCAACAAAAAGCGCGTTCATTGTTGTCGCAAGCATACCTATATGGTCAGCCCGCGCGCGGTCGCCGCCTATTGCGTTTCTCCCGCGCCAGAAATTTCCGCCGCCCACGACAATTCCTATCTGCGCGCCTGCGTCAGCCGTTTTCTTTATGCTTTTGCAGATATTTTCAACCGTCGGCACATCAAGTCCCGTTTCTTTCCCTCCTGCGAGAGCCTCGCCGCTCAGCTTTAAAAGTATCCTCTTATACTTCGGCACAGAATTTTCACTCATTACAGATCCCCCATTAAATTTTTATCAGTAGTCTAAAACTCTTATTCTTCCTAAAACTTCCGCTCCGTCGGACACCTTTTCAAGCGCCGACACAGCGTCTTTTTCGCTCATAACATCAGTCACGAACGCAAGCTCATTTTCCTCTTTCTTATTTGAAGAAAGATATTTTACCTCGCCGAACAGAGCCTTAATGACCGCTTTTGTTACATCGATATTCTTTGCCTTTAGACGTACATAATTCGCGCAGGTGAATTTATCAAACGGACGTATAAACGACTGTTCGCTGTCGGACCAGCCGAGCGAACGGCTCGTTTCCGTATGCTTCACCGCCGAAACGATATCGCTTACGACAGCGCTCGCCGTAGGGAGCTTTCCCGCGCCTTTTCCGTAGAACACAACGTCGCCCGTTGCGTCGCCGCGAACAAGAATAGCGTTAAATACGTCGCTTACTCCGCTGAGTTGGCTTTCGTCCTTGATGACCGCGGGGAAAACTCCTATTGAAATTTCGTTGTTTTCCTCGCGCCGTGCGCAGCCGATGAGCTTTATCTTAGCGTCAAAGCTGTCCATGTATTCTACGTCTGCAAGAGTAACGTTTGTAATTCCCTCGGTATGGACATTTTCGGGATAAACGTGCCTGCCAAACGCAAGCGAAGCAAGAATACAAATCTTTCTGCAAGCGTCAATTCCCTCGACATCCGCCGCAGGATTTCTCTCGGCATAACCCAGCTCCTGCGCAATTTTCAGAGCCTCGTCAAACGCCATTCCGTCGCGGAACATTTTTGTAAGGATAAAGTTTGTCGTGCCGTTTAATATTCCTGCGATAGCGTCGATCTCGTTAGCCTCAAGACAAGCATGGATAGGCTTTATTATCGGTATTCCGCCTCCTACGCTCGCCTCGAAGAAAAAGTTTGCATGATTATCCTGTGCAAGTTTTAAAAGCTCTGCTCCCTTTTTAGCCACAAGTTCTTTATTTGATGTTACAACACTTTTTCCCGCCATCAGCGAAGATTTCACGAAATCATACGACGGTTTTATTCCGCCTATGACCTCGGTAACAACTCTGACTTCGGGATCATTTAAAATAACATCAAAATCCTTTACGAATTTATCTGCATAAGGGCTGTCCGGAAAATCGCGCAAATCAAGAATGTATTTTATATCAAGTTCTTCTCCCGCTTTTTTTTCGAGGTTTTCTTTATTTTTATAAAAGACCTCGACTGTTCCCGAACCGACAACGCCGTAGCCAAGAACGGCAATTTTTTGCATAGTGAACAATCCTTTCCCTGTATCTATATTATTTATTTTACCATAAATTCACAAATATTTACGGTATAATTGCACGCTATGCGCAAAGCAAAAATTTGAAAAACTTTTGCACAAGCGCAAGATTTTGATTTCTATAATAATCACCATGAAAATATTATACCACATTTGGAAGTTTATTGCAATAGCAATTTTAAAAAAACTTTTTAGGCGGCAGTTTCCGATTTAGCCGCGCACTTTTTAAGAGTGACGAGCAAAAGGATTATTCCCGCACCCGTCAGTATATGTCCTGTTCCCGCTATTCCCGAAACAGCCGCGTTCAAGCCTTTTGAAAGCTCCGCTCCCGTTACCTCGAAAACTCCGCGAACCCCGAGCATTATGCCCGTCAGCGGAACACCTATATTGTATATCGCTCTGAAAACCTTAAACGTCTTTTCAGCGTAAAGGTCATAATACCGCGCAAACAGCGCGATTATCAAGTACATGACCATTCCGAGCATAAAGAAATGAGTGTGGACCTTTCCCAGAGCCGTTGTTCCCTCAAATCCGTTAGCTCTTGTAAATTCCCGATAGAACACGCCGCCAACCATTGCCATAACAGCATAACACAGCGCGTAATTAAGACTTTTCTTCATAACCGTTCCTCTTTTCAAAAATTACATGTTTACCATTGTGTTGCAAAACAGGATATGAACTTCTGCGCATTTTCTCCTACTGCATTCTCCTGTTTTATCCGAAAAAAACACAGCCTTTTTCTCAGCGGCATATTTGCGGTCAGCAAACATACTCCTTGTATCCCTTACAAATGCCGCAGCATATAAACATTAGTTGTTCAAAGCCTGTTTACATAAAATTCCAAAGCCCGCTTTATATTCTCTTCCCCAAAAATACGGCGGAGAATTTCTCCGCCGTAAAAGGATTATTGTTCGCCTGTAAGCTCTTTGTAAAGTCCGATGTAAAGTTTTGCCGACGCGCCCCAACTAAAATCTGCATTCATTGCGCGCGAAACTATCTTCTTCCATTCTGGCTTGTTTCTGTAAAGCTCTCTTGCACGCTTTATTGAATTGAGCATATCGCCCGCATTATAGCTCTGGAATGTAAATCCGATACCGTTGTCGCCCGCGTCGATAATGCTGTCTCTGAGACCTCCCGTTGCGCGAACTATCGGAATAGTACCATATCTCGCCGCAATCATCTGCGCAAGTCCGCAAGGCTCGCTCTTTGACGGCATAAGGAACATATCCGCGCCCGCATAGATCCTCTTTGCGAGCTGGGGATTATATCCGCGGTAAAATCCTACCTTATCGGGATAACGCCAGTGCATTTCCTGGAAGAAATCTTCATACTGCTTTTCGCCCGAACCGAGTATAACTACCTGCATATCCTGCGCTACTATCTCGTCAAATACATATCTCACAAGATCAAAGCCCTTATGGTCGGCAAATCTCGAAATCATTGCGATAAGCGGAATATCATACTGAGGCATCCCGAATTCCTCGAAAATAGCCGTTTTACAAGCTGCTTTGCCCTTCTGGTTCTTTGCTGTAAACTTAGCGGCAATGGTGTTATCGGTTTCGGGATTGTACAAATCGGTGTCAATTCCGTTTAAGAAACCGCAAGTCTTGTACTGTTTATTGCGGAGTATCCTGTCGAGTCCGTGAGAGAACCACGGGTCGAGAATTTCCTTTGCATAAGTAGGCGAAACAGTCGTGACCTTATCCGCGACCTCAATTGCGCCCTTCATGAAGTTTATGTCGCGGTCATACTCGATAATATTCACGTTCTGCGGAGGAATACCGACTATATCCTTTACGAGATCAAGTCCGTACTGACCCTGATAACCGATATTATGAATAGTAAAGACATTCTTTATGTCGCCATAACCCCACTGATTTTTATAGAACAAGAAGTGATAAACGGGGATAAGCGCGCACTGCCAGTCATTTGAGTTTATGATCTGCGGGTGGAAATCAATATGCCTCAGCATTTCAAGCACAGCTCTGCTGAAGAAAACATATCTTTCCGCGTCGTCATAATACCCGTACAGACCGTTATCACGCTTAAAGTAATACTCGTTATCAATAAAATAATAAATAACGCCGTTTACCTCCTGCGAGAAAACGCCGCAATACTGGTTTCTCCAACCAACAGGGACAGTAAAGTTTGTGATAAACTGCATTTTTTCCTTTTGCTCAGGCTTTACCGTATTCACATAATACGGCATTACTACGCGCGCGTCATGTCCCGCTGCCACAAGAGCTTTCGGAAGCGACCCAGCTACATCCGCAAGACCGCCGCTTGCCGCAAAAGGCAATGCCTCGCTCGCTGCATACAAAATGTTCATAATACAGAACCTCCGTTTTTATTCAGCATTAGTATCCATTTATAATATAGCATAAATGTCCGAAAATTTCAATAGCTATTTTAAATTTTTGGTAAAAATAACAATTGACCCCACAAAACTGAAATGCACCCCAAAAATAGACAATATTGAATAATGTCTAACAAAGGGGTGCGCACTTCACTTCAAACAATGTGGGGATATTTTTATCTTCCGCCTATTCTCAAGCCCTCAATAAATTTATTTTTCGGCATGGTCTGGAGATATATCTTTCCGGGACCTGTTACAACTGTATTAAATAATCCCTCTCCGCCGAAGAGCGTGTTTCCGATGCCTCCGACAGCCTTTATCTCCATCGAGCAAGTGCCGGACATTGCCGCAAGATAGCCCGTGTCAATGATCATCTGCTGTCCGGGCTGGAGATCATATTCGACTACATAACCGTCTATCTCGATAAACGCCATGCCAGAACCCGACATACGCTGCATAATAAATCCTTCGCCGCCGAAGAAGCCCGCGCCGATGTTCTTCTGGAATGCTACCGAAAAATTAACCGAAGGCTCGGATACAAAATATCCGCCCTTTTGTACGATAAGATCGCCCTTGCTTATATCAAACGGGATTATAGAACCCGGAAGCGTCGACGCAAAGCCGATCATTCCCGGTCCGCCCTGAGCGGTATATGTATTCTGAAACATAGACTCGCCCGAAAACATCTTACTGAAGGCCTTGCCTATACCTCCCGTGCCTGTCTGCATCTTCATATTAGGCGTCATCCAACTCATAGCGCCTTTTTGACACATTACCGTTTCATTTGCGTCAAGATAGCAAAGAAGCACAGGCAGCGGTTCACCCTTGATTTCGTATTTCATAAAAACTCTCCTTTTTAATTATAAACTACCGGACCCACTATACATTATAAATTAACGCTCATACTTTGTCAAGGAGAAATTCAAATTTTTGTTTAATTCGACAATTAGTCTCATGTTTTTTGTTTGATTTAACAGCTATGATCTTAAAAAACTAATTAAAACGATATACAGTGCAACTGCCGAAAGAGAAAAAGAAAATTCTCCGAAAACAACGACCGTACACATCAGCAGAATGACCGAAAATATCTGAGCAAACCGCATTATTCTGTCTACATTTTCGGGCTTGCAGCGGCTTATTACAAAATATTTCAGGATCTGAGCGCCGTCGAGAGAACCTATTGCGAGAATATTGAACAGGGCTGTAAACAGGTTTATTGCTGCGGCGACTTTATTTCCCACGGCAAACAGCACTCCTGCGAATATAATATTTCCAATGCATCCCGCAGACAGTATAAGCATGCGTTTAAAAACTCCTGCGCGATCTGTTTCCTTTGAGGAAATACATATGCCCGCGCCGTAAAAAACTATCTTGTCTGCCCTTATGCCGAGAATTATCATCATTATCAGATGAGAAAGCTCATGCAGCCCGCAGGCGCAGAGCGCCGCAAATCCAAAGCCGCTGTTTGTAAGCAGGAAGATCGATATTACTGCAAAAAATGAAAAATCAAATCTTATGACAGTTTGCTTTAATTTCAATTCAACCATATTTTATATTATGCCGAGACAGACCGTAAAATGCTATTAGAGGTAAGAAAAGTCGGACAGCGTTTCCAATCTCCAACCGCCGCGCAAGCGGCAGTACATAAAAGTTTTGGAAAAAGGGCGCAAGGGAGAAAACCTTTTTCAAAAGGTTTTCTCCCTTGCATTTTTTGCCTTGACAACCTTGCTGTTTTTGCTTTATTATTTGTTGCTTTGCTCCAAACGCACGCACCTATTTTGTTTTCCGCTTTCCCCTCACTGTAGGGAAACCAAGCGGCGGTGGCACCTGCCGGTTCCGCCGCTTGCGCAGCGGTCGGAGAGCGAAAGCGCTTTCCCTTTACAGCAAGTTACATAAAAGTTTTGAAAAGGGGCTTGGGGGAAAACTTTTTCAAAAGTTTTCCCCCAAATAATCCGTAAAAAACTTTCGTGCCGCGCCTTGCGGCGCGGTCGTAAAGTGATAACGTTAGTTGTTAATCCTTAAATACTGCTCCCGTATTTGACGAAGTAACAAGCTGTGCATAACGTTTAAGATAACCGTCAAGCTCCTTCGGAGGAAGAACGCCTTTCTTCTTGCGCTCTTCAATTATCGCGTCATCAACAAGAAGTGTAAGCGAACGGTTTGGAATATCAATGTGAATTTTATCCCCGTCCTCAACAAACGCTATAAGACCGCCCTCGGCTGCTTCGGGAGAAACGTGTCCGATCGCAGCGCCTCTCGAAGCGCCGCTGAAACGTCCGTCAGTAATAAGCGCAACGTTTCCGTCAAGACCCTTTCCGACAATCGCCGCAGTAGGAGCAAGCATTTCGGGCATTCCCGGACCGCCCTTCGGTCCTTCATAGCGTATAACGACAACATCTCCTGCTTTGATTTTTCCGCCGAGAATTGCGTCACACGCGGGCTGTTCGCCGTCAAATACCCTTGCAGTTCCCGTAAAGTCCATCATTTCTGGCTTTACCGCGCCCTGTTTTACGACAGAGCCTTTTTCAGCGAGATTTCCGCTTAAAATTGCAATTCCGCCGTCCTGCCTGATCGGGTCGTCAATTTTATGAACGATAACGCCGTCCGCTTCTCTTGCGGCTTTTATCCTGTCAGCCTGCGTCCCGCTTACAGTAAGTACGTCCTCGTGGATAAGTCCTTTCTTTGAAAGCTCCTTAATTACTGTCTGTATTCCGCCTACTGCGTTAAGGTCGGTAATAAATACGCTTGAAGCAGGATTTAACTTTGCTAACTGAGGAACATTTCTGCTCACCCTGTCTATATCATCAAGTTTTATATCGACTTTAGCCTCATGAGCAATAGCAAGCAGATGTAAAACGGTGTTTGAAGATGCGCCGATAGCCATTTCGACCGCAAGCGCGTTTTCCATATTCTTCTTTGTAAGTATATCGGAAGGGCGAATGTCCTGCTTTACAAGCTCAACAATGCGCTCTCCGCTTTCCTTTGCAAGACGGCGGCGCGCAGATGTAACAGCGGGTTCTGTTCCGCCAAAGGGAAGCGACATTCCGATGCTTTCATTCAAGCAGTTCATCGAGTTTGCTGTGTACATTCCCGAACATGAGCCGCAGGTCGGGCAGGCATTGTCCTCATAATCCTTTATAACGCTGTCGTCTATCTCGCCGTTTGAATACTGTCCGATAGCTTCGTATATCTCGGAATAGCCGACCCTCTTGTTCTGAACGCAGCCCGGAAGCATAGGACCTCCGCTTATGAAAATTGACGGAAGGTTCATTCTTGCCGCAGCCATAACCATTCCCGGAACAATTTTATCGCAGTTCGGAATAAAAACAACTCCGTCGAGCGGGTGAGCCGTCAGCATTACCTCAATGCTGTCCGCGATAAGCTCTCTTGAAGCAAGAGAATATCTCATACCCTTATGGTTCATCGCAAGTCCGTCGCAAACGCCGATAGTAAAGAACTCAAACGGAACTCCGCCTGCGTTTCTTATGCCGTCCTTGACATAGCGCGAAATTTCCTGAAGATGCTGATGACCCGGAACATAGTCGCTCGCCGCGCAAACCACGGCTATAAACGGCTTGTCCATTTCGCTGTCGATAACTCCGAGCGATTTTAAAACCGCTCTGTGGGGAGTTTTTTCTACTCCTTTTTTGATAAGATCACTTCTCATTTTCATTATCCTTTCATATTATACGGTAAGAACCGTTATTTTGCAATTTACGACTTATGCAGCATTGCAGCGCCGATAATTCCCGCATCATTTCCGAGCTTGCATACGACGATCTCGGTATTATGTCTGCTGTTTTTAGAATATATCTGCTTTGCGACCGCTTCTTTAAGAGGTTTAAGAAGAATATCCCCCTCGTTGCATACGCCTCCGCCTATACAAAGCACTTCGGGCTGGAACGTATTTATAACGTTTGTTATACCGCAGGCGAGATATTTAACATAATTGTCCGTTACAGCTTTTCCGACGGGATCTCCCGCTTTCATAGCATTATAGGGCGTTCTCGCAGAACATCTTCCGTCTTGTTCAATAAGCCTGTTTATAATGCTTTCGGGATGTTTTTCCGCGGCAATAAGCGTCATTTTTATAAGTCCTGTCGCTGAAGAATAAGCCTCAAAACAGCCGCGCCTTCCGCAACCGCACGGCAGGCCGTCAACGACAATGACCGTATGCCCTATTTCTCCGCCCGCATAGTTAGAACCGCGGAATATCTTTCCGTCTATTATTATTCCTGCGCCTACTCCTGTTCCGAGAGTAATAATTACGGCATTTTTTGTTCCATTTGCCGCCCCCGACATAAACTCGCCGAAAGCCGCCGCGTTTGCGTCGTTATCAAGGTAAACGGGAATACCGAATTCTTTTTCGAGATCGTCTCTTATCGGAGAGTTGTCAAAAGCGATATTGCTGCAATTCTCGATAATTCCGCTCTCGCTGTTGCAAACTCCCGGAGAACCGACGCCTATCGACTCCGCGTCGGAAACGTCAATCTTCGCCTGTTCACAAGCGGCTGTAATTGCTGATTTTATTACTTTCAAAACATCTATGTATTCGAGAGAATTTCCCGAAGAATTTGTCTTGATTTTAGAGCGCGCAACTATTTCACAGTTTTCGTTCACCACTCCGCAGGCAGTATTTGTCCCGCCTATGTCAACTCCTATATAATATGCCATAGATACCTCGCAAATCAATATCCAAGCTCTTTATTGACAATTATGACCTTTATTCTGTCGGGAACGCGCTGTTGTCCCAAAAAGACATATGAACAGCATATCCTCGCGGGGCTTTCACACGGCTTTCCCGAACGCAGCCTTTCGCACATTCCCGTACTCGCGCACGGCGTCTGACAGTTAAGCCTTTGGGCATTTTTCGGAGCGACAACCTCTTCTACCCTGCGTTTAGCTTCTTCACGGTCTTTTACTATCTTGTTTTTACCGACAATGACGATTACTTGTTTTGGACCGAAGATCATTGCGGAAACACGGTTTCCGTTTCCGTCAACGTTATAAAGCTCGCCTTCTTCCGTCACAGCGTTTGAACTTGAAAAGAACGTATCCGAAATAAACGCTTTTCTGAATATCTCGCCTACCTCGTCAGGATTTTTCCCTTCCGAACGGTCGAGATATATTCCCTTGTATTCGTTTACAAGAAGCTCGGTCACTCCGCTTTCTTTGAGAGTAACGGAGCCTCCCGCCGTTATGAGCTTGTCGTTCTTGATAAGCCCGCGTATCAGTTCATAAAGCTCGTCTTTGCTCTGTACAAAATACGGCTTCATTTTGTTTTTGCTGAGCGCGTCCATTGTCCGTCTGATTTTTTCGTCCATATTGCCCTCCTTGTATTTTATAAAAGCCCTGATTTTTGCTGTATAGTGGTTATTGAGTTTTCGGAAATATTAAAACCTCCGTCGCTCGTATATTCGCCGTATGGGATATAATATTCCGCAGGAGAAACGCCATACTGTATCAGATACAAAAGCGCGGCTAAATGATTATTAAACTCCTCGCGGTTCAAATTTGTATCACACTGAGATGTGATAGAAGAATAGAAAAGCTCAAGTCTGCTCGCATCAAGATCGCGGAAATTCTGATTTATAAGCTCCGAAAGAATATCGCCGATGATATTAAAACGGTAAAGCTCTCCTTCTCCGAAATCCGCCTGCATGATATAAGTGTACAGTGTATCTGCCGAAAACAGCTTTTCACCCGCATTTATGGACTCGGCAGTTATATTGTCGGAAATGATTATCGTTTTCGGAACGTTATATTTTACGTTTCCGAACGACTCTACGATATTTATAAAAGCATTCTTATCAAAAAGCGCATAAGTAGCGCATTTTATTCCCATAATGCCGTTTACCGCTTCAACTACCCCCTGACCGCCGTCGGAAGAGTAAATACTCGGAAGAGTTTTTCCGTAGGAATTAACGCTTATTCCGTTTGCAAGAGGCACAAAAACTACCCTGCCCTCCGCAGCATTATATCCTACAAGCAAAAAAAGTTCGGGAGAACGAGACGAGCCTTGAGACAGCATAAGCACTGTGTTAAAGTTATCATTTGCAGACGGAACAAAATCCTCGGAAAGATTGCCGTTGCTGTCAACTCCCGTCGAAGCGGGCTTATCTGGAAACAAAAACCATCTGAACGCAATTATTGCAACAGCCACAAACACCAGTGTAATTCCGAACGCCGTAAAATATATATACCAATTACTTTTTCTTCTTGCCGACATAATTATCCTTTCTTTTACATTCAATAACAGTATTGACATTTTTTGAAAGATGTAATATAATAAATGATGAATACAATACCTTATATAGTATAACACATTTTTTTGAAAATTTCAAGCGGTGAGGTAAATATTGATGAATAATTTTTATCAAAGAACATGGGCGGAGATAGATCTTGACAATTTACGCGATAATATTGCGGTTTTACGGGAACTGTCGCCGAATAAAAAAATTATTGCGGTAGTAAAAGCTAACGCCTACGGACACGGCGACATCCAATGTGCAGAGGCTCTGAACGACTGCGGTATAAAGAATTTCTGCGTTTCTAACCTCTGGGAAGCTCAAAGACTTTCCGATGCTGAAATCGACGGAGAAATTCTTATTTTCGGTTATTGTGATATTCCGTTGGTGCTGGAAAATATCGGCAAAAATTTCGTCTTTACTGTAGGCAACGTCGAATATGCAAAAAAGCTCTCCGAAGCTGCGGAAAGCTGCCGTAAAAAAGTACCCATAAATATAAAGCTTGATACGGGCATGAGCCGCGTCGGTATCGACACCGAAGAACAGCTCGACGAAATACTGTCTCTCAGCGGGCTTGACTGCCGCGCGTGTTATACCCATTTTGCCGTTTCGGACAGTCTCGATGAAAATGATGTTGCATTTACAAACGAGCAGCAGGAAAAAATTGTAAATATGTGTCAAAAACGCGGTTTGAAATTTCACTCGCAGAACAGCGGAGGAATAATTTACCACAAGGATTTTTCGGGCGATTATGTGCGAGCGGGTATTATAATGTACGGGCAAAAGCCCGATGCAAGATTTCCCGTTCCAAAAGGGATTAAACCTATTTTTTCTCTGAAAAGCGTCATTTGTCAGATAAAGACAATTCCTTCGGGTAAAACCGTAAGCTACGGCAGGACATTTAAAGCAGGACGCAGCACAAGGCTTGCGCTTATCCCCTGCGGCTATGCGGACGGTTTCAACAGACGGCTTTCGGGAAATTGGAATGTGACGATAAACGGTCAGCCCGCGCCCGTATGCGGAAGGATATGTATGGACCAGACGCTTGTGGACATTACGGACATTCCCGCAAATTTAGGCGACGAGGTAATTATTTACTCAAACGAGCTTGACGGAGGAAACTCGGTAACGCAAGCTGCCGAGCAGATCGGAACGATAAACTATGAGCTTTTATGCGCGATAGGAACGCGCGTTCCGAGAATTTACATAAAGAACGGTATCAAGACTGAAATACAGCGGTATCTTTAAAAATTGTCTTATATAAAAATATCTCCCGAAGCATATGGGGACATCTAAGGGATATGGTCGCGAACCCGCATTGCTAAAGGAAATGTAATGCCGCTTAAAAACGCAGAGTTACCCGCAAGGGCAACGTGACCATACCTAAACAACAAATTAGGACGCTTTTTGACAGAAAGCGTCCTTTTCTTTGACAACTAAATAATTTACAGTTTTTGGGAATAGTGTGCCTTTCATTTCCTGATTAAATCGCTAAAGCGGAGAGTTGCAGCTCTCCGTTTTTTTATTTCAAAAACAGGCTTTGCCTGGGAAAGAGGTACTTATGTCTACAATTTTCAGGGTCGAGAAAAGCGGAAATTTCACGATTATGTCCAACGTTCACCTTAAAGACAGTCGCTTATCGTTAAGAGCTGCGGGGTTGTTGTCCAAAATCCTCAGCTTGCCGCCCGAATGGAATTTTACCTTGTCGGGTCTGGCGAAAATCACTTCTGACGGGGTTGACAGCGTGAGAGCTGCTGTGCGCGAATTGGAGAACTTCGGTTACATAACCCGCAAGCAGCTTCGCGACGAGCGCGGACGTATGTCCCAAAACGAGTATCACGTCTACGAAGACCCGAAACAGAACCCCGATTATTCCTGCGAAAACTCCGAGGATAATTCCCCAAAATATTCCGAGTCTGAGCAAACTGACAAAAATTTTTTGTGCGAACCGTCAACGGTTTCACCGTCAGCGGAAAATCCGTCAACGGTGAACCCAACAACGGATACTTATTATATATTAAATACTAATAAATCAAATACTTATTCATCAATCACTCAATCCCGCGCTCCGCGCGGCTCGGACGGAGGGACGGAGCGCGAAAAATATTTTTCTCTGATTAGGGAAAACATTGAATTTGACGACCTCGCTGAAAAAGAAAAAGTCAGCGAGTTGGTGGAAGTTATGGTTGATGTGATTTGCTCTAACAGGGACAGAGTGCGTGTAAATGGCGGTGAGCTGCCGATTGAACAGGTACGCAAACGGTTCTTGGAACTTCGCAGAGAGCATATCGAAAACGTCTTGAAAACGCTTGAAAGCAACTCCGTAGAAGTCCGTAATCTTCGCGCCTATCTGATAACTTTGCTATACAACTCTCCGACAACGGTTTGCGATTTTAAGCCGAAAAGCAGTGCGGCAAGCGGAACGTTTGAAACGCAAACCTCATCATTTGACGTTGACGAGGTGATGAAGAGGATTTGGGCGAGGTACGATAAACGTGCGAGTAGCGGGTAGTGGATTTTTGGCGACTGCGCAGATTTTTCTTTTCAGTTTGGCAAGGAAAAATTTCGCTGTTGCTGAAAAACCTCGTTCGGAAAATTTTTCAGATTTTCGGGTAAACACAAAAAATCCGTTTCGGGTTTTGGAGTGAATTTTACGGTTTCCGAAAAAATCGCGCGAGGGGTTGTAGGGGTGTTCCCCTGCCGAAATGTAAAAATGATGAGCGTAGCTTGTCAATTTGGCTATTGAGTATAGCACTTATGACTGCACCTTGAATTTCAGCGGGAGCGAAAATTTTCAAAATCAGTCTTTCGGCGAAAAATCTCAAAAACTTTTTAAGGAGGTTTTTTGAGATGAGTGGGAAAAACTCAAAAGCCATTTCGGTTTCATTTTGGGTGAACGAGGGAGTTGTTGGGCATAACAATCGTGACGTCATCGCTAAAAACGTTGACAAAGAGCGAATAGGAAACAACATCACTTATCGCCAACAGGACATTAGAGAGAAGTACAATGAGATTTTCTCAAAGGCTCTCGACGAATACAATTCAAGGCAGAAAAGAAACGACCGAAAGATAGCGGACTACTATGAACACATAAGAAATTCAAAGCAGGAAAAACCGTTCTATGTGATAGTTGTGCAGTTTGGAGATATGGAGAGCTTGCGGTTCCATTCCAATAGTGTATATGCGGATTGCCTGTTATGATAGATTAGGATTTAGTTGATCTGAGTCTTAGCTTTGCTGCATTACGAACAACTTCATGATCATCATTAAGCAATTCATGTATCTTTGATAATGGCGAATTTGGATTTAAGATAGCTGTTTCTCTAACTTCAAAATCCGTATCTTGAAGTAATCTCTCAAGAGTTTTCGACGATGTGTGTATATTTTTCGCAACGCTTTCTCGAACTTCAATATATGGAGAATGTGATAGTTTATCCAATAAATCAGCGTTTATAAGGTGATCCGCAGCATACCAAAGTCTTGCTCTTTTCTTTAATTCCCCTCGGGAGACAGTTTCTCCGAAGATTTTTGCAGTACAAGCAATCAATTCCTCTCTGTTGTAATTATCATTTTCATGTCTTATATTATCAAATGCTGATTTTAAGAAAAACATTATGGATTTACCTCACGATCTATATAAAGATATTTGCATTTTCTCTATACCAATATTATACACCACCCTATTGAAAATGTCAACCGACTTCTGTAAAGGAAAAAGACAAGCACTCCCCAAAAGAGAAATGCCTGCCCAAGGGCGTGATTATGAAATCAAGAGTGGAAAGTTGAACTTGGCGAACATTCTGGAAAAGAATTTCCATATCACGATTTTGAATATGACCGTGGAAATCGTGCGGTTTAAGCTGCCGCCGAAAAAGGATAACTCGCAGAAAATCTACACGTTTCAGAACGACGCGAATATCAACTATCTTGCCGAGCAACTCCAAACAATACGCCACTTTCACTTCACATCGCGAGAGCAAATTTACGCAAAAGCCGACGAACTTCAAACTGCCATTCGTGAAAATCAGGCGCAAGGCGAAAACTCCGACAGCGAACAGAAAAAGCTCCTTCGGGTGAAAGAGCTTATTCGGGCATATGAGAAAATCGTTGAGGGGAATTACATTGACGACCTTGTTAGGGCACAAAAAGAGCGCGAACCGCACCATTATGCGAAAAAACGGAGATAACAGGGTTGCCCGCTTTGGCGAAAAGTCCGACAAAATGTGCTGCGTTCTTTATAGCCTTTACCTCAGAATGTTTTATCAAGCAGTTCCAATCCGTAGGTCTTTACATCGCCGTTCACAGCGTCATATATCCACTCGCCGACGCTCCTGTCGTTTCCAAGCCTGTCAAAAACATTCGCAGAAATGATAGTATGCTGGGTATTGTGGGTGTTTGCGTCTTCTCCATAGCACCAGATATAAATACCCACATCAGGGATATTCGTCTGCAAGCCGTTTACCATTTCTTTCAGATCACGCTGAAAGTTATCGCCAAGCTCTTTGGTCTTGTCCATTTTTCCGCTGTTGATATAAGACTGATACTGCATTAACGTATCATCACGGTAGGAGCAGTCAAAGAGTATTTTCACGCTGCCGCCGCGCTTTTTATGAAGTGCGGTCAGACTGTCAAGGACAAGATTGTTTGTTGTCAGTCTGTCCGAAATCTCAATTGGAGATTTCCACAAGTTCACAGCCGTATCGTGCCAGCCGTCGTAAAGCAGGAGTGAGCTGTCAACACAGACGGTCACATTTTCAGCGCTCGGAAAGCGGTTAATCACATCGTCAGCCAGCAATGAAGCCGCAAATCCGCCTGCCGAAAAACCTGTCACAAGCAGCGTGTCAGGCTCTCCAAGATAAGGCTTTATCTGTTCAACATAAGCCGAATAATTGCTGTATCCTGTGTGATACACGGTCTTTTTGCCCTCATAAGTTCCCGTACCTGCGTGAAAATCGCCTGTCGCATAGGGTATCACAATGAAACTCCAGTCCTTGAAAGGATTATCCTCCGCATTACTTCCGATACCGCCCTGTGCGACAAAATCCTGTGCCGTCATATTAGTCGCAAAAAACTCAGTGCCTCCCTCGGAGGTTTCGGGTGTAATGCTCACGCCGCCACCGAAAAAATAAACGACCACCTTGTTTTCCGTACCTTTTCGGAAAATGCCGTGCCATTCGCTGCCGTCCGATGACTTCGCGCTTTCCACAGGAATATCATACCACTTGCCAACCTCGGGCTCACCCTCAAGTTTCGGGAATGTCTTAAAAAATGTCAGCTTTAGAAGAGCAAATATGCCTAATGCAATCCCCAAAATGATAACGGCTATGATGATAAGCAGTACAATTATCAATTTATTTTTCGATTTTGTTTTTTCCATAACATCTACCTCCTATGTCAGACTGTAGAGAAAGTCCCAGATGCAAGGAAGCGTTACTGCAACTAGCCTTTGTGGCTGTTGCAGTGACGCTGACGCCGCAGATGGGGCTTTATCTACAGTCTGTTATGTATTTAATTCAAGAAATGCAATCAATCTGTCAAATGCGTCTTTTGCTGTTGCGTCAATCCTTTCGTTTGCAATAAAGCAATGCGGCTTTTCTTCGCCCCTTTCGACAAAGGGGTCAACAAGCTCATTCTGCACGCCAAGCTCATTCAGCTTATCGTGCATTTCGTTCATATCAAAGCGGTATTCGCTGCCGAGCATAATTGAGGGCGGATAATCATTTGTCATATGTGGAATACAATTATAGCGGTTCAGCTCGTCCTTGTTCAGAAAAATCGAACCTTTCACATAGTTCCCGACAAGAAATTTACAGGCAAGCGTAAAACTCTCATAATCAAGCGGAGCATCGTCAGCTACTATCGCGCATACCTGCTCGGGAGCAAGTGCAGGAGAAATACCGAGCAGCTCGGCATATTCGGGATTTGATATGACCGTACCCATCTGGCAGGTAATGATTGCGCCCGCCGATGAACCCATAATAACTATCTTATCGGTGTTCAGGTGATATTCTTTGCTATGCTCAAGAATATAAGCGAACGCCTGATTAGCCTGTATCAAAGGAACGGGGAAGTGTTCTTCGGGAACAAGTGCATAGTCTACATTGACAATATTGTATCCCGCAGCGCAAAGATCGTCTATCAAAGCTGTTGCTTCGTTTGCAGCAAGCGGGTCACCCATATTCTTACTGCCTGCAAAGAAACCGCCGCCGTGAAAATAAAACAATGTCGGTCTGTCAGCTTCTCTGTTTTCATCGGGATAGATAATGTCAAGAAAGCTGTTCGGGTAGTCTTTTGCGTATTCGATTTCGCTGATGAGATACTGTCCGTTTTCTTTTAAGCCGTTTTGCGGTTCGTTCAGGGGTTCATAGGAGTTCAGCGGTTTGCCGTTGTCTGCTAATTTCTGAATAAGTCCTATCACAATCTGTGTATGTGTGGCGGCTATGAAAAAGCCTGTTACTCCCAATACGACTATAACCGATAAAATAATCAATACAACCTTCAACGGCTTAAATTTCTTTGCTTTTTCTATGTTCGTAATAATCGTCCTTTCTGCTTTAATGCTTGACAAATGTGAAATTTTATGATACTATAATATCACAAAACAAATGTAAAGTCAATAGAATAGGCAAAAATGATATTATTTGCCGAAATAGTATCATAAGGCAGAAAAGGAGAAAGGAAAATGTCGGAATATGTTATATCGGCTTACGGTGAAGCACTGTTCAAGCTGATGGAAAAGAAGAATATCGAAAAGATTACCGTGGACGAGCTGTGCGAAACAGGCGGTATCGGCAGAGCGACTTATTTTCGTAATTTCAAATCTAAGGACGAAATCATCACCGCTTACATCATAATGAAGTGGCGCAGGTATGAAAAGAGATACAAGCTCAAAGAGCATCAGCTCAATGACAGCTACCGTGTAAAGCGGTATTTCGATTTCTGCTACTCTATGAGGACAAAAAATGACCTTATCATAGAACAAGGGCATTACGGAGCAATCCTGTCCGCGTATGAGATGATTATGACCGACAGCGATACAGAGCAATCTTCGGATACCTATGAAAACTATTACATTGCTTATGGGCTTTTTGGTATTTTGATGAAATGGGCGAAAGGCGGTTATGCAGAGTCGGTGCAGGAGATGACTAAAATCGTGGTTGACAGGATTTTCAGTGATAACAGGAAATAAACCTTACACTCCCCCTTGGCTGTTATGATGAAATTTCGATAAACATATGTACAGCGAATTTAAGCAAAAGAGCATTACAGATGTGCAATGCTCTTTTTTCAGATGATTGACATTATCCGTCTTGTATGGTATAATTATAAAGCAGAGATTTATACTGCAAATCGGAAGTTATCTAAGAACATTCAGGAGGTTTACTATGGAATTTATAATGTCAAAAGAAATCAAAGAATTATCAAATCCCGGCGTTATATCAAGACAATTATTGAACCCTGATAATTCCAAAAGTACCAGAGTTACGATAACAGAGGTACATTTGGAAGTCGGAGCAAGTCAGCCAAGACATACTCATGAAACTTCCGAGCAAATTTGGTATGCTGTTCAAGGACATGGCAAATTACTTCTTGAAAATGATACAGTCATTCCTTTGAGTGCAGGCGATGTTGTACGTTTTGCAGACAATGATGTACATGGCCTATTGAATAATGGTGAAATTGAATTTATCTATATTTCGGTAACTTCACCTCCTATACATTTTGGGTATGCATATAATAAAGGAAATTAAATTCTGATTTATCGGCAAAACGCCGCGTAGGCAGTTTACAATTTACAGTTTACAGTAAGCGGTGCGTTCGCTTGTGCAAACGCTTTTTTGATTGTTTACAAGATTATCGGAAACTTTTCCTTTTTGTTACGATCCGATAACATCCGCCGAGCGTTTGCCCGAAGGGCATAATGAGCGGATACCGACTACTGTTTACTGTAAACTGCCGCCGAGGCGGTGAAATAAAGGCTAAAGCCTTTAGTCTGCTTATTCCAAAGGCTTATATTAAGTAGTTCTTTCCGCTTGAAATCTCAGCTTTTGGAATAAGCAGACTCACTGCGTTAGTAGTGGTTTCGCCGCATCGGCGCGGGTCTTGGAGTAAACGAGCGTAAACCGCCCGATAGGTTTACGCTCTGATAATCCCAAAACAATCTGATAAAATCCGCGCACAGCGCGGACACCTTAACTATTAACTGTTAACTATCAACTATAAACTGTACACTCCCTCTCCACTCTTGACTTTTACCGGAAAATATGATATAATAATATCACATTAAAAAGGAGGTCTGTACAATCCTTGACTGGAATAAGGTAAAAAAGGACAAGGCGCTGCTTAAAAAGGTTGAGAAGATAGTTGATGATGTTTCGATGGAACATTATGATTTTCCCAATGATATTTGTGATGAGCTTAACCGCCTCACGGGCAATGACTGGAGCGGAGATGACTACATCGATTACTGCTCGGAATACTGGGAATCATTGTACAGCTTGGAGGCTGTCGTGTATGCGCTGTTTCACGAGGGAGAATATCCGAATATTATCGAAAAGGAATTGAATTTTATAAGACCGCACGACAAGTCTGTTTTGCCTGCGCGTGATGTTCTTCATAAATTATGCACCGCAAAACCCGACGACAGCTATCGTGAGCAGTTTGAACCGCTGCCCGTAAATGAAACGGAAGAATGGTTTACAAAACGTTTCGCAGGCTGGGAAAAGGATGTTCAGATAAAGGAAGACAAATTCGGCAAAAGTGATTTTGATTACGGGAAAACAAGTTTTCATTTTGAATATAAGGGCGACAGAGAATACGGTTTTGAAAAATATATCAATATATTTTTGTCCAACGACAAAATCGGCTTTATTGACAGCATGAACTTAACTTCCGATGAATGGAATGATGTGCTGGATTATTTTAGAAATGACGGAAGTTATACTTTTTTAGAGAGGTAATTTTATAATCAGAGCGTAAACCATTCGGAGGCTTACGCTCTTTCCTTTTAAAAACAATTGATAAAATCCGCCGAAGGCGGATACATATTACTGTTCACTATTAACTGTACATTGTCCCCTGTCAACTGCTGACAAGCCGCGTAATGAATTATGTTTCGGAGTTTGAGGAAGAATTCACAGGCAGGCAAATGAACGCGGGAACGCCGAACAGCAAAAGCTGACAAACTCTCTGAAAAAGACTGCTGACACGGCAAAACGCCGCCTTGAGCAAATCGACAGCGTTATCGCAAAACTCTACGAGGACAAGGTGACGGGCGAGATAACCTTCGAGATGTTCGCCAAACTTTCGGCGAAGTACATATCGGAGCAAGAGGAGCAGACCGTCGCGCTTGACAAGGCGCGAAAGGAACTCTCGGCAATCGAGGCAAAGAAAACCGATATAACGAAGTTTGTCGCGCTCGTGAGGAAGTATTCGCACATCAGCGAGCTGACCCCGCAAATCCTCAACGAGTTTATCGACAAAGTTACCATTCATCAAGCCGAAAAGGTGGACGGCAAACGCCAACAGAAGATTGACGTTTATTTTAACGGCGTCGGGCAGATTGAGCCTGACGCGCAAAAAAAGTCCGAAACAACCGATTAAACGGTCATTTCGGACTTCGCGGGGATTATATCCCTATGATACCCTCACACAGGCTTCGGGAGTTTGTTTATTTATTTTTTAATTCAGTTTCAAGATCTTTTCCGCGATCTTCTATTGACTGAACAATTTTATTTATGGCTTCCGGAGTAAGCTCTTTTTTAATTATTTCACGCTCTTCGTCAGTTTTGCCTGTATATTTTCCGATAGGATTTTCCCAATAATGCCCTTCAAAGAACGGCTTTACTTCATTATTTTCAAGATAACATTTGAAGCAGTTTTGTTCAACAAAATCTTCCCAGTCCTGCTTTTCATTGCTGCCGAAATGTTTCAACCACTTTTTACAATCGTCTATAATTTTATCTTCATTATGAGACAATTCAAGTAATTTTTCTCCGGCTTTGTCTGAGTGGGTTTCCTGCTCCAAATAAAACTCCCTGATCTTCATAAGCGTCAGATCCCAGAAATCATATTTTCCGTGTGCTGACCTTTCCTTATTCAGTCCTTTTGAAATAAGAGCCATGTTTGCGAGAGTGTGGGTACTTTTGGCAAATTCGTTAAATGCTTCTATAACAGCTTTGTCGTTATCATCCCATTCCTCATACCATTTACTTATATTGAAATAAGACCAGAGCTCTCTTGCAAGCTCACTTTTCACTTTTTTCCCGAAATATTGCTGATATTGCTTTAAAAGATCACCGTTAAATTTCATTCTGAGGTATATATTGAAAATCGTTATAAACGACGTCATAGTGTCGCTTTCCAGCGTCATGCCCCATACTTTAAAATATCTGTCTTTTTCAAATTCTCCGCTACCAAACAATTTTTTATACATCTTAAAAATTTCGGGATCTTTATCACAATCAATACCTGTTTTCAAATGTACAAGTATCTTGTATCTTAAAAAGTTTCTTATATTTCCTACTTTTTCATCTTCCGGCTTGTGATATGAAAGCTCTTTACACCAAGTCTCCTTGTCTTTTTCCACAATATTGTTAAGTTTCTTGATACGAGCGTTTGTCAGCAATTTTTCGACTTTTTCTATAGCAATGACATTTTCCTTTAAATCCTTGTTAAGATCGAATTGTTCAGTCATTATTTTTCTCAATCATCCATTTTATTACGGATCTTATATTTTCATAATACTCTTTTTAGCCAATTCCTTTTTAGTATCCAGAATAAGATCAAGCCGTGTTTTCATAATACCGTAATCAAGATAGCCGTGCGCAAGGGCATAAACGATTTGCTTGTTGTAGATCTCGGTATTTACGCCTACGCAGAAATTTTCTATCCGCGCGACATATCCGCTTAGTTCTTTATATCGTTGGGATTTGGGGTCTTTTAATATCTCTGTTATCTCGTTTATACTTATCTGATTAAGCGGGTCGAAAACGCTGTCCTGAAGCTGATTATATGCTTCTAATGTTGCCTGCGGTCGTGTACCAATGCTTTAAAGTATGTATAAGCTGAAAAGATAATTGACACCAAAGATAATATTGCCGCGACAATCGCAACAATAATATTAGCCAATTCCATGCCGTTTCACCTCATAACATTTTTACATCATTTTATCTGTATAAAGCACCGATTTCGGCAGACCTTTGTTTAATAACTGCACCGCGAGTAATAGTCGACAATTCCCTGTGCGATAGCGTCAGCCATTTTTTCCTGATTGTTACTATCAGCCATTACAAGGCACTCGCGCTCATTTGACACAAATCCCATTTCAACAAGCACCGACGGAAATCCCTGATAAAGTGTAACAAGGAAATAGTCGTATTTCTCGCCGCGGTTGCTCTTTGTTCCGTCCGAATAATAATTATCAAAGAAACCGCTGAGTTCGTCGGTTATATACTCCGCGAGCGGCTGTGACCAAGGCGTAAAGTAATAGGCTTCCGTTCCGTGGGGAGCTGTGCTGGTGTTTGCATTACAGTGAAGTGCAATAAACATATCCGCGTCGATCTTTTTCGCCTCGTTCGGCCGATATTTCGTTACATAAACCGTGTCTTCCGTATGCAGACGCACTACATTTGCTCCGAGCGCGGTAAGTTTTGCCTCAAGTTTTTTTGCAACAGCAAGGTTTATCGACTGTTCCGTAACACCGCCGATAGCTCCCGGATCAAAAATATTTACGCCCGTATATCCGTGACCCGGGTCTATAACAATGGTCTTTCCCGAAAGAGAAGCCGTCGGGATAGGAAATTCTATCCTCAAAGAACCGTTTTCGTCATATTTTGCGACAGCGCCGCTGTAAATTCCCGACTGTCTGAGCGTAAGTTTAAGTCTGAATTTAGGTATTCCGTTTTCTTCTATGACTTCCCAGATACCGCTGCTGAAAACCGAGCATTCGCTGAAATCGGGCAGAGCCGTTACAGATGTTATATTATCAAATGTAATATAGATATACTCCGCATTGAATTTATTTACGCCATACGGTCCTGCATATGCGTTTACAAGTTTCTGCGATGTTACGATATTAAAACCTGTCCTGCTGTCGAGAGTGAATTTTATATAGCTCTTTCCGCCGTGATTTCCTACCTCGTTTACTACGAGCGCATTATAGCCTATTCCCGTACCCTCGATAACTTGGACGTCTCCCTCGGCATAGCGCCTTCCCGAATCGGTGATAACATAGCCGTCGCTCGTTATTTTATAGTAATCAAGAGTTCCCGCAGGCTGTCTGAAAAGAAGCGGCGTAGGTATTCTGCCTGTTGTCTTTGCGTCAAATATCTCACAGTCGTTATTTATTATTTTTACAAGCTGAACAAGCGTATCGCTCTTTATTATCGGATCTATCGTTCCGACGACTTCGCCTGTTCCAAATGCGGACTGGTCAGGGACAAGCTCGGACTTTATATCCTCTTTGGGAGGTTCGGGCTTTGCCTGTATAGTAACGCTTCCGCCCGTCATATACTCGTCATATCCCTTATAGACTGCATAAAAGCTGATTTTTCCCAAATTCTGCTCTTTGCCGACAATTCCGTCTTTAACGGTATAATATCCGACAAACTCCGAATATGTTCCGTTTGCGTCGATCTGTTCGGAGGTTGACTTCTCCGAAAGTGGGATTATTTCGCCGTTTATTGACGCAGAAACGCTCGAACCGCTGTACGCGACAGCTACGAGAGCTATTTTCGATCCTCCCTCGACCACGACGTTTCCTGTGTTTTCAATTGATTTGAGCACGTCAACTCTGCGCTCGATATTATACACGATCTTCTTTCCCTTATGTTCGATCGTAAATTTATTCTTTCCTACAGCAAGATCCTTCAAAATATAGAAATTTCCCGCTTCGTTAAGCGTTATTTTATTTCCGTCAAAATAAACGTCGAAATTTTCGTCAAATGTTCCCATAAACTTTTCGGTAGTGTTATAGGTAACGTAATTGAGCTGTTTGGGAGAGACCATTTCGAGATCCTCGAAAAGCGATTCGGTGTTTATCTGATCGTTGAAATACATTTTCAGCGTTTCGGTACAATTGAGCCTGTTTTTTCGCAATGCCGAAAGCGAGTTGAACGCGCTGCCTCCGAGATCTTTAAATTTATTGTCCATTATCGTAAGCTGACGCAAAAGCTGATCTTCGTTCCAGCCGCTTGTTGTACCTATGCGGTCGTTCAAATGATATACATACATCTTTGCGCCCGCGCTTTGAGCAACATTATACCACCACGAAACGACATTCTCGAAATTTAGCGTGGTACTTTCCGTCGTGCCGTATGCCTTTACGATTACAAAATCGGCAAATCCTTTTTCTATATACTTTTTCGTGTCGCTGTTTCCGTCATAAAGCGAAGTGGCGATATCCGTCGTTTTTGAGCCTTCTTCATTCTGGCTTGAGTTTGCCCACATATCCTCAATCATAACGCCCGCGCCTACGGCGTTATTTGTCTTATGTATGGCTTCGCAAACCGTTCTGAACATATATTCGTTTATTTCATAAAGCCATTTTTCATAGCCAATGCCCGACCCTGAGTCAAGATACTCTGAAAGAGCGGCGGCAGAGCTTTCTGTATAATAATCTGTCAGAATTATACCTTCGCAGGCATATTTCATCACAAATTTGTGCGCAGCGGCGGAAAATCCCTCTTTAAGCCCGCCGCCCTCTTCGATGACCTGTCTTAAAAGAGAATTTACGTCGATAGTCACATAAGCCGAAAGTCCCGCATTATGCGCTTCTTCGACGGCGGTTTCAATAAGCCCTCTTGTTTCAAGGCGAAGGTCATAGAAATCTTTCTCCTTTGTCGCCGAGGAAATTATTACGGAATTCATTCCGTAATCCATTATCTCTGCAAAAACTTCGGCGATATTATCGCTCGTGAAATTCTCCTCAGGAGTAAGGAAAACCGCTCTCATATCGTTTTGAAGATAGACCTTGCTTTCCGAACTTTCGGGAAGTTCGGACGCATTGTTTTCAGAAGTACCCTCCGAAGTACTTGTTTCGGCGGGATTTGTTTCGACGGAGCTTGTTTCTCCGAATGCTGTTCCAGCAAATATGCTTACAGCCAAAAGTGCTGATAAAATTCCTGTAATAACTTTTTTCATTATTGATCACCGTTTTTTGCAAATGCGTTTTTAAGAGCTTCTTTTTCTTCTTCGACCTGTGCTTTTACTGCGTTCTGCGGCTTAAAAAGGCTGTTATACGAATAAAGGCAAATTCCCGAATAACATTCAAGCTCGCGGGCGGAAATATACTGTCTTGCAAGTATTTCCTTATCGTTTATCCACTCGTTTCTTCCCTCCGAGCCTTCTGCGCCGGCATAACCGCCCGCGTCAAGACCGATATTAGACGCGGCTACGCCTATAACAAGCGGAACATTTCCCTTTCGGGCAATCGCGTCCCATTCTTTACAGCATTTTTCAAAAGGCTGGGTCTTATGTTTAAATCCGAAATAGACCTGCGGCATTATAATATCGAGATAACCCTTTTGCGAACACCATTTCTTTACATCAGCGTACATATACACATAGTTATTGTTTATATTTCCCTGACAGCTCACGCTGAAAAGCAAGTTCTGATTTACATTTTTCATAGCTTTGTATATTGACGAAACAAATTTATCACAGTTTGCAAAGCGAAAATCCGAAAGAGAAGAATATCCGCTGTTCTTGAATGCCTCAGCGTCAAAGGACGCTGCTGTTGTAGGATAGAAATAATCGTCTATATGTACTCCGTCCACATCATAGTTTGAAACGATCTCCGTTACACCGTCGGCTATAAGCTGTACTACCTCGTCATATGCGGGATTCAGATAATAATATCCGTTTACAAGGACCGCTCTTGTGCCGCCGTCTATCCATTCGCCTATTTTATAGCCTTTTTCTCTCGAAACATCGGATTTAGCACAGGCTCTCAATGGATTTATCCACGCATGGATCGACAAGTTACGTTTATGCGCTTCTTCAACTGCGATCTTCAGCGCGTCATAGCTTCCGCCTATAAATTTTGTTCTCGGAAAAAGAGAAGAACTGTAGAAAGCGTCGCCGTGAGAACGGGCATGTACATAGACCGTATTTATTCCGAGGTCTGCACAGTTGTCAAATACGGCGCTTATAGATTTTCTGAATGCGCTTTCTGTAGAATTTGACATTGAATTAAGTTCCAGATATGAGATCCAAACGCCTCTTATCTCGTCATAATTCAACGGTTCATAGTCATTTTTCGGAACATCGGGCGGTGTATTTGGAACAGGAGAACTTGCAGTATCCGAAGAAACCGGAGCCTTGGAACTTGTGCTTGAAGAACTCTGTACTTTGGAACTTGTGCTTGAAGAACTCTGTACTTTGGAGCTTGAACTTGATGAACTCTGTACCTTGGAACTTGAACTTGATGAACTCTGTACCTTGGAGCTTGAACTTGATGAACTCTGTACCTTGGAACTTGAGCTTGATGAACTCTGCACTTTGGAACTTGAGCTTGATGAACTCTGCACTTTGGAACTTGAGCTTGATGAACTCTGCACTTTGGAACTTGAGCTTGATGAACTTTGCTCCTTGGAGCTTGAACTTGATGAACTCTGCTCCTTGGAACTTGAGCTTGATGAACTCTGTACCTTGGAGCTTGCGCTTGAAGAACTTTGACTTGATGAAATCATATCCGAAGAACTTGAATACAATACATCGGGAATTGACGAAGAAGCCGAACCTGATGAGCCTCCCATATCGACAACATTTACTGTCTTATCGCTGTAGTCTTCTGTTTTTGCACAGCCGCTCAGTCCAAAAGCAGCGGTCAAAAGAACAGCCAATATTTTCTTTTTCATTTATTTTCACCCAACTATGTACAAACGTTATTTCTATGTATATATGTAATTTTATCACATTTATAATTAGATGTCAAGTATTTAAGCAAAAAAAGAGTGCAGATCTCCTGCACTCTTTGCCTTATTCTTCCATTTGTTTTCCGAAGTACATTGCTGCCGCCTGTACCAAAGCGGACTGTTCTGCGGTCGCTGTATTTGTGCTGTTGTCAGAACTTAACATTATAACCGCGCCGTTTACATCACCCGAAGCCAATATCGGCGAACAGGCGAGCGCATATCTGTCAACACCCTCAATAGGATTCAGCTTTTTGTCATTATCTCCTTTAAGAACATATGACTTGCGCTGTTCTATAAGATCTTCGAGAGAGCCGGAAACTCTGCGCTCAATTATCTCTTTCTTGCTCATTCCCGAAACGGCTATAACATGGTCGCGGTCGCATATAACTGCGGGACATCCGCCGACCTTTGACAAAACGTCTGCATATTGTGAAGCGGTTGAGCTTATCTCACCGACCGGCGAATATTTCTTGAAAATTACCTCTCCGTCGGGGCTTGTATAAATTTCCAGAGGATCGCCCTCGCGTATCCGCATAGTTCTGCGAATCTCCTTCGGAATTACAACTCGTCCGAGATCGTCTATTCTGCGGACAATGCCTGTTGCTTTCATATATTTTATTCCTCCAATATTTTAAGAAATTTTGATGTCGGGAATATTGTCTGCGGTTTACAAAATTTTATTCATTTTTTCGACATCATTCTCTTAATAAAGGAAATCTAATATATATTAAACGGCATTTTATGTATTATACTTCACTTTTCGTCTCCACGGATCTTCTTCTGCGGAATATTACTTTAAACAGCGTTCTTACAAGCGGCTGGATAAAGAAAAGCTGAGAAAAAAATGCAAACGGGAAATTATAGCAGACAAGTTTCAGCCAATCTGCCAAAAATGTTAAAATATTAAATCCGGCATAGAACGGATAGTACAATACTGCGGCGATTAAACTCATTGCGGGACACATTATCCCGACAGTTGAGCAAATTATCGCGGTTTCAAACAAAACAGGGTGAGTGTTTTTCGGGTCAAACACCTTACATGCAAGCTTAAATGAAACGGGACTTCCTACAAAACATTCAAGTGAATAAGCAAAAATAAACTCAACAATAACTACCGCCCATATCGGCATATAATTTCCAAGCATATAAACTCCGCCCTGTTTAGAAACGGCTTCAAGAACGCTTTGCGCGCTGTTCAGCTCCATAAGTACAGACCCGTTTACAACATACAAGCTGTAAAAGACATAGGCGTGGACGGTGACAATTACCGTCATAAGAGCGAACATCATTCTTTCAAATTGGTTTTTCGGCATAAAATATCTCCTCTTAAAATTATTTTCGCAACAAAAAAATGCTATGCCTTCAGAAATGTAAACTTTGTTCCGTAATCAGATTTACATACCAAAGGTATAACATGTGTCGTTGCATATTTCAATAATATTATATCATTATTTTCCTGAAATTTCAAATGGTAATTCTGACCAAACATATTCAACTTCACCGACGATAATATTATCGAAAAATTTGTAAAAACTATCACTATATTTTTAATCAGCAAGGAGTGGAAAAATGAAAAGCAAACCGACAAAACCTATCATTGACGAGGAAAAACCGATCTCGAAGGTTTATCCTGTTATTGATAACGACCTCGCAAGAGATAATATAGAAAACGATATTCCCGAAGCGGATCTTCAAGACCTGAAATGAAAAGGAGAAATTATGAACTCAATATGGAAAAACAGCGCGGAAATGCCGCGGTTCCCGAAACTTGAAAAAAACATAAGAACTGATATTCTTATAATCGGCGGAGGCATCGCGGGAATTCTTACAGCATTTTTTCTTGACAAAAAAGGAGCGGATTATGTTCTCGTCGAAAAGGACAATATTTGCGGCGGGGTCACGGAAAACACAACTGCCAAAATAACTGTCCAGCATAAGCTGATATACTCGAAAATACTGAAAGAAAAAGGGATTGACGCGGCAAGAGATTATTATAGAGCAAATACCGAAGCATTACGGAAATATGCCGAATTATGCTCGGAAACAGACTGTGATTTTGAATACCGCGACAGTTATGTGTTTTCCCGCGAAAACCGCGACGCGCTTGAACAAGAAGTTCATGCGCTGAAAAAAATCGGCTGTAAAGCCGAACTTGTAAATGATATTCCCCTTCCGTTCTGCGTTGAGGGAGCAGTAAAGATCCCCGGTCAGGCGCAGTTTAATCCTCTTAAATTTCTTTCGTCAGTTTCAAAAGGACTAAACATCTATGAAAACACAAAGGTCACTGAATTTTTAGACGATATAGTCATAACGAGCGGCGGTAAAATAAAAGCCAAAAAGATCATTATCACGACCCATTTTCCTATTCTCAACAAACACGGAAGCTATTTCATAAAGCTCTATCAGTCGCGCTCGTACGTTATTGCGCTTCAAAACGCGCCGGAACTGAACGGAATGTATATCGAAGACACAGAAAACGGACTTTCATTCAGGAATTTCAAAGATCTGCTCCTTATAGGAGGCGGCGGTCACCGCACAGGGAAAAAAGGCGGAAACTTTACCGAACTGCGCAGATTTTACAAAAAGGCTTATCCCGAAGCAAAGGAAATTGCACATTGGGCGACGCAGGACTGTATGAGCCTTGACGGGATACCGTATATCGGTCAATATTCTGCAAGAACTCCGTCGCTCTATACCGCGACAGGCTTCAACAAATGGGGAATGACCTCGGCTATGGCTGCGGCAAGGCTTTTAAGCGACTTAGCAACAGGAAAAAGCTCTCCGTATGAAAAACTTTTCAGCCCTTCGCGCAGTATACTCACCCCGCAGCTTGCCGTAAACAGCGCCGAGGCTATAACAAGTCTTCTTACTCCGTCAGTAAGACGCTGCCCGCATATGGGGTGCAGGCTTGTATGGAACAAAGAAGAACATTCGTGGGACTGTCCTTGTCACGGTTCGCGTTTTTCGGAAAGCGGAAAACTTCTTGACAATCCTTCAAACAACGACCTGCTTTAAGCCTTTTTGGCGTTTTCCTCAGCCTGAAGTCTTCCGAGCTTTTTGAGAAATGAAACTGCAAACGGAAGCGACGCGACTGTAGTCAGAACATCTGATATTGCCTGTGAAAGCTGGATACCTGTCAGTCCGCTGACTGCCGTAAAAATGAGCAATATCGGAATGAAGAACAGTCCGCTTCTCATCATTGAAAGCAGCGTCGCAGCAGCGGATCTTCCCGTACTTTGAAACATCATATTTGTACAGACAGCCAAGGGCTGGAAAAACTGTCCGATAAACTGTGCCGAAAGCGCGACCTTTCCTATACTGATGACAGTCGCGTCATCTCTGAATATACCGATAAGTCCATCGGAGAATATAAGTCCGAATATAGCGACCGTTCCGAGAACGACCTCGCCGATCATAAATGTAAAAATAAACGCACTTTTAACTCTGCCGTATTTTTTCGCTCCGTAATTGAATGCGCAGACAGGCTGAAATCCTTGTCCGATACCGAGGGAAGTTGCAAAAGTAAAAAAGCAGATACGATTTACTATGGACATTGCCGCGATTGCTGCGTCGCCATATACCGCGGCGCTGTTATTTAAGATCATTGTTGAGACGCTTGTAAGTCCCTGACGGACAAGGCTCGGAAATCCTGTCTTGCAGATGTCGAACCAATCGCCGATATTCTTTGAAACCATTCTGACAGAGAGCCTTGCAGAAGTTTTTCCGCAAAAGAACATCGCTAAAAGTATCCCGAAACTGATGCACTGTGAAACGGCGGTAGAAATGCCTGCTCCGGTCACTCCGAGGTCAAATACCTCCATTAAAAGCCAGTCTCCGAAAATATTCAGCAATCCGCCCGAAGCAAGCCCGACTGTCGCAAGAGCCGCCTGTCCCTCAAACCGCAGAACGTTATTTAGAACGCAGCTTGAGCACAAAAACGGCGCGGATAACAAAATAAATACAGAATAGCTTTTTGCATACGGCATTATCGTGTCGGTGCTTCCAAGAAGCCTCATAAACGGTTCAATAAAAATAATCCCGAAAACGGCTATCAAAGCGCCCGACATCATTGCCGCGAAAAATCCCGTGGAACTGTATTTTGACGCTCTGTCTATATCCTTTGCGCCGAGCGCGCGGGAACTAAGGCTTCCCGCGCCCTGTCCGAACATAAATCCGAACGCCTGTAAAACAGACATAAGTCCGAAAACTACTCCTACCGCTCCGGACGCGCTGTTTCCGTTTTCTTGTTGTCCGAGGAAAAACGTGTCTGCCATATTATATATGCTCGTTACAAGCATACTGAGCGTCGTAGGTATACCGAGCTTTATTATAAGTTTCGGTATAGGCGTTTCCGTCATCTTTTTGTATTGCAGTCTTTCTCTTTCTTCAGCGTCCATTTTACTCCCTTTTCTTTTATAAACTATTTCTCGTCAAATCTCGCGCGCAGCTTTTCGAGAGCTTTCTTCTCGATTCTTGAAATATACGAGCGGGAAATTCCCATTTGTTTTGCTATCTCCCTCTGCGTCATGGGAGTTCCGACACGTCCGTTCTTATCCGCTACGCCATAGCGTTTGCATATTATTTCTCGTTCCCTGTCGTCAAGCTCTTCGTAAATAAACCTGTAAAGTTTTTCACTGTTTATTTTAAGTTCGGCGGTCTGCTCGACATTTACGTCGCTGCTGTAAATATCTTCGATCGTAAGAGAATTTCCTTCAGCGTCACAGTCGATCGGTTCGCTTATAAATACCTCGTCGCGGCGGTGTTTCATCTTACGGAAGTGCATTTTTATCTGGTTAGCAATTACACGCTTTCGGAAACTTTTTTCTACATTCCGAGTGCATTTTTTAAATTTTCAATAAGCTCTTTATATTCGGAAACCAGATTTTCGGTGTTCTCCTCGATAAAATCAAAGTCGTTATTTCTTGCAGCCATTTCAAGCTGTTTCGCATTTTCCGAAAGCTGATCTGCGCCGATAGAAAGCGACGTGCTTTTCAGAGCATGAACGTTTATGCGATAATTTTCGTAATCTTTTGCTTTAAAAGAACTTATGACCTTTTCAATACGGTCTGAATTTATGTAATCCCTTACTATTTCAATATAGAACTTTTCATCATTCATACAGTATTTCAGTCCGGAAACAATATCAAGATGCGCTCCGAGCTTTTCTAAAAGGGCTTTATTATCTGAAAGATCTTCTTCTGTCTTAAAAGAAGGCTCGCTGTTAAACTCAGTTATTACAAGATCGGGCGACAAATATCTTTCAATAAGGTTTTCAAGAGCAGTTTCGTGTATCGGTTTTGAAAGATAGTCGGTAAAACCGATATTGAAATACTCCCTTTTTGCGGAGGACATAGCGTTTGCCGTGAGCATAATTACGGGTGTATTCGAGTTTGGCGAATCCGGCATCTGCTTCATTTGTCTGAATGTTTCTATTCCGTCCATTTCCGGCATCATATGATCGAGAAATATTATGTCATAGCGCTTTTTCTTTACAAGTTCGAGACATTTTGCCCCGCTGTCGGCGGTATCTACATTGATTTGCGTACGCCTTAAAAGACCTTGAAACACCTTCAAGTTCATCTGTACATCATCTACCACAAGTATACAAGCGTTCGGAGCATGGAATTTTTCACGATAAGAATATCCGTTGTCGTTATGGTGATACCTTTCATGGAAACTTCCTACTTTGCCGACGTGTCTTACAGTCTGGGGTATCTCGACCGTAAATTCAGACCCGACTCCTTCTTCGCTCTCAACTATGATCTTTCCGTTCATCAGATCGACAAGTTGTTTTGTAATTATAAGTCCGAGACCCGTTCCCTCAATGCCTCTGTTATGCTTTTCATCTACGCGCTCGTATGACTTGAAGAGCTTCTGCTGATTTTCCTTTGAAATGCCGACACCCGTGTCCTTTACGGAAATTATAAGGATATATTTTCCATCCTCAGCTTGTCTTCCGTTTAATTTCAATATAACATAACCTTTTTGAGTGTATTTTACAGCATTTGTAAGGAGATTTGTAATTATCTGCCTTATCCTTATTTCATCTCCGACAAAATGCGCGGGCAAATTCGGGTCGTTTTCTACGCGCAATTCGAGATTGCTCTCCTGCGCGCGCATTTTGAGCATATTATAGCAGTCGTTTATAAGCGAAAACAATTCGTATTCAACCGGCACGATCTCCATTTTCCCCGACTCGATCTTTGAAAAATCAAGAATATCATTTATGAGCGACATAAGGCTTTTCCCTGCGCTCTGGATATTCATGGCATATTCTCTTATCTCTGCGTCGGTGCTTTCGCGGAGAATGATAGAATCCATTCCGAGTATGCCGTTTATGGGCGTCCTTATTTCATGAGACATATTAGCAAGAAACTTGCTTTTCGCCGTGTTTGCTTCGAGAGCTTGGCGCTTTGCTTCGTTTGACTCTATGGCAAGGTCTATAAGCTGTTTATTCTGTTCGGATATAAGGTTCATAATTATTCTTGCAATAAGAAGAGCCAAAAATATTATCGCCAAAGCCAAGCAGAAATCCGGAATAAAATAACTATCCTGCGATTTATTATAACGTCCCGCAAATCTGTTTGCCATAGCTATGACGATACCCGCGACGCTCAGAAAAAATGCGTTTTGAGTCAGCTTTCTGCTGCAAAAAACGACCGACGACAAAATCGGAATACAGAAGACCGTAAGGGTACTTGAAAAAACATAATGCGTCGCAGAAGAAACAATGCATATAACTATTTGGATATATAAAACCATTTCATTTTGAAGAGTGACTTTATGCGGACATTTTTTCATAATGAAAAATTCAACGCCTACCGCCAAAAAATTAAGCGCGGACGGAACTATCAGAAACCGCGTAAGATATTCGGGAAGCGGCTGGTCGATATTATCCTGAACATATAAAACAATAAATATCCCCAGTTCAAGCAGAAAAACCGCAACAGCTATGATGAAATTTATTCTGAACAAACTCAACCGCCATTTTTTATAATATTCGTTATCCATACTTGTAGACATAAAAACCCCTCCTATCACAAACAGCATTTGTGCTGTAAAAATCGAAAAAAACGTACAACCCGCCTATTATAAAGTATTATATCATAAACAGGTCAAATTGTCAACGTTTTCATTTTCATATTTTTTTAATTGCCAAAAAAGTACTTGACAAACAAAAATGTAAATGCTATAATGTATATATCGTATATATACGTTTTTATCAAGGAGAAATTATGGACATTATTTTAAGCAATACAACAGACAAGCCTATCTATCAGCAGATAATAGAACAAATAGAGGCGCATATTATGAGCGGAGAACTTTCTGAGGGGGAAGCGCTGCCGTCTATGCGGACGCTTGCAGGACAGCTGAGGATAAGCGTTATCACAACAAAACGCGCCTATGAAGAACTTGAAAGAAAGGGATTTATAGAAAATTTCACGGGAAAGGGGTGCTTTGTGAAAAAACAAAACAGCGACTTTCTGCATGAGGAAATGGTACGCCAGACGGAAAAGCTGCTGTCGGAAGCCTGCGAAAAAGCGAGGATATGCGGGCTTACACTTGAGGAAATGAAAGAAATTCTTGAGATTTATTACGGAGGTAATACTGATGAATGACTATGAAAATGCAATTGAGATAAATGGTATTATAAAGCAATATGACGGGTTTAGACTTGACGGCATATCATTTGACCTGCCGAAAGGCGGCATACTCGGTTTTATCGGTCAAAACGGCGCGGGCAAGACAACGACGATAAAATCAATTCTGAATATAATCGCGCCTGACAGCGGTGAAATAAAAATTTTCGGGCTTGACCATATCAAGCACGAAAATGAAATCAAAAAGCATATTTCGGCGGTATTTGACGAGATACCGTTTCACGACAGCTTTACCGCAAACGCGATAAACACGGTAATGAAAGGTATGTACAGCGAATGGGACGAAAAACTGTACTTCTCGTATCTTGAAAAATTCGGACTTCCGAAGAAAAAGAAGATAGGAAAATTATCAAAGGGAATGAAAATGAAGCTTCAAATCGCTTATGCTCTTTCGCACAACGCAAAGCTGCTTATTATGGACGAGGCAACGACGGGGCTTGACCCGATAGTAAGAAACGAGATACTCGACATATTCCGCGAGTATCTGAAGGACGGCGAGAGAAGTATTCTTATGTCCTCGCATATCACGAGCGATATTGAAAAAATTGCGGACTGTGTTGCGTTTATCGACAGAGGTAAAATGCTGCTTTCGGGATACAAGGACGATATTATTGAAAATCACGGTATGATAAAATGCTCTAAAGCCGATTTTCAAGAAATTGCCAAAGAAGATTATATAAGCGCAAGGACAAACGATTTCGGCGCGGAGGTTCTGGTATCGGACAGAGCGGCTGCAAAGCGGAAGTACAGCGGAGTTGTCATTGAAAAAGCCGCGCTCGAAGATATAATGCTGTTCTATGTGAACAGGGATAAAAAGGAGTGGACATAATGAGTTCATTTTTACGGCTTGTTTACCGTGATATTTATATGTCAAAGAAAGCCCTACTTTTTTCGGCTATTTCGTTTATTGCGTTTTTTGTGTTGTCAATACTTGTCGTCATAAGTTTTGACTATGGAAACATAAGGACTATACTTCTTGAAACCGGGCTTAAAGATTTGCCCGACGCAGACGAAATGCTCAGAATATATAAAGAAAACTTCGGATTTGTCCTGAAAATATATCCGATACTTTGCGCCGTTTTTATGTCTGTAGAGGTCGCACAGGTTTCAATAAACGACGAAAAGACCGCGTGGAAATATTTTTACCGCTCTGCTCCGATAAGCTGTCGGAAAAAAGCGCTGGTGAAATTCTTTGAATTTTTTGTTCTTGATGTACTGGGTTTTGTAGTAAGTTACGGGTATTCGCTTGTTTTCTCGGCGGTTTCGGGGATAAAAATGAGCCGCTCGGATATGGGAATGATACTGGCGGGAATTGCTTTGGGAACAGCCGTAGCGGTGCTTTTGTACATTTTTATACTTATGTTTCATTCTTTGGAAAAAGCCGGACTTATGCTTACAGCAGTGCTTGCGGCGGTGATAGTAGGCATAGAAACCTATTTTGCTTTTCAACCCCAAAAAGATGTTTCAGATACAGGACCGTTTGAAGCGCTGAAAAATGCTTTTGAAACATTCGCTCCGTACTCCGTTTTGATAACGGCGGCGTTTCTACTGGTCGGATTTTTTATAACCGAAATGCTTTACAAAAGGAGGGAGAAATAATGAAAAGCTATCTTTTTAAAGAATTATTTCTGAACAAAAGCACGCTTTTTGTTCTGGCTTCGTTACAAGCCCTGAGTATTGCGGCGGTAGTTATGTGTTCGGTTTATTACGGAAATTCGGATATTGAGTTCAGTGAAACAGTTTGCGTTGCTTTACAGCTTATGAATTTTGCTTTCGCGCATTTTTTCGGCTCAATGTTTAAAAACGACGAAAAACATTCGTGGACGGATTTTGCCTGTTCTTCTCCGCAGACATTCAAAGGGCAGATATCGGCAAAATATGTTTACCTGTTTTCAATAAATTTAATCATTCTCATTTCGGGGATTATTATGTCAATGTTTATCCTTAAACTTAAAGCAAGCTCTTTTCCCGTTCTTTGTATGTGTCTGTTTTTCGGGATATGCGTTATACTTGACGCGGTAAAACTTCCGTTTATATACCGTTTCGGATACGGCATAGGTTCAAAGTGCGGGCTTATATCTTTGGGAGTTATAGCGTTTGCGGCGCTGATTTACGTTTTGTTCGGGGATATATCGTTTATAAACTTTAACGACCTTTGGGGAAGCATACTTGACTTTGCGAACAACAACGGCATAAGGACTGTTGTGGCTGTGATATGTATAGCCTGTGTTCCCTGTTATGCGGTTTCACTTATAATAGCTTTAAATGTGTACAAAAGAGGGATAGAAGTTATAGAATAAAAATTTCAAATATTATGCAAGTCCGATATATAAAAATTGCATAAAAATATTTAATAAAGTTGAAAAGATAAATCAAGATAGCCGAAAATTCAAGTTTTACGTGAAAATTATGTTGAATTAAGAATATTTATGTGATATAATATTTGCATAATTAAGCATATTATATTTCAGTTTAATTCAACGGAGGTCTTTTTTATGACTGCGGCGGCTATTTTCGCAGTAATCATTTTTGTGGTTATGTTCATTATGATAGTTCTTGACAAGATAGAACGTCAGTATGTAACGCTCGGCTGCGGACTGCTCACAATTATTGTCGTATTCGGAATATGCATGAGAAGCGGCGAGGCAATCTGGGAAACTCTTGCGGTAAAAAGTTTCGCTACGACTGATTTTTGGTATCAGGTGACTGAAAGCGAAAGCAAAGGCATAAACTGGGCGACTATTATTTTTATTGCAGGAATGATGGTCATGGTCGAAGGAATGGCGCGAGCGGGATTTTTCCGCTGGCTGTGTCTGAAGATAGCTTATCTTGTTAAATGCAGAACTGTCCCGATTTTCATTACATTTATGATAATGTCGGCTGTGCTTTCAATGTTTATCGACAGCATTACGGTCATAATGTTCCTTTCGGCTGTTACGATCGAACTTGCACATCTTTTAAATTTCAATCCCGTCCCGATGATACTGTCCGAAATATTCTGCGCAAACCTCGGCGGCTCTGCGACAATGTGCGGCGACCCGCCGAATATTATCGTCGGTACTTCTCTCGGATTTTCTTTCTTTGATTTTCTCTCAAATACGGGAGTTGCCGCGGGAATATGTCTTGTCGTATGCGTTTTATATTTTTATATTGTTTTCAAAAAAGAACTTGTTTCAAACAATAAAGGCGCTGCGGTTGATATGTCAAAACTTCCGAAGCCGAAGGACGCAATCAAAAGCAAAAAGGATTTCATAATCAGCAGCGTAATTTTCGGTATAGCGGTAATACTCCTTGTAACTCATTCGGTCACGCATCTGACTGTAGCAACGATAGGTCTTTTTATTGCAATAATAACGCTTATATCATCGGGAAGAACATCTTTAGAGCTAATTAAAAAGGTCGATTATAAAACAGTTTTGTTCTTTATCGGATTGTTTATTGTGGTAAGCGGTCTTGAAGAAACGGGTATTCTCGTGCTGATAGCTGATTTTATCAAGAACATAAGCAACGGAAACGCCATGATTATGGTTGCTATAATTATCTGGGTATCGGCAGCAGCGAGCGCTTTTGTAGACAACATTCCTTTTGCCGCAACAATGGTACCTGTTATACAAAGCCTTTCCTCAGCAGCAGGCGTCAACATAAGCACCCTCGCTTGGTCGCTTTCACTTGGCACGGATATAGGAGGAAGCGCAACTCCTATAGGAGCGTCGGCAAATGTCGTGGGAACATCCGTTTCAGCAAAGAACGGTCATCCGATAACCTGGGGCAAATACTGCGCAAAACTTGCGCCTGCGACAGTGATAGTTCTTGCAATATCAACAGTATATGTGTTTGTAAGATACCTTTAATATACAGGAGGTCAGAAAATGTCACAAATCATTATTTCAATCGGGCGCGAGTTCGGAAGCGGTGGGAGAGTTATTGCAGAGGCACTTGCGAAGAGGTTTGATATTCCTGTTTACGACAGACACCTTATAACCGAAATTGCCGAAAAGACAGGTCTTTCACACGATCAGGTCGAAAAATACAACGAAGTTCCCAAATCAAGGCTTATTTCAAGAAGAGTAAGGGGTTTCAGCAACTCGATAGAGGACAATATCGCGGAAATGCAGTTTGAATTTATTGAAAATAAAGCGGCAAGCGGAGATTCCTTTGTCGTTGTGGGGCGCTGTTCCGAAACAAAGCTAAAAAAATATCCTGGGCTTATTTCGATCTTTGTTCTCGGAGATATGAGCGCAAAAATAAAGCGTATCAAAGAGCTTTATAATATGAACGAAAATGAAGCAAAGGCTTTTATTGAGAAAAAAGACCGCAAAAGAAAAAGTTATCACAACTATCACACGGGACTTCACTGGGGCGATTCAAGACTTTATGATATTTCTATCAACAGCACGCGCCTTGGTATTGACGGAACGATAGATCTTCTTGAGGACTATATTAAGGCAAGAATAAACGGCTCTCAAAAATGAGAGCCGTTTTTGCTTATATAAAATGTCAAATCCGTTAGAGCTGTTTTTTTTTACATTCCGAAGCGCCTCGGTTTATATAATTATCCCGCTGCAATGGTCGATCTCGTGCTGGATTATCTGCGCCGTAAAATCGGTATATGTTTTTAATCTCGGCTGAAGCTGTGCATTCTGATACTTTACCTTTATTATTTTAAAGCGCTTTGTTTTACGAGTTCCGCTAAGCGACAAACAGCCTTCTTCGGCTTCATAAATCCCCGAACACTTTATTATTTCGGGATTAAACATAACTGTATAAATGCCATTGTCGTTAAAGGCAATTATCCTCTTTGATACACCTATCATATTCGCCGCCATTCCGACGCAATGTTCCGAATTTGCTTTTAATGTGTCGAGCAGGTCGGTCGCGGTTTGAAAGTCAGTTTCATCTGCGTCCTGCGATTTTATTTGCAGGAAAAACATATCATGTACGATTTCTTTTACCATCAGTCTATCTCCTGAAGTTCAAATCTGCGGCGCTGTTCTGAGTCGGGATATTTTTCGCGGTCAATCTCCTCCAAAAACATTTTAACGGGACGCGCCCAGAGTTTTCCGCCGCCGTAAAGGCTGCGGTAAATCACCATTTCCTCATTTGTCTCGGTATTTTCAGCCAGCGCTTCAACAAGATAATATCTTCCTTTGAAATGCCGATAAATTCCGCCTATCTTTATTTCTCTCATTTCTCACCTTTGTTCTTTTCTAAAAATTCATGGAGAAATCTGTGTGCAAGACTTCCCTGAAATATCTTTTGTTCAATTTCTTCAATTGTGAACCATTCCGCATGATCAACCTCTTTTTGAGCAATATTAAGTTCTTCTGTCTTGGCGACGCAGGAAAAATTCAGCATAAGCGTATTGCTCGGCTCATAAAACTCGCTCTTGTTGAATTTTATATCGCCGACTTCAATTCCGAGTTCTTCTTTTACTTCCCGCGCAACGGTTTCCTCAGCACATTCACCTCTGTTCACATAACCCGCTGTAAGAATGTATTTGTCCCTGTTATACTGCTTTATAAGGACAATTTTATTTCTGTCGGGACTTAAAACTTCCATGCTTACGGCAGTATTGAAAATAGGAAAACGAAAAGTTTTACAGGTTTCGCAATAATCAATTATTCCCTCGCCCTCAAGCTCTTTCGGCACAAGTTTTGTTCCACATTCATAACAATAATTCATCTGTTTGTTCCTTTCCAAATTCTTTATATTGTACCGTAATATTCAGCGGCTGTCAAAAATTATCTCCCAAAAGTATTTTCTGTTGCATAAGGGAAAGTCCGAAAGCACGCCATGTTCGGGGTCATAAAAAACTCCGTCTGCATAAAGCGACCAATGCCAACAGCGCGGAGTTTCAAGACTTAAAAGCGCACATTCGGGCAGATCTGCTTTAGTCAGGGCTTGCTTTCGTTCGGGCAGTATCTCAATTCCGTATTCATTAAGCACCTGTTTCATTTCTTTAAGAGTTGTTTCGCGCTCGTTGTCAAGATACTTGCAGATATTTTCGGGAGTTGTATTCAAAAGCATCGCAAGAACCGCTTGTCCGCATTGAAGGTCGGTAGGTTCATGGATATAATTTATTGTCATAATTCCACCGCTTTATACTGCCCTTTCTCATTTGGGAAAAGGCGTATCTATTTTGCTCTCTGCATAAGAATGTCTATCATTTCGCCTACATTTTTCATTCCGCTTACTTCGCGCATTGTAAAGCGCATTTTAAACGCCTTTTCAACTGCCGCTATAAGACTTATATGCTCCAGACTGTCCCACCCGTCGATATCGTCTGCGGTAGTCGTGTCGGAAAGCTGAATTTCCTCGTCGTCAAAAACATCGCGGAAGACCTCTGTGAGCTTCGCTGTTATCTCTTCTCTGTTCATAATAATTTCACTCCTTATTTACTGAAATTACTTTATTTTTGTTTTCATAACCCGCCGTTTCAAGACGCCAAACGGTATTTCCGTTTTCGTCAGAAATTTTCTCAAACCCGAAATTTCCATACAGATCTTTTACCATAGAATTCTTTTTTGTCGGATAATAATAACCGAAAATCTCGGTTATTCCCTGCTCTATCGCCTGTTTTACAAGCTCGTCGAGCATTGCAAGCTCCATATCGCGCTTCAGCACACGGCAGCTCATAAGCCACAGCTCGATATGCAGTTTTTCCCTTTCCTTTCGCCCGATAACTACCGAAACAATTCCGTTGTCGCCGAACTTATCACAAAGCCGACCGCAAAGCCTTATGCGGTCGGGGTCTTTTGCACACTCTTCCATTTCAGTCTGAGTATAGCGCTTTGTTGTGAGATTAAACTGATTGCTTTTGTTTGTGAGCTGAGTTATGCGCTGGATATGAACCTCGTCGAAATCTTGTATCTGCGCTTTCATTTCAAGACTTTGCAAGAACTCGTTATAGTCTGAAAACTTCTTTTCAAGCGACGCTCTCTCGGCATTTGCGCGGTACATTTCGCTGCGCTCGGCGTCATCTTTTGAAAGAGCAGTCACCTCGAAAAAACCAAGCCTGTCGAGCGCTTTTATGCACTCTTCGGGGCTGTCAAAATCCACAACTTCAGCTTCGGGGAGCTGAGCGCGAACTATCTCACGCTCGGCGGGATTGTCGTCTACAAAAACAATGCTCTCCGACAGCAAATTAAGTTCTTTTGCCGTTTCTTCAAGATTTATCCACTTTTCATTCCAATTTGCCTTTATACAAGCAAAATCCTCCGGCTTTAAAATGCTGTCCGGATGATTTAAGCCGAGCAGAGCGTTTTCATGGTCATTTTTTGAACAAACAGTAAGCAATATTCCGAGCTTTTTATGTTCTTTAAGATACTTTTGAACGGCGGAAAATGTCTGACCCTCGCTCGTTTCACTTCCTATCTCGATCCCCGACTGACCGTCGTCGCCGATAACTCCGCCCCAAAGGGTGTTGTCAAGATCGAGCGCAAGCACCTTTTTGTTTCTGCCCATCAGCGAGCAGATTATCTTCGACAAATTGAAAGCAAAGTCAGGTATCGCGTCAATATCCATAGCATATTTGTATAAATGCCAACAGCGCGGCTGAGACCACTTTTCAAGTCCGTAAGCCGCCGAAACGTAATTTATGTCATTTATATAAAAATTCTTATGTGCAGCCGAATAATCATAAAACTTACAGTTAAGGCGAGTGATAAAGTCGATTTTTCCATAAGGAACTCCCGCCTCGCGGTTTCCCAAAAGGCGATAAAACGGAAGCTCAAAGTTGTTCTGAATTATCGGGCATGAATACTTTTCCGAAAGACTTGTCCAAATCTGCTCAAAGCGCGAATATTCTTTGTTAAGTTTTATATCAGCGTCTTCCCTGCTATCGTATATTTCGGGGAAATTTTCGATGTTGCGGATAGTTGTGTGAATGAAGATAAGCTCCGGCTTGAACTCGTTCAGCTCGTCATTTCCGAAAACAGCGTCGTTATAATACTGTGCATATTCGCTCTCGTAAAATTCGGGAACAATCCCGCGCTGTCTTAAAAACAATTCAAGTACCTTTACTATATCCGAAGTCGTCGAGCCGCCGAGTACAGCAATTCTCAGCTTTACAGCTTCGCTCTCATGCTCTTTCAAAATTCTCAGCAGCTTTTTCTTGTCCCGAAGTATCATAGTGCCGTCAAACGGCGGCGTAAGTTCTTTAAGCATAATTTCCCCCGAACGCTAAGTTATTCGACAGTATTTTTGTTTTCAAGAAGCCTTTTAAGCCCGTTTCTGTTTGTGCCTACGGCGCTGAATGTATCCATGCAGAAAAGAACATCGGTTGCTTGCATTTTGTTTATGAAGTCAACAATATTTACATCACAGTAGACTGTATTGCCTATCGTTTCTCTCATATCGCAGACCCAGATCTCTTCAAATGAGTTTGTAAGGTTAAGGAAAAGCGCATTGTCATAGCTGTCGCCGACAATTACAAGCTTTCTGCCGTTATTTGCATCTGTCTTTACATAGTTTATACGAATATCCGAGCCGTAGATCATATAAGTCAATTTATCATTAAAATTAAAGGTCATCTCGCCTTCATACTTATACTGAGGAGTATAGATAGACACAGAGAAATTGTTTTTGGGCAGATAAAATCTAAATGTATCGGGATTTTTCCTCATTTTAGCGTTTTCTTCGCTATATCCGTAAAGAGAGCCGAGATATCCCTCACGCTCAAACTTTTCATACTCTGAAAGCGGAGCAAACGTAACTTCCGCAACCTTTGCGAACTCCTCCGCAGCATAATAAGCTCCGAGCTGCGTCCAATGGTGGTCGGTACGGAAATAGATGTCCTCATTTACATGCTTTGAAAGCGCGGTATAAGCGTCTACGGGCTTAACTCCGACAAGGTTTTGATTTATATTGTCGATATTATCGGGTTCGCTCGCCATTTTATTCTTTAGGTTGTCGGGCAGGTAAAACGAGCCGGCCGTAGGTGCGACCAAAGAATAAAAATTCACTCCGTCGCCCACCTGCGCTTTAATTTTGCTGACAGTTTGAGCATAATCCTTGCCGCCCTCTTTGCCGCCGCCGAACAAAACTATTCCTCGTCCTGTGTTGTTTAATACCAGAACTGTTCCCGACATTTCACCGCCGTTGTCATTTTCCCATTGCGTCTGAGTTGAACTGCTATCTATGTCGTCATGTGACGAAACTGAAGAAAATTCAGTGAAAGGATTTGACGAACTTTCGCTGAAAGCGTTCGACGAACTTTCTTTAGAACTATCAGAACTTTCCGCATTGTTTGGCGTATTGCCCGAAGACGAATCATCTTCAACAACAAGGTTGCATCCGCTTGCGCCAACAACTGCTGTAACTGCCAAAACCGCTGCAATTAACCGATTTCTTTTCATAATATTTACCCCTTTTTATTATTTTTGTGCTTTTGCTGTTTTTAACTGTTTTCATTTTTCTATCTCCGGCAGCGGACCTATAAAATCTACTCCGTCGTCGGACTTTATTCCGAGATTGTCACGGAATTCGGATATTATCAGCTTCCAGACGCTTCTCATAGGAACGGCGTCGTTATAGTATTCCGAGAATTTTTCGGTAAACTCGCCGCTGAAATAACTCTCCACAGTAAATCTCGGACACTTCGCAAGCTCTCTCTGCTCTTCCTCCGAAACAGTCGGACGCGGAGCAGTATTTATAAACACGGCTATTCCCGCAAAAACCGCAAGTATTGCCGCGATATTAAATATAAGAAATCCGCGCGGCGTTTTCTTTTCGGTTTTCTCTGTATTCTTATTTTTCATTTTCCCCTCCGTCATATTTTATAACTTACATATTTAAACTATTTCACTGTTACATGCATACACGCGGTTAAAATCTCCAGTACAAAAATGCGTTTGTTGTTGCGTCAACAAGCAGTATACTGCTGAGTAAGAGCATCCCCATACATAAAACCGTTCCGCTCATGGAAATGACCGCCTTTGCCGTGCCGTTCTTTTCGGAAAGTTTCCCGAATGCTTTCATAATCGGGAATGTGCAGATAATTGCCGCGGCAATAAGAAAAATATTTCCGCAAAGCGACGAAAGCTCAAATTCTCCTCCCCAGCCGTTCGCATTAAAGGGAGTTAGGGCTTTAAGAAACGTTCCGAGCTTTCCTATGTCCTCAAAATAGAAAATTCCGAAACCTATTATGATTACGAGTTTACTGTAAATATGCCTTATCACAAGAGGGATCTTATTTATCTTCTTTTTGCCTATCAAGGTTTCAAGAAGAATAAACATTCCGTAGTAAAGTCCCCAGATTATATAGTTCCAATTCGCACCGTGCCATATTCCCGTGCAAAGCCATACAAGGAACAGGCTGAGATATTTGTTCCTCTTTCCGAAGAAGGTTATGGGAAGCAGATAATCTCTGAAAAAAGAGCCGAGCGAGATATGCCAGCGCTGCCAGAACTCGGTTATATCCTTGCAAAGATAAGGATGATCGAAGTTTTCATTGAAATGAAATCCGAATATCCTGCCGAGTCCGATAGCAATATCCGAATATCCCGAAAAATCGAAATAAATATAAAGCGAATAAAGAATAACGCCGTACCATGCACCTGAAACGGTAAGCGAATTTATGCTCCCTCCGAGAAAATCCTCTACAATTCTGTAAAGCTGATCTGCTAAAATGACCTTTTTAGAAAGTCCGACAACAAATCTTGTAAGACCCCGGCTGAGATCCTCAAGAGAGGTCTTTCTGCTGTCAATTTCCGCCGCAATGGTCTGATAGCGGACGATCGGACCTGCAATAAGCTGTGGGAACAGACACACATACAAAAGCAGCTTGAAGAAATTCTTCTGAGGTTCTACCTTTCCCCAATAACAATCGACAATATATGAGATGACCTGAAATGTATAAAAACTAATCCCCGCCATTTGAACGATCTCAGGCACAGGAATATCAGCCGAGAAAATCGAATTTATGTTGGTTATAATAAAACCTCTGTATTTAAAAAAGCCGATCATACCTATATTATATATAAGCCCGCCAATAAGACACAATTTCTTATATTTTTCTTTTTTAAACGCGCCTATTCCGATACCGACAAAATAGTTTACAACGGCAGACAGTATCAGAAAGACAATTCTGACAGGCTCGTCCCATGCATAAAACGCAAGTGAAAAAACAATAAGTACAGCATTTTTGATTTTTATAGGCTTAAATATAAAATAAGCGACAAGACAAATAGGCAGGAAAAGATACAGAAAAATCAAGCTCGAAAAAATCATTTAGATCCCCCAATATACCGAACCATTTTATACACAAAAATATATCCCCGAAAGTGAAATATATAATATGTCGATATAAGTATATATACCATATATAGAGTTTTTTGTCAAGTATTTTTTGGAATTTTTATAAATTTTGTAATAATTTTGTAATAATTTTATAATAAAAATTCATAAATCAACTGATCTTGCCGCAAGATATAAGCTGTTCATAAAATCGGACTGTCGATAAAGGCACATATTCGCCGTAAACGGCAATGCAAAAAACCGCAAAGGCTAATCAGCTTCAACATTATTTGACATAGAAGGATAATACGTGCATATCGTAGCTATCTCAACAGTCTGCTATTTAAGTTTTTTATAAGCTGAAAACTTCATATATCAACCTTTTAACTGATAATTTTTTTCACCAAGAGCATAATAAGGCGGTAAAAAGCTAAGTGTTGATGCAGTCAAACATTTTATGCAAATCGGCATTTTTACAAATGCAAGATTATGATGATAAAAATTACGGAGAAGTTTTTGAAAACTACTTATATTGTATCTGCAAGATCATGAAATATTTATTATTGCTATAAATAAAACCATTCATAAAATGCTGTATAATTTTAAATAAATAAAAAAATTTGCAAAAAAATACTTGATTTTTTATATTAAATATGTTATAATGATTAAGTTGTTGGAATGGGTCGGATTTGACAACAAGGGTTGTTGAACCGTTGAGTGTTTTTGTAAAGCCGTTTGCCGCATATCACATTTAACAATATAGGATTTTACATTTTTTAGGATAAAATTTTCTGTCAATATTTCTTTTGAACACATTTTTGGAAACTTACACCGATTTCGGTGTGAAAAATTTATTAATCGAGGCGTGGCTCAGTTTGGTAGAGCGCTGCGTTCGGGACGCAGAGGTCGTGGGTTCGAATCCCGTCGCCTCGACCAAGTTGAAAGCTACATTTTTAGTGCAGAAAGCACAAAAATGTAGCTTTTTGTTTTACATATTTACTAACCGCAGGCTGAAACATTCCTGCGGTTTTATTTTTGGAGGTAAGAGATGAATAATCTTCGAGTGGCAGCATATTGCCGAGTAAGCACAAATCATGAGGAACAAGAGTCAAGTCTTGAAACACAGATTTCATACTATGAAAAGCTGATAACAGAACACGAAGATTGGCAATTGGTGAAAATCTATGCCGAGCGTGTCTCGGGAACTCAGCTGAAGAAACGTCCTGAATTTATGAAAATGCTTAAGTTTTGTAAACAAGGAAAGATCGATCTGATCCTTACAAAGTCAATTAGTCGTTTTGGAAGAAATACGTTGTACACATTAAAGATGCTGTATGAGCTTTTCAACTTAGGCGTTAAAGTCTGCTTTGGGAAAGAAAACTTGAACAACTATGATAAGGAGATGCATATAAAATTTACAATAAATACTTGATAATAAGTCGAATATAAGCTAAATCGGGAAAGAAATATTTACCGTGAAAATGTTTTCATATGGTTTTGTGAAACATAGCTGTCAAGGTTCGGATAAACGTCAGGTGTTTTATTATAATTACTTCATAATTTGCTTTCACAGCAGTCAAATATGTTTTTCAAAATGAATACCAAATCCCCAATACCCAAAATCGGAAATAAAAAAACGGGGTCCAAACCCATATATTCGATTTAAAATAACAAAATTATAATGCTTTATATAAAATGCACTATCTCAGTTTGATTGCACCCGACATTGCTTAAAACGAGATTTACATTTTGTTTGATTAATGTCAAGGCATTTTATTATAACCCCTTCGCGTATAATATGCAGAGGGGGTGTTTTTTTGAATAATATTGATAAATCATTTTTGAATACCGCAAACACGGCAATTGTCTACAATATTTTTTTATACCTTCTGACCTCTGAAAATGCGAGGAACGGAGATAAGCTTTCGGATATTACGGCTAAACTGAAAAAAACGGATACAAGCACTTTAAAAGAAATGGAAAAGTTTCAGTTTGAAAAGCGCGTAGAAATCATACAAAAAGCCTGTATGGCAGACACTGCGCTTGCAAATTCGGTAATAGGAAACATTGCCGTAGACTACAACAACAAAAACGGCGGAATGAAAGCCTGCACCTTTGTTCACGGTACGGGAACGGTTTATGTAATTTTCGCAGGTACAGGTGCGGGTGAGTGGATAGATAACGGTGAGGGTCTGTCCGGCATACCCGAATACAATCTGTATGAAAAATACGACAAATTCGGTCGGCTTCTATATACTGCCGCCGTTGAAAAGGACTATGCCACCGACCAACAAGCTGAGGCTTTAAACTGGTTCAGCAGGATATGCGGAGAAAACGGCTGGAACGAAAATACGCGCATAATCCTTTCAGGACACTCAAAGGGCGGCAATAAAGCACAGTTTGTCACGATAAATTCCCGCTTTGCTGATATGTGTATAAGCTTTGACGGTCAGGGATTTTCGCCTGAGGCAGTGACAATGTTCAAGAATAAATTCGGCAAATCTTTTGAAGAGCGCAGAAGAAAAATATACAGCTTTTCCGCTGATAACGATTTTGTCAATGTTTTGGGCGAGCCGCTTGCACCTATGGAACAGATTTATTTCTTAAAATCCTCAAATATTATCGACAGTCCCTTTGCTTACCACTATGTTGAAACACTTACGGACACTGACGGCAGATTAAATGAACAAGACGCGCAGGGGGATATATCACAATATATGCAAAATCTGTCAGACACTATAATGGCAATTGAGCCGGCGCAAAGGCAGTACATAACACTAAGCATAATGAGCATACTGCAAAGGATCTTGGGTAATGCAGTTGTTCCTGTCAACGGCGATTTTGTTTCAGCGACAGATACGGTAAAAGGAATAATTATGGCGTCGGCGCCCACATTGCTCAATCTGCTGTTTACAAAGGACGGAAAAGAAGCGGCGGCAGACATTGGGGAAATATATATGGACAACATTACACGGTTTATTGATAAAATAAAAAAAGAGCAAGGAGATTTTCAAGCCGCCGCTGCTGCGATTTTTTCACAAACCGCCGTCGTGTTTATTTCCCCATTCCTGTCACATAAGAAGAGAACAGACATATCCGCCTTGCTTGCCGCGTCAGATGCTTTAAACGAAAAGCTTAATAAAATATACCTGCCTATATATGCAGGAATTAAGCCTTTCTTTAAAAATATTGCAGAAAAGCTGAAAGGGCAGTAATTTTAATATAAAACAGCTTTGTTTAATTGCAGGCAGATCTGTTGATGTTCGGTATTTTGTTCTTTTATCTGGCAATATATAATTTCTTAGGAAGTAGGGGTGTGACTGAACTAATTTGTTATATTTTCATAGTATACAGCATATTCGATAATAGCCATTAATCACTTGATCAAAGTACATCACATTGTTTTTCATATTCACAAAAGCAGCAGGTTTTATATATGTTTTGTCCGGTTTTATCAGTAAGTTATCTGCCTCGATACCATTAAGGTTCAGACAACGGTAGGTGTTTTGTTATAATATCGTTAAACAAGATGGGTTGATGAAAACATCTTTTTTGTAAAGGTTAGACAGAGTCGCCCGCGACCTGCGGGGAACATAAATAAAGGCTGATCAGAGGGGTCAGCCTTTTATTTTTTATGCAACTTCTATTTTCATCTCAGTCCAAACATAAACCGCGTAATGCTTTCTATGCTGTTAATCTGCTGCTTTCAATAAATTATAAAAAATATACCAAGGACTTCGTGCTTAACTGTTTCGTCATTAAGCAGCAGCGAGAAAAAATCCTGATTTTGCTTTAAGCCCTCGATCAATGCATTGCCGATATCATCAAAATATGAATACTCAAAGTCTTTGACTGTATTATTTTTGCGCTTACTTTCAGCTTATCGGACTTCATCAGAATATCCTTAATCTGGAGCACTTCCTTTACTGCAACATCACTGTCATACGTCTTCTCTTACCGCGCGTTGATCTCTTCGATTATCTCAGAAAGGAGTTTTCCTTTTCGGGAGTTAAACCGAATGTTTCAGCCGACGGCATTTTTACAACAGGCTTTGCAGTAATATCTGACTTTGTGTGTTCGTCTTGTTTCTTCTGGACAAATTGAGTTGCTTTTATCCTGCCCTCAAGATTATAGCCGTTGATACGAAAACTGATATCAATGCACGGAAAAAGAAGTGTAATAAAATTGTACTTCTTGTGCAGTTCCGTATCTTCAAAGCATGACACCTGTATCATAAATTAATAAAAACGAACAAAATGCCTAAGGTCTACTATTATCTCCTGTTGTTTTTCAATGCCGAACTTGAAAATAAGTTGTTTGGTTTTATTTATGCAGAAGTTTATTTCCTTATTATCGGCTGCCGAGAGCCTTTCTTTGTAAATAATTGTATTTACTTTTTCTATATCATAAGGGTCAAGTATATTATAAGCGTCTATTTGCGCTTCAAGGTCGTAAATTTCCGATGGTGTTACCTAATTAGAAAGGATCGTAGTCGTATAAAACAGTGCAAATGCATTTACAATACATCATAACTGTTGATAAAATCAAGTATAAAGATCTTTTTCTTATAAGACTTGAACGTTCTGTTTAGGCGGAAAAGCGTCTGAACGGCATTAACGCCGTTTAATTTTTTCAGAATGTACATCGCGCACAGCTTAGGCTGGTCAATGCCTGTCTGTATTTTGCAGCCGACTGTCTTGAATTGGTTACAACCATTGATTTGGCTTGTCCGTCAAATTCATGCATTACAGTAGTACAGAAATGTTCAACGGTTATTTCAATGTGCTGGGAAATATTCGTTTCGTGCAGTGCAACAAACCGCGCGATCTGACATTTGGCGCTTGACGTCTGTATTTTGGGATCTTCTTCTATCTCTTTATTTATCTGATAAAACGTTTTATATGTGATATAATTCTCCAGAACATCAAGAATAAAGCCCTCCTCAATTGCCTGATTCATTGAATATACATGAAATGGCTCATTATTTCCTTTTTCATTTGGAGTGCAGAAATGCGATAAGGTAGTAGCTTTTGGCGTAGCCGTGAAAGCAAACATTGATACGTTGCTTTGCTTTCCGTTTCGGAAAAATTCATCACAAACTTTGTCCTCCATATCCTGATAGACTTCTTCTCCCATGCCGAGAGATTGAGTAACAGCCGCCATATTTTTACAAGCCGTTGAAGAATGTGCCTCGTCGATAATTACCGCAAAACGCTTATTCTTTAAACCTTTCACGCAGTCTGTAATATGAGGGAATTTCTGAATAGTAGTTGCAATTATCTTGGTGTTGCCTTTAAGCGCGTTTGCAAGGTCGGCAGAGGTACACTTTTCGTCCATAACGCGAATAAGTCCCGATTTATGCTCCATACCCATTACAGACTTTTGCAGTTGCCTGTCAACAACAACTCTGACAGTCATAATTACAACATTATCGAAAATTATTTTGTTGTTCTCGTCGTGAAGCGTTGCAAGACGATAAGCAAGCCATGCGATCGTATTTGTCTTGCCAGAGCCTGCGCTATGCTGGATAAGATATGAAGTTAGGTTTTTGCTTACGTCAGCGATCAGTTTACGAACCGTGTCAAACTGATGATAACGGGGAAAAATTAGAGTTTGTTTAACTTCGTTCCTGCCTATCCTGTTTTTTGTTCTTTCAATTGTCTGTATAAAGATATATTTAGAGATAAGGTCAAGTATCGTATCCTCTGTAAGAATATCGTTCCACATATAATGAACGGGATAATCATCTTCGCAGAGCGAATTTCCCGCGCCTGCGTCTGCGCCTTTCCCCTTGCCCTGATTAAACGGCAGAAAATATGTATTGTCTTTGTCAAGTTTTGTGGTCATATAAACTTCTTTTAAGTCCATAGCGAAATTAACGATAGTTCCTGCATTGAACAAAAGCAGCCTGGATTTTGGGTCGCGTTCATGGGTATACTGTTCCATGGCGTTCTTTACTGACTGCCCCGCAAAGTTGCATTTAAGTTCCATAGAGATTATTGCAAAACCGTTCAGGAATATAACGACATCAATGCGCTCTTTATCGTTTGCCCATACTTCTTCCATAACACTGAAACGGTTTTTCCCGTACTTTTCTATAAGATCTTTATTGAAAGTAGTTTCAGGCTTATTGTACATGAGTTCCAACTTATGCCCCAAAATTTCAACGCCGTGTTTCATGACATAGAGCAAACTTCCTCTTTCCTTTGTACACTCGTTATTTATAAACGACACGAGAGTTTCTTGAAGAAGTTCACCGTATTTATCCCTCAGTATTTTCATTGTTTAGGACTGGGTATCATTCAAAAAGCCGAACAGCATTTCACAGTCAAGCGCAAACCGACTGTCAAAATCCGTTGATTTTCTTATTGTGAAGCCGTTTTTGTCGCGGAGTATACTAAGTATTTCCGCCTGTTACTGTTTTTCGAATAAAATGTTATTCATAGTGTTACCTCTTTCTTTCCCGTCACATATTCAAAGATAAGTGACTTTTTGTATTCTTCAAGGGTTTCGAGCTGCTGTTTCTTTTCAGGAATTATGCTGTCAATTTAAGCGCATTTACCGTCAAGGTATTCAACTATTTCACGTTGTTCATCAAGTTTGGGCATTAACAAAAGTATATTTGAAAATTCATATGGAGATAAATCCCATTGCCCCTCTCTTATTCCTTCGGAAATTCTTCTGAACTCATCTTTATAGCAACTTCTAATAAGATGATGTAAATATTTAGGTATTATCACACTATCAGAAAACTTGTATATGAAATAGGCAGGACTGACTATACCCTCATAATCAGTTATCCCCATTGAACCTTGCCAGGCTTTCATTTTATTTATCACAAAATTTCCCGGAACAACATACTTGTAATTTGAAGTATCCTCAGATGTAACATTATTATCATCTCGGCTATATTTGAGAATTACTCCATATTCACTATAAACAGACAAAACTTGTTTATTACCCGGATTTCTCGGTTCATATCTTGCCAAATGAAATTTCAATTTTTTCCGTCAACAAATGCTCCGGAATATCGCCAATCCACTCGATCCCGCTGTCTTTAAGCAGTGCGTTTTTGTCAAGCCCCTTTGTTACAGCCTCTGTTATAACAGAACACTTATATTCTTCGAGAATTTCAATCTGCCGTTTAATATCGGAAACAAGGGTATCAATTTCGGAACATTTTCTGTCAAGAAAGTCGACGATTTTTTGCTGTTCGGGGAGTAGGGCATCGAAATTGTAATTTTTTCATGCCCTTCCAACCTGTTGTCCAAAGATCATCAACTATACCATGCCCCCATTTATAAAACTCATCACCAAATTGAATTGTATGAAAAAGCCGTATTGAGGATTCATGTCTGTTATTGGACAAAGGATAGTGTTTATCAATGAAACTGAACCGATATATGAAGATATTCCGCAATAACCTCTACGGTCAAAACAGCTATTTATTGCATAATCGCCCTTGCAAACAAGTTTTCTGTCGTCGTGTGCATTTGTTTTTGCTGCTCTATCTAGCTGAGGGAGAACACCTTTATTTGTTACAGAAAGCGGCGGATAATCTCTATCACTCACTTTCATAACCCTTAAAGTATACATATTGCCAATTTTTGATACACTCCAATAATTGGGTATCTTCCCAATCCACTCAATTCCACTATCTTTCATAAGTTCATTCCTTTATAAGTAATAATAAGCGTTGCTATTGCAATTATTGCAGCTATAATTGAAGTAAAAGTAGAAGTAATTGCAAGAATTCTATTGAAATCTCTTATATGATAAATTTCATGAGCAACTCCACCAGATAAAAATGTTAAAAATAAACCAATCAAAGCAATTGAAGTATATACCCAAAACTCGTTAGTAAAACCGACAAAATTATAACAAGCAAGACATATAGCTATAATTGCAAAAATATATGATAATATCGATAAAAGGCCTAAAATATAAATAGGAAAAATTGAAAAAAACTTGATGTCATTATCAATTTATTATTATCATCCTTTTCCTTGTTTTTTACATTGATTAGCGCTTTTTCTATTGAATTAACAAGAATATCTTCATCAATATCACTTTTATTTTTATCAATTGCTTTAGCTAATTAATTAGATAACTTTTCATAATCTATTTCGTTTTTAACTATCATTTTTTCAAATAGTGCCATTTTTATCTTCTCCTTATCCAAACAACCTTTTAATTCTCTTATTCACCGACTTTTCCAATTCAAGGAAAGACTGTTTTAGTTGCTCGCTCGGTTTGGGCTGTTGATACTTGTAGAAATACCGCGTGAACGGGATCTCCGCGCCTGTCTTTACAACAGGGTTGTTCTTGCTTAAATCTTCCTCAAAATACCACTTTGCGTCGGGAACGTGAGGCAGGACTTCACGAGCCATATATTCCTCAATATTTTCATCAAACCTCAATATCTCGATGTCTTTTGTTTCCTTGTAGTAAATGATATTTCCTTTCTTGTCGTGCTGAATTTCGGCGGATTTATCCATGACCAAAAGACCATCTGCTATTTTTTCTTTCAGCTTTTTATCAATATCAATGCCCTCAAGGATCTTATTCAGAACAGGCAAAAAGGCTACGAGAGAAAGGTATTTTTCATCCGAGATATTATCGCGCAGTTTAATCAGAATGTTATCAACTACGATCTTTTTTTCAAAAACAGTTCAAGTTTTTTCCTATCTTTTTCAGAAAGTTCTCCGGCATTTTCAAACTCTGATGCTTTTGCCTCGTCATAAAGCGAGTAAAGCACATCTTTTGACAGCATAACCTGAATACTTTCCTCCGCCACCGAATAACTTTTATGCATCGGCTGCATAACGGAGTATTCACGATAAATAAACTCGGTGTTGATGTAAATTTTACAAAACTCGTTTTCTTTAAATTCGGAATAAAGTGCTGTAATTTCCGAACGGTCTTCTTTATGAATATAACGGTATTATAAAAAAATTCCCGCCTGACCTTTTTAGTTGGGCGGGAAAATTATTAAATAACGCCAAGTTTAAAACATATCAATATTTATTCAATATTATCGAATGCAGACGACAAATCACTTGCATATCTGAGTATTTGCGTTGCGTCTTTAGAATCGATAATTTCGTTCTGATCTACATCAGCAACTTTAAATCTATATTCCGTAGTAAGTTCATCATCCAAGGAGAATACAGAATTGAGTTGGGAATTGTAATACAAAATTTGTGTTGCATCTTTTGAATCTATAACGCCGTCAAAATTTACATCACCGTAAAGATGAATTTCAACGTCAAGTTCAACATTTTCTTCTCCTACTTCAACACTGTACTCTCTTGTACAATATTTAGGCGTAGAAACTACAATCGTATATTTGCCCTGCTCTACGTCGGTAAATTCATAGCCTGTATCCGTAAGCTGTGCAGTCTGAACAAGTTCTCCCTCGCTGTCAAGCAGCTCTACAGTAACATCAGCTATGTCATCAGTGCCTGTCGTTATAGTTCCGCTGATATTATAGCTTTCAGCGCTTATGTAATGATAATAGTAAGTATACGCCGAGTCAGGAAGTCTTATTTCTACGATTGCTTCTTCAACTTTTTCGCTGTCAGGAATTATTTTTCCGTTTAAATCATAAACGACTACATCTGCATCGCCCTTAACCAAATTGGTCTTTATCTGCTCTGCTGTTGTTACGCCGCCTTTAATTTCCTGATTTTCGGTATCGACCTCGAATGTATCTGTAAAAGTCACTTCGTCCTTTGCGAAAATCGGTTCGGTTGCGCTGTCGTCAAAAGCGTAAATTCCATCATTGCTGAATACATAAACCTTATCGCCTGAGCAGAATGCTGAATTAGGATAGAAAGGCACTGCGCAGTCCCACATTACTTCCAAGTCCTTGTTTAAACGAACAATAAAGTATCCATCTTCGTCATGAAATTGTCCGGTGCCAAGGAAAAATTCAACGTCATACACCAAAAGTTGTCCGTCATCATTAAGTAAAAATTCACTAGCACCGATAAGATTTGCTACATATCCACCGTTCACATCAACAAGCGGGACTCCGTTTTTAGCTGTTTTATTACATAAGACCTCCGAATCATGCACCGTTGACATATATCCGATATAATTGTCGGAAATATAGGTTTCGGCATAATTTGCATCATTTCCTTCTTTAAAATTGAAGTCATGGAACCTACTAATCCCATAACTATATGCAAAAAAATCATCATACTTTTCATAATAAAAACTTCTGGTATCTACAATAGCGCCTATTCCATTTTGCTCATCTGAATCAAACTCAGTGTAATCTGAATTATACCGATATAAATATTCAGCCATTACCGAAGTACTTGGTTCACTCGATACACTGGGAGACAAAGGGAGAATTGGTCCAAAACGTTCTATTGTTCCATCGAAATTAAAACGGCAAATATAAAATTCCTGTTTATCTCGAAAACCATCTACAAAGTCTATGCTGTTTTCAAATACACAAAACTCTGAAAGTTCAGTGTGATCGCTGTCATAATAAGTGCCATCTTCCAAAATTACTCCATCAAGAGATACAATATAATAGTAATTTCTATTAGTGGCAAACAACAATGTATCGTTATTCAATTCAAATAAATTCAAAGTTGCGCCTTTGTCATCTTTAATATAGGTATGCGCAACAAGCTCATTTTGAGGCGAATAAATCTTAAAATCATAACCGCTTATGTCTGTATATTCACCAAAAGGTACTAATACCCTATGAAGAAACAAAGTATTGCCATTTTTCAGGGGCAGACGCTCAAGATAGTTTGTATCCATCATACTATCTTCAGGCGCACCGGAAGCAATCTTTTCAAAATCAGGATACTCTACTTCAGTATAAGAGCTTGTTCCTCCACAAGTGGTAAACTTTATTGTCGTTTCCTCGTTGGGATTTCCGCTGCTGTCAACAACTGCTCCTGCGGGAATAGTAAGAACATAATCGGTATTATCCTTCATAGCAGATAATTCTGTTATGAATATAGAATTAAAGCTATAATCTTTGCTCTGAGGATGTTTTACAATATAAGAGTCAGGATAAACCTTTTCATCGGGTGAAGCAACCGGTGAATAAGAAACGTTCTTGAAATTTTCACCCTCGAAAATATGAGATGAAAAATATATCTGTGTTCCGCTTAAATTGGTAACCCTGCCAAATGCATTAGGCATTACATATTTGGTCATCACGGGCGCTTCTTTATCAACGTTATTGAAGGTTACGCTGACATTTGCGCTGTCGCCGTCAATAGAATTTACAGTAATGTTAATGCCTGTGAACTCGCCTTCGTAAAACTCAGTAGAAGGGGCTGTATTTATTCCGAATGTCATTCCCTCGGTATAGTAATCTTTGGTATAAGATAAATCAACATATCTTAGATTAGCATACTCTCCGTCCGATTCTACAAGGTTTATAAGCGGGTGTTCTGTTTCGGAATTATCATATATAAAAGTTTTCAAATCCGAATCATAAGTTGCGTCAACATGATATATTCTTATTGCTCCTTCGGGGCATTTTATTGAATATTCATTATTTTCTACATTTTTGTAAAATTCAACAACAAAATACTCCGAAAAAACTCCGTTTTTAAAATCAGGCGCAATAATATAAGCCTTTGCTGTTTCATCAGATACACAGCTTACATCAAAAGTCATATCCTGCGTAACAAAAACAGGCTCGACCCAACCGAGCATCATCTTTGAGAAGATATTATGATCGCCTTCCAGCATAAAATCCATTATATCAAATCCGCCTGTATTACCATGCTGAACACTGTCAAGACCGCCGTGTGAATTAACATCATAATAGTCTGCTAAACCCAGAATATGCCCGGTTTCATGTATCACCGTATCCGAATCAAGATAGAAATAATTGTATTGACTGCCTTCTAAATTAATGAAAGCAAATTTCGGAATTGTTTTTTCATCAAATGTTGTAATACCCAATCCGTTAGTTACAAGGCTCCACCAAAAATGGTTGCCGCTTCCATCGTTGGGACCTGCATAAAACAGATAAACAAGATCAAGCATACCATCTTTGTTGGCGTCATATTCCGAATAGTCAATTTCATCATCATACGCTGTCATTACTTCGCGTAACATACCTTGGTAACCTAATTCAGAACCGCAATAATCACGGTCGTTCTCAAACGTATACCACCCGTATACATCATAATCAATGTTAAACTTTCCGTATGATGACGTATTGTAAAATTCAGAAACTCTGCTATTAAGTGCTTCTTTTGTTGTTTCGGCATTGAGCAAGGAATTTTCATTCTTTACATCGGGAAAGTCAACCAAAAAGCAAAGCGCTTTTACGTCACCGGTCGTGGGGCAGCTCTGATAATACCACGACGATGTGTCGTCAATATCTGCCAAGCTTTTGGGAGCGTCTTCGGGAACAACTGCCGCATTTGCATTGTAAGATATTCCCGACGGAAAATTTTCTGTTATTGACAATGCTCCTATGAACATACTCAAAGAAACAGCAATTACAGTCAACTTTTTCAGTTTCATAAATAACCTCCTGTTCTTTTTCAGGTAAAAATTAAATTTAGGATATATTTAAACTGTCAATTTAACAGCATACTCTTAATATCCGAATATCTTATTTCCCTTTCCCAAAATTCGGGAAAGGGAAACAGATATAAAACAGCTTTTACAGCACAAACAGTTTAAAGCAAAAACTTATTTCTTCGCTTTTTTAGAAGCTATTATCGCTGTTGCGCCCGCAAGCAACAATGCTCCCATACTTATTCCAAAATCAACTCCTGTGTCCGGAACTTCTTCGTGCTTTTCTGCGGTGATAACATAAGTGCTGAAGTGATCTACTTCAAATACTACCTGATTATCGACGATACTGCTTTCGATATAAATATACTTTTCCCCTTCAACACGGTAAACATAAAGGTTTTCCGTATCCTTGAACTTTTCGGGAACAGGCACCTTAACCGACACCTTTCCGTTCGGCTGAATTTTTTCGCCGTTCAAGTCGGTAAGCGTTATATCAAATACAGATTCATTTTCTGCTTCTGCCGAAACAGGTTCAACCACAAGCAAAGTTCCGGTAGGAAGAACATCAGCCTCCGCTTCTACTGTTATGCCTGTATCAGTATCAGTTAAAACCGGGTGCAGCTTAGGTATAACTTCGCCGTCTTTAATCTTTTCTCCGCAAACCTTGCAGTAGGTATCGCCCGTGTAGCCGTCCTCTTCCGTAGTAGCTTCTTTAGCGTTCTTTATTTCGGTATCGCCGTGTGAAGCCGCTATTTTAAGAGCTTCTTTAGTAGTTTCTTTCTTGCTTTCATCAAAAACCTTTTTGCATACAGAACATTCAAAGTGTGCCTTTATTCCGTCTGTCGTGCAGGTCTTTCCAACTTCTGCAATCAATTCGCCGTATGTATGCGGTGCATAATCGCCGTACTCATCGCCGCAAACTTCGCAAACAGCTTTCTTTACGCAGGTTGCTTCTCCGCCCTTATGCGAAACAAGGGGAAGAGCCTTATCCGAACCCTTTATGATTTCGCCGCAATCCTTGCACTTTGTATAGGCTTCATTGCCCTGTTCTTTACAGGTAGACGCTTTTGCCGCTACGTCAACTGTATTCTTATGAGCACAAGTTACCGTTACCTCGCAGCTTGCGGACTTTGTTCCTGCTGTTGCCGTAATTACGGTTGTTCCTGCTTTTACCGCCGTAACCTTGCCTGTCTGGTCAACAGCAGCTACTCCGACATCGCTTGACTTCCAAACTACCTTGTCGGTTGAATTTTCAGGAGAAACTATTGCTTTAAGGATTTCCGATATTCCTTCAGCAAGAGTCAGCGTCTTTTTGTTTAATACAATGCCTGTGGCGGGAATTTGTATCTTAGGTATAACTTCGCCGTCTTTAATCTTTTCTCCGCAGTCCTTGCAGTAGGTATCGCCCGTATAGCCTTCTTCTTCCGTAGTTGCTTCCTTAGCGTTCTTTATTTCGGTATCGCCGTGTGAAGCCGCTATTTTAAGGGCTTCTTCAGTAGTTTCTTTCTTGCTTTCGTCAAAAACCTTTTTGCATACAGAACATTCAAAGTGCGCCTTTGTTCCGTCTGTTGTGCAGGTCTTTTCAACTTCTGCAATCAATTCGCCGTATGTATGCGGTGCATAATCGCCGTATTCATCGCCGCAAACTTCGCAAACAGCTTTCTTTACGCAGGTTGCTTCTCCGCCCTTATGCGAAACAAGAGGAAGCGCCTTATCCGAACCCTTTATGATTTCGCCGCAATCCTTACACTTCGTATAGGCTTCATTGCCCTGTTCTTTACAGGTAGACGCTTTTGCCGCTACGTCAACTGTATTCTTATGAGCGCAAGTTACCGTTACCTCACAGCTTGCAGACTTTGTTCCTGCTGTTGCTGTAATTACGGTTGTTCCTGCTTTTACTGCCGTAACCTTACCTGTCTGGTCAACAGTAGCAACTCCGCTTTCGCTTGACTTCCATACTACTTTGTCGGTCGAATTTTCAGGTGATACTGTTGCTTCAAGTGTTTCCGTTTTTCCCTCGACAAGCGTCAAAGTCTTTTGATTCAATGTTATACCTGTAGCCGGAACAGGAGCAGGCTTTACAGAAACGGTTACTTTCGTTGTAGTCGGAGTCCACAGCTCAACATCTTTGAAAGTTTCTTCATTCCAATAGGAAAGACTTGCGCTGACAAGGTCAAATGTATAATCCTTGATTTCAGCGTCATCTTTTACCTTTATCTTTGCTGTCAATGCTAGCCCTTTGCTTAAATCAATAGCTCTCTGCGCATTAGCTGCATTAACTAAAAAGAAACCAACGCCTTTAGAGTCAACACCGGCATTTTTTACCTGTCCCGAAAGGGACGGTTCCCATTCGGTCACCGTGAAAGCCGTGCTGTCAAAGTTTACTCTGATAATTGCCGTATCGGCATTTTCAGCAGCGGGAACATTAAGCGTGACCGTAAATTCCTCACCGACGCAAACTTCAGAATCCGAAACACTGATTCCGTTTGCCGTTTCACTTGCAGCTGCGACAGGTAATGTGATACCTATAGCAATTGCAAATGAAAGAAATAGAGCTTCAATTTTTCTTTTCATAAAATTATCCTTTCTATTATTTCGGAGCAAAAATATCTTTCTCAACAATGCGCTCCGTTCGCACTGTTAATGGGAAATCCCTCCTTCCAAACAGCACCAATTTATTATTCACAATAATGAAAAATTTTTTGAACATCCCCTGTGCCGCTGCCTGCCGCCGTAATATTCGCGGCTTGCCAGCAGAACACTGAAAGAGAACGCGCCGTCAAAACGAATGTTGAAATGTTTAATAAAATTACAAAACTGTGCCTTAAATTTATTATAACATAGTCAATTTTAAATTCTGTAATTTGAATTTTACCGAATATTATTCATTTTGCTCCCTTAACTTTATTATACCACTGTAACTTTCAAATTTTGTAGTTTGAATTTTACCGTAATATTAACCGAAATTTAAACACTTTCTGCAATAATGTGAAATAATTTAACAGATGCTGTTAAATGCAAGCATTTTTTTAGAACAAGGGAATGTTCTGCGAAAAATTTTCATTTATTTTTCGTGATTTGATTATGAGACGAAATGAGTTTAATAATAAAAAATTACTCCCGAAAATTTTCGATTTCGGGAGCGTTCTATTTTACTCGCATTTAAACTCGTATATTTCGCATACTTACGAACTATTCTGTTAATTCAAGTGTTTATTATATCCGCTTGTCAATTCACTTACAGCAGTATCATCAAAGCCGTTTTCCGAGCTTAAAGCGCTTGATTTGACACATCTGTCAAAATTTGCCTTGAAATTTTGTTAAAAATAACAAGGTGCTGGAATTTGTACTGTACATTTAAGTTGCCCTGTAGTATAATGATTTTAGGCTTACTATTATAGCTTTTGTCCACGCATTTGCAAATTTTTCAATATTTTGCTGCGCGCGGTAATTAAACAAGAAAAGATGTTCGTCTATGAAATCTGTTATAAACGGCATAGAGTATGATGTCAAGACTACAGTCAAGCTGGAATTGGATGAATGTGAGCTTACATATTCGGATTTGGTTGAAATTGGTAAACTTGTAAATCTTAAAGAATTACATCTGTCGGAAAATTCAATCAGCGACATTTCGCCGCTCGGAAAACTCACGGGTCTTAAATGGCTGGACTTGTCCGGAAACAATTTAAGCGATTTAACCCCGCTTATAAGCCTTACAAATTTGACCAACCTGTTTTTAATCGATAATAAAATCAGCGACATATCTCCGCTCGGAAAACTCACGGGTCTTGAATGTCTGGACTTGTCCGGAAACAATTTAAGCGATTTAATGCCGATTGCAGGTCTGCCCGAACCAAACCAAACAGACTCAAGCAAGACCGGCGATCTGACGCAGGTTTCAAGCCTTACTCACTTGTCGACGTTAATTCTTAACGACAATCAGATAAGCAACCTCTCGCCGCTTTCAAATCTCAAAAATCTGGAAGGATTATGTCTGTGTCTGCCGCAGTCTTGCGATTTAACTCCGCTCAGAAACCTTAAAAATTTGAAGTTTCTGACGCTGGGAGAAAATCAAATCAGCGATACAACTCCCCTTAAAGACCTAACAAACCTTAAAATTCACACGCCTAAAAGACAAATCAATTAGTTCATTGACAATTCAATAATCGGCAAGTCGATTTGGTTCGGTTGACTTGCTGATGTGTTTTTGATATTTGGCAGGAGTTTTCTGTAGGATGAAAAACTTACCTGCTTTTTGGAGAAAGGATAAAGAAAATGAACGGTATGTGTAAGAAATTTGTGAATGACCCGGAGTTAATAAAGCGTCAGAAGATACGCTTTTTGGGGGAGCGGGATCATCTGTATGAGGCGGACAGCCTTGAAATCTTCAAGGCTCTTTCGGAATGCGAATTAAATCAGCCGGATCTGCTCGAAAAAGCGTGCGTTCAAAAGGCAAAGCTAATTACATTTTACAATCTCATCAGAACGGAAGGCGAGAAAATACAGCGAAATATGTTTGACGGTTTCAAAGAATGCGGAACTACCGAAGGCTTTATTAAAAGTCTGGGTAAAGCGTTAAAGGGCAATGAAAATGCTTTTGTACATGACACCGACGAGGAAACGGATTTGGATATGCGCGCACTGATAAATACCGTAACTCACACAAGAGAATACGCAAACGACGCCGTGAAAGCGGTATACCGCGATGTTATCGCAATTTGCAGTCAGCCTGCAAAAAGCAGCTTTTTTCATTACCGCGACGGCGGTCAATACGCAGATTTGTTCTATGTTGAACTGATTGAAGGAATACGAGGTTTAATCGGCGCAAACGTAATGCCATACACCGCAGACGCATTAAATCAAATTCTTGACGAAATGCAGGAAATGGTGATGTCTTGGGATTTCCCGAATGTCTGCGACAGGTGGATAAACGAAAACCCGAAAATCAAGTTTTACGACTGCGTGTTTGATATTCGCCGCAATGAACCCGAATGTTTCGAGATGATTGCAAACAGCACCGGTTTTGTACATTTTCGTTTTATCCCGACACCTGATGAAATTCAGCAAGAGGCACAGTATAAAGAAGAGATGTCAAACCTCAGACAGCAGAACAATGAAACGGAAGAAGAACAATATCAGCGAGAAGTGATAGTTGCCGTACAAAATATTTTCAAGCAGGATCTTGGTCTTGAAATAAGCTCGGCAAATTAAAAAGTGATAATGTATATTTAACCAGCAAAAACCGACTTTGCCAATACAGCAAAGTCGGTTTTTTCATTAATTTAATGCACAAAATGATTTTATCCGCATAACGGGCAATTATTCGGGGCGCTTAAAGATCCAAATTGTTTCCTCTTTGCCGTCGGAATCGGCGTTTGTCTTAAGTATTTTAAGCTCCATTTCCGCTCCGTTTTTCTTCTTGTACAGATAATCAACATTTCCCTTTTTGTCGAGCGTTTTTGACAGCTCGTCAAAGTTTAAAAGGTCGCAGAAGCCGTCTATATACTTGCTTTCCACAAACTTGTTTGCATACATTGTAAGCGCGCGCGAAACCGAAAACGACGCTTCTTCAAGAAGCCCCTTAAAATATTCTGGTATGAATATATACCGCAGAGAATCGCGCTTTATGTCAATGAAATAAACTCCCGCGTACATTTCCCCGATAATGCCGAGGAAATATTCTTCATCGCGCTTTTCGGTGAGCATTTTTTCAAGCTCCTCGTTCATTACGCGTTTTTTGCGGTCTTTGTCAAAACCTTTGTAGTATTCCTCTTTATTTTTGCGCATTGCCTGTTCGGCATTGTCTACAATTTTGGAAATATCAGCGCCCGCGCCGCTGTCAACTCCCGCAGATATTGCATAATTCAGCCGCGCAAGCTTTTTCCCCGCGGCTTTTGCCCTTTTTGCAACTTCTGCGGAGTTCAGCCGCCTGCTGAGCATAACGAACTCGTCGCCGCCAATGCGATAGACCCTGTCGTCGGGAAAACAGCTTTTAAGCGCGTCCGCGACGGAGCAAAGCATATCGTCGCCTTTTTGATGACCCAAAGCGTTATTTATCTCGTGAAGTCCGTTTGCGTCAACATATAGGCAAGTTACAGACCCGTCTGTTTCTTTCCTTATTTTATCAACGTCGTCATTGAACGTGTTTCTGTTATAAAGAAGCGTAAGCGCGTCGCGGTTGAAATTATCGACAAGCTCCTCGCGGTGGCGAAGCTCTGACATATGTTCTTCGTGGACGTCCTTTACAAAAAGCAAAAGCCTCACATCATCATCAGAATAACCCTCTCCCTCGACAATATCCATCTGCGCCCAGCGATACCCACCCGTTTTATGCTTTCTCCTATAACGGCAGCTCAGCCGCGTTTTATTCGTCCGAAAATGCTCTTTTATTTTTTCCGCGTCCGTAAAACTTCTGTACATGTCGAGGTCTTCTTCGTGTACGTTTCCAAGCTCTGCAAAAAGCCTGAACCAATCCGTGATTTTTTGGACGTTGTTTTCAATATGCTCGCTGCTGTCGGCTTTTATTATTTCAAAAGAATCAGTCGTAAGATTTATTTTCAATATTTTGTAATAAATAACGGAAAGCGTTGTCATTGCTTCGGTAAGCGCGGTAGAGCCTGCGTCGGAATTCATAATGCTGAACACCGTCCAAGGGTTTTCGGGAGAACAATCTTTCGGCGACGTTATGCTGAATACATCCCATTTCCCGTCTGTCCGCTTGTATCTGTAGACAATTCTCCGCTCTCCGCCGAAAACTCTGCGGCGAATTGTGTCGGGGTCTATAAATCTCAGATACCCGTCTGCATAGTCCGCCGAAATGTATCCGCTTTTCACGACCTGTTTTGCGTAGTCAAATATATTTGAATATTCATTCGGATCAATATGTATGTTAGGAGAAACTTTTAAAAACTCAAAATCCCCGCTTTGTATGTTTACACGAAAGAGCTGTACAAAATCGTTCATCAGCGTGTTTTCAATAAAACCGTAAAGTTCGTCTTTGTCCTGCAATTTCATTCTGCCTGTTACCTCTTTGTATTTACAAAATAATCAATAATATAATCACCGTAATATATTATAAAACTATTTTAAATCAAACGCTATAACATTTTTTTAATTTTGTATTATTACACAAAAATTTTTGCTCTATTTTAATAAAAACGCATAACAATTATAAACACATTGTTATAAATGTTATAAAAATGTTGTGAAAATCAAAATGATTTACAGCTTATTTAAAAAGGACTTGAAAACTTGAATATAAAATTGTATAATGAATATGCAGATTAACGAGGCATATAAAAATTGCTCGTGAACAATTTCAAAACGAAACGGGGTGAAAGTTTTGCAGCTGAAAATTATATCGGGCGATATTTTAGACTATATTTCGGAAGTAATGGTCATTCCTATAACAGCAAAGTCATTCAGATTTGACGCTATGATCGGAACTCCGAGGAGAATGGCGACAGTTGGCAGTCTGCATACCCAAATAAGAGAGATAAAAGATCTTCCGCTCGGAGGGATAAAAGTTATAGACGGAAAGCCTTTAGGCTGTAAAAATATAATTTTAGCGCATTTTCCGAATTCATTCCCCGACGACATAAAAAGTGAAAAGACAATTCGCTCTATTGTAAGCAGATGTTGTCTTAGGGTTCTTTCATATACGGACAAAAACAGTATAAAGAGCATTTCATTTCCCATTCCCGGAGGTACGAGATACAGAGATAAGTTTGAAAAATGTATGTCGGAAACAATAGGCGTTCATTTCAGAAGCTCGGAATCTTGCACTATGGTATATCTTGTAAAACCGCCGCAAGCAAGTGAATATGAAATTTCTGCAAATGAAAGCGAAACAAAATCCATAGAAAAATCACTTGATTTCAGCGAATACTACAGATTTGACAAAAACTTGGAAAATGCCGTAAGAAGCTCAGGACTTGAAAAAAGCGAGTTTTGCAGGAAGCGGCTGAACGAATATCTGAACAAATATATAGACAACGTTGAAGCGCTGGCGAACGAGATAGGATACGACAAAGGCAGCATATGCAAATTCAGGAGCGGAAAAATAAGAAAGCCTCAGAAACACCGCGTAATTGCGCTCGCTATAGGCATGGGATTATCACATGAGGAACGTTTTGAATTTATACGCTGCGCAGGTTATCAATATCCCGAAGACGAGCTCGACAGGCTTGTTGAAACTCTCATTCATTCGGGAATTACAAAATTTGACGCGATAAACGAAAGGCTCTTTGACGAAAATCCCGACTTTTCCCTTGACAAGACCATTAAAACTCCCTCCGCAAAAAAATCAACATCAAAGGACAATTTCATATACCGGAAATAATGATGTTTTCAACAAATCAAGCGGATTTGGCACGAAACTTGCGAAAGCAAAAATCTTGTGAGCGAGGGAACGGCAGGTTCTACCACAGTTTGGTTTTTTCACAGTTTGGAGCAAGCGAACAACGTTCTTGCCGTGCCTTGCGGCACGGTAGGAATGAGAAAGCGCTGTTCGGCTTTCAATTATTGCTTCTTACCTCTCTTACTTCTAAAAGGAACCTCTCTTTGTACCCTACAGCCGATTTCAGCAGCATTTTTTCACATATTAGTCTTTTATGTGAAAAATGCTGTTGCTTTTTTTATTTTATTATGTTATAATAAAAAATAAGGTTATACTTTGAATTGGAGGTAATTTATGGATAAAACTGCAAAGCGACATTCTTTCACAGGGTCGCTTGGATTTGTACTTGCTGCGGCAGGAAGCGCTGTAGGTCTCGGAAACATTTGGAGGTTTCCTTATCTTGCGGCAAAAGACGGCGGAGGTCTGTTTCTCGTTATATACATAATACTCGCGGTAACATTCGGATTTACGCTTCTTATAACCGAAATTTCTATCGGAAGAATGACCAAACAAAGCCCCCTCACCGCATACGGCAGACTTAAACCGAAGTGGAAGCCGCTCGGAGTTATTGCGAGCATAGTTCCTGCAATAATACTTCCGTATTACTGCGCAATAGGCGGCTGGGTGATAAAGTATCTGTTTGTTTTTATTAAAGGCGACGGCATTACCGCGGCGGAGAATGGCTATTTCACCTCTTTTATCTCAAACGAAACCGAGCCTGTTATAATGATGGTCATTTTTCTTGCAATTACCGCATTTATCGTATTCAGAGGTGTAAATAAGGGAATTGAGGCTATGTCAAAAGTCCTTATGCCCGTACTGCTTTTGCTGGTGATAGTTATTGCGGTTTTCTCCCTTACGCTTACGCACACAGATGAAAGCGGAATAACAAGAACGGGACTTGAGGGTCTGGGAAAATTTGTTATTCCCGATTTCTCAAATATAACTCCGGAAAGTTTTTTCACTACGCTTCTTGACGCAATGGGACAGCTTTTCTTTAGTCTGAGCGTCGCTATGGGAATTATGATAACATACGGTTCTTATGTAAACGACGACGCAAACCTTAAAACGTCAATAAACCGCATAGAGATATTTGACACATTAGTAGCGTTTTTAGCGGGCGTTATGATAATCCCTGCGGTCTATGCGTTTGACGGAAATGACGGAATGTCATCCTCAGGACCGGGGCTTTTGTTTGTGACAATGCCTAAGGTATTTGCCGCAATGGGCGATATAGGAAGATTTGTCGGGATACTTTTCTTCGCTATGGTCCTTTTTGCAGCTCTTACAAGCGCGGTTTCCATAATGGAAGCGGTAGTTTCCTGCCTTATGGACGGACTTCGTATGTCGAGAAACAAAGCTACGACTGTCGAAACAATGATAACACTTATAGCGGCGCTTCTGGTATGCTTCGGATATAATTTCCTCTACTTCGAGGCAAAGCTCCCGAACGGAACAACCGCGCAGATACTCGACATAATGGATTATATCAGCAACAATCTGCTTATGCCGATCGTGGCGATACTGACCTGTATACTTATAGGCTGGGTAGTAAAACCGAACACGGTAATTGAAGAAGTTGAGAAAACGGGCTGTAAAATGAGCAGGAAAACTTTATATATCGTTATGATAAAGTTTGTGACGCCGATAATGCTTGCTGTGCTTTTCGTAAAATCAATCGGTGTTTTTTAAAAATTGAAGTTTAATATTTTAAGCCGCTTTATGCTTTGATAAAGCGGCTTATTTTTTTCAGCTCAGTCATTGCTTCTTGTATCTTTTGTTCTTGCAGGCGGAAGCACTGTGCGTGTATAAACAGGCTGTGAACCTCGTCTGAATACCCAGCAGTTCCCCACAGGCATATACAATATCTGCTGAACAGGCTTATTGCAGCGCATTGCTATTGACTCCGCCGTGTTGTAATCGTTTCCGCCGAGGTAAACATATGTGTCGCAGTTTGCGATTATCGTAGCATAGTCGGATCCGTAACCATTTATAAGCTGCGACTCCGCCTGTATCATCAGCATTACGGAAATGCTTCTTGAACGTATGGTAGAGATCATTCGCGGAAATTCTTCTATCTTACAGTTCGTCGCAAAGTCGTCAAGGAAAAAACGAACGGGTACGGGAAGTCTGCTGTCGGGCTGTTCATCTGCAAATCTGCAAAGCTCCTGCATTGCCTGAGTGAAAAAGATATTGGCAAGAGCGTCCATAGAACGGTCCGTATCGCTTATGGTGACGAAAACGGCGGTCTTTTCGCTTCCGATATCTCTGAATGCAAAATCGTTTGCCGACATCATTTCCTGAAGTTCGGGCGTGTCGAAGTTTGAAAACTTTGCTACAAGAGTAGAACGTATTGTATCATACGTCTTGTTCGGCGCGGTATTTACATTATCATACTGACCGCAAGCCCAGCTGTCGGGTGATTTGCTGCCAAGCGTTTTAAAACGCTTGAAAAGTTTTGATGAACGGTATTCATTGTCATCATACGACCCGCTTCTTTCTCCCTCGCGCACAAGTTTAAGTATGCCGCTGAAATTAAAAGGCGTATACTGCGTTTCAATCATATAGCCTATTATTGATGAAAGCAGAATTGTCGTCATAGAATCCCAGAACGGATCTGCCGAGGAACGTTCCGAGGCTTTTCTGTCTACGATGATGTTTGTTATTTTCATTATGTCCTGAGGAGTAGTTACAAATTTTAAAGGGTTATAGCGGGTCGATCTTTCGGGAGCAGTAAGGTCGATATTTACGACATTATACCCCTTTTCGCGGAGATAATTCCCGTATTTTCGGCATAGATTTCCCTTCGGGTCAGACACAATGTAGCTTCCGACTGCCTGCAATATATTGGGTACAACTATGGTCGAGGTTTTTCCCGTGCCGCTGCCGCCTGTCACAAGGATATTGTTGTTAATTCGTGTTTTTACATCATTCAGACTGTACCGACAGTTTTCCGCTATTATAACGCTGCTATTCGCAAATTCCCTGCTTGCGGCTTTATTATCCGCGCATATGACGTCTTCCGAAAATTTAAAATTATTCATTATACATTCTCCTTTTCAAAAACCGATTTTACTATCTTGTCGCATATCCCGAATGCTACGGCTTCTTTTGCATTCATAAAATTATTGAACAGTGTGGAGCGGTTTATCTCTTCGAGCGTTTTTCCCGTGTGCTTTGCGAGTATACTGTTTACAAGGTCACGCGTTTCTATAATGGAGTCGGACAAGCGGCGTATGGAAGTTGCCGAGCCGCTTATATCTCCCTGAAGGATAGCCTCGTGTATCATAACGCTGCTGTGAGGGAGAATAAAGCGTCTTCCCTTCTGCCCCGACGCAAACAGTACGGCTGCCATGCTTGAAGCATTTCCGATGCAGTACATATTTATTTTACACCTACAGCCCTGTATAATATCGTACATAGCAAGTCCCGATTCAATTTTCCCGCCCTGACTGCTTATGTAAATATCAATAGGTCCGTCGCTGCGCGAAAGAAACATCATCTTCCTCGTAAATTCGCTCGCGGCATTTTCGTCTATCATGCCCTCAATAAACACCTTTCTTTCTGTCAAAAGCAGTGCGTCAACGGGAAAAGATTGGGTTCCTCTTGATGTTTCGTCAATGTAGCTTATGCTCATAATTTTCAGATCCTTTCGTATTGATTTCGTTTACGCTTTTATTATAGCAGCAAATCCCAAAGCAGTCAAAAGCATAAATCTGCAATAATGCAACAAAAAATGCAACTTTATATTTTACTATTTTTTAATTTACAAGCGGGAAAATGCCAAAAATGGAAAAAATTGGTTTGAATAAAAAACATATGTTTTTACAATTGCCTTATTGAAAAATAAAATGAATTGTGATATAATACAGATATAATACAATTATAAAATACTATGTAATTTCGGGAAAGAGGCGAAATATGTAAAAGTCAAGAGCTGAAATGGGGCTGTCGGCTCTTGCAGATAAAATAAACGCAGGCTTTATTCAAAAATTTGGCGAGTGTTTAAAAACAGAAAAAGGAGTAAATATGAGAATTAAACAGAAAATATTGTCGGTTCTCGTGTCGGCGGCAATGGTCTTTTCGCTGCTGCCGGCGGGAGTATTTGCGGATACTTCAACAGTAGTAACCATCTTCACGACAAACGACATTCACGGCATTGTCGGCGCAAGCGAAACAGCCATAGGTCTGGCGCAGGCTGCCGCAATGAAAGCGTCAACAGCAAACTCGCTCCTGGTAGATGCCGGCGATGCAGTACAGGGAGCGTCCTTTGCGACAATTTCACAGGGTCTTGACGTTATCGAAATGATGAACGCCGCGGGCTATGACGTTATGGCGGCGGGAAATCACGAGTTCGATTACGGAACGGAGCAGCTTTTAAAGCTCAAAGAAGCAGCGGATTTTCCTATTCTCAGCGCAAACGTTAAGAAAGACGGAAGTTCCCTGCTTGAAAGCAATACGATAATTGAAGTAGGCGGCAAAAAGATAGGCTTTGTCGGTATCACCACCACGAAAACCGCGACTTCAACCAATCCCGCAAAGCTCAGCGGCGTTTCATTCGGAGATGAGATAACAGCGGTGAAAGACCAGATAGCAGCTTTAAAGGACAACACGGACGCTATCATTCTTGTGTGCCACCTTGGCAACAACGAAACAGCAGTTCCAGCCACAAGCGAACAGCTCCTTGACATTCTGTCGGACGATGAGCTTAAAGAAGTGGCGGCAGTTATCGACGGTCATAGTCATACCGTCGAGCAAGATACATACACCAGAGATTCGATAAACATTCCGATTGTCCAGACGGGAACGCAGTTTGTAAATATCGGAATGGTTGAAATCACCTTCAACGGAGATGATGTTTCGGCGACGTGCAAGGTTCTTAACAAGGCGGCTGCTGCGGAATATAAACTCACCGCTGACGGAACGACAAAGAAAGCCGATGTTGAAAAGGCGCTTTCGGACATTCAGTCAAAGCAAAAAGACGTTCTCGGACAGGAGCTTTGCGAAAACGATACTCCGCTTTGGGGCGGATACATTTACTATGATTATGTGGAGTCGCGCATAGTTGAAACGCCCTACGGCGATTTTGTGACGGACGCTTTTGCAGCTTATGCGAAAGAATTTGCCGAGCAAAACGGCTATGATATTCCCGTTATCGCAGTTGAAAACGGCGGCGGTATTGGTCAGACATTGCCCGCAGGAACTGTAACGCGCGGCGATGTACTGAATGCTTTCAACCACGGAAATATGGTCGAGGTCTACCAAGTCACGCCGCAAATGCTCCGCACGGCGCTTGAAGACGGTCTTAAGTTTATGACAGGGCAGGACGAAACGGGATTGCTTTTAAGAGAAAAAGTAAGCGGCAGCTTTTTGCAGGTAAGCGGTTTCAGCTATACTTACGACCCCGCGGGAACAAAGGGCGCAAAGGTAGTTGACATAACGCTTGCTGACGGCACGAAACTTGACCTTTCGGACAATTTAACAATGCTTCTTCTTGCCACAAACAACTATGTCGGAACATTCGCGGGAATTTCCGAGGGTGAAAAGGACGGCGAGCTCGGCGGCGAAGATCAGATAGTTATGGAGTACATACTGTCCTGCACGAAAGACGGTTCTCTCTCCTATGACAGCGGCGAGCCGCGCATTAAAATTGCAAACGACAAGTCGCCCGATACTTATAAGGTTGAAATTCCCGTGACTTTCTCGGACGGCACTCCTGCTGCCAAATCAGAATTTACGATAAGCATTGACGGTGGGAAAAATACCAAGGTAACAACAAATGCGGACGGGAAAATTGTCTTAACGCTTGAAAAAGGCGCGCACACAATCAGCCTTAAAGAAGCCATGAACCAAGATATTCCGGTTTATGTAAACAACTACTCCGGTTCCGGCACCGTCACAACAACGGACGGCTATTATCATCTCGGCTTTGCGGGGATAAACATAGACGACTATAAAGCTGAAATCAAGGAGAAAATCGAGAAATACGCACAGCGCAATATTGACGATATAAACGAATATTTCAACTACAGCGACAAGGAAATGATACAAAAGTGTATTGACGTAACGAAAGGACTTAAAGATATCGCGCTTGCGGAGATTGAAAATGTCGTGACTTACGACGAAGCAGATGAGCTGTACAATGAGTTTAAAGACAGAGCGGAACTTGTGTACGAAATCTTGTATTTCAATGAAGAATACGAGTTTTATAAAGCAGGCGTCAAAGAAAACGCTGACGGGGCGCTTTCGGAAAATGACATTGCGGACATTTGCGAAAAGCTCGATAACGCGTATAATGAAGCGGTAGAAAACTTGCAAAAAATTGAAGCGGGAAATGTGAAAGCTGCAAGAGACACTGTTAAAGCGGGAGTTGACGCGATTGACGCGATTATGGTCGACGCCAACAAAATCGTTGTAAAATCCTATGTTGAAAAGCAGAAGGAATATTACAGCACTAAAATCGGCAATAACGCGATTTGGTTTTCAAATTATGACAAGACCGAAGAAGCGCTGAAGAGCATTTGTGATGAGCTTGACGCGCTGCTTAAAGATGTTGAAGCGGCGACGGACATTGAAAAGCAAAACGAGATCTATGAAGCGGACGTGCTGAAAGTTTATGAATTGTGGGCAGCACTTAACGCTGCTTGCGGCAAAGGTATGGTCGCGGGCACGGCGGACGACGCAAACAGATATGCTTCACTGGCACAGGAAACGGACGGCAAGGACCGCAGCGCCGTGAAAGCCGCAGCTGAAGCCATAAAGGCTGAAGCAGAAAAGGCAATTGACGCGATAAAGGCAGAAGATTTCGAGGGAGATGTTGCCGCAAACGATATTTTTAACGCTTTCGTTGACATAGTAGACAAATATCAGGGTGAAATCGAAGCGGAATATCTTGAAGCGTGGCTTGTTGCGTGCGAAGAAATTTACACCGATGACATTGAAAATTTTTCTTACTTGACAGATGAGGAAAAAGCCGAGGGCGTAAAAGATGTCAAAGAAGCGATAAAGGCTGTCAGAGATGAGATTGCGGGGAAATCCAAGGAGGAAATTGCCGAAAATTCCGAGACCTACAAGGGCGTTGTAAATCTCGCTTATGCGAAAGCATATTTGCCCGACCTTGAGAGAAATGCAACCGAATTTGCAGAACTTCTTGATTATGTTTCGGACAGCGACAAAGCGGCTTTTCTCAAGCTGTTAGACGAGAATATCAAAGCCGCCGAGAAGATAATAAGCGACAAAAACGCCGCCGAATGGAGAGCGGTAGATGAACTTATCTACGAGGTTGAAGACGCTTTAAACGAGTTGTGGCTCAAAGATACGCTTTTGTGGACAGAAAAGTATGCGCTTGAAGAATATGACGAGCTGGTAAATGAATACCAAGATAAGCTCGATCAAATTACACAAGAAGAATTTGACAGCACAAGAGAGCTTCTCAAATCTGCGAGCGAAGATGCAGCAAAGAAAGTTCGTGATAAAATCGATGATTACAACTCAATTGACGATATCTGCGAGGAGCTTCAAAACTTGTTTGACAATACTTCAAAGGGCTTGTTTGAAGCGAATGCGCAGCGCAGGATCAATGCTGTGGCGGACGATGTAAAAGCCGCGATAAAAGCTCTGGAGAAGAAAAACGGCGTAGATCTGAGCGAATATTTGTCATCTGTAGACAATCTAAGTCGAGAGGCTTTGGCAGTTCTCACAGCAGACGGCGAATTCGGCTTTACAAGCAATCTTAATGCTGTAAGCGCAGCTTATGACGAGCTTGAAAAAACAGCAGCCGATTACGAGGCGAAAATACGCGCGATATTGACCGAAGCAGGCGCAGTTGACGTTCCCGATACGGGCGTTGATATGACAATTGTAGTTGTATTTATCGTGCTGTCGGGTTGTCTTGCGGCGGTTCTTGCAAAGAAAAAGCTGAGACGTTAAGCGTTTTTTTCGGAAAACTTAAAGTTACTGTGGGGGAAACCTTTTGAAAAAGGTTTCCCCCACACCCCTTTCTAAAACTTTATGTTCCGCCGCTTGCGCGGCGGTCGATGAATGGAAATGCTGTCCGCTTTTTTCTTTCCTCTTACTTCTTAACCTCTAAATGAGCGCAAAACATTTTGCTACAAACTGTTTATTAGAACACAAATTGAGTGCTATAAATCGCATAATAATACAATTTTTTCGCTTAATTGTTAAAATCTTGCTTGACATTCATGTGTTTGAGTGATATAATTTATTATACAAAAATGCTGTGAAATAATTGTTGAATATGGAAATAAAATGCCGTGAAAATTTATCCATATTTACACAGCACTGCTTTAATGCAGAATAAAACAAGAGGTGATACTGCTTGAGCGAAGAAAAAGAGAAAAAAGGCTTTGTCACAAAAGTTGCGACGCTTATTGTAGACAAGCGAAAGGGATTTTTTCTGTTCTTTATTTTAGCGGCAATATTTTGCGTTTTCGGTATGCAATGGACAAAGGTAAATAACGACATAACTTCATACCTGCCCGATACCACCGAAACTAAACGCGGACTGACGCTTATGAATGAGCAGTTTATTACATATGGTACGGCTAATGTTATGATAGATAACGTAACATATGAAACTGCCGAAAATATTGCAGAACAGATACTCGAAATAGACGGCGTTTCCGAGGCTGTTATCGACAGGACCGACGCACACTACCACAACGGCGCGGCAATGATATCCGTCACATTTAAAGGCGAAGCTGAGGACGAAATTGCTAAAAACGCCATGAACAAACTTAAAGAGCTTGTCGAACCGTATGACACTTATATTTCAAGCGAGGTCGGTGCAAATCAGGCAGACAGTATTGCCGCGGAAATGCAGATAGTTGTCGTGATTGTAATTGTAATAGTTGTCGCGGTTTTGCTGTTCACTTCTAAAACGTATATGGAAGTTCCCGTTATGCTGATGACATTCGGTATGGCGGCACTGCTCAATATGGGTACAAATTTCCTGCTCGGAGAAATTTCGTTTGTGTCAAATTCGATCGCGGTAGTTTTACAGTTAGCGCTCGCCATTGACTACGCAATTATACTGTGCAACCGCTATACCGAAGAACGCGTTACGCACGACGCGCGAATGGCGGTTATAACTGCGCTCAGCAAGGCTATTCCCGAAATATCTTCAAGCTGTCTTACAACAGTTTCGGGACTTGTAGCAATGATGTTTATGCAGTTTATGCTCGGACTTGACCTCGGCATTGTTCTTATCAAAGCAATTTTCTTCAGCATACTCTCGGTATTTACTCTTATGCCGGGACTGCTTATGTCTTTTTCGGGACTTATCGACAGAACACACCACAGAAACTTTGTCCCGAATATTACGGCTGTCGGCAAAATGGACGTTAAAACACGTTTTGTTATTCCGCCGATCTTTGTCGTGGTTTTGGTAGCGGCATTTATTTTCTCAAATCAATGCAATTATGTTTACGATTATGCGTCGGGTACTACTTATAAGAAAAATGATTCACAGATTGCCGAGGAAAAAATCCGCGACAACTTCAAAGTAGATAATCTTATGGTAATGATAGTGCCGTCTGGCGATTATGTATCCGAACAGCGGCTTTTAATGGAGATCGCCGAAGATCCCGCCGTAAATTCAACGCAAGGTCTTGCAAATACCGAAGCAATTGACGGGTATTATCTGACGGACGCGCTCACTCCAAGACAGTTCGCAGAGCTTATTGATATGGATGTTGAGGTCATTTCCGTTTTGTATTCGGCTTATGCCGTGTCGCAGGAGGACTACGGAAAGCTCATGGGAAACATCTCGGACTATGGCGTGCCGCTGATAGATATGTTCGACTATGTTTACGAACAGAAAGAAGCGGGAGTTATAACGCTTGACAATGATATGACCGAAATGCTTGACGAGCTTAACGGAAAGCTGACTGACGCTAAACTTCAGCTTAAAACTGACGAATATTCGCGTTTGCTCATTAAAACAAACCTCCCTATGGAAGGCGACGAAACTTTTGCTAAGCTCAAAGAATTTCACGAGATAATGTACAAATATTATCCCGAAGACAATTCGTTTATTGTCGGCGACTCAACAAGCGACCTCGATCTGTCAACGTCGTTTGTAGACGACAACCTTATGATAAGCATTTTATCGGCGCTTTTCGTTTTGGTCATACTTGTATTCACATTTAAATCTGCGGGACTTCCGGTACTTCTTATGGCAATAATCGAGGGAGCTATATGGATAAACTTTTCTGTTCCCGCTGTCGAAAACACAAACATATTCTTTTTGAGTTATCTTATAGTAAGTTCAATTCAAATGGGCGCGAATATCGACTACGCTATAGTTATCTCCAGCAGATATTCCGAACTAAAACGCGAAATGTCACCGAAAGAAGCTATAGTAGAAACGCTTAATCAGGCATTTCCGACCATTATCACTTCTGGAATGATACTTTCCGTTGCGGGTCTTCTGATTGGATTTATGTCCTCTGACGTCGCTATATCGGCAGTCGGAGAGTGTCTCGGACGCGGAACACTTATTTCAATAGTACTTGTAATGTGCGTTCTGCCTCAGATATTGCTGCTTGGCGACGCGATAATCGAAAAGACCTCGTTTACTCTCAAAAAGATTGACCGCATACATCATACTTCCGGACTAATTCATGTAAACGGACGTGTTCGCGGTTATATCAGCGGAATTGTTGACGCGAAAATAAGCGGAATAATTCACGGAGAAGTAAGCGCACAGCTTGACAGCGAAGACGCGGCGGCTCTGCGCGAAAGAATAGATAAAAACATTTCCGAATTCTCCGAGGACGACGAAAGTATATTGACGGAGGACGACTGATATGAAAAAAATGCATAAAATAGTTTCCGTTATATCGGCTGCCGCGATTGCGGTAAGTCTTATTATTCCCGTAAAGAGTTTTGCCGAAACAATAAACTCTGACAGAACTGTCTATATATCGGATACTGATGAATTTCTGAAATTTGCGGAAGAATGTCGGCTCGATTCGGCAAGCAAAGACCTAAAAGTTGAACTTAACGCCGATATAGATCTGAGCGGAAACAACTTTTTCGGAGTTCCTATCTTCTGCGGAACATTCGACGGAAACGGGCATACTGTTTCGGGGCTTTCGATACACGACAGCGCTTCTCAAACAGGACTTTTCCGCTGTGCGGAAAAAGGCTCAATAATAAAAGATCTAAAGGTTAAGGGAAACGTTTCTCCGAGCGGTTCGGGAAATATGGTCGGAGGAATAGTCGGAGTAAACAAAGGTATAGTTTCTTCGTGCGAGTTTCAAGGAACAGTTTCGGGAAATGACAGCGTAGGAGGAATTGTCGGAAAGAATGACGAAAGCGGCGTTATAAACGGCTGTGTATCATCTGCAATGATCTCCGCTGAAAGCAGCGTCGGCGGCATTGCGGGAATGAACCTCGGCGTAATAATGGACTGCTCGAACAGCGGAAATATAAACACGGTTTACGCCGATTCACAGATAAGCGCGGACGATCTTGAGATCGGAGATTTGACGACCGAGAATGTAATAGTTAAATCGGACATTGGCGGTATAGCGGGATATTCTTCGGGAATAATACAGCGCTGTGCTAATTCGGGAACTATAGGTTATCAGCACACCGGATATAATGTAGGCGGTATTGTCGGACGTCAGTGCGGAACGCTTTATTCCTGCACAAACACGGGCGATGTTTACGGAAGAAAAGACATAGGCGGTATTGCGGGGCAAATGGAACCGTACAGAAGCATAGAATTTTCCGAAGACAATGTTCAGCGTCTTGAAGATGAAATGGATATGCTGTCAAAATACGTTGACAAGCTGATAAACGACGCGCGCAACAGCGGAAGCAAGATAAATGACGAGATCCAGAAACTGACTTCGCAAATGAATTCCGCGCAAAAGGACGCGGAAACTATCACCGACCGAACCGAAGAAATCTTTAACGGTTATTCGGATGGAATAAACGAGCTTTTAGCACGCGCGGATATTGCGCTTGACGGTGTGCCGAACGCTCTTAATTCACTCGACGAAGCAATACAGCTCATAGGGAATTTTTCGGATAAATGCGAAGAAGCCCTGACTGATCTCAAACAAGCGGGAGAATACAGCGGCGACGCAATAGACAATGCCGAGAATGCGCTGAAAGATATTAAAAGCGCGCTTTCGGAGCTTGAAGCAGGACTGCGCGATATAAAAAGCGCGCTGCTTGAAATTCAGAGTTCACTCGGAGACAGCGAGGCAATAAAAGTTTCTCTGAAAAATATTACAAGTTCTCTTGACAAAATAACAAATAATATGCGTGATATGTCTGACGCGGCGAGCCGCTTAAACAATGCGATAAAAGTTCTGTCAGAATGGCTTGGAAACGACGACTGGAAGCTGCTGAAAAACAGCGTTAACGCATTTTCGGAAAGTCTGTCGGATGTTCTTGACGCGCTAAGCGATATCAGCGGAGCGGTTGGAGATATTTCAGCGTCAATTGATTCGAGTGAAATGGAGCAGGCGTTTACTAAACTGAACGAGGCTTCTGCTGCGCTCGGACGCGCGGCAGAGAAACTTTCGACGTCAATTGGCGGCGGTCCTGTTTTAGATCCCGACGAATTGTCTGCGGCGACAGATGAGCTGAAAAATGCAGCCGACGCGCTTCAAAAAGCGTCGGAACATCTAAGTTCGGCTACCGACCCCGAAAGTATGCAGAAAGCGCTCGACGAACTTGAAGCTGCCTCGCGGGAACTTCAAACTGCCCTCGACAATGCCTCAGCCGCAGCAGGAGATATGTCTGAAGCGCTTAGAGCAATAACGGGTTCAACCGTTCCCGAAGACACGCTTGACACAGCGACAAAAGAACTCGATATAATATTTTCCGCAATTTCGGATATGTCGGATAATTTGTCGGATATAAACGCAGAAGTGAACGTTATCTTGGATAACATCGACGCAGTGGGATTATCAGAGGCTTTTGGCTCGCTTTCGGACGCGGCTGACAAAATAGCAAACACCGTTAATGCTTTAAACGGCGCGAGCGGAAATATAGACAAAGCATCGGAAGCTCTCGGAAACGTTCTTGATTCGCTTACGTCTGCGGCTTCAAAAGCAGGCGAAGCGGCAAATATAATGTCACAGGTAAGCGACAAGCTCTCCGAATCCGTACAGCAGTTTGAAGATGTCGTAAAAACGCTTTCGGAGAAAAGCGAAGTGCGCTTCCCTGCTCTTGATGAAACGTTTACGAGCGCTGCGGACTCACTTTCGGACAATATGCAGAAAATGATCTCAACATTGTCGAGAATTGGCAGCATTGCAAACTCCGAAAGCAATATTCTCCTTGACGACATTCAGAACATAAGCGACTGTCTCGAACGTATATTCGATATTTTCAAAGACACATATAAAGATCTGCTGTCAAATGATGATGAAAACGGCATTTCCGAGGATATTTCAGAACAGGACGAAGCGTCGGGAAATGACAGTCACGGCAAAGCGGCGGGCTGTATGAACGGAGGAAAAGTCGAGGGCGACGTTAATGTCGGAGGTATAACGGGTGCAATGGCTGTCGAATACGACCTTGACCCTGAGGACGATATAGCGCAAAGCGGCGACCGTTCGATAAATTTCAGCTATAATGTTATGGACGTAATTGACGACTGCGAAAATCTGGGAGAGATAATTGCAAAGAAAAATTACTGCGGCGGTATTGTCGGAAGAATGGATATGGGACTTGTGAAAAATTCCCGCGCAAGCGGCTCTATCAGCAGTACAAGCGGAAGTTATGTCGGCGGTATCGCGGGATATTCTTCGGCAAAACTCCGCGAATGTCTGTCAAAAGTAACTCTCTCCGGCTCGGCATATATCGGCGGTATCGCGGGCGAGGGCGGCATAATCACAAACTGTCTGGCGATATCGGACATAACCGATTTCACAGAAAAAATAGGAGCGCTTGCGGGATATGTTGATTTCAGCAAAAAGAATACCGAGATCTCGGATAATTTCTTCGTGGACAGAGGCGTCGCGGGTATAGACCGAGTAAGTTATGCGGGCATTGCCGAGCCTTTAGACTATGCCGAATTTGCAAAGAGAGCGGGTGCGTTTGCGGATATTGTTCTTGAATTTACAGCAAACGGAACATCTCTTGGAAAGATAACCGTTCCATACGGAGGATCTGTCAATCCGTCGGAAATTCCCGAAATACCGCAGATAGACGGGTATTTTGCGCGCTGGGAAGAATTTGATTTTGACAACATTACGTTCCCGCGCGTTTTTGAAGCGGAATATATACAACTTTTAAGTTCTATAGCAAGCGACAAGCAGAACAAAGAAGGACTTCCTCTGCTGCTGGCGGACGGAAGTTTTGACGACAAAGCTAAAATCACAGTTACAACCGAAAGCAGTTCGATATTCCCGCCCGAAGGCGGCGAACTCAGGATTGTTATGGCAGAGGGTTGTACTCCAAATGCGCTGAGATTTTTAAAATCCGGAAACTCTTCGCAGCTTCTGCAATATGTAAACGGCGCTTGGGAACCTGTTCAATTCACCGAAAACGGAAGCTATCTCATTGTAAACGACCTCCACTTTGAAAATGGGAGCGAGATATTCTGCATATCGGGAAATTCGGATAACACAATGCTCGTTGTTCTCTTGATAGTTGGCGGAGTTATAGTTGCTGCAGCGGTCATATTCATTATCGTTAAAGCAAATACCCGCAAGAAACAGCCGACAAAATAATTCATTTATAAAAACGCAAAAATAGTTATCCTCTCACAGTAAATCAACATTTTTGTTTTCTTGATAAGCTGTTATAACACAATAACAACAAGGAGGTAAAATTATGAAAAAAAATAATATTTTTCCGTTTATAACACCGATTTTGTACATTGCTCTGGGCGTATTCGCTATTGTCACGGGAAACAGGGCGCTTATACCGCTTTGTATTGCTGCGGGAGCAATATTGATCGTTCTGGGAGCGGCTTTTGCAATAAGTTATATTGCCCGAAAAGCCGAAGCAAATTTTTCAAGCAGCGGCTTTGTCATAGGCACTATGCTTATAACGCTCGGTATCCTGACAATTGTTTTAAGAAATGTAATTATCCTATACATTCCCATTGCGCTCGGTTTTTTTATCACATTAAACGGTTTAAGGCAAATGCAGAACGCCATAGATCTGTTTAAATCAAGTGTGTCAAAGCCATGGATTATAATGGTGATATCGGTCGTAAATATTATGGCGGGCATTTTCTTTATGGTAGCTCCCGACATTGCCGCGGATATGATAATGACCATAATCGGAATTGCCATGATAATAAGCGGCGTTACCGACTTTATCACAGCTATATTGGTTTACAGAATGTTCAAAAATCTTGACAAAAACAGCAAAGAAAATGAAATAGATATTTAATAAGCCGCTCGTGACCGCAAAATCTGCATTAAAAAAGGCTGATTGTAAAAAACAATCAGCCTTTTAATTTTTTTATTGTTGAAATACTGCTTTATAATAATTTTTCGACAGCAGCAGCTTTGAGTAATTCAGTTTTCCTTCGACAAGACGCTGTACGCGTTTTACATATTCATCATCAACGGTTATTCCGCTGTTGGGAGTAAATGTTTTTGTAGACGCTTCGTATGTGCCTGCGGCTGTTATCCAGCTATTGCCCTGACCATGGTTATTTGCAAAAATGACCAGCGGCATACAGCTCGAATATTGGCTCGGATCATAATTCTCAGCAAATATATCTCGTCCTATCAAAAGACGCGAATCATATTCAAGACCGAAAAGGTTCGACAGCGTAGGAAGTATGTCAATTGACGAACAGGGAGTATCAACTATTATAGGCTCTTCAATTGACGATGACCACATGATAAGCGCATTTTTATATCTTGACGTCATAAGCTCGGTGTCCTCAAAGCCCCTGAGTTCATTATAATAATCCGTACTGCCCGACGCAAGTCCGTAAGGATAATGGTCGGCGGTAAGCACAATAAGTGTATCGTCAGCTATTCCCTTTTCTTCAAGCCTGTTTACAAGATAGCTCATTGCATATTCAAGCTCCAGATTACAAGCTACATATGCCTGCACTTGAGTAGAGGCGTTAGGATATGCCGCCTGTGCAGCCTGTTTATTCTTCTTCGCCATATCGTTTCCGCCGAAATTATATTCCGTGTGACCGCTGACGGTCATATAATAAACGGAAAAAGGCGTGTTGTTGTTTACATAGTCATCTATATAAATATCCGCCGTAGCCTGCATCATATCCAAGTCGCTCTCCGGCCAGCTCCCCTCGCTCGGTATCGTCAGACCGCCGCCGTATGCGCCTTTGTAATCATACCCGAAAGCAGCCATATACTTATCTCTGCTATAATATGAATAAAGATGATCGTGCCATGCGGGAGTGTTATATCCGAGCGCAGAAAACTGATTTCCGAGAGTAAACGGCATATAATTATTTATTGCTGCTTCCGAAGCCCATTTTCCGTTTATCCACATAGGAACTATGCCCGTTATGTTTGCAACCTCTCCGCCGACGGTAGACATTGTCCAGTCGGGCTGATAATAATTGTTAAACACAAATCCTTCGTTCATAAGTCGATATAACGTCGGAGTAAGCTCCTCGCTGATAAAGTACGGGCAAAATGCCTCGGCAGTTATAAATATCAGATTTTTGTCCTTGAACATACCTGTATACTTGTTCTGCTGTGACGGAGTAAGGCTTGCGAAATACTCGTGCATCGACTTTAGGGTCTTGTCGTTCGTACCTGCCGCAAGTGATTCAAAGTCAATGTCCATAACGTTATAGCCATATACTTTCGGCAATTCGGGATTTTCCGAGCTGCTGTTTTCGTCTGATGTCTCTTGCGGATCGGATACAAACGAACTTGAAAACTGAGGTCCTTCGGTATAATCACGGTTCGGCTCAGGTATTCCTATGACCGCATATTCAAGCTCCATACGCAGCGACGTTATCAATCCGAAATTAGGCACGGCGTTGTTTGCGGTAAAATCAAATGTAAAATAGTTTTTTGCACCTCCGAACACCGAAAGAAGTACCGCTGCAATATGCAAAACAACGACCGCAATGCCCGAAGAAATTTGTACTGTTTTATCTTGTTTTTTATCGCTCAAAATGAACTTACGAAAAACTATCAATGCCGCAAGCGGTATCAATGACAACAGGAAAAACGGGATTATACCGAGAAATCTCGCAAAGACAAACCCGCCAAAACCGTTAAGAGCTTCTCCTGTCATAGAGCTTACGGCGGTTATACCGAAATACAGTCCGAAGAGTGAACGACAGCCGCGCTCTATACAGAAAATGACCGTTTGCGCTGCCAAAAGCGCTATACCTATTATACAAGAAACTTTTTTATTTGGAATAAGGTTCAATATCAGAGATACAAGCAGACCGCCTGCCAAAGAAAAAAAGATAACATTTATAATACTTTCCGAAAAAAACGGCGTAAATTTATAATCAAATATCCTCAGAAGAAGTTCGTGATAAAGCAAAGCCGCGGGAAAAAATAAATATGACAGTATTTGCGCCTTTAAAGTACGTTTGTTCAGCAATTCGGATATGATCTGCTTATTCATAATAGCTCCTTAGATGTTTTTTTAATTTTAGTGTGATTTGAGATGCATAAATTTTTGATCTTGATATTTGCGGGAACGTTGTGCTGTTTTAAGTCAGAAATCTTATGTAAGTATACCCCCGATCGTTGCTAATAAAAGCCGATGTAAAAACTGCATTTAATTTACGGCAGAAAAATACAAAATTCGCCATAAAAATAATTACCGTAAATTATTATAGCACTTTTTAAAATATTGTCAATAAAAATTACAAATTTGTAACCAAATTGTAATATTATGATGTAATAATAAAAACACCGCGGCGATATGCTGCGGTGAGTTTTTATATAAATTGCCGAACAAATAGTCGGATATGCGACAGCTTTGAACGGCTTTAACTATTTTGATAATTCTGCCGCCATTGCCAGTCCTTTTGCAAGAAGGAACGGCTCGTAAATGTACATTTCCGACAGAAACGGTTTTACATATTCCGCGCCGCCGCCCGTCAATATCGGCGTTACGGGCTTTCCGAGTTCTCTTTCTATGCGTGAAATTATTCCCTCCGTCATTGCCGCAGCGCCGAAAACTGCGCCCGAAAGCATACATTCATAGGTGTTTTTTCCGATAATGTTTTTCGGAACGGAAAGCGATATTTCGGGAAGCCGCGCGGCGCGCTCGGAAAGCGCACTCAGCGAGGTCTGTATTCCCGCCGCGATAATTCCGCCGAGAAAAATCTTTCCCTCTCCGATAACATTGAACGTTGAAGCTGTTCCAAGATCTACCGTCACAGCAGGCAGCTTATATTTTACGGCAGCCCACGCGCTGTCGGCAATTCTGTCAAGACCGAGCTTTTCGGGTTCGGGTATTGCAAAGCTCAGTACATCACTGTACATTTTCGCGCTGATTACCGTTGTGACAACGCCGCAAAATTCGCTTACGGCTTTACATACAGGCTCTGTAAGCGTCGGCACTACCGACGATACGACTGCATTTTCAGGCTTTAAGCCGCTAAGCGCTTGTTTCAGCGGCTCTCGAAAACATTTGTCAGACGGTATTTTTTTATTAAACAGCACATTATATCCGCTGTCTAAACCCGCCAAAGCAATAGTTGTGTTTCCGATGTCTACAGTCAGTATCATGCATGCTCATCTCCGCCTTTTTTCTATTTCATCAAGCAGTTCAGCCGCGGCTCTTGCCTTGCTCATAAGAGGCAATTCTCTCGCGCTTTCTTTAGTTATTATCGTTATGACATTCGTATCAACTCCAAATCCCGCACCCTCGGTTTTCAGGCTGTTTGCGGCTATCATATCAAGCCCTTTTTTCAAGAGCTTTTCGCGCGAATTTTCCACAAGATTTTCCGTTTCCATTGAAAACCCGCAGACAAAAAGTCCCTTGTGTCGGTTTTCGCTGACGCGCTTTAAAATGTCCTCGGTGCGTTCAAGCGGCAAGATAAGATCGTCGTCATGCTTTTTCAGCTTGCTTTGAGAAACGGTTTTCGGACGATAGTCCGCGACTGCCGCTGCCTTTATCAGAATATCGGTATTCGGCAGTTCTTCTTCAACTGCCTTCAGCATATCCGCCGCCGAAACGACATTTTTCACTTTTACAAACAACGGCGGCTCAATTTGCGCCGCGCCGCTTATAAGCGTTACGTCCGCGCCGCGCAGCATTGCCTCGCGCGCAATTGCATAGCCCATTTTCCCGCTGCTGTGATTTGTCAGAAACCGCACGGGGTCGAGTGCTTCTTGTGTAGCTCCCGCCGTGACCGTTACTTTTACGCCCGAAAGCGTTTTTTCCCGCGCAATATTGCGCATAACGTGCTGTACGAGAGTATCGGGAGAAGGCAGCTTTCCCTTTCCCAAATCTCCGCACGCAAGCCGACCGCTGTCGGGCTCTATAATTTCAAAGCCGTATTTTTTAAGCGTTTCTATATTGTCCTGTGTTATCGGATTTTCAAGCATTGCCGTATTCATTGACGGCGCGGCAAGTTTTCTGCATTTCGCCGCTAAAACCGTTGTCGTCAGCATATCGTCGGCAATTCCGTGAGCCATTTTCGCAATAACATCTGCTGTCGCGGGAGCTATAAGTATTACGTCCGCCGCTTTTGCAAGGGAAATATGCGCCACGTCATACTGAAAATCCCGCGCGAAAGTGTCTATAACGCACCTTTTTTTCGTAAGCGTTTCAAACGTCAGCGGAGTGATAAATTCAGCCGCGTTTTTCGTCATAATGACGTCAACCTCCGCGCCTGCCTTTACAAGCATACTTACCGCGTCGGCGATTTTATAAGCGGCAATTCCCCCGCTTATTCCCACCAAGACGCGCTTTCCTTTAAGTTCTTGTTCCATTTTCACCGCTCCATATCTTCAAGCAGACCGTGTTTTTCATATTGTGTAACGCGCGTGGGCTTGTTGTTTTCATCGACAAAAACGACCGTCGGCTTGTGATTTGCCGCTTCTTCGGGCGTCATCTGCGCGTAAGCCATTATAATCACCTTGTCCCCCACGCTTGCACAGCGCGCCGCCGCGCCGTTTAGGCAGATCATTCCGTCCTCGCCCGCGATAACATAGGTTTCAAACCGCTCGCCGTTGTTGACATTTACGACCTGAACTTTTTCATACTCGAAAATTCCCGCCGCTTTCATAAGCTCTTTGTCAATGGTTATCGAGCCGACGTAATTAAGCTCCGCCTGTTTTACGGTCGCGCGGTGGATCTTGCCTTTAAGCATTTCGACAGTCATTTTAAGCCCCCCGCGATAAAGTTGTCGATAAGTCTTGTTTTGCCGATATATACCGCCATTGCCACTAAAACGCCGTCGGTTATTTCCTTTACAGGCTGCATAGTAACGCCGTCAACTGCCGAAACATAATCGATTTTCGCAAGCGGCTCTGCCGAGATTATCGCCCGCATTTCGGAAAGCACCTTTTCGCTGTCAATAATTCCCGACTTTACAAGCTCCTCGCCGCGGAATATCGCTTTTGACAGCACCAACGCCGCCTGTCTTTCTTCGGCGCTTAAATAGGTGTTGCGCGAGGACTTTGCAAGTCCGTCGCTTTCGCGCACGATAGGACAGCCGACAATTTCGATACCGTAGGACATTTCGCGCACCATTCTGCGGATTATCGCAAGCTGCTGTGCGTCTTTCTGACCGAAAAATGCCTTGTCGGGCTGAACAATATTAAACAGCTTTGACACCACCGTGCAGACTCCGCGAAAATGGATAGGGCGCGTTTTTCCGCAGAGCTGCTTTGGCATTTCGTCTAAGATTTCAACATAAGTCGCGGCATTAGGAACATACATTTCCTCAACCGACGGATAGAAAACCAAGTCGCAGCCGTGCTCTTCAAGCAGCTTACAGTCGCGCTCGAAATCGCGCGGATAGCTCTGTAAATCTTCGTTAGGGGAAAACTGGGTAGGATTTACAAAATCCGAAACTACTACCTTTTTACACTCGCTTTTTGCCTTATCCACAAGGCTCGCGTGACCCTCGTGAAGATAGCCCATTGTCGGAACTAAACCTACTGTAAAGCCCTCTTTGCGCCAGTTTGCGACATTTTCTCTGACCTCTTTGATAGTTCTTGCAATAATCATGACTGCACCTCTTTAATACATACTGTCCAATTTATCAAGAAATTCGTCCGAGCAGTCGCTTTTCGGATAAGTGTTTTCTTCTGACGGGAAATTTCCCTCTTTTACTTCCCTGTCGTATTCTTTTACGGCATTTTTCATCTGCTCGCCGATGTCTGCAAAACGTTTTACGAATTTAGGCGTGAAATCGCCCGACATTCCCATCATATCCTGATATACCAGCACCTGCCCGTCACACGCCGCGCTCGCGCCTATGCCTATTGTTATCATCTGCGTTTTCTTTGTGATAAGCGCCGCAAGTTTCGGCGGAACGCACTCTAAAACTACCATAAACGCTCCCGCTTTTTCAACGGCAAGCGCGTCCTCTAAAACTCTGCGCGCGTCAGCTTCGCCTTTTCCCTGTACCTTAAATCCGCCGAAGCTGTTTACCGACTGCGGCGTCATTCCTATGTGAGCGCATACGGGTATCCCGCAGGAAGTCATTGCCGCTATCTGCCCGCAGACCGATTTTCCGCCCTCAAGTTTTACCGCATTTGCGCTGCATTCTTTCATAATGCGCCCCGCATTCATTACCGCCTGTTCTATCGAGGCCTGATAGCTCATAAACGGCATATCCACGATAACAAATGCATTTTTACAAGCGCGCCCGACGCTTCTTCCGTAGACTATCATCTCGTCCATTGTCACGGGAAGTGTGTCCTCATAACCCTGCATAGTCATTCCGAGGCTGTCTCCGACAAGTATCGAATTTACTCCCGCTTCGTCAAATATACGAGCTGTCGAATAATCATAGCAGGTCATCTGCGATATTTTTTCGCCGCGCTTTTTCATATCCATAAGAGTTAAGATATTGTTTTTTTTCATTTTCAGATACCTCCCGTTAATAATTTTTCAAGTTCTGAATAATCTTTATGCGGATTTTTCGCGCGCGCTGTTTTTATCAGCCTTTCACAAACCACGCGGTAAAGCTCGCGCTCGTTATCGGTCGTAAAACAGTTCAGATGTTTTTCTACCGTCTGAACGTCATTTCTTTCGACCGCGCCCGTAAGCGCCTTTACAGGACCGTATCTCAGAATATTCTCCGTATTCTGCCTTATCAGCGGTGAAAGCGCTTTTAATGCCGTTTCATGGGTAAATCCGCAATTTGTCATAAGCTCAATGCTTTCATCTATGAGCGCACAGACAAGATTGCTTGCAATTGCACAGGCGGCATGATACATAGGCTTTACTTCTCCGTCGATAATCTGAACGCAAAAGCCGAGGTTTTTGAGGATATTCTGCCATTCGCCGAGATGTTCGTTATCTCCTTCAATGCAAAAAAATGCACCCGCCGGTTTCCCACAACTTTCTTTCTTGTCGGTAAATGGGAATAGCGGATGTATTGAATATCCGAAAGCTCTGCGTCGGCGAATATCGGGAAACGCCTCAGCAGCCGTCATCACTCCACTGCAATGACATATATGCCTGCCCTTTATATCATATTTGCACAGCTCGCTGTAAACCGAGCTTATAGCTCCGTCGGGAACAGTCAAAAAAACCGCGCCGCTCTCTTTCAGTAATTCTTCGGTATTATCAAAAAACCTCGAACCCGTAAATTCCGCCGCCGCGCGAGCCGAACTTTCGTGCAGGCTGTAATAGCCCGTCACGGTAATGCCGCCGTCGGCAAAGTATTTTCCCAAAGAGAAGCCTGCTTTTCCTGCTCCGATAAATCCTACTTTCATCGCATCTCCGCCTTTCTTAAACGGCGGCGCTTTTATTTCCCGCAGAGCCGAGAGGAGGCGATAATATGTCGGTACAGTTTCCGATAAACGGAATACCATCCGCATTGATCACATCTCAACAATTAGAGTATAACATACTTTTATCTCTTTGTCAAGAGGTATCCTCCATATTTTGCAAAATAACGGCGTCGGCGGGGAATAAATACCGCATATAACAGAAATCTCATTTTTTTATACTTGAAATTTTTGATAAATAAATGTATAATTGTATTAAGAAAATATCGGAGGAAAAATTTATGAAATTCAGGAAGATAAAAAGTGCGGAAGATATAATAAAAATCACGGAGGAAATAGGTTTTCTCCCCTTCTTTGCCAACAGTATAGAGGGTTTTTCGATAGAAGAAAACTGTCCTGGTGAATTATGGTTTACACCCGACAAGGACGGTCCTTGGGAATGGAAAGGACCTATCGCGCGGGACGGGCGCTGTGTCTACGGAAAATTCTTCGCAAACAAGGCAGGTTTTGTCAGCAAAGAATGGTTTCCCATTCTCGCAAACTACCGTCGGGACGGCTATGATTTTGACGCGCGCTATGAGGACGGTTTAGTTTCCAAAAAGGACAAGGACGTCTATGATATTGTATACAAAAACGGCAGCGTTATTTCAAAAAAAATAAAATCCGCACTGAATTATCACAAGGGCGAAAATGTCGGTTTTGAAACGGTAATTACCCGACTGCAAATGCAGACATATATAAATACGTCGGATTTCGTATATATGAAAGACAAAAACGGGAACGAATACGGCTGGGGAGTAGCAGAATATACAACGCCTGAAAAAATGTTCGGAGAAAATTATATTTCAAATGCTTATTTCGAAGAACCCGAAAAATCGCGCGAAAGAATATATGAACATCTTTTAAAGATACTGAAAACTCAGGATAAAAATGACCTAAAAAGGCTAATTAAATAAACCGCCGTTTAACTCTCATTTCCGCAGCATTTTTATTACATAATTGTAACGCAACTGTAATGCAATAGTAATTTTAAAATGTTATAATATAGCTGATGATCGAAACAAGGAGGAAGAATGATGAAAAGATTATCAGCATTTATAGCGGCATTGGGATTGATACTAACTATGAACGGGTGTGCGGCAAAAGAACGGCGGAACGATTTTTTGGAAATGTCCGACAGTAAGATCACTGAATATTATTTTGCAGCGACAGATAAGGCTGTTCTTTCGGAAATTTGCAGCAGTTTTAACAAGCGCTCGGCAAAAGGACTTGACAAGGATATCAATGCCGATTTTAACAATGGCGGTTTTCTTTCGGACATAGTTGATTTTCCTGAAACAGACCTCAAATTCAGCGATACTATCATTAACATCGGATTTATTGAAAACGGAGAGCTTTGTAATACAGACAGCGGCAAACTTATGGGGATATTTCCAAAAATTTCGGATATTATCGGCGCTGATATTAAAATGACAATTCAAGAAGTAGTGTTCAAAAATAACAGCGACGCTGTTGAGGCGCTGAAAAACGGATTTATTGACATTATATTCGGGATCAGCAGCACGAACGAAAGCGGTATTATCTACAGTTCTGAATTCTGCACAGACAGGCTTGTTTTTTATTCAAGATCTGTTCCGGCGTCTATTACTTATCCGACTACCTATACTGCTGAAATCTATGAAACAGAAGGAAAGATCTTCACTGCGTCGCCTAATCTCAAACCTTGCGGCAGTATAAAAAATGCAATGTCCTGCTTTACCGAAGATGAACAGTCGGCTTATTTCGGACTGTTTTCAGAGGTAATTTCTATGAGGTGAATTTTTGGGAAAATTACGGAGGATCAGAGTTTGATCCTCCGTTTTTTTAACAACTCACTTCATCACTTTTTCAGCCATTTCAAGAGCCGCCGCAATAACCTGATCCATATCATAATATTTATACTCTCCGAGCCTGCCGCCGAAAATAACGTTTTTTTCGGCATTGGCGAGCTTCTTGTACTCAGCGTAAAGCGCGCTGTTCTTCTCATCATTTACGGGATAATACGGCTCGTCGCCGGGCTTCCACTCGCTGCTGTACTCACGGCTGATGACAGTTTTCGGCAAGTCGTTGCCGCTTTCGTCTTTGCCGAACTCAAACCATTTATGTTCGATAATTCTTGTCCAAGGAGTTTCTCGGTCGGTGTAATTTACTGCCGCGTTGCCTTGGAAATTTGGCTTGTCCAGAATTTCATTTTCAAAGCGTACCGAACGATACTCCAACGTTCCCAATTTGTAACCAAAATATGCGTCAATTGCTCCTGTATAAACTACTTTCTCTGCCAGTTTATCAAGTTCCGACTTATTTTCAAGGTAATCAATGTTGAGCTTGACTTCAATTCCCTCAAGCATTTTCTCAATCATTTTCGTGTAGCCGCCTACGGGAATACCCTGATAGAGCGCGTTGAAATAATTGTTGTCAAACGTCAAGCGGACGGGCAGCCGCTTAATGATAAATGCAGGCAACTCCTTGCAATCACGTCCCCACTGCTTTTCGGTATAACCTTTAACTAATTTCTCGTAAATGTCGCGCCCAACAAGCGAGATCGCCTGCTCTTCAAGATTTTTCGGCTCGCCCGTAATTTCTTTTCGTTGTTCATCTATTTTTGCCTTTGCTTCTTCCGGCGTTACAACGCCCCACATTTTATTGAACGTGTACATATTAAAGGGCATTGAATAAAGTTCACCGTGATAATTCGCAACAGGAGAGTTAGTAAAGCGGTTAAATGTTGCAAACTGCGTGATGTAGTTCCACACCTCGGTATTGTTGGTGTGGAAAATGTGCGCGCCGTATTTGTGGACGTTTATTCCCTCGATTTTTTCCGTATATACATTGCCGCCGATGTTGGGGCGTTTGTCAATAACAAGAATGCTCTTTCCTGCGGCATGAGCCTGTTGGGCGAAAACTGCTCCGTAGAGACCGGAGCCGACGATAAGGTAGTTGTATTTCATAGGGACCATTCCTTTCAGTAGGTCAACTAAGATCTATTATAATTGACTTAAATATCTCATAAAGTTCTGCTTATTTTCCAATGCAGTCGTTGTCGGTCTGCCAAGATCATCTCTTGCACCTATCGAGCATTTGACCTCAATTAAAGACAACTCATCTCTGCTCTTTGAGATCTCAAGTTCTCTGTCCAAATCATCAAAATTCTCTACACAAACTGCATTTGGATAACCGCAAGCCCTTGCGATTGCAACCAAATCAATCCGTGAAGCTACAGTCGGCATACCGCCAACCGTTTCATGTGCGCCGTTGTTGATGACAATATGAACAATATTTTTTTGTTTATTTGCACCAAGCACAGCCATAGAACCCATATGCATGAGAACAGAACCGTCACCATCTATACACCATATTCTCCGATCAGGCTTATTGATAGCGATACCAAGCGCAATGGACGATGTGTGTCCCATTGAGCCGACAGTTAGGAAATCATACTTGTGACTCTGACTGTTTGCGAAACGAGTTTCAAATAATTCACGGCTGGTCTTGCCTGTCGTTGAAACGATCGGATCCTCACCAGTGGCCTTGACAATGTGCTGAATGATTTCTTCTCGGATCATCTTATTATCGTTCTTATACTCGACATCAGGTGCATCGGTCAGTGCACCCTTGCGAACAACGAATGCCACCTGCTTGCCGGTTGAGAGTAACTTGCGGAAGTCCTCCATAACAGCCTTCAGTTCTTCTTCAGTGGTATCCTTTCCAATGATAAAGGGCTTGATGTCCATATCTTCAAGTAATTTTACTGTCACTTTACCTTGATAGATGTGCTGCGGTTCGTCGTGAACACCCGGCTCACCACGCCAACCAACAATGAAAATCATCGGAATTGCATAAACTTTGTCATTAAGTAACGATGCGACCGGATTGATGATGTTACCCTCGCCGGAGTTCTGCATATATACTACCGGGATCTTGCCGGTTGCAAGATGGTAGCCTGCGGCAAGAGCAGTGCAATTACCCTCGTTTGCAGCAATAATATGATGCTTGGGGTCAATGCCGTACTGAGACATCAGATAATTGCACAGTGCCTTCAACTGACTGTCAGGTACTCCGGTATAAAAATCTGCACCAATAATATCTACTAAACTTTTAACCTTCATCGCTTACTCCCCATTGTATATTTTATAATCAGGATCTAATGCCGCCAATTCATCTACAGTGTCGATCTCAACAATCTGTTCTGCTGTTACGGGATGGATTACAAGATCCAACTTGTCAAGCTGTCGGTCAACGATCTCGTCCCAATACAGCTGCTCATGCCCCTCATGCTGATAAGCCTCAATGACTGCGTTGGCTATAATTTTTGCATCCTTCTGCTTGAAGAATGAAATGCCAACCATATTATAGGTATCCGTTCCACCTTTTCCAACTCTTTTAATGAAACCATTTTCATCAAGGTCAAACACCCAGTCATCTGAATATCCCTTAACCATTTTGCCGTAATAGCAGGAATGATAGAGCTGCGCCTTAAATATCGACGGATCAGATACGAACAGGTCTGCTTCACAGATAAAGCAGTCGGCTGTTTTAATAACATCTGCTGCCGCATAAACAGACGAGATGTTGTTTTTTTCGTTATACTCTGTATTCTTGATAATCGTGATATTCGGGTACTTCTCAACAAGAAAACCGAACTGATCTCCAAGGTAACCCACCACAATATAGATACGTTCAACGCCTCTCTCCTCCAGTGCGCTGATAACGGTATCTATCATCGAGCGATTATGCACCTTGACAAGTGGCTTTGGGACTTTATCGGTAAGCGGTCTCATTCTCGAACCAAGACCAGCTGCCATTAGTACTGCAATTTCCTTTGACATGTTATCCCCTTAAAGCTCGTCAATGAGCGTGATAATATCCTTAATAGACATTAATCTGTCGTCTACTTCCTTCGCACGATGATAGCGGAGAATATCCTCTGCTGTCTTCTGCATTGCAGGAAATGCACTTCTTGTAAGCTGATTTGCATAAATCACAATATTCACTCCATGCGCAGCAAGTTCATCCTCTGTGATTGTATTAAATGATGAAGGAACAACCACTATGGGAGTAGTCTTGTCCTTTCCACGGAATTTGTCACAAAATTCAAGTATTTCAGTCGGGTCTTTTTTTCGGCTATGAATCATGATACCATCAGCACCTGCTTTTACAAAAGCAAACGCTCTTGCAAGTGCATCTTCCATACCCTGTTCGAGAATCAGGCTCTCGATTCGTGCAATAATCATGAAATCATCCGAAAGCTGTGCAGCCTTACCGGCAGCGATCTTAGAACACATTTCTTCGATCGTTGCTTGCGTTTGCTGTACTTCAGTACCAAAGAGGGAATTTTTCTTAAGTCCCTTCTTGTCCTCAATAATCACTGCGCTTACGCCCATTCTCTCAAGAGAACGAACTGTATAAACAAAATGCTCTGTTAGTCCGCCTGTGTCACCGTCAAAGATGATCGGCTTTGTAGTGACTTCCGTAATATCTTCAATTGTGCGAAAACGACTGGTCATATCTACAAGCTCAATGTCAGGCTTGCCTTTTTCTGTACTGTCACAAAGGCTGGAAATCCATATGGCATCAAATTGATCCAGTTTTCCTTCGCGCTCCACAACCGTCTTTTCCACGATTAGTCCGGTTAGACCGCTGTGAGCTTCCATTGTTTTCACAATCGGACAAAGCTTTATAAGTTGGCGCAGGCGCTTGCGGCGATATTCAGGCATAGAAAGTTTTTCCACAAGCTGGGAATCAATCTTTTTGACTTTTTCGTTATGCGTATATCCAACCTCTATTAGTTCACCGCCATATTCAGAAAGAAGGTTGATGACGTTCTGACGAATGGCTGATGTTGTACCTTCTTTCCAGTTATCGCCATGAATAACATAGTCAGGGTGAATGGTTTTTATAATGTCATCATAAAGCATATCATTTTGAACAACGACTTCATCAACGCCGTCCAAACTTTTGTAAAGTTTTATTCTATCCTCTAAAGATACAGTCGGAAATCTGTTATATCGTATAAGTGTTTCATCAGTCAAAGCGCCTACTATGACTTTTCCGTATTTTTGAGCTTGCTTGATAATGTTTAAATGCCCATCATGAATAACATCTGTACAAAAGCAAGTGTATACAGTTTTCATCGTTCTTCTCCTTTATTATGCATTATACTGAACAGGAATTGCGACATTTGTTTTTTCAAGTGCTTCTCTGAAAACTACAAAGAAATCCACGATATCCTGCTCGTCAATTGCCCCAAGTGCGCACAGACGGAATGTATTGGTGGTTGAAATCTTTCCGGGATAAATCGTAAAGCCCCGCTCATAGCAGTAATCATGAATCGCTTCAAAACTCCAGTTGGAATCATCCGGATAAATTGCCGAGGATACAAGACCGGCTCTCCACTCCGGTTTTATAACCTGTTTGAATCCAAGCTCATCAAGTCCCTTGTTGATTGCATTGAACACTCTGGTATGGCGTGCCCATTTTGCTTGCTCTCCTTCAGCCCAATACTCTTTAATTGCCTGAATCGTTGCATAGATGGTTTGTACAGGCGGGGTAAAATGCATCTCACCAGTGCGCTCAAAGAAATCATACTGGAGCCAAAGGTTACAGTAATAGGAGCGTTTAGGATAATATTTGGACTTTTCAATAACAGCCTTGTTTCCAACAACAAAGGAAAGACCGGTGAACGCCATTAAGCCCTTCTGAGCAGATGCCATACAAAAGTCAATATTATCCTTTTCAATGTCAATCGGACGCATGGCGTAGGTAGATGTGGTGTCGGTGATGAATATTGCACCGTATCTGTGCGCGAGCTCGCCAATCTCGCGGACTGGGTTTAAAATCCCTGTTCCGGTTTCGTTGTGTGTGGTGTAAACAACAGCTATATCCGCATTTTCAAGAAGCGTTTTCTCGACTTCGGAAAGGTTGGGAAGCTTGTCCACCGGATATTTCAGCTCTATGTACGGCAGACCATAATATTGACATATCTCTACAGCGCGGGTACTGTATGCGCCGTTATTGATTACAAGTATTTTTTTGTCCTCAGGCAAAAGCGAATTAAGACATACGTCAATATTCAGAGTACCGCTTCCGCAGAACAGTACAGACGTATACTTTTCCAAATTGCCGTGAACGATTTTGACCAAGTCCTCCCGAAGTCCTTTCATCAGCGAAGCAAACTCTTTTTCACGCGGACATATGTCCGGGACTAACTGGGCATATTTAACTGAATCTTTTGTCGTTGAAGGACCGGGATTTAAAAGAATATTTCTTTTTATTGGCATCATATTTTAATCCTCCATATAAATTTCGTTCATTTCAATACAAAGACAAGTGTAAATCAAGCGGTCAATAATCCTGACACCATTCACATGTACAAGAGACTTTGGAGTATTACAAGAATATCAAAATGTAATTTTGTGAAATTCATTTTTCTCTTCTCTTAATTCAAAAAAACTCAATGTGAAGTAAACTTATTTATCTAATGTCAATCTGTTGAATTATTTGCATATCAGATCCTAATCACTGTAATTTTATATCCAAAGATGCTCTTTAGGATATCTCATTTCTACGTCTGTACCAAAACCATTTTGCAATGCAATTTGATAAATTTTATATGCGCAGTAAAGATCATGCAACGCTATTCCGCCGCAATATACGACAATTCGTTGTTGGTCGTTGTCTCTTCCAAGTATCTCATGCTTTTCAATGCGGCTGACTTCAGAAATCTTTGATTTGAAGTCCTCATAATACTTATAAGATTTTACATGCTCAATATCGTCTACAATTACCTTGTCAAAACATAAATCACAATTCTGAAAGCCGGAAGTCTGAACCGGCACCACAAGACAACCAGGTTTGAAAACATCATCCTTTGCAAACTCGCTTCTTGCATAACTGACAGCTGATACTACAACGTCACAGGAGCATATATCATCATATGTATCGACAATCTCGTATTTGAATCTTGGAAACTCATCCTTAAATCTGTCTATAAATCTTTCCGCTTAATCTTTATATCTTAAAAGCTTTATCGTATAATTTTTGAGGCATATATTCCCGAGAAACTTCATAAAAGTCCACGCTATCAGTCCCAAACCCATCAGCCCAAGGGTTTTAGCATCGCTTTTGCTGTATTCGATAACCGAATGAGCTGCAATCGCCGCAGTGCGCATATTTGTTATCCACATACCATCTTCAACAGCTAAAAGGCCGAGTTCTGATCTTTTCTGAAGATAGATATGGGAATTTCTTGCCGGAACTCCATTCGCATCATCTACATTACGTGAAATAAATTTGACTCCGGCAATATCAAGTTGTGGTATAACACAAGGCATTGTAATATACCTGCCGGACGTACTCTCCCACATTTTGATTTTGGCAGGCAAAATACACCCGTCTTTAAAAAGCCAAACGTCATTACACCAGTCGTAGATGGTTTGCTCAGAAATTTTCATCCCACGAATAGTTTCAAAATCAAGAATTTTCATGATTTTCACCTCATACATTTTGTGTTTTATGTAACGATAACTACTTATCAAATCGGAAAGGTTGCATATGATTCTACACCCAGAATTTTTCTAACGGATTCTTTAAGTCTGCATCAGGCAGTGAATCAAGTATGCCATTTTGCTGCAGCATCTCATAAATGGACGAAGCAAAGTGGATATCATGAATTGAGACGCCGATATTGTATACGAGAATTCTCTCCCTGGCGTTTTCACGTCCCGGCTCTATCCCGTTTACAACATCGCAAACTTCAGCAAACCGTTTAAATTTATCGAAGTTCTTGAAATGATGAACATGACCCAAATCATCAGCGAATACTTTTTCAAAAAACAAATCACAGTTTGTAAATCCCAGTGTATGTATCGGTACAACCAACACACCTTCATCAAAACATTCACTTGGACAAACATCCTGCGGTAAATAAGTTGCGCCGGAGATGACTACGTCTGAGCCTTGTACCATTTCCTCTGCGGTATCTACATAATCAAATTTTAAATTTTTATATTTGGAAAATCTTTCGGCAAAGTTTTCTTCCTGACCTTTATATTTAAGAAGCTTTACTGTAATCTCTCTATTTCTGATTTTTTCAGCAAGAATAAGAAGCGTCGCTCTTGCGGTATTTCCCAATCCCATCATTCCAATAACTGAAAAATGTTCTTTAGAAAAAAGCAAAATAGAATGAGCCGCAACAGCTCCGGTTCTCATTGCGGTAATCCAAGTGCCATCCATAAGAGCAAGGAACTCGCCGGTTGTTGCATTCATCAACAGAATACAGCTCTCAAGGCTTGGAACACGATTAGGATAACGTGTCACCACTTTTACCCCCCCGGAATTTTTTTTGCTTCCGTTAGTAATAATACCGGGCATAACGTTGCAAAAAACGCCGTCAAACGGCTTCATACTAATTTTAGGCGGGAGAATTGTGCTGTTTTTGTTATGTATTGTTTCTTCGACCCATTCATAGCATTTCGATGGCGATATAGACAGTGATTTGATATCCTTGAAATTGATTATTTTCATAACAACTCAACCTCCATGAGCTTGTAAATTTACACCCATTTGTACCAAATGTAATGAAAAATAAAAGTTAATCTATATTGAAGAATAAACTGACTTCAGATATTCAAGAACTTCATTCATATCGACATTATGTTTCTTAGCACGATCCTGAGCAAGACCTCCATCGGGATCTGTATGATGTAATAACCCAGACCTCGGATAATCCATGTAGTTGTTTCCGTAGATTTTTGATAGATACCAGTCTGAATTTGCCGGAACATTTAGACTATAACCTTCAAAGCCGACTTTGTTTAACGGAAACAATATATCATTGTCCATTACAATGTGTTTAAAAAACTCTATCTCCGGTATCCTATACCATATCTTGTTCGTTCCTGTTGGAATATTTTCAAATATTTGCTTCTTTTTTTCTGCAAGTTGCTGAACGGAGCATTTCTTTTCATGCGAAGAATAATATTTTTGATATACTTTAATATTTTTTTGTACTAACGGTTCTATTTCAGCGGCAGGCAGCTTAGAAACGCAGCAATCTGCAGGGAAGATATCCATCCATATACCGGTCTCAACAGTGCGATATCCAAATGCCAAGCGCTGCATATACCCCATATCATCAAAATATCCTCCCCATCTGACCACTATCCCATATTTATCCATTTCATCTTTCATAAGCGGGATTACCCTGTCATAATCCTCCCGGGGCATCATAACGTCCAAATCATCATCCCAAGGGATAAATCCTTTGTGACGTATGGCGCCTAAAAGCGTTCCGCTGTCCAACCAGTACCTCAAATTGTGTTTATCGCAAAGCTTATCAAAAATATGCAAAAGTTCAGCGTTACAAAGCTGCATTATTCGTAATGGCTCATTTTTTGCAGGACTGATTTTTGTAATATCAGTTACCTGATTCAAAAGATAATGTAGGGTATCAATTTCTTCTTGATACTTATCTACGCCTAGTATATGTTTAACCGTACCCTTTACTCCACGCCTTTTAATACTATGCACTATTCTATTAACAATCATTGTTATTCCTCCTATCTTTAATATGCTTTTATTCTTGATATATCATCACATTAGCAATGGTCTAAATATCAGTTTTAATAATATCTAAATTCTTTCAATATATGAGTTGTGTGCTACACTTCGGCATAGTGAGGTCTTGTTTTTTATATATAAACAGTTATTATCCCTGACAAAACTCGAAATAAGGTAATACTTTCTGCAAAATATCTTATATGCTCTTATACATTTAACTTTATCATATTATGGAAAAAATAACGTAAAGCTTTATCTACCACCTTATCCATATCGTAATATTTATACTCACCGAGCCTACCGCCGAAAATAACGTTTTTCTCGGCATCTGCGAGCTTTTTGTACTCGGCGTAAAGCGCGCTGTTCTTCTCATCATTTACGGGATAATACGGCTCGTCGCCCGACTTCCACTCGCTGCTGTACTCACAGCTGATAACCGTTTTCGGAAGGTCATTTCCGTTCTCATCTTTTCCGAACTCGAACCATTTATGCTCGATAATTCTTGTCCAAGGCGTTTTTCGGTCGGTGTAATTTACTGCCGCGTTGCCTTGGAAACTTGGCTTGTCCAGTACTTCTGTTTCAAATTTGACGGAGCGATATTCAAGAGTTCCCAACTTGTAACCAAAATATGCGTCAATTGCTCCCGTATAAACTACTTTCTCTGCCAATTTATCAAGTTCCGACTTATTTTCAAGGTAATCAATGTTGAGCTTGACTTCAATTCCCTCAAGCATTTTCTTAATCATTTTCGTGTAGCCGCCTACGGGAATACCCTGATAGAGCGCGTTGAAATAATTGTTGTCAAACGTCAAGCGGACAGGCAGCCGCTTGATGATAAATGCAGATAATTCCTTGCAATCACGTCCCCACTGCTTTTCGGTGTAACCTTTTACGAGCTTTTCGTAAATGTCGCGCCCAACAAGCGAGATTGCCTGCTCTTCAAGATTTTTAGGTTCTCCGATTATCTCTTTGTGTTGTTCTTCAATTTTAGCGGCTGCTTCTTCAGGAGTTACAACTCCCCACATCTTGTTGAACGTGTACATATTGAACGGCATTGAATACAATTCGCCTTTGAAATTCGCAACCGGAGAGTTTGTGAAACGGTTTACATATTCACAGACGGTTTTATTGTTGGTATGGAAAATATGCGCACCGTATTTATGAACGTTTATGTTCTCAATTTTTTCCATATAGACATTGCCGCCGATGTTGGGGCGTTTGTCAATAACAAGAACGCTCTTTCCTGCGGCATGAGCCTGTTGGGCGAAAGCTGCTCCGTAAAGACCGGAGACGATAAGGTAGTCGTATTTCATATAACCTCCTCTACATATTTCTCAATCGTTTTTTCTATGCCATCATATAAACTGTTCTTTAATGTCCACCCGAAACTTTTCAGCTTTGTGTTGCAAAGAATTATCCCAGGCTGCCTCGGCTTTTCATCGGATAAATAATTTATGCTGACAGTCTTTTCAGTCATTTTTTCTTTGTTTACAATATCCGTTATAATGCCTGCCATTTCATCTGCCGCGGCGAAATTCCCTTTTTCGCCGGCAGACGAAATATTATATGCTTCACCGCTTACACCGCGTTCATATATTGTGAACAGTCCGGATATTACATCATCAATATAAATATTGTCTCGCCTTGCCATTGAAGGATTTTTAATTGCTATATCCTGCCCGTCAAGAGCGGTTTTAATAAAGCTGTAAAATGCTGTATTCGGTAGTTCCTTGCAATAGCCGTATACATAACCTATTCTTGCAATGACCGCATCTACTCCGTACTGTTTGCAATAAGCAGACGCAAGTATTTCACTCATACGCTTTGAATCGGCATAAGGGGCGTTCGGTGCATTTATTTTTGTCTCACACTCGGTATCATCTTCAGAAACAGTCCTATCTGAAACAATATTATTTGAATAAACCGTAGCTGAAGAAAATACTATAATTCTGCCCTTAATCCCTGTGGTTTGTTCTTGATTTTTCATAAAATCAAGACAATTTTTTATGCCCTCAATATTGGGTAAAATCACATTAACAGGCTGCTCGGAAATAACTGCTCCGCTTATCGGACTTGCGGCATGAAAAATACAGTCAATTCTTTCAGATATATTTAAAGGCTCACAAATATCTTTTGCAATGTATGAAAAATTCGGTTTTGAAAGATACTCGCCGAATACCTTTTCGAGCTTATCCTTGCTTCTGCTCAAAGCTATAACTTTTGCGGTAGACTTACTGAGAATTTCATAGCATAGATTGCTCCCTATAAGCCCGGTCGCACCAGTAACAAGTGCTGTTTTGCCGTCCAGTATGTGCATAACTCCTCCATACAGGCGACAAAACTACCGCCTGTTCTAAAGGGATTGCCCTCCGTCTACCGTCATTACACAACCGTTTACAAACGCCGCATCATCCGAAGCCAAAAAACTGACAACTGCCGCAACATCTTCGGGCTTTCCCACCCGCTTCATCGGGATTTTTTCTTTAAATTTTTCTTCGTTAAAGGTTTTGAATATAGGCGTTTCGATAATACCCGGGCAAATGCAATTTGTTCTGAATTCTGCGCCGTACTGCCTTGCAATCATCTTTGTGAACTTTATTACAGAAGCTTTTGAAGCGGCATAAGCATAGCTCTGCCCGCTTGTGAAAGATTCAAGTCCCGCAACCGAGGCGTTGTTTATAATCGCACCGTTACTTCTTTTAATCATTGGAAGTACAGCTTGAGTAAGAATAATCATTCCCACAATATTGACATCAAATATTTCAGTCAGCGAAGAATCTGTCAATGTTTCAAGTGGGTCAGATATGGGATATATTCCTGCATTATTTACAAGAACATCTAATGCGCCATATTCATTTTCTATAGTTTTTGCTGCTTCAAATATAGAAGAGCGATTAGCCATATCTAAATAGATATAGCTATACCCCCCCGCATATTTTTAACGGATTTCATTTTTTCAACAATAGCCTGCCCCTTTTCCTTGCTTCTTCCGGCTATTATTACATTTGCGCCCTCTTTTGCAAATCGCATAGCACAGGCTCTACCTATACCTGATGTTCCTCCTGTAACAAGCACCGTCTTTCCGGTAAAGTCATTCATAACATTTCTCCTTTGCGTTTATCCTATATTTGAAATAAAGTGTCGCCCGCAAATCTGTCATAGATAGGCTTTTCTCTTGATCTATTGATAAATTATCATTCCGTCACTATACCTTAACCTATCTCAAAAAACTCATCTGCTTTTTTGCAAATTACATCTTTCGTCAGGCCATAATATGCCATTTTTTCATCATATGTACCATAATTTCTAAAGATCTCTCGCGGGAATGCAATACTGTCTATCTGCAGTTCGGCACTGGGGAATGCTTTATGCACATCATATAAAAGACTTCCCTCAAACTCCGGTTCAACAATCAATAATTTTGATGAACTGCAGTTTTCGGCTAAGGTTTTGCGGTCAAAAGGCTCCAAAGTAGTATAATAAATCACTGTTACATCTTTACCATTGCACGCCTCCATCACTGCATCCAGCATGACTGACACTGCAATAACAGTACCTTTATTGCCTGTTTGTATTACATTTGCTTTCCCGAATTCCACATCTACATCATACTTTGTGTTTGGATGATCGCTTACACGGAAAAATGTCGGATGTCCGTCCCTGTAAGATTCGTTGAATAACTGCAAAAATTGCTTTGCAGTTCCGGGTGCAACAAATTCGCATCCCGGTATCATCTTTATGATCTGAACATCTTCTGCACAGTAATGTGAATATCCATATTTTGAATAATCGACCGCAGCACCTGTGCCGACAATATTTACCCCCAATTTTTGATAAGCTAAATCCATTTTGATTTGCTCTAAGGTCCTTTCAATCAAATATGGTTGAATTCCAAAAAGTGTGGGAACCAGACCTCGGCTCGCCATTCCCGCTGCAATTGAAAACATACCGTCCTCATAAATTCCAACATTCACACAGCGATCAGGATATTCCATTAGTTCGTCTCTGATTGCCCACATACCTATATCAACGGTAAAAAACACCGTATCTTCTTCATTACGAATCATTTCCGCAATCCGATTCAAAAATGCTCTTCTCAAAACTCATCGATCTCCTTTTGCAGAATACTAAGTTCAACTTCATTAGGTGATTTATGGAACCAAATATCATTTTGTTCCATTGTCTGGCTTCCATATCCACGTTTAGTTTTTGCAATAATCGCTCTTGGTCTGCCGCTTTTTTGTGTCTTTAATTTCATAAAAGTCTCTTCAAGTTCTATCAAATTATGTCCATTCACCTTTAAAACATCAAAACCAAATGCTTGTAATTTTTGTTGCATATCGCCCATTTCAACCATTGCACCAACCGAATCATTATCATCAATAATAATACATAAATTATCCAGATGTCTCGCGCTTGAAAAAATGCACGATTCCCACATCGTTCCTTCGCAAAATTCCCCATCACCGCACAAAACATATACCAAGGACTGGGAATGTTTTATTTTATTTGCATAGGCGACCCCAACTGCAAAAGGCAGACCATGCCCAAGCGACCCTGCATTATTTTCAATTCCGCCCTGAAATTTAGTCAAATCGGTCTGAATACAGTATCTGCTGTTAAAGTTTCCGATTTCACGTGCAACTTCTTTCTCGTCAAACATTCCCTTTTCAATTAATACAGGATATAGCGCCAATGTGGCTTGTCCTTTACTGATAATGAAAAAGTCTCTATTGTCATCCCGCGCCTTTTCAGGGCTCCAATTCATTACCTTATCATACAGCACCCATACGATATCAATACAGGAAAAAACGCTCTGTAAATTGCCATCACCGCATCTGTGGGAAAGATACAAAGCTTCTTTTCTTAATTTTCTTGAGATATCCTGCATTTTTCATTCTCCTCATATTTTTTTTGATAGTGCTCTGCCTTTGCTTTGGTAAAAAGTACGCGGTCATCCTTGTCGATGAGTTTAAGTATTCCTTCAATCTCATCGGCTGCCATCTTTTTTGTTATTCCGTAATACTCTCCGTAATTCGGATTGCAATTGTAATGGGCTGTCAAATAATACGGTAAGGAAAATCCCCACGGATGTCTCGAATATATATCCCTGATATACTTTTCGTATAATTCTATTAAGGGAGACAGCTCATAGGTGCAACCGTAAGTATCATTTAAATATTTAGTAATCAGCTCTACGTTCAGGTTTCCTGCGCCTCGACCGATGCCATATATGCTCGCATCAACAATTTTATCTCTGTTTATTTTTGACCGAATAAAACCGGTCGCCGTTCCAAACGCCTGCATAAGGTTGTTATGCCCATGGTAACCGATTGCGATATCTGCCTTCATATTATCATTGGCAAGTTGAACATAGTGCATTATTTGCTCTGTATTTTGCGTTCCCCAACTGTCAACAATATATATAGCCATGGGATCTAACTCTTGAAATTTCTTAATCATAGATACAAATTCTGTATCACTATACTGATCAACCCTTGCAGGCTGCACGCAAAGCTTATACCCTTTATTAACAATACCTTTGCAATAGTTATATCCCTCTTCTAAAGCATCAACAACTTTTCCGGAGCCGTCATGCTTGGTTTTCCAAACAATAACTCGTATGATATCCACGCTCTTCTCGTTCCTATTGCTCAACATATCCAAAGGAATCGGATTAACAACTTCTATCATTGCAGCATAATCAATTCCTATCTTCTTATTGGGTATGAGCGCTTCGAGTTGCTTCATATTATTGAAAACAGTTCTGTTTTTATCGTAAGGCTCATTTTTCAAAAACCCAAGCTCCAGAATGTCAACACCCACAGTTTCAAGACTTTTGACAGTTTCCGCAATCGCTTCGGAACCGAAGTTCCAGTCATTTATGTACCCGCCGTCTCTTAAAGTACATTCCAACAGCTTGATCATACTTGAGCCTCCTACAAATCCATCAGTTTATTATACAAGGATCTATCAATGTAAGGTCGTTAATCCTCAATTTTCCCCGTTCTTCCGAAGTTGGGGTTTAAAACGGTTTCAAAAGGTATATTGATCTCAATAACGGACGGCGCTTCCGTTTCTCCTAAAGAAGCTTCTATGTCCTCACTGCATATGACCCTTTTATAAGGAAGTCCGAAAGCATCCGCAATCTTAGAAAAATACGGTACAGAGTAGCCCTTTCCTTCTATAGTTTGTGAATAATTTTTATTGAAGTTTACCTCTTGAAATCCGCGGATCATTCCCAGCGCGTGATTATTTATGATAACTACATGGACAGGAATGTTCTCCCTTGCCAAGAACTGCAGCTCCTGAAGGTTCATTTGTATTCCGCCATCACCGTTAAAGCAGTATACTGGACGTCTCTTTGCATAGTACACGCCTATGGCTGCGGGCAAGGAAAATCCCATAGCTCCAAGTCCCGCAGACATATGTACAGTTTGCCCTTCTTTTATACAAAGTTGCTGTGCCAACCATACCTGACTTTGTCCAACATCAGTGACAATGGAACAATTATCGGGAAGACTTTGCCCGAATTTTCTAAGCAGCACAGTATATTCTTCATCGTCATACCCTAATAAAAGTTCCTTTATTTTTTTGCAGATTTTGAGCCACTTGTCAGTGCACTTGTACTTTCCTGCAGTCAAATCGGAAAGCGTCATTAAAAAATCCCGTAAATCTACCCTGATGTGTATATCATCATCATGAATAGGGTTTGAAAAAGCCCCAGCATCAATGTCAACCCTAACGAGCCTTGCATTCGGTGCAAAAGCGCCTCTATCATTACCGACTTGTTTCAAGTCGAGCCTTGAACCGATAGAAATGATCAGATCCGATTTACCTAAAATGAAGTTTCCGTATCTTGGTCCGTTTGCTCCGATAAAGCCAAAATTGTACGGACTATCATAAGGTATCGTATCAAAAGCAGGCATAGAGAATACTGTCGGAATCCCAACCTGGTCAATAAAATTACGCAACAATCGTATTTCACCGGCCTGCTTTACTCCATTTCCAATGATCAAGCACGGCCTTTTGGATTTCTGCAAAAGCTTGCATACTTCACGTATCTTTTGTGAGAAATCTTTCACTTTTATATTACGTTTGTCTGTCATATGACTGAACTTTTTTATACTGTTGATTTCAATTTCTGCTCTTTGAACGTCAGCCGGTAAATCAATAAGTACCGGACCGGGATTTCCCTCTTTCGCAATATAAAATGCCTTTTCCAGTTCAAGCCTTATTTCCTTTGGATCATCAACACGAACTGCATATTTTGTAACGCATTTCACCATGCTTACAATATCCGTTTCCTGAAATCCTCTTTGTCTTATTGGCAAATCGCCTTTTAGACCATATGTGTCTACTTGCCCTGTAAAAAAGATCGTCGGAATGGAATCAAAATATGCATTGGCAATCCCGGTCACAAGATTCGTTGCACCCGGACCAGATGTGGAAAAAGCTACCCCTATATTTGTGGATTCCTGAGCATAACCGCAAGCGGCAAATGAAGACGCTTGCTCATGATAGTTAATATGGGTATGAATTTTATCGCTATATTTTGCAGCTGAATCGATCAAATGACATATTACACCGCCCGGATACCCAAATATATCTGTCACACCTTTTTCAATTAAGAATTCGATAATATAGTCTGTAGCCTTCATCATATTCACCTTTACAACGTATATAATGTGATATATTTTCGAGAAGTAGGTCATTAATTTAATGAAGCCAATAAACTGTCAGCAATAATTTCCGCCATATAATCTATCATTACGTCTGACATACCCGGATAAACTCCTATCCAGAACGAGTTGTTCATAATAAAGTCAGTTTTATCAAGGTCGCCGACAACGCGATAAGCGTCAGTGCCGCGGATCTGGTCAAAGCACGGGTGCTTGATAAGATTGCCGCTGAATAAAAGGCGCGTCTGAACGTTATGTTCTTCTATGTATCTTATGACCTTATTTCTGTCAAGCCCGCTTTCCGTTTTGATTGAAATCAAAAATCCGAACCATGACGGGCGACTGTTTTCAGCAGGTTCGGGAAGAATGAGCTTGTCGGAAACAGGTTCAAGCGCGGCTCTCAATCTTTCCCAGTTGTGACGACGGCGTTCTATAAACTTCGGAAACTTTTTGAGCTGTTCAACACCAATTGCCGCCTGCATATCTGTGACTTTGAGGTTATATCCGAAGTGACTGTAGACATATTTATGGTCATAGCCTTTCGGCAATTCGCCAAACTGTCCGTCAAAACGGTGTCCGCAGAAATTGTCTTGTCCCGACGGACAAATACAGTCGCGTCCCCAGTCACGGTATGAAAGGATAAGCCTGTGCAGCAGCGGATTATTTGTATATACGCAGCCGCCCTCACCCATTGTCATGTGATGAGGAGGATAGAAGCTGCTCATACCTATGTCGCCCCATGTGCCGGTAAATTTAGTCACACCATCTATAGTGTACTGCGTACCGAGTGCGTCGCAATTATCCTCAACAAGCCAGAGGTTATGCGTATCACAAAAAGCTTTAACTGCTTTAAGATCAAACGGATTACCTAAAGTGTGAGCGATCATCACTGCCTTTGTTTTAGGCGACAGCGCTTCTTCGAGCTTTGTCACGTCGATGTTGTACTGCGGTACTGTTACATCTACAAACACGGGAACTGCGCCGTATTGCAAAATGGGAGTGACAGTTGTTGGGAATCCACAGGCTACTGTAATAATTTCATCGCCGCGTTTAACTTGTCTGTCTCCAAGTTCGGGAGCAGTCAATACCGAAAAAGCAATAAGGTTTGCAGATGAACCGCTGTTGACCAAATGCGCGTATTTTACTCCTATCCACTCGGCGAATTTCTTTTCAAATTCTTCGGAAAATCTGCCTGTCGTGAGCCAGAAATCAAGCATCGCATCTGTCAGGCTCTGCATTTCCTTTTCATCAAACACACGGGAAGCATAACTTATCCTGTCGCCCGGCTTAAACGGCTCCTTTTTCTCCTTGAAGTTATGATAATAATCAGCGACAAGAGCTTTTATCTGCTCTCTTGCCTCTGCTTCGCTTTTCCAATTCGACATCTTATCCCTCCAAAAACTCCATTATCTCTCTATCCATCTCCGCTGAAATATCTTCGCCGGTGAGCCATGCTTTATAGAACCGAGTTGTAAATTTCATACATTCGTCAATATGCCACCTTGGTTTCCAACCGAAAACGCTCTTTATTTTCGAGCAGTCGAGCTTCAGAAAATTCGCTTCGTGCGGTGCATTTTTCTCTGCCTGATTGACCCACTCTACGCCGTTGCCCCAATGCTTGCAGAAGAGGTCTACCAAATTTCCCGTCGTAACGCAATCGCAGTCGTCGGGTCCGACATTGTAAAAACCCGCATAACACTTGTCCTCAAACTGCTTTTCAGCGATAGTAAGATAAACCGCCAACGGCTCTAAAACGTGCTGATATGGGCGTGTAGAGTACGGATTGCGAACGCCTATTTTCTCTCCGACTTTCATTGCTCGAACGCAGTCGGGGATGATTCGGTCGCTTGCAAAATCTCCGCCGCCTATAACGTTTCCTGCTCTCGCAGTTGATACGGCAATGTCCGTGTCCGTGAAAAAGCTGTTTATATAACTATGCGTCACAAGCTCCGAACAGGATTTTGAATTTGAATACGGGTCAAAACCGTCCAAGGGTTCATCTTCGCGGTAACCCCAACACCACTCGTTGTTTTTATATACCTTGTCGGTCGTGACATTGAGAACGCTTTTCACGCAGGGAGTTTGACGCACACATTCCATAACGTTTACCGTTCCCATAACGTTTGTTTCGTATGTATAGCGAGGATTGCGATAGCCTTCACGAACAATAGGCTGCGCGGCGAGGTGCAGAACAATTTCTGGCTGTGTTTCCGCGAAAACAGATTTCAGCCTATCAAAATCTCGAATGTCAGCAATTATGCTTTTCATCTGAAATTCAAGCCCCGATATGCTGAACAAATTCGGCGTCGTTGGCGGCTCTAAGCTGTAGCCCGTTACAACAGCTCCCGCGTTTACAAGCATTTTGCAAAGCCATGTACCTTTAAAGCCTGTATGACCGGTCACAAGGACGCGCTTGCCGCGATAAAATGATAGATCCATTTAGTCCTCCCAAGTCTTCCACGGCGCGCGACCGGTAGCCCAGAGTTCCTCAAGCTTGTCCTTTTCACGCTTGGTGTCCATGCACTGCCAGAAGCCTCGATGATTGTATGACATAAGCTCGCCTTGTGCTACAAGCTTTTCAAGCGGTTCGCGCTCAAACACCGTATTATCTCCCTCTATATAATTAAATATTTCCGGGTTTAACACCATGTATCCCGCGTTTATAAGCGCTCCGTCTGAAAGATTTTTCTCACGAAACGATTTTACCGCATTGTCCGAGCCAATGTCCAGAACTCCTTTTTGCTGTACAAGGCTGACAGAAGTCAACGTTGCGATTTTACCATGGCTTTTGTGAAATTCAATAAGCTTATTTATGTTGACATCGCACACTGCGTCGCCGTATGTAAGGCAAAATGGCTCATTTCCAATATACTTTTGTACGCGCTTTATTCGTCCTCCGGTCATTGTTTTCAATCCGGTATCCACAACCGTTACCTTCCACTGCTCGGCGTGCTTGTCGTGAACTATTATCTCGTTACCGCGAGTGAAATCGAAAGTTATGTCTGAAGTGTGGAGGAAGTAGTCCGCGAACCACTCCTTGATAACGTGCTGCTTATACCCGGCGCATATGATGAATTCGTTGATGCCGTGCGCGGAGTAACCTTTCATTATGTGCCACAGTATCGGCATTTCGCCAATCTCAATCATCGGTTTGGGTTTAAAAGCGGATTCTTCGGAGATACGCGTTCCGAATCCGCCTGCCAAGATTACGACCTTCATTATGTTTTCTTCTCCTATTTCTTATTCATATAAACTAAGTTAACACGGTATATATGTCGTAATTATACTAACAATTTTGCGGATCACCTTATAAACCAAGAACCTAAAAGAATGATCATTATATCCATCCCTAAAATCAAAATCATCAATGGTGCCATTCAAACCAAAACGGGTACATTGAGTACACCTTCCTTTTACAGAAACTGTATATTGGCAATCTCTAAAAAAGTGTCCCCATATTTTACTTAAAAGGCTATCTTGATACATCTCTTCTCTGAATTCAAAATCACCTTTACAAAACAGACGCTGCATTTCTTTCTCATTTGAAGCATTTATTCCGATACGGTAATAGCCAAAAATATCATCAGTCACAAATATTGCGAATCCGCTTTTTAACATTTTATATCCTAAAACATGATCGCTTACAGGATAATATTCTTCGTCAAAACCTCCTGCAGACATGAAAGCATATTTAGAAAAAATCATTCCGCACGTTGGGCAGTGTGTAGGTCCGATTCCATCTACTATTAAACTGTTTATCAGATAATATCTGTGGAATTTCCCATTACGTTTTTTCAAAACTGGTAAATGATCTGAGGATTTAAAATCAGCACGACTAACCCTCAAAGCACCAAACCGTATATTTTTCTTCTCAATTCTATTTAAAATATTATTAATATATATACTGTAATCATCTGCAATCAAGTCATCATCATGGATCATAGCCGCATACCTACCATTGCTTAATTGCATGCATCTGTTTAAGTTTCCGCAAACACCTATATTTTGACGATTAACATACAGAACAATATGTGAATTATTTATTTTTTTTATAAGACGATATGTGAGATTATTTTCAGTAATGTCACCAGAATTATCAACGACAATAATATTGAATGTATAAGTTCTCTTTTGATGCAATATACTATTTATTGTTTCTTCTAATGTATCTGTACGATTGCACGTAGGTATAACATATGACACTCTTACGTGTTGTTCTGATTCAGAGCCCGAAAATAATTTAACCGATTCAATCTTATCATACCAGTTGACATTATCTCGATTAGTATGCATATCCATTTTTTATTCTCTCCTCAGAATTGAAGTTAAATGATTCTCATGCCATATTAGTCATATTATGTTTATGTATACTATTCAACATCCCTCTTTTTTTTATGACCGATATATTTCGCAATTATTTTCAGCAAGCCATTTATCGATTTATCCTTAAGCAAAATCAATGTTATCCCATAAACACAACAACCCACAACAACTTCTAAGACAATCAAAAGAGCGGCTGATATTTCAACGGAAGCAGCAAGCAAGCGAACTGCCGCAAGCATGATTACTCCCGCTATACATTTTTTCCATATAATAAGGAAAATAGATCTCCACGTAAAATATCCATCTGAGCTGTTGATAAATAATACAAGTACGATAAATTCAGCAGCAACCGATGCCGCAGCCGCCCCAAACATACCGTATGCTTTGATAAGAACTGAATTTAAAATAAGGTTCACGACCGCGCCAATGACTAAATAACAAGAGGCCTGCTTCATTTTACCGATCGGTCCGTGATAATGTGTTCCCACACAATTGCTTATTCCGATAATGATAATAAGCGGCGACATAATATAAAGAACACCTACAACAGGCTCAAACCCATCGCCAAAAAACATGGGGACAAAATCACCTGCGACAGCAAATAACCCAAACATACAGCCGCACCCTAACAAAAGAATGCAGTTTAGTGATAGCTCTATTCTTCTCTTGATCTCTCCATAAAGCTCCTTCTGAAATAAATATGACATCCTCGCTGTCATGATAGAATTTAAGGCCGAAAATGAAATTATTTTACATACGGAAATGATTTTTTCCGCCTGCTCATAGTACCCGTTTTGATTGTAGTCCGTAGTAATTAACCCAATTAATGTCTTGTCAAGAATTTGATAGACAGATGTAGCAATCGTTGGAATGAAGTAAACGATTATGGGACGCAGATGTCTTATAACATTTATATTCCGAAAATCAATTTTTTTTAGAATCCCCGGCAGATAAACCCACATCGATAAATTGCCGAGCAGCTGGATACTGCTATTAATTACTATGTATAAAACAAGATCCTGTTTATCATTTATAAAAATAAACAGCAATACAACTCCGATTATCTTGCAGATAATATTTCTGAATGTGATCTTTTTTATATCTTCCAGTCCCATAAACAGCCATGAGATATCAAAGAGCGTTGCTAACAATAAAGGTGTTAATGCAAGATAATATAATCTATTATCGTTGCTTAAAACAATCAATATGCACCAAAGTAATATGCACACTGATGTTGTAAAGACAGTTAATATCTCAATCTCCCAGAATAGTAAACTTACCTTATTTTTATCATCACGATTTCTTGCAATTTCCCTCGTTCCATATGACACGGTTCCAAGTGCTGAAAAAATAATAAAATATGATATTATTGAATTGGTATAGCTATACACACCTATCCCATCTGACCCCAGAATACGCGAAACATATGGCATGGTAATCAACGGGGTAATTATTGTTACTACCTCATATAGTATTCTATAAATATAATTCATTTTCAAGCTTGGTTGATACATATTTCACCTCAAAAAGGTCATGTCAAAAATTATGTAAGAAAAGATTGGATGTCTTTTATATTTTACTGCTTTTATTATTTTCATTATTTATGTAAAAAAATTATGGCAAGATCTAAATGATTTTTCATGTCATATAACGGACAAATAAAAGCAACGGTACTCATAATTTCCTTTCTTTCCTTCTATCTGTTTGTATTTAAGTTAATTGATTATTTTATAACCATACCATCATGCAACATATAACTATTTAACGTGCTTATACACCTCATTTTTATTAAAAACCCACCTGAGTACTCTGCTTTTATTCACGATCCATATTGCCAAACTGCACCACAGTACTTTTGCAATAAAAGTAAGAATAACTGACAAACCGAAAACATCTATCCCTACTATCGACAGCCCAAAGTCTATTACACTCTGAAATGGCAAAGCTGTCAATTCAATTAAATGAAAACATAGTACAATTAGGCTGTTTTTCCCAAACCACGCCAAAAATGTATTTACTAATGGAATTTTATCAAAAATCTGATATGAAACAAACAAAACTACTATTACAGCTGCTGTGGATCCTATGTAGTCAAATAAGCCCAGCGGATAAGATGCTGCAACAAGACCTAATACATTATTAAAGTAGTACGAGACGCACAAATACAAAATCCACATGCAGGAGTAAGAAATTATTACTGTCTTTCTCTTAAAAAGATTAGACAATATACCCTGCTCTGCCATTTTGTAGACTTGTCCGACTGCAACGTAAATTGAAGCGGCAGCACCTGCCTGTATGCTAAGAGGAAGCCAAATAAATTTTGAGCTTACGATCCCAGTAATTGCAATGAGAACTATGAATAATGTACCCCCCCCGAATTTATTTTTATTGATCAGCAAGTTTACTAAAACTTGTGCCAAAAACATTGCAAGTAGAAACCAAATCGCTCCTACCGCAATATCAGACTTTACAAAAATGAAGTCTTTTCTTGCGCCGCTTCCCAGAAAAACAGCTTTAACCCATTCAACAAACAGATAAATTGTCGATTCAGCATCATCTCTATGAAAAATGATTTTTGCAATATTGTTTAACTGAGTTGCCAAAATAAGTGCAACGCTCGTAAATAGATATGGGATAAGTAATGACTTTGCCTTTTGCTTTATAAAAATTGAAGGCTTTTGCTTTTTCTGAAAATATCCGGCAATCAGAAAAAACAACGGCATATGGAAGGAAAAGATAAAAATATTCAGATTTTCTAATCCCATATGTCCAAGAATGACGCATAGTATTGCCAATCCGCGGGCAACATCTACCCAATGAAGTCTATTATCAGTTTTGTTTATAATACTTTCTTTCTGCATTTTACCCTCTTAAATGTATCAATCTGTGAACACCTTTATATCCGCAAAAATGAAGTAATCTAATCAGCCAAATGACCATGGCGGTTTGTTTCTTGTCTTTTATTCCATTTGACACCGTGTGATTATATAATTTCTCGTCAGACTCTTTCAATACCGTTTCAAACTGAAGCAGTTCATTTTTTGACCGAATAGGATCTGCTATCTCAAGAAGTATACGATACTCGTTTATTATGCAGTTTTCAATCAACCTGTCTATGTAACTCTGCCCTTTTCCATAAAACGAAAAAAGCCGTTTGCAGACTTTCAGATGTTGGTCACGGCGCTTAACCATGTTTTTCATGTTTACACTTTGTTCATTCGTGCCGACCAAATAATCGTATACAGGGACATCCGAAATATATATGCTCTTTACCATGCTAAAATAAAAGACATTATACTCCATATCGACATAGAAGCAGTGTTCATCTATGGTTGTAAAGTTCTTTTGCAGCAATTCAGTTCTGAAAGTCAGCGCATGCATTTGTATATCAAAAACAGGATCAAGCAGCTCTATATCAATTATTTTGTTATATAATTTACTGTTATTCTCCATTCCAAAAAATTTTGTTTTACTGAAACTGTCAGCATTCACTTTATAATACGGAGAATAAATTACGTCTGCATCTATGGATCTCAACTTATTGATAAGATCAACAAGTCCATCCTTTTCAACCCAGTCATCTGCGTCCACAATTTTATAATACTTTCCGACTGCCTTAGGAATAGATGCATTAATAGTCGAGCCGTGACCTCCATTTCCCTTGTCTATCAATCTGAATGTTTCAGGATAAGCAGCAACATATTTATTTGCGACCTCACACGTTCCGTCAGAAGATCCATCATTGACAACTATTACATCTAATGCATCCATGACCTCGGGAATACAAAATGAATCAAGACATTTTGATAGCCATTTTTCTGCATTGTATGCGGCAACGCTTATAGAGAGAATTTTCATACCAATACCTCAAAAATATGTTATTTAATTCCAAGAACTTCTGATGTATATGGGAAAATCTCGGCATTTCCTCTATATACATATTGATAAATCCAAATGCCTATCAATGCAATAACGATAAAAGTTCCGACAACTCTTCTGTTGTATTCTGGATTAATTCTTCTAATGAAAAATGGATATGCATATAAATTATAAATTGAACAGTATGCTGCTACTCTCTGTAATGGAGCAGCTCCTAAACTACCCATAACTATTAAAATCAAATCAAGATACATCATTGATTGTAGAAACGTCCTGATTTCATCCTCATCTTTGTATTTCTTTTTGCTAAAGATAAGGAACATAAGAATTGGAAATGCACGCTGAATGAGCGGATTGATTGCAATATTAAAATTATACTGATAAATGTATTGACTATACTTTTCCGCAAGTATTCCATGTCCAATCAACCATTGGATGACATAACTATAACCAAAAATCAAAAAAACCGCGCCCATAAATACGGCGAATTTATATAATCCCTTATTCTTTTTTGGAATAAGGATTCGTATCCCAATAATTGCTACAGAAAAAACTATAGATGTTTGATGAAACAGAGCAGCAAGTATAACATACGGAAGGAATCGAACATATTTTTTATTCAGGAGATGGATACTTCCCATAAAAAGCATAGACATGGCAAGCATCTGGCGCATTAGATTATAAGAGATTCCATAAAACAAAAGAATAAAAACCGTCCAACCGTATGTAAGCGAAACACGATCCCGAAACCTGTATAAACCGACAAAGAAGCCGATATATATAATCGCACCCACTACTGCATATAGCCAATGTGCAGAATCTGTCAGTCTGCTGATTATGAAATTAAGTAACAGATAAAGTGGTTCGGCACGAGAGCCATAATTTTTCAAATAAATGGCAAAATTTGAATTAATCGTTGCCCCATTGAAAAGCAAATTTCCATAAATTCCTATATCTGTACCGATGCTGTAATCTCTGCATCCTGCAATAATAATTAACAGTAACACAGCAAATCCGTAGAGAAGATACGGAAAAGGGCCATATTTTTTCTTTTTGCTTTTTTCTAATTTTTCTCCGACATAGCATAAAACTATGGATGAAATAAAGGTAAAGAAATATATCATTATGCAATTAATCCCCAAATGTTTATTTTCATCTTAGCTTTCTAAGATTAACGAATAGCATTTAATAAGGGTGTTAATATGACTGGATGCTTCATATTGACTTTTATAAGATATCTTAAGGCAATTTTCATGCATATTATGAACAAGTGCATCATCTTTAAACTCTTCCATGTACTTGACCAGCTCGCTTAAATCTCCACTTTTGAAAATATATCCATTTTTTCCATGTTCTATATACTCCTGAGCGCCACAAGGGGTTGGCACAATACACGGTAATGCGTATGCACACTGGATTTCCGGTACAGTCAATGGTGCTCCTTCATACCACAAAGATGGTACAACAAAACATCTTGATTTCATTATATAAGGTCTCATTTTTTCTGCTGTTAACCATCCGCAAAATTCAACATTTGGATATTTCTTTTTGAGTTCTTCTATTTGATCGCCATCCCCTATTGCAATTCCTTTAACTCCTGCTTTTAAAACAGCTTCGCAGAACAACTCAACACCCTTTTCAGGATTAAATCTACCTACAAACAAATAAAACTTATTGTTTTCCGGACAGGTTTCTATTTTCTGAGGAATATCAATAAGATTTGGAACAATGTATCTTTTACAGTTAAATTTAAGATCGTGCTCTATGATCGATTTGTTAAATTCGGAAAGACATATAAGAGATACATCATTTTTTCTCAAAAGTGAAATGAGTTTTTTCTGACGAATGATCCTGTATAGCTTTTGAACATAACTCCTTTTATCACAGTTTGTAAAAATGCACTTATAAGACATCGCAGCACAGTCACACATTTTTCCTTTGTGATAGTTAAAATATGTGCGCACCGGACAATCCACTTCGTAATCATGCGTGGTAATAGCTATTTTAAATCCTCTTTTTGCAGTGACAGAAAACAATGCAGGTGACAGAGCTAATGACCAACCGTGAAAATGTACAATCGAATTTTGGGGAGAATATGAACTTAATAACTCAGCAAATTTGTTTTCAGCATATGTATTCCAAAAGCCCTGTGCTGCGCCTTTAAGTTTGCCCTTCAGTCCACTCAGTTGATTTTTCAACTCAGTCTGTTCAAGACATACTACTTTTACCCCGGCACTTTTCAATTTCTCATCCACGGGTCCGACGCCGGCAAAAAAAGTTACATCATAACCTCTTTCTGCTAAAGCAACTGCTTCCGTAATAGCTACTTTGGCTGCGCCACCGTTTATACATGCAAAATCGTACACAAGGATAATTTTTTTATCCGTCATTTTCACATCTCCACTTAAAAACCTTTTTACCGAATAAATCCGCTATAATTTTCCAAATCATGAATCATTTTATTTTTCTTTTCACTTGATACACCACCATATAACGTATAAGATTCATCGTAACAAACAGAGACTGTCATGCGTTCCTTTTCTTTTTTGATATATTCGTCTGTAGAACACAAGAACTTTGCCGGAGCACCCACATATACGCCATTATCCGGAAGATCATGCGTAATTACCCCCTGCACCAATTATTACATTATTTCCAATTGCTACCGAGGGGAGTATAATCGTTCCTGCGCCAACAAAGACATTGTTTCCTATAAGGACGCGACCAATTTTTGTATAGCCCAAATATCGCTTTGTACTGGCATCATGAGCAAGTATTTGCACATGAGGTGCCAATGTTACATTGTCTCCGATTTTAACTAACTAGCAATGGCAAGGATCAATTGTTACGCTTGACTGCATACTAAAATTTTCTCCGACCGTCAAGCCACGTTTGAGTAATACTGACAATGGAACCTCTCCACGATAGATTCGTTTTATTTCCTGTAAAATTTTCATTTGTTTTGTCACCCTAAACTTTTTATAAAATTTCTCTAACCAGCGGTATCTTGCCAAGAATCCACGATAAAACAAACGCTCCGCTGAATGCTACAATATAAAACGCCAATTCTCCTATACCTGTCGAAAGTATGTCAGGAAAAATGCCAAACACCTTGTTCAATACATTCAAAAACAATGGATGTATTAAATATATACCGAAGGAATATTTTGAAATTTGCTTGATAATTTTATTTTTCCCGGCTTTTTCAAGAAAGCTGTTATTCATTGCAAGGGAAAAAATTCCCGCCGAATAAAGTGCTACAAACAAATTGTCAGGCTGATTTCCAAAAGCAAATAACTGACCGACTGCCGTTCCTGCGGTTCCTAAAATGATGCTAAACACGGATAATTCTTTCTTAATACCATACTGACGGATATAGTATCCAAGCAAAAGATAAAAAGGAAATGATGTGCTAATTGGGATATATGCTTCAAGCTCCATTCCCGAAATCTCGTTTACCGTTGGTCTCACCACTGTAAAGCAAAACAACACTGCAAGAATAAATTCATATGTCTTTTTATCAGCAAACTTTGTTAAAGTTCTGAACATGGGCAACAGGAGATACAGACCTATCAGCATATACACATACCACATATGTGACCAGCTATGACCTTCAAAAAGATTTTTTACTGAATTTATAACAGTTTTGGGTATATTTCCAAAGCCATCAGTGGCAGCTGACTCCATAAGGCAGTATAATAACCCGAAAGTCAACAAAATTGCTACCATTCTCAGAACATATCTTAAATTCTTCTTAAGATCAATATTTTTTTCCGGGTCAAGCAAAAGAAAGCCTGTTATCATCACAAAGCAGGGAACAGCCCATCTGACAAGTACTTGTACAATAACGCAATCTAATACCCATCTTATGCCATTTACCCCCCCCGAAGGAATTTCTATTATCCAACCTGCAATTACATGCAAAAGAACTATTGCAGACGCTGCAAATGCCCGCATGGAAACTATCCAACTGTAACATTTATTTTCGGACATAACCCCTCCGTTACTTAGTTTTCTTAAACAAAAACCCCTTAATGCTTCCAAATGCTTTAAGACTTCTCTTCAAATCTTCGGGGCTCTTGATACCCATCCAGATCCTGTGAAGAATATATCTCAGTCTCAGATAATACTTTCTTCTTGCGTCATCACAGAATTTCACCAGTTCATCCGATGACAAATTTGGTAACGCCAAAACGCAATTAATCGTTCCGTCCTCTTTCAGGTAATCGTCATAGCCGCCTTTTATATATCCGTTCGTTTTTGCCCAATAATATGCTTCAGTTCCGGGGAAAGGCAAAAGAGGATAAAATTGAGCTGTATCAGTGTTCAACTTGAGCGCGAGTCGGAACGTTTCTTCCATTGTTTCCCGCGTTTCGCCGTTGTTTCCTACCATATAGCAGGCATGAACCATAAGTTTCGCTTTTTTCGCGTTCGAAATATAGTTCTGTATCTGCTCAATGGTTGTTCCCTTTTTGATGTTGTTAAGAATTTGCTGAGAGCCGCTTTCAATTCCGGGGATTATTAGGTGGCACCCCGCTGCCTTCATCGCTTCCATAGTTTCAAGATCAAGGTTTACCCTTGCATTGCAAAGCCATTTCAGACGCTCATTAAGGCCCTTTTCGACAAGCAGCTTGCATATCTCTATTACCCTGTCCTTTTTGGCTGTAAAGGTATCGTCCTCAATAACGACTTCTTTTACGTCCGGAAAATTATCTGCTATATACTGAAACTCCGCGACAACATTTTCGGGAGTTCTCAGGCGGTACTGATGTCCATGCATTGTTTGAGGATAGACACAAAAATTACACCTTGCCATGCACCCTCTTCCGGTAAAAATCTGAATTTCGGGATATGACGAAGCTGCAAAGAAATAGTCGCGTTCATTGAGATGCTTCTTTATAAATTCCGCAGCAAATGGTATCTCATCAAGCTCGGTGATATACTCCATATCCGGGTTTGCCTTTATCTCTCCTTTTTCGTGATATGTAAGCCCGTTGACCTCATTGGGATTTTTACCGTCCCTTAAAGCTCTTGCAACACCCCTGACGATATAGTCAAATTCCTTTCGCGCCACGGCGTTGACTTTTTCACTCAGTCGCAGCGTTTCTTCCGGCATCGCTGATGGGTGCGTACCAACAAGCAGAATAAAGGAATCGGGATAAAGCGCTTTGATTTTCTCCGCAAATGCAACATCGCTGTAAATGGACGGCGTGCTGGTACTGATTACAAACAGCTTCGCATTATCTCCCTCTTTAGCGATGATTTCTAATGACTGTTCTTCGTTGAGAGGTGATGCGGGGGCATCCAAAAACCGAACATCGAATCCGTCCTTTTCGCAGACTGCGGCGGAATAGATCAACCACAGCGGATAATACAGTGTCCCACTTCGCGTGACCGCAGGGCTTCTGTTTTCCCTTGAAAACTTTCCGTATTCTGATTTGAATGGAGGGTTCACAAAAAAAACTTTCATATTTCCACCGATTTCCTGTTCTCTTCATATATTTTTTCTATCTTTTCAGTGCTGAACAGATATTTATGCTTTATAAACATATATGCCAGCCCTTTTATATGTTCAAAATTGTGCTTGCTGAAAAGCTTTTTTCTGGAAAGTCTCTGCCACTCGTGTATAATTTCTGCATCGCGGCAATACTTAACCGTATATCCGGCTTTGTGGCATCTGATACAGAATTCAACATCCTCGGGAGCGTAAAAAATTTTCTCGTCCAATAAACCAACCGTTCTGAAAATTTCCTTTCTCATCATCCAACAGGCTGATAAAAGATACCCTACCTCGGCGGTTCCGCTTCCGTCTACATTAACAGAGGCTTCCATTGCCCGACCTTTTTTCTTTAATGACTTGATTGGAAGAACCTTAAAAAGCTTTTCGGTCAATGTAGGAATATTTCTGCCCGAATTCTGATAAACATCCTTTTTGTCTTTCATTTTCGGTCCAACAACAGCACAACCCATGTCATTTTCTACAACATCAACAAGTCTTATGACAGCTTCGGTATTTACAACCGTGTCAGAGTCAAGAATGCAAATATAACTTATATTTGGATCCTCCAAAAGTTTTTTAATTCCTTTGTTTCTGCTCAAAGTAGTGCCATAGTTTTTATCAAGTGATATAGTTTCAAACGTAAAGTCGGAACCTTCGTCTGAAAATTCAGTATAAGACTTAACTATTTCTAAAGTCTTGTCAGATGAGCCGTTGTCAACAACAATCGCCTTAACGGAAAGAAAATTGCTGTTAAGAGATTTAATGGATTTCAAGCACTGGTCTATACACTTTTCCGAATTCCAAGTAAGAATTACAATTCCAATCTTTATCATTGATAACTATCCACTTTTCTTTAAATTTATCACACGGGCAATATATCTTATACCCCACTTTGTCCCACGACGGTCTTGACTGTAACTAACAAAATCAAATAATTCCAAAATGACCTCTGCACATACGCATCTTCCTCCATTTGTTGACGCATGCAGTCAACATAAGCAGCGCCATTCCTAACATACACCTTACAATGTCTGGTCAGTCCAGGCTTCATTGAAAGCAACATTTTCTGCTCTTCTGGCAAATAATTCACCCAAATCTCGTCCTACATAATTTGCCGCGGACCTATGATAGTCATTGAACCCATTAGTAAATTCAGAGCCTGCGGCGTTTCGTCAAGAGACGTCCTGCACAGAAATTTTCCTACTTTTGTAACGCGCGGATTGTCTGTTATCTTAAAATGAACGCTTTCATACTCATTTTTACCCTCAAGCTCGTGCTTCATATCATCGGCATTAACGTACATTGTCCTGAACTTAACCATTTTAAACAGCTTTCCGTTTTTTCCGACGCGCTCCTGCACGAAAAACGGATTTCCAAAATCGTCAATCACAACCGCGACCGCGATTATTATGTAAATCGGAAGCCCAACCGTAAGGCACACAACCGCCACGACAATATCAAACGTTCTTTTAACAAAATCATAAAACGGTTTTGGCTTTACTTCGCACCTTTGCGGAGAAGTACGGAGCTTATTGTCTTGAAGATTATCTTTATATCCAACGTCGGACTCATATTCTCTATGTAATAAAGCTCCATTTGCTGACGCTCTCCGCCCCCCCCGATTTGATATTTGGCATCATTACGCGCATACGCCTGCCAATAACCTGTAAGTCCGGGTTTTACCGCAAGCAGATCATCCTGCTGTGTGGGGGTGTAGTATTTTTCAAGCTCTTCTCTTAGTATCGGTCTTGGTCCAACGACCGACATATCGCCTTTTATGAGGATATTATACGGAATTTGAGGAAGCTCGTCTATTGACATCTGTCTTAAACGCGCTCCGAAGCACGTTTTTCCGTCGCCCTCTTTCTTATATCCGATAAGCCTCGGATCATCATCGAGCTTATATTCTTTTTTATACTCTTCAAGCTGTTCGGGTGTAAGCATATCTTCGAGCTTGTCCGCATTTTTTCTCATTGTGCGGAATTTTAATATTCTCAAAGGTTTTCCGCCTTTTCCTACTCTGGTCTGTATGTAAAACGGATTTCCCGGATCTTTTATCATTATCATCACCGCCACAACCGCCAGCGGAACGATCAGAATAATGCTCGCCAAAAGCGATGCAAAAATGTCAAACACCCTTTTAAAGAAAAAGAATGCCGGACGTTTTCTGTAAACGCCCTCTTCAGGTTTTTCGACTACTTCAACTGTCTGAGCAACGGCGTCGCGCTCGATAGTTTCCAGTTCAGCCACTTTTTTCACTCCTAATTTATTTTATATAAGCCGTCCGCAAGATCATATCGAAGGTCTTTGCTCCGCCGTTTCCCCTAACAGCGGCAATATGAAAGCGGAAAAACAATTTTCATTAATATATATTATAACAAATTAACAGTAAGGCTTTGTAGACCAAATTTTACATTTTTTTCTCGCATATTATTCAAAAATACTTCATTTTGAAACAAATCGGCGAACCCGTATGTTTCTTTGCAGATCTGACAGGCGTAAAGCCCGATAATGCTGTATTTAACAAAAGTTATAAAATATAACCGATACACATATAGTTACATTTTACAGCAAACAGTGACATATGTCAATGTTAAAACCGTCCAAAAAAAAAAAAAAAAACAAGCGAAATTTTTGTGCAAAACCACGATACAATGCCCAAATCTTATCAAAAAAGAATTTTTTATGAAAATTATTCCAAAAGATGAATAAAATGTCGAAAATCCTTTTGTTTAAGTAAGCCGAAAGCATTCAGAAAACTGTTTCACAAAGTTTTGCAGTAAAACATTTCTGAATTATTCTTCCTCTGAAACCTCAAAAGAACTGTTTTTCATTTTTTGTGCTATTTGTTCGGGAACATTGATAAGTCCAAAACTCCAAAAAATCGGATAAATATAAGACACGCCGCGGATATTCCCCAGAGATTTCGGACCGGAAACGACCTTTTCGGTCATCGAAAGCGCGCTTTTAAAGGCAAGCACAATGCTGCTCCACGAAAGGGATTTGCTGTTTTCTCTGCGGTCGATCCACAATTCTTTCGTAGGCTCTCCGTTCCTGCCGATTTTTATAGTATATCTGAACGGAAGTCCCGAAGAAGTATAGAAAATGTGGTTTTGAAAAGCCTCGACTGCCTGCCAGAGAGCCTCTTCCGACCTGCAATTTTTCAGCTTTTCAACTGCACTTTGCTGTTTTAAGCTGTGCGGTTCGTTTTCCAAAGCATTTCACACCTCTCACGCTCGGATACTTCTAAACTTCACATATACATTATACACTATATTTGCTCAATTGTCAACCACCTAAACACAATTGTTATAAATTGTATGTCAGCTTGCAGTTTAAAATTGATATTGACAAAAATCAGCGGCAGGGTTATAATTATATAGGAGTTATTTGGAAAAAACGGCGTATTGTCAGCCGAACGAATGAAAGGAACATTATGAGATTTTACACGGTGGTACACAACAAAAATCGATCCGCGGCAGTTCTTCACAAAAGCGGAAAGCTGATCTTGCTGAATGAATTTGAGGACATTAACGCACTGATTGAAAATGCGGATGAAAAAAAACTATGCGAGATCAAAGAAAAAACGCTCTGCGAAAACGATAACGGAGCTGTTTCATTTGACGAAATACAGACTTGCGCGCCTATTCCAGAACCGAAGCACGATCTTATCTGCCTTGGCGTCAACTATGCCGAACATATTGAGGAAACAAAGCAGATAGAAAGTTTTGTCGGGAATGAAGCGTGTGTTTACTTTTCAAAACGCGCGAATTATGCACTTGGCGACGGCGGAATTATCCCGAATTATGACTTCGTGGACAGTCTGGACTATGAGGCGGAGTTGGGGGTTATAATCGGAAAGGACTGCAAAAATGTTTCCGAACAGAACGCGCTCGACTATGTTTTCGGTTATACCATTATAAATGACATCAGCGGCAGAAATATGCAATTTTTACACAAGCAGTGGTTTTACGGAAAGAGCCTTGACGGATATACGGCGATAGGGCCATGCATTGTGACGAAAGACGAGATAGGCGATATAAACAGGCTTTCAATTTCGTGCAGGGTCAACGGTGAGCTTCGTCAAAACAGCAACACCTCGCTTATGATAACGAAAATTCCTTATGCAATAAGCGAACTTTCGCGCGGAATAACTCTTAAAGCAGGTACGATAATTTCTACGGGAACGCCGGGGGGAGTTGCACTTGGAATGGAGCCGCCGCGTTATCTGAAAGCGGGAGACGAGGTTGTGTGTGAAGTTGAGAAAATAGGGAAATTAAGGAATATTGTCAGCAATACTGCTGACATTTGAGGAAAAATAAACGAACAGCGCCTTCACTCTCCGATTGCACCAAAAGACGCACCGTGAAAGTTTTTTTAGTTTTTTGGGGGAAAACTTTTAAAAAAGTTTTCCCCCAAACCCCTTTTCAAAATTTTTATGTAACGTGCTGTAATGGAAATGCACTTCCGCTCTCCGACCGTGCCGCAAGGCGCGGCACATAAAAGTTTTGGAAAAAGGGTTAAAGGGGGAAAACCTTTTTTAAAAGGTTTTCCCCCTTGCAATTTTTTCCGTTGACGGATTTGCGGTAGCGCTGCTCCCGCGCCCCAATTGAGGGAAAACTTTTGAAAAAGTTTTCCCTCAAACTCCTTTTCAAAACTTTTATGCAACATGCTGTAATGGAAATGCACTTTTGCTAATTTTTTCTTTGCGGGGGCTTCGTCCCCGCGCCCCTATTGGGGAAAAACTTTTGAAAAAGTTTTTCCCCAAGCCCCTTTTCAAAATTTTTATGTAACGTGCTGTAATGGAAATGCACTTCCGCTCTCCGACTGCGCCTTAAGGCGCGGCACATAAAAGTTTTGGAAAGAGGGTTAAAGGGGGAAAACCTTTTTTAAAAGGTCTTCCCCCTTACAGTTTTTTCCGTTGACGGATTTGCGGTGGCGCTGCTCCCGCGCCCCAATTGAGGGAAAACTTTTGAAAAAGTTTTCCCTCAAACTCCTTTTCAAAACTTTTATGCAACGTGATGTAATGGAAATGCTGTCCGCCTTTTCAATTCTTACCACTACTTCCGCGTCTTCTTGCCGTTACAGCACGACCCGCACCGCGAGCAATCCCCGCCGCATGATGATTTTCCGCTCTTCTTGTCCTTATAGAGCTTCAATCCCGCAAGGAACAACAGCCCTAAAACCAAAAGCAAGACGATTATTGTCGATAAGTTTTCCAAAATAAAATCAATCATAATTACTCTCTTTCAAACGCGGAAAATCGAGTTTTCGGCGTTGTTATCACACTTTAACCTTTGCCGTAAGCTTTTTGCTTTCTTTATACGGCTTTGCAAGCATATAGATCATCAGCGCTAATAGCAATACCGCAAATATCAGCCCTATAACATTTACCGCTCCCGTAAACAAAAGCCCGAACTGGTAAATGATAAGCGAAATCGAATATGCAAAGCCGCATTGATAGCAGATTGCAAACGCTGTCCACTTTGCGCTGTTCATCTCGCGTCTTATCGCTCCGATAGCCGCAAAACAAGGAGCGCACAAAAGGTTGAACACAAGGAAAGAATACCCCGCAAGCGCGGTCATTCCCATAAAGTCGAGAACGCCGAACACTCCGACAACTTCTTCTTTTGCGACAAGTCCCATAATGGTTGCGATAGCCGCTGTCGCTTCGCCAAATCCCAAAGGCGCAAATATCCAGCAAATCGCGTTTCCGACAATTCCAAGCACGCTGTCCGACAATTCAAGCTCTGTGCTGAAACCGAAGCCGCCGTCGGGGAGATTGCCGAATACCGAGCCTGCCCAGATAATAACTGACGAAAGCAGGATTATTGTACCCGCTTTTTTGATAAACGACCAGCCGCGCTCCCACATAGAGCGCAAAATGTTTCCGACTGTCGGGAGATGATATGCGGGAAGCTCCATTACAAACGGCGCAGGATCTCCCGCGAACATTTTTGTCTTTTTAAGCATTATTCCCGAAACAATTATAGCAAATACGCCTATAAAATATGCGCTTGGCGCGACCCACCATGCATTTCCGAACAATGCTCCCGCGATAAGCGCGATTATCGGCATTTTCGCTCCGCACGGTATAAATGTCGTTGTCATAATGGTCATTCTGCGGTCGCGCTCATTTTCGATAGTGCGCGAAGCCATTACTCCCGGAACTCCGCAGCCCGTTCCGATAAGCATCGGTATAAAGGATTTACCCGAAAGGCCGAACTTTCTGAAAATTCTGTCCATAATAAACGCAATTCTCGCCATATAGCCGCAGGACTCTAAAAATGCGAGGAATATAAACAGTACCAGCATCTGCGGAACAAATCCCAGAACAGCGCCCACGCCCGCGACAATTCCGTCAATTATAAGGCTTTTAAGCCATTCCGCACAGTTTACGGATGTAAGAGCGTTGTCGAGCAGCACCGGTATGCCCGTTACCCAAACGCCGTAGTCTTCGGGCGCAGGAAGTCCCTCCATTTGCTCCTCAACAAGCGCCGCAGCGTCAAATCCGCTTTCCGCAAGGCTGTCCCCATACGACCCCAGCGCTTCGTCAAACGCGCCAAAGTCTTTTTCCTCGACCGCTCCCAGAATTTCCTCCGCGCCGACAACTCCCGCGTCCGCCGCAGACTTTACAAGGCTTTGTAATTCTTCCGTAAAAATGTTTTCCTCGGCATAAGCGGAAGTTGCTTCGTCAAATTCCGCCGAGCCTATTCCGAAAAGGTGAAATCCGTCGCCGAAAAGCCCGTCGTTCGTCCAATCCGTGACCCAAGTGCCGACGGTCGTTACCGAAACGAAATACACTATAAACATAACCACCGCGAATATCGGCAGCGCTAAAATTCGGTTTGTAACTACCTTATCTATCTTATCCGAAACGGTAAGTCCCCTGCTCTTCTTTTTCTGACAGCCTTTAAGTATCTCTGCTATATAAACATATCGCTCGTTTGTTATAATGCTTTCGCTGTCGTCGTCCATTTCCGCTTCGCAAGCGGCGATGTCGGTTTCTATATGCGCCTTTGTCTGTTCGGAAACTTTAAGTGCCTCATAGACCTTTTCGTCGCGCTCAAACAGTTTTATCGCATACCAGCGCTGTTGTTCTTCGGGAGAATTATGTAAAACTGCTTCTTCGATATGTGCTATTGCGTGTTCTACACAGCCGCTGAACCTGTGTTTCGGAACGGTCTTTTCCTTTGCTCTTGCTGCTTCAACAGCTAAGTTTGCCGCTTCTTTTACGCCTGTTCCTTTAAGCGCCGATATTTCAACGACCTTACAGCCGAGCGCTTCCGAAAGCTGTTCGATATTCATTTTATCGCCGTTTTTCTTTACAACGTCGATCATATTTATTGCACATACAACAGGTATCCCAAGCTCAACGAGCTGAGTTGTGAGATAAAGATTGCGTTCGAGATTTGTTCCGTCGATTATGTTCAAGATCGCGTCGGGGCGCTCGTTTATCAGATAATTTCTCGCAACAACTTCTTCGAGAGTATACGGCGACAGCAAATATATTCCCGGAAGGTCAGTTATTATGACGTCTTTATGTCCTTTAAGCCTTCCCTCTTTTTTCTCTACCGTTACTCCCGGCCAGTTCCCCACAAACTGATTAGAGCCTGTAAGGGCATTAAAAAGCGTAGTTTTGCCTGCGTTCGGATTTCCCGCAAGCGCAATTTTCAGATCCATAGATAAAATCCTTTCTTTCTGTTAGATTAGGCTAACCCATGCGCAGCCATAAACATTTTAAGTCCGCTCAGACCGCATGGTGCTGTATAATAAAATCAATCGACCTCGACCATTTCCGCGTCGGCTTTTCTCAAAGAAAGCTCATATCCGCGAACAGTCACTTCAATAGGATCGCCGAGCGGCGCGACCTTACGGATATATACCTCGACGCCCTTTGTAATGCCCATATCCATGATTCTGCGTTTTACCGCGCCCTCGCCGTTTAGTTTTTTAACGGTCACGGTCTGACCGACTTCGGCTTCTTTTAATGTTGACATAAAACTCCTCCTAAATCATTATTTTGCACGCCATTTCCTTTGAAACGGCAATTCTTGAGCCTTTTACGCTTACAATAACGTTTCCGCCGTTTTCCGTAATGACGGTTACGACCTCGCCCGCGACAAATCCGAGAGTTTCAAGAAATTTTCTTGTTTCGGGATTTCCGCCGACTTTTCTTATTATGTTTTCTTCTCCTTCATTCGCTAATGTCAACGGCATTATTGTCATCTCCTTCTTGTTAGTAAAAACTAACCCTTGTGTTCAAAAATAAGTTAGCATTCACTAACCAAATAATATATTACACAATTTTTTATTTTTTGTCAATAGGAATAACAAACATTTTTTTACCTACAGGAAATTTTCGGCAATATGTATATATCAATGAGTTAGGAACAGCTAATTGTATTGTGATTTTGCACAATAATGATAAAAAAACGGCAGTCTGCAATGTTCAGAAATGACGACAATTAAAAGCGCAGGAGAACCGAAATTTCCTCCTGCGCTTTTTTCGTCAACTCTCAGAGCAGCGTCAGCCATTCATTAACTATCTGTTCGCAAAGCTCTGTATCGGTATTTTCCGAAGCAGCCTTTAACTGCTCAAATATCATCATCTGTTCTTCGGGATAATCATACCCCGACATCTTTTCTATAACTTCATCTACCTGTAATGTATCAAAGTTATCCAGTGCTTCTTTCATCTCGCTCAAAAGCTCCCGCGTTGCGTCATTAGTCGATTTTTGCTTTTGCGTTTCCTGTTCGCATTCGGGAAACAGCGGCGCTAATATCTCCTTATACCTGCGGTATTTTGAAAGAAGTTCGGGCGTTTTCTTTTCAATATACTCTATATTCTCCGCATTTCCCGCCTTTTCAAGCTCCAGCGCAAGCTCCGAAAGCTCGTCTGCGCCTATCTGCCTTGAACTGCTTTTAAGCGCGTGAACTTCAATCGTATATTCGCGTATTCTGCCCTCGGTCAGATGAGTTTCGACTGCTTTCGCTTTCTTCTCTATCGAGCAGAAATACTCTTTCAAAACCGTTCTGTACAGCGCTTCTCCGCCCAAGAGCTTTATTGCTTCGGCTTTATTCAGCCCCTCTATATTATCAGGAAGCAGCCTCTCGCCGCTTTGTATGCTCTTTCCCGAAGTCAGCACTATCTTTTCGGGCGGCAGCCACAGCTTTAGTTTCGAGAGTATATCCTTTATTTCAATGGGCTTTGCCACAAAGTCGTTCATTCCTTCTTTAATGAACATTTCTCTTGCGCCGCTGACTGCGTTTGCCGTAAGCGCGATTATCGGGATCTTGTCGTAATTACGCATAAGGCGGCGGATTATATGCGTTGCCTCTACGCCGTCTACTTCGGGCATCATATGATCCATAAAAATAAGATCGTACTGTTTTTGATGCATCATCTCTATAGCTTTTCCCGCGCTGTCGGCAGTATCTATCTGCATTTCAAGCGGCTCTAAAAGCCCCTTTGCAACAGTCAGATTAACAGAATTATCGTCTACTATGATTATCTTCGCATTCGGCGCTGTAAACGTAAATGCGTTTTCCTCCGCCCCGTCCATTTCAAGCTCAATGCTTGCAAGTCCCATGGCGTTATAGAGGCTGAGCGAATAAACGGGCTTTCTTATTATCCTTATGTTCGGAATATTCGAGATCGTGTTTCTGTAGGTATAGCTTGTTATGGCAATACACGTTATGGAGGGGTTGTTTTTGAGATAATCGAACAGCTTTTCGTTCAGATAATTCTCCCCTACTATCACAAAGTCCCACATAATGTCCTTGCGCTCGTTTATCTCTTCTATCTCCGAATAACCTACCTTTATGTTATCGAGGTCTTTGTAGAGCTGTTTCCTTACATATGCGTTATCCACAAATACCGCGGCATATTTCGGCTCGTCAAGCGGCGGTATACAATATGCGCCGTCTACTATCTTCTGCGGCAGAACAAACGTAAACGTCGTTCCCTTTCCATACTCGCTCTCGACAGAGATAGACCCGTTCATCATATGTAAGAGCTGCTGCGATATGGCAAGTCCCAAGCCTGTTCCTTCTATATTTCGGTTTCGTTTGCTGTCTACCTGCTGGAAAGAATTAAAGAGCTTTCCCAGATCCTCTTTTTTGATACCTATTCCCGTATCGGAAATAGAAGTGGTTATTATGACGACGCCGGGATCGTTTTTGTCAATCTCACAGCTCACCGACAAATGCACTTCGCCCTGTTTTGTAAACTTTACGGCATTGTTCAAAAGGTTTATCAATATCTGATGTATCCTGTAATTATCTCCGTACAGCTTTTTCGGAAGTTTTCTCGAAATATCCATAGTATACTCTATGGGTTTTACGCCGATTCTGCTGTTTACGATGCTTGCGACGTCATTTATGACCGACAGAGGCTCGTATGCCGCCTCTATTATATCCATTTTTCCCGCTTCGATCTTTGAAAAATCGAGAATATCGTTTATGATAACAAGAAGATTTTTTCCCGAAGTTCTTATCTGTTTTATAAAATCTCTTGCCGCGGGAGACATTTCCTCTCTCAGAGCCAAATCTACCATTCCGAGAATAGCGTTCATGGGGGTCCTTATCTCGTGGCTCATATTTGCGAGAAAGTCGCTTTTCATATTCGACGCTTTTTCGATCTCAATATTGCTGTGATACAGACAATAGCTCTTATAGGCTATGTTTGAAAGCGTATTTGCTATGGTACAAAGCGATTGCGCCGCCTTGTCTATGCTTTGCTTGTCGGTTATCCTGACTTTTTTTACGGCTTCTTTGTACTGCTCAGGGTCAATATCAAGCTCTCTTGCGATATTTGCGAATTTTTCAAGCTCAGGCTCGCTCGTAAGTATCTGTCCGCCGATAAAACTTCCGACCATAACTCCGTTTGCCATTATAGGCGCGGCAAAATCGACCAGTCCCGCGTGGCAGTAATATGTACAAGACTTTCCGCTTTCAAGCGTTATCTCCGCGCCGTATTTGTCGCAATGCTCACAGCGCTTGCTTCCGAGCGGAGATTTCCGCGTATAGTTCATACAAAAGTCGGTAAAATTACTTCCTTTTGTAACAGGAACTCCCGCCGCATCAGTCGTAAGCGCAGCCATTCCCGTCATATCCGAAAACGCGTCTTGTATCTGCTGTAATATCTCGACATCTATAAGGTCGGTAAGATGAAGCTCGTCAACTGAGCTTTGATTTATGCTTCTTTCATCCGACATATTTCAGACCACCGTTTCTTAAATTAGATTTTCTATTGTCGCCATCAGCATTTTCATATCTATCGGCTTTAGCAGATAGCTGTCGGGTCTTAATGACATAATTTCACGAACCTTTGCCTGTTCGGAAACGCCCGTAAGGAAGCAGACGGGTATATTTCTGTGAAAAGGATTATCCTTTAATTTTCGGAACACGTCCGCGCCAGTCATTATCGGCATTTCATAGTCGAGGATAATAAGATCGGTAGGCTTTGCGGCAAGCACCTTTTCCACAAGAACGCCGTTTGCCGAAGCAGTAACATCATATTTTTCTTCAAGCGCGGCTTTGACCATTTTAAGTACATTTCTGTCGTCGTCAACAACAAGGATATGTTTTTTCCGTTCAGTCGCTGTAGGTTGAACAGGAACAGCGGGCTGTGATGAAGCGGCAGGCTGTTCCGAAACAGCGGGTCTTGCAGAAGCGGCGTTGACTTCAGCAGCAGAAACACTGTCGGAGGAAAATGAGCTTTCAGAAGAAAATTTCTTGCGCGTCCTGTCCTCAAGATAATTCATCATTCTCAGGATAACGTTTGCGGTTGTCACGGGGCGATGAATGAAAACATCTGCGAAACCTTTCAGAGATCTTGCTTCAAGTTCATAAAGTACTTCTTCTTTTGCGACGAAAATTATCGCGGCGTCATTAAAATCCTCATACTCTTTAAGTTCTTGAAGCGTTTCGATAAATCCCTCGTAAATTCTCTCCACAAAACACAAGAGCGCGTGAGGTCGGAAAATACTGAAATGCTTTTGAAGGTCCGAGATACAATCCGTAGTACTAAGGCACTCGAAATAATTATCCTTATACCCCAGAAATTCTTTGACGAAAGAAGTATTTGTGCCGTTTACAAGTATTCTGTATTTCATTCAAACCACACTTTCTATAAATAATATAATCAACCTAATAACATTCTACCATAAAATAATAAAATTGTCAACACAAAAAAACAAGCGCGGAAAAAATATAGCCGAACCGCGAAAGTACCCAAACAGCGCTTTTCTGCATAAATTTATGAAGGGAAAGTCCTAAGGGCATATGCTTTCGGCAAAACGGGAGCTTTTTAATTTGCTTGCCCTTGTTTTCGGGAGATTGAGCATATGTTTTTGGGTTGATACAGACTGCCGATAAAATCCCTTCTGCTTTATCGGCGTTTTCCGACAACGCAAATAAGCGTCTGCCAACAGTTTGTTTGATTTTGTATACAAGCTGTAGTTAAACTTTTTCTATTGGATTTTTTTCATGCTGAACAGTTTTAACTTTAAAAAAAATATACGATTTTTGTTGACAAAAATTAAATTATGTGGTATAATTGCGTATGTAGGTTCAAGGCTTAAAGTCTTGAAAAATCTTTAATTGCAACACATCAGACTGTGCAAAAGTCATTATCTGATTTTATCAGCAGTCTGAAAACAGGAGAAATATGGGAAAGATACTTATTGTAGACGATTCACAGATGAACCGCGAGATCCTCGCAGATATGCTGGGAGGATATGAGATCATCGAGGCGGAAAACGGAAAAGAGGCTGTCGCAATCGTGCGCGAGCAAACGACCGAAATATCGCTGATACTGCTCGATATGTTGATGCCTGAAATGGACGGGCTTGAAGTCCTTGAAATCATGGGCAAAAACAAGTGGCTCGACGGCATTCCCGTTATCATGATAAGTTCGGAGGATTCGCCGGAGCTTACTCATATGGCATATGAGCTGGGCGTCACGGAATATATCCGCCGCCCGTTTGACGCGCTTATCGTACAAAAGCGCTGCCGTAATATCCTCGCGCTGTATGCAAAGCAGAAAAAATTGACCGACCTTTTTGCAGACCAGTTTTATGAGAGAGAAAAAAATTCTCACATGATGATAGATATTCTTGCGCATATTGTTGAATTCAGGAACAACGAATGCGGACTTCATGTAAAAAATGTGCAGAAATATACCGAGATACTTCTGCGCGGACTTATGAGAATAACGAACAAGTATAAGTTTACCGACGCGGAGATCGAGATAATTTCAAACGCTTCGGCACTCCACGATATAGGAAAGATATCAATTCCCGACGAGATATTGAACAAGCCTGGAAAGCTCACGGATGAAGAATTTAAGATCATGAAATCTCACTCGGCTGCGGGAGCAAGAATGCTTTCGGATCTTCCGTTTTACAACGAGGAACCTATAGTAAAGCTCTCGTATGACATTGCCCGCTGGCATCACGAGCGGTGGGACGGGCGCGGTTATCCCGACGGGCTTAAAGGAGACGACATACCGATAGCGGCTCAGGTCGTTTCGCTCGCAGATGTATATGACGCGCTCACCGCGGACAGGGTTTACAAAAAAGCATTTACTCACGAAAAGGCTGTTTCAATGATATTGGGCGGTGAATGCGGAACTTTTAATCCTATGCTGTTGCTTTGCCTCGACCTTGTTAAAGATGAAATGCGAAGCATAAAGGAAAAGTCAATTTCGGAAAAGAGCGAACATGATATAAAGGCTTATGCCCGCGAGCTTTTAAAGAACGATGTTTTGTTCTCGTCAGACAGGGTAGTAAAAAGACTTGACCATGAAAGGCTCAAAAACCGCTTTTTCGACGCCGTTACAGGCGAATGCAGCTTTGAATATCACGTTTCCACAAGAATGATGACTATTTCAAGAAACGCAGCGGTTTCACTCGGACTTCCCGAAACTATTATGGATCCTTTTTCGGACAAAACGCTTTCAAATATGTTCGGAGCGGACGTAATAAAGTATATCATCTCGCAGATAAGAAATTCTTCGCCGAAATCGCCTGTTCTGTATTTATATCTCCACGAGCTTGTACAAAACTACGACGGCGAATTAAAAGAACTCTTTGTTTTAAGCAGCGATGAAACTATAGAATGTCCCGAAGGCGCGGACACTTGCAGCTATAGAATACTTTGTCTTACGACATGGGAAAATGACAATTATACGGGCGTTATAGGAAAAATCGTTCCTATGGAGTTCGGATACGGGATCTTGAAGGGAGCAGATCACATTGACATTAAAGGACTTTTATGATAAAATCGGCTCGGATTACAACTCCGCGCTTCTGAGAATGGGAAATTCGGAAAAAATGCTGGATAAATTCGTAAGGAAATTTCCGAACGACAAGACCGCTGAACAGCTTTTTGAATGTATAAGCAAAGAGGACTATCAGCTTGCGTTCAGAATGGCGCACACTTTAAAGGGACTTTGCGCAAATCTGGGACTTGACAGGCTTCAAAAGGCGGCTTCAGACCTTACGGAAGCCTTGAGAAATCAAGTCGCGCCAAATACGCCGCAGCTTTGCGAGACTGTCCGTGCCGAGTATGAAAAAGTTATTTCGGGACTAAACGAGCTGGATTAAAAAAAATTTTTCAAACCTCTTGACAAACTGCACGAATTGTAATATAATATGTGTGTGAGAGATCACAAATTAATTTTATCTGTTTCGGGGCGAGGTGAAAGTCCTCACCGGCGGTATAGTCCGCGAGCGGCTGTCAAACGGCTGTTGAATCGGTGAAATTCCGATACCGACGGTATAGTCCGGATGAAAGAACAGAACACAAATAGTCACATATTTGCGCCCCGATTTTTGGATTGTTGTCCGAAAATCGGGATTTTTGTTCAGAAAAAGTCATACCCTGAGGAAAGGACTTTTTATGGAAAACACAGCAAAACAAGGAAAGCGGTTTGATGTCAGAAAGCTGGTATTCACCGCGCTTATGGCGGCACTTTCGATAGTGCTTGCGGAAACGTTGACGTTCAAGATACCGATAATGCCGAGCTTTATAACGTTCGACTTTTCGGACGCTCCCGCGGTTTTGGCGACGCTAACAATGGGACCTGTTTCGGGATTTTTCGTGTGCCTGATAAAAAACGTAATAGGCTGTTTTACAACAAAAACGGCGTGCATCGGCGAACTTTCAAACTTTATCCTCGGCATAGCGCTTGTTATTCCCGCAGGACTAATTTCGCACAAGCAAAAACAATTCAGCCGCGCGGTTATCGGCTGTATAGTCGGCGTGGTAACAATGGCTCTGTTCGGATTTGTGTCGAATTATTTCCTCATTTATCCGCTTTATTCAAACCTGGGCTGGACAACAGAAGCTATTATCGGAAGGTATCAGGCGATAAATCCGAATGTGGATACGCTTGCTGAATGTCTGCTTATATTCAATGTTCCGTTTACGTTTGTAAAAGGTCTTATCGCGGCGACATTCTCAATTCTGCTCTACAAGAAATTAAGACCAATTTTCAATTCTATGTATAGGGAAAAGTGATAATTTATGTCAATAAGGGGCGCAGTCCTTCATTTTCGGACAATTACAAAGCACCGCCACAAGGTTATCGCACACTGTGCAAAAGCGGGAATTTTGCGGCAGGGACTTTTTCACGACCTGTCGAAATACTCTCCGACCGAATTTTTTCAGGGCGCGAAATTCTCTACGGGAAAGCGCAGTCCGAACGAGGGTGAGCGCGAAGCCTACGGCTATTCAAAAGCGTGGCTTCATCACAAGGGCAGAAACCGCCACCACTTTGAATACTGGACGGACTACGACCCGAAAACGCGCGTTCTGACGCCCGTGAAAATGCCGCTTAAATATGTCGCGGAGATGTTCTGCGACAGGGTTGCGGCAAGCAAGATATACCGCAAAAACGAGTACAAAAACAGCGACCCCCTTGACTATTTTTTGCGTGCAAAAGCACATCGTTTTATCCATCCCCAAACCTCCGACTTTCTTGAAAAGCTTCTGCGTATGCTGTCCGAAAGCGGCGAGGAAGAAACTTTCAGGTTTTTGAGGGAGTATCTGAAAAACAACAAGGATTATTAAAAATCTACCCGCGTTCTGTTTGGGAACGCGGGGTTTTATTTTATGCAGCATCTGATGTAATTCGGCTTGTCGCGTTATGCTTAAATTTCCTTGCGAGAAAACATTTTAAATATTTTAAACCTCCGAAAATGCAAACAAGGATTTAAGACGTTTGGGGGATTTTAAAGGCAATAAAATTTTTTATTCATAACATATTGACAAGGTACAGTTTTTATGGTAGACTTTAATTCAGATAATAAACTAAGATCAAACCAATCATCAAATCAAACGCTAAAGCACTGCACAGAACCTCGGTTTCGCATTTTCAGGCGAAAACCGCAGCTTTTGTGCTGCATAAAAATCACAGGAGGAATTTTACCATGAAAAGCAAAACAATCATTCTCACAACTGTCCTGGCGGCGGCTTTGTGCCTCTGCGCCTGCGACAAAAACGGCGGCGAGGAAAGCTCGTCTGTGAACAGCTCGTCAAGCGCGGCGAATTCGGATGTTGAAAGCAGCACGGAAAGCAGCTCTCACGCAGAGGTTTCATCAAGTGAATCCGAAAATTCAATCCAGTCTCCCGAAAGCAAATTCCCCGAAGAGTTTACGGGCTATGTCGGCGAAACTTTATACGGATCAGACGCTGTAGAACAGCTTGGAAATGGCAGGTTGGATTTTGAGGGATTTACTTATGTCCGCTGGGCAGCTCCCTTTTTCGACAACACTCTGAAAACTCCCGATCTCGTAAACCCGGATACTTATGAAATGCCGAAATACGACGGTATCCTTACACAAAAAGATCCGAAATGGTTTGTGGTTAAGCCCGGAGATAAGCTTGAAAACGGTCTGGTCGTAAAGTCGGCGCACTGTTCCTTTCAAAAAAGTACTTATGTAGACGGCACAACAAGTATTAACCAGTCAGACAGCGAGGTTGTTTTTGAGGAAAAAAACACTTTGACATTAACGGGAGTTTTGTATTGTACGCCCGACATCGGCGGATATATGACGGAAGGTGATTTGTATTTCTGTGCGGATCCGACCAACTCTTTGATTCCCGTTATAGACTATAACCACAATTCTAAGGATAAATATTACCTACAAAAAGCCTTTTTCTCAAATGCAGCGTTTCTGACTGACGGATTTTATTTTCGCGTCGGGAATATTGACACCGATGAGATAGATTTCAGCGGAATTATAAAGAAGGGCGGAATATGTGAAGTAACCGTAACTCTTGATAATATCCGACTTAATGCGGGCGGTTATGGAGGAGTTAACGGCGCATTCGGGAATATTGTTTCAATTGAAAAAATCAAAAATTAAATAAGTACAGCAGCAATGCAAAACAATTTAAACAAAACGGCAATTAAAGGCGATATTTTCTCTGCCGCATAAATAAGTTTCATACCCATAAGCAGGAGCTTATGGGTATGATCTTTTTTATTCTATGTTCTGTATCTGCTCTCTTATCTTTTCAATCTCGCTTTTCTGGTCAACGACTATCTTTGTCACTTCAATATCCTGAACCTTCGAGCCTATGGTGTTTGTTTCGCGGTTCATCTCCTGCACAAGAAAATCGAGCTTTCTGCCTATAGGAACAGTGCTTTCGAGCATCTGCCTGAACTGTGCGATATGCGACCTTAGGCGAACGGTTTCCTCGCTTACGGCAGTTTTATCTGCGAAAATTCCCGCCTCAAGAAGTATTCTGTTCTCGTCTGCCTCTTTTCCCTGCAATACCTCGCACATTCTGTCATACAATCTTTTCCTATAATCTTCGACAATTTTCGGCGAACGCTCATCTATAATATCTACCCACTTCTCTATTGTCGTTAATCTTGAAAGCAGATCTGCTTTCATACGCTCTCCCTCAGTTTCGCGCATTGTTATAAAGTTTGAGAGAGCCTGCTCGGTCACGTTTTTTAAGTCCTCCCAGAGCTGTTCTTCGTCAGTTTCGACCTTTACGACCGTAAATGCGTCGGGAATACGCATAACATTCGACAGCGTAAGGTCGTCCATAAGACTAAACTCGTCCTTTATCTCACGAAGCGCCTCAACATACTGCCGTACAACATCCTTATTTACAGCTATCTGCTCAGTCACTTCACCGATGCTTTGCACCTGAACCGAAAGCTCGACCTTTCCACGCGAAATTTGACCGTTTAAAAGCGTTTTAAGGCGCTCTTCACAATAGTTCATACTTCTCGGAAGCCTGCACGAAAGCTCATAATAGCGGTGATTTACCGCTTTTATTTCCACGGTAATATCCCTTCCGTTAAGCACAGCATTTCCTCTGCCAAATCCTGTCATACTTCTGATCATTTTCATTCTCCTCTATTGTTTTGTTTTTTCAGACTTTCACGTTTAAGCGTTTTTAAAAGCCTTGGACGATTATAACGCTGAACTGTCACAAAAATCATATCATATGCCGCAGCCAATACCGAAGTTATCAAAAAAATATACCAATAACCGAACAAAATCGACAAAAACACTGTCAAAAATCCTGCCGCAGCGCAAAACCAATGCACAATCTCCGACTGACACCCCGCTATAATTATTTCCTCAATCGTGTGATTTTTAAGAGAGAAAAGTTCTTCGTCGGCAGTCGGAAGATAGTCTTTCCATTTCTTTACGCGCAGCTTTATGTACAAATTCTTTTCAAACTCTTTTTCCGAAAACCATTTTTTCTTGTAATCGACGCGGTTTTTCATATTATAGTCGATAAGTCCGCCGATAACGAGCCTTACGGAAAAATGATAACAAATAGTGAGCGAGATAATGCCGAGCGTGAAAAATATGCGCTTTTCGTTTTGCAGAAATATGCTCCAGAAAACGATCATAAGTACGAGCGTCACGCCTGAAACCGCCATCATTTTTCTAACCATTTTCTCTGTCCCTCAAAACGCGCTCGGCAGCTTTCATAACGGCAATTTTTCCGCTTGTGAAGGTAAGTCCGCCCTGCATCCATACCGCAAACGGCTCTCTGAGCGGAGCGTCTGCGGAAATTTCAATCGACGCTCCCATTGTAAACGCGCCTGCCGCCATAATAACCTTGCTGTCATAGCCGGGCATATCCCACGGTTCGGGCGTAACGCCGCTGTCTATGGGCGAGCCGCTTTGTATTCCCTCGCAGAATGCGCACAGATCTTTTTCGCCGCCAAGTTTTATTGCCGCAATAATATCCGTTCGTTTTTCGTCATATTTCGGGAAAGTTTCATAACCCAGTTCGTCAAACAATGCCGCGGCGAAAACCGAAGTTTTAAGCGCTGAGCAGACTGCTTCGGGAGCGTGGAAAAGTCCCATATACATTCCTCTGAGCTGATTTAATGTACAGCCGACCTCTTTGCCTGCTCCGGGAGTTGTGAGCCTATAGGCGCATTTTTCGATAAGGTCTGCTCTTCCTGCAATATAACCGCCCGTTTCGGCAATACCGCCGCCTAAATTCTTTATAAGACTGCCGATAATCAGGTCAGCGCCGACCGCAGTCGGTTCTTTTTCCTCAACAAGTTCTCCATAGCAGTTGTCAACTATTACTGTACAATCGGGATTATTTTTCTTGACAGCGGCGATAATCTTTCCTATCGTGTCAATATCGTAGGACGGACGGAGCGAATATCCTCTTGAACGCTGAATAAAAGCCGCTTTACAGCCCTTTGCGCGTTCGGCTATTTTTTCATAATCGGGCATTTGCTGTTGTGTGAGCGGAACTACCTCCGCCGTTATACCGTAATCTCGGAGAGAACCTATGTTCTCACCGAAAACTGCGTCGCAAACGGTATCATACGGCTTTGATGTTGTGAACAATATCCTGTCGCCTGCTCTCAGAACTCCGAACAGCGCGGTTACAATCGCGTGAGTGCCGTTTACGAAATTGTGGCGTACAAGCGCGTCCTCCGCGCCCAAGACCTGTGCGAATACAGCGTCTAACTTGTCCCTGCCGCCGTCGCCATAGCCATAACCTGTAGTACCTTTAAGGTGCATTTCACCTATGTTGTTGTCTATAAATGCCTTTAAGACCTTTTCGCCGTTGTATTCGCAGAGCTTGTCGAGCGCGTCGAACTGTTCTCTGCATTTTTCCAAAGCTGAAAGCTCTGCTTCAACTATTTCGGGACTGAATTCAAATATCATATTCTTCTCCTTATTTAAAGATCTGACAATGACCACACTTTTAATTATAACGTTTTTGCGGTTAATTGTCAATAGCGAATTTGTCCGCAATCATATTCGTGAAGTGACGGACATAAAATTTAGTGCTATACACTTTGAAAGGGGTTGAATTTCGTTGAAAACAATAAACGAAGGAAATGACGAAAGGTGTGTCGTACTCGGAACATATATTGTCGAAAAAAACGCAACCGTCAGAAGTACCGCAAAACAATTCGGAATTAGTAAAAGCACGGTTCATCAGGATATAACCTCAAAACTCCCGAAGGTCAATAAGGCTCTCTATGAAAAAGTAAAGGCAGTTCTGAACAAAAACAAACTTGAGCGCCACATCAGAGGCGGGGAGGCAACTAAACGGAAATACAAAGAACTGAAAAAAAAGACGGCGTAATTACGCAAGTGGGAAAACCTTTTAAAAAAGGTTTTCCCACTTGAACCCGCTTTTCCATTACTGCAAGTAACATAAAAGTTTTGAAAAGGGGTTTGGGGGAAAACTTTTTCAAAAGTTTTCCCCCAAAATAATTCGCAAAAAACTTATGTGCCGCGCCTTACGGCACGGTCGGAAAGCGGAAACGCTTTTCCAATTACTGCAAGTAACATAAAAGTTTTGAAAAGGGGTTTGGGGGAAAACTTTTTTTAAAGTTTTCCCCCAAATAATTCGCAAAAAACTTATGTGCCGCGCCTTACGGCGCAGTTAGAAAGCGAAAACGCTTTTCCATTACTGCAAGTAACACAAAAGTTTTGAAAAGGGGTTTGGGGGAAAACTTTTTTAAAAGTTTTCCCCCAAAATAATTCGCAGAAAACTTATGTGCCGCCTCTTGCGCAGCGGTCGGAAAGAGGAAGTGTTGTTCGACTTTTATTCTTACCTCTATTAAAAACGGCTCTCCACTTTGGAGAGCCGTAAAACTTTTAAATAAATCTGCCTTAATTTCCTGCAAGCTGCGCAACCTCTGCCGCGAAGTCGTCAGCCTTCTTTTCAATACCCTCGCCGCGCTCAAAACGAATAAATTCTTCGACCTTTATCGAGCAGCCCTGAGCCTTTGCTGCACCCTCAATATACTTTCCGACAGTTACCTTGTCATCCTTAAAGTACTTCTGGTCAAGCAGGCAAACGTCCTCGTAGAACTTTCTGATTCGTCCCTCGACGATCTTCTCCGCAACATTCGCGGGCTTTCCTTCCTGCTCAACAAGCTTCGTCTGAACCTCTTTCTCGTTTGCGAGTACCTCTGCCGGAACAGTATCCTTGCTTATATACTGAGCATTAAGTGCGGTAACTTGAAGCGCTACATTCTTTGCACATTCCATGACCTCGGCACTGTCAGGCTTATCGGTAGAAATTTTAAGAAGCGTGCCTATTCTGCCGCCATCATGCATATAACCCGTAAGTGTGCCTTCCATTCTTGCAAAGCGGCGGATCTTGATGTTCTCGCCGATAGTTGCTATCTTGTTTGTAAGATAAGCCTCAACGGTTTCGTCCGTTCCCGATACCTTACAGCTCATAAGTGCCTCAGGATCTGCCGCGCCGCTTTCAAGAATTGTATTTGCTATCTCATCAACAAGCTCTAAGAACTTATCCGACTTCGCGCAGAAATCTGTTTCACAGTTTATCTCGGCGATAATTCCGACATTACCCTTTATAAGCGTCTTTACAATGCCCTCTGCGGCAATTCTTCCCGCTTTCTTCGCAGCCTTTGCAAGACCCTTTTCACGAAGTATCTTTACAGCTTCATCGCGGTCTCCGTTTGCGTCTTCAAGCGCTCTTTTGCAGTCCATCATTCCGCAGCCTGTCATATCGCGCAGCTCTTTTACGTCCTTTGGTGTAATATTAGCCATTTTATTCATCTCCTCTGTATCTATCAGAATTATTCAGCAGCAGTCTGCTCTTCTTCAGCTTCCTCAGGCTGCTGTTCGGTCGTTCCCTGATTTCCTGCAATAATTGCGTCAGCCATTGCGCCCGCGATAAGTTTTACCGCGCGTATAGCGTCGTCGTTTCCGGGGATAACATAGTCTATCTCGTCGGGATCGCAGTTTGTATCTACAATAGCCACAACGGGAATACCGAGTTTTCTCGCTTCGCTTACTGCTATTTTTTCCTTTCTCGGATCAACTACAAACAAAGCCGCAGGAAGTTTTTTCATATTCTTTATTCCGCCGAGGAATTTTTCGAGCTTCTCTATCTCAAGATTGAGCTTTATAACTTCCTTTTTGGGGAGAAGATCGAAAGTGCCGTCGGTTTCCATTGTGTGGAGCTGTTCAAGACGGGCAATTCTCCTCTGGATGGTCTTAAAGTTCGTCATCATGCCGCCGAGCCAGCGAGCATTTACATAGTGCGCACCCGCGCGTACAGCTTCTTCTTTTATGGAATCAGCCGCCTGCTTCTTTGTGCCTACAAAAAGCACCTCACCGCCGTTTGCCGCGGTTTCATGAACGAAATTATAAGCCTCGTCAAGCTTTTTTACAGTCTTCTGAAGGTCGATAATGTAAATGCCGTTTCTCTCCGTAAAGATATACGGAGCCATTTTCGGGTTCCATCTTTTTGTAAGGTGTCCGAAATGAACGCCCGCCTCCAAAAGCTGTTTCATTGATACTACTGCCATTTGATTTTCCTCCTGTTTAGGTTATTTTCCTCCACGCCAAAACAGCCTTTCTCACGGTATCCTGCCGACATTCGGCAAAATTTCCGCACCAAAAAAAGCCTTTAGCGTGTGTGTATTTTTCGGCACAACTTACAAATGCCGAAATTACCATAATATTATAGCATATTTTTCAATATTTATCAAGCATTTTTCCGCTGTCTATTTAAACAAATTTCCAAAACCTTTACCGCGCCTTTTTATGCAGTTTGACGGAACATCACACGAAACAAGTATCGTATCATCGCCAATGACCTCAATATCACACCACTTTATAAACAGATCGTCCTCTCTTCCAAGCAGCCCAAACAGTTTTGCTCTGCCGAAAACGATAAGCCGGCAAATTTTAGCCGTGCAGCTGTCAAACTCGATATCGTCGGGATAGCCAAGTCTTGCGCCTGTTTTCACGTTAATTATCTCTTTGCACTTCAGGTCGTTAAAGCTGTATACCACGAAAATCACCCCTTTTAAAATTGTATGCTCAAAAGGGGCGTATTATTAAAAGTTGTCATATATTAAAATATTTTCAGGACTTATATGTTCAAACTGTATAAAAAGTCAAAACAGGCTGCTGCATTGAGCCGCCGCGTTATCTGCTTTAGGCGGAAAACTCGGCAATGCAGATGAGGCTTTATAGACAGCCTGATATGTTTTTGCTCTCTAACTTTCAGATTTGCCTTTTCTATGTTCCGCCCGTTTTTTCAGCTTATCCTCAAACGCTTTTTTCTCGTCCTCAGTCGCCGCATATACCGACCTTACTACGGTAAAATTTCCCTCGCTCACATAGCTTGCTTTAAGTTTTACGGAAAACAGCCTCTTACACCCGCACTCGGTAACTGTCTTACAATTTCTCCCGTTAGAAAACAGCCATTCAGCGAATATAAGTCTCTTTCCGCATTCGGGACATTTTATATCCGACACGCGCCTGTCGCGGAACATTGTCTTACAATCCGCTACATTTCTCACCGCGTCTTTGAATATCGGCTCGGATATCCCCGAACTAAGCTCTGCATACTCTGCTATGCCGAGCGCCATATCGAGCTTTTTGCAAACCTCGTATGTGAGATATGCGTCATTCGCCGCGTCGTGTACTTGTACGTCTATCGGTATCCCCAGCTTTTCGGCTGCCGAGGACAGACTGCACTGAAGCTGGCGGGCGTTTGTCTGGCGGTTGAAAATAAGCTGTAGGTTTATATAATTTCTTCCGAATGTATCGTCGAGACCGTGAAGTCTTAAATTGTCCGAAAGTATGACTATGTCGTCAAATCCCCACGTTATAAACCTAAAGCTCTCTCCGCACCACGCCGAAAAACGCCTGAACGCCTGAGGAAAACTCTCCCCGCACGTCAGGTCAATGCTCGATATTCCCGTTATTTCCTCTACATAGGGGTTCATCTTCTTATAGAATTTTGGCCGAACATTCAGCTTTATCCTATCTATAAGCTCAAAGTTTTCGTCAGTTTTTACCGCGCCGATCTGGATTATTTCTCCGTTCAGAACTATCGGCGAACGAACCGCCGCCGCTTTGCTCAGCGCCTGGTTCCATTCCATATCAAGAATAATGTAGTTCATAACTGTTTGTAGAAAAAACCTCTGTTTTATTTATAAACTTTAAATTAAATGTCAACCGAACATTGACAAAAGCCGCAAACATTCTAAATCAGCCGAAACAGCAAACTATATCGCCAGCGCCCCGCCGACATTTTCGCGTCGCCATACGACATAATCGTCATAGCTTCCCGCAAAATCGCGGCAGCCGCTTTCGGTTATCTCAATGATACGGTTCGGAGCTGTTTCGAGAATTTCGAGGTCGTGAGTAGCGAAAAGGAGATTTCCCTTGAACTCGGAAAGGCCGTTGTTCACAGCGGTTATGCTTTCGAGGTCAAGGTGGTTCGTGGGTCTGTCGAGAATAAGCATATTGCTTTTATACAGCATCATCCGCGAGAACATACATCTTACCTTTTCTCCGCCCGAAAGCACCTCTACGGGCTTAAACACATCATCTCCCGAAAACAGCATTCTGCCCAGAAATCCTCTGAGATAGCTTTCGGTCTCGTCCTTTGAATACTGTCTCATCCAATCGAGAATGGACAGCTTACAGCCGTTGAAATACGCGCTGTTGTCATTCGGAAAATACGAAACGCTTATGGTGCTGCCCCATTTAAACGTTCCTTTGTCTGCGGGTATCTCCTCCGTAAGTATTTTAAAGAGAGTTGTTACAGCTATTTCATTTGACCCGACAAATGCTATTTTATCGCCCTTTGCGACGGTAAAGCTGACATTATTGAGCACCTTTGTTCCGTCTATCGTTTTTGAAAGCTCTCTTACTTCAAGAATATCCTTTCCCGACTCGCGCTCCATTTCAAAACCGATATACGGGTATTTGCGGGAGCTTGCGGGAAGCTCCTCAACGGTCAGCTTGTCGAGCAGTTTTCTCCTTGACGTCGCCTGCTTTGACTTTGACTTGTTCGCGGAAAAGCGGGCAATAAAGTTTTGAAGCTCTTTTATCTTTTCCTCGGTCTTTTTGTTCTGCTGTTTTATCATACGCTGGACAAGCTGTGAGCTTTCATACCAAAACTCATAGTTTCCGACATACATTTTTATCTTTCCATAGTCAATATCGACAATGTGCGTGCAGACATTGTTGAGAAAATGACGGTCGTGAGACACAACAATGACTGTTCCGAAATAATCCGCAAGAAAATCCTCCAGCCACGATACCGCGTCAACATCAAGGTGGTTAGTCGGCTCGTCCATAAGGATTATGTCGGGATTTCCGAAAAGGCACTGTGCAAGAAGCACCTTTACCTTTTCATTTCCCGAAAGCGAGGACATTTGCGAATACAAAATATCCTCGGAAAGACCAAGCCCCTGAACAAGCTTTGACGCGTCGCTTTCAGCCTCATAGCCGTTCATCTCGGCAAATTCGCCCTCTAAAACAGACGCTCTTTCTCCGTCCTCGTCGGAAAAATCCTCTTTCAGATAAAGCGCGTCTTTTTCCTTCATAATGTCATAAAGGCGCTTATTTCCCATAATCACGGTATCCATTACGGTATACTCGTCAAAAGCGTAGTGGTCCTGGCGAAGAACGCTCATTCTAAGCTCTGCGGGGCGCGACACCGTACCTTTTGTGGGTTCAAGCTCTCCGCACAGCACGCGCAGAAACGTTGATTTTCCCGCACCGTTTGCGCCTATTACTCCATAGCAGTTCCCTGCCGTGAATTTAAGCTCAACGTCCTTAAACAAGAGCTGTCCGCCAAACGACACGGAAACGTCCGAAACTGTGATCAAAATAAGTCCCCTTTCAATTATCCGATTATCAAGCTGTCGATAGCCCGATACATCTCTTTATACAGTATTTTTATTGCTGAAAACAAGCTGATGAAACAATCCCGCCCATTCTCTCAGCCAATAATTCGGCAAATTCAGCCAATATGTCCGCGCGGAATACGAGCCTGTGGAAATTCCCGCACGTTTTGCGAAAACATATGCTCTGTACTGGTGAAACTCGTTTGTAACAATTGTGATATTGTCGATTATCCCCATTTCTTTAAGAATTTCCGAAGCATAGAAGATATTTTCCTCGGTCGAGGTCGAGTTGTCCTCGCAGATTATTTTCTCGGCGGGGACGTTGTGTTCGGCAAAATAGCGGCGCATTGCCTCCGCCTCGGAAATGCTCTCGCCGTTTCCTTTCCCGCCGCAGACGACCAAAAGCGTATCGGGCGCTTTTTCGTAGACATCAAGCGCGGCGTTCATTCTCGCATTCAGCATCGGGCTGGGCTCTTCGCCCTTTACCAGACACCCAAGCACTATGACCGCCTTTGGTTCGTTTATCGGCACATTTACGCGCAAGAGCATATTTACCGAGAAAAATATGCACATTCCCGCCAATACAGCCACAACGCTGCCAAGCGCGAGAATAGTTATCCTGAGCGCGATCTTGCTCCAACAAAATTTTACTGCCCTGAAAAGCGGCTTTTGAAAAACGCAGGCGGCGATTATCCCGCCAAAGCCGAAAATGCCGACATAAGTTCCCTCTGTTATTTTGTTGCAGAGCGACCAGACGAGCATTACCGAAGAAAATGCAATGATAATTGTTCTGATGATAATTGATCTGTGTGATTTTTGCTGCATTTATTTTTCCTTTTAAAATCAGATATTCGCAAAAGCCGTGCTTAAATCGGCAATTATATCCTCGACATTTTCAAGACCAACAGACAGTCTGATAAGACCGCCGTCAATTCCCGCAGCGACAAGCTGTTCGTCGGAAAGCTGGCGGTGAGTTGCGCTTGCAGGGTGTAAAACGCAAGTTCTTATATCGGCGACATGGACTTCATTTGACGCAAGCTTTAAGCTGTCCATAAATTTCACAGCCGTGCTTCTGCCGCCCTTTATTGAAAACGAGATAACGCCGCTTGTTCCGTCGGGGAGATATTTTTTCGCAAGCTCGTGACCCTTGCTTCCCTCAAGCGCAGGGTATGTCACAAACTCTGCTTTTCCCGTGGACTTTATATACTCCGCGACTTTAAGCGCGTTTTCGCAGTACTGCTTCATTCTTACGGCAAGCGTTTCCAATCCCAGATTAAGCAAAAAAGAAGAGTTTGCCGCGGGATAACAGCCGAAATCGCGCATAAGCTGCATTCTTGCTTTTGTAATATATGGCGCGGCGGGATATTTTTCGGTGTAAACAAGCCCGTGATAGCTCTCGTCAGGCTCGGTCATACACGGAAACTTTCCGTTTTTCCAGTCGAACTTTCCGCTGTCAACTATAACTCCGCCGACCTGAAGCGCGTGTCCGTCCATATATTTTGACGTTGAATGAACAACAATATCCGCGCCCCATTCAATCGGGCGGCATAAAACGGGAGTTGCGAAAGTGTTGTCGATTATAAGCGGAACGCCGTGCGCGTGCGCGGCTTTCGCCCACATTTCAATATCCAGCACGGTAAGCGCGGGATTTGCAAGCGTTTCGCCGAAAACAGCCTTTGTGTTGTTCTTAAACGCGGCGTTAAGCTCTTCTTCGGTGCAGTCGTGCTCTACGAAAATGCACTCTATTCCCATTTTTTTCAGAGTATAGCCAAACAGATTTATCGTGCCGCCGTAAATTGACGCGGAGGCTATAAAGCTGTCGCCAGACTCGCAGATATTGAGAATAGAAAGCAGGCTCGCCGCCTGACCGCTCGACGTACACATTGCCGCAGCGCCGCCCTCTAAAGCGGCAATTTTCTTTTCAACAACATCCGTTGTCGGGTTTGCAAAGCGAGAATAGATAAGTCCCTTTGTAGGGTCGTCAAAAACTGCCGCAACATCATCAGTCGAATCGTAAACATAGGTCGTGCTTTGTACTATCGGCATAACGCGCGGTTCGCCGTTTTTCGGGGAATAGCCTTCATGAAGGCACTGTGTTTCTATTTTCATAATATGCACCTCTCGTGTTTAATTTTTGATGTACTCTCTCAGAGCTTTTAAAAGCCTGTCGGTTTCTTCGTTTGTTCCTATTGTGATACGCAGACGGTTATCTATTCGCGGCTTGTTGAAATAACGAACATAAATGTCCTTTGATTTGAGAAACTCGAAAATATCCTTTGCTTTCAGCGTTTTGTGTTGTGCAAAAATAAAGTTTGCCGAGCTGTCGGGAATATCATATCCCATTTCGCGCATTTCTCTCGTCAGCCTTTCGCGCGTATCCATAACCTTTTTCAGCGTTTCCCTGAAATATTTTTCATCGCCTATCGAGGCTATTCCCGCGGCTTGTGCAACGCTGTCCACGGGATAGCTGTTCATACTGTCTTTGGCGGCGTACACAGCAGCAATTGCGTCGGCGCTCCCCATAGCATAGCCCAGCCTCATACCCGCCATAGAGCGGCTTTTGGAGAACGTTCTCGTGATAACGAGGTTTTCGTATTCTTTCAGAAGCGGCACAGCCGTTATCCCGCCGAAATCGACATACGCCTCGTCAACAATAACCACCACGTCCCTGTTCTCGTCCAAAACAGTGCGGATAAAATCGTTATCCCTGCCGATAGAAGTCGGGGCGTTTGGGTTTGCAATCACAATTCCGCCGTTTTCCCTGCGGTAATCCGCAGGATTTATGTTGAAATTTTCATCAACCCTTATCTGTTCATACGGTATTTTTAAAATCTCGCACCAGACGGTGTTGAACGAATAAGTTATATCGGGAAACAGTATAGGTTTTCCCGAATTAAAAAATGCCCGAAAGCAAAGCGACAGCACGTCGTCCGTGCCGTTTCCCGCAAAAACGTTTTCGGGCTTTAAGCCGTGATATGCGGCAATTGTTTTAACAAGCCCGACGGCGTTTGCGGACGGGTATTTGCGAAGCTCTTCGCCGTTAAAGGCGTTTATTGCCTTAATTACTTCGGGAGACGGCGGATATGGATTTTCGTTTGCGTTGAGCTTTATAAAATCCGTTTTGTTCGGCTGTTCTCCCGCAACATATGCGTCGATTTTCAGAAGATTGTCTTTATAACTCATCTGAACTATCCCCTTTAAAATAAATTGTTCCCGCAAAAACGCGCTTCAAAAGCGAGAACGGCTTTCCAAAAACAAACGGAAGACCGACCTCTCAAAACCCGGAAGACACGCTCTTGCGAGAACAACAAGTTTTTATACCTCTTCGCTTTCGTCATCAAGATCGAAAACGAGCTTTTTGCCGCAGTTCGGGCAGTCAAGCTCGCCCTTTGCCGCCTGGTCATAATCAAAATTTATCTTGTTATGGCAGTTCGGACATTCTGTTTCGTACATCTCGCCGATGTCTTCGTCAAGCTCATCTTCATCATAATAATCGTCATTTTCAACCTCGCCGTATATCTCGTCTTCGAGATCGCAAACGCTCTCTTCAAGGTCGGTCATTACAGACGCAACATCATCAAGCTCTTCATCGACCTCTTCGAGATTTTCCGCAATATCCGCAAGGACGTCAAGAATAGCCGAAACGATCTTATCTTCTTTTCCCAGTCCCTCGCAAAGGCCCTTTATATAAGAAACCTTTTCTCCGATAGTCATAAAAACACCCCCGTTTATTAAGCCTAAAACCAATAATCATACGCACAGGCTGTTACTTAACGCGCTCCATATATTCGCCTGTTCTTGTATCAATGCGTATCTTTTCGCCCTCGTTTATGAAAAGAGGAACTCTTATCTCTGCGCCCGTTTCAAGCGTAGCGGGTTTTGTAGCGTTTGTAGCAGTATTTCCCGCAAATCCCGGCTCGGTCGTCGTAACCTCAAGCTCTACAAAGTTCGGCGGCTCAACTCCGAAAACCTTTCCCTTATAGGAAAGTACCTTACAGATCATATTTTCCTTTACAAACTTGAAGTTGTCGCCGACGTCAGACGCATTTACGGGAACATCTTCGTATGTTTCCTGATCCATAAAGTGATATAACTCGCCGTCGGAATATGTGTATTCCATATCCTTTCTCTCCACAAAAGCCGTAGGGAATTTTGCCGACGGGTTATACGTCTTTTCAACCACCGAGCCTGTAATTACGTTCTTTACCTTTGTTCTGACAAAAGCCGCGCCTTTGCCGGGCTTAACGTGCTGGAACTCGATAATCTGCATTACGTTTCCGTCTTCTTCAAATGTCATTCCGTTTCTGAAATCTCCCGCTGTTATCATAGCGAACCTCCAAATTTTTATTCAACATAACCTGTTTCAAGCTCTTTCGAGCAAACTCTATGTTTTATTATATCACAAAAGCAATATTTTGTCAATAAGTTTTTAACACTCTCTTTTTTCCCGCAGTTTTATATATCCTTCCAAAACTTGTCGATCTCTTCGGGAAGCACGTTTATATCTTTGCCGAGTACCGAAAGATTTTCCTCGTCAATAATTTCGGGAACGATAAAATACTCGCCTTTTTTGTTTATTCCGAAAAATTCACCGCCGCCGTTGTCGCCGATAATGATATGATCGGGGAGATATTCGGGTATCTCATAATCGTCGTTCATTTGCTGTAATTCTTCGAGCGGAAACAATACGAGCCACGAGCCGCCCGCGGTCTCCCCCTCACCGCCGTTATGCTGTTTCATAAACGCGAGATAATTTTTCGGCAGTTTAACGCCGTTTATTTTTGTAATTTTTTCACCTTCATAAGGCGGGTTAAATTCAAATTGCTCCCACATATTTTCCCTCCAAGTCAGTGTATAATGTACAGTTAATAGTAAATAGTTATGGTATCCGCTTCGCGGATAATATTTGATTGTAATTAAACTTAAAGGTTTCTCGTCTGCATATTGCCTTAAAACATTTAACTATACACTATCCACTATACACTTTACACTGTTAGATGTGTACAAGGCTTTTTGTGGCTTTGGTGAAATTAACATATCCGTTTTCAGTCACCGCCACACAATCCGCTATCTTCACTCCGTATCTGTTCGGCGCAGTCAACTCGCACCCGCAGATAAGCGTCATACCTGTTTTGAGCATTGAGGGTGAACCCTGTTCAAGATAAGGCGGTTCGGAAAAATCAAGTCCCGTTCCGTGTCCGAAATCGGCTTTTGCGTATTTATCTATTTCCCAGTTATTGAGGGTCGCCATTGCCACGCTTTGTGCGACCTTTGCGCCTATTCCCTCGCGCAGCGAATTCAATCCGTCTTCAACCGCGCAGAATACGGCGTTATATATATTCTCTCGCTTCGGCGATATTTCCCCGACAATGACCGTTCTCGCCATTGACGCGCAATATCCTCCGACCTTCGCGCCAAAATCTATAAGCAGAAAATCGCCTTCGGATATTTTCCTGTCCGTAGGTTTTGAAAAATGTTTTGCGGAATTTTCTCCCGAAGCCGTTCTCATTCTCGGCATAAGCTCGTCTGCTCCGTATTCGTACAGAAATCCGCGGAGCATTGCGGCTGTCTGGCGCTCGGTCATGCCCTTTCTTATGCTCATAAGGAGCTTGTCGTATGCTTTATCACAGACGATCTGGGCTTTTTGTATGCCTTTAAGCTCGGAATCGCTTTTTACTGTCCTCAGCATCGCCAACTTATGCGAAAGCAGGTCGTCTGTTATCATCTGCGCGCAATGCAGCTCGTTTGCATAATAATTAAGCTCTCTCACCGTCATTTTGTCGCTTTCTATCAGAACTCTTCTGATGTTCAGCTTTATAAGCAGGTCAAGAAGCTGTTTGATATTGCTGTATACGCAGACCGTAAAATCTTTTGCCGCAGTTTTTGCAAATTCATACTCGCCCTCGGTCACAAAAAGAAAATTTTCCTCTTTTGCCGCGAGTATCAATCCGCGCATAAGCCCGAACCCGCATAAATGCCTGAGCGACAGGTCGGATGTTATAAGCGCCGCTGTCCGCTCGTCCGCGAGCCATTCCGAAAGTTCCTTTGCCGCACTCATTTTCTGCCCTCTGAAAAACGATAATCAAGCGCGTCGAGCGCAATATGATAGCTGTATTTGCCGAAACCCGCTATGCTTCCCGCGCAGACGGGCGCAATAACGCTTGTTTTTCTGAATTCATCGCGGGAATTAACGTTGCTTAAATGCACCTCTACCACGGGGATCTTAATCGCCGCTATAGCGTCTCTTATCGCATAGCTGTAATGCGTATAAGCGCCCGCGTTCAAGATAACTCCCGCGCAGTCGAGCCGCGAGTTGTGCAGCGCGTCAATAAGCGCCCCCTCGCTGTTGCTCTGAAAGAACTCTGTTTCATATCCCATTTTCTCCGCTTTTTCGCGCAGTTCTTCGTTTATTGACGAAAGCGTGTCGCTCCCGTAGATATTCGGCTCGCGCTCTCCGAGCAGATTGAGGTTTGGTCCGTTTATTACAAGTATTTTCATAAAATACCCCCGTTTTTCACATCGCCGAATTATCGGCGTTTTTTCAAAGCTGATACCGCGCGGCTTTATCTATTTGCACAGGCTTTCATAATACCGTTTCATTTCAGAGGCGTCTTCCGCCTGTGTTCCCGCGCTTTCGCAGATTATGGACGGCTGTAGTCCGCGCTTAAAGATCTCCTCCATAAGCGGCTCATATTCAGGTCCGTACTGCTCGTCAGCAAAGGTAAGATGTTCTTTCTCGCCGCCGTTTGTGTACATTATCTTGCTGAAATGAATGTGCATTTTTGACGCGCGTTCAGCTCCGAGCTTGTCCGCGATAAGGTCAAGCATTTTCGCATAATCCCCGCGCGTTTTTATCCCACCGAGCGTCCGCGCGTTCAGGTGTCCGAAATCGACCGTCGGCAAAAACCGCTCGTCAACCGTGCATAATTTAAGGACTTCTTCGAGCGTTCCGAGCTGATTTATCTTCCCCATAGTTTCGGGGCAAATTATAATATCGGACAATTTTTCTTCATCAAGAGCCGCCTGCGCTCTCCGAAGCGTGTCTTTTGCAAGCTCGGTCGCTTCTTCACGGGTCATTTTAGAGCAAGACCCGCTGTGGACGACTATTTTTTCCGCCCCGACAGCTTTTGCTGCCCTCGCGGACTGTAAAATATACTCCACACTTTTTAGGCGCGTTTCCTCGACAACTCCCGAAAGCGAGATGAAATACGGCGCATGGAGCGAAAGATATATTCCGTTTTCCTTTGCTGTTTTCGGAAGTTTTTCCAAAACGCTTTCGGCAATCCTCACGCCTCTGCCGCACTCAATCTCATAGCCGTTAAGGCCCATACCGCCGAGATAATCGGGCAAATCTTCGGGAAATTTGCGTTTTCCGAAACTTATCGAGTTTCCTCCCGGTCCGAATGTTATCATCTATTTCAACTCCAAATCTGAATAATCCCTCTTAAACACAAGGCTTTCTATCTTTCGTTTAAATTTGAATGTCCACTTGTTTTCAAGGTGGAACGGCTCTACCAAAACCGTTCGTATTCCCGCAAAATTCCCCGCCAAAATATCGGTAAATATCTGGTCGCCTATCACGAGCGTTTCCGCTTTTTTTGCGCCCATTGCCTTTACAGCTCGGTTTACTCCGAACGTAAGCGGCTTTGCTCCGTTTGCGGTGAAATCAAGCCCAAGCGCATTTGCAAGCGGCTTTACGCGCTTTATGGTGTTGTTTGAAACAACGCGCATTTTTATGCCGAGTTTTCTCATTTTGTCAAGCCAATCCTCGACGCCTGCCTCGGCTTTAGGGTCGCCATGCATTGAGAGGGTGTTGTCCATATCGAGGACAAGCGCTTTCACGCCGTTTTTTTTCAAAAACTCTTCATCTATCGCAAGCACGCTTTTCAGCCAGAACGTAGGTTTAAACAGCATTGTTTTCTCCGTAAAATTTCACAGCGGAAAACTGTTCCGCGACCCTGTAGACCGTATCCTCATTTTCTGAGGAAATGTTAAGCACAAGCAGATTTCCCGCGGTAAACACCCCCGCCGAGATGCAATAAACGCCCTTTTTACCCGCGTAATAAAACGCCCTCACGCCAAAGCCCTCTCCAACTTCGAGCGGTATCTCCCCGGTGTCAAATCTTACCAAATTCTTTGCAAAAAAATCCTCATGTATCTTTGCGGGCGCGGGAACACCTTTTCTATCAGCAGTGAAATCAAGCGCGTACAGTGTAGTTGTATCATTCGGCGGATAAAACTTATCATCGCCTTTTTCGTCCTTTTCGTGTACCCAATCTTCGGGAACATCGACGCCCCAATTCCCCACACGGTACGTTTTCATTTTTCCTCCAAAATCCAATTAAAGCGGACAAAATGCCCGCTTTAACCGTTTTCTTAGTTTTCCGCTCAGTTCCGATATCAGAGATCAGAACTTGCGCTTACGAGCAGCTTCGGACTTCTTTTTACGTTTTACCGAAGGCTTTTCGTAATGCTCTCTTTTACGAACTTCAGCAAGAACGCCGTCCCTTGCGCATGAACGCTTGAAACGCTTGAGCGCGGTTTCGAGCGACTCATTTTTGCCAAGACGAATTTCTGCCATCTATAATTTCCCTCCCCTTGCCAAACGGCACAGGCTTATACTCTCATCAAACAGTATATACATTATTATACACTATCCGATAATGTTTGTCAATAGAATTTTCACAAAATTTTCAAGTTTTTTTGTTTTTGGCAACTTTATCCAAATTCAACCGCAATTTTTTAGCGGATAAATTCTATCATTCTGTATAAAAATCAAAACTCAGGCTGTTGAGAAAACTCCTGTATGCACGCATTATGCGCTTCTCGAAAAACGCCGAAACGACAATGCAACTATCCTTTATGGCTGCTGCATTAAAACGCCGCATTATCCGCCTTTGGCGGAAAACGCTACAACGCAGACGAGGCTTTATCGACAGCCTGTTCTATTATTCCCACGCGGAAATATCCACGATCTTCCCGTCCGCCCAAAGGTTTTCAAGACGGTAAAAATCGCGCTGTTCTTCGGTGAAAATATGGACCACAACGTCTATATAATCTAATACTATCCAGCCCGCCGCGCCTGTTCCTTCGATATTTTTCGGCTTTATATCCTTTTCGCCGAGCTTAAATTCGACATAATCCGCGAGAGCTTTTGCCTGTGTAGTGCTTGACGCTCCCGCGATAACAAAATAATTTGCGAGGCTCGTTATGTCCTCGACCTTTAATGCCGTCAGCTTTTCGGCTTTCTTTTCGGAAAGCGCTTTTACGATTATTTCGAGTTCTTGTATATCTGTCATAGAGTTTCCCTTTCTTTATTGAATTTCAGATAATAGTTATACGCCTCGTATGTCGAAACGGGTATATGACCGCATTTCCCGCACACGCTCTGTATCTGATAGATAAGCGCCACCGACATCGCAAGGTCTATATCCTTATAGCAATATTCGCGCATTTTTTCAATTCCCTTATAATCGCGCTCTGCGGAAATCATATCTCCCAAGTACACGATTTTTTCTATAAGCGTCATTCTCGCGCAGCCAACAGTATGATAGCGTATGGCGCTTATTATCTCTTCGTCGTCTATTCCGAGCTTTTCACGGACATAATACGCCCCTGCGATACCGTGGCGGAGCTGTTTCGCGGCAATTTCCGCAGGATCGGGAGAAAGTCCGCTCTCCGCTGTATATTTAAGCTGTTTTTCGGGTTCTTCTTCTTTCATTATATCGTGTAAAAGCCCCGCAAGATAGCTGCGTTTTTCGTCAGCTCCATAGTGCTTTGCAAGAGCATAACATTCCTCCGCGACGTTTATGCTGTGAACAAAGCGTTTTTTTGACAGCTTATCCTTTATCAGCTTTTCATAATCGTCAAATTCCTCATACCTGCTCATTTCATTTGTCCCCGTTTAAGTTATTTAAACAAATTGTTGTCTGAAATGTATTTTTCAACATTCTGCGGCACAAGCTCCGAAACGCTTTCATTGTTCTTGATTTTTTCGCGTATCTGAGTAGAACTTACGTCAACGACTTCTGTCGGCATGACCTTTATTCTTCCGACTTCGTTTGCAAATTCAAGCATATCCGCGAAATTGTCGCCGCCCCTTGCCGCGGCGCACACCGTACACTCTTTCAAGATCGATTCGTATTTATACCATTCTGTAAACGAATACAGCATATCCCCGCCTATTATCAGATAGAAACGCTCGTCGGGATACTGCCGTTTAAGCTCTCTTAAAGTGTTTATCGTATAGCTCACGCCGCCCATTTGCCGCTCGATGTCGCTTATTTCAACATTACATCTTCCATGTGTATAGCCATCTTCCATGCCCGAAAACGCGAGTCTGCACATCTCGGCTCTCTGCTCGAACGGCAGCAGCTTTACGGTCTTATGAGGACTTTCGTATGTCGGAATTATCAGAAGTCTGCGGAGTTTAAGCTGTGAAACGGCTTCTTTGGCAAGATGAACGTGACCGTTGTGGACAGGATTGAATGCGCCGCCGAAAATTCCTGTTTTGTTAATCAAACTCGATCACCTGCTTTTTAGGATCTTTGCTTCTCCTGAACAGCACAAACTTCCGCCCGATAACGGAAACAACCTCTGCCGAGAGTTTCGGCGCTATTATATCGGCGGCTTCGCGTGCGTCATAATCGCACGCTTCCTGCACGCCTATTTTGATAAGCTCGCGCGCGTTTATCGCGTTTTCGAGCTGGTTTACTATCTCGTCTGTTATACCGAGCTTTCCGATATAGAATATCGGCGAAAGCTGCATAGCCTGTGAGCGCAGATTTGCGCGCTGTTTACTGCTGAGCATTATGAAAACTTCTCCTTTAAAATGTCCGAAAGCCTTTCAAACGCCTTTGCGCGGTGGCTTATCTTATTTTTTTCACTTTCGCTTATTGTCGCCATACTTTCATCTTCGTCGAGCATAAAAATGGGATCGTAGCCGAAACCGTTCTTTCCGACAGGCTCATCGCCTATATAGCCGCAGACCTCGCCGCGCACGGAATATTCGTTTTCGTCGTCGAATATGAAATATATCGAGCAGACAAATCTTGCGTCACGAAGTTCTTTTGCAACTCCGTGCATTTCCTCCAATACCTTTGCACAGCGCTCTTTGTCCGACGCATTTTCGCCCGCGTATCTTGCGGAATAAACGCCCGGCGAGCCGCCGAGAAAGTCTATTTCCAGACCGCTGTCGTCGGCTATGGTCGGAAGTCTCAGAGCTTCATAGACGGCTTTTGCCTTTATATGTGCGTTTTCCTCAAAGGTTTCGCCGTCCTCGACTATCTCCCTGTCAAATCCCGCGTCCTTCATTGACAAGACCTCAAATCCGAACGGAGATAAAAGCTCACGAAATTCTCGAATTTTCCCCGCATTGTTCGAGGCAATAATCAGCTTACTTCGGGGTTTGTCGCCACTGTTGTTTTTACTCATATGATTCCTTTCTTCAAACGCTGTTAAGAGTTGATAATTGACCGTGTACAATTATGAACAGCCAAAGGCGGTATCCGCCGAAATGCTTACAAAAAGCCGTCAAGTCCTAAAACTCTCTAAACCTGCCGCCGAAAGCTGTACCAAAGCCGTACACTGTCAAGCCTATACCAATATGTCATTTTAATTATAACATATTTCCGTCCGTCTGTCAATCACTCAAAAAGCGCGTCAACATACGCCTCCGGTATAAACGGCTGTAGATCGTCTATCTTTTCGCCTACTCCCACAAGTTTTACGGGCAAGTCAAGCTCATTCCTTATCGGGATTATAATTCCGCCCTTAGCTGTTCCGTCGAGTTTTGTGAGGATTATTCCCGTAATATCCGCGCTTTCGCTGAAAAGGCGCGCCTGATTTACGGCGTTTTGTCCCGTCGTCGCGTCAAGCACCAAAAGCGTTTCAATGCTTGCTTCGGGAAGCTCTCGGTTAATGACGCGGGCAATTTTTTTCAGTTCTTCCATTAAGTTTTTCTTGTTATGAAGTCTGCCCGCCGTATCGCAAAGCACGATATCCGCGCCTCTTGCCTTTGCGGCGGAAATAGCGTCGAAAACAACCGCCGCAGGGTCACTGCCCTCGGAATGTTTTACAATATCAACTCCCGCGCGGTCTGTCCATACGTTCAACTGGTCTATAGCCGCGGCTCTGAATGTATCCGCTGCCGCAACAATAACTTTCTTTCCGTTCGCCTTGAATTTTGCCGCCATTTTACCTATAGTAGTCGTCTTTCCCGCGCCGTTTACACCGATGACCATAATAACGGAGGGCTTTGTGCTTAAATTAAGATCGTTTCCTCCTGTCAAAATCTCGGAAATTATATCCTTTAAAAGCTGTTTTACCTCGGAAGGCTCGGTCGTGCCTGTTTTCTTCACGCGGTTTCTCAGTTCCTCGCAGATCTCGGCACTTGTCTGCGCGCCTATGTCGGAAAGTATAAGCGTTTCTTCAAGTTCGTCAAAAAATTCCTCGTCAATTTTCGTAAACGAATTGATTATCTGCTCTATCTTGCTGACAAAGCCGTCCTTTGTCTTGCGAAGTCCCTCGCGGATCTTGCTTTTGGACTCTTCAAGCTCCTTTTCATACTCCTTCTGGAACTCGATATCGGACTCATGGTCGGTAAATATCGGCGATCCGCTCGAAAGTTTTTCGAGAAACGCAAGCCGCTCGCGGCTTTCCTCTTCGGCTTTTTCGTTTCGTTTTTTCCACTTATCAAATAAACCCATAAATACTCCTCAAAAACGCTATTTTATTATTTCGTTCAGCTCGTCTGAAAGCTCGTCGCTAAGCTCCTGCCTCAACAGTCTGGAAACGCCCTTTTCCTGCATAAATACGCCGTATAATACCGAACATCCCTCGATAGTTCCGCGGCGGTGGGTTATTACCATAAGCTGGGTCGTGCGGCTGAACTGGTTGAGATAATGTATATACTTTTCGACATTTACCTCGTCGAGCGCCGCGTCTACCTCGTCGAGCATACAAAACGGTGTCGGACGGTGCATAAGAATTGCGAAGTAGATAGTTATTGCGACCATTGTCTGCTCGCCGCCCGAAAGCGAAATAAGATTTTTTATGACTTTTCCCGGAGGCGCGGCTTTTATTTCTATGCCGGAATTAAGCACATCGTCGGGATCTGTCAGTTCAAGCTCCGCATGAGAACCCGGACCGAATATCTGTGTGAAGATGTTTTTGAAATGGCGGTTGATGTCGTTGAAACTGTCGAGAAAGCGCGTTTTTATGTCTGCGGTGAGCTGTTCTATAAGTTTTTCGAGGTCGCGCTTTGAGCTTTCGATATCCCTAAGCTGTGCAGACTGAAACTCATAGCGCGCGGAAACCTCGCGGTATTCCTCGATTGACGCCATATTGACGCTTCCAAGGTCGGTAATTTTTTTCGTAAGTTCCTTTAGCTCAGCTTCCGCGGCAAAAAGGTCGTCGGGAAGCTTCGCCTCCTGTTCAGCCTGTGAAACGGTAAGCTCGTAGCTGTCGAACAAAAGCGCAACTATCCTGTCGTATTCTTTTTGAGATGAGGTCTTTCGCTCTTCAAGGCGCGCGGCTGCTCCCGTAAACTTTTCCTTGCCGCGGTTCAGCTCGTTTATGCTTTTATGAAGTTCGTTTATTTTCCGTTCAAGCTCTTCTGTCTCTTTTACATAGCTTTCTATCTCGGCATTCTTTTCCGTGAGTTCGCCGCTCTGCGCCGAGATTTCGCGCTTCAAGCGCTCGATATTTTCGCGTATCTCACGGTCGGAACTGTCTAAAGCGGTCATTGCGCTCTGAAATCCGCCGCTGTTTTCTAAAAGCGTTCGGCGGTTTTCTTCGATATTCTTTATCTGCGCTTTGAGCGCGTCTATATCCTTTATTGCCGACATTTTTTCCATATTCAGTGCGCTTATGCTGTCATACAGCGATTTTATCCTGTTTTCAGCTTCTCCGCGCTGTTCGGACAGGACGGTATGCTCTGCTTCGAGCTTTTCTATTTTCTTTGAAATATCGTCGGTCTTTGCTTTTGCGCCGCTTATTGTTTCATCAAGGCGAGAGATTTGCTCGTCAAACTGTTTTAAGGTCAGATCGGACGATCTCTTCTGCTCGGAAAGCTGTTCTATAAGTCCCGAAAGGCGGGAGATCTCCGCGCCGACGCTTATGTCCTCGCGTTCAAGTTCGCGTATCTTATCCTGCATACCCTCAAGTTCAATGGAAAATTTCGCATATTCCGCGCGGCATTTTTCAAACTCGTCGCGTTTTGCTTTTTCCCCTTCACGCAGGGTCTTTATCTCGGAATAAAGCTCGTCGGTCTCCTGTTTTCTCGAAATAATGCCGCCTCTGCTTATCTGCGAACCACCTGTAAAAGAACCGCCTGCATTTACGACCTGACCGTCGAGGGTGACTATCCTGAACCTATAACCGTATTTCTTTCCTATTACGGTAGCTGTTGAAATGTCGTCAACAACGACCGTTGTTCCAAGGAGATTTCCGATTATATTACGATAAGTGTCGTCAAATCCGACAAGCTCGCTCGCTATTCCCTCAAAGCCGCTCTCCGAGCGCAAATTCTGCTCGTTAAGACTTCTGCTTTTAATTGACGTAAGCGGATAAAAAGTAGCTCTGCCCGCATTTGTTTCTTTTAAAAACAGTATACAGCGGTTCGCGGTCTGCTCGTTGTCTACAATAATGTTCTGCATTACGGGCTGTAAGACAGTTTCTACGGCGGTGATATATTTTTTCGGAACAGTTATAACGTCCGCGACTATTCCGTGTATCCCGGAAAGTCTGCCCTGCTCGCCTGCGCTTATTACTTCTTTTACCGAGCGGAAATAGCCTTCTTTGCTCTTTTCGATGTCGGAAAGGACTTTATAGCGCTGTTGTTTTTCGCCGAGCGCAGCGACGGAGCTGTCAAGAGCGGCGCGCGCGCTTTCAAGGCGCTTTTTCCTGCCCTCTGAGAGCTTTTCCATTCCTCCGAGCCTGTTTTCGGCTGTCGCTTTTTCTTCTGCAATTTCCGACGATCTTTTCTTTGCCTTTGAAAGTTCTTCGCTGTATTCTGATATTTTATTCTCCGAATCAGAGCGGGCATTTATAAAGGCGGATCTCTGTTTTTCGGATTCTTCGAGCGACAAATTCGATTGGGATATCAAAAGCGAATATTCGGTCTTTTCGCGGTATGCCGCGGCAAGCTCACTTTCAAGCGCGGAAAATTCTTCTCCCGACGACGAATTTGCTTTTGACATTTCGTCGAGCTTTTGCTGCGCTTCGGATATCTTAATATCGAAGTTTTCGGCGCTTTTGTTTTTTTCGTCTATTCTCTCGTTTATTTCCCCAATCTGCTTATCAAATGCGAAATCGCTCTGCTGAGCCTTTTCGAGCTGTTCTTTAAGCTCGGCTCTGCGCTTTTCGTTATGTCCGAGGTCGTTTTCCGCAACCTTTATTGCCGCGTTTTTTTCGGAGAGAATGTCGCCCGCGCTTTTTATCTCGTTTCTTATACGGTCAAGCGCGGCGTTTGCCGAAAGTTTTTCATTTGCAAGTTCTTCAATCTCTTTTTCCGATTTTTCTATATCGCGGTCGTAATGCTCACATTCGCTTTTGTTCAGCAGTATGTCATCCGAAAGTTTTTGAAGCTCGGCGCGTTTTTCCTTTAGCCTTGCGACGCTCACTGAGATCTCAAGCTCCTTTTTCTGCGTCATAAGCTCTGACGCAAGCGCCGCTTTTTCCGACTGTTTTTTCAGTATCGGAAGTCTTTCCTCGTCCGCGCGTATCAAGTCGTGCTGGCGGGTGATATTTTCCGCCGCCTGAGCAAGCTGTTTTTCGGCGTCCTCTTTTTTGTGCAGGAAAAGCGAAACTCCCGCCGCTTCTTCAAATATCTCCCGGCGCTGGGTATCGCGGGAGTTTACGATCTCCGCGACCCTGCCCTGTCCGATTATTGAATAGCCATCGCGCCCAAGTCCCGTTCCCATGAGCAATTCTTGAATATCTTTAAGGCGCGTTTTCTTTCCGTTTATCGAATATTCGCTCTCGCCAGTTCTGTAGAGCTTTCTCGATATTTCTACCTCGTTATCGTCCACATTGAGCGTGCGGTCGCTGTTGTCGATAACAAGCGAAACGCTCGCAAAACCCATAGGCTTTCTCTCGACGGTTCCGTGGAAGATAACGTCCTCCATTTTTTCTCCGCGCAGAGTTTTCGCGCCCTGCTCTCCCATTACCCAGCGCAGCGCGTCAGAAATATTGCTTTTTCCGTTTCCGTTGCTTCCGACGACAGCCGTCGTTTTTGCGTCGAATGAAAGCACCGTTTTGTCCGCAAAGGACTTAAATCCTTGTATTTTCAGTGTTTTAAAAAACATTTATCTTCCTTTTATACAATTAAAATATACTCGCCCGTCATAGGTCTGAACTTGATTTCATAACCCAGCTCTGCAAGCGCGTTTATATTGCTTTTCTTTTGTCCTACAGCCTTTGAGATATTTTTAGGGTCGGTATAAACGGTATATTTTCCCTTTTCCATATCAAAAAGGCGCATTTGCAGATCTTCCAAAAAGATCCTGCTTTCAACTATCTCACGAAGCGCGGGGTGATACGTTCCCCCCAGCATATCGCGCTCTACATCGGCACTTGCGTGAAGTCCCAAGCGAATTACGCGAAAGCCCTTTTCGGTGAATTTTCTGAGCAATTTTGCGCACAACTCAACTGTTTCCTCAAACGAAAACGATTTAAATTCCCCGCTCTCAAAGAGTTTGCCGAGTTTGGTGTTTTTGAGTATCACCGTCGGGTATATCCTGACGGTTTTAGGACTTAATTTTATAAATTCGTCGGCAGTATAAAGGCAATTTTCTGGAGTATCACGATAAAGCCCCGTCATCATCTGAAGTCCGAGTTCAATACCTGAGCTTTTTATGAGATTTGAGGCATTTCTCACGTCATCAGCCGTATGTCCGCGCTCGTTTGCTTTAAGAACTTCGTCGTTCATTGACTGAGCGCCAAGCTCTACCGCCGTAACTCCATAGCGTTTAAGTATGTCTATAATTTCCTCGCTTATACAGTCGGGTCTTGTAGAACAGCGTATTCCCGTATAAGCGGGAAATTTATCTACCGCGCTTTTCGCGGCGTCAAGAAGGCTCTCCATATACCCGCGTTCTATCGCGGTAAAGCTCCCGCCGAAAAACGCTATTTCAGCAGAAATATTATTTTTCAGCAAATGCTCCGCCTGCTCGTTCAGTACATCCCGCACCTCGCTTGCCGAAGGCGCTTTTACCGCACCAGAAATACTTTTCTGATCGCAGAAACTGCACAAATGAGGACAGCCTATATGCGGAATAAAAATGCTGACGTTTGTTTTCTTCATATCCGAGTGCAATTTATCCTATATCATAGCCCATAAGCAGGATAGCTTCTTTCGCAGCCTCCTGTTCGGCTTCTTTTTTTGAAAATCCGCTTCCGCTGCCTATGGTCTGACCGTTAAGCATAACGTTTGCAAAAAATACTTTTTTGTGCTGTTTTCCCGAAGTCTCCTCGACCTCGTACGAAATTTTCTCTTCGGGGTTTTTCTGTATTATCTCCTGTAAGATTGTTTTATAATCTCCGAGCCTTACCTTTCCCGACCTCAGCGCGTCTATCGACGGCATAAACCGCATTATCACATCCATCGCCGCATTTAATCCGCCGTCTATATAGACCGCCGCTATCATCGCCTCAAATGCGTCCGCCAAAATAGAGCGTCTGTCGCGCCCGCCCGTCATCTCCTCGCCTTTTCCGAGAAGTATGTAGTTTCCGAGCGAGATCCTTTTTGAAAACTCATAGAGCGAATTTTCGCAGACAATTGACGCACGGAGCTTTGTAAGACCGCCTTCGGGAACTGTCGTCATATTCATGTACAAAAACTGTGAAACAGTTACCTGTAAAACGCTGTCGCCGAGGAATTCGAGACGCTCGTTGCTTCCGCGTTTTTTTCCTCCGGAATAGCTCGAATGCGTCATTGCCATTTTCAAAAGCTCGCGCCTTTTAAACTTGTAGCCGATTTTTTCTTCAAGATCTTTAAGGCTCTCATTTTCCGTCGATTTTAGCTCGGCATTTTGTTTGGGAGTTTTTAGTTCGGGCATTTTCCGTTCGGGCTTTTTCTTTTTCGGCATTATCCGTCCTGCGGATTTGCGTTTGGACATTTTACGTCCGCTCGTTTTCCATTCTGATGATTTCCGTTCTGTTGCTTTCCGTTCGGTTTGTTTTGGTTCAATTGGTTTCCGTTCGGTTGCTTTTGGTTCAATTGGTTTCCGTTCGGTTGGTTTCCATTCAGATGCTTTTTGTTCGATTGCATTTCGTTCAGGCATTTTCCGAAGCCTCCTCGATATGAAGACTTGCTATTGCTTTAGTCATTTCGTCGATCGCGTTATGCTCGACAAAGAGCTTTGCCTGACGGAATGCTCCGAGAAAAGCAAGCTCGTCCGAAGCGCCGTGCGCTTTGAAAACAGGTTTTGCCGTACCCAGAAGCGGCGATCCGCCTATGGTTTTATAGTCCATTTGCGCTATGAAATCATTAAGTCGGTCTTTTACACAAAGCGCGCCGATCTTTGTCTTTAAATTCGCGTAAAAAATGTTTTTAAGCGCCGTTTTCATAAGCGCGCCCATTCCCTCGCAGGCTTTCAAGAATACATTTCCCGTAAATCCGTCCGTTACAAGCACATCTACCGCGCCGAGCGGAACTTCGCGCGCTTCTACATATCCGACGAAATTTATCGGAGCTTTTTCAAGAAGTAATTTTGTTTCGTGTTCAAGCTCTCTGCCCTTTTCGTCCTCAGTGCCGATATTGAGCAAGCCCACGCGCGGATCTTCTATATCCATTGTTGCTTTCATAAAACAGCTTCCCATTATCGCAAACTGGAGCAGCATCTCCGGACGGCAGTCTAAATTTGCCCCTCCGTCAAGCACGCAGTATCTCACTCCTCCGAGGCACGGCATAAGCGGCACAAGAGCCGTTCTCTTTACGCCCTTTATGCGTTTTTCGATCATTGTCCCACCGATAACGATAGACGCAGTGCTTCCTGCTGAAATAGCCGCGTCGGCTTTGCCTTCGGCGAGGATATTGAAAGCGACGCCCATTGACGTTCCCGCTTTCTCTTTCAATATGGACTTTGGGTTGTCCTCGGTGGTTATAACACCCTGTGCGGGGGCAAACGTTATCCCCTGCTGTGAAAGTCCTAATGCCTTTGTCCTTTCTTCAAGGACTTTAACATCGCCCGTAACTATAACTTCAATCCCAAGTTCCTTTACCGCGAGCGCCGAGCCTTTAAGCACCTCGTCCGGCGCATTGTCGCCGCCGAAGCCGTCTATTACTATTTTCATCAAATTTCTCCTTATATCCCGATAAGTTTGTCCAAATCAGATATTGCCCTTTGTGCAAGCGCCTCATATTTCTCCTGTTTACCGAGCTTCACATTCAGATCCGCGTCAAGCGGCGGAAGAAGACCCATATTCGCGCCCATAGGCTCGAAATCCACATAC